>JAUNUY010000004.1:146286-226313 GCA_030537935.1 Eubacteriales bacterium | reverse complement strand
AGGAAAAGTGGAAATATAAAAATCGGCACAAAGGTTAATTCCTTCATGCCGATTATATTTTAAGGGAATAAATCCCTAATTAAGAGTCACTAAGCGTTGCTTTTTTTTGTACGAATATTTAATGTATCCGATTATTTACGTCTCTCTTCAATCGCCGCCTGTGCCGCAGCCAAACGTGCAATCGGTACACGATACGGCGAACAGGAAACATAATCCAGACCGACACGTTGACAAAATGCAATCGTACTCGGGTCGCCACCGTGTTCACCGCAGATGCCCAAGTGCAGATCGCTGCGCGTCTTACGGCCACGTTCTGCGGCAATCTTCAACAGCTGGCCCACCCCGGCTTGATCCAGGCGTTGGAACGGATCCGATTCATAGATGCCGTTCGCATAATATGATTCCAAAAACTTGCCGGCGTCGTCTCTCGAAAAGCCGAAACTCATCTGCGTCAAGTCATTCGTGCCGAAGGAGAAGAACTCCGCCTCTTCCGCGATTTCATCCGCCAGCAAAGCCGCACGCGGTATTTCAATCATCGTACCGACATGATAATCTACATTCACACCCTTTTCAGCCATTACTTGCGCCGCCGTTTTATCGACAATGGCCTTCACGAATGCCAGCTCGCGTCGTTCGCCCACGAGCGGAATCATGATTTCCGGAACAATGTTATAACCCTTTTCCAGATTCACCTCAATGGCCGCTTCAATAATGGCACGCGTCTGCATCCGTGCAATTTCCGGATAGGTCACGTCCAGACGACAACCGCGGTGACCCAGCATCGGGTTGAATTCGTGCAATTCATCAATCGTGTTCTTTAACTCCGCCACCGTATGGTTCATCTGTTTTGCCAGTACGGCAATCTCCTCTTCCTCCGTCGGCAAGAATTCATGCAAAGGAGGATCCAGGAAACGGATGGTCACCGGACGGCCTTCCATCACCTCGTATAAGCCCTTAAAATCACTCTTCTGGTAAGGAATCAATTGTGCCAACGCGGCTTCACGTTCTTCAACCGTCTTTGCCAGAATCATCTCGCGAATTCTGGGAATCCGATCCGGCAGGAAGAACATATGCTCCGTACGGCAAAGACCGATTCCCTCCGCACCGAACCGAACGGCATTGGCCGCATCTTCGGGCGTATCCGCATTCGTACGTACCTGCATGGTCCGCACTTCATCCGCCCATTTCATGATGCGTTCAAAGTTTCCGGAAATCTCCGCTTTTACGGTCTTTACGTCACCTAAGTAAATCTTACCCGTCGTTCCGTCCAATGAGATGTAGTCGCCTTCGTGAATCCGCTCACCACAGAGTTCAAAGAACTTTTCCTCTTCATTGATATGTACCTCACCGCAACCGGAAACACAGCAGGTTCCCATGCCGCGGGCCACCACGGCCGCATGAGAGGTCATACCGCCCCGCACCGTCAAAATACCTTCCGACGCATGCATACCTTCAATATCATCGGGAGAAGTTTCCAGTCGAACCAGAACCACCCGTTCTCCCGCTTCCGCCGCTTTTGCAGCCGTTTCCGCCGTAAAGTACACGCGGCCGGCAGCCGCTCCCGGTGATGCCGGCAACGCCTCACCGATAACCTTCGCATTCTTCAATGCCGTCGGTTCAAATGCCGGATGCAGAAGTTGATCCAGTGCCTTCGCTTCAATCCGCATGACGGCTTCTTCCTTCGTAATCTCACCCGCATCGACAAAATCGCAGACGATTTGCAACGCCGCCTGTGCCGTCCGCTTGCCGTTTCTCGTTTGCAGGAAATACAGCTTCTCATCTTCGATGGTGAACTCCATATCCTGCATATCTTTGTAATGCTCTTCCAGTCGTTTTGCGATAGCGATAAACTCTTCGTAGACATGCGGCATATCTTCGTGCAGCTTGGAAATCGGTTGCGGCGTTCTTACACCGGCTACGACATCCTCACCTTGTGCGTTAATCAGATATTCGCCGTAGATTTTCGCTTCACCGGTCGCCGGATTTCTCGTAAACGCCACACCCGTTCCGGATGTATCACCCATATTACCGAAGACCATGGCCTGTACGTTGACCGCCGTTCCCCAGTCACCCGGAATATCATTCATCCGACGGTAATAAATGGCCCGTGGATTATCCCATGAGCGAAATACCGCTTTAACCGACTCCATCAGCTGTTCCCGCGGTTCCTGCGGAAAATCCGTACCCAATTCATTTTTATAAAAATCTTTGTACTTCTGAATGACTTCCTTCAGGTCCTCTGCCGTTAAATCGGTATCATCCTGAACCTTTTTTACCGCCTTAACATTGGACAAAATTGCTTCAAACTTCGCTTTATCCAGCTCCATTACCACGTCGGCAAACATCTGGATAAACCGGCGGTAAGAGTCGTATGCGAAACGGGGATTGCCGCTCTTACGGGCAAATCCTTCTACTGCCACATCATTGAGACCGAGATTCAAAATTGTATCCATCATTCCCGGCATGGACACACGGGCACCGGAACGAACGGATACCAGCAAGGGATTTTCGTCATCACCGAATTTCTTGCCTTGTTCCTCTTCGAGCTTTTTGAGGTTTTCAAAAATCTGATCTTGAATTTCCCGCCGAATTTCTTTGCCGGCCGCATAATAGTCCGTACAGGCTTCCGTTGTTATCGTAAAGCCTTGCGGTATCGGCAAACCGAGGCCCGTCATCTCCGCCAGGTTTGCGCCCTTGCCACCCAGCAAATCTCGCATACGGGCATTTCCCTCGTTAAAAAAATACACCCATTTCGCCATCTCTCTTCCTCCTTTAAATTTACAGCAGGTTTGGGATGTTTTCCATCCACCTGATCTCATACTCATTATAGCAAACGCCTATCATTAAATCAATATGGAATCAAGTACGGAAAGGGTCGAAATTCGTCGAATCGTTCGCTTTTTTTTACTTTTTCGGTAAGGTATTGTATAAAATTCAACAACAATCGTCACCGATTCCTTGAAGAATACCAAAGTATATGTCGAATTGCCCATGAATTGATGTGCTTCCCTTTCAGCATATTATATGTGAAAACATACAAATTCTTGTGGATGTGGCTCTTGTATTCTTTCACATTCAATGCGCATCACCTTCTGATTATCCGTTTACCATGCGACCGGCGCAACTTGAATGCCGTGTCCATACCCCCATAAGACTTCTTCCTATCTCACGGCGGACAGATGGTAAAATAACGAACCGCTCGACCGATTGTTTCCGCCAACCGTCGTGGCCTCCGGCATAACACCCTGTCCCGCTTACATCCTTTACCTCGAACCGGAATAAAAGAAGCGGCCCCCGCCGAGACCGCTTCTTTTTGACATTATTTACACCGTCGATTCATCCGACAAACTCTGTATATATTCCAACACGTTTCCATCCGGATCCCGAAAATAAAAAGCACGACTGACGCCGAACCCCTGATCGCTCAGGTCAAAGGTCTGCGGCGGTGACAGACATTCCGTACCGCAGGATATCAGATGGTGATAGGCCGCATCGATATCATCCGTATCAAAACAAATCTCGGCAATGCTCACCTCGGTCAGACTGCCACGATGCGGACGTGCCGCAGGGTGATCAAAACACAGCAACTCCACCGGCGGACAATGTATGTTTTTACCGCCGTTGAGATAGGCCACACGTACCCGCACGTTTTCTTCTTGAAACAGGGTGTCCGTCTCCGGCCCCGCCATCACCATCTCGCCCTCGAAGGTCAGTCCTAAAATATCCCGATAAAAGTGCAGTGCCCGCTCCATATCCCTGACCGTTATGCCGACATGTACAATCGCTCCCGTCATATCACACCTCCTGACAGCATTATGCCATGAGGCAGTCGGAACCGCAAGTCCTCTATCCGTCGCCGACAGCACATACCATCCGCGGTATGTTAAACCTCATGCCGTCCTCAAACGGATATGGTACCGTTACGATTTCCGCCGTGAAACCACCGTAATATATCGTAAGTTCCGGCGATAGCGACGGAAGAAGCGCTGCATGGCATAAAGCCGTTGCCGGTCTTCCGGCGTGGCAAGCGCCGTCCGCACGATCCGGAGCATCCCGCCAACCCCTTCATCTTCAATGAGCGCCCGTGGTGTTAGGAAATGCATCCGTCCCGTTCTCGCATGAACTTGACAAAAACCGTTTTGTCGAAATAAATTCGTCCAACCCGATAAAGACAAGGGATTTACGGATATTTGCAAGAGTTCCCGCAACTCGTCAATCACTGCTGCCGGTACGTCCCGCACACACAAGTCATGTGTAAGCAACGCACCGCCCGGTCGCAGGACACGGGCATATTCCCGGATACAGGCCGCCTTGGAGCTATCCGTCATCATAGTCAGCATCGCTTCATTCATGACGATGTCAAAGGACGCATCATCAAACGGCAGGTTCCTCGCATCCGCCCGCAACACTTTCAGACGATGCCCCAGCCCCGCCTCGGCGATGTTTGTCGCCGCATCCGCAAGGGCCGGCCGATATCGGTCCACGCCCGTCATCCGGCAGCCGTATCGCTCCGCCATCATAATCATATCCGTTGCCCGGTTACAAGCCACGGTCAACACTTCTGTATCCTCATTCAACGTAACCTGTTCCAACAACCAATTCGTACCTTCTACACCGCCCGGCCTTAACTTCGTCTTACCCAGCCGGGCTAAAAATTCATGTCCCGCTTCCATCGCGCCTCCTTTTCCAATACAAGAGTTATCAATACCTAACTTTTATCATGATACATCCCATGTCACCCCTTTTCCGTTGGGACGACAACATTTTGTATAGACACCCCGCTATAGCCTTTCATGCAAATCGGCAGTCCGTCCACCCCCGGATTGCGGGAATGAATGACGTACTGCCGATTTGAGGGTATCCGTTAATCCATATAAGATGTCAACGTCTTGATGATTCTTTCCCGACCTTGCCGTCCTTCCGGTGCGTCCACGGCCGGCCAACAATGACAAAGTCCATCTCCGATGAGCAGTCGCACCGGCGCATCGTTTCGTTTTGCCCAAGCGAGAACGGTTTCTCTGTAAGCATAAAAGATTTCATCCGTACCGTACATTACGGTAATCGGACAACAAGACGGAAAATCAAATGCGTCGATAGACGGTAGGCCCGGATAATCCGCCTCCGCCATGAACTGTCCCATGGCATCAATATGTGCCGATGACAATATGGGGTCGTACGGGTCAATGGTGACCATTTGAGCCAACTCCGTCTCATCAGGCGGTACACGCCATGCGGGCGATGAGCATATCATGTGACGCGGCCACGGTAACGCCTGCCCGCTCAACTGCCCGTATGCAAATACATTCAGACAAAGTGAGGCCCCGGAGGAAAAGCCGATAAACTGAATCTTCTCCGCGGGAAAATCCCGCAAAAGACTTTCATAACTCTCCCCGGCCATGGCACAGATTTCGGAAAACGGCCCGTCAGACAGCAGGGGAAGCATCGGCATCATAACCGATGCCCCGGAACGTTCAATCATTTCTCTTATGAAACGAATGTCCCGCTTACCCGGCTCAACCATGAAACCGCCGCCGAAAAAATAAAGGATGGCGTGTTCCGGTTCTCGTCCCGCTGCCGATATCAGATAACAGGGTCGACCACGTATCGTACGCAATTCGACATGCATATCCCGCATCAGTTTATATGGAAACTTGAAAGGTGTTCGCCTTCGACCTTGCTTGACAAAAGCCGCCATATCCGCCGATGCACGGCGAAACGCCCGCTTCACGCCGAGTATTTTCAACAATCGAAGCATCATGCGGTATCGAAAACTCATACATCCCTCCGTATCCATATACCGTTCCGTCCATAGCGAACAGTTCTCCTAACGGAACATCTTGAAAAACCATGAGAAGGACGAAGACACGCCCGTCGCCGGTAATTTACGCTTGCCTTGTTCCTGACTGCCGCCCTTGTTGTTCTCCGGATCGCTTGGTTTGTCAATCGGTTTGTCGTTCGGCTTGTCTCTCGGTTTGTCGCTCGGCTTGTCGCTCGGTTTCTCCGCCGATGTCAATGCCGACATCGCCGCTTGTAAACCGGCCACGGCCGCATCGACTTTTTCCGCCGTCGCATCGGGGTCGGATGCGATGCGTACCGCCTCATCGATTGCCTTGCTCAGGTTTGCGGCGGATGCTTCCGTCCAACCGGCTGCCGCCAGCTTTGCTTTTGCCGCTTCAATCATATCATTCAACGCACTCTTATCCGCTGCCGCTTCGCCGTCGAACACCAGCGTCACATCTTGTTCCGCATCACCCGGCTTATAGCCCGGTTGTGAAGAAAGAATCTCTTCCATGGCATCCACGCGCACACGCAAACGCACGGGTTCATCCGTCGCGTTCCCCGGTATCAGAAAGGTCTTGGGATAGACTTTGCCGTTATCCGTCATCGTCTCCAATATCGTCGCCTCAACCGGTTCCGTCGCTTCCGTACCGTTCGGATAATAATAAAGCTTCAACAGATGGCCGTTCATGCCCATCAGCTGTATGGGTCGGAAGCCGACCTCATATTCCACCGTACCATCCGCTTTTTCCACCTTTTTCACCGGCGTAATCAATGCGTCGTTCGCCATGGAAAAGCCACTGTTATCCACCTTTTGGAGATGGGCTTTGAGCAGGGTTTCCTTGCCGCCTTGATTCGGTGCATCGGCATCCGCCGTCGTTTCACTCATAACGGAAAATTCCTCCGCCATCGTTGCGGATGCATTCTTCTTCGTGAAAATCGTCCTTGTCGTGCGATAGACATCGCCCTTTTTCATCCGCGGGTCTTTGAATGTCAGACTTGCCGGATCTTGCGCATCGCTGATTTCATGACGTGCCACCGGAACGAAATTTTCACCGACCTTTTTTTCAACCGTTGTCACGATGTGCCAAATATAACCCTTGGTATCGGACATGTACTTGGGTACACCGTCCGTCATGACACGACCGACATAATCATCGAAAGATTCACGCGTTTCATTGATACCTTCTCCGCCGAAGAAGGTCGAATCGCCACCGTTCGCCCAGAATGTCGTCAGTAACATATCCAAATCCCGAGTCACGGTAATGTCCCCGGCACTTGCCTTGCTCTCAAGGTTGACTTCCGTTTTCTGCGGCATATAACCGCCAATCGCCGTCGGCGTGATGCCGGCCTTTGCCAGCGCCCCGGCAGATGCCGTCGGCTGACTCGGTAAGAGATTCAATGCCACTTCCGTCACGGAAATACCGCCTGCATCCTGAATCGCCGCATAAGGAATCTCCCGGAGATAATTGCCGGAAAGTTTTACTTCCGTTCGGTCTCCATCCGGCGTATGGGATGCAATACTTCTCCACAGTGCCTCCGGCAATGCCGTCAGGCGATTATTCGCCGCATCAAGTTTTCTCAATGCCGTCAGGTTTTCAATCCCTTCCGGCACCGCCGCCACGTCATTGTTCCGAATGTCCAACACCCGCAGGTTTGTCAACTTCGTCATGCTCTCCGGCAAGGTCTGTAAGCGGTTGTTGTTCATATGAAGTTTTTCCAATGCCGTATTTGTTTCAAAGAAAGCGGGATCCAGTGACGACAATTCGTTCTCGTCCAAATACAAATTCTTGAGTGCACTCAAATTGCGAATCAAATCTGCCGGAAGACGATCCGCCAGAATCTTGCCGAGTTCCAATTCTTCCAGAGCAAGGCTGTTTTTCAACAGCCCCTCCGGCAAGGTCCCGATCGGGTTTGCCGCCAACCTTAATTTCTTCAATGCCTTGTTGTTGGCAAAAGTTTCCGCCGGCAGTTCACTGATGTTATTGCCGTTCAATTCAATGGCCGTCAGTCCCGTTGCGCCGTCAAACAATCCGGCCAGTATCTTTTCAATTCGGTTACCGTTTGCATTCAGGCTCGTCACGTTCGGACCCATGTTCTTCAGCAGATCGATGTTATAAATCTTGTCGACATCGCTGCTGCCGCTGATATCCAGTGCGCCGGAGAAGTTTTGCAGTTCTTCCGCCGTGACCGTACCGTCGCCGTCCAAATCGGCCCCCGACTCCTTCAATCGCTTGTTCAGTACCTCGTCGGACTTGGCAATCTGCTCCGCCTTCTCCTTCGGATCGATGAATCCTTCCCAGCCTTTACGGGCCGTTTTACTAAACTCGATGCGTAACTTCGTATATTTATCCAGTTTACCCTTATCCGTCTCGAGCGAACCCATGTAACCGACCAGTACGCCGGCATCATGAATCTTGTTCATCTCGGAGATGGGCATTTTGAACGTCGCCTGATTATAGTTGCCGTTGATATCCGGTTCTCCGAAATTTGTTTTAACCGATTCCGGATATGCACCGTCTTTTTCAATTCTGAAATCGTACAGGCCATGTGCGAAGAGCACGTTGAGCATCTCGATGCTGTACACGCCGTTCTTTACCGTCAGCTTGACGTTTTTGTCAAAGAAGCCCTCCAGCATGGAATGCCCCTCCCGGCCATCGCCGTACAACGCGGAGAAGCCGATGGTATATTCGCCGTCTTCCAGTTCATCCGTCAATGGAACTTCCGTTACCGTCGGTTCTTCGGTCTCATTCATATTTATGGATGTCGTCTTGCCGTCCTTTGTCGTAATTTTTACGGCAACGGGGGCCTGCTTTTCAGCCGCCGCGATAACGGCTTCATCGGATGAAACCATACCTTTATATGACACTAAAAACAGCGGCGACGCCACCGTCGGGTCGAAGGGGAAGTCCTGTCCGTTGACCTGAACGGTTTCGATGCTGTTATAAAAGGTATTGAAATCCTTGTTTTGATAAATGTCCGCCGTAAATCCGAGAATCAGCTCTTTCGAACCGTAGGATTCTTCCACGGTAGCACTTGCCAATTCAAAAGAAGCGGCATCCGCCGGTTTTTCCCCGAATAATGCGGTCAGATCCTTTTGCGTCAATGCGGGACCGGCATAACCGAGTTCACTGTATTCAAGATACGTCTTATCCTTGAAAATCAATGCCAGACTCTTTGCTTCCACTTCATTATAGGCGGTAATCGCCGCAGCATTTTTTGTAGAATAAACGCCTTCATACAGGAACAAGTCATTATACGTGGCACCCTCCGGCTTATTCTTGAATACCTTGCCGTTGACGGCATAGCCGATGACATCCGACGCACCGTCCGTATGCAGAGCGTCATAAAGACCTTCCGGCCCCGTTTCACAGGTCAAGTTATACTCGACACCGTTCCCCTCTGAATAGCCGGCCTTCGTGATGGTCACACCTTTGTGACTTTCCACTTTTTTCACTTCACCGACCGGCGTCTCGTTGCCCGGCGTATCACCCGGTGTCTCACCGCCGGGGGTTTCTCCCGCTTCATGCATCTTGAGGTCACTCGTCTTCTTGAGCTCGGTGTCGTAGGTGAAATCCAAAACGAGGTCCTTCTCCGGTGCCGCATGCAGGACGATGCGATTCGCACCGTTTTTCAAAAGATCCATCGCTACGCGGGGATCGGACCATGACGAACGAAAGAATTTGGCGCCTTCCGTCGATGCCCCGTTCTTTCCGTCCATAAAGGGATAGTCCGTACCGTTTATCGTCGCACCCGTAATTTTATTTCCGTAGTCTTCGCCCGTCTCGGAGAGCGGAATGTCTATCTCCTCCGACCAAGAACTGTATTCACGGTTAAATACCGCCGCATTGATATTCGATGCAACGCCTTCCGCGGTTGTCGGTTCTTCCGTTTCAGTCCCCGGTTCTTCCGTTTCACTACCCGGCTCCCCCGCCGCAGCTTGAGTGTAGACGGCATTGGATAATGCGCCCTCCTCGAACTGCATGGCGATGGTTACATCCTGATAGCCCGTCGCCTTAATGACGACATCGGCCGTATCTCGTAACTTTGTCTTGTTGATCTTAATATATGCGTTACCGGCTACGGAACTCTTCGTGTAACCGTACACATCCTCAAAGGGGTCATCATTATCGAATTCATCTGCCAACACGACGTCTCCGACACGGATTTCCGTGATATTCGCCACGTAATCCTTGCACTCATCCGTAAGGTTGATGCGCCAATAGTTGCTCTCCCCGTCCGGCTTCGTTTGTGCGTAATAACCCAGCGCATCCGCCGCAGCCTGCACCGAAAGCGCCGGCAACCAATCCGCATGCATCGTCGCCCCCAACGGAGCGAGGGTCATGGCGCCGATTAAAGCCCATGACAAAAGTTTAGGTTTCTTCATACATATACCTCCATTTCTCTATAAATTAGTTTAACACAACCAAATTAATCAAGCAATGTTTTTTTCAATTTGTCAAGACTTTTATCACGATTACTTTCGGCAAGACACCGGTCACCCTTGATGTCACAATGTCGGTCATATTATGCCACGAAAAAAGAGCCTATCGGCTCTTCTTCCCCGGCCAAACAATAAAGCGATTGACCCGTCGCATATAATCTTCAAATTCTTTTCCGTAACGTTTTTGCAACCATTGCTCCTCGGTCTTTTTCAAAAATACGGTTAAAGAAACCCAATAGATGCCGAAGGCAATAAACGCAATCGCATTCTGCTGTAAGAGCAACACCCCGAAAAATACATACAGGATGCCGCAGTAAATGGGATTCCGAACATAACCATATATCCCTGTCGTAACCAGTTCCCCCGCACGAATACGTTTCACAATCCTTGATTGAAATGCGGCCATGAGATAAATAACGATTCCCACCAGAATGACCGGTATACCAAAAACATGGTACAAGATACAATTACTGCCGAGCGGTGCCGCAATACCGGTATGAATGAACACTACACACAGTACCGTCACCGCCCCCATGGCGAGGATAAAATATGGCCCATACCCCGTAACCGGAAGATGATCTTTCTCCTGATTCATTGTTCCCCTCCCTTCCGTTTTTTATTATAGCACATGAACCAACATAGCACTATGTTTCTGAACAGCGCAAGTTGAACATTTTCCATCCATGTTCAACCTTGTGGTTTCTCACATTACTTACCAACCGCCCGGCTCAAAAAATGCAAAGCGGCACTGTTTAGGCCGGGTTCATTGGATCCCCTTCGCCGCATCCCGTGCTCTCCGTGAACTGTTTTTCACATCCGCACACTTGCAGTTTCCAAGGAATATGATATACTCCCATTACCAATCAAGGAGGAAGATATGTTATTGACCAAAGTTGACCCGGCCGTTCCTGCGCCGGTAAATGAAGTCATCCGGAAATGGCCGTGGAGCGACTTCAGTTGGACCGCCGTCGGCGCGGAAATCCTGCATCTGGCCATTATTCTCATCATCGGCATTTTCATTATCCGTATCATCCGGCGAACCATCGCCTGGATATGTAAGCGACATGCCAGCGGTCGCAGCATGACGCATTTTATCGACACGGCGGTACGCATCCTGCTGAACTTCCTGCTGATCATTATCTTGGCACATGAGATGGGCTTTGAAACGGCCTCCCTCGTCGCCATCCTCGGATCCATCGGTATCGCCATCGGTCTGGGCTTACAGGGTACACTCTCCGACCTGGCATCAGGCATATTGATTATCATCATCCGGCCCATCCGTTACGGCGACTTTGTTTTTCTCGGTACGAGCAATGAGCTGCTGGAGGTTAAAGAAATCTGTTTCTTCAATACGGTCTTCATCAACCCGCGCGGTTTTACCTACATCGTTCCGAATAAAAAGATTATTCAAAATGACATCATCAACCTGAGCAAGCAGGACTGGGTAAAACTGAAGGTGGAATTTTCCATCGCTTATGATGCGGATATCCAAGCGGTCCGGAACTTGCTCCTGAACGTCTTGAAAAATGAGCCTCGTCTGAAGCCGGATGAGACCGCCGCCGTCAGTGTGACGGAGCTGGCGGATTCCGGCATCAATATGGCGGCCCTGGCTTTTGTCCGGCCCGCAGATTATTTGGCGACCACCGCCGCATTACGTGAGGCCATAAAGCAGGCGCTGGATAAGGAGGGGATAGAAATCCCTTATCCACAGATGGAACTGCGCATGTACGAAAAGAAAAAATAAAAGTAACCCGCATCATCCGTCCGTCGGGTGATGCGGGTCATTTTATGGAGGAATTATGTCATTCAAACATCCGAAAGAAGAACAGCACGCCTGCGAAATCCTGTGGGCTCGTGAGAAATATGCCGTCTTGGCACGTTCACAGCGGACTTACCTCCGCGTGCGGAACCGTCTGAAGGATAAGGCGCATCCGGATTACGTCGCCGTACAAAACATGATTGAGACCGCCAAGGCGGCACCGCCCAACCCCAAGGATGCCGTCAATGCGGCGACACACGTATGGGGCTACTTCAAGCATGCGGCGACGGCAGCGGAACACCGGACCTTTTTTGATACGCTGCATGATTTTAAAGCCGGTTCATGCGACGAGTCGGTCCTCCGAGGTCATTTATACCGGCTGCTCTCCCGCTATCCGAATACCTACTTACAAGAAAGTACCTACTTTGATGACGTCCGTCAACCATCACGTGACGAATAGCGACAACCACACGCCCTTATACACGAATGTAGTCATTCGTCACCACTTGCAGTCCCTGCAACCGCATCGCCTCGCAAACCGTGGCGACGTCCCGCCGGTCTGCGATGTCGAACTGTTCATCACCACCCTCGGTCGCCGCATGCGTACCGATACCCGTGCTGACGCCCGCGCTGATTTTCGTCGCCGCAATGTCCATGACCCGATCCCGGAAACCCGACCGCTCACGGGTTGAGATGGTCATCTGTGCAAAAGGCAGGAACAGACGATAGGCACACATCACTTGCAGCAAATCCCGTTCACGGACATCTTGCGTCTGTATGGCATCGCCATTTTTGACAGGACGAAGCCGGGGACAGGAAAGGGCGATTTCGGCATGCGGATAGCGCCGTTGCAAAAGATGGGCGTGTAATCCGGTTGCCAGGGCATCCCGGCGAAAATCCGACAATCCCAGCAAGGCCGCAAAGCCGACGCCGCGCATGCCGCCGCGGACGGCACGCTCCTGTGCGTCGAAACGGTAGGGAAAGGAACGCTTATGCCCCGCCAAATGTAAACGTCCATAGGTGGCGAGATGATAGGTTTCTTGGAACACCGTCACGTAATCGGCCCCGCAGTCATGAAGATAGGCATATTCATCCACGTTCATCGGATAGACTTCCAGACCGACCATCTTGAAATACTTCGTTGCCAGACGACAAGCCGCCCCGATGTATTCGGGATCCGATTGACCCCGACTCTCTCCGGTCAGTAAAAGAATCTCTTCCAGCCCCGTCGCCGCAATAGCAGCCATCTCGGCGGCCATCCGTGCCCTGTCCAACTTCATCCGCCGGATACGATGATAGCGATGAAACCCGCAGTAAACGCAGTGATTCTCACAATAATTGGACAGATACAGGGGCGTAAACAGATACGCACTGTTCCCGAAATATCGATGTCGTACCGCTCGGGCCGCCGTCGCAATCATTTCCAATCGTGCCGCACCGGCCGGTGAGAGTAAGGCGGCGAAATCCGCAGGTGAAAGCATGTCTTTCGTCAATGCCGCCGCCACATCTTCAACGGTATAGTCACGTTCCGTCAACGTATTCGCTAAATGTAAAACATCCGGTCGCAGACTGTCCGCCAGGATGTCCATCCCCTCATCATATGCCATACAACTGTCGCTTTGTTTTAACATGATATCCTCCTTCATCCGGCCACAGCCCACACCCTTCACGTCACGCTGTTGACGTCACCGGATGATGCCATGCAGCTTAAACCCCATACCGAGGACTTCGCCGGCTGCCCCATCCAACACCAAAACTCCGTACCAAAGACTTCACCCGATAACCCACACCATATTTTGTCATCACGCCTCCTCGTCCGACAAAAAGCCGGTCAAAGGGGAGGAAGCCGCCGCGCCCGCCGTCAAAACACGCCCCGGTCCCGCCAGATAGGCGGCGCGACCCGCAGCGACCGCATCCCGAAAGGCAGCCGCCATCATCGGGATGTCCGAGGCCGTGGCGATGGCCGTATTACACATGATGGCCGCCGCCCCCATTTCCATTGCTTCACAGGCATGTGACGGGCGACCGATTCCCGCATCCACGATGACAGGCACATCCGATTCATCGATAAGAATCCGAAGAAACGCCTTCGTCTCCAACCCCCGATTGGAGCCAATCGGCGCACCAAGCGGCATGATACAGGCCGCACCCGCCGAAACCAAGTCCCTTGCCGCATACAAATCCGGATACATGTACGGCATGACGACGAATCCTTCCGCCGCCAATATTTCCGTTGCCCGAACAGTCTCCGCATTATCCGGTAATAAATAACGGGCATCCCGCATGATCTCAATCTTGATGAAGTCTCCGCAGCCTAGGGCACGAGCCAGTCGCGCGATTCGTACCGCCTCTTCCGCATTTCGGGCCCCGGAAGTATTCGGCAACAAGGTGACGCCCGCCGGCATATAATCTAAAATATTCTCCGTACCGTCCGTGTTCGCCCGGCGCAATGCCAGCGTGACCATCTCCGCCCCGCCATCCCTGACGGCCGCACGGATAAGCCCCAAGTCGAACTTCCCTGACCCCAGTATCAAACGGGAACAAAAAGTATGCGTTCCCAATCTCCATGTATCATTCATAACTCAACCCCTTTTCCCGAAGTATCATCCGTATCATTTCATGGGCCTGCATCCCGGCACAGACACTCACCCGACCCGCCGCCAATGCGCCCGCGGTTGCCACGTCGGATTGTTCGTCCCCACAGAGCACGGTTCGCTCGTTCAGATAACGAACCCGTAACGTACACACCGATCCCAGACCCGCCATGCCGTTACCGGATGCCACGGTAATCCGGTGTTTCATGGCGTAGGTCAATAAATCCGCTTTCAAACGGGCATCATCCACCGCCTCAATCAGGTGCGTCGCCCCCGCCAAGACCGTCGACAGGCTCGCCGCATCAAAAAATGCCGTCCGTAAATGCAGCCGGACATCCGGATGCACCGCCCGAAGGTGTGCCGCCAAAGCCTCCGTCTTATCGTTGCCGATATCCGCTATGGTATATTGCTGGCGATGCAGATTCGTCCCGTCCACGCGATCGCCGTCAATCAAAGTCAGATGACCGACACCGCAACGGACCAAGAGGGTCGCCGCCTGTGAACCCAGGCCGCCCAGACCGAAGACGTGAACATGTGCCATGCGCAGTATGTCGACTGCCGCCGACGGCATCCGCTTTTTCAGTTGACCGTAAAAATCATACGTCATCTCACCCGCCTCCGACAAAATGAACAATCTCGATACGATCCTCTTTGGCAATCACAATTTCACCGTATCGCGAGCGGTCGGGGATCTTGCCGTTATACTCCACGACCACCCGATCCGTGCGATAACCTTCCGATGCCAGAAAAGCCGCCAAAGTTTTTCCGACGGCATCCGGTCGCCGCTTTCCGTTAATCATAATACCTCCATTTAAAAAAATAACGCGAAAGAATTACACCCGTGGTGGTGTACCCCTTCGCGTCGCCGCTCTGTCGCTATCCTAACATATAACAATAGAAAAGTAAAGAGCCTGCAACAAACGATATTCAAAATACATAATGTCATCTTATCTATTCTACGGCCATGTCTATAAAACGGACGGCCCCGTCAAGGGCCGCCCGTTTCATCTCATCCGTATACGATTATGTTATTTTCGTTTGCCGCGGCGCAATAACATCGCACCGGTCAATCCGATGAGCGTCATCAGCTCCATGCCGCCTGCACCCGTGCCGGGCAATCTACCCTTGCCGGTCCGCTTCGGCACACGTTTCACTTGCTTTTTATATTTAGCCGTAATAACCGTATCCTTGTCGAAAGTGCCTTTTAAAGCCTTATCCCAACGGTCAAATGTATGACCGCCCTTACCCGTGGGATCTTTTACGTCCAGACTGACCGAACGTTTCGGGTCTACCCAGAATATCGTCGGCTGATCCCCCGGTAAGCTGCCGTTTTCCGTCGGGTCAATGCGTACCTGAACGTAATCCGCAGGCACGCCTTCCGGTTTCTTGTCGCCCGTCTGAACAATAACCGGCGGTGCACTGTACTTCGCGGTTACGGTACCGCCTTTCGTAAAGCGTCCCGTCAGAGGCTTATCCCATTCGGTAAATGTGTAGGGTACATCCCCCACAATCTTTCCATTCGGTACACCGGCCGGAATCGTCACCTCTACCTCCGGATTGACCCAATATCTCGTTGCCGTCCCTTCCGGCAGATCCCCGAAAATTGTCGGATCCAACTCGATCGGCACATAGTTTTCCGGCACTTCGGACGGCTTTCTGCCATCCGTTTCCGCAATAACATCAGGTACCGTATAGGTGGCACTGATTTCTTTTTCCTCCGTAAACCGACCGGTGATTTCAGCATTCCAGCCGTTAAAGGTATAGGGTACCGTATCAATCGTCTGACCGACGGCATCCGGCACCGGTATGCTGACATCCGTTCTCGGATTCACCCAATAGATGGATGATGCACCCTCCGGCAGCTCACCCTTATCTGTCGGGATAAACGTAATCTTCACGTAGTCATCCGGGATACCATCCGGTTTATCATCACCTGCTTGCGGAATGACGTCATCCTGCTCCGTATACTCCGCCGTAATGACTGTGTCCCCGGTAAAAGTCCGTTTGAATGCGCTGTCCCACTTATCAAAGACGAAGTCATCCGCACCGATCCGTTTTCCGGTTGCTGTGACTTCCGGCAGGGCCACTTCCGTATCCGGTTTCACCCAATACGTCGTTACCGTTCCATCCGGTAAATCGCCCTTCTCCGTTGCGTCGATGGTTACTTTCACATAGTCCGCCGGTACGGTCCCCGGCTTCTCCGGCGTCGTCTGCGGTATCAAATCCGGCACCGTGTACTCCGCCGTAATCTCCGTTGTCGTTGTAAACATTCCCGTCAACGGTGTATCCCATTGATCAAAGGTATGCGGCACCGTTTCCACCGTCTTGCCGGTCGGATTGCTCACCGGTATTGTCACTTTCTTTTCCGGATTCACCCAATATACCGTCGGCTCACCCGCGGGCAGGTCACCCTTGTCCGTCGGATTCACGGTGACGGATACGTAGTTTTCCGGTACGGTCCCCGGTTTCTCCGGCGTCGTCTGCGGTATCAAATCCGGTACCGTATACTCCGCCGTAATCTCCGTTGCCGTCGTAAACGTTCCCGTCAACGACGTATTCCATTGTGCAAAGGTGTGCGGTACCGTTTCCACCGTCTTGCCGGTCGGATTGCTTGCCGGTATCGTCACTTCCTCCCCGGGATCCACCCAGTATACCGTCGGCTCGCCCGCGGGCAGGTCACCCTTGTCCGTCGGATTCACCGTAACGGGTACATAGTCCGCCGGTATGGTACCCGGTTTCTCCGGCGTCGTCTGTGGTATCAAGTTCGGTACCGTGTACTCCGCCGTAATTTTCGTTGCCGTCGTAAATGTTCCCGTCAACGGCGTATTCCATTGATCAAAGGTATGCGGTACCGTTTCTACCGTCTTGCCGGTCGGATTGCCTGCCGGTATCGTCACTTCCTTTTTCGGGTTCACCCAGTATGAAACCGGCTCACCTTCGGGCAAATCACCCTTGTCCGTCGGGTCGATGGTGACTTTCACGTAATCCGTCGGTACACCGTCCGGACGTTCCTCACCCCCACCGGTGTGCGGAATGACGTCTTCAATCTTATCGTAGTTTGCCGTAATTGTCGTTGCCGTTGTAAATGTGCTCGTCAGCTCGGCATTCCAATCGGTAAAGGTATAATAATCCGTGCCGACCAACTGTCCCGTCGGATTGCTTGCCGGTATCGTCACTTCCTTCTCCGGCGTGACCCAATATACCGTCGCTTCTCCCTCGGGCAACGTACCTTTCTCCGTCGGATTGATGTTTACTTTGACATAGTCCGCGGGTACGCCGTCCGGACGTTCCGTGCCGCCATCCGTCTGCGGTATCACCCAATCCGTCACGACAACGGGCACGGGGATGTCCACTTCAAACGGTTCTTCTCCCTCTTTTTCCACACGGACGGTTATCGTCGCCGTTACGGAACCGTCACCGGTTGCCGTCGTAACATCCGGTTGCGTCACAATCTTCGTAACGGTTACCTTCGTATCTTCCGGATAGGGATTCCCGTCACCATCCGTAATCACCTTATTATAGTCATCAACGGTCGGTACCTTGTCGACAATCGTTTGCACCGTATTTGCACTCGGCGTCTTTTCGTAGCGTGCCGTATAAACATGCTCCCGTACGACCGTATCCGTGTCGGTCAGCTTTTTCTCGTTTTCATCAAACCAACCGATAAACGTCTTCCCGTCCTTCTCCGGTGGTGCGGGCGGTACGGGTTTCTCATGGATGACGACACAAGCCGTCGACAACGTCGCCCCCGCTTCTTCGCCAACCGGTTCATCTTTAAACGTCACTTGGAAAGCCTTCTTACGAACGCTGACCTCCGCCGACTTGAAGTACGCATCCAGGTTCCAGGCATCGTGTGCGACACCGACCAAACGCCACTCAACCGCCGTCGCCTTCTCCGGAATAATCACCGATTCATCAAACTGCATCCATGCATCGGGATTCGCACTTTCATGGGACGTTACACCCTGTCCGCCATTATAGGAAGCATCCCGTATCGGCGATCCGATTACCGTTCCGGCCGCATCCAAAAATACCGCCTCCACATACGCATAATCACCACCGGCATTCGGTTTTCCGTCTTTCGTTGCGCTTTCATTACCGTAAGTGGCAAACTCGGCATGCAGAAGAATCTTTTGCTCGTACTCGTCCGTCTTATACTGTGCAATATCCACTTTCTTCTTTGCCGTCACGAAAACGGGTCCCTTGTAATATTTGTCAAAAGCATCAAGACCGCCGTCTTTGCGATAAAAAGCGCCCATTTTCATCATGACCTCGCCTTCCGGTACGGACACGGCGTGCTTTCTCTTCCCGTCCTTACCCACAAGCGTCGTCAAGCTTGTATTCGGAATTCCGTTTTGATCCTTATAAATCTCCGGTCCCTTAAAAACCAAGTCGGCCGCATTCGCCAATGGATTCAGTGCGGTCAACGTGGCCGACCATTTGGACAAATCCTTGAATTTATCCACGTCAACGACCGTTTTCGGGCCGGGACAAGCCGAACGATCCGGTCGGCTCGGGCGGCTTGCTGCCACATTCGGCACGAGTGACGTGAACATCAACGCACCGATCAGAAGCAACGCGCCCAGTTTAAAACGCTTATTCATCTGTTTTCCTCCTCATGTTGTATTATCTTAAACACTATATAACCTAATTATAGCAACATTGTCAAATAATGCAAGATAATTATGACAAATTTTGTAAAATATATGCCGTGCAATTCGTACCGTCTCCCGCCCTTTCAGCATGTTAAACAATTATCCAACTTATCTTCCGATTCTCTTTTCATGGATAATTCTCGATTTTTATGGTGACTTCTAGCACTATGACCGCTTACATTGAGTAAAAAGGACAATATTTGTACGCTTTTCCGACAATTCGAGAGCGCCTCCCTTCAATAGTATACAAATCGTTTTTAATTTTTCGGCTCTATTGCTTTTTTTTGGCATTTATGTTATAAGTTACTTAGATGCCCGCAGTGATGCGGTATTCGTACACATACCGTTTAATAAAAGGAGGAATGATTATGAAAGGTTTTGCAATGTTACGAATCGGGGAAGTCGGCTGGATTGAAAAAGAACGACCGAAATGCGGCCCCGCAGACGCTATCGTCAGACCTTTGGCTTTGGCACCCTGTACTTCCGACATTCACACCGTGTGGGAAGGCGGTATTGGTGAACGATTTAACATGATTCTGGGTCACGAAGGCTGCGGCGAAGTCGTAGAGGTCGGTCCCCTGGTAAAGGATTTCAAGCCCGGCGATAAAGTCCTGGTAACGGCCATTACGCCGGACTGGAATTCTCTGGAAGCGCAAGCCGGTTATCAGATGCACTCCGGCGGTATGCTGGCAGGATGGAAGTTCTCGAACTTCAAAGACGGTATGTTCGGTGAATATTTCCACGTGAACGATGCCGACGGAAACCTCGCCTTGATGCCGGAAGGTATGGACTACGGTGAAGCCTGCATGCTCTCCGACATGGTGCCCACAGGCTTCCATGCAGCGGAACTGGCAGACGTTCAATTCGGTGATGTCGTTGCCGTGTTCGGTATCGGACCGGTCGGCCTGATGGCCGTAGCGGCAGCCGCATTAAAAGGTGCGGGCCGTCTGATTGTCGTTGACTCCAGACCGCAATGCTATGATATTGCAAAAGCATATGGTGCGACGGATATCGTTGACTTTAAAGCAGCACCCACGGAAGATCAGATTATGGAACTGACCAACAACGCCGGCGTGGACAAAGTCCTGTTGGCAGGCGGCGACCAACGTCTGTTTGAAACCGCCATTAAGATTCTGAAGCCGGGCGGACGTATCGGTAACGTCAACTACCTCGGCAGTGGCGATTATATTCAAATCCCGCGTGTTGAATGGGGTGCCGGCATGGGTCACAAAAACGTTCTGGGCGGCTTAATGCCGGGTGGTCGTTTACGACTTGAAAAACTGTCACGCCTGATGCAATTCGGTAAACTGGATGTTTCGCCGATGCTCACACACAAGTTTACGGGCTTTGAGCACATCGAAGATGCCCTTTACCTGATGAAAGATAAACCGGCCGACTTAATTAAACCGGTTGTTGTTCTTTAATTAATATACATCGGAACCGGGTCGGGTCACCGGCCCGGTTTTTTCATGGACGGAGTGTTATGAAGATACTGATTGTGTCCGGCTTCCTGGGGGCCGGTAAAACGACTTTTATCAAGGAAATGATACGTGCAACCGGCAGGGATTACGTCATCTTTGAAAATGAATTCGGTGACGTAAATATAGACGGGGATGTTTTGCGACAAGCGGAAAATGAACTGAAATCAAACCGGCAGACCGCGACGGAGAACGAGAATGAACATATCATCGAAATCCGGGAATTCACGGACGGCTGTATCTGCTGTAATATGAAAGGTGACTTCACCGCTTCCCTCCTGACCATCCAAAACACCCTCCAACCGGACTTTCTGATTATCGAACCGTCCGGCGTCGGTGTCCTATCTTCCATCAAGAACGGAATCCGCGGGGTGGAGTACGAACACATCCGTATGCTCGCACCCATCACCATCGTGGATGCACGCACCTACGAAAAAAATAAGACGAAGTATGCCGAAATCTTCACCGACCAGATTCGTTCGGCACGCTTTGTACAATTATCGAAAACCGAACAGATGAGTCCGGATGAATTGGCGGCGATTGCGACGGATATCCGCCACCTGAATCCCGATGCGGAAATTTTCACCCGGCATTATAAAGATGCGGACACCGCCTACTGGCAGGCACTCTTTCAAGGGGAACTGAAGGATGCGGACGAAGCGGTTACACCCGTCGACGGAAGCCCTCTGGATAACATCAGTTTCAGAGACGTACAGGTTCGCGACCTCTGCGACCTCATCCGCTTTCTGAATCAACTGGTTCTCGGCTTTTTCGGCGATGTTTGCCGTGCCAAAGGTGTCTTCAACACACCGGACGGTTACGGTCTCCGCTTCGACCTCGTCGACGGTCTGTACAGTATCACCTGTGCAGAGGATGAGGCGGAAGCCGATGTTGTGCTCATCGGTACGGGGTTGAAGAAGATGCTCCTCCGGGCGACTTTCAACAGCCGTTTCCGAAAAAACGGCAAACAGACCGTCCGCTTGCGGAACGTCTCAACAAAACGGTAATAACACGATGTCCAACGGTGTCGGCACGTCATATTGATGTGCCCGCCCATTCATGCCGAAATCGATAAAGCACCTGTTATGCAACAGTTCATCGCATAACAGGTGCTTTTTCCGTCACCAACAGTGTACGGCTTTAGTTGACAGATGGTGTCGGCATGCCGGTATCCGGATGTAACCAGACCATGTACCGGCCGATTTCCCGATAACCCAGGTGCTCGTAAACGAACCGCCCCAGCTTGGACGCCTGTAAAATGACGGCCGTTGCCCCCAGTTCGAATGCCGTATCCGTCAGCAAGCTGACCAAATCCTTTGCCAAACCGCGTCCGCGGCACGCCGAACGCGTCGCGATATAATAGAGGCCGGCGGTTCGCAGCGCCGGTGTATAGACCATGAGACCGGCAGAAACCACCTGACCCGCCTCCCGAATAACGGCCGCCCGGGCATTTGGATTCGTATTATATTGTCCATGCAGCAAAAGCTTCTCCGCTGACGCCGTGCTCAAGTCAAAGGCCTCCGCTATGACGGGGACCGCCGCCGAAAGCAATGTAACACCGTCCCTATTCTGAGCGACGAGTTCAGCCACATGTACTTTTGCATAATTCGTCGGCGTCTCGATACTCATAATGGGCGAACCTTCGGGATTGCGGAGTTTCCAGCCCCGCTCCGGAAGAATTTGCGCCGCCTCTGCCGTTCTCTCCGGCACGATACGTAAAGCCCACTCTTCTCGCCGCCCGTCATAAAGCGCCGGAAATGCGGACAAGACGGCATCAAAATCACCGGTCTTATCCAGCACGCCACCACGCATGTGGGCGTCCAATTCCGGTACACCCGCATCAAATAACATATACCCCGGCCCTTTGATAAGCCGTCCGTTCAGTGCGTGCATCCGCTTGGTAATAACGTCCTTCCATTGTCCATGTGCCCGTTCTATCATGTACCCTCCTGCTTATACAAACGGGTGACCCTGCGGCCACCCGTCCCATAACATATTAATCTTCTTCCGGTGTCAATTCGCAGCTGTTTCGCTTGCTCGGGAATATCAGCGTGATAACGACAAAGGAAATCAGGCTGACCAACAAGCCCGGAATAATCGGCTCCAAGTTGAAAATGGACACATCGAATTGCTCCAAGATAATGACCGTCGCGGACCCCAAAATAAGGGATGCGATGGTGCCCGCCAGCGACGACTTCTTCCAATACAGACCGAATACATAGGGGAAGAAGGCACCGGCTGCCCGCAAGGTAAAGGAGAACATCAGAATGTTGATCAGGTTTTCCGTACTGGTAAAGGCAATCAGCCAACCTAAGAGACCGACAACGAGCATCGTAATCTTGGTTGTACGCATCACCTGCTTGTTCGTCGCATTCGGCTTAATGTAGACCTTGTAAATATCGTTGCCGAAGATGGAACCCGCCCCCAGCAAATCGGAATCTGCCGAAGACATCGTTGCCGAGATAATACCCGAAAATAAGAGGCCGACAATCACCGCCGGCATCGCCGCCATGGCGAGGTGGGGCAAGGCAAATTTGGCGCCGTTGGCCAAAATGACACCCTCATCCATACTGCCCATGTTCACCAACGCAAGGGTGATGATACCCAGGATGGTGGGAATGAACGCATAGATGAAGTTGATGATGGACGAGATGACGGAACCTTGTACGGCCACCTTCTCGTTCCGCGCCGCATAGAATCGGGACACTGCTTCCTGCCCTACCGTAAAGGATGCCACATACATCACGATAAGACCGATAATGGTCGATACGCTGATACCCTTGAACATGTCAAAGGTTCCCGCCGGTACATTCGCCACGACGTTGTCCCAGCCGCCCGCAAGGTTCAGGGCGAACGGTACGGCCAGCACCATGCCAATGACAATTAGGAATACCTGTACGAAGTCCGTCAATGCTACGGCCCATAGACCGCCCATGATGGCATAGATGGTCACGACAACCGCCACGATGGTAACGGCCACCTTGATGTCCAGTCCGAGCATAACCGAAACGATGGTCGCCGAAGCGATGAACTGAGATGCCGTCAGACCGATCAAAGGCAGAATCATGATAATGGACGTCACCAGACCCGCACTACGACCGTAACGCCGACGGAAGTACTCCGGTACGGTTTTGACCTCCGCCGCACGGAATTTCGGAGCAATAAACGAAAGGATAACGAAGGCGATACCCATCGTGATGACGTACCATGATGCACCCAGCCCCCAATTTCCGTATGATTTTTCAACGACACCCAATGAAGAGCCGCCGCCGATTTCCGTCGCCGCAAGCGTACCGGCCATGAGGATGGGCCCCAGATGGCGTCCCGCTACCATAAAGTCCTCATTACTCTTAATCTTTTTCGAAGAGTAGAACCCGATGGCCAACATCCCCAGAAGATAAACGACGACAATCGCGATTACGATTCCATTCAATTCCATGTAAACCTCCTCCTGATGAATTTAACTGCTGAGTTCAATGTACCATACTTTAAACACATTTGCAATATCGATAAGTATTTCAAATGTGCCATCGGCTTGAGAGCTTCCCGTTGCCGCCCTTTACGCCGGATAAATTCGGCATATCGCTCGCAGACTCACCGCATGACGGCCCGTTCGTGAAGCATCCTCGTTGCCACATTAATGCATCACCCCTAAAATATTCAACACGCAGGCCAGAATCACAAATACCTGGATGGCATTGAAAATGATCAGAATTCGACGCTCACTCACCCGTCGATTCAGCTGTGCTCCGGCAAAGCCGCCCAACACGCCACCCAAAATCATGGCCGGCAGCATCCGTAAATCAAAACCGCCGAATCCCGTCTCCGAGGCGAAGGCCGCCAACTTCGCTATCTGCGCAAACTCGATGACGATGATGGAATACATGGCGGCATCCCGCGGCCGGATGGCGAAAAAGAAAAGGATCACGCTGACGTTGATCGGTCCGCCGCCGATACCCAAAAAGGCGGAAACCATCCCCAACAGCAACCCGATAAATAAGATGAATGCCCCCTGTCGGATGGCCGGTCCGGGAAAGCGTTCTTTATAGTGAATGTAGAGAAATGATATCCCCATCAGTATGAGAATGACGACATTTTGTACCGCCTTGAGACTTGTATCCCGTATCATACCGCTCAACGTATTCAAAACGGCACCGCCCGCTATCCCGCCCGCAACGGCACCGGGTGTGAGGAACAGCAGAAAACGCAGGTCGATTCGCCGCTTGTTGCGAATATGTCCGCCCAGATTTACCAATCCCATCGCCACGAGGGTAATCCCCGTCAACAAGCCGATGGTGACCGTGTCATATTCACTGATGAGGTCGATGAGCGGCTTCATGATGACGCCGCCCGCCGCACCTGTCATGGATCCCAATCCCGTCGCAAAAAGTGCGATTAGAAAATATATGATTTTCTGCATGTTTGCACTCCTTTCAGCTTGCTTTTTTTCCGTTTTTGTACTATAATCTTTTTGTTGTCATTCAACGAAACATTGGGCTATCGCCAAACGGTAAGGCACTGGACTCTGACTCCAGCATTTACAGGTTCGAATCCTGTTAGCCCAGCGACAAGACGATCGGATTACCGGTCGTCTTTTTTTGTAACAAAAAACGGTGTCGGTGAAGTTCGTCACCTTCACCCGCACCGTTATGTCCCGCCCCTTTCGGAAGCCTTATTATCGTGTCCCCCATATCCGTCATTCTTCATATCTTGACGAATATCCGAGGCCCTGATGCCTAAACCTGCAGCAATGACGGACCGGATTTCCGAAACCGCCGCAAAATTTCGTGCCGATGAGACGGCGACGGCATCCCGCAATACAAAGGATACGATACCATGACGGTGTCGCAGCAGACAGATTCTACTTTGCCTGTTGACCGAACCACAGGGCCAATGCCGCACCGGCCGCCATGCAGAGCACGGAAACGAAACCACCGAGGTTGAAGCTGAAGCCCGCCGCCCGATAGACGGTAAAGATACTGCCCAAAACCAGCCCCATGATGCCGGAAAAGGTAATCCCCTCCCAACGTCGTAAAGCGTAGGCCATTAACTTCGAGCCACCGACGATGCCGACCGCCACACCGAGACCGACCGGGATGAGCAGCAAGAGATTCATCTCCGCTATCGCCGTCAACACCGTAAAATACGAACCGAGGATGACGAGCACGAGAGAACCGCTAACACCCGGCAATATCATAGCCGCGGACGCCAAGATTGCGTGGACGAAGAGCTGTAAAAAAAGGGGCAGGCTCATTACCTTTTCCACAACACCCGCATCCGCCTGCCGGTTGATGCTTGCAAAGTACAGCATGACGGCAAAGAAGATGAGAAAGACCGCGATTTTATTGAATACCTGATCCCGTTTTTTCCGTACCTTCATCAAAATGAGCGGGATACTCCCGATAATCAACCCGATGAAGAACCAGTTCAACTGCATCGGATAACGTTCCAAGAGCCACTTAATCATGTGGCTGAATGCAATGATACCGATGCCCGCACCGATGAAAATCGCCCCCAAAAAGCGAATCTGCCGGCGCCACTCCTTCCGAAAACGACTGATGGCGTGAATCAGGCGGTCGTAGATGTTCAAGATGACCGCCATCGTTCCGCCGCTCACACCCGGTATGATGTTCGCTACGCCGATGATACAACCGGCGATAACCAATTTAATCCAATTCATCAAAGCTGTAATTTCCTTTCAACACATGTCGCAATACCTTCAGCACGCCTTGTTCGGTATTGCTTGCCGTCCGATAGTTGGATACCGCCTTGACTTCATCCCGTGCGTTGGCCACGGCAAAACTGTACTTCGCCTCCTTCATCATGGGGATGTCATTGTGGTTGTCCCCGAAGACCATCGTTTCCTCATATTTAATATCCAGAAAATTCTGAATATCGCGTACCGCCCTACCCTTCGTAACACCACGGTCCGTAAAGTCCAGCCAGTCAAAGCCCGACTCCGCAATATGCATCCGCTCCCACCATGCCGGATTGAAACGCTTCTTTGCATTGTTCCGGACACCTAGACGATCCAATACGGCAAATTTGATGACGTGATCCAAGGGACACTTCAGCAAATCATCCGTAAAAACGGCATTCATCTTATAGCCTTCTATAAACCAACGCTTCGCCTCCGCATCGCCGCGCTCGATGTACATGCAGTCGGGCGTACAGAGACAGGGAATGATACGGTCAATACCCCGGCTTTCGAGAATGAGGGCTCGGACATCTTTGGGATTCATCCGATGTTCGCGAATGACATAATCACGGCATTTTACATAGCCGCCGTTCTCACAGCAAAATATAATATCATCAACCACCGGCTCAAACAATACCTTCAATGAATGATAAGATCGTCCCGAACAAACGGCAAATACGATGCCGCGTGCTTTCAACGTACGAATCGTTTCAAAAAGTTCTGACGGAATACCGTCCTCCCCGTCCGGCACCAGTGTTCCGTCCACATCCGACATAATTAGTTTTAACATTGTTCTCCTTCCTTACACGCCGATTTCTCTCAATAACTCTTCCGGACAATCCAGCAAGCGATCCGGCTTCATCTTCTCCAACAACGCCCGATTCCGATAACCCCATGCCACGGCCACCGTTTTCATTCGTCCGTTGCGACCGGTATGAATATCCGTATCCCCGTCACCGACATAAATCGTATCTCGTATATACACACCGTGTTCCTTCAACATCCCGGCCAGTGCTTCCGTATCCGGCTTGCGAACCTGCCCCTCTTTTTGCCCCAATACAAAGTCAAACAGTCCGGGGAACAGGCTCTCGGCAATTCGGTTCGCCGGTTCATGATTCTTATTCGAATAGACACCTAAAATGAAGCCGGCCGTGCGCAAACGCCGCAGGACATCCGTCATCCCGTCGTAGACCCGAACCTTCGCATCGCTGTCAGTGGTCATCACGACCTCCTGATACCGACGATACACCGTATCCTGAACCGACGTCAAGCCCTGGTACAGGCATTGCCGTGCCGCCAAATCATCGACGGCTCGCTCAATCAGCACACGTACCCCTTCACCCAAAAACGGCAGCACGTCATTTGCCGTATAACGGGCATCCGTCACCGTTTCAATCGCCGCATTCAAGTCGGCGCAGATTGCCGCCGCGGAATCCACCAGCGTACCGTCCATATCAAAGACGACTGCACGATAGGGCGACCAATTGATTGGACGCGCTCCTCTTGCCACCAAGAGTTCATTGACCTTTTTAAAATGACCGCAACCGAAAAAACCCTTGTGTGCCGCAAAAGGAGAAGGATGTGCTGCACATAAGACCGTATGCCTCGATTCGTCAATCAAGGCACGCTTGTTTTGTGCATCACGTCCCCAAAGTAAAAAGATGACCGGTGCCTCTCGTTGACTCAAATGCCGAATCAGCGCATCCGTTAATGTTTCCCAGCCGCGACCACGGTGCGAGCCCGCGGCACCGGCCGCTACGGTCAATACCGTATTCAGCATTAGGACCCCCTGCAAGGCCCATGCAACGAGGGACCCGTGCCGCGGCATGTCCATGCCCGTTTCATCACCCAATTCTTTAAAGATATTTCTTAAACTGGGCGGTATGGCGGCGGCGTGCGCCACGGAAAAACTCAGCCCCTGTGCCTGTCCCCGACCGTGATAGGGGTCCTGTCCCAGTATCACGACCCGTACTGCCGCAAACGGTGTCAAGGACAATGCCCGGAAAATAGCCTCACGGGGCGGATAAACCGTCCCCTTTTGATATGCCTCGTCCGTCAGGGCATGCAGACGGGCATAATAAGGCTTCGCCTTCTCCTCTGCCAATATCTCCTGCCATGTTTCAACACTCATCCGTTTCCTCCTTCTCCGTTCGCCCTGATAAGGGAACACCTATGACAACAATCCATTCATCTGCCATCACGTTTCGCCTTCATCATTCGCTCCATCATGATGTCGTGCGCCCGCTGCTCCAGCGAATCATCCATGGGTGGAAGGGTCACCGTCCCGTATCGCGTACGCAGGGCACGACGTATGATGCCGTCCGTCAACGCCGGGTTCTTCGGCAACAAAGGACCGTGCATATAGGTTCCCAGAATCCGTCCGTCGCAATACCCTTCATGTCGCGCGCCGAAGTGATTCCCCCGACCGTGAAGTACCCGACCGAAAGGATGGTCGACCCCCATCGTCTGTCCGCCATGATTTTCAAAGCCGACGACCTGCATCGTCACGCCGTCCAAGACGGCCTCCACTGCGATATTACCGATGCAACGCCGACCGTTACCGCCCGCTTCCGTCCGGTATGGGTACAAGCCCAGTCCGTTCACCTTATGCCCGGCCGCATCAATATAATACGTACCGAACAGTTGATATGCACCGCAAATCAACAGAAAAAAAGTGCCCGTATCCAATGCCCGTTCGATGGCCGCCCGATGACGATAAAGATCTTGTGCCAACAGACGCTGTTCCTTGTCCGCACCCCCGCCGATGAACACCAAATCGTAAGCGGAAAAGTCCACCGTATCGCCCATGCCGTAATGGTCAACCGTACATTCAACGGCCCGCTGCCGGCAACGATAGCGAAGGGCCGCCACATTGCCCCGATCACCATACAAATCCATGATGTCGGGGTACATCCATGCCATTTTAAGCTCCATGGCGCAACTCCTTTCTGAGTGCGAACAGGCCTGTATAATTTGCGATGGCGAAATGTCGTCCATCAGCCGCCTTGAGTTGACGTACCGCCTCGTCCATGGATTCAATCACCGTCAACGTGCCCTGAAAACCGCCATAGCGAAATCGTAACGCCATATCATAGGCACGCCGGCCCGTGCAGATGACTGTCGACAACCCGTCGATGTCTTCCAATGCCATATCCCAAATCCAGGATACATCCCGACCATCGGCCACACCGTCGTTTAAGAGAAACAACAATACCTTTTCCCCCGGCAGACGACGAATATAGTTCAGTACTTCATTCGCCCCCGTCGGATTCTTGACCAGATTCAAAAGACAGCCGTCTATCATCTCCATCCGCCCGGGTGCGGTATGGATGTCGGCGATAACCCGGGCATAAATCGCCGGGTCAATCTCCAGCGTCCGAATGACGGCATAAGCCCCGATACAATTATAGATGTGATACAGTGCCGGCAGATTGACCCTGTAATCATGTCCTTCCATGGTGAATGTGCCTGCCGCCGCATCCACATTTTCCGCCTCGCAATCCGGCTTCGGCCGCTGAAATGTACAACCGGCACAGTGATAGCTGCCGATGTGGGAATACTGAACCCAATCATAGGCCAAGTTCGACTCACATTGCGGGCAAAAATGCCCCTCCTTGACACCGGAAACGACACCCCCTTCGGCATGGGCCGCTCCATACGTCCGTATGGTCGCCTGCACGGCATCCGCCCGCAATCGGTAGACATTCGGATCATCCGCATTGAGTATCAACATGCCGTTGTAATGCTGCAACGCATTGCCGATGCGTCGAATCAAGGTCTCCATCTCTCCCGCGCGATCCAACTGGTCTCTGAAAAAGTTCCCAATCAGAATGTGACTGACCTGCATCTCATGCAGCCGATTGGCCATGGTCAGCTCATCGATTTCTATCACAAGCGCTTCCCGGCGGATTTTAAAACGCAGGGATGACTCGCGAATCAACATCGATACGATGCCGAAGGCGATATTATCGCCCTTTGCATTATTCCGTACGTCTACGCCGCTCTCTTTCATAATACGGGCAATCATATTTGCCAAGGATGTCTTTCCGTTCGTACCCGTTACCAAAATCACCGTTGCGGGCATGTGAAATTTTTTCAAAATATGCGGGGCGAGCCGTAAGGCCAGTTTCCCGGGCAGCGAACCGCCGCTTCGTCCTACCAACCGTAAAAAAATCCCCGCTAATTTTCCCACGATCAATGCAAGATAATTCATGCACAGCCTCCTTTAATAATGCATATATTTTAGCATGTTTCCACACGGTCCGCAAATGTAAGATGAGGAATTCGCTTATTTAAAAAACACCACATTGAACAAATTGAAACATGTTCAATGTGGCATTCCCCGTCATGTCTTCCTTCGGCCTTATCCGATAACCATCAGATGAATCAAGAGGACGATATAGTACAGCGTCCCCGCCATATTAAAGGCGGCACCGTCCAACAGCGGCTTTCCGGGATACGGAATTTTCGGTGTCAGCATGAAGAAAAAACTGAGCGGCAACGGATTGATGATGGCAAAATATCGGGGTAACATGCTGTAGCCGAGTGCAACGTAAACCGTAAACATCAACCAGCCGACAGCCGTAAGGATGATGGACGGTATCCACGCCTTATTCAACATCCCCTTGATGCCCTCTTCCATCTCCCGCAATCCTTCCTCATCCATGTCATAGCCCTTCTTATAGACGGCATATCGATAGCGATAGACCATGCCCAGATAGTAAAAAGCGCAATGTGCCAGCGGCATATAGGCAAAACCCGCACCCAGAATGAGCACCGTTGCCAATGCAAAACTACCGCTACCAAGTAAATAATAGGTGGCATAGAGACTGCACAGCAGAAACGGCGTTGAATAATCCCCTATCAACGCCCCACGACGCAAACGTTTCTCCGATGCACCGATATAAAATGAATAGTCTCCATTTTTAACGACTTCATGATAGGCCGGATCCGGTATACGATTTTTATCAAAACCGACAATCCACGCATCGCCCACCATGCAAAAAACAGCCGCAATGAAACCGGATACGGCCGCTAAGTGAACCCAAATATTCATAGTATACTCCTTTCAGAAATTTGCATTTATATTATATCACGAACTAACTATAAATGCCAACCTTGAGAGCGCCGTCGAATATTGGTCCATTTCGTTTCACTTACCGGATGCCGGGAATACACGCCTGGTAATTTGAACATTTTTCAGATTCGTTCAACTTGACGTTTTTTCAAAACATCCCCCCATCATTTCCATTTCGCTCAATGGATGATTGACCGCGACAAGTCCGCACCGCTACAATGCAAAAAGGACGGAATCAGAAGATTCCGCCCTTTCGCATCATGTCGAAACATGACGTAATGCTTATTTACTTAAAGTATTTGCGACGACTCAATACAGCTGCTGCCGCCATGATTGCCATCAGCGGTAGCACACCGAAGCCGGCGCCCGTGCCCGGCATAGGCTTCTTCGTAGTCACCGGTTTCTTCAGCGACTGCTTAACGCCTCGTACCGTTGTCGTGGCGGGATCACTCTCCACGCCATTCGCTACAGCTACTACTTTAATCTTGGTACCCGGATCCAGCTTCTTATCCGTAACAATGGAGAAGTTGCCTTTATCATCCGTCTTACCTTTACCAATTACATTACCGTCCGTATCTTTGATAACGATATCGACATTCGGGTCCGCCTTACCGGTTACCGTCGTCTTGTCATCCTTCGTTACCGCATCTACATCTTTCGGCTTCGACGGCTTTTCAGGAACAATCGTTACCTCGGCATACAATGCCGTGACAAACAGGTCCTTATCAATAACCGTCGCATCGTCCGTATCCCATCCGGTGTGCTCGTAGCCGTCATCTACATTGAGGGCCGGTTTTACCAAGTCACCGATGGTTTTACCCGCTTTCGGGTTCACGTAGTACGCACGTTTTCCGATAATCGTTCCATGTTCTCCAGCTTCAAAGATAACCGTTACATGCGTTTCCGGCTTTTCGGGATCCGTCGGATCCGGATTGTCCGGATCTACCGGGCCGATGATGTCATCTGCCGTGTAAAGCGCCGTTACCGTCATATCTTTGTCGATGACCGTCGTATCCGGTACATCCCAACCGGTGTGTGCATAACCCTTATTTGCCGTGATGGCCGGTTTCGCCAAGTCACCGATGGTCAGACCGGCTGCCGGATTCACGTAATAGGTGCGTTTTCCGGCAATCTTACCGTGTGCACCCTTATCAAACGTTACCGTTACATGGGTATCCGGTTTTTCGGGGTCTGCGGGATCCGGATTGTCCGGATCTACCGGGCCGATAATATCAGCCGCTTTGTACTGTGCCGTTACCGTCATATCCTTGTCAATGACCGTCGTATCGGGTACGTCCCAACCGATGTGTTCATAGCCCTCGTCTGCGGTAATGGCCGGCTTACCCAAGTCGGCAATGGTCTTGCCGGCTGTCGGATTCACATAATAAGTGCGTTTTCCGGCAATCTTACCGTGTGCACCCTTATCAAACGTTACCGTCACGTGTGTATCCGGTTTTTCGGGATCCTCGGGATCCGGTTTATCCGGGTCTACGGGACCGATGATGTCCGGTGCCTTGTACTGTGCCGTTACCGTCATGTTCTTGTTGATGACCGTATCGTCACCGACATCCCAGCCGATGTGCGTGTAACCTTCATCCGGGGTAATGGCCGGTTTCGCCAGTTCACCGATGGTCTTGCCCGCTGCCGGGTTGACGTAGTATACGCGTTTTCCGGCAATCTTACCGTGTGCACCCTTGTCAAACGTTACCGTTACATGGGTGTCCGGCTTCTCGGGATCCGCAGGATCCGGATTGTCCGGGTCTACGGGACCGATGATGTCGTGTGCCGAATATTCTGCCGTTACCGTCATATTCTTGTCGATAACCGTCGTGTCCGCTACATCCCAACCAGTATGGTCATAGCCGGCATTCGGCGTAATGGCCGGTTTTTCCAGCTCGCCGATGGTCGTGCCTGTCGTCGGATTCACGTAGTATACGCGTTTTCCGGCGATTGTACCGTGTGCACCCTTGTCAAACGTTACCGTTACATGGGTGTCCGGTTTCTCAGGATCCGCAGGATCCGGATTATCCGGGTCCACGGGACCGATGATATTATCCGTATACTGTGCAACATAGGTTTCCGCTGCAACCGTAGTCCCATCTGCAGGCAGGACCGGATTCCATGTACCGCTGAAGGTCTTGCCGGCCACGGCATTCACTTCTGCCGGAACATTCGCCTTAAAGTCCGCCCACGTCAAGTCTGCCTTAACGTCATACGCGGTCTTCTTGATCTCTTGGCCGCCAGGTTGATACTTACCGAAGTTTCCTTCGTCCGCATCAAAGATGATGCGTACATATCCCTCCGGCGTCTTATTGTCGTTGTTCTTATCATCCTGGTCTTCCGGGTTAAACGGTTGACCCGGGTCTACCGGATTGACGGGGATGATGTCATCCAGCTTGTCGTACTGTGCCGTATAGGTTAAGTCTTTCGTGATTTCCGTTGCCTTATCCAGTACGGGATCCCACTTAGTATCCTTTACTTTGTAACCAACATTCGCCTTAATCGTCGGTTCCGTAATGTCCGCCATCGTCTTTACAGGTACAGCTTGCGGATTCACGTAGAATTTCGTGTCACCCGTCAACGTACCGTTGATGTCCGGCAGGAATCTTACCGTCACGTAACCGTTCGGCTTATCATCATCCGTATCCGGGGTCGGATCCACAATGATGTCATCCAACTTCTTATACTGTGCCGTATAATTCAAATCACCCTTGATTTCCGTTGCCGGATCCAGTGCTGCATCCCCCGCATCTTTCCATGCAGGCGTTGCCACTTCAAAGCCGACATTCGGTGCAATTTCAGGTGCCGCCAAATCTGCCATCGTCTTACCGACGGTCGGATTCACGTAGTATGCAACCTTCTCCAGACCCTCTTGTGCCGGTTCTTCGTCCTGCTTCGGTATCGTTAACGTACCGTTCTTACCTTTCAGGAAGGTTACCGTGGCATAGCCTGCCGGTTTATCCGGTACCTTTCCACCGTCCGGATCAAACGGACCGATGATGTCTTCATCTTTTTCATACTGTGCCGTATAACTCAGGTCGCCCTTAATCACAGTTTTCAGATCCAGTGCTGCATCCCCCGCATCTTTCCATGCAGGTGTTGCTTCCTTATAGCCGACATTCGGTACAATTTGGGGTGCCGTAACATCCGCCATGGTCTTGACTGCCGCCGGATTGACGTAATACTCTACCGTCTCCAAGCCTACTTTTGCTTGTTCTTCCGGTGTTGCAGCCGGTATCGTCAAGGTGCCATTTTCACCCTTTAAGAAACTTACCGTTACATAGCCATCCGGTTTGTCCGGCTTGTTCGGATCCTCCGGATCTACCGGGCCGATGATGTCATCCAACTTCTCATACTGTGCCGTATAAGTTAAGTCTTTCGTAATCTCAGTTGCCTTATCCAGCACGGGTTCCCATTTGGCTTCCGTCACTTTATAGCCGACATTCGCCTTAATCGTCGGTTCCGTAATGTCCGCCATCGTCTTCAACGGTTTTGCTTCCGGATTCACGTAATATTTCGCGTCTCCCTCCAACGTACCGTTGTCGCCCGGCAGGAATCTTACCGTCACGTAACCGTTCGGCTTATCATCATCCGTATCCGGTGTCGGATCCACGATGATGTCATCCAGCTTCTTATACTGTGCCGTGTAACTCAAGTCACCCGTAATGACCGTCTCCGCACTCAGTGCTTCATTCGCTGCATCTTTCCATGCAGGATTTGCCACCTCATAGCCGACATTCGGCGCAATATCCGGTGCTGCCAAATCTGCCATCTTCTTGCCGGCAGTCGGATTCACATAGTATGTAACCTTCTCCAGACCCTCTTGTGCCGGTTCTTCGCCCTGCTTCGGAATCGTTAACGTACCGCCCTCACCTTGCAGGAAGGTTACCGTAGCATAACCTGCCGGTTTATCCGGTACATTTTCACCATCCGGATTAAACGGACCGATGATGTCTTTATCTTTATCATACTGTGCCGTATACGACAAATCTTTGTCGATAACGGTTTTTGTATCCAATGCAGTCCCCGCCGCATCTTTCCATGCAGGATCTGCCTCCTTATAGCCGACATTCGCCTTAATCGTCGGTTTCGTAATGTCCGCCATCGTCTTCAACGGTTTTGCTTCCGGATTCACGTAGTATTTCGTGTCTCCCTCCAACGTACCGTTGTCGCCCGGCAGGAATCTTACCGTTACGTAACCGTTCGGCTTATCATCATCCGTATCCGGTGTCGGATCCACGATGATGTCACCCAACTTCGTCCACGTGACCGTATAGGTTTCATCCTGCGTAAAGTCTCCTGTAGCATACGGTTTGTCCCAATCATTAAACTTGTAACCCGTATTCGCTATCGGTGTCGGTCGTTCTGCCAATACGCTGCGCGGCTGACCTTTCAGAACCCATTTGTCAATTGTTTCTTTCTGTTCTTCAGCCTCACCGAAGTGACCACCATTTTCAGTCTTTTCGTTCGCATCGGATTGAAAAATAATGTGAACGTAGGCGTCATCTTTCGGATTATCGTCCACGACAGTCTTCTTAATATTGGCATATACGGTCTCGTCCGCCAAGAATTCAGCTGTATCGTCCAATACTGTCTGTTCATCAGCTCCGCGATACCAATTATAGATGGCATAGCCTGTATTTGCCTCCACCAGGCCTGTAATCTGATCTTTGATATCGGCCCATTTGGCACCCTTGGCAACTTCTACCGGGTTTCCGGCAGTCTCAACCGTACTGTTCACCGCATCACTCGTGTCTGCTGTGATTTTGATGAACTGGTCATCGTCCTTGCCATATTGTGCGTAAAATACGGTATTTGCCGTAACCACATAGCCGCCTAACGCTGCCGGTGCAATAATTTCACCCGCATTATTCGCCTTCCAGCCAATAAGCTTCTTGCCTGCCGGCGCTTTAATATCCGCAGGTGCGACAATGCCTCTCTTGCTCAAGGTTTCACTATGACCAATTTCATATTCCTGTGTGACGGCATTCGGACCTTCTTCGCCAAATTTACCCTCTACGGAATTGAATGAAACTTTTTGGATTTCACGGAGATTAAACTGGAAACCTTCTCGTCTGGAACTTCCGGTAATATCATAAAAATACCACTTGTCCCCGATAATTTTAATCTTATCACCATCCAGTGTCTCTTTGTTCGGTCCTGTCGTTTGGAATCCAACCGACACAACATCAAATTGATCCTGCTCGCTAATGTTCAAATATTCTCTATTAACTGTTGCTTGATTATCTTCACCAGGTACAAAACCGGTATAATACTCCACAGGCAAGTAATACGGTCTTTGCGCTAGAACAGTAACCGTCTTTTCTATATTCGGCTCAAAATAACCGGTTTGCTTTTGAATAAAATGATTATAATTAAAAAATATGTATTTTTCTTTGTAATCCGTCGGTGTATTCGTAAACCATTGTAATCTCGGTGCAGCATTTGCGATTCGACTTACATTAAACTGTAATTTTTGTCCTTGTGTACTCCTGTTAAAATATACTGTTACATCACTAAGAACATCCGGATTATCATAACTTATACTTGGTACGTTAATACATCGCCTCGTCGCAACGGGTTCTGCTTTCGTCAAAGTGATTACCTCATGAACATCACCGTCACGTACGTGCACCATTAACGTATCAAAATCATCCATAATCGGTGCTATGTCCAATGTGAATGTATATAGCAACCCTTCCTCTTTTTCACCACCATTCCGAAGTAAACTTCTAGCCATTCTACTCCTAGGATTTGGCAGATCGATAAACGTTTGGTCCCCCGATTGATACTGTTCCAATTTTACATATCCCGCATTGGGATTCTCCTGCGTATCATTATTGACAGGAGAAGCACTGGCGCCGGGCGCCAGTGTTCCTACCAATAAAATCAAAGCAAGGAGTAGTGAGATTGCTCTCTTCATTCAATATTCTCCTATTTCACATCATCACTTGTTACGGTCTCTAAGTAACCCTGAGCATTTGCAGTCATCTCAAGCACATCTCCGGCTTCCAATGCCATCCCGATACTCCAGCTGTATATACCTGTTCCGGGGGTCACAAATTCGTGAGTCTTCACAACCGCTCCGGCTCTCTTTATGTTTACCTTTACAGTTGCCTGACCCGGATTGGTGCGTATTGTCAACTGCTCATTGCCGGCTGCAATTTGACCCAGTGCTGTCACAATAATAAACGGCTTACTGAGATTATTAATGGCTTCTTCAACCGTTTCCGTGACTGTCTTAATTTCTTCAACGGTTTTGTCTTCACCATTATTAGCAATCACCTTCTCAGCTTCTGCAATCACCTTCTCTGCTTCATTAATAATGGATTCCGGTTTGTCTTCCGCCTTAGCCTTCTCAACAGCTTCCTTACCTTTTTCGACAACATTCTTCAAGTCTTCCATGGCCTTAACCTTATCCAGTCTGTCTTGAAGGTCTTTCTTGTCTTGGTTGAAATCAGGTGCCATCGGATCTACCGAGCCCGGAAGTTTGTCTATCTTGTCTTGTGCATCTTGAATTTCTTCCGGTGTTATCGGTTGACCGGCTTTTTGCTTGTCTTCCAGCGCTTTGACCGCATCTTCTGCCGCCTTTTGATCCATCGCTTCATTGATTGCCGCCGTCGCATCGTCAACTTGTTTCTGCGTCACGCCCGGTTTCGCTTCACCCTTGTCGTCAACAAGTGCCTTGCCCGCATCAATCGCGGCTTGCAGCTTATTGTCCGCCGTCGTGGGCGGCGTGTTCGGGTTATCTGCCAGAGCCTGCTCACCGTTGGCAATCGCCGTATTCAGGTCACCCGTGTATACGCCGACCGTCGTGGTGGCTGCATCAGACGCTACCTTATTCGGACCGGTTGCTACTGCTGTAATGATATCGCCTTCTTCAAACGGTGCATCCGCTGTAAAGCTGTATTCACCGCTTTCATTGGCAACAACCTTGCCGTTACCGCGCGGTGTCGTAATCTCTACGACCGCACCGGCTTCCGTCAGACCGGTCACTTGCGTGCCGCCCTTCTTAACACTGTCAATCTTCGGCGGTTCGGTCTTTCTGCGTGCCGTGGCAATCGCGTCATCGATGTCCTTGATATCTTGGTCCACTGCCGCTTCGTCCGGCGTCAAGGTGTTCACCCAGTTCGGATCTTCCAGTTTGGTAAGATCTGCTTTCGCCTTATCGATTGCGGTATCCAGCTTCGCCATATCTTCCGTTACAACATCATCGTTGTTCGGATCGGCCTTGAAGTCTTCGCCACGCTTGATGGCCTCTTTTAACTTCGTAATTAAGTCTTGACGTTTTGCTTCTTTTTCAGCCGCCGTTGCATCCGCCAGATCCTTCGCCTTAATGGCATCGCGAATCTTCTTCGCTGCCGCATCAGCTTGGTCTTGCGTGACATCTTCTTTTGCTACCGGCGGTTCTGCCGTCGGATCCACGATGAGTGCCTTACCGGCATCAATCGCAGCCTGCAAATCTTTGTCTTCCTGCGTCATCGGGTCATTGGCATTCGCCATGGCGGTTTCACCCTCACCGATAGCCGCTTTCAGATCATTCACATCCGTTTCCACGGTCACCGTTACCGGTGCCGTCTCCGGCTTGTTACCATCCTTCGCTTTCACGGTGATTTTTTCGCCACCCTTCAGCGGTCTCGTCTGGATACTGAAATTTCCGGTCTCGTCCGCTTCCTTGGTGTAGGTTCCACCGTCCGGCATCGTTACCGTTACCAGCGACTTCGCCGGTGCGGTTCCGGTTACCGTATTTTCGCCGTTTTTCGGCGTATTCACGGTCACTTCACCGGTTTTATTAATGGCATCAATTCTGTCTTGGAGATCTTTCTTCTCCTTATTGTAGTCCGGTGCCGCAGGATCCGTAGAGCCGGGCAACTTGTCTACCTTATCTTGTGCATCTTGGATGTTTGCATCCGTCGGATCGGCTTCCGCTTTTTCAACGGCTTCTTTCGCCGCTTCCAGGTCCGCCTTATCCTTCAACGCATCACGTAAATCCTTCTCCGCCTTGTCTACGGCCGCCTGATCCGTTGCCGGGTCGTTGACTTTTGCTTTTTCAAGCACATCGTTGGCCGTCTTATAGGCTTCATCCAACTTCTTGTCCGTTTTGCTGTTGACCGGGTCAAAAGTCGGGTCTTCCACAACCGGTTTTGCCGTCGTAATGGCATCTTCCAAACCGTCCGTATTTACGCCAACCGTCGCTTCAACGGCATCCGAAGCAACCTTATTCGGGTTGTCTTCTTTAGCTACCGCCGTAATCGTTTCACCCTGTGCCAATGCTTTCGGTGCGTCAACCGTCCAAGTGCCGGTCGTTTCAACCGTTGCCGTGGCCTTATAGCCGCCCGGGAAGGTCACTGTTACCGTATCACCCGCATGACCTGTACCGGTCACCGTGGTCGCACCGTCTTTCAATGCATCAATCTCCGGCTTCTGACTCTTGGTTCTCGCATTTGCAATCGCATCATCGATGTCCTTGATGTCTGCATCTACTTTCGGCTCATCGGGGTCATTCGTATTCACCCAGTTCGGATCTTGCAACTTCGCCAAATCCGCTTTCGCCGTATTCAATGCAGCCTCTAACGCATCCTTATCTTCCGGAATAACATCCGTATAGGTCGGGTCTTGCTTGAAGGCTTCGCCGCGGTCTATCGCTGCTTGCAGCTTATCGATGAGATTCTTCCGTTGCTGCTCTTTCTCTTCGGCAGCTTGCGTTTCTTCATCTTTTGCTTCCTTCGCCTTGATGGCGTCGCGAATCTTCTTCGCCGCCGCATCAGCTTGTGCTTGCGTTACATCTTCTTTTGCTACCGGCGGTTCTGCCGTCGGATCCACGATGAGTGCCTTACCGGCATCAATCGCAGCCTGTAAATCTTTGTCTTCCTGCGTCATCGGGTCATTGGCATTCGCCATGGCAGTTTCGCCCTCACCGATGGCCGCTTTCAGATCGTTGACATCCGTTACAACCTTCGCTACGGCCGGTTTGGATTCCACATCCTCCACCGTCGCCGTCACTTGAATCGTTTCGCCACCTTGCAGTGCCGGTTGGATGTTTTCAAATACGTACGCACCGCTTACGGGGTCCGCATCCGTCGTCAGTTTTGCACCGCCCGGTAACGTCAGCGTCACCTCGGCGCCCGGTACCGCATTACCCGTTACAGTAACCGCACCGTTGTTGATCGGCTCATCAATGGTCGGTGTATTGACCTTCGCCGTATCTTCTTTCTTCTTTGCTTTTAGGGCATTTTCCAGATCGGTATTCGCCTGATCTACTTCTCCCTGCGTTGCGGCCGGCGGTTCTTGCTCGGCCTTCGCCTTAATATCCTTCGCATGTGCTAATGCGTCAATCAACGTCTTGTCAATCGGGTCATTCGGATCTAAGGTCTTACCTTCAACATAGTCATCCGCCTTGGCGATGGTCTCCGTCAGTTTATCCGTATTCGGAACAACCGTCTTTTCCACCGTGTCGCTCGGGCTCTTGCCTTCTTCAACGGCCGTCGCCTGAATCACTTGTGCATCCACCAATTCCGGTACGCTGGCACTGTAGTTTCCTGTGGTATCCGTCTTCGCAATACCCAATACCTTGCCGGTTGCCTTATCTCTTATCGTGATTTCGGCATTGGCTATCGGATTGTTTTCTGCATCTAGCAACTTGCCATGTACCAGTACCTCACCGTGTCTTGCACGATCGATAACCGGCGCATTGGATTGCTGTACATCGCCCGCAATTTCTGTCAATGTCGTATTAATGGCATCTTTTGCGTTCTGAATTTCCGTCTTCGTCGCATTCGGGTTTCCATCAACGATCTTACCGTTGGCAATGGCGTCTTTCAAAGCTTCTACTTGGTCCGGGTCATATTGCTTGCCGTCCGTGAGAACTGCTTCACCCTTTGCAATCGCTACTTTCAGTGCCGCCTTGTCGTTTTCAAGAACCATGACGGTCACTGCTTTTTCTCTCGTCTTGTTGCCGCTATCCGTTACGGTGTAAACAACCTGATATGTTCCTACCTCAATCAACGTATTATCCGTCGGATTCACGGGTACGGTGCTCGATTTTACAGTCGCATTTAAGTTCGTTTCCTGTTCATCAACAACTGTTACACCTGCCAGTGCGTCAAATACATCGCCGACATAAACGACCTTATCCGATGCGTCAATGAACGGTGCCGTGTTGACACTCAATGCTTTCAGCGCATCTTCAATCGCATCTGCCGCCGCATTCACATCATCTTGTGTTACGCCCGGATTCGGATTCCCCTCGGCATCAATCAATGCTTTACCATTTGTCAAGGCCGTATTAAGGTCCTTGACTTTTTCTGAATCAAAGCTTCCGATGTCCGGTCTTGCCAGAAACTCCTCGGCTTCTTTAATATCATCCTTCAGTCTTTGCGTATCAACCGCAACAATCGCTTCACCGGTCAAAAGATTACTCTTCTTCGGTTTTGCTTTTGCCACGATTGTCTCGCCGGCTTTGAGCGCCGGGCTTACCGCTGCATAAAAGTTTCCTTCCGCATTTGCAACGGTCTTGCCGATAAGTGTTTCCGTACCACTTGCCGCCTTCTTATAAACTTCAACCACTACACCGTTAAGGTCCGGCTTCGGCTCACCCGGCTTGTTCGGATTATCCGCAATGGTAATCGTTCCGGCAACAATCTCTCCGCCATTTTTCGGGATCGGATTAATGGTAACGTCACCCGTATATTTGTCGGGATCGGAAATAACGATCTTCTCATCGGACAGCTTTTCAGCCTTCAACGGATCTTTCGCTACGGCAACAATTCTGTCTCCGACTACAAGATTTTCAACTTTTGCCGTATAATGACCATCTTTATCTGTCATCACTTCCGCAATTTTTCTCGAGGTCACGGGATCGTATACCTCACCGTCTTTCATTGCGTAAAGCTTGATGCCCGCATACGGAGATGCCGTACCGAAGATTTCTTCCGTCGTATCATAGATGACGTCGTTATCTATCGTCGGTTTCTGCGATTCCGCCACTTGATACTCAACTTGCACAACTTGTCGAATTGCCGGAGCTGCTGTAGTGGCATCATTATTCTGACCGTTTTCTTCTACATATTCTACGGTCAACGCTTTCGGTTGATCCGCCTTCACCTCGAAACCGTCGACCGGATCTTGGTTAATGGTTATTACCGTTTCTACCGGCTCAGCACCCTGTACGTTTGCCTTACCCGGTACTTCCTTATAATCGGGAGCATCTTCCGTGCCCGCATTATAAACGTATCGAATTTCGTAGCCGAATTTCTGATTTTCATCTACCTTGTATTGTGCCAGCAAATTCGTGGAACGTCCGATTTCCGTCACGTCTTCCAGGACGGTCTCAACATCCGCATCAACATCAATGAACTTATCAAATACATAGCCGGGGTTGGCAACCGGTGTGATATTGACGCCTACGATGCCTTTATCTTGCTTCACTTCTGCCCAGGTTAAGCTTCTCGGTTGCTTCTCACCCAACTCATCCGTCGGGGATTTATCATCAATGACATTCGTCTCAATACCCTTAACGGTCAGGTTTGCAATTTTTCCATCCACCTCGTTCATATATACATCGGGGTGTTCATCGCTCGCTGCTAATGAAGTCTTAGTATAATGACCGTTCTCGCCGGCATCAATAATCAAATCCGCCCATTTATTTGTATCGCGATCGAAATACAATTTGAACTTGTTGCCTGCAAATGCCGCCTTATTGGCTTCCTCCAGACTTACAGCCAGCTTATCCCAGAATGCTTTGTAATTTTTCTCAACCGTGATTGGGAATCTATCTGACTTTTCAAAGTTGAATACGTAGTTATGTGCCACCCGCTCCGGTCGCATGACCTCATCTTTTAAGCGAGTCGGGAAGGGCAATTCCGGTGCATCAGCCTGAACATAGTTCAGTATCGGCGCACCAACACCTTCGACATTCGGATAAATCTGTCCATCTTTATGCACGTAGATGGTCTCTTGCGGACCTTCTTTTCCTTCCAGATAAATTTCAATTGTATAAGCGAAGTATTCATCCGGATGTTGCTGAACTATCCGCTCCACCGGTAAAGATTCCGGTGCGAAACTATTTAACCAGCCCAATTGCTTTCTTTGATAAACTTTTACGATATCTCCAGGTTGCAACCCTGTCTCCGGAAGTTGCGGATAGACCGAAAACCAATCATCCGGAGCATCTCCACGACCGGCTCTACCGGTAACTGTTACGGGTACAGTGCTACCTGCCGGGTAATACTCTACCTTATATTGAGCACCACCCTGTACCTTTATTTCGAATGACTTATCAGCATCTCTATTCGGCTTGTTAAAATTGGAATCAATCTGCTTGTCCGGCGCATCCGTGTCAGGTAAAGTCGGATACAAAATCCCTACCTGCGGTTTTCTAGAAATGGCCTCTGCACCTTCTTCCGTAATGACAAAGTAACTGTGTACGGATTCCTTGCAGTGCTCCTCTGTCGCTACCACCTCAATAATATCACCGACTTGGAAAGCCTTCTTTGCATTCCAACTTGTCTTCGGTCCAACATCTTGAATGAAACTATAGGTTCCATCAAAATTAACAATAAAGTAAGGATTTCCGCCGGTTTGCGTAACAGACTCACCCTGAGCTACTCTTTGTGCATCAAAGGTTCCAATCTGCTTACCGCCGCTTACTGCCTCTTGAGCAGTTCCCGCATTGACCAGCTGAGCTCCCTCTCCGTGCCAAATCATCTTGATATCTACGGGAGATTCGGGATGAATTTTTTCGACCGAGCCCGACACTATTCTAAAGTATTTCTCAATACCCCAACCGCCTTGTATCAATTGTCTTCCAAATACGGGATCAATTTCCGGCTTATTGGTCTGCTCCTCTTTCAATGTAACCGGTATACCTTTGGACATCATTCGGCCCGGCTTTGCCTGGAAGACGTATACCTTGTCACCATCCTTATAAAAATCTCCGGTGGCCGGATTAACGATATCCTTAAATAAATTCGGATTGTCCGGATTATATTCCTGTTTATCTTTTTCGAACGTCTTCAATACAAAGTTCTTATCGGTAGTCGTCATCTGTCCGATAACTTTACCTGTACCCGGCACACCGTTTCCTTCCGAATCTAAATCCGGATTGGCTACCAAATACACTTCTGAGCCCGGATATTCCGAATTACCTTTAACCTCATCACTCCAAAGCAGGGCCGTACCTTCAGCTGTAATTCCCGGCATCTGGTCAGTCTTCGCTGCATTGGTGAACGTTCTTACCAAGGAGTTCTTTACCAGCTGTCCACGTCTATTATAGTAGAAACCCTGGAAGTTATACTGGTTATACTCAAAATTCTGCTCCGCTTTCGTCTCGTCAATCGGTATTTCAATCTGCAGGTACGTCGGCAAGGAACCATCCGCATCTGCCGAAATATACATATTGTGATTCGTTACAAGCGGGTCCGTCACCTGATTCGTGTTCTTATCCTCATTGTTCAGGTTTGCTGTACCATAGATGGAAATCCTGAGTTGATTCTCATTATTAATGTAAGAAAGCGGCAACTCCACATGGTTATACGCACCGCCATATAGACGAAGCGCATTCACACGGATTTTTGCATCAGCAGGTATTAATTCTTTCAACTTCGGGTCAATGTTTAAAGCAAAAGAATAATGCTTGTACTGATCTATTAATGCATTATAAGAATCCCAAATCATCATGTGCGGATAAATATAGTACTTAATCCGCATGACACCTTTACCAAATCCGACACGCTCTCTGCCCGCACCACTTCTTGCGTTGTCTTTATTCGTCGTCAGCGTACCGCCCGATTCATATTCTACAACAGCCGTAGAGTTGGATCGCAACCAGCGAGATTCATCTTCCGTCAGAATTTCATCCTCAAACTTGACGAATGTGGCAGAATTCAATGAATTTCTGTCAATCTTGATGATTTCACCATCAATACTTCCACCTTGTGTACCGACAGCTCTGGTCTCGAACGCATAATAACGATCCGGGTACAGTGCCTTCAACTCGTTCACCTTCTTATTGAGGTGCACGATAATCTTTGCTTCATAAACTTGGGCACCCCACGGAAGAGCCGTAAACAGACCGTTGATACCGTCTAACTTAGCCCGGTATACATTTTTATTATGGTTTCCCGGCGCTGCAGTTCGATCTTTGAATCCAACATAGGATTCACCCAGACTTAATGCTCCTTTTCCTTTTCCTTCCACCTTTGTAATATACTTCTTGATTCTCGGATCTACATGAAAATCAACATGATTAATACCCGGTGGCGATACAGTCGACTGGAATTGTAGCGAAAATTCAATAGTTTTTTCTCCTACACCGTCATACTGTATGTGCATTTTCTTCAAATGCCCTTTCAGATCATAAGTCCCTTCGACCGGCATCGCCCAGTCACCCGGAACATCGCCCTTGTCTCCCGCCTCCTGTGCCTTTACGGTTGATGGTTGAATGATACTAAACACCATCAGTAAGGCCAAGATTAGAGAGCCTATTCGCCTTCGATTCATTTTTTCTCCTTTTTTACTAAACTATAAAGATTCCATTTGTAACATTCCATTTTCTTTCACTCCGTACCAAATACAGACAAATACTTTAGCCGTATATATGCCAAAGATGTTTTCTCATCACTTAGAAACAAGTGAAAGGCAGCATGCGGAGCGCAACATCTCACTCTCCCCCTTTCGGTATCTTAGAGTTCCTAAAACACTAATGAAGTCATATCATTTCAGTCCAACCAAATCTCTCAAGGTTACAATAACAAAATTAACTCACGTCATAATCCCCTCCCGTTACTCTGTGGCCGACATATTCTCCGCTTCTCCACTACATAGTAACTTCATCTTTGTTTTACGGTTACATGGATTATATAAAATAGTACTCAAAAAGTCAAATGTTAACTCCTTTACTCCATATTCAAAAATTCAAGAATTCATCACCCTTAACACATCTTTCTAATTTATACCTCTCCTGTAATGATTCAACTTATTCAAAGCAGCTCATATTCGTCGTTATTTACATACTACTCTCCAAGAAATATACGATATGCACTATATAATTTATTCTTGCACATTGATTTTTCTATTGAATCTCTTAAAATGCAATAATTCGTCCTGCTAAAAACAACACTATTACAATGTCAAAGGCAAGCATCCCCCGCCCTAAATTGTATCATTTTTATAACTCAATAAATCGACGAAGGAATGCCCCCGAAAATCTACAGTACGGCAATGGCCAACACACATATCTCTTAACGGATTCCACCTTCACTACACCGCTCCCTTCTTCAGTTAAGATATAATTAGCGCTCTCCGATATATTGTATCACAATAATAAGTCACCCGTGCCAAGATTCTGCCATTTACGCCAATCAGAATTATTGTACTCCGATAAACAATTGTTTCTTTTGATAGACTAAATTATTTAAAAACGAATGAGCACGCTGATTTATATCATCATCCGAAATTCGGCCTGCCAAAAGGTCAAAACATATACTTCATCCGAAATCCACCCTCCCATCTGACCTATTTTTATAGCACAAAAAAGCACCCTTCCGACAAGATGAAAAGTGCTCTCTCAATATTTTCTATATCATCCCCTAGCGGCGATGCTTTTTAAAGTATTTTTTCTTACCGAACGGTTTTCTCCGTTGTTTAAAGCGTTGGAATACACTCGGATCATTAATATCCCGTTCTTTCCGGCGTTGCAGCAAAAGATTCTTTGCCAATAGTGCCGCTGCCAAGTCCCTGGTAGAATAACCCAACTCCTCGATATGGTCCACAATTTCCAAATAATCTTCCAGATTTCCACGATCCATCACGGCCGTCATCTGTACGATGAACTGTTCTACCTTCGCCTGATTCATCGACTGTAAGGAAGGTACCTCGGCACGTTGTACCTTGCGGTCCATGTATCGCTCAATCTCTCGTAACTTGCCGCTGTCGCCATGCGTAATCAGTGAGACGGACTCGCCCTCTTTACCCGCACGACCGCTACGACCGATTCTATGCACGTAATGCTCTTCCATATCCGGCAAATCATAGTTTACGACCAAATCCACATTGTGAATATCCAGACCGCGTGCCGCCACGTCGGTTGCCACTAAATATTTCAGATGACCGTCATTGAACTGGCGCAGTACCTGCATCCGATGCGTCTGCTTCATATCACCATGAATATGGTCCGCAGAAAAACCCTTCCGCTGCAACTCACTCGTAATCTTATCCACCATACGCTTCGTATTACAGAAAATAATACCACGCTCCGGATTCTTCGTCTCCAAGATACGGTACAACGCATCCTTCTTGTCATCTCGCTGAATCGCGACAACCGTCTGATGGATGGTATCCGTAACGACACTGTCCGTTTGAATTTTTACATGTGCCGCATTCGACAAAAAACGGCCCGTAATTTGCAAAATCGGCTTCGGCATCGTCGCTGAAAACAGTAAGCGCTGTGTTTCACCGCTTATCGATGCGAATATTTGTTCGATGTCCTGACGGAAACCCATCCGGAGCATTTCATCCGCCTCGTCAATGACGACACATCGAAGGTCGTCAAAGCGCAGCGTCTTCCGCTTCAAATGATCCATCAGGCGACCCGGTGTACCGACGATAATCTGTGCACCGTCCTTTATCCCGCGTATCTGCACGCCGATCGGCTCACCGCCGTACACGGCAAGACTCCGAACTCCGTCACAATACTTGACTAACGACTGAAACTCTTTGGCGACCTGTACCGCCAACTCTCTCGTCGGTGTAACGACAAGAATCTGTGGCTTGCGAAGTTTTTCATCAATCTTTTCGATGAGCGGAATCGCAAATGCCGCCGTTTTGCCGGTCCCCGTTTGAGACTGGCCAATCACATCCGAACCGTTTTGAATCAGGGGGATAATTTCCGCCTGTATCGGTGTGAATTCCGTGTATCCTTTTGTTTCAATCGCGCGGATAACTCGCGGGTCTTTAATTACATCTTTTATTTTCATTAAACCTCTTTCCGTTCTTCCTACAATACCACCGTTTCACTGAAAAGGAAAGAAATACTTTTTCTTTTCATCACAATATCATATAATTTCATGTCGACGGTGCGATAATAACTACGGCGGCATCATACGCATCGTACTGAGTACGGCTTGCGTGACGGTAGACGGCTGCATAAGGGTAGCCTTCGGCTGACATCAACAACAGGCACAAGTGTCCTGACATGCCGCTATGCGGCCACCTGCAACGGAATACATCATGCTGAAATGCTACATTCTCCTCCGGTGCCATGTTCTTCCGAAAGTACATAAAATCGATTTTCGGTGCCAATACACCAATCTGCCACAATGGTCGCCCGGCATGGGGTGGACATCGTCATCGAAAACCGCCCGCCTGTTACTGTCGAAATGGAAGCCCGATAAACCATTTGACCTATCTTTATCGTCCCGCCATCCATCAATGATACGGTTGACGTCCTCGTCAGAGTATTTCTGCTCCGGTTTATCATCGCCCTTATCATTCAATCCGTCTTCCGGCTTACTACTTTGTTGTCCTTGTTTTGGTTCTGTTTTCTTCGCAACATCTTCCGGATTGTCGACATCTCCGTCCTTGTGTGCAAAAAACTGTAAGTTCATTGTCTTAATGTCTTTCATCGTTCCTCCCCGGTATAGTCCGCCGACTCTATATTCCATACAGTTTAAGTTCGTACATGCCCGGAGCAACAAAACAGCACCCACCGGTGCTTGATTGTAATAATTTACAGTAATATTTTAGGTATAAAAATAGCACCAACAATTCGTTGATGCTATTAACCCCAGGCACGCATGCCTTCGTCTAAGGGCTTACCATATTCATTGATATCTCGAACGACTGCCATTATAGCATGTGCCATATACTTTCCAAACTGGTCTTCTTCTGATAAGGTGTGGTGTCGCTCTTTCGTCTTCATATTGATGTCTATATAGCCCGGCTTATCCATCATACCCTCCGGGAAGTAAGCCACATAGTAGGTGTCCCCTACAATCTTCAATAATCTATAGATAACCATATCACTTCCTCCTTCGTGCGTATAAGCATTAACCCCAGGCACGCATACCTTCGTCTAAGGGCTTGCCATATTTCTTGAAATCTCGAACGACTGCCATTGTCGCATGTGTCATATATCTTCCAAACCGGTCTTTTTCTGATAAGGTGTAGTGTCGCTCAAATGTCTTCATATTGATGTCTATATAGCCCGGCTTATCCATGATACCGTTCGGATAATACGCCACATAGTAGGTATCCCCTACAATCTTCAACAACCTATAGATAACCATATCATGTCCTCCTTCTTGGGTCTCTCCTCCGGAGGCATCATCCTCGATTCACGCCTTGTCCGGCATACAACCCCAAACACCCGATTTCACTATATCACCTCCAGTATTTTACGTCAACGCTTCCGCATCAACAACCACCTCAAATATCGACCATGGATTGTACGATACAAAATCGGCCGTATTAGTTGGCAGTCCGGCGAATCACCTATAGCATTAGGAACATAGATGTTGAGATGCCGTACAACATCTACAATCGAATAAATCGGTTGATGGTGTTTTCTGAAAAAACTGATGACGTCGATGGCAATGGCTATTCCGGAAGATTTTCATCAGGCCTTTTCATGCCGACGACAAATGGTGCGGGTGAGACAATCCAATACGTCTCACCCGCACCATTTGTATCCCAGCATTGCAATCAGTCGCCTACCTCATAAAAACACGATGCCTCTCTTGAAAAAGTTCTTTAAAAAGCGAAAAGAAGTGACGGCATAAATCACTTCTTTTCTAAAAAATTAAAAGGAGATGGCGAGAGTGATGAGGTCTCGCCCTTAACTAAAAATGTATGTAAATACAGTAGTTAATAGTTGTATGGATTAAGTCGTTAACTTCCTTAACCCATGTATAGATTAGCATACGTTAACCTATTTGTCAACCTAAAATGTCAAAAAAATTGAAAAAATATTATCCCCTGCAAACCCTTGTCCTATAAGGCTTCGCAGGGGATAGTCTAAAAAAAAGTCTGCCCGACAAAAAAATATTTAATTTTTTTCCGCCTCATTGAGACCTTTTTTTACGGTCTTGCCCTGATTGTCGATATGTTTTTTAATCACGGACGTCGCTTTTTCACTGTCATGCTCTTCCAGCGCCTTGATGATGGAGCGATGTTCCCGCAAAACGGTCTCTCGTTGCTCCTCCACTTTGACATGCTCCAAACGATAACGGAACATCTGCTCCCGCAAATTATTCAGTATCTGAATTAATCGCATATTATCCGTAGCATTGAAAATGATGTCATGGAACTTCACATCCAAATCGGCAATTTTTTCCAGCTTGTTCCGGTCAATGGCCGTCTCCAGCTTGTCCGTAACCTCTTTCAGCCGCTGAATCGCTTCCGGTGTGATATTATCACAGGCAATTTTAATTGCCAGCTCTTCCAGGGCTTTTCGGACAACCAAAACGTCGGTCATGCTTTTCTCGTCAATCTCCGCAACCATCGCACCACGCCGCGGAATCATCTTGACCAGCCCTTCCACCTCCAGACTGCGCAAGGCTTCCCGCACCGGCGTTCTGCTGACACCAAGCATGTCCGCCAACTTCACTTCCATCAATCGTTCTCCGGGTTTCAAATCGCCATGTAATATCGCCGATCGCAATGTGTTAAAGACGACTTCCCGAAGGGGCAAATTATTGCATTCATCCAATTTCAGGGTTTTATCCAAAATATTACCTCCGTTCGTTGAGATGCTCCGACGTCTCCGTCGACGTCAACAGGACCTCACAGTCTTTCCAAAGTTTTCCGGCTGCTACATACATTTTCTCTGCTGTCGCTTGATCTCCGTATAGCGCAAATACCGTCGGACCACTTCCGCTCATCAGGCAGAGGACGGGATTTGAGGATTGCAAAACGTTCTTTATCTCTTGAATCCGAGGATGATGTGCCATCGTCACCGGTTCCAGTACGTTTGCGGCATAACGGGACAATCCGTTCAGCTCTCCGGTTTTTAATTTCTCCATCATGGTTTCAATGTCGGGTCGTACGTCGGGGAATCCCGCATCAAATTGTCGATACGTCTCCGCCGTAGATACACCGACCGGCGGTTTCACCAACAGGACCGGTAACCCGCCGATATGCGGTAAATCTTTCAGTGTGGTACCGATCCCCGTCGCCCTGGCCGTACCGCGTCGGATGGCAAACGCCACGTCCGCCCCCAGTTCGGGTGCCAGTACCGCCCATGTTCTCTGCGGCATCGTCGGCTCGTACAGTGCCGCCATCCCGGCCAGTACCGCCGCCGCATCCGCGCTGCCGCCGGCCAATCCTGCGGCAACGGGGATGCGCTTCCGTATGTTCATCTTCACACCGCCCGTTGCAAAGCGGTCCCGAAACAACGCCGCCGCCCTGTAGGCAATGTTTTCCCGACCGGTCGGCAACGCCGTGCCTTCCACCTGCACGGTGATGTCCCCGTCCGTCGGCCGTAAAGTTATCGTGTCATGCAGATCCAGACTGCACATCAACATGTCCACTTCATGGTAACCGTCCGTCCGTCTTGAACAGACATCCAAGGCCAAATTAATCTTTGCATGGCCGCGCACCGTAATCATCGTCATTCCCGTCCGCTCCGTGCATTCTCAATCAATGTGGCCGCTTCCGCCGCCGCATCCTCACCGAGTGCACCCTTCATCTCGGTCAGATAACCTTCCGCCACCTGAATTTTGTCCTGTTTCAAAGCTGAAAGAATCAGATAGGTGAACGTCTCGGCATCCTTGCGCCCTAATGTCTGCGCCGATTTAAAATCTGTCTCCGCCCCCACATAATCTTCCCGCCGGTACTTATTCATGCCGGCTAGGTAAAGGGTTTCCGTGGCGGCATCGATCACGGATGAATAGGCGTCATTTTTTTGCTGTAACGCCTGCTTCTCCGCTTCCAACGTCGTCTTCGCCGTCGTCAACTCTTCCACCTTCCGCTTCAAATCGTCCAGTTGTTGACTCTGCTCCAACACAACATTCGTACCGACGGCCCCCTGCTTATCCCGAATGGCCGGCAATACCAGAAACTGCATGATAGCCAACCCCAAAACGATACCGATAACGATATCGCCTATGGTACGCCCCAGGGAATACTCCCGGTACGGCTTGGACGGCACGATAATATCGTCCGTCTTTACCATGCTCTCGCGTGCCACATTGACATGGCGCTTGCGGATATGGAGCTTCACCTTCTCTATCTCGCTCAGATACTTCAATGCCAACTCGTTTTCCTGGTCGATAACCAGTACCTTTTTCAAACCTGCGGCGGCATTCATGTAATCCTTTTGCTGAATCCGTAACAACGCCAGGAGCAGCTGTGCATTGACCATATCGGGCATGCGGGCAACCACCCGCTTGAGTTGCATGACGGCCATCTCTTCCTGATCCTCCGCCACCTGATTGACGGCCTTGTTATAACCTTGAATGGCGTTGTTGATTCTCGCCATTGCCAGCTCGTCTTTCTCAATCCGGCCCAGATATTCCGATGCCAAATTGCCGTAGGGTCTTATGTCCAGACTGAAAATCCACTCCCGAAATGCCAGGGCGTATTCACCCATCCGGAAGTAACATAATCCCAGCAGATTCATGGCATCCACGTTCTTTCGATTTAGGGCGACGGCGCGTCGCAGATTGACGATGGCGGGTGAGATCGTACCCCTGTCCGCCTCACGCAATCCCTTATTATAGTATATGTTCGACAATCCCTCGAATTTCTTTACCGTGTCCAGGATTTTATCGCATCCTTCGTAACGTTCCATGGATTCGAGCGTGTCACGATCATAGCGTCGCGTCATCGTATTTGTCCTCACCTCCAGTCGCCTCCGGCGGTTTTTCCATACCGCCATACAACACGGACAATGCCATATCGATGAAATCGCGGCGCTCCTCCGTAATCATTTTTTTCAGATCCTTCGGCTCCGGTGCCCGCTTGAACCGCTTCAATTCCGTATAGAAATCTAACACTGTATCACCCCTTACTGTAATTGCGCCAGACGTTCTCGGACGCCCGCCAATTTATCCTGATACGCTTTTAATTTTTCCCGTTCTTCTTCCACCTTCGCCGCCGGCGCCTTGGCGATAAATCGCTCATTGGCCAGCATGCCTTCACAACGGCGAACCTCGCCTTCCAGCTTCTTGATTTCACCCTGCAGACGCTCCTTCTCCTTGTCGATGTCAATCAAATCACCCAAGGGAATGTACAGACTCAAATGGGGCGTCACGGCGGAAATGTACTCATGATTTGCAAAAGATTTATCCGCACGTACCGACAGCTCCGATGCGTTGGCCAAACGGGCGAAAAAGCCCTTACTACGTGCCACGATATCTCGGTGTGCGGCATCCGCACTGACGACAAATACCTTCGTCTTCCGCTTGGGCGGCACATCCATCTCCGCCCGGGCGTTTCGAATCGCGCGAACCGCCGTCTTCATCATCTCCACGGCAAACTCTTCCTCCGGAAAATGATACGCACTCCGGTACGTCGGCCAGTCCGAAATCATGATGGACGGCTCGTCGGTTAGATTGCGATAAATCTCTTCCGTAATGAACGGCATGTAGGGATGCAAAAGCTTCAGTCCCGTCACCAGTACCTGCTTGAGTGTCGCCACTGCGGCGGCGGACGTGTCATCCGGTTCAAACAATCGCGGTTTCACCATTTCGATGTACCAGTCGCAGAACTCATCCCAAAGGAAATTATGGAGCTTGTCCACGGCGATGCCGAGCTCGAATTTCTCCATATTCTCCGTCACTTCCCGTACGAGACCGTTCATCTTTGAAAGAATCCATCGGTCCTCGGGCATGAAGTTGAGCGGTGAACCGTCACCGGCCTTATCCGTGTTCATCATGATGAAACGGGAGGCATTCCAAATCTTGTTGGCAAAGTTTCGGGACGCCTCCACACGTTCTTGATAATAACGCATGTCGTTGCCCGGTGCATTGCCCGTAACGAGTGTAAGCCGCAAGGCATCCGCTCCGTAGCGGTCAATGACTTCCAGCGGGTCAATCCCGTTGCCCAGCGATTTGGACATCTTCCGACCTTCGCTGTCACGGACCAGACCGTGAATCAAGACCTTTTGAAACGGACACTTCCCGGTATTGTATATCCCGGCGAAGACCATCCGGATAACCCAGAAAAAGATGATGTCGTATCCGGTCACCAGCGTTGCTGTCGGATAGAAATATTCATATTCCGGCGTCTTCTCCGGCCAGCCCATGGTCGAAAAAGGCCACAGTGCCGATGAAAACCATGTATCCAGGCTATCCTCGTCCTGACGGATATTGTCATGGCCGCAGGCTTCACAGGCGGAAACATAATCCTTGGCGACGGTCATATGACCGCAATCATCGCAATACCAAACCGGTATACGGTGCCCCCACCAAAGCTGACGGGAAATACACCAATCCCGGATATTATTGAGCCAATGCAGGTAAATTTTGTCGAAGCGTTCGGGAACGAATGCCAGCTCTCCGCGCGTCAACACGCCGATCGCCTCTTCCGCCAGCTCTTTCATGCGTACGAACCATTGATGTTTCACCAACGGCTCCACATCCGTACTGCAACGGTCGTGGGTGCCGACATTATGGACATGCTTTTCCGTTTTAATCAACAGACCGGCCGCCGTCAAATCGGCCACCAAGGCTTCACGGCATGCATAACGGTCCATCCCCGCATATTTGCCGGCTTGTTCATTCATCCGGCCGTCGTCCGTCATAACATTGATGATTTCGAGATTATGCCGTTGACCGACCTCGAAATCATTGGGATCGTGAGCGGGCGTGATTTTTACGACACCCGTCCCGAACTCGCGGTCCACGTAATGGTCCGCTATGACGGGAATCTCCTTATTGACGATGGGCAGGATACATGTTTTGCCTACAAAACGGGTGTAGCGCTCATCCTCCGGATGGACGGCGACAGCCGTATCACCCAGAAGCGTCTCCGGCCGCGTGGTCGCAACCTCCAGATAGTCATCCGTCCCCGCAATCGGATACTTGATGTGCCAGAACGCCCCCTCTTTTTCCACATATTCCACCTCGGCATCCGAGATGGTCGTCCGACAGACGGGACACCAGTTGATGATGCGTTCCCCTTTATAGATGAGTCCGTCGGCATAGAGGCGACTGAAAAATTCACGTACCGCTTCGGAACAACCTTCGTCCATGGTGAAACGAATCCGTTCCCAGTCACAGGAAGACCCCAGTTTCTTCAGCTGCGTCACAATACGATTGCCGTATTCTTCTTTCCACGCCCAGGCCTTCTCCATGAATTCTTCCCGGGTCAGGTCTTCCTTCCGGATACCTTCTTCTTTCAACTTTTCCAGAATCTTCACTTCCGTGGCAATGCTGGCATGATCCGTCCCCGGTTGCCACAAGGCCTCGTATCCCTGCATCCGTTTCATACGAATGAGAATATCCTGTAAGGTATTATCCAGCGCATGACCCATGTGTAACTGTCCCGTTATATTGGGCGGCGGAATGACAATCGTATACGGCTTCTTTTTCGCATCCGGTGTCGCATGGAAATAACCCTTCTCCACCCAGTCCGCATAAATCCGTTCTTCAATGCCTTTCGGATCATATGTCTTCGCCAACTCTTTATTTTCGTTTTTCATCTCGTCCCTCTTTGACTCCGGGTCCGACACCCGTATTCTTCATCATTCTCGCAATCGTCGCATAGCTCAGTGTTACAACGGCTATCGTAATGGCCGCATTCACCAATGTCGTTACGGCGGACATCTTCGCCACTGCCTGTGCCAGTGTCATCTCCTTGAGCGGCTTACCCGCAATCTCCGTCACGCCTACGGTTGTCAGCACCAAAATCCGTAAATAGCTGACCAGCGGGTCAACGATAACGTTAAACAGCATGGCGGCCGTCGTCGCGCGAAATGCCCAACGTGTCTGCATCGCGCCCGTTTTCTCTCTGATTTTTCCCACACGATGCGCCACAAAGCCGCAAATCAGGCCGATGGCTAATTTTAATAGGAAGGTGGTCGGTGCATAGATAACATATCCCGTTGTTAAGTCTGCCACCGTCAAGCCGATGGCACCGGCCAAACCGCCGTACCATCCGCCCATGAAAAGTGCACCCAAAATCACAAACGTATTGCCGAAATGAAATGCCGTCTTCATCGGTCCGATCGGCACATCAATACGAAAAACCGCAAATCCGATATAGGATAATGCGGCAAACAATGCAGCCATCACCAACATCCTGCTCTTACCGTTCAATTCCATCTCCTTTACTGAACCACCGCATGCCACGGCGAAACAACACATATACCCGTTCGACGTCGTACAAATTTCTTGTATAAATCGGGGTACATTCCATAATATAATAAGCTTCCGTCCTGCTTCTGTCAAGTATTCCGGCGTGCCGTGCCAACTTTTGTATACAATTTTCACCATGTGCACACATATCGCGAGATGCCTTTTATGACGACGTCTCATCCCTACACCATATTGCAGGCTTACCGCCCTCTCTTTTCGTACCTTATTAAATATTTTCGTAATATTTTACTTTACTTTTCTTCGTTCTATGATATACTGACGATATATTTTCTTAATACTTTTGTAATATTTAACGGAGGAGGCATATGAACTTAAAGAAAACCTTGGTGACGGCCCTGCTGATGGCTTTACTCGCCATGTCGGCCCTTTTAAAGCCGAACCAGAATGCGGCAGCCACACCGGAACAAATCGACACTTTCATCAACGGCATTGCACCTTATGCCGTTGATACCGCACGTGCCAATCCGGCACTCTATCCAAGCATCATGATTGCACAGGCTTGTCTGGAGACGGGTTACGGACAATCTGTACCGCAGAACAACATCTTCGGCATCAAATCGTTGCCCGGTAAACCGGAGCGGTCCTTGGAGACGACAGAAGTCGTCAACGGTGAACGCGTCACGGTAACGGCCGGCTTTGCCGTCTTCAATGACTACGCGGATGCCTTCCAATCCTACGCCGCCCTGTTGATGAACGCCCCGGTTTATGAATCTGTTCGAAATGCCGGTTCCCCGGAGGCGGCGGCACATGCACTGACCGGTACCTATGCGACGGATCCGAGATACGCTCGGTCCTTGTTGTGGATTATCAATACTTTTGACTTGCGCCGGTTCGATAAGCAGGCCACACAACCGGTCGTGCCCGAAACACCGACACCGCAAGCCACGGAAACGACTATGACTGATGCACCGAAACCGCAAGCCACGGAAACAACCCTGAACGACGCTTCAAAACCGCAAGGTGCGGAAACAACCCTGAACGACGCTTCGAAACCGCAAAGTGCGGAAAAAACTATGACTGATGCACCGAAGCCGAAAGAAATCGCGGAAAAAACTGGCCCTATTGAAGCAACAACCGAAGCTTCGGCAAAAAAAGTGGCAGTGGTCCATGAACCGACCGTAAGGACCGTTGAAGCCGGCGACACGCCGGCGGCAGCTGAGCCTATGTCGGCGGAGACCATTAAAACGAACGAAACCGAATCGAAAGAAAATGTGTCACGGGAAAATTCCGTGAATAACGTACAGGCAGTGGAAAAAACGGCAAATGTTCACGTCGCGCAGACGACAAGTGCGGTAAATGACGCTTCGAATCAGGCGGAAACGAAAAAACATGTTGCCGAAGTAGAAGGCCGTGGCAACGGTGCAAAAGAAACGAAGGTCCTGACACAATATACGAAGGCAACGCCACCGCACCGTCCGTTAATAGATATACCGGACGAAAAAACGGTGGAAAAACCGCAGGCAAACAAACCGAAGGCAAACCCGATTGACAAATCGGATACTGCTACCGCTCCGGTGACAACACCACACGAAACGGTAGAGACCGCTTTCGTACCGGAACGGATACCGAATCACATACCGATCCTGCCCGTCCTCGTATTCATGCTCTTCGTCGGTGGAGTGACCGGCATCGGTATCAAAAAATTGAAATAATGGACTTGCGTTATGCGCAAAATCATGATACACTGGTATCCGTTACAAAAAGCAGAGTGCCACTCTCACCCGCCACGAACGTGCAACGGGTTTGTATAACACCGGTCCCATGATTTTTATGCGCGGACCGTTATCGTGTTTATCCGGGAGTGGGCGACGTCTGTCCACTCCCTTTTTGTATGCCCAAGGGCAATGGAAACCATCGGAATATTCCGATACACGGTACAGTTCAATTCAATGGAGGTATGAACAATTAACAAAACACTTATTAATGAACAGATTCGTTTCAGCGAAGTACGATTAATCAGCGAAACGGGTGAACAGCTCGGCATCATGAGCGCCAGGGAAGCACAGCTCCGTGCGGCGGATGCGGACTTGGACCTGGTCCTCGTTTCTCCGAATGCAAAGCCGCCCGTATGTAAAATCATCAACTACGGGAAATATCGTTATGAATTGGCGCGTCGGGAAAAAGAATCACGTAAAAAGCAGAAAACGATTACCGTAAAGGAAATCCGGATGTCTCCGAATATCGGAGAAAACGATTTATTGACGAAAATCAACCATGCCCGTCGCTTCCTGACAAAGGGCGACAAGGTGAAGGTTGTTCTTCGTTTCCGCGGTCGCGAGATGGCACATGCCAGAGAATGCAAGCATGTCCTGGAGAATTTTGCGGAACGGTTATCGGATATTTCGAGTGTCGAAAAGAAGCCGAAAATGGAAGGACGGACCATGTCCATCTTTCTGGCACCGGCCAAATAATAGTTGAGGAGGAGTTATCATGGCAAAGATTAAATTAAAAACGAAACGCGCCGCAGCAAAGCGGTTCAAAAAGACGGGTACCGGCAAGCTGAAAAGAATGCGTGCAAACAAGAGCCACATTCTGAATAAGAAAACTACGAAGAGAAAAAGAAGACTGCGCAAGGGCGTCATGACCGATAAGTCGAACGAAGCGAACATGAAAAAGCTGCTGCCCTATTTATAAAAAATTTGAAGGAGGAAGAACATGGCTCGAATTAAACGTGGCGTCAATGCCCGAAAAAAACATAATAAAATCTTGAAACTTGCGAAAGGTTACCGGGGTGCACGCTCCAAGCAGTATCGCGTTGCCAAGCAATCGGTTATGCGTGCGCTTTCCATGTCCTATCGTGGACGGAAGGAAAGAAAACGTCAGTTCCGCAGACTGTGGATTGCCCGTATCAATGCGGCAGCCCGCCTGAACGGCCTTTCCTATAACAAGTTCATGTACGGCATCAAGAAGGCCGACATCAACATGGACCGTAAAATCCTGGCCGATCTGGCCGTAAATGATGCAGCGGCATTCACCCGACTGGTGGAAGTTGCCAAAGCGAACATCGGTTAAATTTCGAGGAATGTCGATACCTGCGGATGCCATGGGCATCCGTCATCGGCATTCTTTTTCTTATTTGACCGGATGTAATTGTGACGAAAAGGAAGGTTATGATTTATCTGGACTATGCGGCACACACCGCACCCGACCCGGAAATCTTTGAGATAATGGACCGCACGGCCCGTGAATTTCCGGCCAACCCGAATGCGCACCATGCCCTCGGCAAGGCGGCGCGAACCGCCTATGAGGCCTGTATCCGTAATATTCTGGACGCCTGTCGGCTCGAAACCTATGAGTTGATTCTCACTTCGGGCGCTACGGAATCGAACAACCTGGCACTCAAGGGCGCCGCGAAAATGAATGCCGGCTTCGGCCGGCACATCCTCACCGGTCCCTTGGAACACAGCTCGGTAACCGGCACCCTCGCCACCTTGGCGGCGGAAGGTTTCGAGGTGGAAACGCTGCCGGTGGACGAAGCAGGTAAAATCGACCTCGATGCCTTACGGAACATGCTCCGCCCCGATACCATCCTCGTGACGGTCGGTGCCGTCAACAGCGAGACGGGCATCATTCAGAACCTGAAGGCCATCGGTAAAACCGTACATGAAAACGGCGACGCCCTCTTCCACACGGATGCAACCCAGGCCTTCGGCAAACTGAATCTTTACTACCGGCAATGCGACCTCATCACCTTGAGCGCACATAAAATATTCGGCCCGACGGCCGGTGCCGGTGCCTTGATCAAGCATCCCGATGCCCTTCTCAAACGCGAGATGGACGGCGGGATTTCCATGACACCGTATCGGAGCGCCACGCCGGATCTCGGCATGATGCGGGCGTTGGAACATTGTGTCGTTTCGCACTACGAAAGTATGGAAAAAAACTTTTTCACCGTGCGACGGCATCTGGCGAAATTGACGGACTTTTTCCGTCAATTTCCGACCATCCAAATCAACACAAGGGAAAACCCCTACCTCATCAACCTTTCGACCGCCGTTGACGGCGAGCGGTTAACGGCGGATTTGGCCCGCCAGGAAATCTACCTTTCCACCAAGTCCGCCTGCGTAGCATCCGCCGTCATTCCCCCGGCCGTCTATGCCTTAACCGGCGACAAGAAGCGTGCAAAGAACTCCTTCCGCCTCTCCCTCAGTCCGCGGACAACGGATCAGGAACTCCTGCGCTTCATGCGCCGATTCACGAAAACGTACAAGAGGTTACTCCATGAATAAAGCGATGGATATTGAACGATCCATTATCAAAAAGTTTCGCAAACCGATTTGGTCCCGTTTCATCCGGGGCATAACGGCCTACGATATGATTGCCCCGGGCGATAAGATTGCCGTCTGTATCAGCGGCGGCAAAGACTCCATGCTCCTGGCAAAATTAATGCAGGAAATTCATCGTCACGGTAAAATGTCCTTCGAGCCGGTCTTCCTCTGTATGGACCCCGGCTACAACGACCTGAATCGGCGCATGATTGAGCGGAATGCGAAACTCATGAATATCCCCGTTCAGTTCTTTGAATCGGAAATCTATGACGCCGTGGCGACCATGGATGCCAATCCCTGCTACATGTGTGCCCGGATGCGTCGGGGACATCTTTATAAGTTTGCGCAGTCCTTAGGCTGCAATAAAATCGCCTTGGGCCATCATTTTGACGACGTGATTGAAACGACGCTCCTGGCCGTTCTCTACAACGGACAATTTAAGACGATGATGCCCAAACTTCGCTCGACCAACTTCAAGGGGATGGAGCTCATCCGCCCCATGTACATGATTAAAGAACCCGACATCATCGATTGGATGAAATTTAATGCATTGACCTTCATCCAATGCGCCTGCCGTCTAACGGAGAACTGCGTCATCGGACAGGGCGGCGGATCCAAGCGGGCCGAGATGAAATTACTGGTGTCGAAGATGCGAAAAGCGAACCCCATTCTGGATAATAATATCTTCCGGAGTATCCACAACGTCAACCTCAATACCGTCATCGGTTATGCCTGTGACGGGGTGGAATATGCCTTTCCGGACTTCTATAATGCCCCGGAACGCCTTCAATCCCGATAGCGGTATCACGGCCGATCCGTTTTAAAATAAAACATGCATTCGACGATCAATCGCCGGATGCATGTTTTATTTTACGCCCGAATCACCCGCTCGCATATCGGCCGGTCCGTCGCTGTCGAACCCCCGCCAACCCGTCAATATGCCCCCACATCACCCACCGAAAACGGCAAAAATTTTTTTGGCTTAATCACTTTTCATAACAAACTTTCTGATTGCCCGCGTAATCTTGTATATTCTTTGATACACAAGCGTTTTCAGCCCCTCGTCGCTTTACATTTTTTCCCGGAAGTGATAACCTAAAGAAGGAAAAATGAGTCGGTAGGACGTATTATCCGACTCGTTATTTTTTAGGCATAATACGTTAATTAAAAAGGAGGAAATGTCGTGGGTAGAAAGAAAAAAACCATGGACGGAAACAACGCGGCAGCGTATGTCTCATACGCTTTTACTGATGTCGCCGCGATCTTCCCCATCACGCCCTCGTCCGTAATGGCGGAAGTCACGGACAAATGGGCCTCTGAGGGTAAGAAAAATATCTTTAATGATGAAGTACGCGTCGTAGAGATGCAATCGGAAGCCGGTGCCGCCGGTGCCGTACACGGCTCTTTGGCCGCGGGTGCACTGACCACCACCTATACCGCTTCTCAAGGTTTGCTTCTCATGATTCCGAACTTATATAAAATTGCCGGCGAGTTACTGCCCTGCGTAGTACACGTGTCGGCCAGAACCTTGGCAACACACGCCCTGTCGATCTTCGGTGATCACCAGGACGTTTATGCATGTCGTCAAACGGGTTGTGCCATGATTTGTGCGGGTAACGTCCAGGAAGTGATGGACCTGGGTGCCGTAGCACACTTGGCCACCATCAAAGGACGCATCCCCGTCATTCATTTCTTCGACGGTTTCCGGACCTCTCACGAACTTCAGAAAATCGAAGTGTGGGACGACGAAACGCTGAAAAACTGGGTAGACATGGATGCCGTTGACGCATTCCGCCGACGCGGTCTGAATCCGGAGCACCCAGTCATCCGCGGTACGGCACAAAACCCCGACATCTTCTTCCAGGCACGGGAAGCTTGTAATACGTATTACGACGAGTTCCCTGCCATCGTGGAAGAATACATGGAAAAGGTAAACGCGGAAATCGGTACGAACTATAAGCTCTTCAACTACTACGGTGATCCGGAAGCGGAGTCGGTTATCGTCGCCATGGGTTCCGTATGTGATACGGCACGCGAGACCATCGATTTCATGCTCAACCGGGGTGACAAAGTCGGCCTCATTACAGTTCGTCTGTACAGACCGTGGGTACGGGAACGCTTCCTGGAAGTCATTCCCAAAACGACAAAGGTCCTCAACGTCCTGGACCGCACGAAAGAACCGGGTTCCCTGGGTGAACCGTTGTATCTGGATGTCCTCGCTTCCTTAAAGGATACCGAATTTGCCGACTTGAAGGTCAATTCGGGCCGTTACGGACTCAGCTCCAAAGATACGAACCCGGCACATATTATTGCAACCTTTAAGAACACGGAGAGATCACCGTTTACCATCGGCATCGTCGATGACGTAACCAATCTCTCATTGCCGGTGGACGAAAATCCGAACACTACGCCGGAAGATATTATCAACTGTAAGTTCTGGGGTCTGGGTGCGGACGGTACCGTCGGCGCCAACAAGAACTCCATTAAGATTATCGGTGACCATACCGACCAATACGTGCAGGCTTACTTCGCATACGACTCCAAGAAGTCGGGCGGTATCACCATCTCGCACTTACGTTTCGGTCACTCGCCGATTCGGTCAACCTACTTCGTTAACAAGGCGAATTTCGTCGCTTGTCACAACCAATCTTACGTTCGCAAGTACAACATGGTACAGGACCTGGTAGACAACGGCACCTTCCTCTTGAATACGAACTGGAGTGACGATGAAATCGAACAACACCTGCCGGGACAAGTGAAGAAGTACATGGCGGACCACAACATCAAATTCTATGCCATCAACGGTATCGAAATCGGTAAGGAAATTGGTCTGGGCGGCCGGATTAACACGGTACTGCAGTCCGCTTTCTTCCAACTGGCTAAGCTGATTCCGACGGAAGACGCCATCCGCTATATGAAGGATGCCGCAACGGCTTCCTACGGCAGCAAGGGTGAAGCCATCGTCAAGATGAACCATGATGCCATTGATGCCGGTGCCAACGCCATGCGTCTGGTACCTGTAAAACCGGAATGGACGAATTGCGAGAGCGAAAACCTCGAAATCTCCTTTGATGACGACGGCTCCGATCTCATCGCTTATGTAAACAACGTACAAAACTACGTCAACAGCCAATCCGGTGATGACCTGCCCGTTTCCGCCTTTACGAAATACGCCGACGGCCATATGCCGCTGGGTTCCGCCGCTCTGGAAAAGCGCGGTATCGGTATTGATGTACCGGAATGGGTGGATGAAAATTGTATCCAATGTAACCTCTGTTCTTTTGTCTGCCCGCACGCCTGCATACGGCCCATGGTCATGACCGAAGAACAACTTGAGGCCGCACCGACCGGCACGGGCACCCTGCCCATGAGCGGTCTGAAACATCTGCACTATCGCATCAGCGTATCCCAGCTTGACTGTACGGGATGCGGCGCTTGTGCCAACGTATGTCCGGGCAAGAAAGGTAACAAGGCCCTCTTGATGAAGCCATTGGGTACGCAGGTGGAAAAACAACCCATCTTCGATTACGGCAACAAGCTCCCGGTAAACGACGAGGTGCTGGCAAAATTCAAACCGTCTACGGTGAAGGGTTCCCAGTTCCGCCGTCCGCTGATGGAATACTCCGGTGCTTGTCCGGGATGCGGTGAAACCCCGTACGTAAAACTGATTACGCAGCTCTTCGGCGAACGCATGGTTATTGCAAACGCAACGGGATGTACCTCCATTTGGGGCGGTTCCTCTCCCGCTACACCGTACACTGTCAGCGAACGCGGTCGTGGTCCGGCTTGGGCAAACTCCCTCTTCGAGGATAATGCCGAATACGGCTACGGTATGTTCCTGGCACATGATACGATTCGTAACCGACTGATTGAGTCCGTCGGCAAAATCATGGACAGCACGGAAAGTGAAGAAATTAAGGAAGCCGCGAAGGAATACCTTGAATCCGTCAACGACGGTGATGCGAACCAGGTAGCGGCCGATAAGTTGTATGACCTGCTCCGCGCACAGGAGACTTCCTGCAAGGAATGTGACGAAGTCCTCACGGACCACGATTTCCTCGCGAAAAAATCACACTGGATCTTCGGTGGTGACGGTTGGGCTTATGACATCGGCTTCGGCGGTCTGGACCACACGATGGCCAGCGGTCACGATGTCAATATCTGCGTCCTGGATACGGAAGTGTACTCCAATACGGGCGGTCAGTCTTCCAAGGCCACGAATACGGGTGCCGTTGCACAGTTTGCGGCTGCCGGTAAGGAAACGAAGAAGAAGGACCTTGCTCAAATTTTGATGAGCTACGGTTACGTTTATGTCGCACAGGTTGCCATGGGTGCAAACAATGCACAGTGTATCAAGGCCATCAAAGAGGCTGAAAGCTACGACGGTCCTTCCTGTGTTATCTGCTACTCTCCGTGTATCGCACACGGTATCAAGAAGGGTCTTGTCAATGCACAGTCCGAAGAGAAGAAAGCCGTAGAGGCCGGTTACTGGCATCTGTTCCGCTTCGACCCGCGCCTGGCGGACGAGGGCAAAAACCCCTTCCAGCTGGACAGCAAGAAGCCGAAAGGCGACTATCAGGAATTCATCCGCGGCGAAGTACGTTACAACTCCTTGCTGCGTAAGAATCCGGAGCGTGCGGAAGAATTGTTCGCCATCGCTGAAAAAGAAGCGAAGAGAAAATACGAACATTATCTGCGCCTCTCCAAATTATACGAGATCGAAGTTGAATAAACTTCTTTCCATACATTGTATCACGGTTACCCGGCTGCTTTCTTGGAAGGCAGCCGGTATTCCGGGGTACTTTTTTTGTGCCATGTCTGAACAACATTTTATATCTTGAACTTCCATATGCGATATGGCCGTGTGACGGACATCATGGCAGCAAACCAAAGAATGGCCATCAATCGTGACAAAAATCATATTGTCCTCATCTTCGTACTTGCCGACACGCCCGCGCCATACTATAATGGAACGGATAACGGAAAGGGGTCCTATGAAAAATAAAGAAATCATCCGGGTGGATCAGAAGGTGCCGGCAAAACTTCTCATCCCCCTCAGTCTGCAACATACCTTTGCCATGTTCGGCGCTTCGGTCTTGGTCCCGCTGCTCTTCGGTATCCATCCGGGTATCGTTCTCTTGATGAACGGCATCGGTACGCTACTGTTCATCTTCATCACCGGCAAGCAATCACCCGCCTACCTGGGTTCCAGCTTTGCCTTCCTCGGACCGGGTGCCATCATCATCGCCAATCAGGGCGGTTTCACCTATGCACAGGGTGCCTTCATCACGACCGGCCTCTGCGGCTGTATCCTGGCGGGTATCATCTATAAATTCGGTACGCGATGGATCGACATCTGTCTGCCGCCGGCGGCCATGGGTTCCGTCGTCGCGTTAATCGGCTTTGAATTGGCCGGTTTGACGGTGACGGGGCCGACGGGACGTGCCAATGAAATCGGTGCCCACATCATGGCGGACGGTAAAATTGTGGCCGATGCCGGGGATTTGACCGTATTCCTGGTCACCCTCTGTACCGCCATCCTGGCTTCCATCGTCTTCCGGGGTTTCTTCGCCACCATCCCGATTCTTCTGGCCATCGTGGCCGGTTATGTGGCCGCGGCGCTCTTCGGACAGGTGGATTTTACCCCCATCCGCGAAGCGTCCCTGTTTACCTTGCCGCATTTTCAGGCGCCCTCGTTTAGCTTGCGGGCCTCCCTGACCATGCTCCCGGCGATGCTCGTCATCCTATCCGAGCATATCTCGCACCAGGTCGTCACCGGCAATATCATCGGCCGGGATTTACTGAAAAAACCGGGCTTGCACCGCACCATCTTCGCCGATAACTTTTCGACGATGTTGAGCGGTTTTGCGGGCGGCGTACCGACCACGACCTATGGTGAGAATATCGGCGTCATGGCCATCACCAAGGTCTACAGCGTCTATGTCATCGCCGGTGCGGCAATCTGCTCCATCGCGATGGCGTTTATCGGCCCGTTCTCCGCTTTAATACAGAGTATTCCGGGGAATGTCATCGGCGGGGTGACCTTTCTACTCTACGGCATGATCGGCACCTCCGGCATTCGGCTCCTGGTCGATAAGCAAGTAGACTATTCCAAAACAAAGAACCTCATCCTGACCGCCGTCATTTTCGTGACCGGCCTGAGTCGGGTGAGCGTATCCATCGGCGGGGTTGAACTCAAGGGCATGGTTTTGGCCTGCATGGTCGGCATCATTACGAGTCTTCTGTTCCACCTCTTCGACAAGCTGCACCTGATGAACGAGTAGGTTCCACACGCACAACTTATCTAGTAAAACAAAAAGCAGGCATTCATCTACAGATGAATGCCTGCTTTTTCGTTGATGCGATACATGGATCGGTAAGACCATGTCCTATCCGTTATAGCCGTTTCGTCGCGCCATTTCCGCCGCAACCGCCACGCGAACGTCGGCCAGATTAAACTGCTCCCCGGTCCAATACTCAAACGAGAGCCGTGCCTGTTGTATCAACATTTCCAGACCGTTGAAATACTTACAACCGCTGCGACGTGCGGTCACCAGCAACGGCGTCTCCGCCGGTTCATAAATGATGTCCGCCACGACCTGCCGCCGATGTAGGGATAACCCCGACGGTAAAAGACTGTCCTTGCCGTTCATCCCGACGGATGACGTATTGACCAAAATATCCGCATCTCGTATATCACGCCGCAACCGTTCCGTCTCCGAAAGATATCCGAGGCGGATATTCTCCGAATCCAAGCGCGTGCAGAGCTGCTCCGTTTCATGAAACGAGTCCCCCGGACGTCCGTATACCGTCAGTGTCGTTCCCGGCAAGGACCGCATCGCCGTCAGAATGGAAGCACAGGCTGCTCCCGTCCCCAGCACCGTCACCCGACGACCCGCCGGATCAATATCTCGAGACCGCACGGCCTCTACAAAACCGCGACCGTCCGTCGTATATCCCGTCATTCGACCATCCGCCATGACAACGGTATTTACGGATTGGCACAGCGTCGCCTCCGCATCCACCGTGTCCAGGAAGGGAATAACGGCACGCTTATAAGGCATGGTCAAGTTACAACCACGTGCCCCGAGTGCAAGAAGGCCCCTTAATGCCATCTCCAGGTTGCCCGGCTCAAATGCCAGATAGCGGTAATCCGCGCCGGCGGCTTTACAGGCTTCATTATGAATGGTCGGCGACAGCGAGTGTCGCGCCGGATCGCCCAGCAGTGCCAAGAGCTTCGTCGTTCCCGTAATGTTTCGCATCCCGACTCCTTTTTGAAAAAATACATCCGCAATAATCTTGACGGTATACGTCCAATGCCCGTGCAATCTCAACGGAACGACGGTAACCGTTCTTCTTCTTAAAGTCCGAATTCAGATACCGGACCCCGTATTTTTCACCGGCCGCCCGGCCCACCGCATTGAGCACATGGGGGTCTTTCATCGGTGAGATGGTCAAGGACGTCGTAAAATAATCAAAGGACAGAGCCGCCGCCACGCGTGCGGCCTCTTCCAGGCGCAGACGATAGCAGGTGTGGCAGCGCCGCCCACCCTCCGGTTCATCTTCCAAACCGCGTACCGCTCGGTAATAGCGACTCGTATCATAGGCCCCCTCTACCAGATGGATGGGATGGACGGCCTTCGTATGTGCGATGATCAACTTCTGTTCGGCAATCCGCAAGTCATATTCGTCACTCGGCCAGATATTCGGATTATAATAAAAGACCGTGATTTCAAAGTATTGCGAGAGGTACTCCAGACAGTAACTGCTGCATGGTCCGCAACAGGCATGCAACAAAAGACGGGGCACCCCCTCGAGTGCCCCGATAATCCGGTCCATCTCCTTCTGATAATTCGTGAACGGATTGATATCGTCAAATCCGTATGCCGCATAGTCTCTGATTTTCATCTCAATTTCCTTCGTATGCTTGTGCATCGATATAGTTGGCAAATCGTGTATGTTCCGCAATCCACGTCAGCTTCACCGTACCGGTTGAACCGTTACGCTGCTTGGCGATGATCACCTCCGCCAAGCCCTTATCCGTGGAATCCTCATGGTAATATTCATCCCGATATAGGAACATGACGACGTCGGCATCCTGCTCAATGGCGCCCGACTCACGTAAATCCGAAAGCATGGGCCGGTGATCCTGCCGCGATTCGCAGGCACGCGAGAGCTGCGACAGGGCGATGACCGGCACCTCCAGCTCCTTGGCCAGAAGTTTCAGCCCTCTCGAAATCTCCGATATTTCCTGTTGCCGATTCTCTCGTCCGCTCCCCGTCATCAGCTGCAGGTAATCGATGACCACGAGGCCCAGATTATTTTCAATTTTCGCCTTGCGGCATTTGGATCGGACCTCACCCAGGGAGATACCGGCCGTGTCATCCATCAGCAACTCCGTCCCCGCCATCTTGTCCGAAGAGACGAGAACCCGGTCCCATTCGCCGCGGTCCAGCTTACCGATTCGTATTTTCCGACTGTCAACCCCGCTGTCCATGGACAGCAAACGAGTACCCAACTGCTCCGCCGACATCTCCAAACTGAAGACCGCCGTCGTATAACCGGACATGGCGGCATTCAATGCGATATTCAAACAAAAAGCCGTCTTTCCCATGGCCGGCCGTGCCGCAACGAGAATGAGATCGGATTTTTGAAAGCCCGAGGTCCGCTCGTCCAAATCCTTGAACCCGGACGGTACCCCCGTCACATGGCCCTCTTTCTTCGCATTTTCCTCCATACTGTCGATGACGCGCAACATCACGTCCCGCATGGTCGCGAAATCCGTCGTTCGCCTTTTTTGAACCAAGGCGAAAATCAGACGCTCCGCCTCTTCCAAAATCTCCGTCACCGTGCCGTCTCCGGTATACGCCCTGTCAATCAAGGTGTCGCAGTCCCGGATGAGCCGCCGCAAGATGGATTTCTCCCTGATTTCCTCCGCATAACGCGTGGCCGCTACCGAACTGGCCTCGCTCTGCAACAACTGTCGCAAAAAATCAATGCCGCCCAGCTCCGGCATCGGTCCGCTCTTGAGTGCGGTCGCCAAAAGACTCACGTCAAATGTTACACTGCGCCGATACATGTCATACATCTTTTCATAGATGATCTGGTAACGCTTATCGTAAAAATCCGCCGGACTCAGAATCTCGGCCACATTTTGCATTTGATCCGTCCCCAGGAGTACGGAACTGATGAGCGCCCGCTCCACATCGACGGCATGTGGCGGTTGCCTACGTATGATATCCGAATCCGCCATCACTACTCCTTCTCAACGACAACTTTCAAATCCGCAACCACTTCGGGATGCAGCTTCACCGGCACCGTAAAAGTACCCAATGCCTTAATCGGCGCCTCCGGTTGAATATTCCGTTTATCCAGCACCAGCCCGGCGGCCGCCGCCGCATCCGCAATCTCTTTCGTAGAGATGGAGCCGAAGGCACGGTCGCCCTCACCCACCTTGATTTTCAAATGTAAGGTGGTCGCTTCCGCCTTTTTCTTCAAGGCCTTCGCCTCATCCAAACGCTCCTGTGCCCGTTTTTTCGCATTGGCCTGTTGCAACTTCAAGTCATTCAAATTTTTCGTCGTCGCCTCAACGCCCAATTTTTTCTTTAAGAGAAAGTTGCGGGCATAGCCGTCACTGACGTCCACGATGTCGTTTCGCTTGCCCAATGCCTTCACGTCTTTTAACAAAATAACTTTCATTATAAATCTCCTTCCGCCAACATCGTCTCCACCAAATCAATGACCCGTTGCCGTGCCTCTTCCGGACTGACACCCTGCATCTGTGCCCCGGCCACGGTCTGATGACCGCCGCCGCCCAGACGCTCCATGATAATCTGGACATTGATTTCATCAATCGAACGTGCACTGATATAGATAATACCCGCATTCTCCGTCAATACGAAGCTGGCGCGAACGCCGCTGATATTCAGCAACTCGTTGGCCGCCTGTGCCCCCAATTCCGTCGGAGATGCCAGGGCGTTTCCGTCCAGACTGCCGATAACGAAACCTTCCCGAAAGGTTTTCGCTTCGGCAACGGTACGTGCCTTCGCCTTGAAACGATTTTCATCTTCCCGGAGCATCTTCCGGATGCCGTCCAAATCCGCCCCGTTTTTTCGCAGGAAGGCGGCCGCCTCAAAGGTTCGGACGCCGACCTTGTTATTGAAATAATTGGTATCAATCAGAATACCCGAATAGAGGGCATCCACCACCTTGCGGTCAAACCGGATTTTCGTATCGGAAATGTATTGTAAAATTTCCGTTATCATCTCGCAGGTCGATGACGCATAAGGTTCAACATAAGAAAGAACCGGATTTTTCACCACGTCCGACCCCTGTCGATGATGGTCGATAACCACGATTTGTCCCGCCCGTTCAATCAGGTCGGGCGCCTCCGTATAGGCCGGCTTGTTCACATCGACCAAGACCAGCGTCGTATCGTTCCCGATAATCTCCCGTGCCCGATCCGGCGAAATGAACATGTCCGGCGGATAGTTTTCATCTTCCAAAAAACGATCCACGGACGGACGAACCGAACTGATAACCTCATCCAGTACGATATGAACTTCCTTGTTCATGATTCGGGCAATCGTATATACGCCGATACCGGCACCCACGCAGTCAATGTCCGCCAACCGGTGCCCCATGACCATAATCTTCTCACGGCCCTTGAAAACCGAACGCAGTGCATGTGCCTTGACGCGGGACTTGACCCGGGTATTTTTCTCAACCGTCTTGGAACGGCCGCCATAATAATAGACCTTATCCTTACTCCGGACCACGGCCTGATCACCGCCGCGTGCCAAGGCCAGATCCACGGCCGCCAAGGCCGACTCATAGGATTCCTGATAGATGGCACTGTAGTCTCCGAAACCCATACTCAACGTCAGCGGGATGTCGTTGCCCACGTTAACCGTCTTCACGTCCTCCAAAATATCAAACTTCTTCGACTGTAAATGATTCAGATATTTATGTTGAATCAAGACATAATACTTGTCCCGCTCAAAGTTCTGAATGATACCGTTGATGTCCATAAAATACTGTCGAATCCGCCGCTCGACCAAGCTCGAAATGAGTGCCCGGCGCACGTCATCCAAATCATGGATGACTTCTTCATAGTTATCAATATAGATGAGCCCCTGTACCAAACGTTGATCCCGATTCTTCCGTTTCAGGCGACGAATGTCCGTCTGATCCGTCAGAAAACAGACAATCAAACGCTCCGGCCCCGTCGGGCCGCCGTTCAGATGATAAAACTGTGCCCGAAAATACCGTTCACCGTACTTGAACCGATGCTCGGTGCCATCCGGTGCGTCACCGGCGGTCACATTCAACGCCCCGCCCAGAACGGCGGTAATGTTCAGATGGCATTTTTCCTCATCTGCAATGAGTGCCTCGAAGGCATCGTTCATCCGCAAAATATCACCGTTCTCCGCCAACAGGGCGTAGGGTTGCGGCATGCAATCCAGCAACTGCCGCGGAACCATGTCATGATGCATGGCCTCTTCGCCTTGCAACATTCGTATAATCATCTGCCGACGCCGGGCAAATGCAATCAAACCGGCAGCGTAAACAATCGTCACGACCGTACCGACCAGACCGTACCGGAAATCGGCCGAGTACAAGAGCACCGTGGCCAATATCAGGGGAATCAGAAACGGCACGGGCCATCTGTCGTACAGATGCCGGAATCGTTTTAATTTACTATCTTTAAACATGTATGCCTTTCTAACGACAGCGTGTCGTAAGGTGTTTCTTCTGAAGTGTATTATACAACGAGGACGCTGCGAACACAAGTAAATCCCCGGATAACACCCCCGACACCCGTCCCGTAACAGGCCGACAGGGTCCTTGCATGCACCCCCGCATTAACGATCTTGCATACGGGCGCGCACCATCGCCGCAATGTGCCGTGCCGTTTCCGACACGCCGATATTGTCGACAATTTCATCGGCATAGCGCTCGTACAGCGGCCGGCGCTTTTCATACATCTCGGCCAGTGCCGCCCGCGAAGTACTGAGCGGACGCGCCCCGCCGACCTGTAACCCCGCCATATCGCGTCTTATCCAAACCACCATCGTGGCGTCATCGGCATAGGGGGCCATATTTTCCGGTCGCAGGATAACGCCGCCGCCCGCGGAAATCACGGCATCCGTTTCGTCCGCACAGCTTTGCATGCATGCCGTCTCCAACTGCCGGAATGCCGCTTCACCCGAGGCCTCAAAGATTTCCGCTATCGTTATGCCCGCTCTTTCTTCAATGAGCCGGTCCGTGTCAATAAACGTATAATGCAATATTTTCGCCAAGCATGTCCCGATGCTCGTCTTCCCACAAGAGGGCATCCCGATCAACAATATTTTATCCATGAACACCTCGTAACTATTTGAATAATCATTTTCTTTATGATATAATAAACCGAACTTCAGTGCAAGTTTTGGAGGTGGGATATATGAAGAAGAATATCAATAACAGTCCGTATCCGAACGGACCGCAGCCGGGCACTCCCGGACCTGAGGACCCGAAACAGAAGAAGAAACGACTCATCGAACGCATTCTTTTCGTTCTCTGCCTGGTTGTTTTCATTGTTAGTGCGGTAAAAATCGGCATGCATCTGATTACGGGGTACTCCATCAAGGAGGAAAGCAGCAAGCTGACCAAGGAGTACGTGAAACCGTCGTCGGACAAAGACGGGTATCAAGTTGACTTTGATAAGCTCTTGGCGCAAAATCCGGATACCGTCGCTTGGGTGGACATTCCCGGCACGTCGATAAGCTACCCCGTCGTTTATAAGGCGGACGATAACGAATATTATCTGCGACGCAGCTTTGAGGGAAAAGATTCCATTGCCGGTTGTATCTTTCTGGACGGCGACAACAAGCCCGACTTCAGCGACAATGTCAACTTCATCTTCGGCCATAACGTGGATACGAGTTTGACCTATGGTGAGCGGACTTTCTTCACCGCGCTGGATGAATATGAGGATAAGGCATTCTTCGATGCCCATCGCAAGGTGAATCTGACAACCAAGGACGGTACCTATCATGAGTACGAAGTCCTCGCCGTTTTAAGCGTGCCGGAAACGACACCGCTGTATCAGACGAAGTTTGATGACAAGGAACAATTTCAGGCATGGATTGACATGATGCATCAGGAAACGGGGCTCAAGGACAGTCCCCTGACAACCGATTCCAACATTTTGATTCTCGCTACCTGTCAGCGTGCCGAAGCATACACGACGGAACGCAGATTGTTATTCTGCTACCGCAAGTAAGCGCATATAATGCAAAAAGACCCCCTGTCCTGACAGGGGGTCTTTTCATGAACATAACGTCATCCGTCCGCAAAAAAATATCGCCGCAACGGAAGAGTCCTTCTCTGCCGCTTCAGCGATTATTCATGACAAATAAAAAGTAGCGATGAGCAGATTCGAACTGCTGACACCATGGGTATGAACCATGTGCTCTAGCCAACTGAGCTACATCGCCAAATAAAGTGGGACCAACAGGGCTCGAACCTGTGACCCCCTGCTTGTAAGGCAGGTGCTCTCCCAGCTGAGCTATGATCCCGAAACTTTACTACGCTATTATATCACAATTCGCTTCCTTGTCAACCGAAAAATCCGCTCGCATATTACGGATTTTTTCCGGCCGGCGCCCCGTTAAAATGTTCGGGACGAATGCAAGGAGCGGGCGGCCGGTATGCTCCGTCACCCGCCTGTCAAAAGCCTCACACCTCGGATTCATGCACCCGTTCCAGCCGGAAATCTGTAATTTTTTTCAGGTTCACCGGATGATTGAACTCATCACAAACGCAGTCATAGACATATTGCTCAAAGGTCTCCACAGCCGCCCGGTTTCCCGGCGCCGCCATATCGTAGACGGTCTGTAAACTTTGAAATACGGCACGCATCACGGAGATGTCACTTTTTCCGTAATGCACGACTTGCTCGTAATCGAGATGCAGCTCTTCCGTCAAATCCACATAACGGTATTTCACCAAGAGAGGACTGCCCTCTTTTCGAATCATTTTCTCCATCTCATAGGAAGCAATCAGACCGACCAACTCACCGATTTTATGAATGGCCGCAATGGCCGTATTCGGGTCGTTCACACCGGGTGATATGGCACGCAAAACAATCTCCACCAACTTCGTCACTGCAAAGTGATAGTCCGTCTCTACCTCCTTCTTGGATTGAATGACGAAGCAATGCCGTAATTTTTTGACGGTTTCCTCATCCGGAAAGGCCGTTCCACCGTAACGGAGAACAGGTGCCGTTTTGGACACGTACTGACCGATACGACACGGAATTTCAAGAACGGCATCCTCCTCACCCATGATTTCAAAGATGTGCTCCATCTCAATCGCTTCCAAATAACCGGATTCACCACTTTCAATATCCCGCATCTCACGGGTCGATACCGACCGCGTCATACCGTCAAAATCATCGCCGATATCATCCAACGCCGCCCGGATGGAATCCTCCGCTTCTTCCGTCAGACGGGCAATGACGTTCCCCGTCTGGATGCTGCGTGAAACCTTTGCCACGAAACTGATAAAATAGCCCAACGCGACGATGGCGTAAACGACGCCGACCATCCCGGAAATAAACAGCTTCTCCGTCTGCTCCTCTTTCAGCACGGTCAGATTGATGATGGAATATAAAAACCCGCCGATGTACATACCCATGACCTTCATCGGTATCTTGTCCCGTAAAAAGTTGGAGACAATACGCGGCGTGAAATTCGAGGTATAGATATTGAGCACCGTCAAGATGGTCGAGAAGGTAAACGTGGTAATCGTTAACAGAGAACCGACCAATGTGGTCAAGATGGTCCGGGACAGTTCCATGGACGTCATCATGAAGCCCGGCAAATATTCCTTGAACGTAAAATCACCGGCATCAATGATGATGGCCGCTGCTGAAATAACCAATGATATGAGAATATATTTCAGGATGGCAATCCATGACTTATTCTCCGCAAAATACATTTTTAATCGTAACATACTCTCCTCCGTGCCCCCATTATAGCAAAGATTGCACCGTCTGAAAAGGCGGGACAATTCTACTTTTCAGCATCCGGACGGTAAACTTCACACTAAATTAATAGAATGGACATAAGCAGGTCGAGAAGAACTGCTATAATGATACTAGAACAAAATTGAAAGGAGATACACATGATCAGTAAGAACATGGAAACGGCATTAAACGAACAAATTAACCGTGAGTACGAATCGGCATATATCTACAAAGCGATGGCACAATATTTTGCACAAAAAAATCTCAACGGTTTCAGACACTTCTTTGCGGAGCAGGCAAAGGAAGAACTCGAACATGGTCAAAAGATGATTGACTACATGAACGAGCAGGGTGCGAATGTTGTACTAACCGCGATTGCAACCCCCAAAGCCGATTACGACAATACCATTGAGGTATTTGAAACGGCATTGAAACACGAAAAGATGGTTACCGGTCATATCAACAAACTGATGCGACTGGCAAAGGATGAGCACGACTATGCGACGGAAATTTTCCTCGGTTGGTTTGTCACGGAACAAGTGGAAGAAGAAGATTCCTTCACCTCCCTGGTAGACTTGCTGAAGTTTTTGGACGGCGACCGCGCTTCCATCTACCTCTTGGATCAAAAACTCGGGAGCAGGGCTTAATCCTCTCCCCCATAATATGAAAAAAAGCACCTCCGGGTGCTTTTTTCGTGTGTTTATAGCGTGAGATATCGGGGATTCGAACCCCGGACAACTTGATTAAAAGTCAAGTGCTCTACCAACTGAGCTAATATCCCGAAGCTGGGCTAGCTGGATTCGAACCAGCGAATGCAGGAGTCAAAGTCCTGTGCCTTACCGCTTGGCGATAGCCCACTATTCAGTTGAGAGGGTGGATATCGGGATTCGAACCCGAGGCCTCCAGAGCCACAATCTGGCGCGATAACCAACTTCGCCATACCCACCATATACCGTGCCTGAAGGGATTCGAACCCCTGACACATGGCTTAGAAGGCCATTGCTCTATCCTACTGAGCTACAGGCACATACGGTCAATGCGTCACCCTCAGGCCGACGGAACGTCGACGAGCGTACCCGCATCAATCATCGGGGTGACAGGATTCGAACCTGCGGCCTCCCGGTCCCAAACCGGGTGCTCTAGCCAAACTGAGCCACACCCCGTGCGTACGGATTTTTCGCAACACACTTGTAGATTATACATGAGGGCTGAGGCTTTGTCAATAGAGAAATCATCGGCTCTGAAAAGGGATTTCGACATCCGTCATGCTTCGAAAAATACAAGCGCCCCACCTGTAAAAACGCCGCAATATCGGTCTCCCGTATATAAAGAGAGCGGGCCGCCGCCCGCCCTCTTTTATCGATAGCCTAAAGCCTTCTCTCTGTCAATAATGAGGTTCGCATTATAACGTTCAATCTCATTAAACCCCAGTGCCGTCATATCGTTGGCATGGTTGCTGGGATAGTACCACGAAAAGTTGGCATAGTAATTATAGTAATCCTGATCCTTGAAGATGTATCCGTGGCGGGCATAAATTTCATTCAACGCCAGACGCAAGTCTCCTTGTCCCAGCGTCCACAACTCGTCTTCCGACAGGTAGCGAACATCGCTGTCCGGGAAGATGAACCCGTTATCATAATAATAGGTGTCGTTATAGTCCCAGTACGCATAACGGTTATGCATATCCAGCCGCCATGCGGCGGCCCGTTCCCGCTCACTGAGTTCCGCATCTCGCCGATCCAACTCCCGCTCTTTCGCTTCCATTTCGCGTTTCTTCTTTTCGAGTTTTTCTTCCGCCTCTTTTTCCTTCTCTTTTTCCTTCTCGTCTTCCTCTTTTTTCTTTTCCCGTTTTTCTTCTTCTTTTTTCCGTTCTTCGTCCTTCTTATTCTTCATCTCTTCGGCATAACGGGTCTCCCGCGGACGATTGATGTCATTCGCCGTGAAAGCGGTCACAAGCGTCTGACCTGCAACATTTTTTATATCCCGGCTACTCGATGCAATACCCATGACATGCTCCGCCAAGGGCATCTGATTGCTTTCACCACGTACCCAGCGTGTACCGTCCAACAGATACACGTCCTTCGTCTTCAAGCCGCTGTCCGCCGGCAGATTGACGATTTGCTCCGCCTCGGACCATACAAGGGCCTTGGGTCGCTTATCCGTCGTATACAGAACCAATACCTCGTTCCCCGACTCTTTTTCCGAATGAAAAATGAGGAAGTCCGCACCCGCCAATGCCTGCGGCGACGCGGGATAACGTGTATCCCACTGCACCGTTTGTTCTTCCTTCACAACGGTTTCTTCTTTTTTCCCTTTGGAAAAAAATACAAACCATACGATAAGCCCCAGAATAAGCACGCCCAACGGAATCAAAATGGCTGCCAGGATTTTTCCTGTATTCCGATTCGGTCCGCCGCCCGGATAGCCGCCGTAGTTCGTATGATAGGGTCCCCCCTGACCCGGCGACGTATTTCTTCCGTCGTAATTATGATTGCTCCCGTTCATAAAATCTCCCCCTTTTTTTACGAAAACGGCGACCGTCTCCGGCCGCCGTCCTCAGTCACAGTTAACACGATGCTTCGTAAATCGATTCAATCGAAGCTTTCAACGTCTCGTTGAATGCCGCATCGCTCTGATCCGCCTGCAAACCGTCCAATAAGGCACGGGAAAAGCTGGCAATCATTCCTTCATTTTTCTTCAGCAGCTGATTGGCTTCGTCACGGCTGTAACCGCCGGATAATGCCACGACGCGAAGGACACGCGGATGGTCAATCAGTTCACGATACAGGTTCACCTTCGTCGGAATACTGAGTTTGAGCATCACCGTTTCATCGTCGTTTAAGCTATCCAAGCCGCGCAGCAATTCCCGTTTGAGAATTTCCTCCGCCTCGGCCTTATCTTGAATCTGGATATTCACCTCCGGCTCCAAAATCGGTACCAAGCCCGCTGCGCAAACTTGACGACCGACTTCAATCTGCTGATCCACAACGGCACGAATTCCTTTTTCGTTAGCCGCTTGAATTACGGAACGTTCCTTGGTTCCGAATATATGCCGTTCTACCGCTCGTTTCAGCAATGCATCCAATTCCGGCATGGGCTTCATCAGTTGAACACCGTCGGCTTCCGCCGCCAAGCCCTTGTCAATTTTCAGGAAGGGCACAATGCCCTTTTCCTCCCAAAGATAGTCGGCGGTATACTTGCCTTCCACCTGACGATCCATCGTCTGTTCAAAGAGGATGGTGCCGATGATCTTATCGGCAACAAAGGCGGGATCCGTCACGATGCGGGTCCGCATGGCGTGTACCATGTCAAACATTTCCCCTTCACCGTTATACGCATCTTCGCTGACACCATAGCGGGCCAGTGCTTTCGGCGTTGAACCGCCACTTTGATCCAATGCCGCGATAAACCCTTTGGCTTCCCCCATAACTTTTACTTGCTCTGCGTTCATGAATGCTCCTTTCAATCCGCAAACTATAACTCCTAACGCTACTTTCATTGTACCCCGTAAATGCCCCGATTTCAAGGGGGGACGCCGCATATTTCACGGTGTTTTCTCGGTACCCGTCAGGCATTAATATGCAGGAGACGCACCACCGTTTCCGCAATATCGGCTGTATCAATCACCGTATCATGCAGAATCGGACGCGTCGATAAATCGCGGACCGCATCCGGTACGGGTCGGCCGCTCATCGATTGAATGGTCTCAAAAAGGGCAAAATCGTCTCCGTCCCGTCCTGCCGGGGCCCCTGTAACCGTATTCGGAAATTTATATGGAGACGCCGTCGAGGCGATAACCGTCATCCGCTTATCCCCGCTCATCTGCCGGTAGTCGGCATAGACGGCATCCGCTACAGCCGTATGCGGATCCATGAGATAATTTTCCGTCTCAAGAACCGTCCGTATCCGTTGTGCCGTCCGCTCCACATCCGCGAAACCGGCACTGA
>JAUNUY010000004.1:64276-146186 GCA_030537935.1 Eubacteriales bacterium | reverse complement strand
AGAACCGTCCGTATCCGTTGTGCCGTCCGCTCCACATCCGCGAAACCGGCACTGAAACCGGTCAGCTTTTCACGCATTCCGGCATCCAATGCGTAATGACCGTTTGAGGCGAGCGCCCGCATATAGTCAGCCGTCTTCTTCGTATCCCCGTCGGTCAACTCGTCGATGAGTCGCTCCAGATTGGAAGAAATGAGAATATCCATGGACGGTGATGTCGTCACATGAAACGGCCTATTCCGGTCATACGTGCCGGATTGGAAAAAGTCGAACAGGACCTTGTTTTCATTGGATGCACAAATGAGCTTATGGACGGGCAAGCCCATACGACGGGCATAGTGTGCCGCCAAGATGTTACCGAAGTTCCCGGTTGGCACGGTAATATTGATTTCTTCTCCGTCGGCTATCGAGCCTTCCGCCAAGAGTCGCGTATAGGCGTAGACATAGTACACGATTTGCGGTACCAGTCGACCGATGTTGATGGAGTTGGCGGAAGAAAATCGGAAGCCCCGTTCCGCCAGCCGTGTCCGCAGTGTCGCATCCTCCATCATCGCCTTCACGGCGGATTGTGCATCGTCGAAATTGCCGCGGATGGCGATAACATGAACATTCCGCCCTTCTTGCGTCACCATCTGACGCTCCTGCACGGGACTGACCCCGTCCTTCGGATAAAATACGATGATGCGCGTATTCGGGACATCGGCAAAGCCCGCCATTGCGGCCTTTCCGGTGTCTCCGGAGGTCGCCGTCACGATGACCAACTCGTCCTTGACGTTATTCTTTTTCGCCGCCGTCACCATGAGATGCGGCAGGATGGACAAAGCCATGTCCTTAAAGGCTATGGTTCGACCATGATAAAGTTCCAGAAACCGACGATTGCCGACGGTAACGAGTTCAACCGGTTCCGGCGTATCGAATCCCCGACCGTAGGCATTGTCAATGCATTGGCGCAGTTCTTCTTCCGTAAAGTCCGTCAGATACAATTTCATTACTTCATAAGCCAAATCCCGATAATTCAACGCCGCCAATGCCCGCATGCTTTTATCGAATACGGGCACCGCCTCCGGCACGTACAATCCGCCGTCTTCGGATATACCCTGCACGATGGCTGCGGACGGTGTCCGTACGTCCGCCTTGTTTCTGGTACTTCTGAATAACATCTCCTGCTCCGTTTCTATATCATATCCTTTGCGGCAAGCAATTCCGCAATGAGAACCGCCCCGCCGGCGGCGCCCCGAATGGTATTATGGGAAAGTCCCACGAATTTATAATCAAAGACCGTGTCTTCCGCCAAACGACCGATGGAAACGGCCATACCGCCTTCCATGTCACGATCCATTTTGGCCTGAGGCCGATCATTGTCTTCAAAATAGTGAATATAATGTTCAGGTGCATGCGGCAGGTCATATGCCTGCGGTTCCCCCTTGAAATTACGCCACGCCTCGAGAATTTGCTCCTTCGTCGGCTTCTTACGGAACTTCACGAAAACGGAGGCGAAATGACCCGCCGAAACGGGAACCCGAATACAATGTGCCGTAATCACGGGCTCCTGTGCCTTTACGATTTTTCCGTCCTGTACGCTGCCGAAAAGCCGCAACGGCTCCTGCTCGCTCTTCTCTTCCTCTCCGCCGATGTACGGAATTACGTTATCCACCATCTCGGGCCACGTTTCAAAGGTTTTACCCGCACCGGAAATCGCCTGATAGGTCGACGCCACCACTTCATACGGTTCAAATGCACGCAACGCGTACAATGCCGGGGCATAACTCTGAATGGAACAATTCGGCTTTACGACGATGTAGCCCCGCTTCGTGCCCAATCGTTTTTTCTGCGCATCAAGCACCGCCAGATGCTCCGGATTGATTTCCGGCACCACCATGGGTACGTCCGGTGTCCAGCGATGTGCGCTGTTATTGGACACGACCACGACCTCCGCTTTCGCATAGTCTTCTTCGATGGCCTTGATTTCTTCCTTGGACATCTCCACGGCGGAGAACACCATATCCACCTGTGCCGCAATCTCGTCGATTTGGCGCACGTCCAACACCGTCAAATCCCGTACGTATGCCGGGATGTCACCATCCATCTTCCAACGATTCGCAACCGCCTCTTCATAACGTTTTCCGGCACTGTTTTTACTCGCCGCCAAAACACGAACTTCAAAGAACGGATGGTTCTCCAGCAGCTTAATGAACCGCTGACCGACCATCCCCGTCGCACCGATAATACCCGCCTTAATCATCTTCATAAACCTTCTCCTTTACTAGATTAACTTCATAAAGTACATTATACCGCAAGTAGCCGTACTGTCAAGGAATTCGACCGTATTTTACGGCGTCACACCGTCCGTTTCCTGCACATACCGTCTCCGCCGTTTCAAGATGCTTTTCTTTTCGGCCGAGCTATGGTACAATATGGGCAATTATCAGGCGTTCGCGCCGTCAGGAGGAAGTTGTTTGGACAGTGACTCGATTCTAAAAATCATACTGTTAATTTTTCTGCTGCTCTGCTCGGGATTCTTTTCTTCCGCAGAGACGGCACTCATTTCGTGCAATCGGATACGGATACAGACCATGGCGGCCGAAGGCATCAAGCGGGCCGTCACCTTGGAGAAGGTGCTCCAAGACCATACAAAGATGATTGGGACCATCTTGGTGGGCAACAACATTGCCAACATCGGGGCATCCTCCCTGGCTACAGCCTTGAGTCTTCACTTCTTCAAGAATGTCTCCGTCTCCGTGACGGCGGGCATCTTGACCTTGGTCGTGCTTATCTGGGGGGAAATCCTGCCCAAGTCCATGGCCACCATTCATGCCAACAAAATCGCCCTGCTCTATGCGCCGATTATCCGCCTGCTGATGATTATCCTGACCCCGGTGGTCTTTCTCATCAACAAGGTTTCGCTCGTACTGATGAAGGTCCTGCAGCTGGATAAAACGAAGGACAGCGTCATCACGGAACAGGAACTCAAGGCCATCATCGAAGTAGGCCACAGGGAGGGTGTTCTGGAATCCGAGGAAAAAGAATTCATCAATAATATCCTCGCCTTTACGGACGCCTCCGCCGACGAAGTCATGACGCCGCGCATCGACATGATTTTCATCCACGAAGCGGACGACTATGAGCGGGTTGCGGAAATCTTTCAATCGTTCAAATTTACGCGTTACCCCGTCTATAACGAAACCAAGGACGAGGTTACCGGCGTTCTGAATATGAAAGACCTTCTGCTCATTACGGATCGGACGAATTTCTCCGTACGGGACTATATGCGGCCCGCCTACTTCACCTACGAAAGCAAGGCGGTCGGTGATCTCATGCCGGAGATGCGCCGTACGGGGCACAACATCGTCATCGTCTTGGACGAATACGGTCTCACCGCCGGTCTGGTCACCTTGGAAGACCTGTTGGAAGAGCTGGTGGGTGATATCCGTGACGAGTTTGACGCGGAAGAACCGGATGAAATCTGTGACAACGGAGACGGTACCTTCACCGTGGACGCCATGTGTAAACTGGACGACCTCAACCGGCGCTTTCATTTGAACCTCTCGGGCGACGGCTACGACAATCTGGCCGGATTCATCAGCGAAACCTTAAATCACATCCCCAAACCGGGCGAATCAATCGTCGTATCCGGCTATCGTTTCAAAGTCATTGACATAAAAAATAAACGGCTGATTCGGGTCATGATGATTCCCGAACCGTAAACAAAGAAGCAGGCGAATTCGCCTGCTTCTTTATATGCCGTTATGAATCGCTATTTTACGACCGAACAACCGCAAGACATTCGAATCCCTGCGGATAACGCATGCCAACGCGATGCAACGGTATATCAGGGGGATTCCGGTAGCGGACCGGCCTGTGCATAGGCGTATCCGTTTGCTTCAAAAAACTCTTTCGTCTTCAAGATGTATTCCGAAGCGGATCCGCCAGCCAAGGTGGTCGGGTCGATTTCACGCCATGTGTCGTTGATGCGGATGCGTACCCATCCGTGTGCACCGCCCGCCGCCGGACCGTCTCCATACAAATAGCCCGTCTGTAAGAACACCTCGTAACCCATTTCATTCAAAATGTCCGTCAAGGCCGTGGCAAAGGATTCGCACACCCCGGCATGATCCGCATAGACGCCGTATGAGTGATGCCGTTCCATCCCCTTTTTATAGACACAGCCTTCCATTAAGGTATTGACCGCCGCCGTAATCCGCGCCCAGTCGCCCTTTTCCGCGGAAGCGGCAGCGACCACCCGGTCCCTTCCGGCCCGTATGGTTTCAAGCACCTTCGGCGGTGTTTCGGTACGTGATAAACGCAGTACGCATCCCGTATTATCCATCGTCATCGAAAGGCTGCTCTGGCCCGCAACCGCCGGTTTATAGTAATTGACCGTATCCCGGAGACCGGGCATGAACAGATGATAGCGATATAAGTCCACAAAGGTTTGAATATCCGGCATGCCACGCAGCACGTCATTCGGCAAAACGACCGTACTCACCGTCTCCCCTTCCAGGTAGCCGTCATTAAAGCGACAAATCGCGTCGTAAAAAATCTCCTGCCCCTCCGGCGTTAAGGCTGCATCATAGGCTGCAAACATGTCGGAAAATTCGGGCAATGCCCGAAGATGATCCAAGGTCAGATGATAACGGGTTTTTCCCTCCGGCGCCACGCGGGTAAGAATGCCCTCCGCATCGGCATAATAGCCGTCGACGACCTCGTTCTTTGCCAATGTACCGTCTGCCTTAATATAGTATGACGCATTGTTCTGAACGAAAAACCCGGTTCGCACGGCATGCCCCTGTTCATCGAAGGCCACCAAACGTCCGTCCAAAGTTTTCAACGTCTCCCGCAAGGGCTCCCCGGGCGATGCTACATAATACTCATCGTCTCCGTCCCGAATCCATCCCGTCCTTTCCGTCCCGGTTTCGTCCACATAGTGCACCTGCCCCCTATCTGCAATCCATGTATTGCGCGGCACGCTCCCGTCCCGATAGGTATAGCGACGACCGGTCGGCCCGTCCGTCCATGTGCCCGGCGCCGAATAGGTTCGATACGGTATGTAAATACTCAATACCGCCAATGCAATGAACAGCAGGCGGAATCCGTGCTTAAAAAACTTCATGATTCCTCCGCTAGCGGATGACCAGGACATCACAGTCCGAAAAATGCAAAATATAATTGGCCACGTTACCGAAATGCCGCGGCTTGTCCCGCAGGCGACCTGTACTGTCACCGCAGAGTATCAAATCCGGGTGGAAGATGTCCGAAACATCGTGTGCCAAAACTTTCCGCGGCGATCCGATGCCTACGTAAACACTGACCTCAGACACGCCCTCCCCGCGCAGATAATCTGCCGCCCGGGTGAGCACCTCGGTCTGTTCCGCCTTTTCCCGGTCGGTATCCGCGGCACGATAGGAAAATGCCGAACCACGCATGCCCGCGTCGATGACCGAGCAGAGAATCACATGAATCTTCCGTGCCCGTGCAATCTCCGCAGCACGCGTCAGAAACGGCCCCGCATCTTCTTTCGGCTTCAAGGCCACTGCCATTGTTTTATAATGCTCCATAACCGCTCCTAACGTACCGGTTTCTCCGGCCAGTCCTTTAACCCGCCGAAATTATACACATCTTCATAACCGGCTGCCAGCAACATGTCCATGGCACGATTTGCCCGCGCCCCGCTCCGGCAGTATAAAATAATCCGCTTGTCTTGCGGCACCTCGTCCAGCCGCGCTTGTAAGGCGTTGACCGGTATGTTGACTGCATCCCGCACATGCCCCTCGGCAAACTCGCCCGGTGTCCGGACATCCAGGATGAAACAATTGCCTCCTCGTACCATATCCAAGGCCTCTTGACCGCTTATGCGATTCCCCATATCTTCCGTCCTTCCATTTGCGATAAACCGATTATACAAAATCAACAACAATAACAATATCCCCATCACGATGAGGGTGATAATCACGCGCTTTCCCATAGTCACTCCTTTCCTTCATGATACCATTGTATGTTTTTTCGGCCGGGATGTCAAAAAAAGCCGACCGGAGATCGGCTATGCAAAAGGACGATGCCTTCGCATCGTCCCGTCAATCTTTTTCATGTTCCCTTGCCGCATACTCCGACAGGAGCTCCGCACCGCCCGTACGATAGACGGCTCCGTCCCGAATCCAGAGGACCTTGTCCCCCAGATAATCCGCACAACGCGTATCATGTGTGATGGTCACCATGGTAAGTTCACCCGCCCGTTGCAACAATTCAAACCCCGACAACATCATGCTCAGACTCCGATAGTCCTGTCCGACGGTCGGCTCATCCAGCAACAGGACCTCAGGTTCCATTGCCAGTATCGATGCCACACCGACTTTCCGCTTCTGGCCCTCACTTAAACTGTGGGGATGGCGCTCCGCCATCGATTCCAACCGGAACAAAGAAGTCATCCGTTCCGCCGTTTCCGCCGATTTCGCCTTCAATGCAATCTCATCCGATACACCGGACATGAAAAGTTGATAATTCGGGTTCTGCATGATGAAACCGATGTGCTCAAACCGTCGCTTCCATGACGGATGAAACGTCACCTTTCCACTCGTCGGCTTTTCCAAGCCCGCCAACATTTTTAGAAAGGAACTTTTACCGCATCCGTTATCGCCGATGATAATCCAGCGTTCTCCCCGACGCAAGGTAAAATCAATATTCCGCAAGATTGTCCGTCCGTGCACGCACCAGCTCACGTCCTCCAACGCAATAAGCACCTCTCCGCCCTCTCGACTCCGCCGCTCATAATCCGAGAGATTCGTATAGATGTCAGCCTGCCAGAACTTCTCAAATGCCGCGCCGTCATCAAATGAACGGATATCGCCGTCCGCCACCCACAGAATCCGATCGGCATAGGGCAGTACCCAGTCCAACCGATGCTCTATGAAAACGACGGTATAACCCGACGTCCGTGTCCAACGATGCAACAACTTCAACAGGGCGGCCGAACTCTTGAAATCCAGATTTGCCAGCGGCTCGTCAAACAGTAATATCTTCTGCTCCATCCCCATCGTCGCCGCCGTAATCAGCCGCTGTTTCTCCCCGCCCGAAAGCGTCGCCGTCCGCATCTGCGGATCCAGTTGCATCCAGGTCGATGTCTTACGAATCCGTTCCCGTATCTCCGCCGGATCCAAATTCAAATTTTCCAGCGGAAAAGCCAGCTCATCCTCCACGCATTCATAGACGATTTGCTCATCCGCATTTTGCAAAACGGACCCCGTGAACAGGCTCCGCTCATACGCATTCTTTGATAGGACGGACGTTCCCCGATAGCGGATATCTCCTTCGATATCACCCGCTTCGCTGAAAGGAATAATGCCGTTCAAGAGCTTCAACAACGTACTCTTGCCGCCGCCCGACGGTCCCGCAATCAGAACGAATTCGCCCTCGAACAAAGTCAGATTGACGCCCGACAAAATCTTGTGCGGACAATTTCTGTAATGAAACGTCAAGTTCTCCAGTTCTATCACGCCGTTGCCCATGGAACCCCCTGAATCTTAAAGACGAAGCCGACACAGATAATGCCGACCAGCAGACCGAAATACAATATGTCGCGACCGCGCACGTGGATACGCCGATAGATGCTTGCCGGCGCCCGCATGCTGAATGCCCTCGTCTCCAGGGACAACGCCAGCATGTCCGATATACTGAATAAGCGCATCATGAACGGAATCAGTACGGCGCGGTACCATACCTTCGGGTGCCACGCCCCGCGTATGTTGCGTACCCGCATCGCCATACGAATACGGGCAATCTCCGTTCCCATGACATAGAAAAACCGGATACAAATCAAAAGGCCGATGGTCAACCACCGCGGCACGTGCAGTTGATTCATGCACCGCACCAAATGGATGGGCGGCAGGGAAATGGTCGGTACGGCGCTGATGCCCAGAATGAAAATGCGATAGAAATTTTGAAGTGCATTTTCCGTCGGCCAGAAGATCACCGTCAAACCGAACGTAATACCGCCGATGACGGCAAATATGAGGGCCGCCTTCATGAATATGAAAAAATAGCCGAAAGCTGTATAGAGTAAGGCCACCGCCAATAAATACAGCGGAAACCACGGTTGCTTCACGAACAACAACCCTGTAAAGAAAATAAGAAGACCCGACAATATACATATTATCGGGTACAACGGCGTTTTCACGCGCAAATGCGGCATCATAACAGTTTACCGGCCTTTCTCAACTCTTTTGCAATCTTTTTCCCGATGAACGCGCCGAGAAATGACAGGATAAACGTACCGATGACAATCCACACCGTCTGCATCGGATCATTAATCTGCTCCGCAATGGATTTCCCTTTCATGATTTGCGTCGATACCAACGTAATAGGCAGGGTTAACGGGATGTATAATCCCGCCGCCAAAACGGGTGCCGCCGGCTTTTCATAACTTCTGAAAATCAAGAGGGTAATCAACTCCGCAATCACGGCACCGAAGAAATTGTTGAAAAACATAATCGGTGACATGAAGGAAAGAACAAGGCCCGTAATTAGACCGATGATGCTCAACGCTCCCGGCTTGGGTACCTTGTAGATGGCGATAATACAAAATAATGCGAACAGCGGCGCCGACACCAACTGCCGCAGTGCATAGATATGTGTAAACATGACCAGCGGCATCACCAGACCGCCGACGGCCAATAACACTGCCGAAAAGATTGCCAGAAAGACAATATCTTTCACCGTAAATTTTTTAAACATTGTAGCCTCCTCATACTTAGCATCAGCTTACCACGGTTTCAAATAACTGTCAATCATAAGCCCGCAATTACCGCATGCACGAGGAGCACCGTAGGGGAGAAAGCGATTGCCGCATACCCTACATATTTCTCGCCCGGAAAATACCGTCCTCAAAGCCCTGTATCCGGCGGTCCGTCTCCGCCCGTTGCAAACGAATCTGCCCCCACAAACAATACTGCTCATTCTGTTCTACTTGGATGAAATCGCGCCCCAGCTTCTTCGCCGTCACGCCGGTCGAACCGGAACCCGCAAAGGGGTCAAACACCAGATCACCCGGGTTGGACGATGCCAATATCAGCTTCGCCAACAGCTTCTCCGGTTTTTGCGTCGGATGGGCCGTATTCTCCGCCATCGACCAAAACGGAACGGTGACGTCATCCCAAAAGTTGGATGGGCAGGTATCTCGAAAACGGCCGGATGCCGTTTCCCGCCAATCTTTCGGTTCTCCATCCGCACGATACGGCGCCTCGACACGTCGACGTATCCGAACGGCCGCCAGATTAAAACAGGTCGGCTTCCCCTTCGTACAATACCAGATGTCCTCCATCCCGTTCTTCCAATTCGTTTTGGCGCCGCGCCCTTTTTCCCGCTGCCAGGTAATGCGATTTCGCACTTGCAGATATTTTTCGAGAATCGGTGCCAGAATAATCCCCGTCGCCCAGTCACAGCAAACATACATGGTACCGCCCGGCTTGAGTAAAGGAACGGCCGCCGCCAACCAGCGTTCCGTGAACGCCGCATAGTCGGCCGCCTTGCGCTTGCCAAAACGGCGTCCGTGATAATCCTTCGTCAAATTATAGGGCGGGTCGACGATGATCAAATCTGCACAGGCAGCCGGTAAGGCCGCCATCACTGCAAAGGCATCGCCCACGGTCATTCGATTCCGTAGACTTTCTACATCCGTAGTCGAGGTGAACCGGACGAGTTCTTTCAGATATGCCCCACCCGCTGAGAGCGGCAGGTCCAAGGTTTTGTTCCGTTTCGATTTCCGTTTCATCCTCACTCCTTTTCCGACGCTTCATCACGGTCCCACAATATCAGGAAGTCACCCGCATGAGCCTTCCCTGTAATGTGAACCGTCACCGTTTTCGTCTCCCGACCGTCCACCGTCACGGACTCGCCTGCCGGCGCCGTCTTCAAAAACAGGTTCCGTGTACCGTCATCCAATGAAATCGTCAGTGTACCGTCATAGGTCGTCGATGCGATGCGAAATCGCGTCGTTGCATTTCGGACCAACGGGATTTCATACGTCGCCGCGCCGTCAAATTCGGCATAACTGCCGCTGATACGGTTTTCCGACCGTTGGATACGTCCGTCCCGCAGTGTACCGCGCACTTCACCACATCCGCACAATAATAATACGACCGCCATACAGACGGCGTGCCATCCTTTCATCCGTCCTAAAATGTCAACATCCCGCCTTTCGTATACAAATCATAATAAGCGCCCTTTGCTGCCATCAAGGTCTCGTGATTGCCGCGCTCCACAATACCGCCGTCATTCATCACGATAATTTCATCCGCATCCCGAACCGTCGTCAGACGATGGGCAATGGTCAACGTCGTCCGACCTTCGGACAAGAGTTCCACACTCTCCTGCACAATCTGCTCACTGCGATTATCCAGCGCCGATGTCGCTTCGTCCAGAATCAGGACCGGCGGATTCTTCAGAAAGACGCGGGCAATGGAAATCCGTTGCTTCTGACCGCCCGACAACATCACTCCGCGTTCTCCCACATAGGTATCGAAGCCTTGCGGCAAAGCCATGATGAAATCGTATGCACCGGCCAATTTAGCCGCCTCCTCCACTTCTTCCGGTGTCGCGTCCTGTCGCCCGTAGGCGATATTATCCCGAATGCTTCCGGAAAACAAATAGATGTCCTGCTGCACGATGCCGATGTTATCCCGTAAACTCTTCAGCGTCAAATCCCGAACATCATGTCCGTCCACCAGGATACGACCGTCCGTCACATCATAAAAACGGGGAATCAGGTTACAAATGGTCGTTTTTCCGCTGCCGCTCGGTCCCACGATGGCAATGTTCTTTCCTTGTGGGATATGCAGGCTGAAGTTCTTCAACACCGGTACATCATCGTTCTTATAATGAAAGTTGACCTTATCGAAGACGATTTCACCGTGTAAACGAGAAACCGCTTTTGCGCCCGGCCGGTCCTTGATTTCCGTCTTCAAACGCATGATTTCATCAAAGCGTTCAATACCGGTCATGCCGCGCTGGAACTGTTCCGTAAATTCGACAATGCGTTTCACCGTCGCCAAGAGCATGGAGACATACATCGCGTAGGCAATCATATCACCCGGTTGAATTTTCCCCTGCATCATGAACACCGCGCCGAGAACGAGGAGGATGAAATACATGAAGCCGTCAAAAACCTTTGTCACCGTCACGAAGCCCGCCATGCTCTTATAATAATCCTTCTTGATATTCAGAAAATGCCGGTTCTCCCGTTCGAACTTGTTGCGCTCCATATCCTCATTTGCAAACGATTTCACGATACGGATGCCCGTCAAACTATCTTCGATGGACGCATTCAGATTGCCAATCTGTTTTCGCTGATTCGCCTGTGCCCGGCGCATCCGACGACGGAAAAAAGTGGCCATGACGACCATGATGGGAATCATCAAAAAGATCAACACCGTCAGCAACGTGTTCATCCGAACCAGAATCAAAAAGGAAACGATAATCTTCAACAAGCCGATAAAGTATTCCTCCGGGCAGTGATGCGCAAACTCCGTCACCTCGAACAAATCGTTCGTAATTCGTGACATGATATGGCCAATCTTCGCCTCATCAAAAAAACTGTTCGACTGCTCCTGTAGGTGCCTGTAAATATCGCTGCGCATATTCGTTTCAATCTTCGCACCCATAATATGACCGATGCTGGCCATAAAATAGGAGGCGGAAATATCAATCACTTTCAAAATCAGATAGAATATCGCCAACTTCAAGATGAACGTACCGGTTAAAGCGCCGATGTCGCGAATGCCCAAATTCGTCACCTTGCGAAGCATGATGGGCAAAATCATCTCCGATGCCGTCGTCAACCCTGCACAGAACAAGTCGAACAACAAAATCCCCTTATGCTTCATAAAATACGGCGTCATCCGCCGCAACAGATAAAAACGTCCCCGCTCCATCACTGAACCTCCTGTCCGGCTGCCGTTGTAAATTCCGCAGCGGTGGCCGGTAAACTACTCCTTTATTTTCTTCGTCCCGCTACCACCCCGTTCGTATGCCGGCGGGCAGTAGCCGTAAATGCCTTATAGCCCCGGTTTTTCATCCGTCGCTTCCGGAACTTCTTCAAGCGGACCCGTCACTTCATCCGGCGGTATCGCCCGTTTCAACTCCACGTACCCCGCCTCCGAAAGTGCACGGCAAATGGCCCTTACCCAGGCCTCCATCGCCTCGTACCCATATAAGTTATTCATATAGGTGGCGATGCGAATCGGCGGCTTCGTATCCAGAAGCATGATCAGACCCAGGTCGACATAATCGCCATATTTCATCATGCCGTCCAGATAATCGGATGCCCCGTAGGTGAAGGCCGCCTGCTTCATGTTCTCGATAACATCCGGATAGGCTTCCCGATGTTCATCCAGTTCATGCAACAAGCGAACCATGGCGCGTGCGGTCGTCATATTCGACTCAATCTCCTCCATGGTTATGTCGGTCCCCTCATAGTAACGGAGCATCTCACCTTCATCGACATAATTCAAAAGGGTGGCCCATGCATCATTATCGGAGTCGACAAGGGCATAGTGCATGGCCGCCAATATGACCGCCGACCGTTCCGTATCCGTTTCCCCCGCTAGCTTCTCTTCGGCCAACATCGATGCGTTCACCTTCAACGTACTCGCACCGTGAAACCGTTGATCCGGCTTCAATGAATATAATACCTCGTCCCCCTGCTCAATCTGCAAGGTGATTTCCTGCGTTGCCGGCAGCGGCCGCGCCAAATAGTCGTCCAATGCCGTCCGCAATAATTGTACATCTCCGCCTTTCTTCACCGGCGGCAGAGCAACCTTCTCCTCGGTGACCGGGGCAGGTCGTGCCGCCGCCTCCGGCTCAACCGGTTGCGCCGCCGGTGAGGTTCCGCAGGCATGGAGACACGGCAAGAAAAAGAATAATATGACAACAATTACGGTTCTTTTCAAATTCTCCTCTTTCCTAATGAAAATAACCGTTCACCGACACGTAACCCCACCATACCGACATCGGATGATACCGATTACACTCCCCCCGTCGCAAAACGACGCCATCGGTCATCCCTTGTGTACACGGGGTTCTCCCCTGCGTATTTCTCATGCGCTCGGCTTTCCGACCGGCGAACGGTTAACCCGTTGTTTCTTCCCCTTCTCCCTGTTTCAAACGATTCAACAATTCTTCCAATACATCCAGTTTATCGCCCTTTGCCCGTAATTGCAAGAGGGGGTCCTTACCGCCGATGTATCGAATAGCCAATGGCCCCGGATTTTGTAACACGTCCGCCAACCGGGTTGCCGGCGGTATCCGACCGGAGCTCGGATCAAAAGTGACTTCAATGGCATCGTTGTTTTCCCGAATGGCGGTCACGCCCATGCCGTTTGCCAGATTCTTCAAATAGCCAATCCGAATGGTGTTATACACCGCATCCGGCATGTCACCGAAACGGTCCGTACACTCATCGATGACGGACATCCGCTCCGCCTCCGTCCGAATCAAGTTGAACTTCTTGTACATTTCCAACTTGTCATGCTCATCCGAAATATAATCATCCCGGATAAAGGTGTCGACATTCAAATCAACCAAAGTTTCCCGATGCGGTGTCACCGCTTCTCCTTTGGCCTTACGCACCGCCTCCCGCAAAATTTTACAGTATAAATCATAGCCGATGGATTCGATGTGCCCGCTCTGCATGTCTCCGAGGAGACTGCCGGCGCCGCGAATTTCCAAATCCCGCATCGCCACCTTCGTCCCGGCCCCCAAATCCGAAAACTCACGGATGGCCTGTAAACGCTCCACGGCGACCGACTTCAGTTGCTTGCCCGGTTGATACATTAAAAAGGCGTAGGCCCGTCGACTACCGCGTCCGACCCGCCCCCGTAACTGATATAGCGTGGACAGACCGAAGCGGTCGGCATCGTTAATGATGATGGTATTGACATTTGGGATGTCCAATCCCGTCTCCACGATAGTTGTCGCCACCAGCACGTCGATGTCCCGATTGACAAAATCGGCGAAAATGTCCTCCAATACGTGACGGTTCATCTGACCGTGTGCCGTCGCGATATGCAACGATGGCAACATCCGACGAAGTTCATCCGCCGTCTCTTCCATGTTCTCAACACGATTATGCACGAAATAGACCTGCCCGCCCCGCGCATGTTCACGTCGAATCGCCTCCGCCACCGTTTCTGGCCGATACGGCATGACATAGGTACGAATGGCCCGTCGATCATACGGCGGTTCACGCAACAAGCTCAAATCCCGAATACCGGAAAGGCTCATGTACATGGTCCGAGGGATGGGGGTGGCGGAGAGGGTCAGGACATCCACCGACTGCTTGAATGCCTTCAACCGTTCCTTATGACGCACCCCAAACCGTTGTTCCTCGTCGATAATCACCAGCCCCAAATCCCGATATTTTATATCCTTACCGAGGGCCGCATGGGTCCCGATCAGGATGTCCATCCGTCCGTCATTCACGGCACGGATGACTTCCTTTTGCCTTGCAGGCGATACGAAGCGGGACAACATGCCTATATTTACGGGAAATTGGCGAAAACGTTTCGTGAAGACGTCATAATGTTGTCTTGCCAAAACGGTGGTCGGCACCAATACCGCCACCTGCTTGCCGCTCAAAACCGCCTTGAACGCCGCTCGCATGGCAACTTCAGTCTTTCCGAAGCCGACATCACCGCAGAGAAGACGGTCCATCACCTTCTCACTTTCCATGTCCGCCTTGATGGCGGCCACTGCATCCAGCTGGTCCTGCGTTTCGACATACTCGAACATCTCTTCCATCTCCCGCTGCAAGGCGTCATCTTTGGCGAAACGAAATCCGCGTACCGATGCCCGCTCCGCGTAGAGATTCACCAACTCCTCCGCTACCGCCTCAACCTCTTTCCGGACACGATTTTTCCGCTTTGTCCAGCGGTCTCCTTCCAGGTCGCTGAGTTGGATGCCGTCGGCTTTCCCCATATATTTTTGGACGGTATCCAGATTCGTCGCCAAAACATGTAAGATGGCACCTCGTTTATATTCAATTTTCAGAAAGTCTCGATGAACCCCTTGAACACCGATGTTATCCAGACCCAGGTAACGACCGATACCGTACTTCTCATGGACGACGATGTCTCCGGGACGTAAATCGCCGAAGTCCGTGATTGCCTCGGCCTCCTCGTATTCATAGCGTTTTCGACGATGTCGTACCGTCCGTTTAAAAATATCCGTATCCGAAATAAAGACTTCCCGACGCTGTTCATAAATGAAAGACTTCTTGATCGATGCGCTGTGAATGGCCACGGCCTTCACCTCCGATGTCTCCGGATTGATCACGGCCGTCATGCCGGCGGCGACCACTTCTCCGAGGATTCGTTGCGCCTTAGCGAGGGATGCCGTGTAAATGTGTACGGCATACCCCTTGTCGTGCCACTTTCGAACGTCCCGCAAAATTCCAAAAATATCCCCTTGGTAGGCTGGTACGGAGGCCGTGGGAATGCGGATATGCTCGACGACGAATGCATCCACGGGCTGTTCAAAAACGGTAAAGGCGAACATGTCGGCGGTCTCCGACAAATCGGCCAACGTCTCCGGGGGCATCATCCGGCGGGCCAGCTCTTCTCCGTACATCGCCGTCATACGGTCCGCATTCTCTATGGCGGTAGCCGGCTCATCCACAATTAGAACGCCGCCCGCGGCCGCAACGACTGCAGCCAGACAGGTTTTGCCCGCTGCGGAAGCGTCCGTTTGCGGCAAGATGACATCACAGGCGGTAATATTCTCCACGCTGCGCTGATTTTGCGGGTCGAAATAACGGATGGAATCAATCTCATCATCGAAAAATTCAATCCGAACCGGAAAATCCATCGTATAGCCGTAGATATCCAAAATCGCACCGCGGGATGCCAACTCACCCGGTTGCTCCACCCGATTCATGCGCCGATAACCATCCGCCGTCAAGGCCGCCCGTAACGCCGCCGCATCGACGACATCACCGACACGCAAAGTACGACATCTGCGAACACTGCCGCTGATGTCATCCATCCGTTCCAATGCCGCCTCCATCGTCGTGACGATGAACAGCGATTTTCCCGCAGCCAAGGCCTCGAGTACCCGCAGGCGTTCCTCCCGTATATCCGTATCCGCAATATCCGCATCATAATAGAAAATATCCTTGGGCGGATAATAACAGGCATGCGAAAAAAAGGTCTTCGCATCGTTTAATACGTCCAGACCTTCCTCCTCGTTCCGACAGATAAACAATCGCAACGATATATTTTCTTTCCGCTTCCGAAGACGACGAAAACCCGGGAGGATTTCTTCCGCCCGGTTCGTGTCAACGGCTCGACACATCTCCACTTTTTGCGTGGCATGGTCGACAATATAACATGGTATCTTCTTCATCTTATTATGCATTATATCGGTTCATGGTCCATGCCGGTCCGTTCGTAATCAAGGCCGTCACCGCATCCGCCGCCCGCTCGACGGCATCGTCCACGGCCGCGCCCTCTTCCACAGGGAAGCGCCCCAACACGTGAGCAATCAGGTCGCCGCCGGGTGGTTTTGCACCGACGCCGATTTTGACCCGTGGAAAGTCCTGTGTGCCCAATGCCGCGATAATCGACTTGATACCGTTATGACCGCCGGCGCTGCCTTTCATCCGGACACGAATACTGCCCACCGGCAGGTCGATATCATCATAACAAACGATGAGTCGATCCGGTGTCAGCTTAAAGTACTGCATCGCCTGCACAATGCTGCGACCGCTTAAATTCATGAATGTCAGCGGCTTGAGCAGCATGATTTTCTCCCCGGCAATGTGCGCCGTTGCACACGCCGCAGTGAATTGTTCCTTTGTAAAAGTCGCCCCGTGCATCCGTGCAAATACGTCGGCACAGTCATAACCCACGTTATGCCGCGTACCGACGTACTTGATACCGGGATTTCCCAATCCGGCTACTATATACATGCTTACGTCCTCGCACATTCACTTGCCGAGCCCGTCAGAATTTCAATCCCGTGACGCAACTCGCTGATGACGGCACTCAAATCTTCACCGGCCGCCTTGGGGCTGCCCGGCAAATTCACAATCAACATCCGTTTGCGAATCCCCGCCGTTGCCCGCGAAAGCATGGCCCGCCGTGTGATGGACAAACTCTGTGCCCGCATCGTTTCACCGATACCCGGCACCGCTTTTTCAATCACGTCCGCCGTCGCTTCCGGTGTCACGTCCCGTTCGGAAAAACCGGTGCCGCCCGTCGTAACCAACAACCGCGTATCCGTTTCATCCGCCAAATGCTTCATATAAGCCGCCAGTTGATCCCGTTCGTCCGGAAGAATCTTTGTTTCACGAACCAAATAACCGTTTTCTTCCAACATGGTCCGTACGACCGCCGTCGTCTTATCTTCACGTTCTCCGGCAAATCCTTTATCCGAGGCCGTCAAGATGGCCGCCGTCAACGGCGGTTTTGTAAACATCCGACACCCCTTGCGAATCACGCCGCCGGTAATAACCTTCGTAAACACACCCTCCCGCGGCATAATGCAATCGCCCACTCGATGGTAGATGGTACAATGTTGATGACATTCTTTGCCGATCTGCGTCAACTCCAGTACGACGCCGTTACAGTAAAAACGCGTTCCGACAGGCAGGGTCTTGAAATCGATGCCCGACACGACGATGTTTTCGCCGAAGTCACCGTTACCGACCGCGCCGCCAATCTTGTTGAAATCTTCCACCTTCTCATACGAGAGCAGGCTGACTTGTCGATGCCACTTCCCGGCATGGGCATCATTCTCAATGCCCCAGTCCTCTTTCAGAATAATCTCGTCGACTTCGCGCTTTTCCGTTCCTTTGCGTTCACTGATATTGACGGCTATGACCGTCCCGCAAATATCCTTCATCCTAACCTCCTATGGACGACATATGGTGCATCTCCGCGTCCTCTTCATGAATCAATCCGCGGAAAGCTCGTGCCAACTCGGGATTGTAACCGCAATCCCGGATAGCCGTTTTCTCCCGCACCAACTGAAACTTTCTGTTGAACTGATGTTCTTTCGGCTTGCGGAAAATGATTTCCCGCATGGCCGCCGCCACGACCTCATCCGGATAATCACCGCGCAGCAACGGCTTGAGCTCGATGCCGTAACTGTACTGTAGACAGGCCTTCAAAAAACCCGTCGATGTCAGACGTACCCGATTACATTGTTCACAGAAACAGTGGCTCACCGCCGCAATAAAGCCAATCCGACCGGCAAATCCCGGTATCCGATAATAGGTCGCGGGACCATTGCCCAACTTTTCATGTTCCGGTTGCAAACGACCGTACTCCGCACCCAATAGGGTTCGAATATCGTCCGGTGAAACCGTCCGCTTGTCCTTGCCCATACCGATGGGCATCACCTCGATAAAACGTACGTGCACCGGCGTCTCCCGTGCCAATTCGGCCAGCGGGATAATCTGGTCCTCGTTTACACCCGGCATGATCAGCGCATTGACCTTCGTCTTAATACCGGCCGCTACGGAGGCGCGAATGGCGGAAAGCACCGTTTCCACCTTGTCAAAACGGGTGATACGCTCGAATGCCGCCGGCTCCACCGCATCCAGACTGATATTGATGCCGTCTATGCCGATCTCCCGCAATGCCGGAATATGCCGTTCCAGCAAGAGACCGTTGGTCGTCAAGGTCACCTCTTCAATCCCCGCAATCGATTTGATACGGGCGATAAGCGGCACGGCATCCCGCCGTACCAGCGGCTCGCCGCCCGTAATTTTGATTTTCTTAATGCCCAATCCGACACCGATGCGGCAAATTCTGACGATTTCGTCAAAATTCAATATCTCATCGTGCTCGATGTACTCCACACCCTCCTCGGGCATGCAGTAAACACATCGGAAATTGCAACGATCCGTAATCGAGATGCGAAGATATTCTATGGTTCGATTAAAAATATCTTTCATCAACTTCTCCTTTTAATATGCTCCTCAGGGCTGAACCGGCTCGATGAACACGTCAATGACACCGCCGCATATCATACCTTCTTCTTCCGTAATCTTGCTGCCGCGCATGTCCACGGTCATCATCCTGCTCTTCCCCGTATGGATAACATCCGTCGCCCATGTTCGGATATCCGCCTCTGCACAACCGCCACCGATGGTGCCGACCGTCGTACCGTCTTCACGTATCAGCATCTTCGTGCCGATATCCCGCGGAGAAGAGCCCTGACGTCGTACTATCGTGGCCAGTGCCATCCGGCACTTCGTATTTAATATGGCTTCTATCATTTCCTGCGTAAAGCCGACACGCCGGTGGACCGAGTTTTTCACCTGAATCAGTTCCGCCGCAATGGCCACGCCGATTTCTTCCGGCGTTTGAGACCCGATCCACAGACCGATGGGCGAATGGATGGCGGCCAGTTGTTCTTTCGGAAATCCCTCACCCAACATGGTCTTACGTGCCGTTGCCGCACGATACTTTGAACTGATCATGCCCAGATAGGCATAATCTTTTTTCAAAATGCTCCGTAGACAATCCAAGTCATAACGATGACCCCTCGTAAGTATCACGAAAAAGGTACTTGCGTCTCCGTCAATCTCCGCCAGGGCATCACTGAATCCGTTATACTTCACCTCATCTGCGCCGGCCACGCGCATTGCCCGGGCAAAGGAAAGCCGGTCTTCCAGTGCGATGACCCGAAAGCCGATAATCTTGGCAATGCGGGTCAATGCCTGTCCGACATAGCCGCCGCCGCAAATAACCAATCGGCTCTCCTTCGCCAAGGGGTCGGCAAAATAGGTACGACCATTCATCTCATGCATCCCCAAGGGCCATGACCGGACCGTCGTTAAATCCAGTTCGTGGAACTGCGCGCCCGAAACGAAACGCTTTTTTCCGTCAATCAGGAGCATGTGCTCCGGTGTCTCGCCCGGTGATAACGCCGTATACAACGTGGCCCGTGCATTGGTCGGAATATGTGCAATCACGTTAAATAAACCCATGATGCCTCCGATCTAATTCGATTCGTCGAATCGGAAGGTGCCGCTTTTTCCGCCGGTTTTTTCCACCAGATGAATCCGATTCATAACCATCCGTTTGTCCACGGCCTTACACATGTCGTAAATTGTGAGCAGGGCAATCTGGACCGCCGTCAAGGCTTCCATCTCCACGCCCGTCTTCCCGACGATGGATGCCGTTGCCCTGGCCGTAACGGTATGTGCGGCATCATCCGTGAGAAAGTCCACTTCAACCCCCGTCAGCCCCAGCGGGTGACAGAGGGGAATAAGTTCCGCCGTCCGTTTGGCCCCCATGATACCGGCAAGACGCGCCACGCCAAGTACATCCCCTTTTTGCACCGTACGGTTCATCACCGCCGCATAGGCCTCGGGGGAAAGGGTGATTTGTCCCTCCGCGACGGCAACCCGCTTCGTCAACGCCTTATCCGATACGTTGACCATGATTGCGTCACCGCTGTCATTAAAATGTGTAAATTCTTTCGCCATTTCTTACTCCATCAAAGTCTTGACGTTCAAGCCGCCGGCGCCCAATCGGGCAATAAACGCCTTGTCCACCTTATAATCCGCCATGAAGCACGGCAGTAACACGTCAAAAACCGTCCGTGCATTGAACATGACGCACCCCGGCAAGCCGAGAATCGGAATCCGGTTTTCATAGTAGCTGACAAGGAACATCGCACCCGGCAATACCGGTGAGCCGTAACTGATAATCTCCGCACCCGTTCGTCGAATGGCGGAGGGGGTCACGTCATCCGGGTCCACACTCATACCACCGCTGCAAAGGATGAGATCCGCGCCACGATCCAGAAAAGACCGGATGGCGTCCGCAATCATCACCTCGTTATCGTCGACAATGGTTTTCCCCAAGATTTCCACGTCGTATGCCGCCAACTTCTCAATCAGCGTCGGGCCGAATTTATCCTCAATCCGGCCGGTGTAAACCTCACTGCCGGTCACGACCATCCCAACTTTTTTATGCCGGAAAGGATGGAGGGTAAAGACCGGTCCGTCTGCGACAATCTCGTCCACCCGGGCCAAATCCGCTTTGGGGATGACCAAGGGAATGATACGCGTCCCCATCACTTTATGACCCTTACGGACGCCGATGTGCGATTTTTTCGTCGCCATCATGATGTCGTCCTGCATGTTGATGCGGAACAATTGCTCCTCATCCACGGTAAAGAGGGCATCCACCGTGGCGACCGCCTCTATTTTTCCCTCTTTAATCTCCGTGGGCTTGACATATGCCGTCTTACATAAATTGTAAATGTGTTCGGCCGCGTCATTTTCATGGACAAGATTTTCATCGTCCTCCCAAACGTAAAGATGGCGCTTGCCGACATCCAGAAGTGCCTCAATATCCTCTGCCCGGACGACGTGTCCTTTCGGAAACAGCACGCCCTTGAACTTTCCTTTTTCAATCTTCGTAATATCCTGGCAGAGCACGCATCCCAATGCATCTATCGTATCAATTTGTTTCATCCGTTACGCTCCCGTATTCTTAAATAAACAGCCGTCCAGTCGTTGAATCAATGCCGCAAATGGACGGTGTATCGATGTCTTCATACCGAGTAAAAGGGTACACTGTGCCAGTACCACGCCGGATATTACATCCGGTAACGCATGCTGTTTCGTAAACAGTGTGCTCAGACAAATGAGAACCGCCATTACAAATGTAAATATCGTATAGCCCCGGCCCAAACGGTCCCGAACTCGAAACGTCCATATAAAGCAGACCCAACTGAGATAGCAGTGAATGGAAGGGCACAAGATAGTCGGTGCATCCACGTGCCAGATAAAGGACAACAAGCCGGTCAACGGACCGTCCACCGTCAAATTTGGCCGGACATTCATCGACGGGTACAGCAGGAAAATGGTACCGCAGACGAGCTTGCCGATGATTTCCGCACTGCAAAAACGAGTCGTATAGGTCCGGGAAACGCCGGCAATCCGCATATAGGCGATAATCCAGAACGGAAAAGCCGCTACGTAAATGAGGACCCAGGACGGCAGAAAGGGGATGAACCCGTCCCAAGCCGTACGTACATCATGGAAAACCGCCCCCCGTAATAACCCTTTTGCACCGTAATACACCAACATGTTAATACACACCGGAAACAAAAGGGGATAATGCCGTTTCACGAACGCCTGCATTCGAACCCCCAATCCATACTCTCTATGCTCAGCTAATTATAACGCATTTAGAACCTCGCGTCCACCGATTTAACACAATAGTCACCCTTCACGCACGAACCGGACCATTTCTTTACGGTATGAAATCTATACCCCACACCATCCGATCACATGCCGTCCCCTTCTCCCCGTCGTCTCCGGATGACCGTCAATCGCTCAAGCATCATACCGTCTATTCTCCCATACTATGCCCGAACGTAGAAAGAGACCCCGAAGGGCCTCTCTCTTATCGCTGATTATTTAATCAGCAGATATTTGTATTCGTTGTTAATGGCTTCAACCAAGGCCACTACCTGCGGATCCAGGTCGCCCGGATTCTTCAGGGAGTATTCCTTCTCTTCACCGTTGAGCCGCAGAACAAATTTCTGTTCATCACGGTCGGTCATATAGAATCCTTCATTCGTACTGTCTTTGAAGTCTTCCTCGTTATGGAAGAGGGTAAACTTCTCTTTGTACGGTGCGGAATCCCACGGACAGAACGTCATGCAGTTACCACATTCGTTACACATGTAGTCCACGTGAACAATCTGGTTCTTCTTCATACCGTTGACCTTTAAGGTGAGGTTTGCACGGTTCGGACATACATCGACACAGGATTCGCAGACCACGTGACACTCGATACATCTCTGTTCTTCACATGTGTCACAGGAATGATGCAGAATCGCACGCTTCGGTATAACATCGCCGCGAGAACGATCCAGATTGATAGCGGGACGCGGTGCAACATGCAAAATACTGTTAACCGCTTTTTGAGCATCCGCAATACCTTGAACGATTGTCGCCGCACCCAACGCACCGTCACCGATGGCATATACGCCCGGTACCTTCGTTTCATACGTCAAGGTGTTGATAACCGCTCTGCCACGCTCATCCGTTTCAATACCGTTCTTTTTGAAGATGGTCGGATCAACTTGTTCACCGATTGCCGTGATGACACGGTCAACTTCAAAGATTTCTTCCTTACCCGTTTCAACCGGCTTTCTACGTCCGGATTCATCCGGTTCGCCCAACTTCATCTCTTTACAGAGGAGCTTTCCGTCCTTGAAGGATACGGGGCTCATCAGTTCCTTGAAGATGACGCCGTCGGCCAATGCCAGTTCCAGTTCTTCCTCATCCGCCGGCATATATCGTGCCGTACGACGGTAAATCAGGTATACATCTTCTACACCCGGAATACGTTTTGCCACACGTGCCACGTCCATCGCCGTATTACCGGCACCGATAACCGCTACGGCCTTGCCGCGACGCAGTGCGCGAAGATCCTTCTTCGCCGCCTCCAGGAATTCGAGGGAATTATCCGTCTCGCCTTCCTTGATACCCGGCGCTCCGTGATTATGTGCACCGATTGCGAGGATAATCTTGTTATAGCCCTGTTTTCTCAGCTCTTCCAAATCCGTTACTTCCGTATTGAGTTTTACCTCAACACCCAGCTTACGAATCATATTGCAGTCTTTTTCAATATCCGTATTCGGAATACGGAAATCCGGAATCATGTGACGAACCACGCCGCCCAACGCATCGCGCTTCTCGAACACCGTCACCTGTGCACCTTCTCTTGCGAGGAAGTGTGCCGCGGCAACGCCGGCCGGTCCACCACCGATGATGGCAACCTTCAAATCTTTCCGATTGCCGGTCACGTGCAGTTCCTCAAAGACTTCGTCATACGCGGATTTTGCCGCTCTCAACTTCGAACGGCGAATCCGTACGGTTTCCTCGTAGAAGTTTCTCGTACAACGCTCCTGACATCTGTGGTTACAAATCGTACCCGTCATAAACGGCAACGGGTTCTTATCCAGGATAACGCGCAGTGCTTCTTTATTCTGACCGATACCCTCTAAGTGGATATAAGTCGGCACGTCCTGATTAATCGGACAACCTTGCGTACAAGGTGCAAAGAAACAGTCAAACAAAGGTACTTTCTCACCCAGAACTTTCCGTGTGGGCAAGGGTTTAATCTGCTTCACGTAATGCGGATCGGTATGTGCACCGTAGTGAATCTGATCCACGGCCGCAATGCTGATACCTTCAAACGGCTTGTATTCGATATCATCAAACTCTTTACCGATCTGTACCAAACGTCCATAACCGCCCGGCTTCAACATCGTCGTCGCCATCGTTACCGGCCAAATACCCGCTTCATACAGTTTAACCATACTGAATACATCCGCACCGCCGGAGTAGGAAATTCTCAGCTTTCCTTTGAAAGCACGGGAAAGATTCAGCGCAACCTTCGTGGATAACGCATAGAGGGATCGACCCGCCATGTACATTTCTTCGGAAGGTAATTCATTTCTGGTAACATCTACCGGGAACGTGTTCGTAATCTTTACACCGAATTGCAGGTCCCGTTCATCACACGCAACTTGCAGGCGCTCCAACATCGGAACGGCATCCTCAAACTGAAGGTCATCCAGGAAGTGGAAGTCGCCGAAAGCAACATAGTCATAACCCATGTCATCCATGATTTGACGTGCTTCTTCAAAGCCCAACAGGGTCGGGTTACACTTGATGAACGTGTGCATGTGTTTGTTCTTAATCAAGTGCGAAGCAATGGCCTCAATTTCATTCGGCGGACAGCCGTGCAGGGTCGAAACCGTTACGGAATGGCTGACTCTCGGACTGATTTGATCCAGGTATTCTTTCGTAATATTTTCAAAACGGTGGAGGTTGGCGTATGCCCACTCCTCACACTCTTTCCAAACGTCCGTGCCGCGGGCATCCATCATATGATTCAGGTAGGTATCAATCTTTTCGGATTGCACACCGGCCAAGTCATATCCGACGGAAATATTGAAGATAAAACCGTCCGGATCACCCAGACCCCACTCCTTACTCAGAAGTTTCAAGGCATACCAGGCGCGGATATATTCCGTCTCCGCCTGCCAAACATACAGCTCGGTTGACCACTCACAGTTATAGCACTCGTCGTTTGCCAAGATACACGGTCTGTTGACACATGCGGACAATTCATCACCGTCCATAATCTGGCAGGTCTTCAACTCGAAGAAACGGCTGCCCGCATAGTAGGATGCGATGATATTCTGAGACAGCTGCGTGTGCGGACCGGCTGCAGGACCGAAGATTGTCTCCAACTTTTCGCCGAAGAGATCCAGGAACTTGCCTTTTTTCGCCACATACGGTTTCCGAATACCGAATACCGTGCCGCTGTTTTTCTTTTCAGTAAGAATCCATTCCATTAACTCATGAAATGGAATCGGTGTCATTTTCTCTCCCATGATTTCCTCCTTTTAATCCAATTGTCTATCGTCGGGGGGTACGAAATATGCCTGTCGATTCCTCGACTCCTCCCCGACGGTCCGGAGACAAGTCTCTACTTATTAATATTATTCCACATCTTCTGTGCCGATTGCAGCGCATCCGCTTTAATCTTTTCTTCATCAACGCCCAATACGACACGATCTTTCATCAGGACCTTGCCGCTCGCAATCGTCGTCGTCACCAACGGTCCGACGAATCCGAAGATGATATGACCGTTCAGGTTCGTTTCATCCATCGGTGTAAACGGCGTGTAGTCCACGATGATGACATCGCCCGATGCGCCTTCCTTCAATACACCCAACGGCGTTTCGAAGTAACGGTTTGCAATCTTGCGGTTATTTTCCAATAACATCTGCGGTGTCTCGCCCCAGGCTACGGTCGCATCACAGAGACTGTGCTTGTGAAGGACATTGGCCACTTTCAGCGATTCATACATGTCATTCGTATAGCCGTCGGTTCCGAGACCGGTCAGGATACCTTTTTCCATAATACGCATCATCGGCGGACATCCGCAGGCATTACCCATGTTGGATTCCGGATTGTGCGTTACCATCGTATCCGTATCGCGCAGGAGGTCCATCTCCTGATCATTCACATAGATACAGTGTACGAACAAGCTCTTGTCGCCCGTAATGCCGTGATCGTGGAAACGGTTTACCAATCGTTTGCCGTAATGCTTCAGGCAATGATGTAAATCTTCAATACCTTCCGCCACGTGCACGTGGTAGCCAACGCCTTCCGGAACGTACTTTTTACATTCTTCCAGCGTTTCATTCGATACCGTAAAGGATGCATGAAGACCCATCATCGCCTTCACCATATCGGTATCATCTTTTTGACAATAATTAATCCAATCGGCATTCTCTTTGATGGCCGCTTTCGCCTTGTCGGCACCGTCACGATCGGATACTTCATAGCAGAGACAGCTCCGAACACCGAATGCCTTGGACTGCTCGCCGATCTTAAACAACGACCCTTCAATATCACCGAAACTTGCATGGTGGTCGAACATCGTCGTCACACCGTTCTTAATAGCTTCCAGGTAAGATACCTTCGCACTCAATTCCGTCTGCTCCAGCATCAGATTCCTATCCAGCGTCCACCACATGCCGTCCAGAATATCCAGAAATCCGTCCGGATTATACCCCTTCACGCTGATACCGCGTGCCATCGTGGAATAGATGTGGTTGTGGCTGTTGATCAGCGCCGGCATAATGACCTTGCCTTTCGCATCGATGAATTCCGCATCGGGGAATTCCTTCTTCAATGCGTCTGTCGTTCCGACCTTCTTGATGAGCTTACCGTCAATCGCCACGGCACCGTTTTCGATGTACGGACACTCATTGTCCAGTGTGAACATTCTACCGTTTCCAACTACTAACATGTTGACCTCCTTTGGTTGAACATACTATCCTCTTCCGTACCCGCATCTTACTTGACAGGTATGCATTCCGTTATCACCGTCGGGAATTCCCGATAAAAAAATAATCATAGATAAGTTCTGTTCATCACACTTCTCCGGGTCCCACACCTTCAAAGCCGCTTGACTCCGTGAGGAGAAGAACAGTGTTCTAAATTCAGTACAATTGTATCGTACGGGATTCATGCACATCTTACACACCGGCGACCGGGAAGTCCCGTCATGTATACCCGTCCATTTTACGACGGGTTATGCTTTCGTTGTTCCAATATCCTCATCCGGAAGAGTCCAGCCAGAATTCATTACCTATAATATCTTTAAAAGAAATACATACTTATCAACAATCGGGCATTGCATCTACAATGGCCGGAATTGTTTCAGGGTATGTCGCGTATTTAATTACGTATTAAATTTAGCATTCATCCGTGGAAAAATCAAGCATTTCGACGGAGCAAAAAAAAAATTAGGCCGTTCAAAAACATATTTAGGGGATATCTTTTGTCCATATCTCCCATCTTTGCATCAATATGAGCGAATTTATGGGAAGTTTTACCGAAAAAGAAGAAGACGCATCGGCATCTTGTCGAAATACCGACCGCTTTCCGTGACATGGACGGATTGTACTATATCACATACTTAAATCAACAGCCCGCCGGAGGTCACCCCGACGGACAGGATTCCGACCATATGGCCGCCGCCACCTCGAATCGCCGGGGATCATTTCCGCCATATATCGCCCCCGACCGTTTACCGTTTGTGAAATGTGCACAACCCGATTCTCCCGCGCCGTCCGCCGGAAAAATCCGCCATGTTTCTGTGCCCGGAACGCTACTAATTGATATTCTCTTCGATTAGCGGCAGCTTATCTATAATTTAACCCCTGTTATATCCTCTCTTTTCCGTTCATTTGGGAATGAATGACGGGAAAACGCTTGACAGAAGGCCGCCGAATATTTTCTCGTCAATATCACCGAAAAATTTTACATTTTGTTTCATCTGAAATATATCTCCCGTCATGTTGACAATTTAGGATTTTTTCTCGCTTTATATCTGCCAAAATCGCACAAAAACGGACACCCTAAATTTTTTTGGCTCTTTCCTAAAAATTATTGTGAATTAAGGTGAAAAGGTATTGATTTAACAAATTGTTTGTGATATAGTGCAATTGTAAGATAAAGGAGAGGATGCCGGACCATGACTTTGGACTTGTTGAAGCAGCTTGCGCATGCATTGGCCGTACATTTCGGTGAAAATTGCGAAGTTGTCATCTATGACTTAAAAGCGAAGGATATCGACAATGCGGCGATTCATATCGAGAATCCCGCGGTCACACACCGCACCATCGGTGACAGCCCTTCCCATGTCGTATTGGAGACCTTGAAAAAGTATCCGAAGACGGCCCGCGATCACCTCGGCTATCTGACAAAAACGAAAGACGGTAAAATCCTAAAGTCTTCCACTTTATATATAAAGAATGAAGACGGCGAGATTCAATACCTGTTTTCCATTAACTTTGATATCAGCGTCATGCTGATGATGGGCGATGCGATCCGCGAATTTCTAAAAACGGAAGAAGATGAACCGGATGAACCGGAACGAATTCCGCAAAGTGTTACGGAACTTCTGGACGAATTGATTTTGAAATCCGTCCGCAACGTCGGGAAACCCGTCGCATTGATGACCAAAGAAGATAAGGTGGCCGCGATCAAATTCCTAAATGATTCCGGTGCTTTTCTTATAACCAAGTCGGGTGACAAAATCGCCCGCTATTTCGGCATTTCCAAGTATACGCTGTACAGCTATTTGGATATGACGAAACAAAACTAATTATTTAAATTTTTTAAGGAGGGTTTTTCGATGAAAAACATTTTGTGGGTATCGAACAAGATGCCGAAAACTGACGACAAGTATCTCGCTTGTATGTCATCTGAGGAAACCAATAAGGCGAAATCTTTTCACCGCAGTTTTCCTCAATACACCGTGACCCCGCTCGCCGAGTTGAAAAACATGGCCGAGTACCTGGGCCTCAAAGATGTATTTGTCAAGGACGAAAGCTACCGTTTCGGTCTGAATGCATTCAAGGTATTGGGCGGATCCTTCGCCATGGCGAAATTCATCGCAAAGGAGACGGGTAAGGATGTTTCGGAACTTGACTACGACACGCTCACATCGGATAAACTGAAAGAAGAATTCGGCGAAGCGACATTCTTCACGGCGACCGACGGTAACCACGGCCGCGGCGTTGCATGGGCAGCCAACAAGCTGCGTCAAAAGGCAGTCGTATTTATGCCGAAGGGCTCTACGATTACCAGACTTGAAAACATTAAGAAAGAAAATGCCATTGCCACCATCGAAGAAGGAAACTACGATGACTGTGTACGTATGGCCGCCGAACAAGCGGACAAAACGCCGCACGGCGTTGTCGTACAGGATACGGCATGGGAAGGTTACGAAGAGATTCCGCAATGGATTATGCAGGGATACGGCACCATGGCGCTGGAAGCAAGTGAACAGCTGAAGGAAGCCGGATGTGACCGTCCGACGCACGTATTCGTTCAGGCGGGTGTAGGCTCCCTGGCCGGTGCGGCAGTTGGTTATTTCGCAAACCTCTATCCGAACAACCCTCCGAAATTCATCGTTGTCGAAGCGGACGTGGCTGCTTGTCTGTATGAAGGCGCAAAAGCCGGAACCGGTGAACGTAAAATCGTCGGCGGTTCCATGCAAACCATCCAAGCCGGACTGGCTTGCGGTGAGCCGAATACCCTTTCCTGGGATATTCTGAAGAACCATGTAGATGTTTTCGTTTCCGCACCCGACTGGACGTCGGAACGAGGCATGAGAATGTTGGCCGCACCGTTCAAAGGTGATGCACAAGTCATCTCCGGTGAATCGGGAGCCGTTCCGTTCGGTATTTTGGCAAGCATCATGTTGGATGACAACATGAAAGAGCTTCGCGATGAACTCGAACTCGGAAAAGACTCCGTCGTGCTGCTCTTCTCTACCGAAGGCGATACCGATCCGGAACGTTTCAAAGAAATCGTTTGGGAAGGTAAGCACTTCGAGTTAAACTAGTTAACAATTTTTTATATAAAGGAGGACGATAAAATGTTAAATTTTGATGCTATCAAAGAGGCCGCTCAAAACTATGAAGCGGCAATGACAAAATTCCTGCGCGACACCATTAAGTTGCCGAGTGAAAGCTGTCATGAGGGACCGAAAGCAAAGCGTATTCAAGAAGAAATGGATATGCTCGGCTTCAACAAGACCTGGATCGATCCGTTGGGAAACGTGATGGGCTGGATGGGCACCGGAGAAAAGGTTATCTGCTTTGATGGACACATTGATACGGTAGGTATCGGTAACATCGATAACTGGGACTTCGATCCCCACGAAGGATATGAAACGGACGTTGAAATCGGCGGCCGCGGCGTATCCGATCAGACCGGTGGTGTAATCTCCGCAGTATATGCATGTAAGATTATGAAAGACCTCGGTCTGCTGAACGATAAGTATACCGCAATGGTTGTAGGTTCCGTACAGGAAGAAGACTGTGACGGAATGTGCTGGGAATACATCCTCAAGAAGGACGTGCAAATTCCCGGATATGAAAAACTCTGTAAGCCGGAATTCGTTGTCTCCACAGAGCCGACGGACGGTGGTATCTACAGAGGACAACGTGGACGTATGGAAATCCGCATCGACGTAAAAGGCGTATCCTGCCACGGTTCCGCTCCGGAGCGTGGTGACAACGCAATCTACAAGATGGCTGAAATCCTGAAAGAAGTAGAACAACTGAACGAGAACCCCGCTGATGACAGTGTTGAAATCAAGGGCCTCGTGAAGATGTTGGATGAGAAGTACAACCCGGAATACAAGGAAGCAAACTTCCTGGGCCGCGGTACCGTAACGACCTCCGAAATCTTCTTTACGTCTCCGTCCCGCTGTGCGGTAGCGGACAGCTGTGCCATCTCTCTGGATCGTCGTATGACGGCCGGTGAAACCTGGCAATCCTGCCTCAAGGAAATCGAAGATCTCCCGGCTGTTAAGAAGCATGGTGCAGTCGTATCCATGTATCAATATGACAGACCGTCCTGGACGGGTGAACAATACCCGATCGAGTGCTACTTCCCGACTTGGGTTATTCCGGAAGATCACAAGGTAACGAAGTCTCTGGAGAAGGCTTACAAGAGCCTCTACGGCGACAAACGTATCGGCCCGGAAGCTGAAATGCCGAAGCGTTCCGCACGTCCGTTGACGGACAAGTGGACGTTCTCCACAAACGGCGTTTCTATCATGGGACGTAACGGAATCCCCGTTATCGGTTTCGGACCGGGTGCCGAAGATCAGGCACATGCGCCGAACGAAATCACTTGGAAGCAAGACCTGGTTATGTGTGCGGCAGTTTATGCAGCACTCCCGACCATCTACACGCAGGACTAATTGCATCCAAATTAACAAAGTAACAAACTTGCGGGGAGGGGACTCCCCTCCCTGTACATTTTTAGTATTCAAAGGAGAATTAAACGAATGTCTAACTTAAACAAATTTACCGATAAACTCGAAAAGCTGAACTTTTCCAACATGTATCACAATGACTTTTTCCTTACATGGGAAAAGACGGATGACGAAATTTCGGCAACCTTCCAGGTAGCCGATGCGCTGCGTTATCTGAGAGAGCAAGGCATCTCTACGAAGATTTTTGATTCCGGTCTGGGTATCTCCCTGTTCCGTGACAACTCCACGAGAACGAGATTCTCTTTTGCTTCCGCTTGTAACCTCTTAGGTTTGGAAGTACAGGACTTGGATGAAGGCAAATCTCAGATCGCACACGGCGAGACGGTACGTGAAACGGCCAACATGGTTTCTTTCATGGCTGACGTAATCGGTATCCGTGATGACATGTATATCGGTAAAGGTAACGCGTACATGCACACATTCATGGACGCTGTTAAAGAAGGTAACGAGGAAGGTATCCTGGAGCAGAGACCGACGTTGGTTAACCTGCAATGTGATATCGACCATCCGACGCAGGCCATGGCTGATATGTTACACGTAATCAACCACTTCGGCGGCGTTGAGAACCTGAAGGGCAAGAAGGTTGCCATGACGTGGGCATACTCCCCGTCTTACGGTAAACCCCTCTCCGTACCCCAGGGTATCGTAGGCCTGTTTACACGTTTCGGTATGGACGTTGTACTGGCACATCCGGAAGGCTATGACATCTTCCCGGAAGTTGAAGAAGTTGCCAAGAAAAACGCTGCATCTACGGGCGGTTCTTTCAAGAAGACCAACGACATGAAGGAAGCATTCAAAGATGCGGACATCGTTTACCCGAAGAGCTGGGCATCTTTCTCCGCTATGGAAAAGAGAACGAAACTCTACGGCGAAGGCGACATGGCCGGCGTAGACAAGCTGGAACAAGAACTCTTGGAAGAAAACAAGAAGCACATGGACTGGGCTTGCACCGAGGAAATGATGTCTCTGACCAAAGACGGAAAAGCATTGTACATGCACTGCTTGCCGGCTGATATCACGGGACTGAGCTGTAAAGACGGTGAAGTTGATGAGTCCGTATTCGAACGTTACATCAACCCGCTGTACAAAGAAGCAAGCTACAAACCGTACATCATCGCGGCAATGATCTTCCTGGCTAAGGTAAAAGATCCGGTTGCGAAGCTGAAAGCGCTTGAAAAAGCGGCAAAGGTTCGTGTAGACGACTAATCGTCACCGAATTCATATCTGAAACACGATAGACATAAATATGCGCCTCGTCTTTGACGGGGCTCATATTATCTGTATGATAACTACTACCCTATTTTAACGGAGGAAGATTGATGAAAAAAAGAATAGTCATTGCCCTTGGCGGTAACGCGCTCGGCAGTAACCTGACGGAGCAGATGGAAGCGGTAAAGAATACGTCCAAGGCAATTGCGGACTTATTGGAAGAAGGCCATGAAGTGGTTGTTTCTCATGGTAACGGCCCGCAGGTCGGCATGATCAACCTCGCCATGAGCGAATATGCTAAGAATAATCCGGGACAACCGGAAATGCCCCTGTCCGTATGCGTGGCCATGAGTCAGGCATATATCGGATACGATTTGCAAAACGCATTACGCGAGGAACTCTTGAGTCGCGGTATCGACAAACCGGTTGCCACCTTGGTGACACAGGTTGTCGTTGACCCGGCAGATGAAGCATTCAAGAACCCGACCAAGCCCATCGGCGCTTTCATGACAAAAGAAGAAGCCGATGCCTTGATTGCCAAAGGGGAACAGGTTAAGGAAGATGCCGGACGTGGTTACCGTCGTGTGGTTGCTTCTCCGAGACCGAAAGAAATCGTTGAAATCGAAACGGTGAAGGAATTGCTGGATGCCGGACAGGTTGTCATCGCCGGCGGTGGCGGCGGTATCCCCGTTATCCGTGAAGGCAAGGGCCTGAAAGGTGTAGGCGCCGTTATCGACAAGGACTTTGCAAGCTGCGTGCTGGCACAGAACATTGATGCGGATGCATTCATCGTTCTTACGGCCGTAGAAAAAGCCGCCATTAACTGGGGTAAGGAAAACGAAGAATGGTTGGGTGAAATCACCACGGAACAGGCACGCCAATACATGGGCGAAGGCCATTTCGCACCGGGCTCCATGCTGCCCAAGGTTGAGGCCGCAACCCTCTTTGCCGAGTCCAAAGAAGGCCGTACGGCATTGATTACCTTGCTTGAAAAAGCAAAAGACGGTATTGCCGGAAAGACCGGAACGGCGATTCGGAAATAGCCATGACGGAAAAAACGGTATGCCTGTTTTACGATGATGTATATTGCCGTGAATTTCAGGCCACTGTTCTGTCCTGTCAAAAAGTAAATAAGCACTATGAGATTATCCTTGATCAAACCGCCTTCTATCCGGAGGGCGGTGGCCAACCCGGCGATCAAGGATATCTTTCTAATGTGGCAGTACGGAACACTTATTATCGAGATGATATCATCGTCCATCAGACGGATGAACCGCTCGAGGCCGGCACATCTGTATCTGGCCGTCTGGACTGGCCTCTTCGCTATGCCCGCATGCAAGAACACACGGGCGAACACATCGTCTCAGGCGTGGTACATGAACGATTCGGTTATCAAAATGTAGGCTTTCACATGTCCGACGGTACGGTCACCATCGACTATAACGGTCCCATCACGACGGAGGAACTGGCAGACATTGAGCGACGTTGTCATGAGATTATAACCGAAAATCGGCCGGTTGAAGTCCATCTGTATGATGAACTGGAAGCGGCAACAATCCCCTATCGCAGTAAAAAGAAATTGTACGGAAAAATACGTATTGTCCAAATTCCCGGTGTGGATGCCTGTGCCTGCTGCGGCACACATACTCATACCACCGGGGAGGTGGGTGCCATCCATTTTACCGACCGAAAGAATTATAAGGGCGGTGTTCGTTTGACCTTGGTTTTGGGCTGTTATGCCGTGGAGGATGCCATCTGCAAGGAACAAATGTTGGACATCATCTCCCGCACATTGAGTGCGGAGAAAGGTACGTTGGATTGTGCCGTAGAAGATTTACTGACACGTCTGTCGAATGCCGAACATGAAGCGATTCGTCTTCGTCGCCTCCTGGCGGACAATATATTGTCTTCGACCGTACAAGATAGTCCGCTCACCCGCCTGCACTTTCCGGATGCGGATATGCGAAGCCTCATCTATCTGGCGGACGGTATGGCGGAACGCTTCACCGGTCTCTGCCTGGTTACCGGCATGTATGATGAAAAGAAATTATTTGCTTGTTGCAACCGTGATGCCGGTCTCCGCTCCATCGCCGACATATTGCGTAAAAGCAATACAATCCGCGGCGGCGGTAGCGACCGGATGATACAGGGAGAGGTCCTCGTCCCATTTGATGACATGATTGAGACCTTAAAGGAACACATTGTACAATGAAATAATGACCTTAACCGCCGGATATATTTTCAACAATATGGTATGTCCGGATGAATACCCTTGCCACTGCAACTCAACCGAAAATGCAAACGGACTGCTCTCGCCCTGACTCAAGTCAGCGTGATCGCAGTCCGTTTATAAGTTCATTGATTTTTATCCCCGCATATCAGCATTCATCTCAATAACAACGCCTGTCACCATTGATTCAGCTATGGAACGAAAAGTTCCCTTACTCGTTAATTTTTCTTTTCCCATATCCATGAACAAGAAATACGGAAACCAGTAGGAGTATGGGCAAGGCAACGATTGGCAAATATTGCACCGGGGAAACATGGGCCTGTAGCGCTGAAGTGCGGCTAAAGAACTTTGACTCCGGCAAAGGACCGATGTCCTTTTTATATCCGGACGGGCCCGGACCGATGAACTGAATATCCTCATTTTTGACCACGTCAGGACCGAAATCCATGTTCAAGTACGCCGCCCGAACCGCTTCAAAGTCATAAACTCCTCCCGTTCTCATTCTGCCCGATTCATCACTAAAACCATAATCATCCAGGCATATGAACATGCAACGGTCTTCCCGGTCAAAGTATATCGCCAAAGAAGCACGAAGATCAAAATTCCTACCCAGTATATATACCTTATTACTATCTTCCGGATTATATGGCTCTCCCAGAATTTCTTCCAGCCTCGCAATAGTTATCGGCTCTTTATTGCCCAACTCTGATGGACCAATAAGCTCAGATGGTGCTCGCTCCTCTGACAACACGGAGCGATAATGTGCCCTATCTTCTTGCGATTTTGGCGTCTTCCCGAGAAAGAAATCCAAAACTCTTTCCGTTATGGGATAATTCAATGCCACTGCCGCTTCCAGCCATTCCCCATTTGTCAGTCGAATCGGTATGCTCCAGTAACTGTCACTTTCCCGTGCCGCCTGTTCAAAATCCTCCCTGGTAAAAGATTCCAATAAATAAGGATTCAGCATACAGTATTGCTTATATGCCATGTCATATTCAACCTTGGCTCCTTCAATCGGTTGCCACGGAAAATAATTCTCAGTCGTCTTTTGAATTTCTTCATCATACTTCATTACTTCTTCAAATGCTGCCTTATCTTCTTGTAAAGTGTCGATATTGAAAGCCTCAACCCTCGGTATAAAACCAATTGTCACAAGGAGAAAGAAAGCGAATAGTGTAGGTATTATGTATCTTTCTCACACATAATTTCCTTTCTCAAAATATTCTCTCACACTATAATTCATTTTCTCTTTTTACGAAGTGCTCATTAAATACTACTACCCAAATCTTCACTAATCTTTCTTTTTTTATATCCGTATAAAATAAATACGGAAACCAGTAAGAGTATGGGCAAGGCGACGATTGGCAAATATTGCACCGGGGAAACATAAGCTTGTTCCACTGACGTACGGTTAAAAAACTTTGACTCCGGCAAGGGACCGATGTCCTTTTTATATCCGGACGGACCCATGCCATCAACAAGCAGATTACCATTTTCATCCACTGTGGGACCAAAATCCATATTCAGGTACGCCGCCCGAACCGTTTCAAAGTCATAAACTCCTCCCGTTCTCATTCTGCCCGATTCATCACTAAAACCATAATCATCCAGGCATATAAACATACAGCGGTCGTCCCGGTCAAAGTAAACGGCCAAAAATGCTCCGAAATCAAAATTTCGTCCCATAATATATACTTTATTGGGATCCTCCGGATTGAACGGTTCGCCCAGGATATCTTCCAGCTGTTTTGTACTCACCCTCAGTTCATAACCCAACTCAGACGAGCCCATCATTTCAGAAGATTTACTTCGACCGGACCATAGCGATTTGAATCTTTCTCGTTCCTCCGAATCCCTTTCGACAGAAAAATCCACTGCTCTTTCCGTCAACGGTATATCCAGTGCCACTGCACCTTCTAACCATTCCCCATTGGTCAGCCGTATTGGAATGCTCCAATAACTCAGACTTTCTGCAGCTGCTTGTTCAAACTCTTCCCTGGTAAAGGATTCCAAAAGATACGGCCGAAGCAGAAAATACTGTTTATATGCCATGTCGTATTCAACCTTGGCCCCTTCAATCGGTTTCCAAGCATAATCACTCTCTGCCGTCTTCTGTATTTCTTCATTGTATTTCATTATCTCTTCGAAAGCATCCTTGTCCTCTTGCAACGTATCCATGCTAAATGCATCGACACTCGGCATGAAGATTATCATGTAAGCTGCCAGTGACAATAAAAACAAGGAGATAGAGTACCTTTTCTTATTCATGATTGTTCCTCCTAATATTTTCCGCCAATATAATATTCTTTTCCGGGATATTTGCTATCCCTCCCTTTTTTATCAAATCATAACGAACATATTCCGATTTTGTATTTTCCCATGGATCGACAACCCATATTTTTCTCTCTCTTTTGATAGCCGCTGCCGACAATCCTATCTTCGATTCTACTACTACCTCGAAGACCGATTACAAACGATTTATGTGCATCAATATTATTCTTTATTTCATCAAATATTAACCTTCTAAGAATCCCATCGGCCTTTTTCCTGCCACCTGTTGCATATCGTCTTCCTTTTGTCCATTTTCCCCTGAATCCGAGTTCTCTTCAATACCCCGATCTCAGTGCACGTTCTTTCAGATACGCAGGTGCCTGTAGCGTCAAGGAAAATCCATGTTCACAGCCTATACCGGTACAAGGCCAAAGGACGAAGCCATAGTGATGCAACTTCCTTACTTCAAATACGCCTCCTCTCAAACAATTAGAAACACTGTTTTATAACTTCGGTTAATATCTGCTAACAATATCATGATAACATATCGAACTATAATTTCAACAATATTTTAAAAATTCTTGAATTCAATCCACTACTTTCGTATCCTAGCAAAAAATCTTATACAAGAACCGGTATTTTTTGTTGAAATAGTTATAAAGATGATAAAATTATAGTAAAATATCCGATATGCAAAATGAAATGACAAGGTTATGCTGATCACTATTCACAAAACCGCCGATGCCTTTTCTCTCCTATCATCTGAGTCCTCGGTCTACAATTATGAAATAGCCATGTATGTAACGAAATGACATTAATACGGGGGTGCATCCCGCTCACCGACACCATCCATCGTTCTCCCAAAATACAAAATACCCGTACTGGACAGAGCACCTTGTGCCTATCCTGTACGGGTTGCCGCTTCCATATATTATATCCGTCACTATCACATCGATGTTGGGAACAATCCTACGAATGACGTTCCGTTACAAAGGAGTAATCAACGGAAACGCCCATCATGATAGCCTCCTTCATCGTCTTTCTGTCAATATCGGAATTCGCCATCATTTCCAATTCATCAATCACGCAATCCAACTTTTCTTTGTCCACATAATGAATATGATTCTTGAAAATCAAGTTGTTCTTCGTCTTTTCCGTATCCTCATCACTCCAAGAGAGTTCTTCATACATCTTCTCGCCCGGACGTAAACCGACCTCAATAATATCGATATCCTTGTAGGGTCGGTAACCGCTCAAGCTGATCATATTCTCCGCCAGACTGAGAATCCGGACCGGCTCGCCCATATCCAGAACGAAAATCTCACCTTTGTCGGCATAATAGCCCGCCTGCAGCACCAACTGTGCCGCTTCGGGCACGGTCATAAAGTAACGAACGATTTCCTTACTCGTCACCGTAACAGGCCCGCCCGTTTCAATCTGCCGCTTGAAAATCGGGATCACGCTGCCGTTTGAACCGAGTACATTACCGAACCGCACGGCGGCTAACTTCGTCTTTCCGTTGTTCCGTCTGGATTGCAAGAGTAGCTCGGTCATCCGCTTTGTCGCACCCATGGCCGTCGTCGGATTGACCGCCTTATCGGTTGAAATCATAATCAAACGCTCCACCTCGTGTTCGATGGAAATGTCGATGAGATTTCTCGTTCCGATTACATTATTCTTAACGGCCTCCATCGGTCGTGTCTCCATCAGCGGGACATGCTTATGTGCCGCCGCATGATAAACGACATCCGGCTTCGTCTCCCGCATAAACAGATCCATGGCCTTATAATCGCGAATGGACAGGACTTCGGAAATGACCGCTATGTCATCATATCCCTTTTCCTGCCGTTTTTTACGCATAAAATCCTGCTCCAACATGTAGAGCCCATTTTCATTGACATCCAACAGGTACAAAGTCTTCGGATGAAACTTAAAGATTTCCCGACTCAGCTGACCGCCAATCGTACCGCCGGCACCGGTTACCAGCACCGTCTTTCCGCGAATATACTCGCTGATTTCATCCTGTTCCAACTCAACCTCACCCCGGCCAAGCAAGTCTTCAATACTGATATCCTTAATCTTGGACGTAATACTGTCCTCGTCCTCATCCACCAAATCCACGCTACGCCGCATGACTTTGACTTCACAATTAAAATGTTTCAAGGAATCGATGATATAGCGCTTCCGCGAAACGGTGAGACTGGGAATGGCAATGAATACGATACCGATGTCCAGCTTTGCCACATACAGTGCCAAGTCTTCAATCGTACCGAGAACGGGAATACCACTGACAATACTGCCGGCCCGCGCATCGTCCAGAAAGCCGACGGGACGTGCCTGATAGTACTTGTGTTTCGTAATACCCTTCAAAAGAATGTAACCGCTGTCGCCCGCACCGATGATCAGTGCATTCCGTAACCGACCGCCGGGAACACCACTTCGTTGATATTCATACTCACGCAGAGCCCGATAAATAACTCGACCGCCCAGCATTAATACGATAATGATAACGCCCGCAATCACGACCGCCGTCAAAATCTGTGCTTCCCGGTAAGTCAAGGTGACGAAAATCTCCAAAGTCAGACAGGCGAAGAATACCGCCTTGACGATACTGAATATTTCCTTCGCACTGATATAGGTCCATAATGATTTTGGAATCTTATAGACCCAGAAGAAAAAGAGAAAATCCGCAATGACAAAGGCCGTTACGCCCCATAAACGAGGTTTGATACCGTTATCAAATTCGCTCATGTCAAAATTAATCTTCAACATGTAGGCCAGGACGAAGGAGACCATGACAATAACCATGTCCAGGCAGAGCAGGATGAGCGAACGATATTTCCGGTAGAACTGAGAGTGCATGATTTTCTTTAACATAATTTTCGAATACCTCCCGGGCGGATTCATCTGCGTTCCTCTACGCCCAAACATACGTCTCTACTTTACTCTAAAACCCGCCTTTTGTCAATGATGAGACAAGGTCCGCAACGGACAAAGCGGCCGTACCCGACGGGTACGACCGCTCATACAGCACCTAAATTCGGCGCAGAAGGTTCACCTCTATTTCATCTCCGACATGCCAACGCACACCGGGTATCGTGTGTACGAACCCGTCCGCCGTCAGACAGGGAATCGTTCCATCCTGCTTGAAACTTAACAACGTAGCTTGATATCCGGTTTCCCCCTTCTCCAGACGAACCCCGCACAGAAAACGGAAATCGGCCGGTGCGTCCGGTGCATTCGTCAAGACGGCACGAATCCGATGGTACGGTTCACCGTGTTCCTGCAGCCGATATCGGATAATCGGATACAAAAACCAGTGCAGCACATTAAAGCAACCGTAGACGGGCCCCGGTACGACGATAACGGGCGCATCATCGACGGATGCCAGTGCGACCGGTCTCCCCGGCCCCGCTTCCGACCAATGAAACAGCAGACGCCCATATTCCGCTTGCAAACGAACGCCGAAATCTTCTTCTCCTTTGGAAGAACCGCCGTTAACGATGACAATATCCGCCGATGCCCGTGCAGTGCGCACCGCCGCCATGATGGCCTCCGGTTCATCCCGTACCACGGGATACATCACGGGCTCCGCCCCGAACGACCGCAAAAGATGTTCCGCCAGGATGGAGTTTGCGTCCACGTTTTGTCCACGTTGAAGGGCGGTCCCGACCGACACCAGTTCGCTGCCCGTTGGTATGAAGGCGACAACGGGTCGTTTTCGGACTGCCACCGTCCCCACATTCCCCATGGCCAGTGCCGCCAAATCGGTCGCCGTCAAACGACGGCCTGCCGGAACAATCGGTGCACCTTCGGCAACCAAACTGCCGCAAGGTCGGATATTCATCCCGCGAACAATCTGCATATCATCTATTAAGGACAGCCCCCGTCCCGACGGACCGATACGGACCGCTTCAATGGGCAGTACCGTATCATATTGATCCGGAAAGTCATCACCGGTATCCGCTCGAACAAAATCCTCACCCAAACGCCAGTCGGACATATCCTTCGTCTGAAAACGGTCAAAGGAAAAAGCCACGCCGTCCATCATGGATGCCCGCACTACGGGCACGTTGACGGTCGACACATAGTCCCTCGCCGTCACCCGGTGTAATGCATCCGCCGTCGCCACCATTTCCACCGACGATTGTCCGGGCCATGTTTCTATGAACATCTCTACCGCTTCTTCAAAACTTACAAATGTTTTATAGCTACTCATCTTTCCTCCGTATGACATCCACCATGACGCCTGCTTGAAAAATTTCACGCTGACCGTTTGCACGGACGATTTCTTCCAACCGTTCTCCGTCCAACACCGCAAAGCCCGACAGATGATCGACATTCCACCGAAACCACAGAGGTGCAAAGCAAACACTGGGTCCTACCAGGAAAACCTTTGCTTTTGAAGAACATAGTGCCAACAGACGGGGCAATGTCTTGTTCGTCAAAGTGATACCCGTAATGAAAACCGCATCCTGAGACGGCAGTATGTATTCGCATGCGGGATCCGGTAAGTCATCCCCGGATGGCGCCCGCTCCAATATGGTTAGTTCACAACGTGCCTTCAGCTGCCTCTCTAAATCCGGGAAATGACCGATAACGCAGACCTTCATCCCCCTTAATGCCGCCCGGTTGCTGAAAAAGGCCTCCTTTTCAATCCGTTTCTCCGGCGTCAACGCATTCAAGTCCATCCCTTCGAAACCGCCCATTGCCCGAATCCGATCCGGTGTATTATAAAAGCAGTTCAAAGCCGCCATGCCTATGGACGCCTCCGGATAATGCCATGATTTGATGAGCGATGCCGCATCACGCAAAGACATGCCCGTATAATCCATGGACTCATGTATGCGCGGCCCGCCGCCGGAAACGGTCATCGCCATACCGATTCGCTCCCCACAACGAACGGTACACCAATGATGCCCCGTCAGAACGGATGTTACCTTCAGTTCCGTATCCACACCGTCAATCAGCTCATCATAAATTCGCCAAGGATTCATGATGCCGTTCCACCCAAAAGTTCGGCGGCCTCCTCATCGGTAAGATTCACATTAAAGAAGAGTTTGAAAAATCGCTTCGTCTCCTCTTTCAAATCATAATTAAAATAATCCGGATACAGTGTTTGCGCCACATAGCGTAATCCCAGATACTGCTGAACGGAAGGCGGCCGATCAATCCAGCTGAACGGCAAGTTCGGCGCCTCATAGACACGCCCCTCTTTCACGGCTTTAATATGTGACCAGTCGGGATTACTCGTAATCTCGGCATAGGGACTACCCTTCCCCTTCCCCATGAAAATGACATCCGGGTCCCATGCCAGGATTTGTTCCAAAGTAACGGGCGTTCGACCCGGTCCCGGCGTCAGCTCCACCGCTGCCACATTTTTTGCACCGGCAAACTTGAACACCGCCGCATGGGATGACGATTCCGGCTCCGTCGCCAGGCCGTTCTCTCCCTCGGCATAGTAAAGACTGACCCGCTCCGCATCGGGAATCTTGGCCAACCCCTTTTCCACCTCGCTTAACGTTTCTTCACAATACTGCGCCAACATTTCACAACGATCTTCTTCACCGAAGACGGTACCCAAAAATCGGAAGGCATCCGCACGCGCTTCAAAACGACCGTTAACAACCAGGACGGGGATGTTCAACTTCTCCTGTAATTCGTCCGCCCCCTGTGCCGATTTCTCGGAAAGCACCATCGGTCCCATGGAAATGAACACCTGTGCACCGCTTGCCAGCACTTCTTCCGTATTGATACTCTTACCGCCGTCAAAGTTACCCATCACGCCCATCCCTTCCGTTTCCGGCAGGAAACGCTTCTGTTCCGGTCGCAATTCACTCACGATACCCGCCATCTTCTTCGGATTGATGGAATAAATCATCAGCTGTCCCAATGGCGAAGCATAATATACCGATGTTAATTTCTCAGGTGACGGAATCTCCACCGACCGACCGTTCATATCGGTCACCGTCACCGTCTCTGCCGCCTCTTGCTTCTCCGTTGCCCGCTCCGTCTCCTTCGTCGATGTTTGTACTGACGGCTCAGTCTGCTTCCCGCAACCGGTTAACACAGTAATACTCATGAACAGGGCCATCAAGCCCGCTTGCCATCGTTTCATCATTCTTCTCCTCTCTCCGCCCGCCGCGGAATACAAACCTGCTCGCTGCGCCCATCCACCCGTACACTTCGGATGGCCGTCGGCAGACGATATATTTTTGCCAACTTCTCCTCCTGCAATACCTCAGCGGGTATGCCCGCCTCGATAAATACCCCGTCCTGCATCATCAAGATTTCATCGCCGACGTAAAAACAATGTGCCGGATCATGTGTTACCATCAATACCCCCAGCTGTCTCGTGTCGCATAGATTCTGGATAATCCGAAGCACGCGATACTGATTGCCGTAATCCAGGTTCCCGGTCGGCTCATCCATGATCAGATAGGGTGCTTCCTGTGCCAATGCCCGGGCGATAAGCACCAACTGTCGTTGACCACCGCTGATACGGTTATACGGCGTTTTTGCCAGATGATCGATGCCCACCGTTTCCATCGCCGCCCGTGCCCGCGCCACATCCTCCGCCCGCTCCCGGGAGACCCCTCGAAGATGGGGTGTCCGCCCCATACGCACCACATCTTCAATCTGAAACGGATATGGCACACTGTGCTCTTGCGGAATGTAGGCCACCCGTTTGGCCCGCTCTTTCTCCGTCATGACCAGTAAATCATTATCACCGCAACGTACCCGACCACGCCGCACGGGCATCAAGCCGAGAACGCTCTTTAAAAATGTCGTTTTCCCGCAACCATTAGCCCCAAGAACAATGGTAAATCGGCCGGGATATAACGTACAACTCGCGCCCCGAACTATATCGTGCCCCCGCTCGTATCCGCTGTGAATGGCTTCCATACATAAACGATTCACAGACTGCCCGCCTTTCGTTTAAAAATGATGAGAAAAAAAGGAATCCCCAGTACGGATGTCAAAATACCGATGGGCAATTCCACCGGAAAAGCATTGCGACAGACCGTATCACAGATGAGTAAAAATGAACTGCCCAAAATGGCCGATACGGGCAAAAGCTGGCGATAGTCGGGCCCCGCTACGGAACGCGCCAAATGCGGGATGATCAGCCCCACCCAGCCAATTTGTCCGCAGATGGAAACGGAAGATGCCGTCAACAATGTCCCCGCTGCAATGACTTGACGCCGAACCCGCTTGGTATTGACACCCAATGCCCGGGCCTCTTCTTCACTGAACGTTAGGACGTTCAGACGTTGTCGATTATAGAACAGAAGAATGGATGCAATAATCAGCGGCACGCCGACTTGCAGGATATGCCGTCCTTTTACATCGGTGAAAGTCCCCATTAACCAAAAGACGATGGCAGGCAGGGTCTCTTCGGGATCTGACAGATATTTTATGATGGACAGCCCGGCATTAAACAGGGCCTGAATGAGCATGCCGCCCAGCACCAGTGCCAGGACGGGATTGGTCTTTACGGTCCGCTCCACATAGGTTGCCGCCAAAACGGCAGTCATCCCGCCGACGAATGCGTACAATTGCACCATCGATGCCGGCTGACCGCTTAACAAAGCCAGTGCCGCACCGAAACTCGCACCTGCCGTTGCGCCCAAAATATCCGGAGACACGAGCGGATTGCGAAACATCCCCTGGTAGGCGGCACCCGCCATACTCATGCCGGCCCCCACAGCCAGAACAACCGCCACCCGCGGCAATCGAACATTAAGCAATACGGTTACCATCTTCGGGTCCGCCTCAACGGTCCGCCCGGTTACAAGCTGCCACAGCGTCCGAACCAGCTCCGCCGGTGCAACGGGATAACGTCCCAGTGCAAAGGAAATAAAGAACAGGACTGCCGGTACAATCAGCAAGAACGGCCACCAACGGCGTAATCGCCATGTTTCACGCTTACGCATTCGAACCGCCCCGCCGTTGCCACAGCATCCAATGCCCGTCCTCACCCCGGAAAATCCGGTAATCCGCCGCCGCTCGTTTAAAATAACGGATATAGATTTTATCCTCCCACAGATAATTCGGTATATCCGGTCTGCGACACCATGCCAAGTGCTCCCGCTCCTGCACCTCTGCGACTTGCCGCATCCGCTGAAAATCTCCGCTCCCTCGACCGCCACCTACATACAGGAGTCCCCCGGGACGCACCGAGCGCAGTAATGCCGTCAAAGCCGCTTCCTGATTCGGCCAGAACCTGATGGACCCGCGACTGATAATCAAATCTACCGGATTTTCGGATAAATTCAAATCCGCCACGTCCCCGATAACCCCACGTACCGGGCAGTTGCATATCCGTCCGATGATCTCCTTTGCCTCCCGGACAGCACCCCCGCGACAATCGGCCAAAACCACCGCCGCCGTAGGAATACGCGCCGCCATGGCTTCCGCAAACGCGCCTGTCCCGCAGCCGACATCGGCCAGGCGTACAGGTCGGGTGAAGAAGTCCGGGACCATAGCCGTGCATCGCTTAATGGCGGTCTTTGCAATGTCCGCATACATTCGCCGATTCCACAATGAACGGCTCATTTGATCAAAGATTTCATAATCCATACACCCTCCTCGTTCTACTTACTTCATTATATCGCCGCGTTATATTTTGTCAAGCATAATGCCGGGTATAAAAAACCCTGCCCGAAGGCAGGGTTACATCACTGATCCCATAAGGTTACATGTTTCGTCTCCCGTGTCTGCACCAAATCAATCAACCGCTGATTTGCCGAACCACGAAACCGCAGACGAACATCTTTCAGATCCTCCTGATACTTTCCATCGACGAGGACATCCACATTGTCCAATATATCTTTCGTATAAGGTAAACGGTCTACCATCTTCTCCATCAGATATTCATAAGTAAACCCCGTATACAACCAAAGATTTTTCTCCGGCAACTGTTGCCGAATCCGTCGAATCAATCGACATACCGCTTCCTGATTCTCCGGCTCCAGCGGTTCACCGCCCAAAAAAGTCAGTCCCTTGATATGCTTTTTATCCAAACAGTCCAGAATATAGTCTTCCGTTTCCGACGTATACTCTTTGCCGAAATCAAAATCCCAGGCATCGTAGTTGAAACAACCTTTGCACTTGTGTCGACATCCGCTCACGAAGAGGGATACCCGTATCCCGGGACCGTTCGCCACGTCCACGGTCTTGATATCCGCATATTTCATAGGCACCTCCCCCTTGCCTGCAACGTCTTGCCTACAGATGTGTCACGCGGGACGAAATCTCCTTCGTCTTACCGACATTCCAGAAGTTTTCACCCAAATATCCGCAGGTACGACGGATGACACTCATCTTCTGACGGTTCGTATTGTGACAGTGCGGGCACTCCCACTCACCGTCCTCGTTCACCTCGATTTCGCCGTCGAAGCTGCATTCATGGCAAAAATCGGATTTCGTATTAAACTCGGCATACTGGATATTATCGTAAATGAATTTCACGACCTCCTCCAATGCCTCCAGGTTCTTCGTCATATTCGGCACTTCCACGTAGGAAATGGATCCGCCGGAAGAAATCACCTGATACTGACTTTCGAATGCAAACTTACTCAATGCATCAATCGGCTCACGGACATCCACGTGATAGGAGTTCGTATAATACCCCTTATCCGTGATGTCTTCAATCTCACCGAAGAGCTGACGGTCGATTTTTGCAAAACGGTAGCAAAGCGACTCCGCCGGCGTACCGTAGAGACTGAAACCGATATTCGTCTCAGCCTTCCAGCGATCGGCCGTCGCACGCAGATGCTTCATCAACCGGTCCGCAAAAGCCTTGCCGCGGCCCTGCGTATGACTCTCACCCGTCACCAGTTTTGCCGCCTCATACAGACCGATGTAGCCCAGACTCAGGGTGCTGTAGTCACCGAAAAGGAACTTGTCAATTTTTTCGCCCTTGTCCAATCGTGCAATGGCGCCGTATTGCCAGTGAATGGGGCTGGCATCGGACAAGGTGCCTTTCAACGCGTTATGACGACACATCAGCGCCTCGAACTGCAATGCCAAGCGTTCTTCGAGAATCTCGAAGTACTTCTCTTCATCCCGACCGGACAATATGCCGATTTGCGGCAGATTCAGGCTGACCACGCCCTGATTGAATCGGCCTTCGAATTGATAATCTCCGGCTTCATTCTTCCATGCCGGCAGGAAAGAACGGCATCCCATGGGCGAAAATACATTGCCTTGATAATGCTCACGCATCTTCTTAGCGGAGATATAATCCGGATACATCCGTTTGGCACTGCACTTTACGGCCAGACGGGTCAAATCATCGTATGCACCGCCGGACAGATTGTTACACTCATCCAACACATAAACCAATTTCGGGAACGCCGGCGTCACGTACACACCTTCCTCGTTTTTAATCCCCTGGAGACGTTGTTTGAGAATCTCTTCAATAATCATTGCCGTCTCTTTTGCATACGGCGCTTCCGGTTCCAGATTCAGGAACAAGGTCACGAACGGTGACTGACCGTTGGTCGTCATCAAAGTATTAATCTGATATTGGATGGTTTGGACACCACTCTTGAGTTCGTCGTAGAGACGCTCACTCACGAGTTGTTCAATAATCTCTTTATCCAGGCTGTCCCGGAATTTATCTTCATAGATCTTTCTGTATTTCTCCTCGCTCCGTCGCAGATACTTGCCCAAATGCTTGATGTCTACAGACTGTCCGCCGTACTGGGAGCTTGCCACGGCCGCGATAATCTGTGTCATAACCGTACAGGCCACTTGGAAACTCTTGGGGGTCTCAATCATCTTCCCGTTCATTACCGTCCCGTTTTCCAACATATCGCCGATATTGATCAGGCAGCAGTTGAAAATCGGTTGAATGAAATAATCCGCGTCATGAAAATGCAACATCCCGCTCTCGTGGGCACGGATAATTCGCTCCGGTAACAAAACGCGCATCGTCAAGTCTTTGGAAACCTCCCCGGCAATAAGGTCTCGCTGGGTCGATGCGATGGTGGCGTTCTTGTTCGAATTCTCATCACCGACTTCACTATTCTGATTCTTGATCAGACTCAGAATGGAGTCGTCCGTCGTATTCGCTTTTCGCACCAACGCCCGTTGGTAACGGTAGATGACGTAACGCTTGGCCAGCTCGTGCTTCCCGAAAGACATGAGCTTGTGCTCAATGAAATCCTGAATATCTTCCACCGTAATACTGTCTTTCATCTTCGATCCCAATGCCGCCAGGATTTCAATGACCTGGTCGTGGGTGACCCGCTCCGGCGCTTCGACCTCTTTATTTGCTTTATTAATTGCATTAATTATTTTTTGTGCATCATAGCTGACTGCACGTCCATCCCTCTTAATAACCTTCATAATGCCGCCTTTCCCGCATTCCACTCTCATCGCCCGGATAAGCCATCCCTTACGATGTACCTCTTATTGCTTCTCGTCCATTATAGCACCAGGTATCGTGTTTTTCAAATACAAAAACACAAGATATAGTTTCCTATTCCTTGATGAATATTTCAGTGGACACGAGTTTCCGTAAATTTCCATTGCTATTTTCACCAATAAAACAGGTGATTTACAGTCGATTTGTTCAAAATCACCCGTAAATCGAGTTGTAACTCTCCGAAGGGCACACCATATCTTGTGTTTTTATTATTCTTTTATACTATATATCCCTATTCAAATTCGGGGTATGAACCGAGAATTTGAAAATCCGTCGCCTCTTTCGCAATGCCCAAGAGGGCGGCACGAACCCGTTCCTGCTTCAGATTTCCGTCAATCTCAACGAAAAAGCTGTAATCCCACTGTCGTTCAGGTGTCGGTCTTGAAAATATTTTCGTCATGTTCAGACCGTTATACTTCGTGTGACTCAAGAGCTCATAAAGTGAACCGATCTCATGTGGTGCCCGGAAAGAAATCAGGATTCTGTTTGCATTCGGCAACTGTTCACAACGTTTCTTAATGATGATGAACTTTGTCGTATTCCGTTCTTCATCCGCCAGACCCTCCGCAATCACTTCCAAGCCGAAAAACTTTGCCGCCTCCTTGCTGCCGATGGCCGCCTGCGTCGGATCCGCATCTTCCGCCACCTTCCTGGCACTGACCGCCGTATTGGAGAGACTGACCCGCAACCACTCCTTATGTGCCGCCAAAAAACCGGCACATTGCATTAAAGCCTGCGGATGTGAGTAGACGGTCCGAATCTCATCCCGGCGCGTCCCCGCAACGCCCAGTAAGGCATGTCGGATGGGGAAGGTCACCTCATCCACGATATGAATCTGATGACGGATGAGCAGATCGTAGACCTGCGTCACCTCTCCGGCCGTGGAATTTTCGATGGGAATCACGCCACAGTCAATTTCTTCCCGCTCCACGGCAAGCACCACGTCCTCGAAATTGGCATAGGCACCCTGTGTACCGTAATCCCCGAAGTAACGCTTCATCGCCAGGTAACCGTATCCGCCGGCCTCTCCCTGATAACCGATACGCACATCGCGGCAAACCACACTCTGGATTTCATGTACGTCCAGCTTCAGACCATGCCCGTTGCGCGCCATCCGGTCATACTGATTCTTCCGACTCAGTACCATGATATTGGCAATCAATGCCGCCGCATCCTCCGCAATGCCCGGACGGTTTACCGTGCCTTTCACGAAGGCGAGCTTCTGCTTCTCCCGCTGACGGTCCAGCACCGGTTTTCCCGTTTCCATCTTATAGGTCGCCACCGCATCCGTCAGGGCAACCCGCCGCTCATAGAGGGCGACGATTTCATCATCGATTTCGTCAATCTCATCCCGTATATTCTTCAAATCCATCCTTCGTAATCCTCTCGTAAATCCATCGCGACGCCGACGGTTTCTCATCCCGAATCATCCATGCACCGCTTGCCTGTTCCGCCAATTCGGATAAATCATCCTCCACATCGTTGCAGTACAGAATGCCCAAAATATCCCCGGCTTCAACCGCTGCACCTCGTTTACACTTGATTCCAATGCCCGCCGTATAGTCAATAGGCGCATCCTTGGTTCGTCGACCCGCGCCCAAATCCACGGCCAGGCGCCCCAATGCCAGGGCATCCGGTCCGTGCACATAACCGGATTGCATCGCCCGCACGGGATATTCGTGCCGTGCCGTCGGCCAAGCTTTTTCACCGGTCAAGTAGGCGGTATCCCCGCCTTGGGCCGCCACCATCGCCGTAAATTTACGCATCGCCGCGCCGCTATCCAGCAATTCTTCCGCCCGGACACGACAGACATCGACCGGTTGAGCCGTTGCCGAATGTATCATCTCGGCGGCAAGTGCAATACATACCGTTCGTAAATCTGCCGGTCCCCCGCCGTTGAGTACCTCAATGACCTCCTGTAATTCCAAAATATTACCAATGCGTAATCCCAACGGAATATCCATATCCGTCAGGAGTGCCGATGCGCTCTTCCCCGACGACGCCGCAATGCGAACCATCAAGGTCGCCAGGTGACGGGCCTCTGCCAAAGTCTTCATAAAGGCGCCCGATCCCACCGTTACGTCAAAGACGAAACCGTCGGCACCGGATGCCAACTTCTTTGATAAAATGGACGCCGCAATGAGCGGGATACTCTCCACCGTTCCGGTCACGTCCCGCAGGGCATAAATCTTTTTATCCGCCGGCACGAGGTTACCCGTCTGACCCGTCACCGCACACCCGACGCGGTTCACGATATCGAAAAACTGCATCTCCGTCAAAGCGGTATTCATCCCCGGGATGGCATCCAGTTTATCTACGGTGCCGCCCGTATGAGCCAGTCCCTTACCACTCATCTTTGCGACCTTGACCCCGGCTGCCGCCGCAATCGACACGACGACGGGTGTCGTCTTATCCCCGACACCGCCGGTCGAATGTTTATCCGCCTTAAAACCGGTAATCGCCGACAAATCGATGACCTCACCGGAATCCCGCATGGCCATCGTGAGTGCCGTCGTCTCCGCATCCGTCATCCCCCGGATACAGATGGCCATCAGCAAGGCCGCCGCCTGGTAGTCCGGAATCCGGCCCGCCGTATAATCCCGAACAAAGGCTTGAATCTCGGCCTCGGTCAGGACCGCCCCGTCCCGTTTTTTCGCTATAATATCATAAATTCTCATGACAGTCTCCTTTCAGGGAATGGCTTCATTATAGCATGGAAGACGGCGTGTTTACAGTTGACAATGAAAAATTGTTCGCTACAATGAAATATAGAAGTAATCTATGAAAGAGGAAACTATGGACTTTAACCAGTTGAACGTATTCATCCACGTTTATGATGAAAAAAACTTTTCCGCGGCGGCAAAAGCCCTGTTCCTGACGCAACCCACCGTATCCGCCCATATCCGCCAGCTTGAAAAAGAACTTAACGTCCGACTGTTTGAACGGACCACCAAACGGGTCAAGCCGACGGAGGCCGGTGAACGATTGTATGCACATGCCGTCACCCTGTGTAAAAAGCGCCAAACCGTTCTGGATGAATTCATGGACCGTTACGGTCCATCCGAAATGTTGCAAATCGGCGCATCCACCCTGCCGGGCAACTATATCCTGCCCCGGCTGATTCATGATTTCTCACTGTGTAACCGTCGCATCCGTTTTCACTTGATTACCGCCGACAGTGAAGATGTCCTGGCGGAAATACGCAACGGCCGTATCAACATCGGCTTTGTCGGTACGCAACCGGTCGGCGATGACTTGGAGGCCCGCCCCTTCTTTACCGATAATCTGGTCTTTGTCACTGCCAATAAAGAAAAATATCGACGGATGTTTCGAGACGAACAGGCCGTCCAACGACTGCTTCGGGAACCTATCATCGTCCGTCTCGCCGGCACCCGGGCGGAGAAACGAAGTGCCCGCTTTTTAAATGAATGCGGCTATGGTATTGACGATCTGAATGTCGTTGCACGGATTAACGACCCGGAAAAACTCAAGCGAGCCGTTATGAACGATGAAGGCATCTCTCTGATGTCCCGTGTAGCGGCGCGGGATTTTCAGGACAGCGGCCATATTCTCGTTTACAATCCGGTTTCAGCACCGCTTCGACGGTCTCTGTATCTGGTGCGTGCCGCCGGTCGGAAATTACGTGCCGCGGAAGAGCGTTTCATCCGCTTCGTCTACGATAACGTTTGACGGACACCCTCGACACGACCATGCCGACAAACATAACGATAACAGCCTTGCAAAGCATCGACAAACCGGCAACCGAACGGTGTGCCGTCATGTCAGTCCCTTGCAAGGCTGTTTTTAATAAAATCAATCTTCCCGTTTCTTCTCCCGGCTGATTAATACCTTCGCCACCTCCGTGACGGGCAAGCCGTTGTAAAGTACGTCATAGACCGCATTGATGATGGGCGTGTCCACACCCAGGGCTCGTGCCTTGTCGTAGGCGGCATGGAGGGCATTCACCCCTTCCACAACCATCCCGACTTCCGCCAGTGCCTCGTCCAGAGACTTGCCGCATCCCAGGAGATAGCCGGCCTTACGGTTTCTGGAATGCCGACTGGCGCAGGTCACGATCAAATCGCCGATACCGGTCAAACCGCCGAAGGTTTCCGGTCTTGCCCCCAGTGCCACGCCCAGACGTGTAATCTCCACGATACCGCGTGTAATTAATGCCGCCTTGGCGTTATCTCCGTAGCCGAGACCGTCCGACATACCGGCTGCCAGTGCAATAATATTCTTGAGTGCACCGCCCAACTCAATGCCCTTCACGTCCTCGGATGTATAGACACGGAAGGTTTCACTCATGAATAAATCCTGAAGAAGGACGGCGATATCGTGATTCGCCGCACCGATGACACAGCTGGACGGCAGATTGGCCGCTACTTCTTCCGCATGCGTCGGTCCGGAAAGTACGGCAATGCGATCCGTCTCCAACGTCTCACGCAAAATCTCGTCCATCGTCATGTGACTTTCTTCTTCCAATCCCTTGGCGACGACAACCAGAATCTGATTCTTATAAAAGGGACGAATCCGTTGCGCCACCTCCCGTACGGCCACGGAAGGAACCGCCAGTACCAGGACCGCCCGATCGGCAATGGCCGATGCCAAATCCGTCGATACGGCCACATCCTCGTGCAAGGTTTTTCCGTTCAGGCTCGACGGCAACACGCGCGTTTGCATCAACGTCCGCGTCGCCTCGTCATCCCGTCCCCAAATGGCAACGGAAACGCCTTTTTCCGACAGATGGTTTGCCAAAGCACAACCGAAGGTGCCGGTGCCCAATACCAGCGTCTTCATCTTCTAACGCTCCTCCCGATACTCATTGACCCGCTCGACAATCTTGTTGTACGGATCCAGCAACTCACTGATGGACGCATCATGGTTCAAACACTCAATCAATGAGGCGATATACTTACTCATGTCCACGCTCACGTAATACTCCCGCTTGAGCAGATTCTCCGACTGATAAATCATATTCGTCGTGAAGACGCGCTTTACCAGTCCCTGTTCATATGCTTCATCGAACTTTTTCATACCGTTCGTGAACAGACCGAAAGCGGAGAACATGTAGATATTGCGGGCATTTCGTTTTTTCAAAGCCTGTGCCACTTCCAACATGCTCTCACCCGAGGAAATCATGTCGTCGATGATGAGCATATCCTTGCCGGCCACGTCCGTACCGAGAAATTCATGTGCCACGATGGGATTCTTACCGCCCACGATTTTCGTGTAGTCACGTCGTTTGTAGAACATACCCAAATCCAGACCCAACACGTTCGCATAGTAGACTGCACGCTCCATACCGCCCTCATCCGGACTGATGACCATCATGTGATCTGAATCGATCTGCAAATCCTGCTCCGTATTCAGTAACGACTTAATCATCTGATACGTGGTGCGAACCGTCTCAAAGCCGGACAGCGGAATGGCATTCTGTACGCGAGGGTCGTGTGCATCGAAGGTCAGAATGTTATCCACGCCCATGCTCACGAGTTCCTGCAACATCAGAGCGCAATCCAACGATTCTCTGGAATTTCTGCGATGCTGTCTGCTCTCATACAAAAAGGGCATGATGACATTCAACCGTCGCGCCTTACCGTTACAAGCTGCAATAACCCGCTTGATGTCTTGGTAAATATCATCCGGAGAATAGTGATTTTCGTGACCACAGATGGTATATTTCAGACTGTAGTTTGTCACGTCCGCCACGATATAGAGGTCGTAACCGCGGATGGTTTCGTTGATGACACTCTTTGCCTCACCTGATCCGAATCGCGGAATGCCCACATCCAACAGATAGGTCTGTTTTTTATAGCCGGAATAGAACGGCGCCACGTCCTGCTTAATTTCCACGCCCGTACGCCATTTACGGATATACCAATCCACCTTTCGTGCCAATTCCGTGCTCGACGGATGTGCGATAATTCCGAGTGGCCCCACCGGTTCCAAGTCCAAAGTCATTTCTCGATGAATCATAACATTTTGCCGATGACGGTCCTCTGTTCCCCCCGTCATCAACGCTCCTTTCTCTGTGTATGCGTAACCTGCGTCCTTCATTTTATTGTCCGGTCTCAACACGCAAATCCCGTCCGTAAATCCTGTAAAAGCGTGCCGTTCCGTGCAGCCGACTGCTAAAACGCTCCGAATACCGATCCCGGATATTATCCCAGGACAGATTCGTCGTAAAGACGGTCGGCCGATGTGCATTGATTCGTTTATCTATTAATTCCTGAAAACAACTCAGCGAATGAACCTGATGCATCTCCACACCCAGATCGTCAATGATCAGAATTTCCGCCTCGTGCATATCATGCCATTCATCCGGATAGTTGTCCGGCCCGTTGAAATCACCCAATACCTGCCGCATTCTTACAGCGGAGATATAGCTGACGTAGATACCCCGGTCGATAAACAGATTGGCCAGGGCACTGACCAGATAGGTCTTGCCGACGCCGACCTCGCCCATGATAAACAAATTGAACTGTTCCGTCGTCCGGTATTCCGCAACGTAGGACATCAATCGTCGGACGATGTTTTCCATATTTTGTCTTGGTGTAATCCAACCGTTTGCGGTTTGTACCGAAGATTCTCTGTCGTCATAGAAATCGTAGCGGAACCGTTCAAAGTTCTGTCGTTCCAGAAGATGCGAAAATGCCGTTGCCTCATAGATGGCCTGCCGAAACACCGACGTACGGCAACGACAATCCCGACCGTCCCGCAAGCGCCCGGTATCCATACAGTCGGGACATTGATAGAGATGTCGCTCGTAATCCGGTTCCAACCCCGCTTTTTCGAGAATGGCCTCTTCCTCCATACGAAGAGCCGCCAACTCTTCAGCCCGTGCATCTGAAACCTCTCCGCAAATGCGGGCACGCATTTGCTCCGTATAGATTGTTGCCACCCGTTGCCGAATTTCATGCAGCCGCGGAAATTGCTCTCGAAGGGCCGCCTCCCGCGCCCGAACGCGGCGCAGGGATTCGTTCTGTCGTAAGGAATAGATCCGTTGCATCTTATCCAAGATTGTCTTATCCAGTTTCATATCACATATCTCTCAGCAACAGTTCCATCTCTTCCCGCCGGTAATCTTTCTCCCGCTGCGGAAAATTCAGGTACTTTTCCAACTTGCTCGACGGTTTACCGACATCACCGCGTTTCTCCGTCCGTCGTTTTTCAGCCCACTTCACATCCTCATCCGCCACGTCCTGTAAGGTATGGATGCCGGCCTTCTGCCATCCCTTTAAGATGGTGTCCGTATATTTCAGGTTGGCACCGTTTGAATTCAATACGGTCCGGTTGCAGGCCTCCAGAACCAACGCTTCATCAAAGCCGTCCAACCACCGCTTGAAATATTTTTCCTGTGCCGGCGTCACCTTGTTCCGCAGTCCGAGGGCATTCATAATCCGATAGTACGTCTTAGGTTTGATGTGCAGATGTATCCGGGCATCTTCGACGGTTCGTACACCGTTTTCCGCCAAATCCACGGCAACCTTCGTCATGTAATGAATGCTGCTGTGCTCTGCCGATACGCATTCTTCCACCAGAAACTCGATGACCGATATCGGTAAAGAAAGCACCTCATGCATATACAAAAAACGTTGTAACTCCATCGACGAAAGGGTATGCCCCAGATAGCGGGCAATGGCCATCAACATCAGACGCACCTCACTCCGGCTGGCAAAGGCCGACAAGTCGTCCTTGCTGAAGTCCACCGACTCCGGCGCAGGCACCGGCTCACGTACCGACTCCGATGTGGCCGGGGCAGTCTCCCGCTCCGGCTCGCCTGACCGACGGGCCGGTTGCCTATCAACCGGTGAATCCGCCGGCCCTTTCAGTGCGTCTTCAATCCGCTCGAGCATCGTAATGGCACAGAGTTGACCCCCCTGATATTCCAGTGTAAGCAACCCCGTCGTTTCCCAATATTGCAGGGCGGAAATCACCTTGTTCTGCGTCAATTCCAAACGATCTGCAATCGCCTTGACACTCAATTCCATCTGTTTATCGTTATGTAACCGCAATAACATCAGGTAGACTTTGACATATTCTCCGCTTGCCGGCTCCATGAAATGGTCGATAAATACATTATGAATATCCGTGTAATCGTTCCGTCCGTTTCTGTTTACTTTCAGTGTCATAATCATTCTCTCCTGTCCGTTCCGTTCATATTATAGCATATCCGGACGGAAACCGATTCACAACTTTATACACATTTTATCCACACACTTTAATTCCCATGTGTATAACCGATGCCCATCAAATCCTTTGCCACCTTATCGATATCACCGCCGCCCATGGCCATCACCGCATCCCCCGGTCGGGCATGGGTGAGGATGACATCCTCCGCTTCACCGAAACCGCCACAGCAATAGGTCTCCACGCCGTTGTCTTTCAGAATCCGGGCGATGTCCTCGGAATAGATATTATAGGTATTGACCTCTCTGGCGGCATAAATCGGTACCAACACGACCGCATCAGATGCCGAAAGGACGTCGGCAAATTCATGTAAAAATTCCTTTGTACGGGAATAGGCGTGCGGCTGAAATACCGTCCAGAGCTTTTTCGGTTGCAATAACCGTGCCGTTTCCAGCGCATAACGAATGGCGGTCGGATGGTGGGCGAACTCGCTGATAACCGTCACGCCGTTGGTCTCACCCAGAATTTCAAACCGTCGTTGTGCACAATGAAAGCGGGACAAGGTGAGCAGGATGACATCCAAAGGCAGGCCGTATTCCATTGCCGCGGCAATGGCAGCCAATGCATTGGGTACATTGTACGCCCCCGGCATATTCAAGCGGACCTGCTCGATGAAAGTCCCTTTCCGATACAAGTCGAAAGTTTGTCCGGCGGCATCCCCCCGCACGTTTTTCGCACAGTAGTCGGCATTGTCTTCCACGCCGAAAGTAATCATCGTCGCCGACGGATTTTTAAAATAGTCGATATCCCGAATCGCACGATGGATAATTACCTTACCGCCCGGGCGGACATTCTGTGCATAACGGCGAAATGATGCCCGGAAATCTTCCTCATCCTTGAAAAAGTCCGTGTGGTCCAACTCGCAGTTGAGGATAACGGCACAATCCGGATAAAAAGACCAAAAACTGTTCGTATACTCGCAGGCCTCCGTAATAAAATATTTCGACCCGCCGATTTTGAAATTGCCGCCAAAGCTCGGCATGATACCGCCCACGCTGATGGTCGGATTCAGACCCGCCGAAAGAAAGATGTCGCTGACCATGGAGGTCGTCGTCGTCTTGCCGTGCGTCCCGGAAATGCCGATGGCAATCTCATAGTTGGCCATCAATGCACCGAGAAATTCCGCCCGCGTCATAATCGGCAATCCCATGGCTTCTGCTCGCATGAGCTCGGGATTATCCCGGTGTATCGCCGCCGAATGGACGACCAAATCAATGTCTTCCGTAATATTTTCCGGGGACTGTCCGTAGTATATCTTTGCTCCCTCCCGGACCAAGGCGACCGTCAAATCCGATTTCATGGTGTCCGACCCGCTCAGTTGAAAACCGCGGTCCAACAACAGATGTGCCATCCCGCTCATGCTGATACCCCCGATGCCGGAGAAAAAAATATGTATTTTATGTTCTAAATCAAATTGTTTCATAACCTGCCCTTTCGCCGGTTTTCACAAAACAACCCGGCAGACTGCGCCGGGTGTTTATGATTAGTATTTTAATTTCTCGATAAAATAATCTTTCAATGCACTGATTTTAATGCGCTCCTGTGCCATACTGTCGCGCTCACGGACGGTCACGCAACCGTCTTCCGCCGACTCGAAGTCATAGGTTACGCAGTACGGCGTACCGATTTCATCCTGCCGGCGATACCGTTTACCGATGTTACCGCGGTCGTCATACTCACAATTGAACTCCTTCACGAGATCCATGTAGATGGCCGTTGCCGGTTCACTCAACTTTTTGGACAGCGGTAAAATCGCCACCTTCACCGGTGCAATGGCCGGGTGAAAACGCAACACGGTCCGGGTTTCACCGTTTTCCAGTTCTTCCTCATCATAAGCGGAACAGAGAAATGCCAGCGTCACGCGGTCGGCCCCCAAAGACGGCTCGATAACATACGGTACGTAGCGCTCCTGCTTGACATCATCGAAATACGTCATGTCTACACCGGATTCCTTCATGTGCTGATTCAAATCATAATCGGTCCGGTCCGCCACGCCCCAGAGCTCACCCCATCCGAAGGGAAAGAGGAACTCAATGTCCGTTGTCGCCACGGAGTAAAATGACAATTCGTCCTTGTCATGGTCGCGAACGCGAATTTCATCCTCCGGCAGACCCAAGTTCATCAACCAGTCAATGCAAAATTGCTTCCAATATTTGAACCACTCCAGATCCGTTCCCGGCTCACAGAAGAACTGCAGTTCCATCTGCTCAAATTCACGAGTCCGGAAAGTAAAGTTCCCCGGCGTAATCTCGTTTCTGAATGACTTGCCGATCTGACCGATGCCGAACGGAATCTTCTTGCGGGAGGTGCGTTGTACGTTCTTAAAGTTGACGAAGATACCCTGTGCCGTCTCCGGACGCAAGTAAATCGTGTTTTGCGCATCCTCGGTAACACCTTGAAAGGTTTTAAACATCAGGTTGAATGAACGAATGGCCGTCCAGTCATGTTTTCCGCATGTCGGACAACCGACGCCGTTCTTCTCGATAAAGGCCTCCATCTCATCTTGAGACCATGCATCCACCGCACCGTCGACATGGATATCGTTTTCCGCACAGTAGTCCTCAATAACCTTGTCCGCACGAAAACGCTCGTGGCAATCCTTACAATCCATCAGCGGATCGCTGAAACCGCCCAGATGGCCCGATGCCACCCACGTCTGCGGATTCATGAAAATAGCACAGTCCACACCCACGTTATTCGGATGCTCCTGTACGAACTTCTTCCACCAAGCACGTTTGATGTTATTCTTCAACTCGACGCCCAGGTTCCCGTAGTCCCACGTATTCGCCAGACCGCCGTAGATTTCGGAGCCTTGATATACGAATCCGCGACCTTTTGCCAACGCCACGATTTTATCCATAGTCTTCATCTGTATGTTTCCTCCATCTTCACAACACTCTGCCCTTAATAATACTACATTTTCACCTTTTTTTCAAGATGATACGGGCAGGCAAACCCGTTCTGTCCTTGTTAAAAAACAGGGGCAATACCTTGGTGCCGAAACGTCTCCGTCTATAGAGATACATGCCGTTTATTTTTGAATCACATGCCCCTTATGTACGAAATACCATGCATCTTCTGTCCCGGTATTTTCTGCTATCTGATTGCCGATTCTTTATCTCAGTTATCATCCTACGATTTGATTCGCCATGTCTTCGATAAATCGCCCGTCATATTCTATAAACATCCGCACCGGCTTCATACAAAAGGTGTCGGGGAGGTCCGTGTACGCCTCGCCGACACCTTTGATCCATATATCCGCCGTCACGCCTCACTCGACGGTCCCTGTAACCAGGAGAGTGCCGCCAGACTCTTAAACTCATGACCGGTTTTATAGCGGAAATAGTCCGTTATCAACCCCGTGAACTCCCGCTCCACCGACTCACTGACAGCGAATGAAAACACGGCCGCACCGTCGGTCCGGATGACGTAATCCATGGCTCGGACGGTCGCCTTTTGAAGCTGCCGACCACCTTGTGCCACCAAGCCGTCCTTACGCAAATTAAAACCGTACACGGGTCGGTCATCGACCGGTTCCTTCGTGTCCATAAAGCGCGCCAAATATGGATATTCTCCATGTACCGTCAGCATCCGCAGCTCAAACACCGCACGAACGAGGGCCGGCGCCATCTCCCCCGCACGTAAGGCTGCCAAGGCTCGAAACACTAAGTACAACGTCGGGGCCTCATGATTATTCTCACGGGTATAAAAGTTCGCAACGTCCAGAAAATACAAGCCGTAATAGGTTCGCTCGATATCCGCGGATAATTCGCTGAAATACTCCCGTACCTCTATCTCCCGTACACTGTAACTGTCCCGTCCGCGATACAGATAAAATACGCCGGTAACAAACGGTGCCGAAGCGGCCAGAAACGGACTGTTGGGCCGTCGGGCATTGCGCACGAAAGCCGATATTCGACCGACTTCTTTGGTCAGTAACACGATACGCCGATCGTATTCGCCGATTTTCATAACCGACGTAATCATGCCCGTCACGCGCATATCCGACATGGCCTCTCCCCTCCGTCACTACTTCTCCTCGTATCCGAAGTCCCGAATCGAAAACTCGTCGTTTCGCCAATCCTTCCGTACCTTGACCCACAGCTTCAGATTCACCTTGCCGTCCAGCAACTGCTCGATATCCGCCCGTGCATGCTTGCCGATTTTTTTCAACATCGCCCCCTGCTTACCGATAATCATCCCCTTATGAGATGCCCGCTCGCAAACGAGAGTCGCGTCCACGTCCCAAAGATTCCGCCCCTTACGTTTTTTCATTTGATCCACGTACACGGTCACACCGTGCGGTAATTCCTCTTGCAAAAAACGCATGGCTTTCTCGCGAACATACTCCGCCGCCAACTGCTTCACCGACTGATCCGTCAACGTGTCCGCATCATAATAGAGCGGCCCTTCTTCAAAATAGTCAAACAACAAGTCTTTTAACCGTTCAATGTTCTTACCGTTCAAGGCGGAAAGCGGTATGATTTCATCCGGAGCAAACGCCTCGTAATAGGTATCTATTCGCTCAAGCAGCTCTCCATGGTCGACTTTATCCATCTTATTGACGACCAATATAACGGGAACGCCCGCTTTCTCCAAGAGCTCTCCGACCGCCTTATCACCCCGTCCGGGCTGTCGATCCGGCTCGACGACCCAGAGGATGACATCCGCGTCATCCAATGTTCGCTTCGCCACCTTGACCATGTGGTCACCTAGCTTATTTCGCGCCTTATGCAGACCCGGTGTATCCAGAAAAATAATCTGTCCCCGTTCATCCGTATAAACGGCCTGAATCCGATGCCGCGTCGTCTGGGCCTTGCCCGCAGTAATAGCGACCTTCTCGCCGATGACCGTATTGAGCAATGTCGACTTGCCGACATTGGAGCGGCCGATGATGGCTACAAATCCTGATTTCATGAGAGATTCCTTCTTTCTCGGAAGAGGTCCGCTGCCTCGTTGACCGCATTTTCATTGCCGATCACACAGAAGCCGCCATCTGCCAGCAATGCCCGTACATAGGCCGCACAGGCTCGGATGTCTTCCGCCTTACAGCACAGAATCTCATCCCGTGCCTGCTGCAAATCCGCTTCCGCCAGACCTTGTAACCATGCGGAGAATGAACGCAACCCCGCCTGCCGTGCCGTCAACGGCTGATCCGTCTTACTCAATGCGCCGATAATATATTTCAACATGGTCTCCTCGTCCGCCTCGAATTTTTCCAACCATTCAGGCAGTGCCTCGTAAACGGCATTTGTCTCCCGGAGTTTCGGATCGCGGTATGAGACCAGATAGGCATCACCGTTTCGGGCAAAACTGCTCATACAACCGTATGCACCGCCCTGCACCCGGATATTCTCCCAAAGATATTCATACGAAAGCAGACTCTCCAGAATTTTCAAACGCCCCGTATAAGGTAGACCGGCACGCTTGAAGTTGCCGCTGCGGGCAACAAATTGAATCATGGACGAGGTCCGAATCCCTTCGGCGACCGCATGCGGTGTCATAGTATAATCCGCCGCCGGTGTCCCCACCGTCGGCAAATCCGCAAATGATGACGCGACGGCTGTCGCGAAATGCTCCGCATCGGCACGTGTACCGGTACAATGTAGGAGCATCCGATCCCGCGCTGGAATGGCATGCTTCAAGTCCGTCAGGATGTCCGCCAGCTGCTCGACCGCTGCCGTATCTTCATACCTGTTCAGACAATCCAGATAGGCTACGCCGCTCAATGCGTCCTTCAATCGCGCCACGGCGGAACCGCCCGACGCCGCACGGGCCGCTGCCGCCACGTGACCGCCCGCATTAATGCTCATGGTCTGCTTCGTGCGAAACTCCCGTAAGAGGTCGTTGAGACGCGCCGTATCCGTAAAGCGGCTGGATTGCAGAATTTCCGCCATGTAACCGACGGTCTCCTGCACCTTGTCCGCTACACAACTTGCCGAGAGCGCCAAAAACATCCGTACTCGGGAGGATACGTCTTCAATAACCCGAACATGGACGGAGATGCCACCGGTATTGATATAGACGGCATTACTCAAATCCGCATACGAATAGTGTGCCGTATCCACTTTACCGAGCACAGCCGTCAAACATTGTAATAGGGACGGATCAACGGTTGCCGCGTCCACGGCGAAATCCATATGCAGGTAGGCCAAACCGTTGGTTGGATAATCATGATGAAGTACCGACAAGCCCGACTGTTCCACCATTTCATTCCGCAAAGGTTGAATGGCCGTACCCAAATCGCCACGCGCCAACTTGGGCAGTGTTGCCAACTGTTCCGGCGTACTCGGTGCGGTCTGGAAGCGCTTCAACTTTGCCGTCTCCGCCACCAAGACCTCAATCTCTTCCGGAGATAGGGACGCCTTGGTCTGTGCCAGTTGCTCCGCCAATGCCGCATCCCGTTTCGCCGTCAGGCCGGGGACGGGGTCTGCCGCTAAAATGGCCTTTGCGGGATTGTCCAGGATATATGTTTGCGTCAACGCTTCAAAGTAGCCGGTGCCGATCTTTGCCCGCAGTCGGTCATATATATCGCCCCGATTCAGATGTAGGAAAGCCGCCTGTTTGTCATACAACAAACCGTCAAAAATGGCCATCATGTAAAAGAGCCCCTTCGGTGCCCCGCCATAATCGGCTTCCTTAAACCGAAATTCATATTGGTTGACCGCCGCCAGCAAGGCATCCTGGTCCAGACCACGCTTGATTTCTTCACGAATCAAACGATTGACCGTCTCTTCAAATTCATCCCGTGCACCCGGGCGACCTTCTTTCGCCGTGATCGTGAAAAACGGCTGCCGAACACAGGTTTCCGTATCCGCACGGACATCACTTGCCAATCCGGCATCAATCAGACCTTTTCGCACTCGACTGCCGGAGGCATTGATGAGGGCATAGCTGACGGCATCCATGGCCATTTGCAGCATGAGGTCGTCACCGTTATCGATGACGGTACTGTAACTGTAATAACCGCCGTTCTCACCGGTTTCCCGTTCCGCAACCGAATACGGAAAACTGTCCCGCACGGGCGCATCCGCCGGTGCCTGCAACCGCAGTGCCGAATCCGGTGCCCGATGCTTAAATCGGGAAAGGTATTCCCGATGGATATACGCCAACCGCTCTTCAAAATCCATCCTACCGTAAAGGATGATGTAGGCATTGGACGGATGATAATACCGCCGGTGAAAATCCGTAAAGGCCTCATAGGTTAAGTTCGGAATCTCTTCCGGATCCCCGCCGGAGGACACGCCATACTGCGTATCCCGGAACAGGGCAGCCATGATTTTTTCCTCCATCACGCCGTCCGGTAGGGAATAGACGCCCTTCATCTCGTTGTAGACGACGCCGTTGATGGTCAGGGGATCATCCGGCTTCTCCAGATGATAGTGCCATCCCTCCTGCTTGAAGATTTCCGGCTTTTTATAGATATTCGGAAAAAAGACGGCATCCAGATAGACCGCCATCAAATTTTTAAAATCTTTGTCGTTCATGCTCGCCACCGGATAGATGGTTTTATCCGGAAAGGTCATCGCATTCAAAAAGGTATTGAGCGAACCTTTGACCAGCTCGACAAACGGATCCTTCAGCGGATAGCGTTCGGAACCGCAGAGTACACTGTGCTCCAGTATATGCGCCACACCGGTGCCATCTTCCGGCGGTGTCCGAAAACCGATGGTAAAGACTTTGTTCTCATCATCCGTATCTACCAGAACGACTGTCGCACCGGTATCCTCATGGGTCAGTACGTGCCCCGTTGCACCGATATCCGGCAGCGGGCACTCATATTCGGTCCGATAATGTTTCATTGACACCTCCGTTATATTTTCTTCGGGGTGAATCCCAAATCCAAAAGCAGCTCTTCCGCCGCCGATTCATCCACCTCGTCATTTAATTCCACTATTTGCTCTTCCAGCAGAACGCGACCGTTCATGCCTTCTTCTTCCATTGCCTTCGTAATGCGCTCTACGCAATGATTGCATACCAAGTCTTCCACAAAAAACCGTTTCATGATTCCCTCCCGTTCCGGCATCACATATAGTCGAATATCGATGCCTGATTGCTTTCCTTCAGTTCTGATATTATACCATATTTATCCATCAGTTCAATCGTCGTAACCGAGAGACGACAACGCGTTTTCAAATCTTCCTTCGATAAAAATTTCTGTCGCTTCGCCTCTGCCATCACCGCAGTGGCCGCCGCCATCCCCATGCCATCAATCACCGACAGAGAAGGCATAACCCGGCCGTCGATAATCTGAAAGTCGGTCGCATGCACATCATAGAGATTGATGTCCGCAAATTCGAAACCGCGCGCATAAAACTCCTGTACCATGTACAAGTCACGCAGGGTGTCCTTTTCCGATGCCGTCGGTCGCGTCAAAGCCTCGTAGGTGGCGATGTTCGCCTCGACGGTCGCCTTCCCCCGGCACATCAGACCGTAATTGAAGGTCTTGGCACGGATGGAAAAGAAGGCCGCATAGTACGCCAGCGGATGGTAGACCTTGAAATAAGCAATCCGGTAACCCATCATGACATAAGCCACCGCATGAGCCTTCGGAAACATGTATTTAATCTTTTTACAGGATTCAATATACCATTCCGACACACCCGATTCACGCATCATCTCTTCCCACTCCGGACGCAGCCCCTTACCTTTCCGGACACTCTCCATGATGGTAAAGGCTTGCTCGTTATCCATGCCCTTTGCAATCAAAAAGGTCATGATGGCATCCCGGGTGCAGATACACTCCCGGATGGTCGCAGTTCCCGCGGCGATGAGATCTTTCGCATTCCCGACCCACACGTCCGTTCCGTGACTGAGGCCGGAGATGTTAATCAAATCCGAAAACGTCTGCGGTTGCGTGTCCACGACCATCTGGATGGTAAACTCCGTACCGAACTCCGGAATACCCCGACAGCCGACGGGACAATCCATAATCTCCGATGGCTGCACGCCCAAGGCCGCCGGTGAATGAAAGATACTCATCACCTTCGGCTCGTCCAGGGGAATTTCTCTCGCATCCAGACCTGTCAACTGCTCCAATCGACGAATCATGGTCGGATCGTCATGACCGAGGATGTCCAGCTTTAAGAGATTGTGCTCAATGGAATGATAGTCGAAATGCGTTGTCACGATGGGGGAATTCGGCTCATCCGCCGGCCTCTGTACCGGCGTAAAACGATTGATATCCTGCCCCATGGGCAGGACGATGATACCGCCGGGGTGCTGACCCGTCGTCCGCTTGACCCCTTCAACACCCTTCGCCAAACGCAACATCTCCGCCTTACGCTTCACAATGCCCATCTCTTCCAGATAACCGCGTACATAACCGAAGGCCGTCTTCTCCTTCACGCCCGAGATGGTCCCCGCCCGAAAGGTCTGCCCTTTGCCGAAGATATTTTCCGTCTCTTCATGGGCCCGAGATTGATACTCACCGGAAAAGTTCAAGTCGATGTCCGGCTCCTTATTGCCCTTAAAGCCGAGGAAGGTTTCAAAAGGAATGTCAAAACCTTCCCGACACAACGGCCCGCCACAGGTCGGACAATCCCGTGCCGGCAGGTCACAACCGACCAGCCCTTGATATTCTCGCAGCAGTTCGGAATCAAATTCATGATAATGGCAAGCCGGGCAATAGTAATGTGGCGGCAGGGGATTCACCTCCGTAATCCCCGCCATCGTCGCAACGAAAGACGAACCGACCGAACCGCGTGAGCCGACCAGGTAGCCGGCGTCATTGGAACGTTTTACCAACTTCTCCGCAATGATGTACATGACGGCAAAACCGTTGCCGATGATGGAGTCCAGTTCCCGTTCCAGACGATGACGAACCGGTTCCGGTAATTCGGGGCCGTAGATTTCAACCGCCCGCTTGAAACAGATTTCACGCAACGTCTTGTCCGAATTTTCAATCTCCGGCGGGAAGGTGCCCGCCATAATCGGGGACACGTTTTCCAATCGATGAAAAATCTTATGCGTGTTCTCCACCACGATTTCCCGCGCCTTTCGTTCACCGAGAAAGGAAAATGATGCGAGCATCTCATCCGTGGTCCGAAAATATGCCGGCGCAAATTTTTCACGTCGACCCGCCCCCTTATCACCGTAACGAATAATTCGGCGGTAAATATCATCCGACGGTTCCAAAAAGCGAACATCGCCGGTTGCCACGACGGGTAAGCCGTACTTCTCCCCCATCTCCACGATTGTCCGGATGTGACGTTCCACTTTTTCTTTCGTATCGAAGCTGTCCGCATCCGCCAAATATAATTCCGGCGGCTGCACCTCAAGATAATCGTAAAATGATACCAGCTCCTCCGGCGAACGGATGTTCCCGGCCAGGAGCGCCTGTTGAAAGGCTCCGTCGGCCGTACCGCTGCCGATGAGGAGACCTGCCCGATGCTTCGCAATCAGGGACTTCGGCATCTTCGCCACCTTTTCAAAATGGTACAGATGGGACGCGGAGACCAAGGTATAGAGATTGACGCGACCGACCTCGTTTTGTACGAGCAGACTCACATCCCCCGGCATCATCTTGTTGATCTCTTCGTCTCGCAGACGCAGGATGCCGGACAAATCGGCCATCGTCTCAACGCCTTCTTTGCGGGCCATTTCCGCCAGTTTGAGATAGACGCCCGCCGTAGCCCGTGCATCATCCAATGCACGATGGGCATTCTCCAACGAAATCTTGAAATGCTTGGCAAGCGTCCCCAAACGATACGTGCGGACCGTCTTCAACAATCGTCGTGCCATGGTCAATGTATCAATGACCGGCAGGTTGAAGTCAATGCCGCAATCCGCGCCGTGTTTTTTAATGAAACTCATATCAAAGGAGGCATTGTGTGCCGCCAGGACCGCCCCGTCACAAAACGTTCGAAAACGCCGCAACGCTTCTTCCGGTTCCGGCGCACCGGCCAAATCCTTATCATGAATGTCGGTCAGACGGATGATATGGTAGGGCAGCGGTTGATGTGGATTCACGAAGGTCTGAAAACCGTCCGGCTGAATCTCGCCCCCGCTGATGCGAACGGCGCCGATTTCGATGATTTTATCATAGCCGGCATGTAGACCGGTCGTTTCCAAGTCAAAAACGACCACGTCATGGTCGAATGACTCATCCCCCGCATCCTGAATAATGGAGACGGCATCATCTACCATGTTCGCACTCATTCCGTAGATGACGGGAAAATCACCGGCAGCGTGCATCGCATCGGGAAAGGCGTGTACTACGCCGATATCCGCAATCCCCAAGGCCGGATGCCCCCAGCGTTTGGCGGTTTCAATCAAGTCTTTTACATCCGATACGGCCTGCATCTTACTCATCTTCGTCCGGGCGGATAACTCGATTCGCTTGACCGGTGCCTGATCCGTACGCTGCACGTCGAATGGCTCAATGGTCTTTATGCCGAGCACCTTCGTCAACATAATTTCCTGCTCGTAGCCGTCATAGTCGATACGACCCTTTATCCGCAAGAAGCTCCCCTTGTGCAGGAAGGCGCGAACCGCCGGCAGCTCATCTTCCGCAACAAACATCTTGCCCGCCATGCTGTCCGTGAAATCGGTCATGTTGAAGATGACGATGTGCGACCCGTTACGGGTTTTCCGCTCATCGTCGACGGCGAATATCATCACGTCCATCACGTAGATACCGCTCAATTCATCCGCATCAACCAGACGAATCTTCGTCCCGTCCACGCTTGAGCCATAGCACAGACCTGATGCCGGTGCGCGGCGACGCCCCTTGTCCGCCGACTTCTTTTCACTGACCCGTGCGGCCGTTTCCGTCTTTACCGTAGACACCGCCGTCTTTTCCGCCTTCTCTGCGGATGCCGCTGCCGGACGGCCGTAAGCCATTAAATCGGCCGTCAGACCGGGTGCCGTATGGTGCGTCCCCGTTTCATCATCCGATACGGGTGTAAATTCAAAACGGATATCCGCCGTCAAACCGAAACGACGCTGAAACAAATCTTCCAGAATCTCTTTCAACCGAGGTGCCCGCATCGTATAGGCGAACCGCTCCGGAATCCGAATCAGGCAACAATCTTCTTCCGAAAAGGAAAATTCGGCATCAGAAAAAAGCCGCTGCATCAAGACGCCTTCCCGCCGCAGTGACTCTCCGATATCTTCTTTATAAACCGCGTAGACCGCCGCCAAACCATGATCGCCCGGCAATTCGTAACGCTCCTCTAGTATAATGTGGCGGGAAAACGCCGCTTCCATGTACGCGGCCAGGTCGTTCAGTTCCGCCTTCGGAATCAGAACATCCGCCACGACATGCACGCGCAAGTAACTGTAGTTTGCGTCCGATTGAATTCTCTCCACCTGTAGATGCTCGATTATCGACACATGCCGCGGTTTCGGCTTCAACGTATGGAATACCGCCGAAAACGGTCGCCTCATTCTTCCCTCCAATTCAAAATCTCCGCCCGTAATGTACTCAGGAGCTCCTCCTCCCGTACTTTTTTCAGAATTTCCCCGCGCTTGATGATGACGCCGACGCCGTTACCGCCGGCAATCCCTATATCCGCTTCCCGCGCCTCGCCGGGTCCGTTCACAACGCAACCCATCACCGCGACCTTCAATTCAATATCCAAATCGGCAACCATATCTTCCACGGCCTCTGCCAGAGGAATCAAATCGATGGCCGTCCGACCGCAAGTTGGACAGGAAACGACTTCGACGCCGCCCTTTCGCAGACCCAGACTCCGCAGTATCCGTTTTGCCACGCCGATTTCCGCCACGGGGTCTCCCGTAAGAGAAACACGAATGGTATCGCCGATGCCCTGATGCAGTAAGATGCCCAGACCGACGGAAGATTTTATGGTGCCGCTGCGTACCGTACCGCTTTCCGTAATGCCGATATGCAATGGACAGTCCGTCTTTCGTGCCAGAATCTCGTGCGCCGCCACCGCCATCCGAACATCGGAAGACTTGACGGATAAAACGAAATTATCATAATCATATTTCTCGAAAACGGCAATCTCCCGCAAAGCACTTTCGGCGAGCCCCGCCGCCGTGACGCCCCCGTCTCTCTCCAGGATATCCTTGCTGAGGGAACCCGAATTGACACCGATGCGAATCGGAATCCGCCGCTCCTTCGCCTTATCGATGACGGCCCGCACCCGATCTTCATGCCCGATATTGCCGGGATTGATGCGCAACTTGTCCACGCTGTCCATGGCCCGAAGCGCCAACTTGTAGTCGAAATGAATATCCGCCACCAGCGGAATGTGAATCTGCCGTCGAATCGCCGCCAAGGCATCCGCCGCCTTCCGATTCGGCACGGCAACACGTACCATCTCGCAACCGACCCGCTCCAATGCATGAATCTGTGCCACCGTCGCCGCCACGTCATGCGTCTTCGTATTGCACATGGATTGAATGAGTATCGGATGTGCTCCGCCGATCAATCGATTGCCGATTTGTATCGTTCTCGTTTTTCTTCGCATACCAACCTTCTCCCGTCGTCAGATATTCTTAATCCGCACGACTTCCACGTAATGGGCCACCTTCTCACAGGCATTCAAGGCCATCTCGAATGCCTCGATTAACGCATTACGCGCCAATACGTCGTAGATGTCCGGTGACCGCTCCGCATACAGGGCGGTCAACGCCTCCAGATAGAGGACATCCCCCTCCCGTTCCACGGTCTTGACCGCTTCAATACATTCATTGATGCGTTCCCCCGTCTTAAACTCACGCAGCTGCGTTATCACACACGCCAGTGCATCCACGCACCGGCTCAAAATATCCATGAACTGCCGTGCCGTCTCATCGAAATGTCGAATGTCGTGAATGCGAATGGCCTTCATGATTTCTTCCATCCCGTCAATGGCCAATTCCATCAGATTGGCCATGGTCAGAAGGTCATCCCGTTCGATGGCGGGAATAAACTCACGCAACAGACGCCCCGTCATCTCCCGCTTCAGCTCATCCGCACCATGCTCAATCTCATGCATGGCTTCGGCATGGGCCTTCAAATCCAACCCCTCAATATGATTCATGGCATAGGCCAGCATATTCCGTTGACCGATACAACAAGACATCACCGTCTCGAAATATCGATAATAATCGTATCGTTCTCCCATGACTACCACCCCGTCAGCAATTTAAAAAATTCTTTTACCGATGCCGCACTATCCCGCAAATACAAATAGCTTAAATCGTCATACGGAATGTCTTCCGCAGGATAGGCGATGGCGACAATACCCAACCGATTGGCGATATAGAGTGCCCGGGGCAGATGAAACTGCTGTGATACGATGATGACATTGTCCAACGCAAAGGCGTCCTTCAAACGACGGATGGACTCAAAGGTCGAAACGCCCTCCGGGTCAACCATGATATCCGCCGCTTCGACGCCCTGTACCAAGGCGTACCGACGCATGACGCGCACCTCATTATAATAGGGACTTCTGCCGTCACCGCTCATCATGAGACGGCGCACTTTTCCCGCCCGGTACAAAGCAATCCCCGCATCCAACCGATCCCGAAGCATGGGCGACGGCTCACCGTCCCGGACGGAAGCCCCTAAAATCAATGCCGTGGAAAAGATTTCCTTGTTGATGTCTTCCATATTCTCCACCAGCTGATGTGCTGTCGAACGTTTAATATATACCACGATACCGAAGCAAAATATCATTCCGACGACAATCAGAATGAGGATGCTTCGCAATATTTTCTTTATCATTATCGACTCCGTTTCCCAATACAATCGGCAATCGTTTATATCTTTCTTATACGCCATTTTACCATATCCGGGGACCGAATACTATGAAATTCCGTGGAATTATTCCCCGGTGCACCGTCCCGAAGGATAACAATCCGCGATCATTCCCCTTGTCATAAGGGTTTATCCGTTATCTTCTCTGAGGAGAATGATTCCCTTTGCCCACACTATATATTGTGTCAGATAAATAACAATACCCATATACAGTATATTTCCCTTGCAAATACCGCTCGATAATGCTACACTTGCTACAACCGCGGTCGTGCCGAAGGGCACTGCCGGACACGGACCGTAAATAGAAGGAGACATCGGTTATGAATATCATGATACAAAAGCGAGACGGTCGTTACGAACCGCTGAGCGTGGAAAAAACGAAAAAGATGGCGGCATTCGCCTGCCTGGGTCTGGAAGACTGCGACCCTCTGGAGCTTGAGCTGGATGCGAAAATTCAGTTCCAGGACGGCATGAGCACGAAAGTCATTCAGAAGATTTTGATTCAAGCGGCCATCGAAAAAGTCATCCGTAAGACGACGGATGAATTCGGCAACGAAGTCAATCTCATGAATCAGAACTGGCAGTACGTGGCGGCACGTCTTTACCTTTTCGACTTGTACAAAGAGGCCGCCATCACGCGGAAATACAAGGCCTTCGGCTACGGTAATTTTAACCACCTCGTTGACATGCTGACGGACATCGGCGGTTACGGCAGCTACCTGAAAGAGGCTTACTCCTTCGACGAAATTGAAGCATTGGGCGACTACATCGAACCGAAACGGGACTATCTCTTTAATTACGAAGGCGTAAAACTCCTTTCCGAACGCTATCTGGTGAAGGGCTTTCATCATGAGGTCTACGAACTGCCGCAGGAGCGTTTCATGACCATCGCCATGCATCTGGCCATTCCCGAGGGAGACCGGAAGGTCGAATACGCAAAGAAGTTCTATGACCTGATGAGCAATCTGAAAATGACCGTAGCAACGCCGACCATGGCAAATGCGGGTACACCCTATCATCAGCTTTCATCCTGTTTCATTGCCGGCGTAGGAGACAACCTCCGTTCCATCTATGATGTCAATACGAAGTTTTCCCTGGTGAGCAAACACGGCGGAGCACTCGGCATCTACCTGGGCAAGGTGCGGGCCCTCAACAGCAGCATCCGCGGCTATAAAAATGCCTCCGGCGGGGTCATCCCATGGATTCGTCTCTACAACGATACGGCCGTGGCCGTAGATCAGTTGGGCAAACGAAAAGGCGGGGCGACGGTCACCTTGGACCTCTGGCACAAGGACCTGTACGAATTCATCGATATACGGACGAACAACGGCGATGATCGGCGAAAGGCCCACGATATCTTCCCCTCCGTTTCCATTCCGAACCTTTTTATGGAACGGCTGAAACGGCGTGAGAACTTCTCTCTCTTCGACCCACATGAGGTCAAACAGGTGATGGGCTACCACCTCGAAGATTTTTATGATGACGGTGAAAACAAGGCGTTCACGGAACGTTACCTCGCGTGTGAAGCAAATGAAAACTTGGGACGAATTGAAATCGCAGCACTGGATATCATGAAGAAAATCATGAAGAGTGCCGTGGAAACGGGCACACCCTTCATCTTTTTCCGTGACACGGTCAATGCCGCCAATCCGAACAAACACGCCGGCATGATTTATGCATCCAACCTCTGTCATGAAATTGCACAAAATGTCGGCTTCAGTACGTATGAAGAAACCCGTTACGAGGACGGCATGGTACACGATATCAGCCGACCGGGAGACATGGTCACCTGTAACCTCAACTCCGTCAATCTGGGACGGATTGACCGGGCGGAACTGGAAGAGAATATCGCCCTGCAAGTACGTATGGCGGATAACGTCATTACCCTGAATCAGTTCCCCGTCAAAGAGGCGGAACTGACGGCCGGCAAATACCGCGCCATCGGTCTGGGTACCAGCGGCTATCATCACTATTTGGTGAACCGCGGTATCACCTGGGAATCCGAAGAACATATCCGGGCTGCGGACGAACTCTATGAGGACATCGCCTACTATGCCATCAAGGCGTCCATGGAATTGGCAAAGGAAAAGGGCCGTTATCCCGCCTTTGCCGGTTCCGATTGGGAAACAGGTGCCTACTTCGAAAAACGACACTACGAGAGCGACCGCTGGCTGGCACTGGCTGCAGAGGTCCGTGAACACGGCTTGCGTAACGGCTATTTGATGGCCATTGCACCGACGGGCAGCACGTCCAACATCGCTAATACGACTGCCGGTGTAGACCCCATCTTCCAAAAATTCTTCATTGAGGAGAAAAAGGGGAACTTTACGCCGAAGACGGCCCCCGACCTATCCAAAGAAAACTTCTGGCTGTATAAAGAAGCGCATACCATCGACCAGCAGTGGAGTATCCGGGCCTGCGGCGTTCGCTCCCGCCACGTTGACCAGGCGCAATCATTCAACCTCTATATCACGCCGGAACGCAGTGCCAAAGAGATTCTGGACATGTATATCGCCTGCTATGAACAGGGCGTAAAAACCATCTACTACATTCGTAACCGGTCGCTGGAGCTGGATGAATGTACCAGTTGCTCGTCCTAGGCGATGCATCGAAAGGAGATTTCAAATGATGGAAAAAAAGAAAATATTCAACGAGTTCGGTAACCGCGGGACGGACGGTATCCTGGGCGGCAACACGACCAACCTGCGGGAATGGAACCGCATCAAGTACGACTGGGCCAACATTCTTTACCGGACCATGCTCAATAACTTCTGGATTCCGGAAGAGATTGCGCTGAACGAAGACGTCAAACAGTTCCCTTACCTGACCGGCGGGGAGCGAAACGCGTTCGATAAGATTATCGCCTTTTTGAACTTCCTGGATTCCATCCAGAGCGAAAACCTGCCCAATCTCTCCCGCTATGTTACGGCACCGGAGGTTGCTTCTCTCCTGAACATCCAAGCATTCCAGGAGGAGATTCATGCACAGAGCTATTCCTATATTCTGGATACGGTGACCAATCCCGTCACCCGGGACAAGATTTACGATGAATGGCGAACGGATGAGATGCTGCTGAACCGCAACCGTTTCATCGCGGATATTTACCAGCAATTCAGCGATAATCCCTCAACGGCCAACTTCTTGCGCACCGTCTGGGCGAACTACATTCTGGAAGGTATCTATTTCTATTCCGGATTCAGCTTTTTCTATACGCTGGCGCGACAGGGCAAGATGACCGCTACGGCCACCATCTTCAAGTACATCAACCGCGACGAGGTGACCCACCTGGTGCTCTTCCAAGATATTGTGAAAGCCCTGAAAGCCGAGCATCCGGAACTCTTTACCGCGGAACAGATTGAAGAATTTCGTGAAATGATGCGGACCGGCGTGGAAAACGAAATCGAATGGGGTCAGTATGTAACGAACAATGAAATTCTGGGCATCAACAACGAGCTCATTGACCGTTACATCAAGTATCTCTCCAATCTGCGCCTGCGAGCCGTCGGTTTCGACGTCCTGTATCCGGAAATCACGGAGCATCCCATGGCATGGATTGAAGGTTTCTCCAACATCAATGCAACCAAGACGGACTTTTTTGAAGCGAAGGTCACCAACTATACGAAGGCGGCGGCATTCGACTTCGATACCTTGGAATAATTCTATAAAATATTCGCAATAAAAAATGCTATCGGCCGGCCGATAGCATTTTTTATTATCCTTAATTCTTAAAACTGTGAACGGGCGCGGAAATACGGCCGCCCCGAGCAATGAAGTCTTCGCAGGAATAGGGGTTGACCCGCATGACGGGGGCCCGCCCCAACAGACCGCCGAACTCCACGACATCGCCCTCTTTCATCCCGGGCACCGGAATGATACGAACGGCCGTCGTCTTCTGATTGATCATGCCGATGGCCATCTCGTCCGCAATGATGCCCGCTATGGTCGCTGCCGAAGTGTCGCCCTCCACGGCGACCATGTCCAAACCGACCGAGCAGACACAGGTCATGGCTTCCAGTTTTTCGAGATTCAGGGCCCCGCAGGCAACCGCGTCAATCATACCCGCATCCTCACTCACGGGTATGAAGGCACCGCTCAGACCGCCCACATGAGAGGACGCCATGATACCGCCCTTCTTCACCGAATCGTTCAGTAACGCCAGGGCACAGGTCGTACCGGGTGCACCGACCCGCTCCAGGCCCATACCTTCCAATACGGCGGCGATACTGTCCCCCACCGCCGGCGTAGGTGCCAGGGAAAGGTCGATGATACCGAAGGGTACGCCCAGTCGTTTTGCCGCTTCTCTCGCCACCAGCTGACCGACACGGGTAATCTTGAATGAAATCCGCTTGATGTTCTCGCACAGCACGTCAAAGCTCTTGCCCGCCGTCCGGCGTACCGCTTCATTAACCACGCCCGGGCCGCTGACACCGACACTGATAACCGCATCCGGTTCCGTCACACCGTGGAAGGCGCCCGCCATAAAAGGATTGTCATCCGGTGCATTGCAAAAAACAACGAACTTGGCACAGCCCGATGCATCCTTCGTCATATCCGCCGTCTCCCGGATGATTTCACCCACCAGGCGGACTGCATCCATATTCAAGCCGATACGGGTTGACGCCACGTTCACGGAAGAACAAACCAAAGACGTCTCCCGCAGGGCCTGCGGAATCGAACGGAGAAACATCTCTTCCTTTGCCGTCATTCCCTTCGTCACGGTGGCACTGTAACCGCCCAGAAAATCAACACCGGTATCCTTTGCCACGCGATCCAGGGTCTTCGCCACCTGTACGAAGTCTTCCGTCGTCTTTGCACAGCTCGCCGCCACCAAGGCGATGGGCGTCACACTGATACGTTTGTTGACAATCGGGACGCCGAGCTCCATCCCGATGTCTTCTCCCGTCTTCACCAAATCCTTTGCATAGCGGTAAATCTTGTCATAGATGTTCCGACAGAGCGTATCCAGGTCGTCACTGATACAGTCCATGAGACTGATGCCCATCGTAATGGCTCGTACGTCCAAATGCTCCCGCTCAATCATCTCATTCGTCTGTGAAATTTCAAAAATATTAATCATGTCTACACCCGATGCATCGACAGAAAGATATCTTCCCGTTGTGCCTTAATCTGTACGCCGAGTGTCCGGCCCGCCTCTTCCAATGCTTCCGACAACCTCCGATGTGTTACATCGGCCTTCGTCATATCCGCCACCATAATCATGTTAAAAAGACCGCCGGTGATGGACTGGGATATATCCAGCACGTTAACACCGCAATCCGCCAAGATGGTACATACCTTCGCCATAATGCCGATACGATCCTTACCGACAACCGTTATAATTATTTTATCCATTCTTCACCTCTATTATTCTACTTCTTTTTCCCTTTAATGCGACATCCACCTGAACGTCCATCTCTACCTGCGTTTGAAGCACCTGCTCCACCGTCATCTTCGCCAGAGCGGAGTAGTTGTTTTCCGTACTCAGATGACCCAACAGCACGTGCTTGAGCCGTGTTCCCGCAACCGCCGTCAACAACCGTGCACTGTCCTCGTTGGACAGATGCCCGGTATGGGAACGAATCCGTTCAATCAAGCGGTAGGGGTAGCTGCTGCATTCCAGCAACCGTAAATCATGGTTCGCTTCCAATAAGAGTGCATCCAAATTCCGAAGCGCATCGACCGTATAGTCATCAAAGCAGCCCATATCCGTTGCGACCGCCATGTGTACCCCGCCCTCGTGAAAACGAAAGGCGACCGGATCGGCTGCATCGTGGTTGATGCGAAATGGTAGGATTTCCAAGCCGGACAAATGAAAGGGGACATCAGGACGTATGACCTGCAGGAGGTTCGTATCGACTTTGCCCAGCCGCCCGTCCGCCAACAAGGCGCGCAGCGTCCCTTCCGTCATGTAGACCGGCAATCGATACCGCCGCAACAACACGCCCAATCCTTTGACATGGTCCGTATGCTCATGCGTCACCAGGATGGCCGTCGGCAGGGTTTCTCCGGCCTCAGCCAACTGATTTTCCAAATATTTGCCGCTGGCACCGCAATCCACAAACAGATTGCCCGTATCCGTCCCCACCAACGTACAATTACCGCTGCTGCCGCTGGTTAAACTCTGTATCTTCACTGTCGTCTTCCCTCCGTCCCAGAGCCGCATCGACCGCTGCCTGAAATGCCGTTCCGTCATCATTGCGGATTACAACATCCGCTCGGGCCGCCAAATCCGCAGAATCCATCTGAGCCGCCATAATGGCGACGGCACGCTCCGTGTCCATCCCGCGATGTGTTTTTAAACGACGTATCCGAGTCGCCTCATCCACATCCACCGCCCAGAGTTCATCGCCCAGGCTGTCCAAACCGGCCTCGAACGCCAAGGCCGTCTCCACGATGACAACCGCAGTATCCGCCGCATCAATTAATCGGGCCACTTCCGAACGGACCGCCGGGTGAATCGCCGCATTCAATGCCCGGCGGGCGGCTTCATCGCGATAGATACAATCTGCCAGATAGCCCCGGTCCAGTGTCCCGTCCGCCGCAACGGTGCGCGGACCGAAGAGATTTACCGTCCGCTCAAACCCCGGCTGACCGGGTGCCATCAATTCCTTAGCCACCCGGTCCGTATCGATGACGGTCGCCGCCGTCTTCTCCCGTATGTAAGATGACACATGTGATTTTCCGCTGCCGATGCCACCCGCCAGGATAATAACCCGTTTTCCGTCCATAAGCGCTCCTATTTCAAACTGTACAGGTCTTTCCCCGTATTCACATCCACGAGTAAGGGCACCGACGCATCAAGAATCTGACGCATCTCCCGGGAGAGAATCTCTTTCACCTGCTCGACCATGTCCTCACGGGCCTCAATCAACAGCTCATCATGAATCTGCAATATCAACTTGGCATCCACCTTGTCATGTTTCAACCGATGATGGACGTTATTCATGGCAATCTTGATGATGTCCGCCGCCGTTCCCTGGATGGGCGAATTCATGGCAATCCGCTCCCCGAAAGCACGCTGCATGAAATTCTTGGCATGAATTTCCGGGATGTATCGTCTGCGATGGAACATCGTCTCCACGTACCCGTCATCCTTGGCGCGTAAAATCTGGCCATCCAAATACTTCTTGACGGCTTTATAGTGTTCGAAGTAATGCTTAATATAGGCATCCGCCTCTTTTTTCGTAATGCTCAGGTTTTCACCCAAACTGAAACCGCCCATGCCGTATATGATACCGAAATTGATAGCCTTTGCACTGCGACGCTGATCCGCCGTCACTTCTTCCTGTGGAATCCCGAAGATACGGGCCGCCGTCGAGCGATGAATGTCCGCCCCGTCCCTGAAATCGGCAATCATAACCGGATCCTCCGACAGGATGGCCAGTATGCGCAGCTCAATCTGCGAATAATCCGCATCGACAAAGACATAGCCCGGTTTCGCCACCAGGACCTTTCGAATTTCCCGCCCCTCTTCCGTACGAATAGGGATGTTCTGTAAATTCGGCTCCGTCGAAGAGAGACGCCCCGTCGCCGTCACCGTCTGATGGAAACGTCCGTGAATGCGCCCGTCGTCGGCGATACAATCCGTCAGACCGTCCACGTAGGTGGATTTCAGCTTGCTGAGTCGCCGCCACATGAGGACCTGCTCTACGATAGGATGTTGGTCACGAACTTTATCCAAAATATCCGCCGCGGTGGACCAACCGCTCTTACGTTTCTTGCCGCCCGTCAATTTCAACTCGTCGAACAGCACGGTTCCCAGCTGCTTGGGTGAGCCGATGTTGAACGTCCGTCCCGCCGCGGCGTAAATCGTTTCCTCCAACGCGGCGATGTGCGTAAGCAATTCTTCACCGTAAGCCGCCAAACGTTCCGCATCCGCCGCAATCCCCGTCTTACTCATGTCCAGCAGGACGAATGCCAACGGCATTTCGATTTCGTAGAAGAGCTGATACACGTCTTCTTCAATGATGCGCTCCTCCAGCACCGCCATAATGTCCATGGCCACCCGTGCCGCCAGAGCGGCCGCCTCGGCGGCTTCGGGCTTGGCGGGAAAGCTCAGCGCCTCACCCGCATACTTGAAGTACAAGGCCTCATACGTCAATTTATCCGTCGCATCCAGGCAGTATGCCGCCAGCTTGGCATCAAAGAAATCACGTCCGTCCCGCGCAAACGGAAGATGATGATGATAGGCCTTGACATCGAAGGTGATTAAGCGAAGTGCACCGTCGTTGATATACTGCAGGGCCTCATCGAGATGCTCGCGGACCAAATAGACGACATCCTCTCCCGGAAAGGCGATTGCCGCGGCGTCCTTATCCGGCGTTACCGTAACGGCCACGTCATACGGCATATCCTGACGATCTGCTGCGTCTTGCAACCCGGCAAGATCCGTTTCCTTGATTTCAATCTCTTTCAGCGCCGTTTCTTCTTCTCCGAGAAAGCGGCGGCGCAAGCTGTTCAATCCGTAACGCAGACAAGCCGCTTCCAACGAGGCTTGCGGGCCGTCCGCCATAAAGGCGTCGAGCGTATAGCGGATATCGGGCACGTCCCGTCGAATCTGTGCCAAATCATAACTGATGTAAGCATCTTCCTTTCCGGCCAACATGGCATTGCGGGTTCGTGTCGCCGATATTTCATCCACGTGGGCATAGATATCGTCCAAGGAATCGTAGGTCGAAAGGAGCTTCAACGCGCCCTTCTCGCCGACACCACGCACACCTTGGATGTTGTCCGAGGAATCCCCCATGATAGCCTTCAAATCCCGAATCCGCTCCGGACGGACACCCATGTCCTTCTTTACCTGCTCCGTCGTGTAGAAAATACTCTGTGTCTCACCGCCGGCCGTCTTCGGCAAAATCTGAAAACAACGCTCGTCGACCAACGCCAACAAATCCCGATCACCGGAGAGGATGTATACCTCGTGCCCGTTTTCCGTCTCCCGACGGGATACCGTGCCGATGATGTCATCCGCCTCAAATCCCGATGCCGTCAGAACGGGCACTTGCAAATGTCCCAACATTTCCTCTACGATGGGTACCTGCGCCAACAACTCGTCCGGCATCTTCTTGCGATTTGCCTTGTAGTCGGTAGATATTTCGTGACGGAAATTCGGTCCTTTCACGTCGAAAGCGGCCAATACAAAATCCGGTTGATAGTCATCCATGACCTTTAAAAGAATATTAAAAAAACCGTGTACCGCATTTGTCGGCGTTCCGTCCGGAGCCGTCAAACGGGGTACACCGTAAAATGCCCGATTGATGATGCTGTAACCGTCGATAACTAAAATCTTCTTCAAAACGACTCCTTCCGTTCACGAAAAGAAACCCGTGCCGTTGTCCGGTCCCGGCAAAATAACCGCGGGACAACAGTATCAATCACGGGTTAAAGTAATAACTCTATAACCATGCTGATGAAAAGGAAGACGGATGCCCCCAAAAGGAAAAACATCATGTTCCTGTTAATCATGTTGATGTAGTTGATGCGTGCGGCAATCTCTTCAAACCGCTCTTCCAGATTGGCCTCCGCCAAGGCCCGCTTGTCGTTGTCATCGGAATCCTCCAAACACGTATTCACGAGAAATACCAACTTCAACTCATCCATACACTCCGGACAATCGTGACAATGCTCCACAACCGCCCGTGCCTCCAACCCCGATAAACCGTAGTTGGTAAAATCCGGAATCCGCTGCCGCACCTGCAAACAATTCAATGTAATGTGACGCTCTCTCTTATACATAAATACTCCTTTGGGTATTATATCACTACTTAAGGCATCTCACAACCCATCCCCGCCACGTCCATCTCAACAAACACAGCCGCCATACCAAAGCCCGCTTGGATATGGCGGCTGTGTTTGTTGAGATGGATGTATCGCCCGCAGGGCGGCGACGCTACGGCGCAGGCGGGGATGGTTGAGCGTTTGCCGCAACCTTGACGCCCCGGTAGCATGGCGGACGGGGCGGCACAACGTACTGATGAGAGGGATGTTCCGCACACAGGGCGGCGACCCTACGGCGCAGGCGGGGATGGTTGAGCGTTTGCCGCAACCTTGACGCCCCGGTAGCATGGCGGACGGGGCGGCACAACGTACTGATGAGAGGGATGTTCCGCACACAGGGCGGCGACCCTACGGCGCAGGCGGGGATGGTTGAGCGTTTGCCGCGACCCTGACGCCCCGCTAGCATGGCGGACGGGGCGGCACAACGTACTGATGAGATGGATGTATCGCCCGCAGGGCGGCGACGCTACGGCGCAGGCGGGGATGGTTGAGTGTTTGCCGCAACCTTGACGCCCCGCTAGCATGGCGGACAGGGCGACACAACGTGCTGATGAGACGGATGTACTGCCCGCAGGGCGGCGACCCTACGGCACAGGCGGGGATGGTTAAGCGTTTGCCGCGTCCCTGACGCCCCGCTAGCATGGCGGACGGGGCGGCACAACGTGCTGATGAGACGGAAC
>JAUNUY010000004.1:0-64176 GCA_030537935.1 Eubacteriales bacterium | reverse complement strand
TGACGCCCCGCTAGCATGGCGGACGGGGCGGCACAACGTGCTGATGAGACGGAACCAACGCTCTCATCAGTGGTGGCCGGATGGCGCGTTTGGCCTATCTTTTCCGCCCAAAAAAGAAGGCCGCCTTCTACAACCTGACAGACATATGTCTACTCTACATCCTTACCGATTATCCAACACTCGTACCCAGCCTTCATCCGCCCGACAAAACACCTGTTCTATCGCATCGGTCACTACCTCCGGCATCTCCCCCACATAGACGACGCAGGTCCCACAAGAAGAACTGATGTTCCGCGGTACCGGTTTCATGACGGACACACCACCCTTTTCCCGTAACTTCTTAGCAAAACAAATGGCTGCAAAGTGTGAGAAAAATGTAATAAGATATTCTGCGTTATTTTTCGACCGTAAGCACATCGCAATCGTCCCCCGGCCGATATAAAAACTTATAGTCCGCTTTCTCCGTGTACGCCCGCAAATTTTCATAAGTTGCGGCACAATCCGTATGAACAATAACCGCATCTTCATAGCGCAAAGCTTTTTGTAATAACATCAGCGGTTCCGGACAGGCCAACCCCCGTGCATCAATCTCTTTCATTATACTTCCTTTCCACGATTGAAGAATCCAATCAGTAACACCACAAAAATGGCAATCCCGGTGGCAATCTTGCCAGCTACAGGTACACCATTTGGCGATGCCGCCCAGCCGAAGTTATGTGCAAATGCGGCACCAAAAAATAATCCGAGTATCGTAATGGCGGCGTCCGTATTACCCTCCCCACTCATAATAAATTGACGCAAGGGACAACCTCCCGCCAAGGTAGATGCCAACCCAACCAAAAATAGGCCCGCAAAATTCCAAATACCGTCCGTATGCGCAATCGGTTGATTCGCAAATCCGAAATGAAAGAAACCAAACGCCATGTTGGCAACCCATGCCGCAACCAGAACACCGATACTACCCGTCAGTAATTCCGCATGACGAAACAGAATCATATCCCGAATACCACCAATCATGCAAAAACGATTCCGTTGAGCCAATGCCCCCACAATCAAGCCGGCACCCAAAGCATACCAAATTGGGGCATGCATAGCACCCGGCCCTTTCTCGGACACGGCAAACAAGGTCGGCGCAATGATTGCTGTGAGCATAACCCCGACCGCAATCACGGGCAGGATACTACCTTCCAACGTCCCCGTCTTATAGGAACGCTTCAGACTAAAGCCCCGCTTCAGAAACAGCGTGCCGGCGAAAATACCCGTTACAAAACCAAGCAGGCCGACCCAAGCATTCAAGTCTCCACCCGCCATCCGCAACAACATGCGAAATGGACACCCGAGAAAAATCAAAGCGCCAGTCATAACACAAAAGCCCAAGACGAATCGTGTCAGGGGTGAACTGCCGCCGCGCGGTGAAAACTCTCCCTTCCCTTTAGCCATCAGAAATGCACCAATCAGCAAGCCGAAAATCTCCGGCCGAAGATATCGGACCGGTACTGCCTGATGTAAATGAAAACTGCCGGCCGTATCCCGGACAAAACACGCCAGACAAAAGCCCATATTCCCCGGATTACCGAAGTATACCGCAACGACCGAAATCACACCGAGAATCAAACCGATGATAGCCAATTTTACCGTTCTTTTCATACAATCTCCTTTCAATATGCATCGGTTCTATTATATTTAAACAACGTTCTTCTGTCAATGACTATCATTTATTTTAATCTCATTATCATTTTTCCAAATGATTATACTTTCTTGACCGTTTATTCATAATGGCCGTATATCCGTACTTGAAATTCCTCTGCCGATGGTGTACTATGAATACAGGATTAATTGCTAAGGAGGCAAATATATGGCAGCAAAATTTACAATGGATAATTTTCAAAAAGAAGTAACGGAAAACAAAGGACTCGTCATCGTCGATTTCTTTGCGACGTGGTGCGGCCCCTGTAAGATGTTGACGCCCATCATTGACGCGTTGGCAGAAGAATACAAGGATAAAGTACTCATCGGTAAGGTAGACATCGATGAAAACCCGGAACTGGCACAGGCAAACAACGTTATGTCCGTACCGACCGTTCTCTTTGTCAAAGGCGGCGAAGTAAAAGAAACTCTGGTCGGCGTTCAAAACAAGGCCAAACTGGTTGAATTAATTGAAAAATATCAATAACAAAATGACTCGCCGTGGCGAGTCATTTTCTTTGTAAGACAAACGGACGGCGTCATCGCCGTCCGTTTTGCTATTCTATCCGCTCCAGAATATCCGTACATTGCATATCTCCATGCATTATCGCATCGTCTTGTACCTTATCCGTACGATATGTCGGTTCGTTTTCGCCTTGCTTTTGTTGCATCGTTATCGTGTAAACGCCCGGCTTCTCCATAAGACCTGCCAAGGTTTCAAGTAGCGGTCCCTCTTTAATCAACTGACCCGATATGGTCCCGTCCAGTTCACCTACCGCATACAGACCGACACAGCGGTCCCCGCATACGACGGGAAAATACCACGTCGGCACTACCTCACGCTCCGTCTCATAGAGGCAGGTAAACGGCTTCCCCACAAAAGTTTCTCCCGAAAACTCCGCCGTCCTTTTGTCCGCAAAAAACGGGTCTTCTTTGGCGTAGTTCATCACGGTCTCCGGAATCCGCCGACTCAAGATATAGGTCTTATTTGCATCGATTGATGTCTCTTCCGCAGGCAACAAATTGGACGCACTTTGCTCCTTGTCCGATTTGTCGGGCTCCGGCACCGTCTCTCGCGTTTCCATATTGCCTGCCATATCCGGTCCCGCACCGCATCCTATAATCAAAACCGTCATCAACAACAAAACCGTCAAGATACCGAATCGCCTATTCATCCCCCTCTTCTCCTTTCACATGGTTCGCATTTTGATCCCGCAGCTTCATAAACATCAAGGTCACGTATGTGAAGACGGCAAACAATGTCGTCCCCACAATCAACCCGATAAACAGACCGAATGATTGCTCCGAAAAAAAGATGCCGACTATAACCAATGCCGCAAACAACAAAGCCAATATGACCAGTGCCACTCGTGCAAAACCTCTCCTAAACTTCTCCTTATTCCCCATTTTTCTCCCTTCTAAGCCGGACTACGCCGGCGATTGTCGTATGCCACGAACAATACGCCCGCCACGATACACATACACCCGATGAACTTTCGAACGGACATTGCTTCTCCTAAAAGCAATACGCCCCACAGTATTCCGGTTAACGGCTCCAATGTACACATGATGGCAGCCGTTGCCGCATCGATATAAAGCAATGACAGCTGAAACAATGCGACACCCGCCGTTGTAGACAGCAGGGCCACCATAAGGGCCGCACCCCACCCTTTTATGCCAATGTCAAAACGCAGGTTATCACTCACCAGTGCCAATACCCCCGCAAACAGACCATTGAATAGGGATGAATACAGCGTCACGACAATGACATTGCGGTATTTCAAGCGACTTCGATCCATATATAAAACGTAAAATGAATATGTCCAACCGGATAACAGGGCGGTGATAATACCGCGCCATTGTAAGGCGGCGGTCTCAACCGTCAGGACGATGCCGATAATGGCCACCACCAAGGCGGCGACCTTCGTCACATTCGGCCGGTCATGAAACAACACCATCCCGCAAAGCATGATGACTACCGGATAGGTGAAATGCAGACAAGTCGAAAGACCAATCCCCGCATACGGATAGGCCCCAAACAACAATGCCCCCGTCAGCGTGCTGAATATATTCAGCAGCACGAGTTGCCCCATGACACGTCCGGGCAGGCGCATCCGCAATGCGAAGCGACGTGCCAAACCGTAAAATAAAGGGATGGCCAATACGTTTCGCAACATCAGCGTCATCAGCGGGGTACTCCCCTCCGCCAATGTGGTCGCCGTAAATAACGGTGCCGTGCCGAACGCCATCGCCGATATGGATGCAAGCAACACGCCTTTTGCGGCACGATTCATCTTCTCCTCCGTCATAGTAAAAATCCCGACCTCAAATTGAAGTCGGGATACATACAGAGCGCGAGACGGGATTCGAACCCGCGGCCCTCGCCTTGGCAAGGCGATGCTCTACCACTGAGCCACTCGCGCATATTGGGTCACACCAAGCGGGTGATGGGAATCGAACCCACGTATCCAGCTTGGAAGGCTGGTGTTCTACCATTGAACTACACCCGCGATGCCCAGAGCCGGAATCGAACCAGCGACACGAGGATTTTCAGTCCTCTGCTCTACCGACTGAGCTATCTGGGCGCTCTTCACATGCGACTTTTTTATATTAGCATGCTTCCGCATTTTTGTCAACATGTTCCAAGGATAATCTGACGATATTTTTTTGAATAAATGTCATGTACAGCCCCTCTCATTATGCGGTTCGGCCGATATGCCGTAACCGGTAATCAAGCGGGTCACATCAGCTATTTTACAACGAAACATCGCCGATGTAAAGCACTTTTGCAGTGACATTTTAATCCTTCATAAACGCCGCCCCGAAAGGCCGCCGATGCCCCCATAATCAACCGCATATCCGGACAAATGGCCGCCGTTTCGTACAGAGACGGGCCCGCCCGGTGACTTTATTCATGCTCATAAGCGAGCCGCATACCATCTCGAAATATGCCGCCACGCCGTTGATGCCCGAATCGATAAAATCAATGCACCGCAAGCCTCACGGCCGGCGGTGCATTATTGCGTGTCAGTATATGTCTACTGCGTCAAAAAACCAATGACTACAGTTTTGCCGGATTCAGTTTTACTGCCGGCCCCATCGTCGAAGTGAGTACTACACTTCTCATGTATGAACCCTTTACGGAAGCCGGACGCGCCTTAATAATGGCATCCATGATGGCCGTAAAGTTATCCTTCAGCTGTTCGTCGCTGAACGATGCCTTTCCGATGGGTACGTGAACGATATTGCTCTTATCCAGACGGTATTCAATCTTACCGGCCTTGATGTCGTTGATGGCCTTGGTAACGTCCATGGTGACCGTACCCGCCTTCGGGTTCGGCATGAGGCCCTTCGGTCCCAGCACGCGACCCAGACGGCCGACAACGCCCATCATGTCGGGAGTTGCTACAACCACGTCAAATCCGAACCAACCGTCATTTTGAATTTTGGGAATCAGGTCTTCCGCACCGACAAAATCCGCACCGGCAGCCGTTGCTTCGTCCGCCTTTGCACCCTTTGCAAATACGAGTACCTTCACTTCCTTGCCCGTGCCGTGCGGCAGTACTACCGCACCGCGAATCTGTTGATCCGCATGACGACCATCACAATTCGTCCGAATGTGTAATTCTACCGTTTCGTCAAACTTCGCTTTTGCGTTTTCTTTTACAAGCTTAATCGCTTCTTCGGTATCAAACATCTTATTGGCGTCGATGTTCTTCGCCGCTTCGAGATATCTCTTTCCTCGTTTCATAACTTACCTCCTGTGGTATTATCGGGAGAACCCTCCCACTCGCATCTTAGTCTTCTACGACAATGCCCATGCTTCGAGCCGTGCCGCAAATCATGTCCGTCGCCGTATCGATATTTGCCGCATTCAAATCTTTCATCTTCAGTTCGGCAATCTTGGCACATTCTTCTCTCTTGATTGTCGCGACCTTCGTCTTATTCGGTTCACCCGAACCGGAATCGATTTTTGCCGCCTTCTTCAAGAGAATGGACGCCGGTGGAGTTTTCGTTATAAAGGTAAAACTTCTGTCCGAATAAACCGTGATGACAACGGGAATAATCATCCCGTCCTGTCCGGCCGTACGGGCATTAAAATCCTTCGTGAATTGAACGATGTTCAATTGATGCTGACCCAATGCAGGGCCGACCGGGGGTGCCGGTGTCGCCTTGCCCGCCGGAATTTGTAACTTAATATATCCAATAACTTTTTTCGCCATTACGCGTACCTCCTATTGTGGTTCTTCGGGATACCCCTCCCACTACAACAAATTATGATATCTTCTTGATGTCCATCATGCCCAATTCCATGCTCGTTTCCATTCCGAACATGTCGACGGCAATCCGAACGGTGCGGCTCTTTTCGTTGATGCTCTGCACGACACCCACCGTGTCCCGCATGGCATCCGTCAGAACCATCACCCGGTCACCCACTTCGATATTGAATTCGAAGTTTGCCGGTACGATGCCCAAGCCCATCACCTCGTCCACGGTCAGCGGCACCGGTTTGGAACCCGGGCCTACGAAACCCGTCACGCCGCGCGTGTTACGCACAACGTACCACGTATCGTCATTCATAATCATATGAATGAGTACGTAACCCGGAAACGTTTTCTTGCTCTTCGTGGATGCAACACCGTTTTTGATTTCGGTGACGTCATGCACCGGCACACGCACCTCAAGAATCTCATCTTCCAGATGTCGATTTTCAATGGTTGCTTCGATATTGACTTTTACCTTGTTTTCATAACCCGAATAGGTGTGGACCACATACCACTTGGCCTCTTCCGCTTCGGTATTCACGGTATAAGCTTCATTCGACATGAATCTCTCCTTCGACTATCCGGCTTAACCCGGAAATTTAACCAGGTGCTCAACACCGATACGGATTACGAAATCCATCAACGCAACCGCACAGCCGATAACAACGGACGCTATCACGACGGATAACGTCTGCTTCGACAAATCACTCTTCGTAGGCCATGTGATTTTTTTGAACTCGGCCTTCAGACCGGTCCACCAACTTGTTTTTTGCTCTGTCATGGTCCCTCCGACTAACTATTTCGTTTCTTTGTGCAGCACATGTTTCCTACAAAACGGACAATACTTTTTCGTTTCCATCCGGTCCGGATGATTCGTCTTGTCCTTTGTAAGGTCATAATTTCTCTGCTTACATTCTGTACATTCCAATGTAATTTTGACTCTCACAGATTACACCTCCATTATTGATTTTTTGACATATATTGACTGTTCACGCAACCGTAATCATAGCACAGGACGCCCCGTCCGTCAAGATTTTTCTGCCGTATCGCCCCTTCTCCCTTGCCATGAGAATGCCCCGCAATCCCCGGTCACATACGGATTGCCGACTGAAAAGCGGAAACCCGGTCGATAACGACCGGGTGTTCACTCATTTTGTTTACGCGCCCAAATAAGCCCGCTTTACTTCTTCATTATTCGCCAACTCTTTCGCCGTACCGGACATCTTGATATAGCCCGTTTCAATAACGTAAGCCCTATCGGAGATTCGGAGCGCCATTCGCGCATTCTGCTCAACCAGCAAAATGGTCACGCCTTCCTTGTTCAGACGAAGGATGGTGTCGAAGATTTCCTGCACGAAAATCGGCGACAGCCCCATGGACGGCTCATCCAGTATGAGCAAACGCGGTCGACTCATGATGGCGCGTCCCATTGCCAACATCTGCTGCTCCCCGCCGGATAAGGTCCCCGCCAACTGACGTTTCCGCTCCCGCATGCGGGGAAAGCGGTCAAAGAATTTCTTCCGATCCGCCTTCTTGGCCTCAACCGTATCCCGAATCGTATAGGCGCCTAAACGAATGTTATCGCTGACCGTCAAATTCGAGAAGACACGACGTCCTTCCGGTACTTGGGCAATCCCGTAACGGCACATATTATGTGCCCGTTCCTTCGTGATGTCCTTCCCGTCGAAGATGATATTGCCGCTTTTGGCCCGGATAATACCGGAGATAGTCTGAAGCGTGGTCGTCTTGCCCGCCCCGTTTGCACCGATGAGTGAGACGATTTCACCCTCGTTTACCGCCAGAGAAATGCCCTTCAACGCGTGGATATTGCCGTAATAGACATTCAGATCATTGACTTCCAGCATTGCCATCCTCAGCCACCTCCTCCTCTTCTTCCGCCGTACCGAGGTATGCTTCGATGACGGCCTTGTCGCGAACGACGTCTTGCGGCTTGCCCTTGGCCAGAATCCGGCCATGGTCCAAGACGATAATCCGTTCACAAATACCCAGGACCAACTTCATATCATGTTCAATCAGGAACACGCAGATATTAAAGTTTTCACGGATGAAACGAATGGTATCCATCAGCTCTTCCGTCTCCGTCGGGTTCATACCTGCAGCCGGCTCATCCAGCAGTAAGACCTTCGGATTCGTCGCCATGGCGCGTGCAATCTCAAGTTTTCGCTGTTTACCGTACGGCAGATTCCCCGCATTCGTATCCGCAAAGTGATCCAAATCGAAAATTTTCAGGAGCTCCAGTGCCTTTTCACGACGTTCATTTTCTTCACGCCAGTAGCCGGGCAGACGCAAGGTCGCAGCCAATAAGCCATACTTCATCCGGTAATTCATGGCAACCATGACGTTCTCCAGCACGCTCATATCCTCGAACAGACGAATGTTCTGAAATGTACGTGCCAAACCGTTATGTACCAACTTTGCCGTGCTCGCCTTCCTAACCGGTTTACCATCCAGTAAATATTCGCCCTCCGTCGCCTCGTACACGCCGGTAATGAGATTGAAAACCGTCGTCTTACCTGCACCGTTCGGTCCGATGAGACCGACCAACTCATTCGCCTTCAAGTCGATGTTGAAACCGTCAACGGCCTTCAGTCCGCCGAAGTTGATGCCGATATCCTTCATTGTCAATATGGAGTTACTCATGACCGTTCACTCCCTTCTTCTTAAAGATACGTGCCAACTTGCGTAAACTGAACTCACTCCGACCGAGCAAACCGCGCGGACGGAAAATCATAATCAGAATGAGGACCACCGCATAGGAAATCATACGGTATTCATTAAATCCACGTAATACCTCCGGCAGGATGGTCAGCACGATGGCGGATAAGATGGCCCCGGTGAAAGAACCCATGCCGCCCAGGACGACCATCACCAAGATATTGATGGAGTAGTTAAAGTCAAATGTCTTCGCTTGCAGGATGCCTTGAGAATGGGCATAGATACCGCCCGCAATACCGGCAAATATTGCCGACAGTGTAAATGCAAAGGTTTTATAATATGTCGTATTTACGCCGGAAGCTTCCGCCGCAATCTCATCATCCCGGATGGCCAACACGGCACGCCCGTGACGTGAAGTCATGATGACATACATGACCACCACGCAAACAATGGCCAACCAAAATATAATGGTGACCTGAGACGCCTTCGACAAACGGGGAATCTTCGACAAACCGACACCGCCGCCCGTAAAATCAAAATACTCAATGAGTACACGAATGATTTCACCGAATGCCAGCGTAATAATTGCCAGATAGTCGCCCTTCAGCCGGAGGGCCGGAATACCGACGATGATGCCGACCACGCCGGCCACGATACCGCCGCAAAGCAGGGCAAGCATGTACTGCGGCAAACCGATATTCGAACCGGTCACCATGGACTTGCTAACCAATGCCGCCGTATATGCACCCACGGACATGAAGCCCGCATGGCCCAGTGTAATCTGTCCTAAACAGCCGACCGTCACGTTCAAGCTGACCGCCAAAACGATATTAATCAGCATCAAAACCAAAATCTTGGAATAGTAAACCTGATTATCCAACTGCATCACTAAAAGGTACAAAAGGACCAAGGCCACCGCGGTCACCAGATATAATGGCAATGACGGTTTAATGCGTATTGATTTTTTATCCATCATACCTTCTCCTTCACGTTCTTACCGAAGAGACCCGCAGGTTTAAATATCAGCACGATGATAAGAATACCGAAGACAACGGCATCCGCCAACTGGGATGAAATATAGGCACGCGTAAAAATCTCGCAGATACCTAAAATCAATCCGCCGATGACCGCACCCGGTATGCTGCCGATACCACCCAGTACGGCGGCGATAAAAGCCTTAATACCCGGCAACGACCCCATGGTGGGATTGATTTGCTGATACGTGGAAATGTAAAACAGTGCCGCCACGGCCGCCAAAGCGGAACCGATGGCAAAGGTTATGGAGATTGCGTGATCCACGTTTATGCCACATAACTTGGATGCAACGTAATCTTCACTCACTGCGACCAGTGACTTACCCGTCCGTGTCCGTTTCATAAATGCTTGCAGCAACAGGGTCAATATAATCGTCGTTACGATGATGATAATCGTATTCGGCGAAATACCGATGGCCGTCTCCTGTTTACTGAAAATCACACCGATCTGCTTCGATTCCGTTCCGATAAATTTCATCGCCAAATTCTGTAACAGCAAGCTGACACCGATGGCCGTAATCAAATTTGCAATACGCGGTGATTCACGGAGCGGGCGATAAGCCAACCGTTCAATAACCACGCCTAAGAGGGTACATATGATAAGTGCCGGAATGATACACAACCACAGCGGCAACCCCATGGACTGTAAGGTCGGGATGGTAAAGAAGGAGACGTAGGCACCGACCATGATGATGTCGCCATGTGCGAAGTTAATCAACTGCACAATACCGTATACCATGGTATAGCCGAGCGCAATCAACGCATAAATACTGCCCAGCGAAAGGCCGTTGATTGTTTGTGTTATAAAATAATTCATAACCGTTCCTTTCCGTCAATACGCAAAACGCTATCGTTGCCGATAGCGTCTTACGGTACGGACCTAGTCGTTATTTACGACCGAGTCGAAAATATAATCGCCGTTTTCAATCTTGATTATCGTGATGTCTTTGATGGGGTTATTGTTGTCATCGAATTTCAACCGTCCCGTAACACCGTCAAAATCAATCCCCTTCAAGGCCTCTACCACCTTGGCCTTATCCGTCGTGCCGGCTTTTTCCATGGCTTCCTTCAAGAGATAGGCCGCATCATATCCGAGTGCGGAAAATGCCGTCGGGTCTTCGTTGTATTTATCTTTGTATGCTTTCACGAAGTTCTGAACCTTCTCCGCCTTGTCGGCCTGCGAATAGTGGTTGGCGAATACCGCACCCTCTACCGTCTTCAAGGACGCTTCGTCACCACCGAACTGCTGGAGAATACCGTCCCATCCGTCCGGACCGATGAATTTTGCTTCCACGCCCGCTTCTCTGGCTTGCGGTGCAATCAAGGCAATCTTTTCGTAGTAATCCGGAATCAAGATGAGCTCCGGCTTCTTCTCATTGATTTGCGCCAGCTGTGCTTTGAAGTCCTTGTCCTCGTCTCCGTAAGAAACGGTTACAACGACATCCAGACCCAGCGCCTTCGCCTCTTCTTCGAACTTCTGTGCCACGCCGTTGGAATAGTCGCTTGACGTATTCTTCATAACGGCAACCTTCGTTTTCTTCAGGTTGTTCTTCATATATTTGGCGAGCACCTCACCTTGATAAGGATCCGTATAACATACACGGAAGATATTCGTTCTACCCTCGGTAATGTTAAACTGCGTACCCGTCGGCGTAATCATGGGAATACCGTCCGCCTCGGCATCTTCTGCCACCGCGTATGTCGGGCCCGATGTAATATCACCGATTAAAGCGTCAATACCCTCGCTGACCAGCTTGCCGTAAGCATTCTTTGCATCAACGACCTCACCCTTCTCATCTTCAAGGATAAACTCGACCTGCTTGCCCAGAATACCGCCGTTTGCATTAATTTCTTCAAATGCCAACTTCGTTCCGTTTGAAGCGGATACACCATAAATGGCAACCTTACCCGTCAACGGTGCCAAGCCGCCGACCTTGATTTTGTCGCCGCCACCGTTACTGCCTGCGCCGCCACAACCGGATAAAATCATGGCACCCGCCATCACTGTTGCTAAAATTTTCTTTCTCATATTCTCTCCTTTCACCCTCAATTCACTGTATTATAACAACTTTAGTGCGATAAATCAAGTATAAGAAAATCAAGCGGTCAAACAACCACCCGCCCCGTGCCGCAAGAAGAATCTCATGGCGGTATCAATCGTTTTGGCAATCCAATTTTTCTTTACTCGAGGAACTTGTCCTCCCCATGCAAATTTGGCGTCGTTATCCGAAATATGGCATGGAATATTGATAAACCGCTGTGGTAATTACTGATATCCTGAAGACGGATACTAACGCCTTCGGTTTTCAATATGAAACGACGATGCCAATCAACCTTTGCGACCCGAGCAAAATTAAAGGATATCGTTTGAATACCGACGATATCCTGTAAGCATGCTTATCAAAATATAAATACGTGAAGCCCTGCACGCAAAGAACTTTTGAAAACCTTGGATGATGCTTCCTGAAAATATCCACAAGCTCAATGCACCGAAATAATTCCCGATATTCGGCACTTCGAAAATTCTCGGTCATGCATTAACAGCTTTACCGTTGAACGGCTTTTGAACCAATCCCGGTGCCATATCTGAAATCACAATGTCCACGGTCTCTAAATCATGCAACGAGCCTACATTCTGACACGAGCCCCCGAAAAGGTGCCGACCGACAAAGCCGACTGTTCGTCGAGCCCGCGAAACGGACGGACATCGGCGGCGACAAGAACAAAGTCCGGCGGATGGGTGGTTGTCATGATTTGACGCCCGCCCTTTTAAAACAAAAAAAGGAGCGTCTCCGCTCCCGCTACACCATCAGGGACTCGAACCCTGGACAAATAGATTAAGAGTCTACTGCTCTACCAACTGAGCTAATGGTGCATATCCGCCGCATCAAATGCAACAACAGAATTATACACTGAGACCGCAAAAAATGCAAGCGAAAAAAAATTTTTATCCACCGTTTTTTCCGAGCCCGATAATCGCCCCCGGTGCGGGTCAGCCGACACGGACCTACAGACCGCTTCCCGTGCCGTGCATCAAATACATCGGTGCTATCATACTGTTAATGCCGTTTCCCGCATATTGTTCAAACATACCGATATCCGCATATAGAATATCATTGTACTTATAGATGAGCATCTTCTGATTATCCGTCAACGATTGAAACCCACGCTTTGAAAACACCAGAAGACTCTTCCCTCTTTGTTTCCCAAGTTCGATACAACATGTGCCGAAGGCCTTCATCTGCCCCGGGTCCATGTCAATGACGACCTTATTCCCCGCCGCCAAGGCTTCGGTAAGTCGTTTTCGCTCCACCGCATCCGGTAACAAATCCAAACAAACGAATGCCAGATGCTCGCAAATACTCAACATCCGATTCGTATGCGGTATCGGCCGACCGGTATCATCTGTCGAAAACATCACCGGCTCATATCCCCGCGAGTCGCAATAACGCCGAAATAATCTCTCGTCACTGCGGCTCGAACGTGCACAAAATGCGATCTTCGTATACGGGTCGTGCACGATGCTACCCAGACCTTCCAACGGTTCATCCGAATCACTCAAATCATGGATTGTCAACGGCGTATCTCCACTCAGTGCCTGACACAAATCCGAAATCCGCGTCCGAAATTTAATCAACTCCATGCGCCGGCTGTGATCTCTCATCGGGAAGAAATAAAGCTCCGGTCGTCCATTCGTACAAAACGTGTGCGGTGCAAATACAGCCCCCGGTGTATCCAGTCGCTCATCGTCCTGTATCATATACACGCATATGCCCTTATGCTCCAAATGATTCGCCAAAAAATCGAACTGACGAAGGGCCGTCGATGCCACTGCACGTGCCGGTACATCGACATACACGCGCTCCGTCTTATCAACCGCCGCTTCCACGTTGATACCGAAGCGATGCGGTCGAATCATCAACACGTCATTCGTCACAATTTTATTCATCCGCCGCCTCCCCGTAAAATTCATGCAACGCCTTTTTTGCCGCCCGGTCATCGCCCATCCAAGGCTCATCACCGTCCGCCTTCGGGATATGACGTTCCAATCCCTTGGACAGTAGGAGCACCGTATCGCCCGGTGCACTCTCCCGTATGGCCGCGGCTATCGCCTCATAGCGATCCGCAATGACCGACACCTTCTCCTTGTGCTCAATGCCTTCCGCTATCTCGGCCGCTATCACCACCGGATCTTCGTCCCGAATATCGTCTTCACAAAGGATGATTCGGTCACAATAACGGTCGGAAACCGCCCCCAATATGGGCCGCTTCAACTTATCTCGCTGTCCCGCAGAACCGAAAACGGTGATAATCCGATTCTGCGGCGATGTAATCTCTTTTGCAAAGGCATAAATCTTTTCGAATCCGTCCGGTGTATGCGCAAAATCCACCAACACCGTACAATGTTGATTCGGTACCGCTTGAAAACGGCCGATGTTCATCTCTATGTGTGCCGCCCGGGCAATCATCGCCGACAAATCGTGTCCCGCCTCATGTACCGCCGCCAACGCCGCCGTCAAATTATACATGTTTACGGCGGATACCAAATCCGTCTCTACCGGATAGGCTGCCCCGTCATAGTGCAAGATGAAATGGGAACCGGTCGCCGTCAACGACAAGTCCGATATCCGGTAAGTCGATTCCGGGTGCATCCCGTAGCTCACCGTTCGAACGGCACTTGCCGCCCGGAAAACCTCATAGTATGCATCATCCCGATTCAACACCGACACGGCACCGGATTTCAAACCGCGGAACAAACGGCATTTCGCCTCGCAGTATGACGCCATCGTTCCGTGATAGTCTAAATGTTCATGCGTCAAATTTGTGTAGACGGCCACATCCACAGCAACATTATCCGCCCGACGTTGATCCAATGCGTGGGACGATATCTCCATCGCCAACGAATCGCAGCCGGCATCCCGTACCTGTGCAATCATCCGTGTCAAGGTCAAATTGTCGGGCGTCGTCATGTGAATCCCCTCTTGCAATTGCCCGTTTATCCGAAGACCTACGGTCCCGTTATAGGCGCAACGTTCGACATGAGATAATAAATTTTCCATAATATATGCTGTCGTCGTTTTTCCGTTTGTTCCCGTCACGGCATAAATCTTCATCGCCGCAGAGGGATAAGCATAGAACAGATTTGTCACACGCAACAGTTCTTCCGAGGTGTCCGCCACCCGAATGCCGATGACACCCGCCGGTAAATCCGTCTCCGCCGAATGCACAACGGCTACCGCCCCCTGACGTACCGCCTGGTCAATATAGCGATGTCCGTCACTTCTCAAACCCGTAATGCAAAAAAACAATCCGTTCGGATTCGGTTCCCTCGAATCGACCGCCAGACTGTCAATCACCGGATTATCCTGCCCGTTGTAGTCGGGAAATAATTCGCTTAACTTCATTTTTACACCTGCCATTTCAAATCAGCCTTATTATATCATGAATGGGAAGGACCCGCAATGAAGGCAGTTTTACAAAATAAAGAATCGGCAGTCGGATATATCCGTCTGCCGATTCTTCGTTCAGGGAGTTGTCTATAAAAATAGACCATTCATATAAATTATGAAGGGATTCATATGAGCGGAGTTCCGTTCATATGTATTTAGAAGAATGTGACCATTTCCCGAAGGCAATCCCCGATGGTCCACGGTTCGTAGATAGTAAAAGGGGGATAAGTCCATATATTTATTATGAACACTATCTACGCCTATATAGTAACATGTTTCACGCGATTTTATGTGTACATACCGTGAAAAATGTACCAATTTTGTATAAAATATACGTTCAATCGAACAAAGCGGCGAAATGTCCGTCGCCGCTTTGTCAAATACCCTATTTTGTTACCGTGACCTTCACCATCACTTGCTCTTCCAAGGGTTTGTCCTGTGCATCCGTTTTTACGGCCGCGATTCTGTCCAACACCTCAAACCCTTCCAACAACATCCCGAACGCCGCATACTGTCCGTCCAAATGCGGAGACTTGCGATGCATGATAAAAAATTGTGATCCGCCTGAATTCGGATCCATAGCTCGTGCCATGGAAATGACGCCGCGCTCATGTACCAAGTCGTTCTCATGTCCGTTCATGGAAAACTCTCCCGGAATCGTATAACCCGGTCCGCCCATGCCTGTTCCCGTCGGGTCGCCGCCCTGTATCATAAACTCGGGAATTATCCGATGAAAGATGATGCCGTCATAGAAACCCTTCTCCGCCAGTTCGATAAAATTCTCAACCGTCTTCGGCGCTTTTTCCGGATAAAGTTCCAGCTTCATGATGCCGCCATCTTTCATTTCAATCGTTACTATCGGTTTACTCATTACCCGACTCCTTTCTTGCCAAGGTCAGGGTCACATCCTTTTGTTCGCCATTGGCCTTGTAAATCGTTCCGGTGATTTTGTCACCGGGTTGATGGTTCAAAATGATACGTCTCAGAGGCTTTACACTCTGAATATTTCTGCCGTCTATTGATGTAATTACATCTCCTTTTTGCAAACCGGCTTCCGCCGCCGGAGAATCCGGCATCACCTCGGTGATGTAAATGCCGCGCGGTAAATTATACATGGCGGCAATCTGTTCCGTCACATCCTGACCGCGAATGCCTAAATACGTGCCGTTGTCCGAGGTCTGCCCCTTTGCCAGCGCATTCAACTCCGGTACGAAAACATCGCTCGGGATGGCATAGCCCATACCTTCAATATTCTTTGAAGCCAACTTTACCGTATTGATACCCACGACCTCACCGGCGCTGTTCACCAAAGGACCGCCGCTGTTCCCCGGATTGATGGCCGCATCGGTCTGAATCAAGGGTACTTCCAGCTCCGTCAAGTTTTGACCGCGATCCAGTGCACTGACAATACCTTTGGTGACCGATTGGCCGTAACCGAGCGCATTACCGATGGCAATAACGTCGTCACCGATTTTCAACGCCGACGACTTACCGATTTTTGCCGGTTTTACCACAGCGGCCGTTTCCTTGGACAAGTCACTCTTGTTGATTGCCAAAAGGGCTAAATCCCCTTCCGGATCACTGCCTCGAACCGTCGCCATAACCGTTGAGTTGTCGAATAAAGTCAACTTGATGGTATGAACATCCTTGACAACATGAAAATTCGTAACGACGAAAAGCACGTCATCCTGCTCCGACGCTATGAAGCCCGTTCCGTTACCTGCCGCCTTTTGTACATAACTGCTGTCAAAGGGATTGCTCACCAACGCCTCCGTAGAAATGGTGACAATGGACGGCATCACATCCTCAACAATTTTCGTCACGGCATTGCTTCCTTTGAACGCCGTTTCCACCTGTTTTACGGGCAATGCCGCTTCTTCTTTCTTATCCGTCGTCTGCTTGCCCTCATCCCGTGACGTTGTACCGACATAACGCATAACCAATGCACCGGACGCAAAAACCAAAAGCATGATACATATGACGGAAACCACTTTCAATCCCCGACGGCGGCGGTGTCGCGGTTTCCCTTTTCCTGCCGGCATTGCGGCACCGTTTCCATTCGCTTCCGGAAGCGGGTTCACATTCTTTGACAAATCCGCTTCATATACCGGGTAGCCCGTCGCAGCCGACATTTCATCCTGATTTTGCGATGCCTCATATCCGGATGCCATCCCGGGCTCACCCGTCCCCGCCGTTGAATTATTCTGCGGTTCAATATTATATTCGTTCTTTGATTCCATAATACACTCCTTCCATCCCGTTCGTTACCGAACAGTAACTGATGAACAATATTATTATATTATGTATTCTTGTTGGAATCTTGTTCCTTTTGGCATGTTTCTGTGAAAACTAGGGTAGAACGGCAAACCCTTCCGTAACGGTCCGTTCCGCCAACGTATTATAATCGAAAGCCGCCGTTTCACCGCTACTCGGTCGCACCGCAATCATGCTGCCCCCCGTAACGCCGAGCGGCAGAAGATACTCGTCATCGATAAAAATGATGCTCGGAATTCCGACCTGCGTATAGTACATGATTTGTAAGACGTTCAGCCCCTTTAATGATAATACGCGCCCGCCGAATAATTGTTGCAGATTTTCTTCGACCGACTTGTCGTGTTTATAGGCATCGGTCATACCGAAATACTGCTCCAGTGCCATGACGGCCGCCTTGCCGGTATCACCCGCTTCCGCCTGGACGAACGGCATGCCGCGCAACAGACGGCCATCTTTCACCAACTGCTTCTTCCACACCAGCCGTCCCTGCGCATTTCGCACGACCCCGGCATCCTTGTCGGCCGCCTGAATCAGTGCCGGTAAATCATCCGACAAGGCCGCCAGCTGACCGGAATGATACCGTGCAAAACCGGCGATCCGTACGGCAATATTCCCGCGTGTGCCAATCTTTTCACCATCGGAAAAGCGGATATGCCGCTGAACGTTCAAATCGGAAAGCACGGGTTCGCTACCGAGGGTAATGGCCGTCACCCGTCCGCTCGTACCGTCCTCCGTTCGGATGACTCGCGCCGGTCGGACATCATCCGCCACGTTCAGCAGATAATCGGGGTCAACTGCCTGCCCCGCCGCATCTGTTCGTTCAATCTTGATGGATGTGCCGTCCTTATAGGCCGCGGTAATCAGATACTCATCTGAAGTATATTCTTTCACCGCCTCATTACGATCGTTGACGATACAAATTTTTTCCAGATGACCGTCTTCCCGTCGAATGGCATAGGCCAAATCGCCATTGCTTAAAAAGCTCACCGGTACAACGGCCGTTCCGGTCGAATCGGGACGGATGGCCCGCTCAATCTGAAACTCCGTATACAGAATCCGCAGTTCATCCCCCGCCCGGTAAGCCAGGCGTGTACCGTCCGGCGAGCTGACATAGTCTCCCGTTTCAAAACGTTCATCCGAAACGGTCACATGACCCGCCGCATCCATTTCATAGAGTTTTCCGTCCAAAACGAAAATCAATGTGCCGCTCTTATCCAGTCGGATAAAACTGCCGATGGTCTGCATCAATAAGGAACGCGTTAAATTGATATCCGCAAATGCCGCCACCTGAACGGAGGCATTCACCTTATTATACTTCACATAGGCAATGCCGGTCCGTCCTTCAAATTCACCGAACGGTATTCGGCCGATTACGGCAAAATCGACATCTCCGTTCTCATGGCAAATCAGAGGTCGCAAACTGTAGTCACCGGCCGCCTCATAGCGTTCTTCCGGCGTCTCCGCCATTGCAAAAACGGCGGTCAATGCATGATTCCGCTCATCCAACTGCCACAGTTCACCGCCGCTTGAAAAGAGAATCCGTCCGTCAACTGATTGCAGGGCCGGTTTTTCCGCCGTCAACCCAAGTATCAGATTCGCCCCGCGAAAATCCGGTTCGAAATACTGCATCATCTTCCGATCATAATCCAGAAGATAAAAATCATCTCCCGTATCCCGTATCCGGAAATATTCACGTACCTTGAAATATCGCTCACCGTGTTCCGTTTCCGCTTTCATGAGCCTTTCCAACACCAACGAGGTCATAAAATCATTGATGTCGGTAATCTCCGGCGGTGCGGTACTGACCGTCTCCGGCTTTAAGTCACCGTACGTCAACATCTCCGTTCCGCTTCCGAAAGTGACATGTGCCGCTCCCTCGTCCATGGTCGGCACAACGGGAATCAAATCGGCATATCCCGCCGGCACGGTTTTATTTGCCAGCGATGTCGAAAGTTCCCGTGCCGCCTGCAAGTGTTCCGTCAGCAAACTGTCCCCGACATAGAGACGCAGGGTATATGTCACCCGGCGTTCACCGACATTGCCGCTGAGTTGCAGAAAATATTCCCTGTTGTCATCCGGCAATTCCTTGACGACAATGGCATCATCACCCGTCCCGTGTAAAACGGTTTCCTTGTCCGTCTTTAAAATCTCATATTCAATATCCGTCGGCGGGGACGGCGTCCAACTGATATTTATCCGTTCTCCGGATTGCACCGGTAAGATTGGTGCTTCCGTATTGGAACAATCCGCCATGCCGATTGTTGCCCGTACGCGATTGACCGTGCCGTCACCGTAGGGACAAACGAGAACGGGTAGCGTCGCCTTGTAACCGCCCTGTCCCCCCTGCTCCGGCTGAATCAGAAAGATACGGCCGAACAGAAAAAGACCGATGACGAAGACGACGATGCCGTACAATATGAAGGTCCTCTTCTTCACGATAGCTCCTTCTTATTTTTCATGAAAAGCAATTTGGTCAAGGCCAGCTCATAGCCTTCCGCCCCCAAACCGCAAATCTGTCCGATACAAGCCGGTACCGTCACACTCTTATGACGAAAGTCCTCCCGTGCGTGAATATTCGACAGATGCACCTCAATAACCGGAATCGGCGCAATCGCCGCAATGGCATCATGTAAGGCATAACTATAATGCGTATAGGCACCCGGATTAATGATGACACCGTCCGCACCGTCCGCATAAGCGGCATGCAGGGCGTCAATCAACGCGCCCTCCGAATTGCTTTGAAAAATGTTCAATGCCACTTCTTGTTCTTCAGCCACCCGGCACAGCCGATCCATCATCTCGTCATAATGCTGCCGTCCGTAAATATTTTCCTCACGGATACCGACCATATTCAGATTCGGTCCGTTAATTACGCTTATCTTCATAACTCCTCCTAACGTACCGCCCGACGTCCGTCAACGATAAATCCGATACCCGCCGATAGAATGCCCATTGCTGCCATATAACCGCACCATGACCAGGCAGACGGCGGCAGAACATCCGTTGCGGCCGCCAACATCCGCCGAACGGGAAAAACGGGTATCACCCACCGAAGCCAATCACCGGCGGTCGGATTATGAATCATGGCACCGTATATCAACCCGCTGCTCCATGCAACGGCTGGTATCAATGAAATTAACCGATGCCTGAACAATAATACCATCCCCGTAATCCCCCACATCATCGTCGCTTCACACAACCACAAAACCAAGGCCGGCTGCCACTGCCACGCCCCCGTCACGAATCCGTATGCCAGAGTCGCCGTCAAACTTGCAACAGCCGCCATTGCCGTATTGATTATCAACTTAGCGTACAGTAGATGGCATCGTATCCCCGGCAGCGTTCTCAGATGCGCCGAGAATCCGCTGCACCGTTCATCCATGGCGAGACAATAGGCAAATGCGGCAAGCCACGGTAACAGGAACCCGAAGGGTTCCGAAGGCCAAGGTGTCCACCGCATGGTCGTCAAAAATAAAGCCGCAAAAAACAATATGACCATGAACCAACGTCGGGGGAGGATGAACAATTTCTTCCACTCCATTCGCAACACGTTAATCATCCGAACCTCCCGTCGCCGCCAGTACATCCTCAATATCACGCGCCGTCGTATGCGAGGCGGTAATCTTCACCTTATCCTTTATCAATCGCTTGAAAATACGGGAAACGTTCTCGGGCGGATTACTGATGACAATAACACCTCCGTCATCCACCGTAAAATCCAGCTCCGGACAACGCTTCCGCAAACTCACGACCGCTACGGTCAAATCCCGGACTTGCAGATACAAGCGACGGTTTCTTATCGCCCGAAGCGATGCCGCACATACATGACGCACAATCTCACCGTCGGCCAAGACGAAATACTCATCCGCCATCTGCTTCAACATCGCGACCTGATGGCCTGCCGCCACCACGGTCACGCCGCGTTCCTTACATCGTTTCACTTCCCGGCACACGAACGCTCTGCCCGCATCATCCATCCCGTTGAACGGATCATCCAGCAACAACAGGTCCGGTTCGCCGACCAATGCCATGACGAAAGCCAGGCGCTGCCTCATCCCGGCGGAAAAGGTCCGAACCTTACGCTTCTCCGGCAGATTCGCCATCGCCACCAATTCCGTCGCTCGCCGCCTTGCGGACGAAACGCCCATCGCCAAAGCCTTGAGTTCCAAATTGTCCACTGCGGAACAGCCGGAATAAAAACCGGCATGTTCGGGCATCAGGCCGATGCGTAACTGCGGTCTTCGGTAAACCTCTCCCGTATGACCGCCCGCCAGATTACCCGCCAAGTTCAACAAGGTCGTCTTCCCCGCCCCGTTATGGCCGATAACCCCGTAAACGGTCCCCGGAAACAATTGCAACGATACACCCGTCAATGCACGGACCGTCCCGTAACACTTGCCGACATGCCGCATTTCCAACACGGGTGCTCGCCACGGTTGTAACCCGTCTTCCGTCCGGACAACGTCCCTTTCAATCTTCTCCGTTTGCATGAGCATACCCCGCCTTCCTTTCCACCTGCCGCAGCTTGCGATAAAATACGATGACCAATCCAATCCCCGCCGGAATCCATGCCAGGGGGTCGGAAAGACAGACACCAACGTAACCCATGGCATCCGTTAAAAATACAATGACCGCCACCCGGACAATCATTTCCACAACACCGGCCATCATGGCCCAACCGGAGAATCCCAGCCCCTGCAAGGCATTGCGATAGACAATCAACAAGGCCAAAATCGGATACATGGAAAAGGCCACCCTGTAATACGTCAGGCCCGCACCCATCATGGCGTCCGAAGGATCGGTCGTAAACATGCCGACGAAGATACGTCCAGCGACCAGCGTCACGACCATCACCACCGCCGAACAAGCCAGTGCCATCCACATGGTCTGTCGCACACCCGCCCTTATTCTGTCCGGACGACGGGCGCCACGATTTTGTCCCACAAAGGTTGCAATGGCAATGGCCAATGAAAGATAGAGCTGAAAACCGAGTGCCTGCACCTTATTGGCCGCTGAAAAACCGGCAATGATTTCCGGCCCGTAGGTATTCAACGCCGCCTGTACGACCAAGGTCCCGATTGCCGTAATGGAAAACTGTATGCCCATGGGCAAGGCTTGATTCAGAATATTCTTGACACATTGCGGCTGCCATCTGAGATGACGCCGCTCAAAGTGCAAGAGCGAAAATCGCCGTCGTAAGTACAGAATCTGCATCACGAGACCGATGGCCTGGGCCAGGATGGTGGCATAGGCCGCACCGGGTACGCCCATATCAAAGAGACCGACGAAAATCAAATCCAGGAGTATGTTCAGCAATGATGCACCGACATAAAAGAAGAGCGGCGACCGACTGTCGCCGACGGCCCGCATCATCCCGATAGAGAGATTGAAGCCGACCGTCACGATAATCCCGCCGTAGAGGATATTCAAGTAGGCCCGACTGTCCGCATAAATGGATGTGGGTGTCCGAAGCAAGGTCAACAAGGCCGGGTTGAACAAAATCAAGCCGACGGAAAGCATGAGTGATACCACCAGTGCAATCAGTACGGCCGTCCCCGCATGTGCACGCAAACCTTCCCGATCATCCGCACCGTAACGGTCCGCCAACTTTATGCTGATACCGGCACAAAGACCACTGATAAAGCCGATAAACATAAAATTAATCGGGGTGACGACCCCGATTGCGGCGACGGATCGCGCATCGTTGAAGTTTCCGACGATGACGGAATCACAGACATTATAAAGTTGCAGAACCAGGTTTCCCACCAGAACATTCAGTGCAAAAGGCACCAGCGTTTTATACGGCCGCCCCGTCGTCATATTCACTTCCATATGCCGCCTCCAAGTATAAACTTATAATATATGAAATCGCCCCCGTTGTCCAGCATGTCCTTCGAAAGACTTGCCATGTTCCGCCGGATATTGTATCTTAATAAAAGAACACATCCGTAGAGGGAGGGCAAATATGAGCGGTTCAACATTCGGCAAAATTTTTACGGTAACAACTTGGGGCGAATCCCACGGTGCGGGTCTCGGCGCGGTGATAGACGGCTGTCCCGCCGGTCTGGTCTTAACGGCGGAGGATATTAATCGGGCACTGCAACGCCGCAGACCCGGCCAGTCCGCCCTGACGACACCGCGGCGGGAAGCGGATCGGGCGGTCATCCTTTCGGGTCTGTTTGACGACCGGACCACGGGAACCCCCATCAGCGTTGCCGTCTATAATGAAAACCAACGCAGCAAGGATTACGGCCATCTGAAGAACTGCTATCGTCCGGCACATGCCGACTTTACCTTCGATAAAAAATATGGTCACCGCGATTATCGCGGCGGCGGCCGTTCCTCAGGTCGGGAAACCATTGGCCGCGTCATCGGTGGTGCCGTTGCCGCGAAGCTGCTGTCATGTTTCGGCATCCAAACCGACGCCTACACAGCCGCAACGGGACACATCACCATCCCGCCGGACGAAGTCGATCTCAGTCTGCGGGATACCAACGCCCTCTACATGCCGCATCCCTTGGCGGCGGAGGCCGAAGCCGCCGTCCTGGCAGCGGCGAAAGCGGGTGATTCCATGGGCGGCATCGTTCGCTGTCGTACTTTGAACATCCCGACCGGTCTCGGCGAGCCGGTCTTTCGAAAGCTGGACGCCCTTCTGGGACAAGCGCTGTTCTCCATCGGCGGCGTAAAAGCCGTAGAAATCGGTATCGGTACCGGCGCATCCACCTGTCGGGGCAGCGACTGTAACGACGCGTTCGTACTTCGTGACAATCGCATCCGAACGGCCACCAATCATGCCGGCGGCGTCTTGGGCGGTATCGCCGACGGAGAGCCCCTGGAGGTGAGCGTTCATTTCAAACCGACCCCGTCCATCAGTCAACCGCAACGGACGGTCCGAACGGACGGCACACCCATGGAACTGTCCGTCACCGGACGACACGACCCCGTCATTTTCCCGCGGGCCGTCGTTGTCGTCGAATCCATGGTCAACCTCGTCCTGGCGGATCTCCTGCTAGAGCAGGCCACCGCCCGTCTGGACAATCTGAAAAAAATATTCCCGGTATAACGAACCGCCCGTCATGAAGCGACCGCCGAACATCCGTTTGCGGCCGCCCCATGGCGGGCGATTTCCGTGAAAAAAGCAGTGTGGCCAACGCCACACTGCCGTGATTCAATCTTATTCTTCCGATGCCTCTTCCATGGCCGGCGCTGCCGCCTCTTCCACGATATCATCCTGTACTTCGTCCGTTTCCGGCGCTTCTTCCATCATCGGTTCCGGCTCTTCGCCCTGCTCCATGGCAAAACGTCTTCTACGGAACTCCAATTCACGAATACTCAAGCTGATTTTCTTTTCGATGGCATTGTTATCGATGATCAATGCTTCAATTTCTTCACCGATATTCAATACATCTTCCGGCTTCTCAATACGCTCTCTGGAAATTTGGGATACGTGCAATAATGCATCAACGCCCGGCTCCAGTTCAACGAACGCACCGAAATCCGTCAGACGTGCAACCGTACCGCGCACTTCCGAATTGATCGGGTACTTCTCATTGAGATTTGCCCAGGGATCATCTTCCGGGAACTTCGTCGTCAAGCTGACGCGGTTGCCGTCAATACCCTTAATCAAAACTTCAATCTCATCGCCGACTTGTACATAATCCTTCGGTGTACGAACGCGACCCCAGCCCATTTCGGAAATGTGCAACAGGCCGTCGATACCGCCCAGGTCCACAAACGCACCGAACTTGGTCAGGTTCTTCACCGTACCCTGTACACGCGTTTTCTCTTCCAGACGCTCCAATGCTTCCGCTTCCATCTTGGCACGTTCTTCATTCAGAATCATGCGACGGTTACCGATAATACGGCGTCTTCTCGGATTGCATTCCGTTACGACGAAACGAATCTCCTGTCCTTGATACTTGGACAAATCTTTTTCATAGCGATCGGATACCAGGCTGGCCGGCACGAACACGTGTACGCCCTTGTAGTCTACAACCAGACCGCCCACGCGTACCTGCGTAACGACACCTTCCAGGACATCCTTGTCTTCGTAATGCTTCTCCAGCTCCAGGTAAATCTTCTCCTGTGCCAGCTTACGGTATGTCATCAATACATAACCGATTTGCTCATTGACGCGCATCACTTTGGCGGTAATCTTATCACCTTCCTGTACCATCGTCGTCAAATCCGCTTCCGGATTCGCCGTATACTCTTTGCGTTCGATGATACCTTCGTACTTACAGTTGATGTTCATGATAATCATGTCCGGCTTCACTTCGACAACCGTTCCTTCTACCACATCACCGTTATGTACGCTGTTGATGGTTTCTTCCTCTAACATTTGTTTAAAAGACACTTCTGACATTCGTAAAGAACCTCCTCAATAATATTTTTCGGAGCACTGGCTCCGGCCGTTATACCCACGAGCTTTTTTCCTACAAGTTTCTCTATCTCCAGATCTGAGGCGGTTTGTACAAAAAACGTATCCTTACATTCCTTCACGGAAATCTCATAAAGCTTTCGGGTATTCGAGCTTTTTCTGTCTCCTACAACTATCATGGCGTCGGCCGCCCTGGCCAACGAGCGTGTTGCCGCCTGCCTTTCCTCCGTCGCCTGACAAATTGTGTCTAAAACATCTATATCATACTCCCTTTTTCGGATTATTTCAACCAGTTTTCGGTATTTTAGTAAATTAAATGTCGTTTGTGCGACAACAACAGCCTTTTGACCGTTTCCGACCGGGAGTTCCGCCGCTTCCTCGGGCGTTTCCACGACAAACGGCGTATGACGACACCATCCGCAAATGCCGCGAATTTCCGGATGCCGGCGGTCACCGACGATGATAACCTGTTTCCCCGCCGATGACGCCCTTCGCACGATTTTATGAATTTTTTTTACGTACGGACAAGTCGTATCAATGAGTTTATGTCCGCATTGACCGAGAAAGCGTTCTTCCGCTTCCGAAATACCGTGCGATCGGATGATTACCGTGCCGGGCGCAAGGCTCGAAAACGTCTTCAGTTCATCCACCTGTCTAATACCGCGCCCTGCCAAATCACGCATGACCTCATCGTTATGAATCAGCGAACCATAGGTATAAATGCGGTCTCGTCCTTCTTCGGCATAGGCCTTGTCAATCGCCCGTCGGACGCCGAAGCAGAAACCCGCATGTTCCGCAATCACTACTTCACACATAGACGCTCCGTACAAACGACCATCACAGCCTCTTCCACCGCTTGGATATCCATTGTCGACGTATCCAATAAAACGGCATCTGCCGCTTGACGTAAGGGTGCCACCTTGCGATTACGATCCCGCTCATCCCGAACGATGATATCATTCAACACTTGCTCATAATCTGCCGTTTCCCCGCGAAGCACCAGCTCGTCATAGCGGCGCTTGGCACGAATTTCCGCAGATGCTTCCAAAAAAATCTTTACATTCGCTTCCGGTAAAACGCAGGTACCGATGTCCCGGCCGTCCATGACTACATTGTAATGCTTCGCCATCCGACGTTGCAACTGTAACAAGGTGTCCCGCACGGCGGGATAGACGGCAATTCGGGACGTCAAGCGACTGACCGCTTCCGTCCGCAACCGGTCCGTCACATCTTCACCGTTAACCGTCACCACCTGCCGACCATCTTCATAATGCAGAGAAACACGTACTTCCTCACAGGCACGTGCGACCTGTTCTCCGTCATCCAAGTCATTCTCGGACAGATTCTGCAAAAGAAAATAGGCCAATGCCCGGTACAGGGCGCCGGTATCCACATAAACCGTCTGTGTACCGGCCGCCGTAAACCGACGTGCAATTCGTTTGGCTATCGTACTCTTGCCCGAACCCGATGGCCCGTCAATCGCTATACTGAACATTTCCATCTCCTTTTTCCGCCGCACTGCAACCGGCCAAATAACCGGTCGACCAGGCAATCTGTAAATTATATCCGCCGGTAAGGGCATCCATATCCAAGAGTTCCCCGGCAAAGTATAAACCGTCCACCTTCTTCGACGCCATGGTATACGGATCCACTTCCCGTACATCCACGCCGCCCCGGGTCACGACCGCTTCCCGAAAGCTGCCGCGTCCCGCAAGCGGTATCGAAAAATTCTTCATCACATCTATCAATGCCCGACGACGGACACGGTCCACCGTGTGGGCTTTTGCAAACGGATTGGCACCGGCACGAACCAACACCGGTTCAATGGCTTTATTCGGTAACAAGTCCTTCATCAGATTTCTCAACTGTCGCTCCGGTGACGATGCCAACAGACGAATCCACCTTCTATCCAGTGCCGATTCGTCCAGCGCCGGCTTGAAGTCAATGACTGCGGTACAGGGAAACGACAAATTCGCCACACTGCTCGCCGTCAATACCATAGGTCCGCTGATGCCCGTATGGGTAAATAAAAGTTCCCCGAAAGCATCATAACAATTTTTACCGTCCACCGAAATTCGCAATCCCACGTTTTTCAAACTTAGGCCCGAAAGGGCACGAACCGTATCTGTACCTGCCGCACCCTCGGATGCACGCAAGCCCGTCAATACCGGCACGGTCGGTACGATGGTGTGTCCCGCCTGCTCGGCCAGACGATAACCGCTACCGTCCGACCCGGTAGACGGATAGGATCGACCACCCGTCGCCAGTATGACACGGTCGGCCGCCAGCTCCTCCCCGCCCATCGTTTGCAGGCCTTGAATCCGGCCCGACCGGATAATCAAACGGTTCACTCGGATATTGCGTTGAACACGTATGCCGCCACGCTTCAACGCCCCGGAAAATGCGGCGACGACATCGGCCGCCTTGTCCGAAACGGGGAAAACGCGCATCCCGCGTTCGACCTTCGTCGGCACACCGTTTTCTTCCAGAAAGCGGACGATGTCGTCGTTTGTATACGTATAGAGTGCAGTGTACAAAAACTTACCGTTCCGTACCGTCGCCCGGATAATCGACTCGGGCTCCGTCGCATTCGTAATGTTGCAACGGCCCTTGCCGGTAATCCGAAGCTTTTTCCCGAGGTTTTCATTCCGCTCCAACAGGAGCACGTTATTATCCGCCCGCTTGGCGGCCAGGGCCGCCGTCATGCCGGCAGCACCGCCGCCGACAATCACGATGTTATTCATCTTCCTCTGCACATTCCTTGCAAACACCGTAAATGACGGACTTCGGCCGGTCAATACGGAAACCGTGTTCCTTTAAGACATGGTCATTAAAGTGCTCCATAAAATCACAATCCAGGTGCAGGGTCCGATGGCAGTTCTTGCAAACCAAATGCAGATGATGCATGCAATCGTCCTGCGGCAGGAATTCGTAGTAACTCTCCCCGTTCAGCTTATAGCTGCGTACCAGGTTTTCATCCTCGAAATGACGCATTCTCCGGTACAAGGTCGACTCCCCGACCCCCGTGTTACGGTCTTTCATAATCTGTACCAGTTGACGAACGGTGATTCCCTTGCCCATATGTTCTCTCAGTACGGCAAGCATTGCTTCTCTTTGTTTCGTGTTATATCTCATAACATCCCCCTTCATATAATCCGTCGCAGCGCATGCAACATTCGCTTGGCGACCACGACGATTGCCAGTGTGATGATACCGACCAGGACCATTGTCGCACCCGGTACCAATTTAAAGTGATAAGATAACGTTAAACCGACCATGCTGAAGAAGACGGCATATCCGACGGCCTGTCGAATGGTCCCCTTGAAACTGCCCGCAAACTGCATCGCACATGCAATCGGCACGACGATGAAAGACGATACAATCAACGTCCCTACGGTCCGGGCCGCCACGGAAATCGTTAACGCGGTCAGAAACGTGAAAATGATATTGACCACATTGACCGGAACGCCGGCCAGACGGGCACTCTCTTCATCATAGGTGGTATAAAACAGTTCTTTGTAAAACAGAAAAAATACGATGATGACCAGTGCCGAAATCACCAACACCGAAATCATCTCCTCCGTTGTCACGGCCACGATGGAGCCGAACAGAAAGCTGTGAAGGTTTGTCGCCCGTTTCATGAAACGGGTCATGACACCCGCGACCGCCACATTGGCCGACATCACCACCGCAATGGCCAAATCCGCATGATGCGGTATCCGACGACGAATCAACTCGATGACCAACGCCGCTAAAAGACAGGCCGCCATGGACGTAAAAATCGGGTTCAAACTGAAGACGATACCCGTCGCCACACCTGCCAGAGACGAATGGCTCAGTGCATCCCCCGTCATGGACAGCCGCTTGAATACGACAATGACGCCGATACAGGGTATGGCCATGGACAGTACGACGGACATCAAAAAAGCCTTTTGCATAAAGTCGTACTGAAACATCTCAAGAATCGGCCCCATCGCTCACATCCTTTCCGTACATGCGGCCGGAATCAATCGTATACCAATCCGTCACGTATTCCTTCGCCCTTTCTATCTCATGCGTTATCATCAGAATTGTAATCTGATGTGCCCGATTCAAATGCACCAAGGTTTTAAACAGACGGTCAACCGTATGTTGATCCACGCCGGATGTCGGCTCATCCAATACCAGAATATCCGGCGAATTAACCAAGGCCCGTGCAATATAAATCCGCTGCATCTGACCGCCGGAGAGTTTCCCGATTTGCCGCTTGAGGAAGCGCTGCATCTCCACCATGGCCAGCGCCGCCTTAACCTTTTCCTTATGTTCTTTTCGCGGCCGGCGAAACATCCCGATGTCTCGGTACAAATTGGCCGTTACCACTTCCTGCACCGTGGCGGGGAAAAACTCATTGCTCATGATGGTCCGCTGCGGTACATAACCGATGCGCGACCAATCATTGAATACACCGATGGGCGTACCCATCCAATGCACTTCTCCCTGACACGGTTTCAGCTGACCGAGCAGAAGTTTGATAAAGGTACTCTTACCCGCACCGTTATCGCCGAAAATACCGACAAAACGCCCGCGTTCAACGGAAAAATTAATTTTGTGGATGACATCCACATTCGTATAGTGAAAGCACAGGTCCTTCACCGTCAATAACATATCCGACATGCTGTCCATTTTCCGAAATCGGAAAGTCCTCTCTATTTAAATTATACGCTCCGTCGTCATCCTGTCAAGACGAACAATTCGTTTCCGGACATGACACACAAATAATTCGCAAAATCGACTTATTCCTCCTGTGCACGCCCGGCCAGATAGGCCGCCCACAGGTCCGGCCGCCGCGCCCGTGTTTCCCGCTCCGATGCCGCTCGTCGCCAAGCGGTAATATTGGCATGATGACCGGATAACAGGATATCCGGTACCCGCTTGCCCATAAACTCCGGCGGTCGAGTATACTGCGGATGTTCCAACAGCCCGTCTTCAAAGCTCTCGTCCCGGGCGGAATCCGCATTGCTCAGCACGTTTGGAATGAGTCGCGACACCGCATCCACCACAATCATGGCGGGTAATTCGCCGCCTGTCAGAACATAGTCGCCCACGGAAATATAGTCCGTACAAATCAGCTCCAGCACCCGCTCATCTATCCCTTCGTAATGACCGCAAAGCAAGACCACGTCTTCGTGCGTCGCCAATTCCCGGGCAATTTCCTGTCGAAACACCCGACCGCGCGGCGTCATGAAAATGACCGGCGTATCCGGTGCCAACGAAGGGCGAATGGACGCAAAGGCATCGTAGACGGCCTGCGGCCCCATCAACATCCCGTTGCCACCGCCATAGGGGTAGTCATCCACCCGCTTATGTTTGTTTGTGGAATAATCCCGGATGTTGATGTTGTTGATATTCAGCAGACCTCGCTCCTGCGCCCGGCCGATCATGGAGTGACTCATCGTTCCCTCGATCATCTCCGGAAAAAGGCTTAAAATGTGAAAATTCATAGTGCATCCAGCCCCTTCAGCAGATGAACGCGGATGATGCCCGCACGCACGTCCTTCTCCACAATACATTGGTCAATGACGGGAATCAGCAAGTCTTTGGCCCCCTCGCGTTTGACAACATATACGTCATTGGCGCCGGTGAAAAGCACGTCGCCCACGGTGCCGTATTCCGCTCCGTCATCGGCATCAACAACCTTGCACCCGATGATATCGCCGACAAAATCGGCGCCTTCCGGCAACTCGACGGCATCCGTTCGATGGACCATCAGATCGGCATTCTTAAACGGCAACACTTCATCGATATGATCATAGCCTGCCAAACGCAACACGACGAAACGGTTCAAATACTTCACACCGGTCACGCGAACTTCCAACCGCTCCCGCCCGCGGTCAATATAAGCCTTCTCCAAGCTGTCGAAGCGACGAACATCGTCCGTCGTGGGAATAACCTTGATTTCACCGCGCAATCCATGCGTGTTTGCTATGCGCCCCACTCTTAAATACTCTATCATCGTTCTCCCTCCAGGGTAATTCTCGGTACAATATAGGATAATTATACCACAAGCGGGCTCATTTTAAAAGATGACATCCATTGTTCAGCCAAAAACAAATCTGCTTCCCGTATAATAATCGCAGAAAGGAGTTCACCATGTTTTGTAGAATCATATCGGGGACGGTTTTTGGTGTCCGCGGCATCCTCTGTCAAGTGGAGATCGACAGTTCAAACGGCCTGCCGGGATTTTACATGACGGGGATGCTCAGTGCGGAAAGCCGGGAAGCCCGCGGACGCGTTCAAGTTGCCATCCGCAATGCCGGTTTCGGGACCGCACATAAAAAAATCACCGTCAACATCTCACCCGCGGATATCCCCAAACGGGGAACCGCCTTCGACTTGCCCATCTGTATCGGTCTCTTGCACACCATGCATAAAATCCGGCATCCCTGTGGTCCGGACCTCTTCATTGCGGGCGAGGTCGGACTAAACGGCAATGTCATGCCCGTCCCGGGTATCCTCGCCATGCTGGAGACCGCTGTCGCTGCCGGCTGCCGTTATGCCGTCATCCCGGCGGATAATCAGGCGGAGGCCGCGCTCATCCCCGACATCCGGGTGGCCGGCGTTCGTTCACTGACCGAAGCCGTGCGGCGTCTGAATGAACGTGCCTTTGATGAACCCGTCACCGACATGCCGGTCGATGACGTAATGACGGATTATCCGAATTGTCGTCACATCATCGGCATGCCCGCGGGTATTCACCAGGCACGGCTCAGTGCCTGCGGCGGACACCACCTCCTCCTCCACGGCCCTCACGGTATCGGCAAGACGATGCTGGCGCGGGCATTACCGGGTATCCTGCCGGCATTACGTCATGAAGAATCGGTTGAGGTCACAAAAATACGGTCCGTTGCCGGACGTCATCCCGTCCGGCACTTGATACGCACGAGACCGTTTCGAACACCGCATCACGATATCACCGTCAGCGGTTTACTGGGCGGCGGATTATATCCGCAACCCGGTGAACTCTGTCTGGCACACGGCGGCGTCCTCTTACTGGATGAGCTGGCAGAATTCAAATCGACTGTTCTGGCCTCCCTCCGCGGCCCGTTGGAGGAACGACAAATTATTCTGCGACGGCAAAGCGGCAGCTATCGTTTCCCGGCAAACGCACTTACCGTCGCTACCATGAACGCCTGCCCCTGCGGTGCCTTCCCGGATATGAATCGCTGTCGTTGCCGTCCGAATGAGGTACTGCGTTATCAACGGAAGATTACGCATGCCCTTGCCGATCGCTTCGATCTCTCCTGTGCCATGGGGCCGCCCGATGCGGACTTCATGCCCGGTCCGGACAGTAAGACCTTGCGTGAAACCGCTGCGGCTGCCCGCACCATACAATATGAGCGAAACGGCGGTCGCTTAAATGCCGCACTGCACAGCGCCGACTTTGAAGGTGGTCGCCTCGTACCGACTGCGTTACGGGAACGCCTTTTCAAGGATATGCGAAACCTCGGTCTGTCCCTGCGCGGCCATGTCCGAGTACTCCGAGTTGCAAGAACGCTGGCGGATGCGGCCGGCGAAGCGGCCGTCTCCGCCGAACGATTGGAAGAAGCACTTTATATGGAAAGGAGTCGTATCCTGTGAAAATGGAAATCGATGCCCATCTTTGGCTTGCCCATGTCCGTGAAATCGGTCCGGAAACCCATAAAAAACGCCGGGCGGCCGGCCTCACACCGGAAACCCTCTATCATACCGACGAGTGGCAGTCGGATACCCTTCATCTTTTTACCCCCTTGCAGCGGGCAGCCATGCTGCGGGAAAAAAGACGGATCGCCGCAATCATCCGGGCGACAACGGAAAAAGACATATCATTCTATCCGATGGAAGATCCGAATCGGCCGCCGCCCGATTCCTTGGCACGGTTGACGGATATCGATCTGCCGCCCTTTGCCGTTTTCGTCCGGGGACGCCTGCCTGCAGTTGACCGCCCCGCCGTCGCCATGGTCGGTTCACGAAGACCCTCTGCACATGGTTTGCAAACGGCCTATCGTCTCGCCCTCGAACTGGCTCCCTATTGTACCGTCATCAGCGGAATGGCATTGGGTATTGACGTACAAAGTCATATCGGCGCATTGGATGCGGGCGGGCAAACGATTGCCGTGACCGGCTGCGGCTTGGACCGCTGCTATCCGCAGAGCAACTTCTCCACCTATATGCGGTTGCTCGAAAAAGGAACGCTCATCAGCGAATATCCACCCGGCACACCGCCGTATCCCTTTCATTTCCCCGCCAGAAACCGGCTTATCAGTGCACTGGCCGACGTTATCCTCGTCGTGGAAGCGAAACATAAATCCGGTACGACACATACGGTACGGCATGCCCTCTCCCGGAACAAGGATATTTTCGCCGTTCCCGGTCGAATCACCGATGAACAAAGTGCCGGCTGCCTGGAACTGATTCGGGACGGTGCCCATCCCCTGATTTCCGCCCGGGATATTCTCGAACACTTTCAAATCCGCACGGATACCCCGCAACGGGAAGCGGGCCCTGTCGCTTTAATTCTCAATGCCATGACAGACACCATGCAAAATATCGATGCACTGACCGGTGCTACGGGCTTAAATTTTGCCGAACTCGCCGCCCATCTCTTGAAAATGGAGCAGGCCGGTTTGGTTGAAGTGCCCGTGCCGGGCTTTTACGTGCGAAGGAGGCGACCGCGGTAAAAAAAGAACCGTCGAGGTCCCGCATGAGACCCGACGGTCCGACGGCATCAACGACGCCGTCCGTGCTTTATTCGAAATCGAATCAACAACAGAATCACCAACCCGACAAATGCGGTCAGCGACCAACCCGCTACCGGATGTTGCTCATACATCCGGTATTTCAGATTGTGAAAGAAGCTGCCCTTCCGTATATCCGTCCGAGTAACCAAATCAGTTTCCCCGACAATCAGACCGGCCAGCTCATAGCGTACATGACCGGCAACCGTTCCCGCCGCTATGTCCGACCGGATTTCCCATCCGTCTTCCGTCTTTGTCAGAAGCGTTTCATCATAGGTGATATTTGCGTTCACCGCCGCCCGCTCCGCTTCCGTCCCCGCAAATATCACGGGTGTCGCCGGCAACAACTCCATATTCGGATCATCTCCGCTCCGGGCATTGACAATCGGCATGCGCATGACCGCCTCCCCCGCCGGCGGAATCGTATCTGTCCGTGCGTTTTTCAACCCGCCCGTCAGGAGTGTCTTCGCATCCAAAGCCCGTGCCGCACCGCTCTCCGCTTTGAAAATAGACACGACCATCCTTTCCTTTCCGTTGCCGGCAGATGCCAGCAAAGTATAACCGGCTTCCGGCGTGTAACCCGTCTTGATGCCGTCCGCCTCGGGAAAAGACAGTTCCGGGTTAATCAAAATTTCGTTGTGTGAATACAGTTCATATTCATGTCGTACCAGGCCGGTCTCGTCCGCCGCCTGAATGACATGTGATTTCTCCGCCACGATTTCGGATAACTCCGGATAGTCCCGGATATGGGTGGCAATCAATGCCATATCGTACGGCGTCGTATAATGATTTTCATCATGAAAACCGTGCGTGTTGACAAAATGCGTCTTCTGCGCGCCGTAGGCGGCGGCTTTCTCATTCATGAGCTTCACCAAATATGCCTCACACGCATCCGCCGGCATACTCCGGTTCCCCGTTTCCCGCCGTGCAACCGTGATGGCGATGAGACGACCGATATCATTCCCGGAAGGTATCATCAAGCCGCGAATAATATCGGCACGGGAAAAGCTGTCCCCCGGCATGAATCCGCTGAGAGACGACCCCTCACCCACTTCCAACGCCTCGGCAACATAGGTAATCGGCAAATCCGCCGCCAGATGATCGTAGGCAACCATGGCGGTGACCAACTTCGTCGTCGATGCGGGAAAAACGACATCATCCATCCCACGTTCCGCCAACACCCGACCGGTCGTCACTTCCATCAGACAATAATTCGGTGCGGATATATCCGCACCGAAAACGTCCGTGCCGGTCTCCGCATGAACCATGGTCGGCAGAAAAGTCAACAACGTAATATATAGTATAAATATTTTCCTTAAAATAGTTCTTTTCATCATAAACACCTCAACTCATATTATAATGCCGCTACCTTCCTGTCAAGAAAATACTCCTGTCGCGTATACAGTCCGCTAAAATGTGAACGGATTTTAATTTGACATCTCAGTCGTTCGTGATACACTGATAACGATTATTGTGAAGCCCGTTTGACGGGATACTCCCGGAGGATATATGACCGAAATTATTATTGTTGCCGGCTTTTTGGGTGCCGGCAAAACGACATTTATTGAACAACTGATTGATGCGGCACCGGAAAACCGCTTGCTGTCTCTGATAGAAAACGACTTTGGCGAAGTGAATACGGACGCCGTCTTGATGCGAAATAAAAACATCCGTATCACGGAATTGACCTCAGGCTGCATCTGTTGCAGCCTGACGGGGGACTTCGCTGCCGCCGTCGAGGACTTGCGCCGTACTTACGCGCCGGACTTGATTCTCATTGAGCCGTCCGGGATTGCAAAGCCGGAGCAAATTAAAATCATGTTGCGGCAACTCTCATTTCCTTGCGAAACACATATCGTCACCGTCTTGGATGCGGGCAATGCCGTCAAACATTACGAAAATTTCGGCACGCTCTTCGATGCGCAAATAGAACATGCCGACATCGTCCATATCAGCAAACGGGATCGCTGGCCGGAACGGGTTGCCGCCGCCATCAAGACGGTGCAATCGGTCGTGCCTGAACGACAAATCCACACGGACGATGTCCCGTCACTTGCCCGGATGCTTTGTCCGTCCATTTATGCAGACGCACACGCAAACCTGAAAATGAACGGGGCAGACGAAACCGATGCTCACCATCTCCATGTCACACACGAGGCTTGCAATCACGAGGCCCATGCCCACCGGCATCACCATGATGGACACGGAGATGATTGTCACTGCGGACACGATGCACATCACCATGAACATAGTCACGATTCTCACTGCGGACACGATGCACATCACCATGAACATGATGCACATCATCATACACCCGTCGACGGCAACTTCGACACCCTGACTTTATATGTCGATATGCCGCTCGCGCGTACCGCCGTTGATGCATTGTTGAAATGTCTGACCGCCCAACCGGGTGTCCTTCGCATCAAAGGTTTTTTGCCGACCGACTCGGGCAGCATCGCCGTTCAATATACGGACGGCGACTTACGGTTGACGCCTTGTCGGGAGGATGTCGGCTTCTTAACCGTCATCGGTCATCAAATGGATGTAACGAAAATCAGAGAAAGTTGGAAACATTATGCGTAAAATATCCGCCTTTACGGTATGCGGATTTCTGGACGCCGGCAAGACGGCTTATATCAACGATCTCCTCATGGGACGGGACGGACGTATCGGCGTGATACAATTCGAGACCGGAGAAGAGGAAATTATGGTTGAAGAGGGCATCGCAATCCGGCAAATATCCTATCGCAACTTGCGGGAACGCATGCGTTATGTGGCGCAGGAGATATTCACCTTTTTGGCCGAAGGAAACTTTGATGAAGTGTGGATAGAAGTCAACGGTATGATGGACATGCGAACGGCGGATGAAATTTTCCGCTTGAAGTTTGACCGTGTCAATGCCGTTGCCGACCTGCTCCATTTTGAACAAACGTTCTACATAACCACGCCACGGATTCTGGCCGACTTGATGCAGAGTCCGGATACCGCCGTCCTCTCACAAATTGTGCGAAGTGATACCGCGGTCGTTCGTACTGACAACATGACGGCTTTTCGCCGCACCAAAACCATGTTGAAGAACATATCCGGCGACCTTTCCGTTTCAAGATGGCACGAAGAACCCGCGGACTTAGGAGAAAACCGGCCCGTCCCCGCCTGGATGAGACCCGTCACGGTCCTGATTTGGCTGATTGTCGCCTTGATTGCCGCGGACCGTTTCATCCCGACGGACATCCTACCGGTGCGAACGGTTCTGACCATCTTTGCCGGCATCCTCTTGCAGTCGTTTCCGTTCCTGCTGTTGGGCGTTTTACTGTCATCGATGATTCAAATTCTGGTGCCCGCCCGTTTCGTGGAACGGCATTTCCCGAAAAACACAGCCGTCGGCATTCTTTTTGCCGCCGTATCAGGTTTCTTTTTCCCGGTCTGTGACTGTGCCACCATCCCGGTTTTTCGCTCCCTGATACAAAAGGGGGTACCCTTGCCGGCGGCCGTCACCTTCATGGTGGCGACACCCGTCATCAACCCGGTTGTCATCCTCTCCACACTCTCCGCCTTTAACGGAGACTGGCGGATGGTCGCCCTGCGTTGCGGCTTCGGTCTTTTGGCCGCCGTCGTCATCGGCTTAATCAGCGGTCTGATAAAAAACCGGGATGTCATCCGCACCGGACGTAGTCTCATGAATGTGCAAACGACGTACGCCTATCCGGACGAATCTCGTTTCGTCCAAATTGTACGGCACATGCAAGGCGAATTTATGAATGTGGCAAAATATTTACTCATCGGTGCCGCCATCTCCGCCGTCATTCAAACGGGCATGGCAAAAATCCCCTGGCTCAACCACGGCTCCGGGACGGTTCTTTCCATCCTGATACTCATGGGGATGGCATTCCTGCTCTCGCTCTGCTCCTCCTCGGACGCGGTAATTGCAAAGAGTTTCAGCAGCCACTTCCCCGCACCGGCCATCTTCGCCTTTCTCATTTATGGCCCGATGGTTGATTTGAAAAACATCATTCTCTTATCGGCCAACTTTAAGAAACGATTTATCCGCAACTTGACACTCATCATCACCGGCGTCTGTCTGGCCGTCACCGCCATTGTCACGCTGTTGCTTTTATAGGAGTCTCTCATGAAAAACGGTACCGTAAATTATCGCACCTTGTTCTTTGCCATACTGTATCTCGCGTTCGGTGCCGCCGGCATCTATCTTCTGATATCCGGCGCCTATCTGCGATTTGTCACGCCGAAATCCGCGAAATATCTTGTCTTCATGACGGTGATTTTCTTTATCTTTTCCATTGTAGAATTTCGTCGCATTTTTCGACAAGGTCAATTCGAGCCCGTTTCCGGCGTACTCGTCTTCATGATTCCCCTGGCGCTTATTGCCACGCCGAACCTTTCGGTTGACGGCAATCATCTGGCCACCGGCTTTGTCGCCAATCCCGGTGCATCGGAGAACGGCGTGGCCGGTACGGAAAAAAAGCGGGGATACGACGGCAATGTGTATCGCGGTGAATCCATGACCTTTACCATCGAAGAAAAGAAACCGCCCACCCTCGAAGAAGCCAACCAATCCAACTCCTTCTATCGACCGGTTGAATTGAGCGGTCTGGACGAAGCGACGAAGACCATCACCGTTGACAACGCACAGTTTTACGACTGGGTCACGGAGATTTTTGCCCATACCGACCAATACATGGGTTATACCATCAAAATAACGGGCAAGCTCTTCCATAATGACGACTTCATGGGACCGAACCAGGTGGTCCCCTCCCGTCTTATGATGACTTGCTGCGTGGCCGATGCCGTCCCCTGTGGTCTCATCGCCGACGTGGCGGATATTTCAAACATCAAGTTGGGTACTTGGGCCCTGGTAACGGGAACTCTGAAACGAGGACAGTACAACGGACAAACGGGTCCCGTCATCCAGGTGACAAAAATCGAATCCGCTTCGGCACCCGAAAACGAGTATGTTTACCCAAAATAAGACACATCCCGGTAATCCATACCGCCGGTACGGTAATTACCGCTTGCAAAAGCCGCACATATCTTGTATAATGGCATAGTTGTAATAAAAGAAGGAGGTGTCTTCATGGCAAAGTGTGAAGTTTGCGGAAAAGGCGCACATTTCGGAAATGCTGTCAGCCACTCGCATAGACGTTCCAATAAGATTTACAGACCCAACATTAAAACGGTACGTGCCATCGTTAATGGCGGAACGAAAAAAGTTAAAGTATGTACACGCTGTATGAAAAGCGGTCTGGTAGAGCGTGCGTAATCACTAAAAACTCTGTGGAGGATGAAAACCCCGGTACTCCGGTACGGGTCTTTCATCTCTCACAGAGTTTTTTTGTTACCGTCCATCCCTTGAAGAACGCCGCAGACAAGATATAATGAATATATACGATATAACATATTGCATGATGCATGCAGATGTGAAAGGAGTTGTCATGAACCGTAAACTGATTTTCGTGTCGACGTTCACACTTCTATGCGCCACCGGCCTGACCGGATGCGGTCAGCCCGCCGAAAAGACGGACACGCCGGTTCCGGAAGTGCAAACGCAAACGAACCCGCCCTCTCCGCCAAAGGAAGTCAAACAGATTCCACCGGCGGAAATGACCGAAGATGCCACAACAAACGTGGCGGCGGAAAAGACATTCGACCCCGCCGCCCCGGATTTTGAAGACCTGATTACCGTATACAAAGATTATTATCCCGACTGTAATATTGCGGAAATCTCGTGGGAACGGGACCGGCAAAGCTACCGGGTCAAGATGGTCGGCTATGACGGCATCAATAAATGCACTCTGAAATGGAATCCGGTCTCTCTGAAAATTTACGAAGCGGAATCGGAAGAAACGGACGACGCCGTCTGCTTCCTTCCGGACGCCATCGAATTGCGCAAAACACATCGTTTCATCGAAAATTTCTTGACGACATACGACCTGCAACCGGAACATCTGGAAGAATGTGAAATTGATTGCGACGACTACAGCGACCGCTGTACCTTCTCCTTGGAAGCTGAAGCGGACGGACAGGAATATGAAGCCGAATATGATCTCTTCACCGATGAACGCATCCATTAAATAGGCCTAACCACACAAAATGCCCATCGATAAGTCGGACATCCGTCCGTACTTACCGATGGGCATTGATTATCCTTTGACGGAAAATAACATCGTATCCGATATGCTTTCCGCCGTCTCCGTATAGTAACGAACCAGTTCATCCGGTCCCATGTTTTTTCGTTGTTCGCCCCCTAGGGTGAAGACGATGCGTCCCTTGCTCAACATCACGGTCTTGTTGCCGTACTGCAGTGCCTGCCGTACGTCATGTGTAATCATCAGCGTCGTAATCTTGTGCTCGCGTATCCGCTCATCCGTTATCCGCATGACTTTCTCCGCCGTCACGGGATCCAGTGCCGCGGTATGCTCGTCCAACAGCAGGAGCTTTGGCGTCTTTATGGTCGCCATCATCAAGGTCAATGCCTGCCGCTGCCCGCCACTGAGCAGTTTCACCTTTGTCTGCATCCGGTCTTCCAGCCCCAAATCCAATGCGGCCAATGTCTCGCGAAACAGCACGCGGTCTTTTTTCCGAATCCCCGGAGACAGACTCCTTCGCGTACCGCGGGCGTACGCCAATCCCAGATTTTCCTCAATGGTCATGTTCGGCGCCGTCCCTTTCATCGGGTCCTGAAACAGACGACCGATATGACGTGCCCGTTGATGCTCCTTGCGCTTCGTAATGTCTTCCCCGTCCAGGATAACCGCCCCCGCATCCGGCATGAAAACGCCGGAAATGATATTCAATAAGGTAGATTTCCCAGCACCGTTCGTCCCGATGACGGTGATGAAGTCGCCGTCATCGGCTTGGAAATTCATATCATGCAATGCATGCTTCTCGTTCGGCGTCCCTTTGTGAAACGTCTTTGTAATATTTTCCAACCGCAGCATCATCGTGCTCCTTTCATCCGTTTACGCACGGAAGGTAGACCGACGGCGATGACGACCAGAAGCGATGAAAGCAGCTTCAAATCGCCGGCCGCCAGACCGATGGATAATGCCAACGCCAACACGTAACGATACAGAACGGCACCGACTACCACGCCGATAAAGCAGACAAAGATGGACGACTCTCCCAACAGGGTCGCGCCGACGATAATCGACGCAATACCGATAACCATCATACCTGTACCGCCGTTGATGTCGGCAAAACCGGTGTAGCTGACCATGAAAGCACCCGCTCCGGCAACGAGCGCATTGCCGATGGCCAATCCCAGTATCTTCATTGCATCCGCATTGATGGACGAAGCACGCACCATCTCTTCATTATCCCCCGTAGCAATCATGGAGATACCGATCTGCGTCTTCAAAAAACGATAGAGCAGAAAACCGATAATGAACAAGAAGAGGACGTGGACCGCCGGTTTCAATACCGTTGCCGGCAACCATGGTGCAAATACTTCATAGATGTCCTTCTTGCCGAAGATGGAGATGGTCGGTCGCTGGCCCATAATACGCAGGTTGATCGAATACAGACCGGTCATCGTTAAAATACCGGATAGAATGGGGTCGATGTGTAGCTTCGTATGCAGTAAACCGGTGATGATGCCGGCCAATGCCCCACACGCAAAGGCTGCCAATACCCCGAGGTACGGATGCCCCTGCACCGTAATGACGGCCGCTACGGCGGCACCCAGCGTATAGCTGCCGTCAATGGTTAAATCCGGCAGGTTCAGTATTTTGAAAGTGATGAAGATACCCATCGACATTACGCCGAAAATCAGGCCCAACTCCATCGCCGTAATCAATATTTGCATAAGCGTCTCCCATCCCCTGACGAAGCGTCGCTATTCTACCGCAACGAAATTCGAATCATTTTTAATCTTATCCGGAATCTCGAACCCGATGGCCGAAGCGACACCCGTGTTCACGTAAATACTTAAATTTTCCTTAAACTCCATTACCGGTATATCCGCAACGGGCGTGCCTTTGAGTACCTTATCCGCCATCTCGGCCGTTTGGCGACCCAGCTCCTCATAATTGATACCGATGGTTGCAAAGCCGCGATCCGCCACCATGGAATCCGCGCCGACGAAAAACGGCTTCTTTGCCTCGATACAAGCATTGGCCACCGTGTCGATGCCCGATGCAACCGTGTTGTCATTCGGCGAAAAGATGATATCGCAGTCCGCCAGCAGTGTCGTCACGGCCTGTGACAGCTCCGACGTATTCGCCACGTTCACTTCCTTATACTCAATCCCGTTCCGCTCACAAAATTCTTTTGCCTTCGCAATATTTGATACGGAGTTCGTCTCGGAAGAATTGTAGATGAAGCCCATCTTCTTCATATCCGGAAACATCTCCTTGGCGAGGTCCAAAATTTTGGCCACTTGGATAACATCCGACGTTCCGGTGATGTTCTTGTCCGGTTTTTCCGGCGTACTCACCAACTCCGCACTGACCGGGTCGGATACGGCGGAAAATACCACCGGTACCTTTTCCGCATACTGCGCAGCCGCCATCGCCGTCGGCGTGGCAATCGGGACAATCAGGTCCACCTTTTCCGAATCATACTTCTGCATGATGGTCGTCAAAATATTCGGTTCTCCGTTGGCTTGGTCCTTGAAAACCGTAATATTTTCACCTTCCTTATAGCCGAGTTCCTCCATCCGCTTCAAAAACGCATCCCGAATCGTATTCAGGGACGGATGCTCTACGATTTGCGCCAGCCCGACCTTATAGTGCTTTTGACCGGCATCCGGCGTGTTCGATGACGCCTCTTTTTTGTCCTTCAACATCGGAATCAGCACGCTGAAACCGACAATCAACAGGACAGCAATGACGATAACGGTAATTCTCTTTTTCATAACAATCTCCTTTTCAATGATTCATCCTTTCGGATGCCGTTCGTTCCGTGCGGCTATGCCGCATTGCATCGATGGAGGGTTTTAAAAAACAACACGCCCTCGACAACAATGTTGTCAAGGGCGGATAATGATCATTATTCGCGGTGCCACCTTGATTGGTTAAAAACCCACTTAATCGAATGCCATCACATTCTTGCTCTGTAACGGGAGCACCCGTCATCGGATACTCATTTCCCCGATGCCCTCCGAGGGCCATTCGATCAGTTGCCGCCTGCGGAACTCTCAGCGCCGTCCGCTCTCTGTAAGGTACAATCCGACCGTCCTTCCTCATCAACGGTGTACGTATAAACTAGCACGCTTTTTTCATGCTGTCAACCGCGAATTGTCGAAAAACCGATTTTCCGCAATTTCAAGACCAGCGGATGCTTGTAGATAGCCCGTATCAACGGTGCGCCGATGACGGCCGTCAATAAAAACTCAGACAGCATAATCTGCAGCGTTTCCAAGATGAACGCCGCTTGCCAGCCACCCAAAACGACAAATTCCAGACCAACAAACAAGATGCCCACGGTCGGCCAAATGGCCGCCACGAGAATATGTCGGCTCCGACTCATCATCACGCAGGTGAACAGCGTCCCCGCCGTTCCGAAAATCATATCCACAATCCCGAACGGACTGCCGATGTTTGCCAGAAAACAACCGATGGTCACGCCGGGTACACAGTAGGGATTCAACCAAGCCGTCCACGTCAGCAACTCCGCAAAGCGGAATTGAATCGGGCCGTATGATAAGGGTGCAATCGCCAGTGTGATGACCACGTACAGTGCCGCCAGAATTGCATTCACAATCAAAAGACGGAGTGCATTCTCTTTTGTCAATCCTTGCCAAGAGGCGCCATTTTTTTTCTTCATTCTCTTCTCCTTGATTTTTTTGCTTGCCTTTGCAGTCAGTGGGTGCCAAGAAACACTGACCCGAAAATTGTACCATGTTTTATCGGAGAGGACAAGCACAAATCCTGCTGCCCGGCATCATTCCTTTTGATAATATTCCAATCTGTTCCCGATGTTTTATCTTCTATACACAAAGTTTACACAGGAAGTCAATTCTTTAGTAACGATTATCTTGTATAATAAAGATAACTATTTGAACGGAGGCAATATGTTATTACTTGCAAATCATCTTGACGCCACGCAGAGCGTCAATATTTGGGCCGTATTTGCGGCAGGCTTCGTCTCTTTTTTTTCGGCCTGCGTATTTCCGGTCATCCCCGTCTACATGGGGTACCTCGCCGGAGACGGTCGGGTAAAAGAAGACGGCTCCATCGTCTATGCAAGAGGAAGGACCATGCTCAATACCGTCTTCTTCGTACTGGGCATATCAACGGTCTTCTTCATCTTAGGTCTGGGTGCATACGGCTTAGGCAGTGTTCTCTCAACCTTTTTCGTACAACAACGCGCGATACTGATACGAATCGCCGGTGCGGTTATCATCCTCTTCGGTCTGTTACAACTCGGCATCATCCGGTTCAATTTCCTCAACCGGGAACGGCGAGTCAATAAACAAATGAACATGAAGCGAATGAATCCGCTGAAAGCCTATCTGACCGGCTTACTGTTCAGCTTCGCCTGGACACCTTGTACGGGTATCACCCTCGGTGCCGTTCTGACCATGGCGGCCGGCAGCGGTACGGCATTGTACGGAAATCTGTTGATTTTATTCTATACACTCGGTTTTGTCATTCCGTTTCTCATTCTGGGGTTATTTACCACTTCCATTTTGAATATGTTTCGGGATAAGGGCGCCGTCATCAAATGGGCGGGCCGAATCGGCGGTATTCTGCTGATTGTTATCGGTATCTTGACAATGACCGACGGCATCAGCTTAATTACTACATGGCTAAGTTAAATAGGAGGACATCATGCGATTCATGAAATTATCTTTATCACTGATTCTGGCGAGCACCCTCGCACTGGTCGGTTGCGGCGCTTCAAATGAAGAACAAAAAACCGTCGCGGATACCGGAAATACAACACAGAATGAAAAGAAGGACTTTTCACCGGTTCCTATGGCGGATAAGGTTCTGGTGGATCAAACCGGCCGGGAATATCGTTTTTCAGACTTTAAGGGAAAAGTCGTTTTTGCAAACTTTTTTACCGCATGGTGTAATGCCTGCCGCTCGGAATTGAAAGACATCCAGGCCCTTTATGAGAAGACCGGAAAAAACGAAGGGGATGTCATCGTTATCGGCGTGGCAAATCCCAAAACGGATGAGAATCCGCGAAATGCCGGCGGCACGAAAGAAGAACTTATGAAACTCATCAAAGATTTCGGTATTACTTATCCCGTTTTAACGGACCCCGACGGTTCGGTATTTGATGCCTTTGCCATTCGCGCTTTTCCGACAACCTATACCTTCAACCAAAATAACGAGGTATTCGGTTACCTCAGCGGCGCCATCGACTTGGAACAAATGGAAAACATCATCAATCAGACGCAAAAAGGCTCGACAAAATAATAACTATGAAACAGCCCGGTACGAATTCTCGTACCGGGCTGTTTTGTATTCATCGATTCGGATGACGTGCCTTCAAATAAAATATTTTTTCTCCGCGTGCCGTAAACTTCATCTCATATTCCGTCGGAATATTATCGGTCAAATAGGATGACGCATAGAAGTCCCGACTCATTTCAACAATCATCCAGCCGTTCTCCTGCAGGCTCTCCACCGAATAATCAAACAACATCTCATTATCCGTCTTCTGAACAATCTCGCCACTCGTATGAAGAATCCCGTCGTATCTTGCCAAAAACTGCGGCGAAGTCAAACGTCGCTTCACATGACGCTCCTTGGGCCACGGATCGGAAAAATTCATGTAAATCCGATCCGCCTCACCGGGCGCAAACATTTCTTCCAGATTTTCCGCCTCCATGCGAATGAAACGCAGATTGTCCATCATTTTTTCCGTTGCCGCCGTTCGCTCCAAGGCCCGTACCAACACGCTGGAAAACTTTTCAATCCCGACAAAATTCACCGACGGATACCGTAAGGCTTTTTCGACGAGAAAGCGTCCCTTACCGCATCCGATTTCCAAATGAAGCGGTGCTTGCCGCCCGAAAATCTCCGCCCATCGGCCGCGGGGCTGACGAATCGGCTGTATCGTATATGGACTTTGTGCAACCATCTCTTCCGCACCAGGTATATTTCGTAATCGCATCTTCTCTCCTTTCGCTATTCAGAATAGCAAATAATTATCGCTTGTCAATACGCATCCGGCCGAACCTTACCTTCATTTTTGACAAATTTTCAATGCCGAATCCGCCCTCAAATTTAAAATTGTAAGACCTCTTGACAAAAAGAACGATTATCCGAAAATTTCCTCGCTTAACACCACAAATATTTATGGAAATTGCCGAAAAATCCGGCAATTTTTAAAACATGGACCGCCAATGTAATGAATGTCCGCTGAGGGTGACTTGTCAAAATGGACTGAAAGGCTTATACTGAAAACAGTTATCGAACATCATTCATTCCGTATGAAAGGAGGACAAATGAGTGATTTATTACAATCATTAAGCCGTATTGAAAAGGCTGCACAGAACATCTCGGATCATGCCGAAGAAGAAAAAGCGAGAATCGGGCGTGACTATAAGGAAAAAACCATCGCTTTCGACAAAGAGCTCGAACATGAAACCGACAGAAAATTGAATTCGTTGCAAGAAACATTTGACCAGGAAGTTGCCGAGGAGCAGGTTAAACTTCAACGGGAACAGGACGGTGAACTGATGCGACTCCGTAATTTCTACAAGGAACACCATGAAGAGATTGCGGCACGCTTATTTGACGCCGTAACGGCGGTGCCGGATGAGCAGTGAAACGGCATTATTGACGAAAATCCGCGCCATGCAACGGAACCTGATTACGGCGGATGAATACAAGGCACTGGAAAACCTCCATACCGTCAATCAATTGACGGACTACTTGAAAAATCATCCCGCCTATGCTCCGTACTTTGCGGACTTAAACGCCGTACATATCAGTCGTTTCGAAGTGGAGCGACGACTGTATGAAGCCTTTAACAACGACTTCATGCGCGTATATAAGTTTGCAAACCTGAAAACCAGGAAGTTCCTGAAAGCATTTGCCGTGGATTTCGTCATTCTCTACATCAAGAAAAACATCCATGCCCTGTATCGTGACACCCCGTCCGATATCGACCAACGGGGATTGCTGGAATACTTTCGACATTACAGCGTCCTGGATCCGGACCGACTGGCGGATGCTCGAAATTTGACCGAAGTTATCGAATCCCTGCAAGGTACCGAATTATACGAACCGCTTCGTCGTATTCATGAACAGCACGGCGAACAGTTAATCTACTTCGAGACCTGGCTGGATAATTATTTCTTTGCACGACTTCGGACGCAACGCAATCGGACGACGGACCGTGAAAACAAAGCTTATCTAAAGGATTTTTACGGTACCGTCATGGACCTGCTCAACATTGCGACCATTTATCGTTCCAAAAAATACTACCACCTGCCGGATGCGAGCATCGTCCCCTTCCTCATCCCGATGAACTGGAAAATCGACCGGGAAGAAGTAAACGCACTGGTGCATGCGGAGGATGTGGCCGGCTTTTTGGAGGTGCTCCGTAAAACGACCTACGGCCATATCGTCGATGAATTGAATTCGGATAATATCGATACAATTTGCAGGCGGTATCTTTATCGAAAACAAAAGTCTCTCAGTCGACGTATGCCGCAATCCGTGGCAGGCATCGGCGCCTACTTCTTTTATCGGAAGCAGGAAATCGCGCTCCTCATTGCCGTAACGGAAGGCATCCGCTACAAATTGAGCGACCGCGAAAAATTGAAATATATGGAAGAGGTGGGGAAATGCTCGTAAAAATGCAATTTTTGAGTATCACCGGTCCGGTCAATCAGATTGACCGCATTACGCAGACCTATTTGGAAGGTCGGGCGTTTGACTTGGAAAATGCCCTGACAGAACTGAATACGCCCGCCGTCTCTACCTTCACGGAGGAAAACCCGTACAAGGAATTGCTGCTGCGTTCGGAATCTTTGATCGGCTCATTCCCTCCGGAAGATGTGGAGCGGCCGAGACCGGCACACATGTCCTTGGAAGAAATTGAAAAAATCATCCGCGAACTTTCGTCGAACGTAGCGGAAACCAACACGGAAAAGGCAAATTTGACCGCCCGTCTGAATGAGGTGGAAGGAGAACTGGACATCCTGCGTCCCTACCGGACACTGGATGCAAACCTGAAAGAACTGACCGACTTTTCACATTTGATGATGCGCATGGGACACATGCCCCAAGGCCAGTATACGAACTTCATCAGCTATGTTGCGGACGATTTGGAAGCCGTTTTCATCAAGACGACCGAGGATCGCGAAGACGTCTACGGTCTTTATTTCGCGCCCGCCCCGATGATTCGGAAGGTGGATGAAACCATGCAAAAATTCGGCTTCACGGAAACGAAGCCTACCCGCTCGTATATGGAACCGCCGGAGACGGCCTGTCGAAAACTGACGGCGGAACGGGAGACCTTGCAGGCGAATATCGCCCATCTCGACGTGGCCTTAAAAGAACATCTACAGGCTTATAAGGAGCAGTTACTGACGGCCCACCAAAGCCTGATACGAATGTCGAATAACTTTGATATCCGTAACTACGCCGTCATTACGGAGAGTGAACATCAAAAATACTTCGTCCTCTGCGGCTGGATGCCCTATGATCAGGCGGAAGAGGTCAAAGCCTTGATGAACAATGACCCCGCCGTCTATTATGATACGGAAATCGGTGCTGCGGTGAGTAAGTTGACACCGCCCACGAAGATTAAGAATCCGAAATTCTTCAAACCTTTCGAATCCTTCATCCGTATGTACGGCATTCCGGGGTACAACGAATTTGACCCGACCATCTTTCTCGCATTAACCTACACCATCATCTTCGGCATGATGTTCGGCGATGTGGGACAAGGACTTTTGCTGGTCGTGGGCGGCTTTTTCCTTTATCAATTCAAGAAAATCGATTTGGCGGCCATCATCGCCTGTGCGGGCATCTTCTCCGTCATCTTCGGTTTTCTCTATGGCAGTTTCTTCGGCTTCGAAGATATTATCCGACCCTTGTGGATGAACCCGATGCATGACATCCAAACGGTACTCATCATATCCGTTTCATTCGGCATCGGCCTGATATTGATTACCATGGTGCTCAATATCATCGTCAAAATTAAACAGCGTGATTGGGCCGGACTGCTCTTCCATCAAAACGGCATTGCCGGACTGGTCTTTTACGGCTGTGTACTGACGGCCGTCATCTGCGCCATTCTGGGCTATCCGGTGCCGGCGGGTTGGATTTTGGGCATCTTACTCGGTGTCCCGCTGCTGCTTATCGCCCTGCAAAAACCCTTGGGTAATCTGCTCAAGCGACGCAAGCGATTGATTGAGGGCGGCAAAGGCGGCTTCTTCATTGAAGCATTTTTCGAACTGTTTGAAATCATATTGAACTACATCACCAACACCATCTCCTTCGTCCGTATCGGTGCGTTTGCATTGAGCCACGCAGGCATGATGCTCGTCGTCATGCAATTATCGAATGCGGCATCCGGCCATCCGAACTGGTTGGTCGTCGTTTTAGGAAATATCCTCGTCATGGGCTTGGAAGGGCTCATCGTCGGTATACAGGTGTTGCGTCTGGAATATTATGAACTGTTCAGCCGCTTTTACAGCGGAGACGGTCGGGAGTTTCACTCCTACTTAAAATAATCAACAAAGGAGACTTGAACATGAAAGAAATCACATTTATTGCATTGATGTTACTGACCATTATCTTACCCTTGGCACTTTGGTTCAAACAGGATCGGACTCGTAAATCTTTTCAACGGAGCCTGGCCGTCAATGCCGTCGGCTTTTTCTCACTGCTCCTGATTGCGACCGTCATGATGTTTTCCGGCGCCGTATCCGCATCCGATCCCGCTGCACCGATTAACGGTCTCGCCCTGATTGGTGCGGCCATTCCGACGGCCGGCTCCAGCATCGGTGCGGGTATTGCAACGGGACATGCCGCGGCGGCCGCCCTCGGTGCCCTTTCCGAAGACCCGAAAATGTTCGGTAAAGCACTTATCTTCGTTGCCATGGCAGAGGGTATCGCCCTCTACGGCTTGCTTATCTCCTTCTTCATTCTCTCGAAAATCGGCTAGGTGATAAGATGAAGATTTATGTCATTGCCGATAACAGTGATACCTTGACCGGCCTCCATCTGGCCGGTATCCGCGGTACGATTGTCCATGACGGTGTGGGGTTTCAACAGGCCTTTGAAGAAGCCATGGCGGATAAAGACATCGGTATCCTGTTGATAATGGAGTCTTTTGCCCGCCGATTTCCACAAGTCGTCGGTAATATTAAAGGAAAGTCGGGGTTACCCTTAATCGTTGAAATCCCGGACCGACACGGAACGGGACGATCTCCCGATTTTATCACTGCCTATATTGAACATGCCATCGGATTGAAGTTGTAAGGAGGTGCCTGATGACATTGGAAGAAAAACTGGCACGCTTCTCTGAAACGTTGACCAAGGAAACCAAAAAACGGGAAGACGAGATGATTCATGATTATGAGAAAACCTTGTCCGACCGCTTTGAACGGCATAAGGAGGAAGCCTTTTCCAGGGCGGATTTGAAACTCCAACATGCTTTACACACCTATAAGAACGAGGTCCGACGTCGCAGTGCAACCATGCGCGCCGCCGGAAAAAAGTTATTTCACAAACAGTGTTTCGAGCTGAAAAAACATTTACGGGAAGAAGTTCTCAAACAACTGGAAGCATTTAAACAAACGGACGCATATTTTGAACTGCTGCTGAAGATGGCGGCACAGGCCAAGGCGGCCTGTGATGCTTGCCCCTTCGTTCTGCAAATTGATCCATCCGATGCCGCCCTCCGGGAACGACTCGCCCGGGAAACCGGCTACCCCGTCGAACTGGCGGAAGAATCGTTGGCGGGCGGTCTGTACGCCTACATTCCGGAAGGTAAGGTTCGTTACAACCTCTCGTTCCGAAGTCGATTGGACGATTTAATTGACGATTTCCAGTGGCAGAAGGAGGCGACATACTATGGAAAATAAAGGACCGATTTACGGAATCAACGGACCGATTATCACCCTCCGTGGTGCTTACGGTTTCGTCCTGAACGAAAAAGTCGCCATCGGCAAGGATGCACTTGTCGGTGAGGTTGTCTCCATGACGGATGGAGAAACCATCATCCAATGTTTTGAAAATACGACGGGACTTCGTCCGGGTGAACCGGTTATCGGTACGGGATTGCCCGTCTCGGTTGAACTGGGGCCGGGTATTCTCCGTTCCATTTTTGACGGTATCGAACGCCCCTTGGACAAGATTGCGCTGGAACAGGGCAACTATATCATGAACGGTGTCCAAGCCAAACCTCTGGACCGTGAAAAACGCTGGCAAGTCACGCTGACCGTTGCCGCAGGTGACTACGTCTCCGGCGGCATGATTTTCGCCGAAGTACCGGAAACAGCCAGTATTAAGCACCGTTGCATGATTCCCCCCGACGTGGAGGGCCGTGTCAAAGAGATTGTGCCGGACGGGGAATATACGGTAACGGACAAAATTCTGACGGTTGAAATGCAAGACGGCACATGTCGTGAGATACGCATGATGCAGGAGTGGCCGATTCGTACCCCGCGTCCAACCGCTCACCGCTATGCAAGTAACATGCCCTTGGTAACCGGACAGCGAATCGTCGACACCATGTTTCCCATCGCCAAAGGCGGAGCGGCTGCCGTACCGGGCGGATTCGGTACCGGTAAAACGATGATGCAACATCAGTTGGCCAAATGGTCGGACGCCGACCTCATCATCTACATCGGCTGCGGCGAACGCGGTAACGAAATGACCGAGGTTTTGGAGGACTTCTCCAAATTGGAAGATCCGAAGACGGGCCATAAACTGATTGACCGGACGGCGCTCATCGCCAACACGTCCAACATGCCGGTGGCGGCACGGGAAGCATCCATCTACACCGGCATCACCCTGGCGGAATACTATCGCGACATGGGTTACGACGTCGCCATCATGGCGGACTCCACATCACGATGGGCCGAAGCCCTGCGGGAACTTTCGGGCCGTCTCGAGGAAATGCCGGCGGAAGAAGGCTTCCCGGCCTACCTCGCTTCCCGCCTGGCCGGTTTTTACGAACGGGCCGGTATGATGGAGAATCTCAACGGCAGCCTCGGCTCCGTTTCGATTATCGGTGCGGTTTCTCCGCAGGGCGGTGATTTTTCCGAACCGGTAACGCAAAATACCAAGCGATTCGTCCGTTGCTTCTGGGCATTGGACAAAGCGCTCGCCTATGCACGGCATTTTCCCGCCGTGCAGTGGCTTACCAGCTACAGCGAGTATCTGGCGGATCTTTCGGAATGGTATACGAAGAACGTGAGCACGGACTTCATCCGTGACCGCAACCGCTTCATGGCCATTCTCAATGACGAAAACAAACTCAATGAAATCGTCAAACTCATCGGCAGCGACGTTCTCCCGGATGACCAGAAACTCACGTTGGAAATTGCCCGCGTGATACGCCTGGGCTTCGTTCAACAAAATGCCTACCATCCCTCGGATACTTACGTGCCGTTGAAAAAACAGATGGCGATGATGGATGTCATCCTCTATCTCTATGAACGCTGCAAGGATTTGATTGAGCGTCAGATGCCCATGTCCGTATTAAAACAATCGGATATCTTTGAGCGGGTTATCAGTATGAAATACGACATCGGTAATGACGAGCCGGATAAATTTCTGGATTTAAAGAACGATATTGATGCCTTTCATCAACATATCATCAATATCAATGCTTAGGAGGTGGGACGTATGAAAATAGAATATATGGGTTTGACCGAGGTCAACGGTCCCCTCATTGCCGTAGAGGGCCTGCGAAACGCCTCCTTCGACGAAATGGTGGAAATCCGCGTCAATGCGGATGATCGACGAATCGGCAGGATTGCCGCCTTGGACGAGGACCGCGGTCTGATACAGGTTTTTCAAGGCGGAGACGGTATCGCTTTGAACAATACGAAGGTGACCTTGACCGGTAAACCGATGCAATTTTGTCTATCCCGGGGCATCTTGGGCCGGACCTTTGACGGTATCGGCCGACCGATTGACGATTTAGGCCCGGTCGACGGCATTATGCGGGACGTGAACGGTTATTCCCTCAATCCGATCAACCGGCGTTATCCGCGAAACTACATCAACACCGGCTTCTCTGCCATCGACGGTCTGACAACCTTGATCCGGGGGCAGAAATTGCCGATTTTTTCCGGCAACGGTTTGCCACATGATCAACTGGCGGCACAAATTGTCCGCCAGGCTTCACCCGGCAACGAAGAAGAACGGGAACGTTTCGCCGTCATTTTCGCCGCCATGGGTATTAAATATGACGTCGCGGAATTCTTCCGCAATACCTTCCGTGAAAGCGAAGTCAGTGACCACGTGACCATGTTTATCAACTTGGCCAACGACCCGGTTATCGAACGCTTGATTACCCCGAAAATCGCGTTGACGGCGGCCGAGTATCTGGCCTTCGAGCAGGATATGCACGTTCTCGTTGTCCTGACGGACATGACCTCCTTTGCGGAGGCGCTGCGGGAAATCTCTTCCCAAAAGGGCGAAATCCCTTCCCGGAAGGGCTATCCCGGCTATCTGTACTCGGAATTGGCAACCATCTATGAACGTGCCGGTATCGTCAAAAATGCCCGGGGCAGCGTAACGCAAATCCCGATTCTGACCATGCCGAATGATGACATCACCCATCCGATACCGGACTTGACCGGATATATTACGGAGGGGCAGATTGTCCTGGATCGTTCATTGCATCAGAAGGGCATCTATCCGCCCATCAACGTGTTGCCCTCCCTCTCCCGTCTGATGAAGGACGGTATCGGTGCGGAATATACGCGGGCCGACCACCAAGACGTGGCAAACCAGCTGTTCAGCTGCTATGCCCGGGTTCAGGAAGCCCGGTCACTGGCATCGGTCATCGGCGAAGATGAACTGTCGGATACGGATAAACGGTATATGAAATTCGGAACGGCCTTTGAACGCAACTTCGTTAACCAGCATCCGTCCGAAAACCGAAGTATGACGGATACGCTGAAACAAGGCTGGGCCTTATTGCGCATCCTGCCGCGGGAAGAACTGGACCGGATTGACACGGCGATATTGGATGAATACTATCCCGAAGAAGCGTAAGGAGGTATTATGGACGTAGCAAGTTTTCCCACCAAAGGAAACCTCTTAAATGCGAAGAACTCCCTCCATCTGGCACGAGACGGCTATGCGCTCATCGACCGTAAACGAAACATCCTCCTGCGGGAATTAATGGGTCTGATTGACGCCGCCAAGGACGTCCAAAATGAAATCGATACAACCTTCCGGCGTGCCTACCGGGCGTTGGAACGGGCAAATATGGAGATGGGTATCCATAATGTGGAAGATATCAGTGCCACGGTACCGATCGAGCATTCCGTGCGCGTGCGTACCCGAAGTATCATGGGGACGGAAATCCCCCTCATTTCTTATGAGGCGACGGAAGACGTACCCGCCTACTCTTTCTATGCGACAAACGAAAGTCTGGATAAGGCCCGTATCGAATTTCGCAAGGTGAAGGAGTTGATTGTCAAACTGTCCATGATTGAAATATCGGCTTATCGGCTGGCGGACAGTATTCAAAAAACACAGAAACGAGCCAATGCCCTGAATCATATCACGATTCCGAAGTTGGAAGCATTGGTGAAATCCATGAGTGATGCCTTGGAGGAAAAAGACCGGGAAGAATTTACCCGGTTGAAAGTCATCAAACAACGACAATAAAGACACGCGAGTGACGGACAATCCGTTCACTCGCGTGTCTTTATTGAATCATTTCGGGCGGTGCATTCACCGTTTGTTTTAACGTTTTAAGAATTCGCAGAGGAGCTTGTTCTTGCTTTCCTCAAATACCTCTTCCGGGCTACCTTCCGCCACAATTTTCCCGTCACTCAGGAAGATGACGCGATCGGAAATCTCCCGTGCAAACGCCATCTCATGCGTTACGACGACCATCGTCATCCGTCTTGCCGCCAGATCCCGAATGACCTTTAATATTTCTCCCGTCATCATGGGATCCAACGCCGAAGTCGGCTCATCGAAAAACAGAATTTTCGGATCCAGTGCCAACGCACGTGCAATGGCAACCCGCTGCTTCTGGCCACCGCTCAATTGGTACGGATAAGCACGGGCCTTGTCGCTCAATTCCATCCGCTCCAACAACTCCATCGCCCGTGCTTCCGCTACTTCCCGTTTTTCACCGTAGTTGACGACGGGCGCCTCGGTGATATTACGCAGAACGCTGAAGTGTGGAAAGAGGTTGAAATTCTGAAAAACCAGTCCGTAATTTTTGCCCATCATCCGCAATGTCTTACGATCAGCATATTTTCCGTTACGAACCAGATATCGATCCCCATAGGCGATACTGCCGGCATCCAGTGTTTCGAGTTGGGTCGCCAACCGTAAAATGGTCGACTTTCCGCTGCCGCTCCGTCCGATGAGACTCAAGACCTCGCCCTCCTGCACATCGAAAGACACACCGCGGATAACCTCTTCATCATCAAAGCGTTTATAAATATCTTTAACACTCAATACGCTCATATCCGTCTCCTATCGGTAGTAACTCATGCGCTTTTCCATGCGTTCCATGAAAAAAGCGATGAGATAATTCAATACATAGTAAATTATGCCGACAATCAGATACGGCAGCATGGAGCTCTCTTTTGCCGCCAATGCCTTTGTCGATTGCAGCAACTCCACATAGGAGATGGCCATTGCAAGAGAGGTATCCTTCAGCAAGGTGATAACCTCATTGGTCATGGTCGGCATAATTCGTTTCACGACCTGCGGCAGAATAATCTTGAAAAAAGTACCCGCCCGTGTAAAGCCCAAAAGTCTTGCCGCCTCATACTGTCCCCCGTCAATCGATTCGAATCCGCCACGGTAGATTTCCGCAAAATAGGCGGCATAATTGATGGAAAAACTGATGATGACCGTTATAAATACGTCCGGATTCGGGAGACCGAACAGATAGTACGGACCGAAACGGAAAAACATCAACTGCAACATCAGCGGTGTCCCCCGCATGATGGAGATGAAGATTTTCGTGATGCCGCGTAAAATGGTAAACCGGGAAGCCCGGGCCAGGTAAATGAGTACGCCCAAAGGGAGGGAAAACAGCAAGGTCAGAAAAAATATTTCAAGGGTGTTGATCAATCCCTTTCCCAAGTTTGCCTTTAATACGTCAAATGCAATACTTAAAAACATCGTTGCCTCTATTTTCTACATTCAGATAACGGGAAAAAGAGGGTTGAAGACAACTGTCTCCAACACCTCTCTTTATATTATTCATTAAAGTATTTCTTATGAATTTCGTCGTACTTGCCGCTTTCTTTGGCATCCTTGATACCCTTGTCCAATTTCTTCGCCAACTCATCATTGCCGAGCTTGCAGGCAACGACATATTCTTCATCCGCGAGCGACTCGTCCAAAACGACGAGACCCTTGTCCGGATTGTTTCTCAGATAGTATCTTGCGACCACCTCGTCCAGGAGTGCGGCGTCGATATTACCCGTTTCCACTTCCTGCATGGCCGTCAAGTTCTCCGGCACCTCCCGCACTTCGGCGAGCTTATCTTTGAACGCCGCCTTTGCGTCCAGTGCATTCACTGCGGTGGACTCCTTCTGAAGTACCAGACTCTTGCCGGTCAAATCCGCCAAAGTCTTGAGACCGGAATCCTTTTTGACGACAATCACCTGACGATTCGTCATATACGGGTCCGTAAACGCGTATTTTCCTTCCCGACCCGTCTTCGTAAAGCCGTTCCACAGACAATCCACGTTACCGCTGTCCAAGTCCGCATCCTTTGTATCCCAGTTGATGGGGATCAGTTCCAGCTCCATGCCCAAATCTTCCGTTACCGCCTTTGCCAGTTCGATGTCAAAACCGGTATACTCTCCGGCATCATTCTTGAAACCCATGGGCGGAAAGCTGTCATCAAATCCCAGCTTTAATACTTTCGCATCCGTCTTTGCCGCATCCTTTTTCTCGCCGCAACCCGTAAATACGGTCACCGCCAATGCCAAGGCAAGACCCGCACTTAAAATCTTCTTCCAGTTCATTCGATCTCCTCTCTCTTCCACTTTAGTCTGCTACCATGCTATCATACGAAATGCAATCCGTCAAGTACGAAATACGGATTTCACGTATGTAAAAAGGCGACAACTTCTGCCGCCCTCTCTCTACTCATTACCTCCGGGGCGTCCCCATGGAAAGCGCCGTCCATACTACCAACCGCATCCCTTGGTATCCGCACCGTCATTGAACTGTAAAAGGTCCGCCGGCCGGTCGACATCCCTCAATTCCCGCTTATCCGCAACAGGAACGCGAATCAATCGATCCGGATACTTCATAATAATGCGCTTGCCGCCGCAATCACCTGTCAATGCCGCCAACTCGTCAAAATAAGCCGCACCGATAACCGTCGGATTCCCGACGACATCACCCATGGTCAACGCCGCATTCGCCCGGCCGTCTTTCGCTGCACAAAAGGCCGCCAAAAGCCGCCGGACGCTATCTTTCGAAACAGCCGGCTGATCGCTGACTGCAAAAAGAATACCGTCCGGACGCACATCCGACAGAGCCGCCATGCCCAAGTGGATGGAACGGGCGATCCCCACTTCCGGTTGCTCATTCAAAACCGGAACGAAACCGGCCGCAACCGCATAGTCCCGTATCCGCGGATTCCCCGTTACGATGACCTTGCGAACAAAGTCAAACTCCGCATAGCAATCCACCGCATGCTCATATAACGCCCGTTCCGCCAGAATGGCGGAAAGTTTATCACTGCCGAAACGTCTGCCCGCTCCGGCTGCCAATAATATCAATCCGATTTTCATCTATAAGGTAATCACCGACCTGTTCCGTAATGAGGCAAGAATCTCATAGGCATTGCTCACTTCACCCACCGTCAGCCGCTCCGTCAGTCCGTAAAAATTCAAACAGGCACCACAAACGAGGATACGGACACCCGCGGCCGCCAATTCACGTAACGTCTCGATACATTCATCGTGGATCGTCGCCAACTTCACCCCACCGTTCATGAACGCCACCGTCTCCGGCAAATCATCCGACTGCGTCACGGCGAACAAGAACATCTGCATCAGATTTGCACCCAGCTCATCATCGCCGCCGCCCAGGACTTCTCGTGTAATCAGCATGGCATTAGCCGTTTTTCCCGCCACATCGGTATCCAACGCCGCTGCCGTCATCGGCCGGCAGTTCGCATCACCGATGCTAAAACGGACTTCATAACCGCCCTCGATATCCTTACTTTCTATCGTGCCGCCATAGCTTGCCGCCAGTTTTTCGAGATTCAGAACCGCCACTTCGTTATCCACGCGAATGACAATATCGTCCCCGTCAAAATCCGGCGCCTCCAACACCTTCTTTACCATAATCACCGGCAACGGACATGCCTTGCCGAAAGCATCCAAATCGGTCATCTAATGCTCCTTCTTATAATAATGCGCACAAATCGCCTCTAAAACGCCCCCGCCGATGGCGGAACCTTTATCCGATACGGTCATGCAGTGTGCCGGTTCACCTCTCGGATCGATATCCCCCGCTTTCATGCCGCGAAATACCGCCGCACCTTCCTGTAACATGCCGCGAACAACGCCGTCAATCAAGGCCAGCACGGGGAAAATACCCCGCTCGTTCACAACCTCCGCCACCTTGTCACCGCGCTTCACGCAATCACCGATGGCCACAAGCGGATGAATCCGGCCCGCTTCTCCGGTCCGGATAATACGTTCTCTACCGTACCCGCCGATGAGCCCCGGCACGCCCGTATTCTCCGCCGGCGCACGATCATAAAGTACTCTGCCCAGATAGTGGCCACGTGCCGTCTCGATGGCACAGTGGCAATCCTTACCGGGATGAAAACCCGGCCCCAATCCGATAACCAGGGGTGCCTGGTCGATGGTTGTCCCCAAGTTCTTCTTGGCCAAGATGGCGTCTACCAAAACGTCCGGCTGCCATATCGGCAGACAAGCCGCCCCCGGATCCACGATAATCGCTACGGCACCCGAGCGGATTGCCGCCTCCGCCGCCTCGACATCCGAAACGAGCATGCCGCGAACGTCTTCTACGAACACTTCTTTTTCGTACACGGCCGGTGAAAAGGATACCGTCCGCCGCACCGTCGTCGGTTCGGGGATATCCGTCATCAGAATTTGACATCCCGCCCGGTATAACCGCAACGCGACGGCACTCGCCAAGTCACCCGCACCTTTAATCAGTACCTTCATCTTCCCTCCTTTTCATTAACCGTGTCACGAGAACGGTCGCATCCGATTGTGCCCGAAGTGCCGTCCGAATCTGCTCCGCCTCGCGATGACGTATCTCGTTATCCGCCTTATTCAAAACAATGACGGTATCCGTACCGTCGGGAATCCCGCGATGTAATCCGTCGGATGACAGAATAATGCGAACAAGATCCGAACAGGTCAGCCGGTCCGTCTCCTTCTTCTTCAAAAATGTTGCCACATCCTCCGGACGGGCCGCCACTTCCGCAATGCTCCCCGACAGCGCATCCAACCCTACTACGATAACCACAACATCGCTCTCCGGCAATATGACAGGTTCGTAGTCTCGCGGTACCTTCACCGGTCGACGCCGGGCGCCGTCCGCCTCAATAATAAGGGTGCGACGTCCCGCATACATCTCCGCCGTCAAACGCCGCATCAATGCAGGTGTCGGTGCCGCCAATTTACGCATGCCGTTTTTCTCCACGCCCGTACCGGCCCACAGGGGATTGTCCGCCCGCAGTGCCGCCTCAAATGCGGCACCCTCCCGTTCATATACCGTTGCCGCCGGATACATCATATTTGTGGTCGTCATCAGTACATGCGGCATTGCACGCATGCACATGGCCTCGGAAAGCCGTTTCATAAACGTCGTTTTACCACCGCCACCCACCAGAGAAATGCAACGATAGGATTGTCCATCGGGCATCAGCGCTTCATATAAGTCCCTCACGGGACGGCCGTTTCGCTCTATCATATACCGCTCCTAACGTAAGTACCGCAACCTTTTTTCATGCGGCAACCGGAACATGCAAAATAAAATGACACCCTTTAAAATACTGGATATCGTAATACTCCACCAGATGCCGTCCGAACCGAGCGCCGTTGATGACAAAAACGTTGCCATCGGAATCCGAATCCATGTCAGCACCATCGCCGCAATGCCCGGATACAGGGTAATTCCCAACCCGGCCAGTGCCCCCTCCGTCATAATTTCAACGCACATGAACAGTTGTGAATACCCCATAATGCGAAGATAGCTGGCACCCACGGCCACCGCATCCTTTTCATTGAGAAAAGCACCCATAATCTGTCCGGGGAAGAACAGCAGGAGGACGGTTGCCGTCAGACCGAAGCCGCCCATGATGAATAAGGCTATCCGATAGCCACGATTGATGCGGTCGGGATTATTCGCACCATAATTTTGTGCCGTAAAAGCATTCATTGCGACGGCGAATCCGTCCGCCGTCATCCATGAAATCGCTTCGACCTGCGCCCCGATTTTCTGCGCGGCAACGGCAAAAGCCCCGTATACCGCGACCATCCGACCGATGAACAAGGAGATGAGGGCGAACATCCCGCTCTGCATACCTGCCGGCAAGCCGACCTTGAGAATGGTGCGGAAATTCCGGCTGTCAAAACGGCGAAATATCTTCAATCCCCGGAACAACTTCTCATCCCGCATCGCATACAGTACGAAGATAACGAAGACAATAATCTCCGCCGTAATGGTCGCTACCGCGGCACCTGCCACACCCATGTGGCAGACGAAAATCAGAATCGGATCCAGAATGATGTTGGTCACCAAGCCGATACCCGTCGCTACCAGACCGATACGTGTATTTCCGAGTGCCGAATAGATGCCCGTAAATATCTTGCCCAGAAAATAAGCGGGCAATGTCGATGCGGTAATCCGCAAATAGAGGGCGCCGCTTGCCACCGTATCCGTCGACTGAAATCCGTACAGACCGATGAAAAAGGATGGAAACAACATCAGGATAATCGCCAAAACGGCCCCGAATATCATACCGGCCTGTAGCGTAATACGGATAAAATGACGAGCCAAGGAAATATCCTTGGCTCCGATGGATTGTCCTATTTTCACTTGACCGCCCATTCGTGCGACTATCATCAAGCTGTCCGCCAGCCAGAGAATATTCCCCGCAGCGCCGACGGCCGCAACGTAGTCCGCACCGGCCCGACCAATCCAAAACATATCCGTCAGGTTATACGCCATCTGGACGAAGGCGGTCACCGTTATGGGCAAGGCGAGGCGTGTCAAAGAAGAAAAAATCGATCCATGTGTCAAGTCCAGATGTCTGCTCTTTGCCATGACTGTCTAGTTTTTCAAATAACCTTTCAGAGTCTCCGTCGCGTCCGTCGCCTCCCAAGGCAGATTCAAGTCATCCCGTCCGAAGTGACCGTAGGCCGATACATCTTCATAAATCGGCCGCCTCAGTTGCAACTTCTTGATGATGGCGGAAGGACGCATATCAAAATGTTCTCGTATAATCTCATGAATATCTTTCGTCAACGGCTTACCCGTTCCGAAAGTATTCACCTCGACCGACATGGGTTCCGCCACGCCGATGGCGTAAGAAAGCTGAATCTCGCAACGATCCGCCAATCCGGCCGCCACGATGTTCTTCGCCATATAGCGGGCAAAATAGCTGGCACTGCGGTCGACCTTGGTGCAGTCTTTCCCGGAAAATGCACCGCCGCCATGTGCCGCACTGCCGCCGTAAGAGTCAACGATAATCTTACGGCCCGTCAGACCGCTGTCACCCGCCGGCCCGCCGATGACAAAGCGTCCCGTCGGATTGATGAAGTACTTTGTTTCTTCATTGACCATATCCCGCGGGATAATAACATCAATGACATGCTCACGAATATCACGGCGCAACATGTCAATCTCGACCTCGGGGTCGTGCTGGGCCGAAACCACGACGGCATCAATCCCGACGGGCCGATTCTCTTCGTCATAGATGACGGTCACCTGCGTCTTGCCGTCCGGTCGCAAGTAGGGAATAATCCCCTCTTTTCGAACGGTCGTCAAACGCCGTGCCAACTTATGTGCCATCGCAATGGCGAAGGGCATCAACTCCGGTGTCTCATTCGTTGCATAGCCGAACATCATTCCCTGATCGCCGGCACCGAGTTCCTCTTCCGCAGTACCTTCCTTTACTTCCAATGCACGGTCTACGCCCATTGCAATATCCGCAGACTGCCGGTCTATGCTGAGCAAAATTTTTGCCGTCTGTGCCGAAAAACCGTATTCCTCTTTATCATAGCCGATATCCGCAATGGTCTCCCTGACAATCTGTTCGAAGTGCACCTTGGCCGTCGTCGTAATCTCACCCATGAGGACGACGAGCCCGGTATTCACGCAGGTCTCACATGCCACGCGGGCATCCGGATCCTGCTTTAAAATCTCATTCAATATATTATCCGAAATCCGGTCGCACACCTTGTCCGGATGTCCCTCCGTTACCGATTCCGAGGTAAAATACCTATTTTTCATAATATTCCTTTCTTATTTGGTTTCCCCCATGCACTGCCATACCGCTTCCACGGTGGAATGCTTTCCGATAACGGACTCGTCATTATGATAGCGACCCGTCACCAGATTGGTCAGGATATTCTCCTCGTTATAATGTCTCTGCTTGATGATGGCCGCCCGTACGACCTGCTCCATGAAATCATAGGGGTCAAATTCAGGATCCTCATCATTGCAACGACAACGTTCGCACTGGTATAACTCTTCGACCGCCGCCTCACTGAAACGATAGCCGCGGAGTGCCGCATATAAAACGGCATAGCTGAGCACGTCATTTTCCGCATAGGGAAGAGACTCTTCCACCCCGACCATTTTTTTAAATAAATGATTATGGAAGGTTGAAATGTTTTCTCCGTACTTCACCAAAAAGAGAAAGACGGTATTTTTATTCTCCTTGTTGTACTTAATGAAATCGTTATAAGTTTCTTCGGCCATCGCCGGAACGTTTCGTACCAGCAGGAAGGTGTTCTGAAATTTTTCGTAGAGCTTCCGGATATTAATCCGACTCAACTTCTCCGCATCGACGCGTGCCACCTTACGGTTCACATACGCACCGCGGGAACGGGCGTATTCTTCCGCAAACCGATTCAGTCCCTGTTCCGTTTCTCCGTAAAGAATGACATTCATCTTCTTGTAATTCTTCACGACTTCCAGGTTGTCCATTTTCTCTATCAGGTCTTTTGCTTCCTGGCCGATATCACCGTGCTCGAAAGTTTTTCGTTCGTCCGCTTTTTCCGTCGTACCGGGGCGTGCCGCCACGGCACTTGCCGCCGTCGCCGCCGCAACCTGACCGGTCAGGTTGTCCGCTCCCTCCGGTACATCCGTGACGACATCGTCCGCATAATAACCGTCATCAACGGATTCATCTTCGAAATAATATGCGTCATCCGCATAATACTCATCGTCATAGACATCGTCCGCATAATATTCATCATCGGTATAATACGCTTCGTCATCAAGATCGTATGCGTCGTCCGCTTCATCATCTAGATCGTATGGGTCGTACTCA
>JAUNUY010000012.1 GCA_030537935.1 Eubacteriales bacterium | reverse complement strand
CCTCAATCGTGAGAAAAAATGGGATTTTGTACCCGTTGCGAAGGTGGGAGATGAAGTCGGTGCCGGTGATATACTTGGTACAGTACAGGAGACAGCGGTTGTAGAACATAAAATCATGGTTCCCAACGGCGTGTCCGGAAAATTGAAAGAAATTAAGAAGGGAAGTTTTACCGTTGATCAAATAATTGCAGTGGTGGAAACGGAAAACGGAGATCGAGAACTGGACATGATTCAACGCTGGCCCGTTCGAAAGGGTCGCCCTTATAACAAAAAATTAGACCCGAGAACTCCACTGGTTACCGGACAACGGGTTATCGACACCTTCTTCCCCATTACCAAGGGAGGAACGGCAGCCATTCCGGGACCCTTCGGTTCCGGCAAGACCGTTGTACAACACCAGTTGGCAAAATGGGCCGATGCCCAAATCGTCGTCTATGTAGGCTGTGGTGAGCGAGGCAACGAGATGACCGACGTATTGATGGAGTTTCCGGAGTTGATGGATGCCAATACGGGAGAATCCATCATGAAGCGGACGGTGCTGATTGCCAACACCTCCAATATGCCGGTAGCAGCCCGTGAAGCCAGTATCTATACGGGAATTACCCTCTCCGAATACTATCGGGATATGGGATATTCCGTTGCTATGATGGCGGACTCCACCTCCCGTTGGGCGGAAGCTCTTCGTGAGATGAGTGGACGTTTGGAAGAGATGCCCGGTGACGAAGGTTACCCTGCATATTTGGCATCCCGTATTGCTGAATTTTACGAGCGGGCCGGTCGTGTCATCTGTAACGGAAAGGACAATCGGGAAGGAGCGCTATCCGTTATCGGAGCCGTATCCCCACCGGGGGGAGACGTATCCGAACCCGTCACTCAGTCTACCCTGAGAATCGTAAAAATCTTCTGGAAACTGGACTATGACCTGTCCTATCAGCGACACTTCCCCGCCATTAACTGGATCGACTCCTACTCTCTCTATCAGACCAAGATGGACGAGTACTTGGATGAAAATGTCCATGAGAGATTTTCACAAAATCGAATCCGAGCCACCGCCCTCTTACAGGAAGAAAAGGGACTTCAGGAAATCGTCCGACTGGTAGGTCGAGATGCCCTCTCAGAAAAAGACCAGTTAAAATTGGAAGTCACTAAATCCATTCGTGAGGACTTCTTACAGCAGAACGCTTTCCACGATGTAGATACCTATTGTTCCATGGACAAGCAGTTTAAAATGCTGGACAATATCTTGGCATTTTATGATGCAGCACAGGAAGCTCTGGAACAAGGTGCCTATATACAGGAAATTGAAGACGCACCCATTAAGGATCGAATCACGAGAATGAAAAATATTTCGGAAGACGAATTGGAAAAATTAGATACATTGAAAGAAGATATTGTAAAAGAAATGGCAAATCTTGAACGCAAAGGAGGGACTATCAATGCTTAAGGAATATAAATCCGTAACCGAAGTTGTAGGTCCTCTGATGGCAGTCCAGGGAGTTCAAGGCGTCAGCTATGAAGAACTGGTAGATATTGAATTACAAACCGGCGAAAGACGCCGCGGTCGTGTAATAGAAATTGACGGAGACAAAGCCATGGTTCAAATTTTTGAAGGTTCCAGCGGAATCAACCTGGCAGATACCTCTGTGCGATTCTTAGGTCGTCCCTTGGAATTGGGCGTCAGTCCCGATATGATCGGTCGTGTCTTTGACGGTTTAGGACTTCCTATGGATGACGGTCCGAAGATCATTCCCAAACAACGAATTGATATTAACGGTACACCCATTAATCCGGTGAGTCGGAACTATCCGTCGGAATTTATTCAAACGGGAATCTCTACCATCGACGGTTTAAATACTCTGGTACGGGGACAAAAACTTCCCATCTTCTCCGGTGCGGGACTACCCCATAACGAAGTAGCAGCACAAATTGCCCGTCAGGCCCAAGTGTTGGGCAAAGATGAAAACTTTGCCGTAGTCTTTACCGCCATGGGAATTACCTTTGAAGAAGCACAATTCTTTATTGATGACTTTACAAAGACCGGTGCCATAGACCGTGCCGTACTCTTTATGAACCTGGCCGATGACCCGGCTATTGAACGATTGGCAACACCGAAAATGGCATTGACTTGTGCTGAATATCTGGCTTTTGAACTAGGTATGCACGTATTGGTTATCATGACCGACATGACCAACTATGCGGAAGCTCTACGGGAAATTTCCGCCGCTCGTAAGGAAGTTCCGGGACGTCGAGGATATCCCGGATATCTCTACACCGACTTGGCGGGAATTTATGAACGGGCTGGTCGCGTTAAAGGTCGAGAGGGATCCATCACACAAATCCCCATTTTGACCATGCCGGAAGACGACATTACCCACCCCATTCCGGATCTAACCGGATATATTACAGAAGGACAGATCATTTTGTCCCGAGATCTGTATAAACAAGGACTTCAGCCACCGATTAACGCCATACCTTCCCTATCCCGTCTAAAAGACAAGGGAATTGGGGCTGATAAAACCCGGGAAGACCATGCGGACACCATGAACCAAATTTATGCGGCCTATACTGCGGG
>JAUNUY010000003.1 GCA_030537935.1 Eubacteriales bacterium | reverse complement strand
AGAGCATTCGGCTGTTAACCGAAGGGTCGTAGGTTCGAACCCTACTCGGGGAGCTATTAAGGCGCCATAGCCAAGTGGTAAGGCATGGGACTGCAACTCCTTGACCGCCAGTTCGAATCTGGCTGGCGCCTGCAAGGACAATCGTTATGATTGTCCTTATTTTTTTATCTTATATTTTGAAAAATGAGATTACGGGTCGTTTCTCTGCCCGCTAGCTTATCCGGACAAAAATGCACGGTTATCTTCGCGCATATACCAATGGTTTCATCCATTATTCTTTTCATTGCTATTTGAGGTCTGAATGAACTTTTGTATCATAATGCGGTTTGCGTTGGTTATTTTCGAGACATAACATCACCATATCAGCGGAATTTAATTGAAAACTCGGATATTTTTCTTCTAACGAGAAGAAGTTATGGTCGGATTCGAGTATCGATGTATAAGTTTTCGTACGTTTGCAGATTCTAATACAAGCCATTTTTAATCTTGATTCTTATCGCGATATTGGTTATCATATCTGTGAGCAGAATATCGGCGGCATCCTAAAATAATTGAGTGTACTGTTGTATGGCACAAATTTTCAAGGTGTGAGAAATATCCATGCAACTATAAAGTGGCCTTGGAGGGTGGGTGTGACAACATATCTTCCTTTATAGCTATGGTGCAGCTTTCCGGCTATAGATGACCCGTTGGCGTGATCGGCATAGTAGGATACGTTTGATGTAGATAGAAGATGGATCTTACGTGTATTGCTCATAAAGGATAGGTGATTCCGTGAACAAGAAGACATTACTAAGACAACTCGTGGTCAACTTGCCGATGAGAAGATTATGGTGAAGATTTATAGGGGGTAAGTGTATTTTGGGAGTAATAGAGATTATTTGGACTTTAATCAAATTTCTTTGGGGCGTGTTTGTCATTATATTCTACGCCGCATTTATGTCTCACTTGATAGATAAAGGGAAAAAGGCGATGTATGGAACAGGTGAGCCGACACTTAGAGAGATTTACAAGCAGGAGTGTATAAAGGCTGAAGCGGAAATGAGAAAAAAACAAGCCATGGAGACCTATGAGTATTTGAAAGAGAAGGAGAAGAATGAAAAACAAAGCTTAGATAGTTAATTGGTATAAGGGGACATACGAGAAAACGGTCTAGTACTGAAGGGGTGGTCGCTTGTTTTAAATGGTAGCCGAAATGCTACTGTAACAAAACAAGTGCATGATATTATGGTAAAGGCATCGGATGACCAAGTTTTCGGATACATGTGGTTATGATACTTATAAAGAGTTGTAGATTTCTGTTTTATGTCGCTTAAAAGTTATTTCGGATATTGTGGCGCAATCTGCGTCCAAGATAGACCACGGATATTGTCCGTGGTCTTTTTATGTTCCATATTTAAAGATGACCGGTATATGTGATGATTAAGACGGCAGGTTTCAAGGCGGCACGTTCCATCATCTTATGACCGGTACAAATACAAAAAATGATTCATATAGGCGAAAAATCACCAACATCATAATAATTCGCTAAAAAAACATGAAAATATCATCTATAAGACACAAAAATAGTTCACTTTTTGCCTTTCTCAAGTATAGATAGTAGAAGAAGATTTAAGTCGGTAGCACAATGAGTACACCACCAATTTGAATGGATTGACGGTGTGCTCATTGTGCTACGTACATATAAGAAAGGTGGGTATCATAGATAAAAGACAAAGTCGGGCACCACCGTGTACTGATGCCAAGTTTTACGAGATGACTATCATATGTTGGTATAAGAATGTACTGTATGAAAGTAGAGAGGAATAAACATGAGACGCGAAAATTTGACGAATAAATCGACATTTGAGATGCGACGAGAATGCATACGCTTTGTGTATCGGCGTGCATTAATGGATGCCTATGTAAAGTTGATGGATTGCAGAGAAATCTTAACGTCAATCGAATTCGGAATTGATGTTGGCAGTGAAATCTTAACGGAGATAGCGGTGAAAGCTCTTGATGAATCGCGTATGCGTTTACGTCAAGCCATGGAAAAGCAGAGTATTGACTATGACGACGATGAACGGTCGGAAACGAAAGAGACGCAACGTTGACGATGGCAAGAGAAAAGTTGTAATTTCTTGGACGACGGATGACAGGTTTTCATATGAAAGGTAGGATAGCATGAGCAACAAGAAAAGAGACAAGGACATTGAAGAGGTAATTCGTGAGTATGCCATAGCCAAAGCGCGAACCAAGAACGACTTTGTTCAGTTAATATTTGAAACATTTTTCTCAAATTATGGGTTGCCGTACCATGAGGTGGATGATGATTTCATAAACTGGGATCGGCGGACCATGATAGCTGTGGTAGACGATTATGCATACTATCAAATGTTAGGTGGGAAGGCCCACTTTTATGAGTTTACAGAACAGATGACAAAGCTTATTCTTCCCGTGGATTTGGTATCGAAACGGATTCAGGTCGGTGATGTGGTGTGGTTACCGGAGGAGCATGTCCGAGATGCCGATACCGCGATGCCACGGCTAAATCCGAAAATTGTGACCGCCATTTCCTTTAATACGGTAGGACAGTACTTTTTCCTTGAAGTAGCAGGGAGCCGTAGGAAGCTATTCTCCCAAGAGGTCTATAAGAAAGACAAGCTGTGGGTGCAATGATGCTAGGCATATGAAACGCTTTTCAATAGAGTGCTTTAAAATTAAGAATTGACTTGCGTTTTTCAAATGGACTCGTTATGATAGACATGGGAAGCGTCAGCTTATCACGCTGGAGAAGTAGCAGATTAATGAATGAGGGAGAAGGGTTATGAAAAATCATAAACTACTGATTGTATCAATTGTTATAGTCGTTTACATACTGTTCTTTTCACAAGCAAAAAAGGACGAGCCCAAATTTAATTATTCGAGTTATGGAACAACGCATACACGGCAACAGACAACGACACAGGAAAATAACACTATTCGGGAGCAGGAAAAGAAAGAGGTCATAACTGAAAAACCCAAGTTATCCCGAACGAAGAGAACAAGGCCTCGAACGAAAGAACAAAGAAAGCAGGACTTAATCGATGATTTGGAAATCGAGTATGATGAATATGAAAACGAGCTCGACGAAGATGAGATGGACCGCGTGCGTGAGGAAATCGCAGAACAGATTATGTCGGATGAGGACTAGAAGGTGTTCGAAAGGTCCGGAGGATAGAAGGACCGATGAATGGTAATGTTTTGTACAGAGATACTGCAACGGCGGTATCTTTTTTGTGAAAAACCTTATCGATTCGTTAGTATACAACCTTGTCGTGCCCGGATTGTGGTACTGGTGAGTCACGTGATTTTCCTTTGGTGAAGGCGGTAATATGACAAGAAAAATGAGACATAAGGGAATTTGAGAAAACATTAATACGTGTTACAAAAGTTAGATAAATTGTATATCTAACTTCTGACGTTACTGGTTCGAAAAAGTCATAGTTTGAAGCAAGGGAAAGCAGCAATTATTTTACGATATAATCGTCCTCTAACCCTATCCGACCTTTAAAGTGTCTGAAAAAACAAAAAATTACATCCAACAGCTCTCATAGAAGGAATGCCGTAAGCCGGATTAGGAAACCGGTTTACGGCCTATTTTATGGGCGCTTACATTAAATCCATCAAAAAAGCGTTTGGTATCTGTCATGTGAAGGCATGGTCCTACGAAACAAGGAAATAGAAAAATGGAACAACATTAAGATGTTTTCGAAACGACTAAAAGTATTTAAATAAATACATAAAATGGTGTCAACGACGTAACAATAACGTCTGTGATACGATTTGGTTATAGCGATGATAAATAGACATTATTTCAACAGAAAAAATGTGCAATATGTAGAGGACTCAATCATTTGTTGTTGAAAAGTTCAAGTTTATCTTTACAAATCTTGTAAAGTTATATTAAAAAAACAAAATCGAAAATCGAACCGTATGGGATGAAAGTAGAGTTATCGAGTCAAATATTGTTGTTTTGCCGTGAAATACATTTTACAATATGAACAGAAAGTTATCGTTATGTGAAGTTTTAAATACTTCTATAAATTGTGTAATGAAGCAGATATTACTTGTGGTCGGATTATGTGGCCATAAGACAAATAAGAATTGGGTGGTATTATGAAAGATAGGTACAGGAGAGTAACGGGATTTCTCCTGGCTGCAATATTGGTGTTGCAGCCGGTGTTCTCATCCGTCTATGCGCAGATTGATGAACCAACACAATCGATGGAGACGGCAACGGCTGACACGAAAGAGACACACGAGACGGGAGGTGAACCGGTCTTTCCGGAAATGAAACCGGAAGAAAAAACTGATGTACACGTCACCCTGTATGGTGATCTTCCTCAAAATGCTTCGGCACCTGAGTTGCTACTCAAAAGTAACGAGGAAGAAGTCAAAGAAACGTTCCATGATACGAAAGAAGTGACCTTCCATTCTGTGACACCGGGCGACTATGCACTCATTCTCCGCTACTGGTATGAGGGAGAAGAAGTGCGTCGAGAGAAGGCTTTTCATGTGCCGGTAAAACCGGCAGCGGAAACGAAGGCCTTTGTGGGAACGGGCTATATCTTCCATAAAACACGTTTATTTGCTGTAGAACCGGTTTATGACGAAGTTGTTTTAACGGAAGAAGGTAAAACTGTGGCGGATGAGACAGCTCAAACATTTACCTACCGTGTGCAACCTGTTGTCCATGAAGATACTATCGTTTTACAAATTGAACCGGTAGATTTGTCTGACAAGCACTCGTTTGAAGTAATGCTCAAAGAGGCGGAGAAGGAAGAACGGCTGACATCGACAGTGGTCAAACCCTCCGATACGGCGGACGAACGTCCGATGATTCGTATCCCGTTGATGAAAACGGATGACGGTGATATGCGAAAGTTCACCTATATCCTAAAGCGAACAGCGGCGGTTGCAGATGGTCGGACGGAAGAAGCAGTTGCTAAGGAGAAGACCTTTTCCATGGAACCGGTGGTTAAGGCGGACGACGAAAAACAGACGAGAGACAAAGAAAAAATAGAAGTAACAGAAGCGGCGCCTGCTGGTACAACCCAGGAAAAAGCAACGGCAGAAGTGGCTGAAATGGAGACGCCAATTGTAGAACCAGCTTTTGTAGAAGAAACGGCGACAGAAGATGCGTTGGCCGTGACGGAAATGCATGTGGCGCCAACAGCAAGAACGGCGGATATCATACGTGGGTTGTCGAATCCGGTCAATCCGGCAATATTATTCCGTGCAGGCAGTGCATCACACCTGTTGAATGCCGGGACAAATAGATCCACAGCAGATTGGGATGTCAGTGTCACCAATACGAACTCAAGCAAGATGATGGTTACAGCGGTCTCTATGACGGAGGAAGCTGACAGACTGGTTTGGACTATTACGCTGAATCAAGGTGTGAATTGGCAAGGAAACAACACCTACCATTGGGTAAGCGTAGCGGAACCGGGTAGCAATGTGTCGCTTGTCGATTTGACAAAGAGTGATGGGACGTTAAGTGCGACTTTGGGTGGTCAATACAGAACGAGCAATGCCATGGCGGATGGCAATCACACCTATACATTGGTTACCGGGAAACCGACATCGGATACAGCCAACTTCGTACTAACCTTCCGTACGGCACAACGGGGTGGTGGTACCCCCTCGGCAAGTTCGCGGTCTACGACAACCGCAAACCTGACAGCAAAGAAGATGGCGACACCGCAAGTCGGTCAGTTGAATGTCATTGTCAATGTACCGCAAGCCTATACAGGCGTTGCAAAGGTCAGCCTGACCGGACGTGTGGAAGATGCACAGGATATTATTTTTAATAATGCAAGTACGGCTAATCTCCGGATAAAAGATTTATCGCCTGGCAGTCACAACGTGACTTTCCATGGACTTACGCCTGACCCCGGCAACTGGACTGTCGATGAGACACCTCAGTCGGCAACGGTTTGGGCGGGCCTTATCAGTGACGTAACCTTTAACTTATCTATGATACCGACGAAGACCATTCAGGTTCATGTTATCGACACGGATGGCAACCCGGTATCGGGGGTCAAACTCTCTCTAACGGATAACGAAGGCACGGTACACACAGGTACGACCGTACAAGACGGTATGCTCACACTGGACGGTATGTTTACTAAGAACACAACCTATCCGGTGACGATTGACAGTGTACCGACGGGATATCGTCTACCGAACCAAAGTGTCGGTATCACCTATCACCCAAAGGCGGACAACCCGACGGTTTCTACCGTTTCGACAGTTGTCATCGAAAAAAGTGATTTTAACGCCGGTGAACTTTCTTTGGGGACGAATGCGGAAAGCGATACCATTTCCCTGGAAATATATCAGGGAAAAGATAAAGTGTTTAAAGAGAGCGTGGAAGTGCCGGCGGGTATACGGGTGAAACTGGACAGTTTCATACCATATGAAAAATATACCGTTAAGGTAATCTCAAGCAGTAATAATCTTTATGAGACAGGTGGGGAGACGAGTTTCATCTATGATCCCTCAAAACCATTTGTTGATGTATTCTTAAAAGAGAAAATGGCGACAAATCATCAGCTGACCGTGCGATTCCATGAAAAGGACGTGCTCGGTCCGCTGACACAGCGGTTGGAAGGGCAGACGCTGACACTGCGTGTTAACGGTAGCGTAGTTACTGCCATGATACAGAACGGTATGGCAATTTTTCCAAACCCGGCAATTGGTACGTATGAGATTGCAGGTACGGATCCGTCCACACCCGGGTATCAACTGGTGAAGAACAGTCCGTTTAAATTGACAAAAGATTCGGGATACCAGGATTGGGTATTGCGTAAAGCGACGACGACAGTCTATCTGAATGCAAAACCACCCGAAGGCAAGTCCTTTCCGGCGGATATGACAGTGAAGATTGTTGATGTTGCAACCGGAATGACGGTATCGGGTCCGAAGTCTATCGGCGACGGATTGTTACTCTTTGACGGTTTGACTCCGGATAAGGACTACAACATCGTTTACGAGAATGTGGCAATCAATTGGACCCATGCTCATGCGTTGGCTACTCCGTTTCATATTCCGGCCGAGGCCGTAGAAACGGCCATATCGGATCAATTTGGTTATTATGATCCCGCATCGGATCAGACGCAGTTCAGCGTCAAGGTCGTGGACAAGCAGCAAAATCCCGTGGATGGATTTACTTTTGTCATTAAGGATGCGCAAGGGCAGATTGTTCCGAACAGTAGCATCACGACCGGTATGACGGGTGAAGCAAGAACGGTACTGCCCAAGTTGGCACCCGGTCTCTATACCGTGGAGAACACGGTAGCAAAAATTGGTTACGGAAAGGTACAAATTCCACCGGTTACCATTACGGCGGAAGAATTTAATATTGAGGCGGAAGTAACGACCGCAAAAGACACGATGGGCAATACGGCAAACATCGATATAACACTAAAGGATTCGAAGTCACAGCCGGTCGCTTCACAGTGGTTATCTTTGTATAAAATTAAGGGCGGTGTTGAAACCCTGGTAACGAGTCAATTACAGACAGATAGTGCCGGAGAAACTTTCATCATGAATTTGCCGGTGGACGCTGAAGCAAGGTATGAATTCCGATTGACGGAGCCGACAATTTATGAGTTGGTTTCTGTAGCAGGTGAGTCAAACGACATCATCTTACAACCAGGTGTCAACCGTCGCTTCGATTTGAAGTTGCAATTAAAACCGGGGGTCGGCAAAATTACCGGCACAGCCATGACGGCAGATAATGAGCCGGTACCGAATCTTCTATTGACAGTGAAAAAACAGGAGGATGGAAAAGAGGTCGATTCATTCCGAACTTACAACAACGGCAAAAATGATAGTCAGATTCTGCCTTATGGTATCTATACGGTGACGCTGACTGAAACGGCCGCCTATAAGTTGGTGGCCGGTGAAGCAGCGACCAAAACGGTAATTATTGATGAGAACAATAAGAATCCGGTCACGGCTTTCATCGTGGAGAAGAAGACCTATGAGGTCGGTAATGCCGGCTCGATACAGGTTGAGGGCACGATGATAAAAGACAAGGACGGCATAACGAGGACGAGTTGGGTTGCAACGGTGGAGAAAGCGGCATCGGATAATGCACTGACCAAGCGGAAGGCGAATAACAAGTTGACCTTCCCTGCAAATCAAATGATGACCCCGTCTCAGCCGACCTTAATGCGTAAAATCGGTGACGGTAACTTCATGGAAATCCCGTTGGATGGCACATGGATTCGCAAGGGTGACGTATATGAATTTACGGACACGAACAACCGCGTGGACGAATGGACTGCGGAAAAAGTGGTCTATCAGTACAGTTTTACTGCTGTCGGCATCGATACGGCTACGGTATATGAGGTGACGGCTGAGGCTGACATTGCTTCGGATAATCCGGCGGAAGTGATTCGTCCGGTAGACGCGACCCACACCCTTCAGCCGGCAGCGGCCCAACCGGCATTGACACTTAACGGTAGTGGCGGCGGTCAGGTTGATACAGCCGTAGAAGAAGTTGAATGGAACTATGACGGTCAGGTCGATGCACTCCTTCCCGGGAAATTGACATTTATTTTGTCTCGCCCCTCGGATGGTTCGGGCATAAAACCGTTCAACAAAATTATTGAACCGGTGGTGACAACGTTTGATAAATCGGGTAAGCCGACGAATGTTCCGTATGAGATTATCTACGACCCATCTATCGGTGTATTTAAGATTATCTTTGATACGCGTGCTGTCCGGCATTTCGATTTCCATGTCCGTCTCAGTACGGATGTGAATCATGATGAGTCGGTATCTGAGTTCAAGTTGGATACAGAGTACCTATTTGAAGGTGAGGATTTGACACCGGAGAAGCATCTTCCGTTGACCTTGACCGCCGCTAAGACAATCCCCTTACCGGGCAAGACGGCCGAGATGATTTCGGCATGTGCGGATGGTCGTCACAAGGTGAATTTACACGGGATGGTTTCGGCGGACGGTAAGTACATTCGTTGGCAGGCGAAGGTGACAAACCTGGATGCTAAGGAAGTTTGGCGCCCCATGCGCATGAACGTGCACGTCGGTGAAGGTCTGGGCGATGCGGAGCTTGTATCCATTAACTCTGTCGGCAAGAGCTTTCCCTTTGTGACGAAAGGGACGACGACAAACAACGGACCGGTCATTTACGACCAAAAGGAACCACACAAAGCAGGCAAGGATTTCCGAGTACATACGGAATATACGGACCACTTCTTACGCGGTCGTCAGAACGAAGATGCGACCGGGGAGTATCACTACATTGATCGTAGACAAGAACCATTTCCGGGGATTGTCTTAAACTCGAAGAAGGATCCCCAAGGAAATGACTACTATTTTTATATTGGTTTTACACTCGATCCGGGGAACGTGTCACAGGCTGTAGATCAGCATCTGCGACCGGGTGACTATGTGCAGTTTAGCTTTGATACCCCAATTACGGATTTCTCGCGGATGCAACAAGGCGCAGCCGGCTATACAGTGGATATTGATACAACATCTCATGATACGAAACCGTTATCCTCTGAAACCGGCGCAGTGAAATGTCAGAGCAACACCTCCTTGACCTTACGTCGGGAACCATTTTCCGGGGATATTATCCCGGTGAGAATTTACAAGACGGAAGTAGCAGAAATTTATGCACAGGGTAAGTATATCAACGACGGTAAAGATATTGAGTGGTCGATAGAGGCCCAGCCGCTTCGAAAGAAGAAGTTGCTTGAAAGCAACACGCAGGACTTGAAAATTGAGTATCAGCTCGTCAATTCGGACAATCAGCCCTACAATACGGGTTTGGGACCGATTCATTCGGCAACACCGAAGAAGATAGAAATCGGGCCGGGATTTACCTATACCGGTACGCACGATGCCACTTCCGGTGTCTTGACAATGAAGAGTTTGGACTTGGGTGAGAGTTTGAAATATACCTTCGTCACGCCCGTGACAGAAGAAAAACCGGAGTACCGTTTGGAGGTCAAGGGTTATTATGCCAATAATGAGCCGCTTACGGATGCTAATCGTCCCGGGGAGCATGTAAGTTACGTTATCGTGACGGGTAAGACCATCGAGATACGGGTGAACAAAAAATGGGACAATGTTTATGACAATGCCGAAAAACCGGACATCAAACTCTATTTGACTAGACAGAAGATTTCCGGAGAAATGGAATCGGTCACATCAATGACGGTCCAGACGCCGAAAGCGGAAAAGTATATAGAGGCCGTTTTCGATAAAACAAGGGTGAACGGAGTAGATACACCATTACCACGATTTGATGAAAACGGTTTCCGTTATAACTACGGTATACGGGAAGAAATTCTCCCAGGTTACCGGTCGAATATCATTCGACTGAACGGTGACGGTAGCTTGTGGCAGATTACGAACGTAAAAGATGATGTCATTTCGACGACCACGAATCCGATTGATTATACAAACGGGACGGACGGTCGATATCCGACAAGTCATCAACAGGATGGACCGGACATACGGAATGCAGATACGAAGGCATTAAATGAAAAAGGAGAAAATTATAAAATAGATTACGAAGATGCCGTCATTGGTAAGTCGGGGCAACAGACGGATGTGCCGGGCATGTTTGATATGAAGTTGACGGTTGAAGGAAAGAGCAAGGGTAGCAGTCAAGGTGTCGATGTCGTTTTCGTCTTGGATAATTCGCATTCCATGACCAAGGCATGGGATAGTCCCGGTGTGGAGCGTTATGAAGAGCGAACGAAAATTTACGCCCTACGTAAAACAATGGAGAAAATGTTGGATCAGGTGCTCTTGTCGCCGAACAATAGGGCCGGTATTATTAATTTCGGGACCTCAACACGACGGAAGAATCCGGGTGTTCGAGAGGCGGGCTACAAGCGAATTCCTGCAGACGGCAGTTCAACGGAGCGGGTAGATATGCTATATAATCGCTATGACTACGCGGAATTGACGTCCAGTCGGGCCAAGCTTTACCAAGCTATTCCGACAGCAGCACATTACGTGCCCAACCTGGGGGTGATTGCGGATGGTACGGTGGATGTTACAAATCGTTCCCATGCTGACACGAATATCGCGGCCGGTATAGCGGAAGCGGGTGACATTCTCTATCCGAAAGGTGAGACGGGAAAACGAAAAAAAATCATGATTGTGATTTCTGACGGTATGCCGACAGCATCTTTGAAGCTGAAGCGGTTTCCGCTCGATCCGACACAGTCATTAAAGAATAATCTTGTGCCGACCGGAATGCCCTCATGGGATACCTCCCCATACAGCGGTTACATTATGTGTAATAACGTATATTATCTGATGGGCTTCTCATATCAGACGGAAAATGGTCGTCTGATTGATAACAATGCTTTATCGGCGATTGCCGTTTCGGACTACCTACAAAAGCGTGATGCCAATCTGGAGATTTTCTCCGTCGGGATAGGTAAGAAGCAGGTTGACCATGAATTTCAGGGCAATAATACACACGGTGTGACGGAGTCGTCTTCCGTCTTAATGGAGCGGACGTTGCGTTCCATCACAACAAACTATAACGAAAATTACTACGAAGCGGATGATTCAGATGCCTTGCTGGGCTATTTGAATCAATTGGAAGAAAAATTCAAAGCCAACTCCATCATTAACGGTGAAATCGTCGACCCGATGGGAAAACAGGTCAATCTACGCGTGGCACACGGTTTCAAGCCTGCATCCAGTGAAGCGCTGGTAGACGGAGACTACTATCTATCCGACAACTTTGGCAACTATATGGATGCAGACGGTATCATCAAGAACAAGAATGGGATAGATTATTCCATTGTTGCACCGACGTATCATCGGGATACGTACTTGAAGCGGCCAACACTGAAGTATCCGGCGGAAAGCTATAAGCTGGATACATTCGGTCAGCCGCTCATGGTCCATGACCCGGATACCGGTGTCATGATACCCAACGCCGATCCAAGTGGTCTGTATCGGTATATATTGGTAACACACGAGCAAAAAACGACTTCATTACCAAATCCGAACTTACCTTATACGAATCCGCTCGGTTTTAAGCCGATAGAATCTCTGGCGGCCGCGGAAACGGCTATCAAGACAGGAAAGACCTTGATTTTGTTGCGCAATACGGACTCTGGCTCCACTCCATTTATTTCGGATGTGGGTATCGGGTCATATCCAAAGGAACAGGCACCCAAGTCTCGTTTAACGGGTGTAACAGTACGCCAAGACGGCAACGGTTTGAAAGTGAGCGGTTTGAACTTGGGTACGAATGAAGAGGTCACACTCCGTTACCGGATTAATTTGAGAACCGAAGACAAGCAGTTCGTTCCACAACATTATTATCCGGCTAATTTGACGACAACTTTAAATCCAAGGCCGGAGCAAGGATCTTATTACCGCTACTTCCCGCTCCCTTCCGTAAAAGGCCCTGTTGTGCCGATGGAAATACGAAAAAAATGGGTCGATAGGAACGGTAATGACTACGTCAAATTGACAGATAAAGACGGTCAGCCAATTACTTCGGTAGAGGCTGTACAGGCCCTACAAGCGGAATTTGAACGTAAACTCAAAGAGGCCGCTACGGATAGTATTTCGGTACAGATTTATCAGTATCGTGCCAAGGTTGATGTAACAGGCGCTTTAATTAACGAGAGCGGACAGCCGCTTGGACCGGATGAACAACCTGTGGCAGATCCGGCAACAAAGCGTTTATTACGGGAAGAAGTGATTACTGCAGGTACGTCGGAACCGCATTGGGCGAATGTGAATAATGATTTGCCTGCCTACGATAATGAAGGACGACTCTATATCTATGATATTGAAGAAGCTATGGTGCCGGCAGGATTTGAGAAGACGGCTATTCGACAAACGTTGCCGAAGGCGGTCTACGACAAAGAAAACGGCTTCCGACTCGTCGATACAACCGGAACGGATGGACGATATGAATTTGAAATTACGAATCGATCCACGGAAGAGCCGAAAGGACGATTCGAAATATTGAAAACAGATTTTGAAAATACGGGTTTGTTCCTACCGGGAGCCACCTTCCAATTAAAGAAAGATGGTGTCATACTTCAGACAAAGATTACCGGGGAACAGGGGACGACCGTTTTTGATGAATTGATACCGGGGCGTTATGTCCTAGAAGAAACAGTTGCACCGGATGGTTATCAATTAGATACTACGAAACAGTACGATGTTTTGGTCGAAGAAACGGGAGATAGCGGAGAACTGCAAGTCACGTTGACCCATACTGATAAAAACGGGACGGTGATATTGCCTTTTACGAAACCGGAGGAAGCGGGTAAACCGAACCGCTATATGATTACAAATCGGAAGTTGGAAATACCGTTTACGGGTCGGTTGCCTGGAGAGAGCATCTTCTTGTTACTAGGGGTCGGTATATTGCTTTTGTTTGTCCGTTACGTATATAAAGTGAATAAGGAGAAGGGAGGCTAATACAACGGCGGATTATTAATACATTAGAGAAGTAATATATTTAAAATAAAAAAGGAGAAAAAAATGAAGAAAAAACTTTTAACACTATTCATGGTGTTGGCCATGATTCTAACAATCAGCCTGCCGAAAACGGTTGGTGCGATACGTGTCTTTGAGGATGAAGAGGAAATTCCAAACGAACAACTAGTGGAAACGAATCTTACGATTCACAAAATTTTATTAGCGCCTGAGAAATTAAAGAATCATAATGAAAATAAGAAATACGACCCCTCCAAACCCATTGGGAATATTCAGGAATTTTTCGATGATACGACTGCAAAAGAAATTTCGGGTGTATACTTCGTGGTTCTGGAAGTGGATGATGAGAATATTGGAAAAGCGAGAAGCGGCGACTTCAGTTTCCTGGAGGCTGACGAAGAAGCTTATATTCACGGCGTAACTGTGAATGGTCAAGTGAAGTTTGAAGCACTGCCTGACGGTGATTATGAAATCTTTGAAGTAAAAGAGAAATCTACTTATGTTAGTGAGGATGGTGCGCAGTTGGCTGCTGCCAAAGCTGTACCGATAAAAATAACGCTGCCCCTTATAAATGAATACGGCAGAATAGAGGATGTTCATGTATATCCTAAAAATACGGAAGACAAGCCGTCGGTTGATAAGGACGTTACTAATCTGGGAAATAAACACGATACATTCAACTATGATGAAAAACATACTTGGCTCATCAGCGGTATGATACCAACGGATATTCAAAAGTATAAGGTTTATAATTTTACGGATATTTTGGATACGTCATTAGATTATGCCGGTAATGTAAAGGTTTACGTTGTTGATCCGGAAGTGGCCACGGCACTCAAGCCGGAGGAAATCGGAAAACTGCCAGCCGAGAAGATGGAAGAGTTGGTGGTAAATAAGGATTATACGTTGACGGAACCCACAACAGTAAAACCGAAGACGGACACACCGGAGACGGAACGGACTTTGAAGATTGATCTTATTACCAATCTCAACGGGCCTGAATATAATACTTTAGAAAAACATGTCGGTAAGAAATTAGTTATTACTTTTGATACGACTATTAACAAAAATGCTATCATGGGTCAAGTAATTCCCAATGATGTTACGCTAAAATATGGTCATAACCCGAAGGATGAGAAAGATAAAAAACCGGATACACCGCCGGAGGTACATACGGGTGGTAAGCGTTTTAAGAAAGTAGATAATGATACAGTTCCGAAGGGGTTGGAAGGTGCCAAGTTTAAGGTAATCAAGAAAATCAAGTTAGCGGGCACCATAAGTATAGTTGATCATTATTTGCAAAATGATTATACTTGGTCGGCAAAAAACACGGCTGAGGACATGGTTTTAAAATCCGGCTTGGAAGGTGACTTTGAAATTAAAGGATTGCAGTACGGGGATTATGAGTTGGTGGAGATTGAGGCTCCGAAGGGATTCAAGCGTATAGCTTCTCGTATTCCGTTCACCGTAAACGAGACTTCTTATTACAAAAACCCAATGGCTGTTGAGTTGGGCACGCCTGAAAATTTACAGGAGCAACTGATGATTAAAAATGAACCGATGGATATACCTTTGACGGGTGGTATCGGTACGGTAATCTTTACCGTGGGCGGTTTACTGTTAATGGCAGGAGCAGTTTTTGCAATTAAGAGAAGACGTTCGATGGAAGACTAGGAGATTATTAAAGCTTATCAGGGCAAGGCGACTTGCCCCGATAGCAAAAGTCGGAAACCATTCCGACTTTTGCTATCGGATGGGAGGCATGAAGAAATGGATGTTTTTTCAAAAAGAATGGAAGATGTTTTACACCCGTTGGGTGGTTATGAGCATATCATATATATCGTCGCGGGTGTCATCATCATGCTGACAGTTCTGTATATCTTCTTCCATGCCAAAAAGTAATTGATAGAAGGAGTCATGACGAAAAAAGAAGACAATATTGTCCGGAGAGTGGTAAGATCTCGTATATTTTTGATGGGTCTGCTGTTAGTTGGCTTTTGTATCTTCGCTTACCCGCTCTTTTCGCAGTATGTGAATTATCGGAAGCAAATGGAACAAGTAGATGAGTATGGAGCGATGGTGTCATCCTTGCCGACGGAAGAGGGAAAACGGATTTTGGCGGCTGCAACAGCCTATAATGCAAAGTTGGCGAGAACGGATCAGAACGTTTTTTCTGAAGAAAAATTAGCAGTTTTGACGGCCATGTATCAGGCTGGCGAGATTCCGGCATACTTTTTGGCGGAGAAGTTGATTGGTACACTGGAAATTCCCAAGTTGGATGTCAAACTCCCAATTTATAGCGGGACGAATGAGCACGTCTTGCAAAAGGGGATTGGTCACTTATTAAACAGTAGTTTACCGATTGGCGGAAAAGGGACACATGCGGTATTAACCGGTCACAGAGGCTTGCCAAGTGCCCGTTTATTTCGAGATTTGGATCGATTGGCAATCGGAGATTTCTTTTTTGTTCAGGTGTTGGATGAACCGCATGCATACTTGATTGACCGGATTGAGATTATTGAACCGACGGATACGACGCATTTAGGGATTGAGGCAGACGAGGATTACATTACCTTACTGACATGTCATCCGTATATGGTGAATTCTCAACGCTTGATATTGCGTGGACATCGAATTGAGTATACGAAGCAATTGGAAGCGTCTGCCCGGTCGGTAAAAGAAGACTACCGCTGGATATTATTTTTGGAAAAATACAAAGAGTATCTTATCGGCATCGGCATATTTTTGGTGCTTCTTTTGATTATGTGGCGACGGGAACGTAGAAATGGAAGGAAAGCGAAGGAGACAGATGAAAAAATCAAATAGCGGGGGGTGGACTTGGGGTCTGATTCTCCTTTTGTTGTTGACGCTCCTTCCTATGAGCGTGTCGGCAACGGGAAACAATTATTTACGTATTATCCGAAAAAGTGAATATCATCAAGAGATTCGCGGAATAAGTTATAAAATATGGCGTATCGGTGATCATAAGCCGCAACTGGATGAGTCGGCGAGAAGTCGTTCATGGGAGGCGGATCGTACACATTTTCGGTCGATGAGTCTGGACGAGCTGGACGCAAAATATCCACCGGCTTTATTAACAGAGCCGACGAATGTTGACGGTATGATTGAAGATATTGAGCTACCAGATGGTCGCTATTACATGCGTGCCGTAGAGAAGGATGCGGGAGGCCTGTTAACGGAGCGTTGGCGAGAGACGGCCACTGTTTTTGAGGTACCCTTAAATGATGCATTTCATGTTGACGTGTATCCCAAACCGAATGTATCGTCGGAACCACCGGGAGATATTCGGTTAATCAAGTATAGTGAATTGGTACGGGAAGAGAACCGAATGAAAGGCGTTACATTTGAATTGTTTCGGAAAAATCCGGGGGCAAAGGATATTTCGTTGGGCGAATACGTGACGGATGAACGAGGTGAAATCAATGTCCGCGACTTACCACAAGGCTCTTATTTCTTCCGAGAGAAGGTGACCTTGCCGGGGTATGAATTATTGACGAAAGATATTCCCGTGAACTTAAATGACGAACGCGGTAGTACCGTGGAGGTGGTCAACAATCGGCCTGAGACCGGGGGGAAAAAGTTTAGAAAGGTGGATGGTGACGGTTCACCTTTAAGTGGTGCGGTATTTAAGTTGTTACGTCAGGTAAAGGATTTGAACGGGCAGATACGCTTTGATCGTGTTATTGCGGATGGCAAAGAGGTGACCCTCATATCGAACGAAGCAGGAGATTTTGAGGTGAACGGTCTAGCGTTTGGTACGTATGTTCTGGAAGAAACACAGGTACCAATCATTGATGTACAGGTGTATGATGCACCACAGACGCCAATTTTCTTTGAGGTGACGGAGAATAGCTATCACGATGTGGAACGTCTTTCAGTTGTGAATCGAAAGCGGCCGCCGGAGGGAGATGGACCGGATGTACCGGTGACGGGTGATATTCAGATTTTTCTATATGCGGGGATTGGCGGATTATTAGTTCTAGCAGGAATTCTGTATTATCGCCGTTCAACGCGTACTATAAGTTCATAATGACGAGCCATCATATGGATTTTCGGACGGTATCGTCATGCGCTCGGGCGGTAGGATTGGTATGACACCGGTCTTACCGCTTTTCATCTTTCCCTCTTTGACAATCAGTACCGAATGGGATAGAATATGAAACAGTTTAAGATATAAAAAGTCGGAAAGAGGCAGGATGAGAAAAAAAAAGAAGAAATCCATCATTCCGTTTGTCATCATATTTGTTATAGGATTATGTATTTTATTATATCCGGTAATTAGCCGGATGTTGGCAGACTGGGACGCAAGTAATTACGTACAGACATTCGAGCAAGAAAAAGGTAAAATCTCCACGGTAGAGGTTCAGGAACGCTTGAGTCTGGCTCATGCGTATAATGAAGGATTGATGGAACGTGGTGAAGTGTTGGAAGACCCCTATCAGAAAGAAAGACAAGAAAAAGGCCGTGCCGAATATGCCCGGATGTTGGAAATTCATGAACAAATCGGTCATATTTCTATTCCCAGGATTCAGCAGGATTTACCGATATTTGCCGGTACGGAAGAAGTAGTATTACGCAAGGGTGTTGGTCACATGCAGGGCACTTCGTTACCGATCGGCGGAAATAATACGCACTGTGTTCTGACGGCACATCGTGGTTTACCGGAGGCAGTGTTGTTCAGTAAGTTGAATGAGGTTGTTGTGGGAGATAAATTTTATGTCACCAATCTTTATGAAACGCTTGCCTACGAAGTGGATCAGATTAAGACAATCGAGCCGAGTGTATTTGATGATCTTATTATCAAATCTGGACATGATTATGTCACGCTGTTAACTTGTACGCCCTATATGGTAAATTCGCATCGCTTGTTGGTACGGGGACATAGAATAGAATATGTACCGGATCAAAAGTTGGCGGATGAAACCGTATACAAAAACAATCATCGTTATCGCTGGATTCTCTATATCTTCCTCATCTTGGCGGGAACAGCTGTTTTCTTGTATTTTATTGACTTTATAACCGGAGGTTCGAAGCGACGTCGGAAGAAGAGGATGGCAAAAAAAGCGCCGGCTGTGAAGGAGAAAGAGGAGTAGGATGAAAAAGAGGCGCGTAGCATTAATACTCATTTTTGTAGGTTTGTGTACCATGCTCTATCCATTTGTACGAATCGTATTTTCAGAATATCGCGTGGAAAAAGCAGCGTCCACTTTTATGGAGAAAGAAGCGAAGAGACCGGCGGCGGAGAAGGATGCGCTGGCGGCGGCAATTCATAACTATAATGCCCGATTATCACAAGGGGCGGAGAGTTTCAGCGATCCCTTTGCTTCCTCTGCACCCATCCCGGAGAGTGCATTTAATGATTTTTCTCCGGATGCTCTTTTGGGATATATCCGCATTCCGGCACTGAGCGAGGTACAACCGATTTATTTTGGGGCATCAGATAAAAATATGAGTCGTGGTGTGGCATTGATTGAGGGGACGAGTTTTCCTACAGGGACAGATGGTACCCGACCGGTTCTTGCCGGTCATCGAGGTTACTATACGTTTAATGGCTTTCTGTATATCAATAACCTGGAAGAAGGAGATGACGTTTTTCTGGATATATTCGACAAGACCTTGCACTATAAAGTGACGGATCAGGAATCAATTCCACCTTGGGCCGGTGAGAAGCTGAAGTCGGTTGAGGGAAAGAATATGTTGACATTGTTGACCTGCCATCCTTATCCGACGGCACGTGAACGATTGCTGGTCAATTGTCGTTATGTTCCGCAAGATCCGGATGTATCGGAAACACCGTCAGACGAGAAGTCTGTCACGATGTTTAGAAAGAGTGGGACGGTGCAGGCATTTCGAATTTTATTCCGGGTCGTGACGGTCATTCTATCGGCCGCCATTCTGTTTGTTCTGTATAAGTTTATTAGACCTTTTCGTGAGAAAGAAGAGTAGGAAGGCACCGCTTTGGCGCGGTGTCTTTTGCATTATAGCGACATTGAATTTCAGGCTTGAGATTTTTGTCTCATACATACAGTGCAATTGACGGGGAGACAAGACCGTTCGAAGTCGACCGATTCGGCAAGAGTACTGTTATGAAGCTTTCTATCAGTTTACCTCGTAGAAATATATTTTTAAACCATTCAATTTTATTGTGCAACTCATCCTAATATTCTATAATTAAGTAGAGAATATAGACATATTTTCGGGATATGTCGTATTTTTGGACAAGATGTCAAAATTATTGGATTGAATAATACCAATATGGTGTTAAGATTTCCTTGTAGGAAGGCTTATGAAAAAAAAATCGTTAAAATATAAAATCTATCGGGCATTATTGTCTCAGCGATTCATTCGAATATCGGTTTTAATCGTGAGTATTCCGTTATTCTTCTTTATCGCATGGTATGGTTCCAGCGTCATTCAGACACGTTCCCAGACGCGGGAAATTGCGTCCCGGATTCGTCAGGATATTGAATCCCGTTTTACGTTCATGGAAGGGTTGGTCCGGAGTATACCGGATTTGAGTATTCCCTTGACGGCGCAGCGGAAAAGAGATTTTTTTATGCGCAATGAAGTCGAGAACGGTCGACGTGAATTAACGGCGGAGCTTTACATCGTGGATGCCGACGGCGAAATCATCTACGGTAAGGAAGAAGAACCGGCCTTTCTGCGGTATGGAGAAGATTGGGGGATTCTTTATGAGTTGAAAAAGAGCCATGCGCCGCGTGTGACGGAGGTCAAGCATTACCACGTGAAGCGACAGGGCGATATTCAACTTCAGTTGGCAATTCCCGTCATGGACGGAACGACATATCGGGGTGCGGTAGTTTCCGTGATTACAAAGGATCGGTTTACCGCCATTGCCAAAAAGTTCCGAACACAGTTTCTCGTGGCGGATGCCCATGATAAGGTGTTTTTTGAATCCTTTTACTGGATGTCCAACGCACTGAGCGTGCTTCCGCATCGGATAGAGCCGGGCGGCGGTTCCGCACTTCGGTTGGAACATGAATTTTTGATAGTGCAGCGGGAAGAGGCCGTGCCGGGCCTGTTGAACGTCTATTCAATATCCGGCCTGAATCTGTCACTTCTTATTTTTCTCATACTATACCTTTCTCTGGGTCTGCTGCTCATCCCCTTGCATAAGGTGATGAAGCGGCGTGCCCGAAAAGTTGCGAATGACATCACGGATCGTTTGGATGAAATCAATATGGCATTCGAGGCGGTGGAGCATGGCGACATGGATACCCGCCTATCCATTCAAACAGACGATGAATTTGCGACCATTGCCTCGTCCTACAATCACATGTTGGACAGTATAGAGCATTTGTTGGACGTGACGAAACGTCAGGCAGAGGCGATGCGGACCGCTCAGATACGGCAGCTGGAATCCCAGTTTAATCCGCATTTTCTATTTAATACGTTGGAGATTATCCGAGTCCTAATTCGTATGGACCCCGCCGGGGCACAAGAGGTACTTCGGAATCTTTCGGACATTCTTCGCTACAGCATTCGTGGGGAGGAAACGGTCCGATTGCAAGATGACCTGGACTACGTCATGAAATATCTGGCGATTTCAAAGAAGCGCTTTTCCGACCGATTGGAATACCATCCGGACATCGATGAGGACATTGGTGATGCCGTGATTCCGAAACTCTTGTTTCAGCCCCTGATTGAAAATGCCATTAAACATGGTATGAATCGGGTTGAGAAGTTGGTCATCGGATTGGTGATACGTCGCCGGGAGAATACGATACATATTTGCATTACGGATAACGGCGGCGGCATGTCGGCGGACGATTTGTCGGCGTTACAGGCAGATTTGGCAAAGCCCGGATTACGACGGGAAAGCATCGGCGTGAGAAACATTGCCAAGCGTATCGAGTTGTTGTTCGGTGAGGCGGGCACGATGACCGTGTCCAACGAGGCGGCGGGTCTTTGCATTAAGATCGTTTTGCCATATCGGGGAGGTTGATATGTTGAAACTGGGCATCGTTGAAGATGAAGCAATCATCCGTCACGGGATTGAAACGGTGACAGATTGGTCGGCCCTCGGTTTTACGGTCGTATGCAGTGCGGGCGATGGAGAAGAAGGGCTGGCGGCCATTTTGGATACACGTCCCGACCTCGTCCTAACGGACATTTGTATGCCGAAGATGGACGGGCTGGAGATGCTGGAAAAGGCCAAGTCGGTTTACGATTTCCAAGCCGTTCTGTTGACCGGTTACAGTGATTTTGAATTTGCCCGACGGGCCATTCGTCTGGGCGTTTCGGAATATCTGCTCAAACCCATCGATGAGGATGCATTAATTCAGATGGTACGGCGTCTACAGGACAAACTACCCGATAACGGTCAATATACGTTGAAGTTGAAGTACGTCAAGGATGAGGCGGCCTGTAATCAATATGTTGATGCCGCTTTGAAACGGATAGCGGAGGCACCGGGGGAGAAAATCAACGTGGAAGCCTTTGCCGGTGCACTCGGCATTACGGCGGCATACTTTTCCCGCAGTTTCAAACGGGCGACGGGGCGCACCTTCGTGGACGTTCTGAACGATTATCGTATTGAACGGTCGAAGGAATATCTGGCGGAACCGGGGCTGAAATTATACGAGGTGGCGGATCGGCTCGGTTTTTGCGATTATAAACATTTTTCCGCCGTATTCAAGAAATACACGGGCATTAGTCCGAGTGAATATTTAAATCATCCCGGGGGTACTCACCCGGAGGCAAAAAAGGAGGTCTGAAATGAGAGTATTTAAGAAGTTGGCGGCAGTCGCTCTGGCTGCAACAATGGTTTTGGGCAGTGTCGGCTGCGGAGGCGGCGGAGGCGGCGAGAAGAAAAAGGTCGTCATCTATACGTCCATGTATGAGGATATTATCGACAACATGAAGGTGGCACTGGCCGACAAGTTCCCCGACTACGATATTGAATTCTTCCAAGGTGGTACGGGTACATTACAGACCAAGATTGCCGCAGAAATCGATTCCGGTAAGTTGGGTTGTGATATGTTGATGGTGGCGGAACCGGCATACGCTTTGGAATTGAAGGAAGCGGAGATTCTTCATCCTTACAAAATCAAAGATCCGGACAGCCTCGCTTTCGAGTATGACCCCGAGGGATACTGGTATCCGGTTCGTATCCTGAACATGGTGCTGGCATATAATCCGGAAAAGAAGGATAAGAGCGAAGTTGCGGATTCCTTCAAAGACTTTGCCACGAAATCTTCTCTGAAGGGTAAGATTTCCATGCCGAACCCCCTGTCTTCGGGTACCGCCATGGCGACAATCGTCGGCTTGCTCGACAAGTACGGTGAAGATGCTTTCAAGGATCTGGGTAAACAGGAAGTGCCGGTGGAATCCGGATCCGTTGCGCTCACGAAATTGGAGAGCGGCGAATGTGATGAAATCATGACGTTGGAAGAATCCGTACTGAAAAAACGGGAAGAAGAGAGCTCCAAACTGGAAGTCATCTACCCGAAAGACGGTGTCGTATCCATTCCTTCCCCCATCATGACCATCAACGAAAAGATGTCGGCCAACGGCAATACGAAGGCTTGTGAAGAGATTACGGAGTGGTTCCTCTCTGAAGAAGGTCAGGAAGCCATTGTAAAAGGTTGGATGCATTCGGTACGGAAAGACTTCCCGAAGGCACCCTATGATGCCATTCCGACGGCGGAAATTCAGAAGAACGTTATCCCGGTAGACTGGGAAAAATGCTACAAAGATCGTGATACGATTCGTACGAAGTTCCAGGAATACGTTACCATTGAACAGAAATAAACGGCGACGAACGGACGGAGGTTGCCTCCGTCCGTTTGCGCATTCATTCTACTTCGGAGGTAGGACATGAAAAAACGAAGTTTTGATATTAAATGGTTGATTATAGGCTTGATTGTCGCCTTTTTGCTGATTTTTCAGGTCTTGCCCATCCTGTACCTGGTGGTTCGTTCCTTCTTTCCGGACGGATCGTTCTCCCTGGACGGTTTCCGACGGATTTATACCTATGCACTGAACTGGACGGCGCTGAAGAATACGGTAGTCAGTGCCGGCTTGGCAATGGTTTTCGGTACGCTGATTGCCTTTCCGCTGGCATGGCTGGTGGGACGCACCAATCTGTACGGCAAAAAAATGTTCCGTACGCTTTTTGTTATGACATATATGGTACCGCCTTATGTGGGTGCCATGGCATGGCTGCGGCTCTTGAATCCGACCGCCGGTACGATGAACATGTTTTTACAAAAGGTGTTCGGCTTGAGTCAGGCTCCGTTCGACATCTATACGATGGGCGGCCTGGTCTGGGTTTTGACGACATTTTACTATCCCTTTGCCTTCATCACCATTTCACGGGCAATGGAAAAAATGGATCCGACATTGGAAGAAGCTTCCCGCATTTCGGGTGCTTCTCCGGTGAAGACACTCTTTACGGTCACCTTACCGACCATGTTGCCGTCTATTGTGGCGGCGGGCCTTTTGGTCTTCGTGGCGGCGGCATCCTGCTACGGTATCCCGTCCATTATCGGCGCGCCGGGCAAGATTTACACGGTGACGACCCGGATTTTCGATTATGTCCAAATCGGTAATCAGGAAGGCCTGACGGATGCGACCGTTTTGGCGGTATTTCTGATGATTTTGGCACTTATCGTGATGTACGTATCGACGGTGCCGGTGAAGAAGAAACAGTATATTACCGTATCCGGTAAGTCCATGCGACCGAATATTGTCGATCTGGGTAAGTGGCGGATTCCGATTACAATTATCGTCGGTCTGTTTGCGCTTATCATCGTCATCATTCCGTTCGTGACAGTTATTATGACCAGCTTTACGGTGAACATGGGCAAGGGATGGTCGCTTTCGAATCTGACGACAAAATACTGGAAGGTGATTTTCTCACGGGACAGCATCATTCATTCCGTGAAGAATTCTCTTATTTCCGGTGTACTGGCGGCGACACTGGGTCTCATCGTCTCTTGCGTTATGGCGTACTTGCTGAAACGGACGAAGGCACGTGGCCGGAACATTCCCGACTTTCTGATTACGGTCGGTTCCGGTACGCCGAGCGTTGTTATTGCACTGTCCTTAATTATGACGATGTCGGGTCGTTTCGGTATCAACATTTATAACACCATGACCATCATGGTCATCGCCTATATGATCAAGTATATGCTGATGGGCATGCGGACCGTGGTCAGTGCATTTTCTCAAGTCAGTATGGACTTGGAGGAGGTGGCGCAGATTTCCGGGGCGAGCTGGTTGCGGCGTTTTAAGGATGTCATCGGACCGCTCATTCTGCCCTCCATCGTGGCGGGCTGGTTCCTGATTTTTATGCCGTGTTTCTACGAATTGACCATGTCCAACTTACTGTATTCCAACAGTACGAAGACATTGGGTGTGGAGCTGTTCACGTATCAGACCTACCATTCACAACAAACGGCAAGCGCCTTGGCAACGGCGATTTTATTGTTTGTCATTATAACGAACTTTATCCTGAATAAATCGACCAAAGGAAAGTTTTCAATATAGGAGGTTACGATGTCTACTGTAGATTTACAAAATATCAAAAAGAGCTTCGGTGACGTAGAGGTCATCAAATCATTTAACGCGACCTTTGAAGACGGTGAATTCGTAACCTTGCTCGGACCGTCCGGATGTGGTAAGACGACATTACTGCGGATGGTTGCGGGGTTTGAAAAACCGACATCGGGTCAATTGTGTATCGGCGGAAAAATCATGAGTTCCGATCAGGTTTTCGTACCGCCGGAAAAACGGCAAATCGGTATGGTTTTTCAGTCCTATGCCGTGTGGCCGCATATGAATGTCTTTGACAACATTGCCTATCCGTTGAAGATTCAAAAGATGAATAAGCAAGTTATTAAGGAGAAGACGGACCGGGTTCTGAAAGTCGTCCATTTGGACAAGTATCGCGATCGTTTTCCGTCTCAACTTTCAGGCGGTCAACAGCAGCGAATCGCCCTTGGCCGTGCTTTGGTGGCTGAGCCGGAGTTGTTACTTTTGGATGAGCCGCTGTCGAACTTGGATGCGAAGCTCCGTGACAGCATGCGCTATGAGATTAAAAAGATTTCCAAGGAGTTGGGGATTACCGTCATTTTCGTTACACACGATCAGACGGAGGCCATGACGATGTCGGACAAGATTATCATCTTGAATCGTGGTGTCATCCAGCAGGCGGGCGCACCCTATGAAATTTATCACAGACCGGTCAACCAGTTCGTGGCGGATTTCATCGGTAAAATCAATCTGATAAAGGCACATTATGCGGATGAGATGATTACCGTCGACGGGACGGACATACGTTTACCGCATGCGGCATGTAAGCATGAGCATGTGGTACTTGCCGTACGGCCGGAGAATATCATCCTCCAGAAGGAAGAGACGAATATTCCCGCCGTAGTGGATGACATTTATTTCCTGGGTGAGACAACGGATATTTTCCTGCGTCTGGGCGACCAGGTAGTGCGCTGTATGGCGGAATCACATGCCTATGCCGAGTACGCGGTTGGTGACCGGGTGTACCTGCGATTGAAAGATTATCTCGTGTATGATGATGGTGACACCGAAGAGCAATTGGAAATAGTAACGTAGGGGGTTTCATGGATACATTTGCCGTACAACTGATTATAAGAATGTTTACGGCAGGTCTGTGTGGCTATGTCGTAGGCTTCGAGCGTTCCAATCGAAATAAGGAGGCGGGCGTCCGGACGCATTTTATTGTGGCGATGAGTGCCGCCCTGATGATGATTGTGTCGAAGTACGGTTTTGACGACATCGTAAAATTCGATGCGTCTCGTGTTGCGGCACAGATTGTCAGCGGCATCGGCTTTCTGGGTGCCGGTATTATCTTTGTCAAGAACAATTCGTTTGTCAGCGGTCTGACGACAGCTGCCGGCATTTGGGCGACGGCCGGGGTCGGCATGGCGGTCGGTGCCGGTATGTATGTGGTCGGTATTGCGGCGACGGTGATGATTGTCTTGGCGCAGTTTTTGTTCCATAGCGTCGTGCTGGGTAAGGACGGGTACCGGGAGACGGTGACCTTGACCCTGGCTGCGGGCAAGGAAGAACTGTCATATATATTTAACGTGATGGACATCAATCATATTCAGATTACCGATTTCTACAGTGAGCGGAATCGGGAAGGGGAGATGATTCTGACATTGCACGTTGTCGTGCCGGCGACGGTGGATCGTAAAAAGGTCCGCACGACCTTATTGATGCGAGAAACCGTGAAAGCGGCGGAATACAGTATAGAAAATTAAATAGGAAATAAGACCTTCTTAAACACGCTCTGCACATCGCGTATGAGATGCAGGGCGTGTTTTTATATGAGACGGATGAGGAAATGATGAAGAAGGGTGTTGATGTGCTCAATGGGCATCTTGTATTGATATTCGATAAAATGGTATGATGAGTGCTGTCGGAAGTGATTATCTCAAAGTAGGATTTTGTGATGCATATTTTGGGCCAATATGAGTTTTACGTATCATCGGAGCAAGCGGTCGGGCATGTTTCTCATGATGACTATAATAATGAATAAGTGAACGAAACATTTTAGCCGGTTTGTCCTACCGACACAGAGAAGATAAAGATTATGGAAATGAGGGGTCATGAATAATATAGTTGAAGAGTATTGGGAAAAATTTTGTCATGAGAAATCAATAGAAAAGGAAACGCCTCATGAAGCGTGGGGTTTTGGGAATACAAAAGAAATGGCCGATGAACTGGCTTCGTTGGTGTATACTCGGATAAAAACAGCGACAACCTCTGCATACGAGCTTTACGGACCGGATGAGCATATCCCACAAGTTGGCGACTATAATATCATTTTAGACGGTTCGGGAAATCCGGTGTGTATCACACAGACGAAGGCGGTCCAGATCATTCCCTACAATCAGATCACACCGGAGCATGTATGGCATGAGGGTGAAGGAGACAGGAGTTATCAGTACTGGAGGAAAATCCATGATGATTTTTTTGAAAGAGAATATAAAGAATGTGGGCAGGCGTTCTATGAAGAGGCACCGATGATATGTGAGGTATTCGAGAAAGTATATTAGACAAAAGGGATGCAGAGGCGGTTTATGTGTTTCGGCGAGATAATGGATGAAAATAAAAACTACCCATCTAACCCATGGGTAGTTTGTCAGTTTTATAAGATTTTTTCAAATACCATCGTTGCCTGAATACGGTCACCACCCATAAAACCTTTACTGCCCCCGTTCGTCGTAGAAATCGTGTGGAGTCTATATCCTTGACTCGCTTGTGCGTTGATTACATGTTCAAGTTCAGTAAGATTGCCGGAGCCGGTTCCCAGAAATTTCTCTTTTAGCGTGACCTGTAAAACGACATAATTTAGTGCATTACCTGACGCAGTGGATAAAGAACTTGCATCTAATTGCATTGTTGTACCTCCTGTAAATTTTGTTTATCAAAACTATTATATCGTATGATTTGTAGTATGACAATTTTAAAATTCGACAGAAGAATAAATGGTCGGATTCCGGACGAGACCGACATAACCCGTTTTGCGAAATGAAAAACGAAATGTTATCAATGTTCTTGAAAAACATCGTACGTAGAGACGGTATGAAAAAGTGAACAAGATGTTTCCCTTAAAGATGCACGATTATTCATCATATTATTAATGCAATGCAAAAAATAAAGCATACAATTAGTTCGACAGAATTGTATCATAAAAATAATTATGATATTATAGCCATATTAGAGTAATCGGGTAGAGAATAACGAAATCAACTTTTATCAACAATCCGGTCCGGAATATAATACTGGCCTTCAATGGACAATATTGGACCGAAAGAAATATTTTTATGAGAAATTACTGCACCTGTTAGAGAAGCATTTTTAACGGGTTCATTCGGAATATTAGCCATCTTAGGTTTTATTGCAATTAGCAAGTTCGATGTTTGATGGTCACTTCAAGGAAATAAGCGGATTATATGGATGGTTTTTTATAAAAGAAGATACAGTTGATTCTGAATAATGAAAGGACTTTTCAAAATGGACAAAAAATTGAGCTACTTGAGTAAAATCTTATGTCTGGTAGTATTATTGCTAATCACAATACCATTGAGTGTCAATGCGGAAGAAAAAGAATTTGAAAAGATTTTTCAAAAAAATATGCAAGGCAGCATAAAGATTACAGGGAATACGTTAATGGCACCGGCGGGCCATGATAATCAGAATTCAAATGCATGGAAAGCATTGCATGGAGATATATCGGGAAAAGAAGCCAGTAACAATTCTTTTATTATGAAATTATTGGATGAAGATGACGACAAAACAACCGCATCATCTTCTGCCGCTGAAATTGTTTTTCCTGACGGCGCGGAAGTGGAGAAAGCATTTCTGGTATGGGGTGCGAAAACTGACAAAAATGCGCTGATGCCCGGCATTAAATTAAAGTCTCCTAAGCAAAATAGTGAATATAGAGCACTTGAAGCTGAAGAAGTCTATGTTAATAAAGGAGCCACATCACTGAATCATTATACTGCTTATAAAGACGTAACGGAGATTGTAAAGGATGGCGGGTCGGGTTGGTATTGGGCCGCTGACAGTACGGCGTATACATCGGATACCATTAAGGATTTATATGCCGGATGGTCATTGGTTGTCGTTTTTAAAGACAATAATCAGCCGCTTAATTCACTATCCGTTTATTTTGGCTACAAAGTAGTACGATTCCATGAGACGATTCAAATTGAGTTAAAAGATTTATTGACACCGCCCAAAGGCGATGTACTCGCAAAGACGGGCATCGTCGCATGGGAGGGCGATTGGGGATATCAAAATGACCGTTTTCAAATAATCAATAAAGAAGGAGAGGCTGAAAATTTATTTGATGCCGCCTCCCCGGTCAATAATTTCTTCAATTCCACAATTAGTGAAAATGGGGTTTACCTCACAAATAGAAAGCCTGCATTCATAAACAATATGGCCGTTGACGCCAAGGTCATCAACATCGACAATAGGATTGCCAACTCGGCAAAATCCGTTAAATTTTTAATGCGTTCATCAGATGAGTGGTACTATCCGACAGTACAAACATTCGAAATCGGGATGTATTCGCCTGTCATAGAAGTCGATAAAAAGATAAAAACGGTCAATGATAAAGCGCCGGGTGATGCGGTCAAAGCGGGTGACATTATAGAATATGAAATTCTTCTTAGCAATCAGGGATTGGACAATGCCATTCATACCGTCGCATCAGACGTGTTGCCAAAAGGGTTGGTATATGTGCCAAACACGATGTCATTGAAAGATTTTAAGAAAAATACTGACTATGAACCGCAAACGGATGCAGTCGATGATGACAGGGCTGAATATGATACATCAGATAATAAAATTCAAGTAAAAATTGGGGAAATGGCATCTACATCCGAAGGCGTCGTGCAAGCGACACAATTTGGCATAAAATTCAAGGCAAAAGTAACCGGCGAATCGGATATCGGTAAAATAGTGAATGAATGTACCGTGCGATGTGATGGTGAAAGTGGTGCCGAAAATATTGAAACGAATGGCTCCGATTCGGGGATAGTGGTGAAAAAAGATTTTTCCGCAACGAAAATATGGGCAGGTGATGATAGAGTTACAAGACCTGAACTGGAATTCACCTTGTATAGAAAAATTGAAGGTGGAGAAGCAACAAAAGTTGACGGTGCGGAAGTCAAAGAAATCGATGCAAATTCAAGATCGGCTCAATGGGAGAATCTTGAAGTTACAGATGAAAATGGTAATAAATACATATACTTTGTAAAAGAAAATGCAAAAGAAAAAAGTGTCCTGAATGATAATTGGGTATTCGGTGCGTTTGACTTTAAAACAAATACAATCACAAACAGAGTAATAAGAGAAGGCGATTCGGAGAATCCTGATCATCCGAATGAAAAAGCAGCAAAACTAACCATAAAGAAAGTATTAGGGGAAGAAAGTCAAGGAGGAGCATCGGAGAAGGGAACGGCACCCGTAAAATTCGGCTTTAAGGTAAGTGGTCCGTATGGGTATGAAAAAACATTTGAATTAGCGGCCGGAGAAGAAATCACCTTGAATAAAATATATTATGGCGAATACATGGTGGAAGAGACACAAGCGCATGGATATACGCCGAACTATAGTCAAGCTTCGGTTATTTTAAGCAAAGCATCACCGGAGGCGACAATTATCGTAACCAATAAATCCGGAGAAGAAGAGGTAAACAAACCCCATGATACCGACACACCGGATGCACCGGTGAAACCGGACAAACTTGTAAAAAGGAAATTGCCGGAGATGGGTTCCGTAATACCGATGGTGATGTGTTTGGGCATAGCCATTTCAATGCTCGGCGTATTCATGTTCAGGAAAAAGAGTAAATAAAAGATGAAGCACATAGCAGGCATAATCGTCTATGGATGACGAGCGGAGGCCTGTATTTGTTGGTGGCCACGTGCCGAAAGAATATTCCGTATCGGAAATAACGGACAAGATAACGAAGCGCTTATTTGTAAAGGAGCGGTGTAAGATGAGCGTGGTAGCGCTATTATCGGGTGTAACTTTAATTGCCGTAGGTGTGCTGATTTGGCGATTTAAGATGGTTGACATCTTGGCAGGTTATAAAAAAGATAATAAGAGGAATGATAAGGTCCTTGCAACCATGGTCGGTTTGGCATTGGTTTTATTCGGTGCATTACTGTTGGTTGAAAGTTTGCTAATCTATAAGCAGATGCTTATCGGGACGAAAGCCATTTTAACGGTGGTCGGCACAATGGTGATAGGTGTGTCGGTGGTCGGCATAGTCGCTTCATATTATTCGAACCGTTAGCTGAAAATACTTTTCGTTGAATATCGATGTATGCACACGTAAAGACACCCCGTCGACCAATCTCCGGACGACGGGGTGTTTCACGTTACGCTATTTTATTTTTCTTTAACAAGCCCATCAGGACGGCCGCAATCACACTGCCGACCACCAGGGATACGAGATAGAGCAAGGCATTACCGACCACCGGAAAGACGAAGATGCCGCCATGTGGTGCCATCAACGTACAGTTGAACAGCATGGACAGACCGCCCGCCGCCGCCGAACCGATGATACAGCTCGGAATGACACGAAGCGGATCTGCCGCTGCGTAAGGTATGGCCCCTTCCGTAATGAACGAGAGGCCCATAATGAAGTTCACCGGACCGCTCCTGCGTTCACTTGCCGTAAATTTCTTCTTAAACAGTAACGTGGACAATGCAATCGCACATGGCGGCACCATACCGCCAATCATGACCGCCGCCATGATATTGTAATTGCCCGCCGCAATCTGTGCCGTACCGAAGACGTAGGCCGCCTTATTAAACGGACCGCCCATGTCGATGGCCATCATACCGGCGACAATCAGACCCAGTACCACGGAAGCCGTATCGCCCATGTGTGCCAACCAGTTGTTTAATCCCGTGTTGATACCGCCGACCACGGGTTCAATGATATAGAGCATAATCAAGCCCATGAACAGCACGCCGAACAAAGGATAGATGAGAATGGTCCGAATCCCATCGATGGATTGCGGGAATTTGGCGGTGGCTTTTACCAACAGACGTACCAGATAACCTGCCACGAAACCGGCCAGCAATGCACCCAGAAAACCGGATGTATGGGAGGCGGCAATCGCTCCACCGATGAAGCCGACCACCAGACCCGGTCGGTCCGCGATGGCCATGGCGATGAATCCCGCCAGAATCGGTAACATGAAGCCGAACGCCACGCCGCCGATGTCTTTTAGTGTTGCTGCAAAGGGGGTAATGGAACCGAAGTTCGCCCGTTCGGCTGCCGGCAAGGCGTTCAAATCCACCATCATGCCGTCAATCAGAAAAGCCAAAGCAATCAGGATACCGCCGCCCACGACGAACGGTAACATGTGCGATACGCCGTTCATCAGATACTTGTATATTCGCTGTCCTCGGGAACCGGCCTCGGCGGTTTCCGTTTCCGCATCCGCCTTATCCGCCTTGTAGAGCGGTGTACGCTCGTTCAATGCCCGCTCAATCAGTTCTTGCGGCTTGGCAATGCCGTCCGACACCTGTGCGACGACCAGTCGCTTGCCGTCGAAACGGCTCATCGGTACCTGCGTGTCCGAAGCAACGATGATACCGTCCGCATTGGCAATCTCTTCGGCTGTCAGTACGTTTTTCGCACCCGAAGAACCGCGGGTTTCCACCTTGACACGGTAGCCCATATCCACGGCTTTCTTCTCGATGGCCTCCGCCGCCATATATGTATGGGCAATGCCCGTCGGGCAACCTGTCACCGCCAGAATGTACGGTGTGTCCGCCGTGCCGGGTAAATCACCGGGTGCTTCATCGGCCGAGGCGGTCTCAGACGTACCTTCCGCCGCATCGATGACGGCGAGAAATTCATCCACCGTCTTTGCTGCTCGCAGCTTGTCCGTAAAAGCCGTATCCATTAACATGGCGGAGAGTTTGCTCAGCATATCCAGATGGACGTTGCTCGCATCATCCTTCGGCGCGGCGATGAGAAAGAGCAGGTTGACGGGGGCATCGTCCAAGGCTTGATAGTCCACCCCGTCCGGGATGGTCAGTGCCGCCAGACCGGGTTGTTTTACCGCGGCGCTGCGACCGTGTGGGATGGCAATGCCCTCGCCCACACCTGTCGTGCCCTCCGCCTCTCGGGCGAAGACGGTGTCCGCATAGACCTTTTTGTCCGCCAGTCGTCCACCTGCATCCATCGCATCGACGGCTTGCAGGATGGCATCCCGTTTATCCGTACAGCGAACATTCAGTTGTACGGATTCTCTTGATAATAAATCGGTAATACGCATTTTCTACCTCCTTATCACGGTAATATTATTCAGTAATGCTTCGATGTCATCCCGACAGGCAAGTCCGTCGGAAAAAGCGGTGGCACTGCCTGCGGCCGCGCCGTAACGAAGGGCGGATTCCCGGCAATGGTCCGTCCGATAGCCGTAAAGGAAACCGGCAACCATGGAATCGCCCGCACCGACGGTATTTTTCACCGTGCCCGACGGTGCCTGGACAATGTAACGTCCGCCGTTCTCCGCCGCAAGGACGGCACCCCGACCGCCCATGGAGACGAGAACGTTTTTCACCCCACGATCTTGTAATCGGGCGGCATAATCCAGCGCCGTATCCGGGTCTTCAATCCGAACGTTGAACAGTTCGCCCAGCTCCTCGTGGTTGGGCTTGATGAGAAACGGTCCGCAGTCCATAACTGATGTCAGTGCCGTCCCCGTGGCATCAACAACCGTGCGGACATCCCGGTCCGCAAGCGATGTCATGATGTCCCGGTACAGGGTATCGGGCAGTCCTTTCGGCAGATTCCCGGCCATGACCAGGTAATCGCCGCTTTTCAGCTGCCGCAACCGGTCCTTGAGGTTGTCCACTTCGTCCGGTGTCGGCTGTGGACCGGCCCCGTTCACCGCAGTCTCCGCACGGGATCGGATTTTCACGTTAATACGCGTCATGCCGTTTGAAAGGGGCATTAAATCGTGGGTGATACCGTAGGCATCCAACAGGTGTTTGAGGTGTTCTCCCGTAAAACCGGCGACAAGGCCGATGGCGCAGCTTTCCGTATCCAGCTGTTTGAGGACTTGGCTGACATTGATGCCCTTACCGCCCGGAAAAATCATTTCATTTGTGCTGCGGTTGATTTTATCGGCCTGAAAATCCACCACGTCAACCACGTAATCCAGGGAAGGGTTCAGCGTCAAAGTATAAATCATGGCACTCCTTTCTATCTTGGTTTATTTACATCCAGTATAGGATATTCCCGTACGTAAATCAATTCTTGACAGCCTCGAAAAAATATAATTCTTGACAGAAGGACTGTGTGCATTTAGTCTTAAAGAAGGAGGTTTCTTATGTTTATAACGGCATCACCGACCAAGACGATGAATCGTACGACACCGCCGGCTAAAAGCCTGCCGGTTTTTCCGGATGAAACAAAAATGCTGATACGCCGCTTACAAGCCATGACCCCGGCGGAGATTCGCACGGCAATGGATTTGAGTGACAAGTTGACGGCGACGGTGACGGAAGATATCCGTAACCTTCGTTTTGATAAAGACGGACTCAGTTCGATTCATGCTTTTGACGGCTTGCAGTACAAGCGGTTGGACTATAAGAGTCTGGACACGGCTGCCCGGGAATATTTATCCGGGCATTTGCGTATCCTATCGGGGTTGTACGGCATCTTGCGACCGGAAGACGCTGTCTACCCTTATCGTCTGGACTTTGCCATGAAGTTTCTCGATTTGTATCATTTTTGGGGTGATAAAATTGCCGGTCAATTGGTGGGGCGGCCCGTATTGGATCTGTCCTCCGGTGAATTTTCAAAGGCCATAGCACCTTATATTCCGGAAAGTGAGTATCATCACGTGACATTTCAGGTGACGAAAAACGGTAAGCGACGCAGTGCGGCAACGGCGGCGAAAATGATGCGCGGTCGGTTGATACGGTACCTGGCACAAAACGCGATCACACAGCCGGCGGATGTTTGTTACTTTACAGCGGACGGCTTCGTTTTTGATATGGCAGCGTCTACAAACCGGCATTTTATTTTCGTGCAGCCGGAACAATCGGCTGACAAATGAGAGGAGCGGGGCGGTAGTGTTACGACGGACGGGAAGAGAAAGGAAGAAGGATGAAACGATTCTATTGGCCTATCATGGCTTTGACCACGGTACTTTTGCTTGCGGCATGCGGTAACACGGCGGGGACGTCGGATGAAACACGGAAGGACAAGGAGACGGAGGGACATGCGCTCTTACGGGAAATGGCATCTCCGGAGGGGATCCTGCCGACCCCGAAGCCGACGAATACGCAGTTGGACAGGTTACGGGAACAAGGGGTTCGCCTTGCGGGGGATCTGTTCGACCACTGCGACGTGGCGGATGAAAATATGGTGTTTGCGCCGTTGTCTGCATATATGACATTGGAAACGTTGGCGGCTATCGGCGGCGAGGAGGAGAAGAATTTATTCCGGCAGCAGATGGGGGAGGAGATGCGCTTTACAGACTATGATGCGGATGTCCGGGCGCTCCGCGGTATTCTGAAGGACGTGTCGACCCTACGCTATCATGCGAACCTTATTGCAAGCGATGAGTTTTCGCTAAATCAGACCGCGATGACTGAATTGATGGCACCGGGCGGTCCAACCTGTTATCAAGCGGATTTCAGCGACATCAAGGTGGCGGAGAATAATATTAATGCACTTGTTAAAGAGCAGACGAACGGTCTCGTAGAGGAAGTATTTCAAGATACGCTAAAACCGGAAACCTATCTTGTCCTGCTGGATAATCTCTTTTTCGCATCGGACTGGAGCAAGCCGTTCCGAGCGGCGGGAGATCAATCGTTTCACGGGACGAAAGGTACGGTACAGATACCGTTTATGGCCCGGACGGCGCTGTCGGAATATGCCGCGGATGAGAAGGGCGTCTATCTCGGATTGGGCTACGAAGACGATGCCATGCAGATGGTCATTTACATGCCGGCGGACGGAGATTTGACTCGTGCCTTGAAGGAGGAGATTTTCCGTCATCCAAAGACGACATATATGGAAGTCCATTTGGACATGCCGATCTTTCGGGTAGAGAACAAATTGGATTTCAAACAATATATGGCAAAAAGTGCCTTTGCGCCTTATCTCGAAACCTTCCATTGCACGTTGGTGGATCCGCCCCGAACGGATTTTGTCGGCAATATCTTCCAGGTAGCGGTTATGGATGTGAACGAGAAAGGAACACGGGCGGCATCATCGACCGTTGCCACTGTGGAGAAGACTGCTGCACCGATGGATCCGGTTCAAGTGACCTTGGACAAGCCCTTTGCCTATGCACTGTTTTACGGTCGTCTGCCTCTTTATGTCGGGGTATTCCGGCATCCGACACCATAGAATAAACACGAAAAAACTATCGCATTATCACTTGATGGAGAACGAATACGTGGTATAGTATATATAACATAGTTATTAAAACTATGTTATAGAGAGGGTACATTTTATGAAATTTTATATGAGACTCAAAGATCCGGTCAGTTCACTGACGCATTATTTCGGGGCGGTATGTGCCGTTCTGTTTGGGATTCCGCTGATTATCCGCGGATTCCGCGGCAATACGACGACCGGAACGGCGATGTTGATTTTCGTGCTGGGCATGCTGGCACTGTATACGGCAAGTGGCACCTACCATGCCATTGCGTCCACGCCTCGGGTCAATCGTATGTTGAAGAAGTGGGATCACAGTATGATTTTCGTTCTGATTGCCGCGTCCTATACACCCATATGTATGGTCTCGTTAGGGAACCGAATCGGCTACATCATGTTGATTACCGTTTGGACGGTGGCCATCATCGGTATTTTGATGAAGATGATTATCGTCTATCATCCGAAGTGGATTTCGTCGGTTCTGTACATTGCGATGGGATGGATCTGTATCTTTCAAGTCCGGGCGGTCTATGCGGCATTGGGCTTACGCGGATTCTTATGGCTTGTCGGCGGCGGCATCATGTATACGGTAGGCGGTGTCATCTATGCCTTGAAGTTGAAGATGTTGAATAGGAAGAACAGCCTTTGGGGCAGCCATGAGATATTTCATATCTTCGTGCTGTTGGGGACCTTGTGTCACTTTATCATGATGTGGAAATATATTTGCTAAAAAACTCGGTCCGAAGGGTCGGTTTGAAGAAGCAAATTATCTTAACGCGGCGGTTTGGGACCGTCGCGTTTTATATTATCTAATATAAAATTACGGGAATTTTACGGTGTATCTTGTTTCCGTGCGAACCGGATGTTATGATGGGAGCAAGGAGAGAATCATTATGGATAGGATGGAAAAAAAGAAATTATTGGACCGTTTTACAGCTTTGTGGGAAGCGGAGGATCCGTTTCAAAATAACGGTCTCAAACGTCGAGCGGACAAGTGGGGGTTCGATGCAAAGCAGGATGCGGAAACGGCACGGCGCTTACAGGAACGGTTGGTCAAACGCATTGCTTCCGCACGGGATTTTTTGACGGTACACGGTGCCTTGGCATCGACATTTCACGTGCTCGACGTGGGCGCGGGACCGCTTCACTTTACGAATGATTTTGCGACGACGGTCTGTAGTGTGACAGGATTGGATCATAGTGAATTCTTGCTCGAGGCAGGATTGGAAGAGTCGAAACGGCGTGGTCTGACCAATGTTCGGACCTGCTGTGCGGATTTTCGCACAGCAGATATTCCGTTGGCGGAGAAGGGGTATGATTTGGTATTTTCCAGTATTACGCCTGCGGTCGGTACGGTGTCGGCTTTGCGGAAAATGAATCAACTCAGTCGCAATTTTTGTTTCAACAGCTCATTTTTGGAGACCAGAAACGAGGTGCGAGATCGAATTCAGGAGACGGTCTTCGGAACAGGTCTGGATCCGAGCATGCACGGTGAGCGCTTTTATGCCCTCTGGAACATGCTTTGGCTCTCCGGTTATAAGCCGGTAGTCGGTTACTATACGGAACGGATGACGGAACCGCTTCGGACGGATGCGGCGGCGGCACATCGGATGGCGGAGGAGATACTTCTCCGACCCGTTACGGATGTGGAGGTGGAACGGACACGGGTGGCACTGGAAGAACTGCTTGCAGCCGGGCAGACGACGAATGTGAAAGAAAATACTTACGGGTATATCTTATGGCAACAGGGCAATCAGATTCGGCATAATCCGCCTTCGAATTTTTTGTAGACGAAACAAGATGAATTTACGGTGTGGCGATTTATTATATCCAGCGTTGTCAACTGTGTGGTCGTTGTACACCCTTTTGATAGCCGGTTCGGACATAATATGACGAAAAACGGTGCCGCCGAAGAATATTCTTCGGCGGCACCGTTTTTCGCAGCTGTGGTTGTCAGGATTTTGAGGCCCGTTTGCCGGATGCCGGCGGTCGGACTTCCAACAAGACGTTCGTCCAATCGGCAAGGAACCACCGGCCTGCCGCTTCTTTCAAGACGACTTCCCGCGGGTCTTTGGCGCCGTTACTGATTAGAAAGATACTCAGCCGACCGGGTGCATCCATCTCCAAGGTGTCCGTGAAGGAAAGCGTATATGGAATACGCGGGGTGTAGTTGTTGGTCGGTGTGGCACCATCCCAGTAGGAATCCGGAAGATACTCGCTGCCCGTCAGGGAGAGGCGGATGAAAGCACGTTCTTCATCGCTCAGTCCGTGGCCCCCTTTTAGGGCATCAATTATAGACAGGGCCAATTCGTTGTCATCCGGATAGAGATGCAGTGCGGCCAACAGGAGTGCCGTCGTACCGTACGGACTCTTTTGAGATATTTGCAGCTGTTGCTGAAAGGCATCTGCAGTGCGCGGTAAAGAATTTAATTGAATAAACATCGGGGACCTCCTTCATATCTTGAATATACCATCATCCCGGAGGAAAGTCCACAGACCGGGGCGAAAATCCGGCGTTACGCAGACGGGCGGCCGGCATTCGCCGACGAGGGTGTGATGGAACGAAAAAACACCGCCGTAACGGCGGTGTTTTGCTTATACCCGGCTGACCCAGAGGCCGTGCAGGTTACAGTATTCGTAGACGGCGACGGGTTTATCCGTCGTAACGAAATTGGCTTTCGGTTCTTCATCTGCCTGCAGATTTCTCTTGTAGAAGCCGTTTTCCGTTTCCAGGACGATTGTCGTAATCCAATGTTTGTCTGTCATAGGATGTTCTACGGAACCGACGATAACTTCCACATTATCACCGTTGATATTGACGACCGGGACATGTTTTTCCGTGGCCGCGTCCGTGGAATCCGCCGTCAGTTCTTTGAAGTTTTCACACATCTTCAAGGGCACCTTGGATGCCACCAGGTTGTTCGTTCCTTCTTCCAAATAAAATTTCATCATCATCTCTCCTTTTTAGAAACTCAGTAATATTTCCTGTTTTTAGTATACCATGTTCGTTCATCATTGTAAATTAGAGCGGTTGCTAACTTATACTGAAGAAAGCGTGAAGAGTTCATACCCGGACGAACCGGTTTCGGCTTGCTTTACAGCCCGGATGGAACATGCTAATATATTGGTACAACGGAAAGGAACGGAGATGGAAGATGAGGTGAAACGGCAAATGTCCGACACGCTTGCCGTGGGCTTTATGCTGGCCATGGCGGGCGGTTTTTTAGATGTATATACGTATATGACCCGCGGCGGCGTCTTTGCCAATGCACAGACGGGGAACATCGTCTTCATGGGCATTCGCCTGGCGGAGGGGCGTTTTCTGGTCGCCGCATCCTACCTTGTGCCGATTCTGAGTTTTTTGGCCGGGGTGATGGTAGCGGAACACTTGCGTGGCAGATTTACGGCAACGGGACGTATACATTGGCGGCAAGTTGTTTTATTGGCGGAGATACTCATTCTGGCGGCGGTGGCTTTCATTCCGTCCGGTGCGGCGGACATCTGGGTCAACTCGGCCGTTTCTTTCGTGTCATCATTACAGACGCATGGATTTCAGAAGATGGTCGGCGCACCCGTTGCCACGACGATGTGTACCGGAAACCTCAAGCATGCGGGAGCGGCCATCTCTCTGTTTTTGAAAAGACGGGAGCGGACGGACATGTATCTTGCACTGCGCTATGCGGGCCTGATTGTCAGCTTTATCATCGGCGCGGTCTGTGCAGTACCCCTCACCGGTATCATGGGGTGTGCGGCGGTCCTGGTTTGTTGTATCGTGATGTTGCTGGTATTTGCCTTGATGGCGAAGAAGTCGGTTTGATGCGGTTCGGAAAGGAGTCTCATGAAGCGAAAAGCAAAACGGAAGCCGTTAGTCATCATTCGACGCTTCTTGACCCGAATTGGGGAAAACGGGTTGTCCTCGCTGGCGGCACAGGGGGCATACTATCTGATGGTTTCCCTCGTACCGATGATGATTTTGATTTTGACGGTACTCAAGTATACGCCGTTGGATTTGACCTTTGCGACGGAGGTCATCATCCGCTTCGTACCCGAATACTTCCAAGACTTCGTGGCGAAGATTGTCCATCAAATCTATAATAATTCCGCGCTGGTACTGTCGTTTTCGGCGCTGGCACTCTTCTGGTCCGCCAGTAAGGGACTTTATGTTTTGGTGGACGGGTTTAACGTCATCCACAACAGTACCGAATTACGGACCTATTGGCAGAACCTTCTGCTGTCCTTTGCCTATACGGCAGTGTTGGTTGTGGCAATCCCGCTCTTACTGACGGTTACCATCTTCGGCAATGCGCTGCTGCGTTTGATTATGCGCTGGATTCCCATCATCAATCGATTTGAGCTGTTGATCCAGATTGCACGGTTCTTCGGTTCGACCTTGTTGATTTTTCTGGTTTTGCTCCTAATGTATCGTTTCATTCCCAAGGGAAAGAACCGGTTACGGCATGTCGCCATCGGCGCCTTGGCGGCGACGCTGACATGGCAGGCCTTTTCTTATTTATTCGGAATGTATGTCAGCCTTTCGGTCGACCGCTCCGGCGTTTACGGCGGTTTGAGTATTATCCTGATGCTGATGCTGTGGTTCTATTGCGCCATGTACATCGTCTTTGCCGGTTGTCAAATCGTACAGATGTTGCATACGGCCGGTGCACCGGAGGATGCGGTGACGCTGCGGCTGACGGCCGTGGCGAAAATGCGCCGGCATCGCGGGTTACCCGCCGAACGGGCCGAAACGGGGATATCGACGGAGGATGATGATACTTTGACGGTGGCACCGAAACGGCGATGGTGGCGGCGACATTAAGTCCGTGACAGCCGGCGGCGTATTTCGACTTGCGCATGCGGTGCCTTCGTGTTATGATAAGCGACGTTAAGTAAGCCATACGGTCGCGGCTGATGCAGTCGAGGAAAGTCCGGGCTTCACAGGGTACGATGCCAGGTAACGCCTGGTGGGGGTGACCCCAAGGAAAGTGCAACAGAAAATAAACCGCCTTCGGGTAAGGGTGAAAAGGTGAGGTAAGAGCTCACCGCGTCTGCGGTAACGGAGATGGCAGTGTAAACCCCATCGGAAGCAAGATCGAACAGAAGGCTATATGGCGACCCGTCATGCTTTCGGGTTGATCGCTCGAGTCCGGCAGTGATGTCGGACCTAGATTGATGACCGTTTAATACAGAACCCGGCTTACGGCTTACTTAATCATTGGACGGAAAGAGGTGGAGAACGTGAAATATGGACGCCGACTTACGATGCTTGTCATGCTGTGTATCATCCTATTGATGGGCAGCGGCTGCGGTAAGAAAGATGTCTACACCGTGGCCTTCATTCACGAGAACCCGCCCTATATTTATAAAGACGGTGAACAATGGCGCGGTCTGACGGTAGACCTGCTGGATGCCATGGCGGCGGCAGAACATTGGCAGTATGAGCTTGTACTACTTGAGGAAGACAAGTTGGATGCCCGCGTCGCCAAGGGGACGGTGGACGGTGTTCTCTCACCCGGAGAAAAGCGGCTCAAAGACTATGAACCGACAGACAGTTACGCGGACACCCGGGTTTGTATTGCCGCCCGGGAGGGCATTCAAGCACCCGATGCATTGGCGGATGTCGCGAACAAGCGTATCGGCGTCTACAAGTATTCGGACGTCCTCGATGTGCCGCTCGCGCATCGGGACAAATACGGTTATTTTCTGAAGACGTATGAAACGATGTCGGACCTGAAGCGGGGCTTGGTCGACGGGGAGGTCGACTATGTTTTTGACGATCAGTTGCGGGTCAACGCCCTGGAGCGTGACGGCCTGACATTGCGCGAAGGTTATACAAAGACATTGGATACGGGTGTGGTGATTTCCGTACCGAAGGTGAATGATCGGTTTATCAGCTTATTTAACAAGGGGTTGATAAGTCTCGTCAACGACGGTACGTATGAGAAAATTATGAATCAATATCGTGATTGACATGACATGAAAAAAGCGGTATCCCGACAGTTAACTGTCGGGATACCGCTTTTTTTGTCTACCGGAGATTAACGATTCATGAAGCCCTTGCCGATGATTTCACTGGAGTTTGTAATCATCATGAAAGCGTTCGGGTCGTGCTCCCGGATGAAGTTTCGCAGTCGGACGGCATTACCGCGGGTGAGGACCGTGAAAATGATGTATTTTTTCCGATGGGAAAAGGCGCCGCGTGCCGGCGACACGGTGGCGGAGTGTCGGAGTGTCTGCGTGATATAGTCGCAAATTTCCGTCGGATCTTCGCAGATGACGTTGAAGTATTTGCATAGATTGAAGGACTCGATGAAGTTGTCGATAATGAACGACTTGATAAAGAGGCCCGTAACGGAAAAGAGACAGGTCTTCATGTCGAAAAACAGGAAGGAACCGGCAACGATGAGCACATCCGACGCCAGCAGCGCCATACCAAAATTGACACCGAAATATTTGTTGAAGATGGCTGCCGTAATGTCCGTCCCGCCTGCCGATGCCGAGATATTAAACAACATGGCGGAGGCAATGGCCGGGATGGTGATGGCGAATATCATGTTCAACAGCGGCTCATCCGTCAGCGGTGCTTGGAGAGGCACGATGAGTTGCAGGGCGGAGAGCAGCAAGGAGGAGGTGACGGCCACGTAGGCCGTCATGACCAGAAAGCGTCGACCCAAAAAGATGAAGGCCAGGGATAAGAGGGCCAGATTCACCACCAGGTTGATGGCCGAGGGGGAGACGGGGATGACCTTCTTCAAGACGACGGCGAGGCCCGAAATACCGCCGAAGTTGAAGTTGTCGGGAAATTTGAAGAAATGGGTGCCGACGGCGGACAATACGGAGGCCCCCGTCAGAATGCCAAATGTTTTATATTTACTCATGATTTCTCCTTTTAGAATATTCGTCTACATTATACCATGCTTTAGGACCTTCTCCTAGGGGCGGAATGATACAATTATGCAATACGGTATACATAACAATATAATTAGCATGTGGGAACTTTACATCCGGCAAAAACGGTGATATGATTAGTTCGTAAGAACTGCAAGGTCGGTTGAATGAGTGATTCCATCCATCGGACGATGTAGTTTTGTGAATGTCATTTTAGTACAATATTCGATGGAGGAGAGATGATGAAGAAATTGATGATGACGGTATTGGTCTTCGGCATTGTATTCGCCGGTTGCGGTGGTACGGGAACAGATGATACGACACGGAATGAGACAAAGACTGAATTACGGGACGAGTCGAAAGAAGCGATAATAAAACGAAATAATGAACTGACTTGGGATGATATAAAAAATGGAGAGGAACCGATTCTGCCGGAAGGCTACGGTGAGGCGATTCACTATGGTGATTACGTATTTCCCGAGCCGAAAGAATGGGCGCTGTTTAGTGCCGGCGGGATGACGTATTGTGAGGAGGAGGATGGCGATTGTCTTGCACAGCGCAGCTATATCCCGGAGTATGACGTGGAGAGTGAGGATCCGGAGAACTATGTCCAGTCGTTCTTTGATATGGACGGGAAAGATGTAGGGCGTATTTTGGGAGCAAAAGCAGGGGGCAGACCCGAGTGCTTCCATGTGGAAAGTCAGAGTCGGGAAACGTTCAGCGGACGGGATTTTCTTATAGTAAAGGGGACTTGGGATCCGATTCGTAAAGGGAGAGGTGTCAGTAAAGGTTTTCTCCTGTACGTGACGATGGGGGAACCGACACGAAATTCACCCGAAAGACCATATCCCGTTTATTGGTATGTCTTTCGAGAGGATAAAGACTATGATGCGATGCGGAAAAGAGGCGACTTTATGGCGGAATATATATACATCGATCCCTATAATAAAAAGAGATAAGACATGAAGACGGTGCTCTTACCGCTCCGACCGGAGAAGCAGGAGCACCGTCTTCATGTCATGACATACCACACAAACGAGTCGGCGTTTGTCAAGCACAAACATATCGGCAAAACCTACAAATTCCGCAAGGCCGCTTTTTCACCTGTTTGTTCCCATCGACGGAAAAGATATTTTTTTTATACACTATTACCATAAAATGAATAGTCCGGGGTTTCTTCCTTGAATAAAAATACCGTATAGTGTAAAATGATTATTGTAACTTTAACACTTTATTGTTGTGTAGCAAGTGCGGGAAAGGAGGCTGACAGATGGCAAAAGAAGCTTTGAAGCGGATTCTGGACACGGAAACCGAGGCAAAGAATTTGACGAAAGCGGCACGTGATGAAGCAAAGCAAATCATCGCGAAAGCTACCGAAGATGTGGCATTGAACCGGACGAGCGAGATGGACCGTTGTAAACGGGAGTCGGCGCAGTTGACGGAAGAGATGAAGCGAGCGGTGCAGGCCGAGTTGGATCAAATTCTGGCAGAAGCTGATGATGCGTGCAAGAAACTCGCTGAACCTGCTGCGGATAAGGTTTCTTCTGCGAAGAAATTCTTAAAAGAAAGGATTGTAAGTTAACATGGCCATTGTTGAAATGAAAAAATTTCATTTACTGGCGCTTAAATCCGACAAAGAGGAACTGCTCAGACGCTTACAGATATTCCGAAACGTGCAATTCAACGACATTGCAAGCGAGGAGCATCGAACGGAAACGTACGCGGCACTGGCGCCCGTTAAAGCGGTGGAAGCCTATAATGAGGCGGATACAGCTCTGACGCGGTGTGAATACTGTCTCAATCAGTTGGGCAAGTATTATCCGGAAAAAGGCGGCTTTAAGGCGCTGAAAGAGGGATTGCCGAATTTGACCTTTTCCGAGCTGGAGGAGCAGGCGAAGAAGGTGGATTTCCAGGGTATTTACGAACAGATTAAACACAACGGTGATGCACTGGACGGTGCTCGTTACGATCTGCACAAGGCCCGCGAAGAAATCAACGAGCTGAGCGTTTTCCGTAAGTTGGACATCGTTCCGCGGGAGACGGACGGTCTGCGTAAGGCCGCCAGCTATATCGGATCGGTGCCGATTAAGTCGCGCCGGGAATTTGAGGCGGCACTGAATACGTTGGAACGTGTCTACTTTGAATTGATCGGTTTGAAGAAGGATGACGCCATGTACGTAATCTTTTTCTACAGACCGGATGAAGCGGCAGTCGATGAAATTTTGAAGGAAAAGGGATTCTCCAAAATCAATCTGAAATTGAACCAGCGGGTGGAAGACCGCCTGAAGGAATTGAAAGAGGAGATTCGACTCCTGCGACAACGCAGGGAGCAGACCATAAAAGAATTGGGCGAGATGACGAAGTACCGTACGGCGTTAAAACTGTACTATGAATACATGTCAAATCTACGGGTTCGCATCGACACGAACCGTCTGCTCTTGGGCTCCGACTCGACCTGTTGTATCGAGGGGTATTTCCCCGCATATCAGGAAACGGAGTTCCTGCAAATTATCAATGAAGTGACCGGCGGTGCCAACAACACCACCGTCGAAGACGTGGACCGTGATTCGCGAGACGTGCCAATCATGCTCAAGAACAATAAGCTCTTCGGCATTTTTGAGCCTGTTACCGCGACCTACGCGATGCCGCGTTATAACGAACTGGACCCGACCCCCTGGCTGGCACCGTTTTATGCCCTCTTTTTCGGCATGATGTCGGCGGATGCGGGATACGGTCTGCTGATGCTGGTGCTGTGCGCACTGGGTCTGAAAATGTTCAATCTGAAGCCGGGGATGAAGAAGAATGTGAAGTTCTTCCTGATTGTCAGCATATTCACCCTCTTCTGGGGCGTTATCTACAACTCCTACTTCGGTTTCAAACTCGAATTTATGCCGCAGGTGCTGGACATGGGTACACAAGCCATGCCGATTCTGCTCCTGTCGGTTGCCATGGGTGCAATCCACCTCTTTACGGGTCTCGCACTCAAAGGGTACATGCTGATACGCGACGGACATGCATTGGACGCCGTTTTCGACGTACTGAGTTGGTACCTCGCATTAATCGGTGCGATATTGTTCATCGGCGGTGGCCCTATGGGTCTTTCAGCTTCGGTAAGCAACGTAGCCAAATGGGTAATGATTGCGGGCATGGCCCTCATCGTTATCGGCGGTATGCGTTCCACACCGGGCGGTATCGGCGGGAAGATCGGTGCCGGTATGTATAATCTCTACGGTATTTCCGGCTACGTGGGCGACTTCGTATCGTACTCCCGTTTGATGGCCTTGGGCCTGTCGGGTGCATACATCGCCCTGTCCGTCAATACGATTGCGGGGATGATGTTCGGCAACGTGTTCGGCATCATTGTCGGTATCATCATTATGATTTTATTCCACGCCTTCAACATATTCCTGTCCTATCTGGGCGCATATGTACACGGCATGAGACTGATATACGTCGAGTTCTTCGGCAAGTTTTACGAGGGCGGCGGGAAACCGTTCCGCTACTTCAGAAGCAAGTCGAAATACATTAATCTCGACCGTCAGCTGGAAGAATAACACAGTCATTATTAATTTAGATAATAAGGAGGAAACAAAATGACATTAGGAGCATGGATTGCCGAAAACGGCGGATTGGCATTTGCCATCATGGGTATTGCAGTAGCGGTATTATTCTCGGGTATCGGATCGGCGAAGGGTCTGTCCATCGTGGGTCAGGCGGCAGCCGGCCTGGTTGCGGAAGAGCCGGAAAAATTCGGTAAAACATTGGTACTCCAGCTGTTGCCGGGTACGCAGGGTCTGTACGGATTCGTTATCGGTCTGTTGGTACTGTTCAGCCTGTCGGGCGACATTTCTCTCGGCAAGGGTCTGTATCTCCTGTTTGCATGTATGCCGGTAGGATTTGTCGGCCTGGGTTCCGCCATTTTCCAAGGTAAGACGGCAGCGGCCGGTGTCGGCATTTTGGCCAAGAACGAAGAACAGTCCACGAAGGGTATTATTTACTCCGTAATGGTTGAGACCTACGCATTGCTGGCATTCGTTATTTCCCTGTTACTGTTCTTCAACGTAGATTCTCTCATTAAATAAGCGGTCGGTCGAAGTACAGTAAAGGATGTGAAACATGGCGGGATTAGATAACCTTGTCAATCAAATCACATTGGAAGCGAAAGCGGAAGCGGACAAGATTTTGACCGAAGCGCGCGAGAGAGCGGATGCGATTCGTGCCGAAGGCGCGGTCAAGACGGAAAAAGAAATTGAACGTATGCGCAAGAAAGCGACCGATGAGCGCGATTTGATGAAGGAACGATTAAAATCAAATGCGCAGTTAAAAGCGCGAAATAACAAGTTGGCGGTGAAACAGGAGGTCATTCAGCGTGTCTTTGACGAAGTCCTGGACGAGCTTAAAAATATGGATGATACGACCTACGTGGATTACGTGAAGAAAAATCTCACGGATAAAGCGGCCACCGTCATTGTGGCGAAGGATAAAGCGGCAGCCGTGAAAAAGGGTCTGCCGGATTGTAAAGTGCTCGAGGATCGTTTCGTGGAAACGGGCTTCATCGAAGTGACCGATGAAATGGAGAAGAACTTTACGTTCGACGCAAAACTGGCACTCATTAAAGAAGAAATCGAAGGACAGTTGGCGCAAATACTATACGGAAAAGAATAGGGGGTAATGGTATGGATCGAATCGATTACGCCCAATCCGTTATCCTTGCGAGAGTATATGAAAAAAGGCTGCTGGGAAAGCAGAAGTTGGAGCGGATGATAGACGCGCCGGACGAAAACGAGGTGTACAAAATCCTAATGGATTCGGAGTACTCCAAGAGTGCGGCGGGCGTATTTGACGTCTACGGTTACGTCCAACTGCTGAATCAGGAGATGTCGCGTATCCGCGACATTGCCGACGAATTACTGAAGGATAAGCGAATTTTGGAGATCATGACCCTACGTTATGACTACCATAACCTGAAGGTAATTCTGAAGTCGAAGTTTTCCGGAAAGGATCTCAGCGAGAAATTCATTCCGTCGAAGAACGCGAATCCGCAAACCGTTCAGGCCCAAGTGGAAGCGGAAAAATTTACGACCATCAAGCCGGAATTTGCCACGGCATTGAAGGCGACCATCGAGGAGTATGAACGGACGAAGGATCCGCAGGTGATTGACATCATCATGGACCGTTATTATTTCGAACATATCCGGGCATTGGCGGAGACGCTGGACATTCAATTCTTCCGGGATTATATCTTGGGTAAGATTGATTTTTACAACGTCATCAGTCTGGTGCGGATGAAGCGGATGAATAAGACGGTACATTTCGCGGAGAAGGTTTTTGCGGACGGTGGCAGAATTCAAAAATCCAAGCTGATGTCTCTGTTGCAGGCGGACGTGGATAAGATGATTACGTCACTCAAGGGAGAAGCTATCGGTGCCTACGTGGTGAAGGGATTGAATGAGTATAGGAAGACGGATTCATTGTTCACCTTGGAGAAGCAGAGCAAACGCTACTTGAAGGAATTGACCAAGGATGCCCGTTTCATTACATTCGGCCCGGAACCGATTATCGCTTATATTCTTGCGAAAGAGGAAGAGTTGGAGGCAGTACGTTTTATCATTGTCGGTAAGTTGAATAACATTCCGGCGGATAAAATCAGGGAAAGGTTGGGTGATTAGCTTGTACAAGGTTGCAGCTATCGGCGATAAGGACTCCATCCTCGCATTCCGTGCGGTGGGTATAGAAGTCTTTACGGCGTACGATCATCAGGCGGCACGAAGTCTGGTGGATCGATTGGCAAAAGAAAAGTACGGATTAATCTTCATCACGGAACCTATTGCCCATCTGATTCCGGAAACCATCCGGCGATATAAGAGTGCGTTGCTCCCGGCGATTATTCTGATTCCGAGTAATCGCGGTACGTTGGGCATCGGCATGGCCGATATCAACGCAAACGTGGAAAAAGCGGTCGGAAGCAACATTTTTGCGAATAATTAATGAAGGAGGCACTTAGGTGAAGATTGGAAAAATTGTAAAAGTTTCCGGTCCTCTGGTTGTGGCCGAGGGCATGGAAGAAGCGAATATATATGACGTGGTGAAGGTTTCCGAATCGAAGCTGATCGGTGAAATCATCGAGATGCGTGATGATAAGGCATCCATTCAGGTATATGAAGAAACGGCCGGTATCGGTCCGGGTGAACCGGTGGAGACTACCGGAGAACCGCTGAGTGTGGAGCTGGGACCGGGTCTGTTGGAGAACATGTTTGACGGTATCCAACGACCGCTGGAAAAGTTTCGTGCCGCGGCGGGCGACTTTTTGAGCAAGGGTGTTGCCGTACCCTCTCTGGATCGGGAGAAAAAATGGCAGTTTGAGGCGGAAGCGAAGGCCGGCGATCAGGTTGTCGAGGGCGACATCCTCGGCTTCGTACAGGAAACCTCCGTGGTGAAGCATTTCGTTATGGTACCGTTCGGATGTGATGGTACGATTAAGTCCATTGAATCGGGTGAACGGACGGTATCGGAGCCGGTGGCAGTGATTGAGACAGCGGACGGTGAGAAGCAAGTCACCATGATGCAGAAGTGGCCGGTACGACGGGGTCGTCGATATAAGAATAAGATTGCCCCGAAGATTCCCTTGATTACAGGACAGCGTGTCATCGATACGTTCTTCCCCGTAACGAAAGGCGGTACCGCCTGTGTACCGGGACCGTTCGGTTCCGGTAAGACGGTCGTACAGCATCAGCTCGCGAAGTGGGCGGATGCGCAGATTGTGGTCTATGTCGGCTGCGGTGAACGCGGTAACGAGATGACCGACGTTTTGAACGAGTTTCCGGAATTGATTGACCCGCATACCGGTGAGTCGATTATGAAGCGGACGGTGTTGATTGCCAACACGTCCAACATGCCGGTGGCCGCACGTGAGGCTTCCATCTATACGGGTATCACGATCGCGGAATACTTCCGTGACATGGGTTATTCCGTGGCCGTTATGGCGGACTCCACCTCCCGTTGGGCAGAGGCCCTGCGTGAGATGTCGGGTCGTTTGGAAGAAATGCCCGGTGACGAAGGTTATCCGGCCTATTTGTCCTCCCGTGCCGCAGATTTCTACGAGCGTGCGGGTAAGGTCGTATGTAACGGCTCCGATGCCCGTGAAGGTGCATTGACCATCATCGGTGCAGTATCTCCGCCGGGTGGTGATATTTCCGAACCGGTATCCCAGGCGACCCTGCGTATCGTCAAGGTGTTCTGGGGATTGAGCGCCAACTTGGCCTATCGTCGGCATTTCCCGGCCATCGGCTGGTTGGATTCCTACTCCCTCTATCAGACGAATGTCGATGAGTGGATGGGCGAGAACGTGGCGGAACGATTCCCGAAGAACAGGGCGGAAGCCATGGCCCTGTTACAGGAAGAGTCCGCACTGCAGGAGATTGTTCGCCTGGTCGGCAAGGACACCCTGTCCGAGGGCGATCAGCTGAAGCTGGAAGTGGCCAAGTCCATCCGAGAGGATTATTTGCAGCAGAATGCGTTCCAGGAAGTGGATACCTTTACGTCGTTGGAAAAACAGGACAAAATGCTGGAACTGGTCATGAAGTATTATAGAGAGTCTCTGCGCGCTCTGGACAACGGCGTATATCTGAGTGAATTGATTGACTTGGACGTGCGGGAAGAGATTGCCCGTGCGAAATACGTGTCGGAAGAGGAGCTTGCGACCTTGGATAAGACGGCGGAGAAGATTACGGCGGCCGTAGATGCGCTGATTAACAGAGGAGGTGAGGCTGATGCTTAAGGAATATAAAACAATACGAGAGATTGTCGGCCCTCTGTTAATGGTGGACGGTGTCGAAGGCATCAAGTATGAAGAGTTGGTAGAAATTGAAATGCAAAACGGTGACCTGCGTCGCGGTCGTGTTCTGGAAGTCAACGGTGACCGGGCGATGGTGCAGCTGTTTGAAGGTTCTACGGGTATCAACCTGCAGGATTCCAAGGTGCGTTTTCTCGGTAAGCCGCTGACCTTGGGCGTTTCGGAGGACATGATTGGTCGCGTATTTAACGGTATGGGTCAGCCGATTGATGACGGTCCCGCATTGATTGCGGAAGATAAGCTGGACATCAACGGTGTGGCCATCAACCCCGTGGCACGGGACTACCCGTCCGAGTTTATTCAGACGGGCGTTTCCGCCATCGACGGATTGAATACCTTGGTCCGCGGACAGAAGTTACCGATTTTCTCCGGTTCCGGTCTGCCGCATGCCGAGTTGGCATCCCAGATTGCACGGCAGGCGACGGTACGCGGAAAGGATGAAAAGTTCGCCGTTGTATTCGGCGCCATCGGTATCACGTTTGAAGAAGCGGAATTCTTCATTGATGACTTCCGTAAGACGGGTGCCATTGATCGTGCGGTACTGTTCATGAACCTGGCGAACGACCCCGCCATCGAGCGTATTTCCACCCCGCGTATGGTATTGACGGCGGCGGAATATCTGGCGTTTGAGAAGGGGATGCACGTTCTGGTCATCATGACGGACATCACGAACTATTGCGAGGCGTTGCGTGAAATTTCCGCGGCACGTCGTGAGGTGCCGGGTCGACGCGGTTATCCGGGTTATCTCTACACCGACTTGTCGACGATTTATGAGCGTGCCGGCAGAATCAAGGGTCGTCCGGGTTCCATTACCCAGATTCCCATCCTGACCATGCCGGAGGATGACAAGACCCATCCGATTCCAGACTTGACGGGTTACATCACGGAGGGACAGATTATCCTTTCTCGTGACCTCTATAAGCGGAACATCTTGCCGCCCATCGACGTGTTGCCGTCACTTTCCCGTTTGAAAGACAAGGGTATCGGCGCGGACAAGACGCGTGAAGACCATGCGGATACGATGAACCAGTTGTTTGCGGCCTACGCATCCGGTAAGGAAGCGAAGGAGTTGCAGGTCATCTTGGGTGAATCCGCATTGAGTGAAACGGACAAGGCGTTTGCCAAGTTTGCAACGGAGTTTGAGGAACAGTACGTATCTCAGGGATTTACGATGAACCGGACCATTATGGAAACGTTGGATCTGGGCTGGGAGTTGTTGAAACTGCTGCCGCGTATCGAGCTGAAACGTATCAAGGAAAATCTGTTGGAGAAATATTTACCGGTTGATGAAAACAAGGGGGCATAAGTATGGCCAGACTTAATGTGAACCCTACCCGTATGGAGATGACGCGGCTCAAGGCCCGTCTGAAAACCTCCACCCGGGGCCATAAGCTGTTGAAGGATAAGCAGGATGAGCTGATGCGTCAGTTCATCGGGATGATTAAAGAGAATAAGGACCTTCGGGAAAAAGTGGAAGATGAATTGAAAGACGCTTTTGCCGATGTTCTGTTGGCCCGCGGTGTCAGTCCGTCCGAGATGTTGGACGAGGCACTGGCCATCCCCAAGGGCAGCATTCGTCTGAATATCTCCACGAGAAACCTCATGAGCGTCAACGTGCCGGAAATGGAATTCGTGCATGAAAAGACGACGGAGGACGAGGAAGACATTTATCCTTACGGTTTCATGAGCACGACATCTCAGTTGGATGATGCCGTGGTGAAACTGAGCAATATTTTGCCGAACTTGTTGAAGCTGGCAGAGATTGAAAAAGCCTGCCAGTTGATGGCGGACGAAATTGAGAGTACAAGACGGCGCGTCAATGCGCTGGAATATATGACAATTCCCCAATTAAAGGAGACCATCGCCTATATCCGGATGAAGTTGGAAGAGAACGAGCGGAGCTCGATTACCCGGCTGATGAAGGTCAAGGACATGATTTCCAAAGAGGAATAGAGCAACGGACACCGATACGGTGTCCGTTTTCATTTGTACCTGCTTGGCTATGGGACAGGTACTCTTTATGGTGGCACGTGAAGCAGGCCGTTTTTCCATCAAAGGGGGACTAACCTTTGTCGATGGTCGCAACATATCAATACCGTAGCATCTTTCTGTCATGGCGACAATCTTGTGCAAGTTGCCGAAGAAACGGGGCTTTCACCTGTTGTCAATTATTAACAAAAATCCCGTAAAACAGAATTTTTTCACGGCATTCCATTGACCCGGTTGGTAAAATACTATAGTCTAATGTACAGGTTAGTTATAAGGCAGTGAACGGAGGACAGATGAGTTATATTAGGAAAATATGGATCTCCGGAGCCAATGGTCGGCTCGGACAAGAGCTGGTTCGTTTTCTGGATCCCATGGATGCGGAAATCTTGGCAACGGATAAGGAAGAAGTGGATATTACGGATGCAGAAGCGGTGATGAATTTTGCGGAACGGTTTCGGCCCCAGATTATCATCAACTGTGCCGGTATGACAGATCCGGAGGCGTGTGAGAAAGCACCGGAAACGGCTTTTTTAGTGAACGGTCTCGGTGCGCGAAATATGGCCATTGCCGCACAAAGGATTCAGGCGAAGATGGTGCAGTTGTCCACGGACGACGTGTTTGACGGAGATGTGGAACGAAAAGCATTTCGTGAGTTCGATACACCGAATCCCTCCACCATGTACGGGAAGTCAAAGTTGTTCGGGGAGCAGTATACCCGCGATTTTTGCAATCGCTATTTTATTTTGCGCAGTTCATGGCTTTATGGAACGGCGGAGGATCGAGTCGAACATATTTTGTCACAGGCACGTAATAACGGACAGGTACTCGTTGCAAAGGAGCAGTATGCCTGTCCGACCTCTGCACGACAACTCGCAAGGTTTATCGCCTACTTGATTCAGACCAATGAGTACGGCACCTACCATGCGGTATGTACGGGGATCGCTTCCCGGGCGGATTTTGCCCGGGCCGTGCTTCAACGTGCCGGTCTCGACGTGCCGGTCGAAGAACGGGAAGAGGTGTTCAACGCCGTTTACCGACCGGACTATTCCGTACTGGAAAACTTTTTGCTTCGGGTCGGCAATCTCTATGAGTTTCCGACATGGGAAGAAGACTTGACGGATTATATGAAGGAGGTGTATGGTGACCGTTAAAAAGAAACGAAAACAAGCCGGGCTGACGACGAAGATTTTCTTCGCGCTGTTGGCCGGTATCATCACCGGTGTCATCATGTACTATTTCGTGCCGCCAAGTTATGTTCGGGACACGGTATTTGTTGACGGCATCTTCCATTTTATTGGCAACGGTTTCATCCGCGGTATGCAGATGTTGGTCGTACCGCTGGTATTTGCATCCCTCGTTACGGGGACGATGAGCATCGGCGATACGAAAAAGCTCGGTAAAATCGGTGTGCGGACGGTTGCCTTTTACATGCTGACGACCGCCTTGGCTATCGCCATAGCCCTGGGTCTGGCGTCGCTGCTACGGCCCGGCATGGGTATGAACTTGGTCCAAAATGCCGAGCAGGCGGCGGATGCGGCGGCAAACGCGGCGGCCTCTGCTGATGTGAGCATTGTTCAGACGCTGCTGGAAATCATTCCGAAGAACCCGGTTGCCTCGTTGGCGGAAGGGAACATGCTGCAAATTATTTTTATTGCCATTATCGTGGGGATCCTGATGGCGAAAATGGGAGAGCGGGCAACCTCCATGGCAAACTTGTTTACGGAATTGAATGACTTGATGATGGACATGACCATGCTCGTCATGAAGGTTGCACCGTTCGGTGTCTTCTGTCTTGTGGCGAAGACCTTTTCGGGCATCGGATTCGAAGTGCTGTTTTCGATGTTGCTGTACGTCGGTGGCGTTATCGGTTCCCTCATCATCCAATGTCTATTCGTTTACATGGGCATACTGCAACTGGTGGGCGGCATCAACCCGTTCATCTTCCTCAAGAAGTTTCTGCCGGTCATGGGCTTTGCCTTTTCAACGGCAAGTTCCAACGCGACCGTTCCCTTGAGTATCAATACGCTCAAGGAGATGGGCGTATCCAAGCAGGTTTCGTCCTTTACGGTACCTCTGGGGGCCACCATTAATATGGACGGTACGGCCATCATGCAGGGGGTCGCGGTCGTTTTCGTGGCGAACGCATATAACATTCCTCTGACGGCGGTCGACTATCTGACGGTTATTGCAACGGCGACGCTGGCATCGGTCGGCACGGCGGGCATCCCGTCCGTCGGCCTGGTGACTTTGTCCATGGTGTTCAACTCGGTCGGATTGCCGGTGGAAGGTATTGCGATGATTATGGGTATCGACCGAATCCTGGATATGGCGCGAACCGCCATTAACGTAACGGGCGATGCGGCCATCACGGCGATTATGGCGAAGAAGAATGACATGTTTGACAAGGAACGTTTTCTACAGAGAAAGGCGAAGGCGACGGATGCCTCGTAAGGACTGCCGCCTCAGAATAGATAGGGACAAGAAGAAACCGGGACGCAAATGCGTCCCGGTTTCTCGTATCAGTATAGGAAGTTTAGCGTTTTAATGCCCGTTCCCGTTCTTCCTGCTCGAAGGTCTTTTTCGGCACGATGAGGTTCAAGATGAACACAATCAGCGTGGCGATGATAACCGGTGAGCTGCCGAAGAAGGTCCGGAAAAAGAGTGGTGCTTTGGCGAGTGCATCCGGTACTTGAGAAATACCGATGCCGACTGCCAGCGCGATACCCAGAATATTACAGTTACGCATCGTGAACGGTTCTTTGGCAATCAGTCGGATACCGCTGATGGAAATGATGGCGAATACCGACAGGGTCGCACCGCCCAGAACGGCGTTCGGGATGGTGGACATGAATGCACCGAATTTCGGGAAGAAACCGGTCACGAGGATAATAATACCCGCGATGGCGGCGATTCGCTTGGCCACAACTTTCGTCATGGCGACGATACCGACATTTTGGGAGAAGGTCGCCGTCGGCATACCGCCGAAGAGTGCGACGATGATGGACGAAATACCGTTGCCGACGATACCGCCGGAAATTTCACGGTCACTCGCCTCTCGTTCCAGACCGCCGATGGTCAGAGATGAAATATCACCGATAATTTCGACGGATGCTACGAGATACATGATAATCATGGTAAAGATGGCACCGGGGTGGAAGGTCATACCGAATGGCATGAGGGAAGGCAGGGCGAATATCTTGGCTTCCGCAACACCGTCAAACTGAACCATACCCATGGCCAGTGCCAACAGATAGCCGACGATGATACCGATCAAGATGGCGATGACCTTGATGTATCCGCGGCCGAATTCCGTTAAGATGAAAACGACACTCAGGGTGACCAGTGCGACCAACCAGTTTTTCCAGTCACCGAATTGCTCGCTGCCGACACCACCTGCCATATAGTTGATAGCGACGGGATACAGTGAAATACCCATGGCGAGTACGGTCGTACCCGTTACGAGCGGCGGGAAAAATCTCCGGATTTTCATGATGGAGAAGCCGAAGAGAATGACAGCCGCGCCGCCAAAGAGCATGGAAGCGAAGACGGCGGAAAAGCCGTAGTTCGTACCGATGGTAATGACAACCGGAACGAAGGCGAAGTTCAGACCCATGATAACGGGGAGTCCGGAGCCGATGCCCTTACCGCCGAATACCTGAATCAGGGAGGCGATACCGGCCGCCATCATGGAGTATTGAATAATCATGGCCTTGTCCGTAGCGGATAGATTCAGTGCCGCTGCGACGATGATGGCAGGGGCGATATTACCGATGACCATGGCCAATACATGCTGAAATGCGACCGGTAACGACTTACCGATGGACGGCTTTCCGTCCAGTTGAAAAAAAGGGTCTTTCTTGTTCTTTGGTTCTTTATCGGGCATGGCAGTCCTCCTTCATTTGCAGTTGCCGTTCGATTGCCTGTTCGACGGCATTGAGTATATGTTCATATCCGGTGCATCGACAGAGATGCCCGGCAATGAGTACACGCAGTTCATCCCGCGTAAAACGACGGTTTTTTCCGACAATGCTGACGGCGGAAAGGATGAGACCGGGGGTACAGAAACCGCATTGTACCGCGGCTTCATCGACGAATGCCTGTTGGACGGGGTGTAAGGTGCCATCCCGTTTGGTCAGGCCTTCAACGGTCAAGATGCTTTTTCCTTCGGCCCAGAGGGTCAGGTAGATACACGAGTCGAACGGCTCGCCGTCTATGAGTACGGTACAGGCACCACATTCACCGACCTCGCAACCGCGCTTGACGGAAGTCAAGCCCAAGCGATCGCGCAGTGTATCCAACAGATTTTCACGAGGGTCAACGGAAACCGTAGTCGCTTCGCCGTTAACCGTCATATTCACATCGATATACATGTTCTCCTCCCGCTTTTTCTATGGCTTCGGCCACACCCCGCTTGGTAATCTCCACGGCGATGTGCTCGCTGAAAGCCTTACTTGCACGCCAATCCTCCCGTGCGCTGATATCATGAACGACCGTTTCTTCCGCTGCCTGACACAGCAAGTTCCGGTCAATCGACGCACCCCGGAGACGTGTCTCAAATTGCAAACCGCGGACCGGTGTCGGGGCGACCGAAGCGTATGCCGTTTTAATATCTTCGATTCGGTCTTTGTCCGGAGTCAGTTTCACCATGGCGGCCAGACCGACCGTGGCGATGTCCATTGCTTTGCGCATGGCGTATTTGATGTAGGTACCGGCATAGCCCTCATAATGCGTTCTCGGAACTTCGATGACGGTCAGCAGTTCATCCCTTGCCCGAACCGTACTGCCGGGACCGGTGTAGAAGTCATCAATGGACACGACGCGTGTTCCGCGGACACTTTCCAGATGCAGTTTCGCACCGAGAATCAAGAAGGTCGTTGCGGAGTCCGCGCTGGGGGCACCGTTGCAGAGGTTGCCGCCGACGGTACCGATGTTTCGGATTTGTACCGCACCGACTTGAGACACCGCTTCGGCAAGCTGCGGAATATGATTTTGGATGACGGGGCTGTCCATGACTTCCGTGAAAGTCGATGCCGCGCCGATGAAAATCGTTCCGTCGTCATCACGGGTGATTTCATGCAGTTCCCGCAGATGACGGATGCTTATGCAGGCACAGGGCGGTAGGATACCATCCCTGTTTTTTATCAGAATATCACTGCCGCCGCTGAGGACGATACTCTCCGAATCGCGTGCCAAGATGGCCAGCGCCTCGGCGACCGTTTCCGGTTGATAGACGGTATGAAAATCAAACATGGGCCATCTCCTTTCGTAACGTGTCGAATGCCGGCACGAGCCGCTGCGGATTCAGGGGTAGGCTGTTGACGGCTACGCCCGTCGCATGCAGTAGGGCATTTCGAATGGCGGGGGCAACGGTCAAGGTCGGCGGTTCACCCAGGGACTTGTTCCCGTAGGGGGCCGTCGGGTCATTACATTCCGCAAAAGCGTGGTGTAAGTTCGGGTGATCCATGGCGGTCAATATTTTATAGTAGAGCAGGTTGTCATTCAGCTGTTTGCCCTGCTCGTCGTAGATATAGTCCTCACCCAAGACGTAGCCCAGACCCATGCTCATGCCGCCGTGCACCTGTCCGGCCGCCATGGCGGGATTGATGATGATGCCGCTGTCATGAACATTGATGATGTCGATGACCTTGATTTTTCCGAGGGCGATATCCACTTCAATCTCGGCAAAGGTGGCACCGAAGGAGTAGGTATTATCCTTACAATGTGCCGTCTCATTGGCGGTAATATGTTCGGTATCGGAGAGACTGTACATGGCATTCATGGCCAATTCTTCCATGGATACCACCAATGCACCGTCTGCTTTCGTGACGACGGCGTCTGCCCGAATATCCAACGTGTCGGCCGGCTGCGTCGTCAAACGTTCGCAGTAGGCGAGGATTTTTTGTTTCATGGACAAGGCCGTCTTCTTCACGGCCATACCCGAAACGTAACTCTGACGGGATGCATAGGCACCGGTGTCAAAGGGGGCCGTGTCCGTGTCCTGTGTCTGGACGACATGGATTCGCTCAACGGAGATGCCCAGCGTTTCGGCGGTCATCTGTGCAAAGACGGTGGCAGCGCCTTGACCGATTTCCGTGGCGCCGGTTTGCAGCTGGATGCTGCCGTCCTGATTGAGAATCATGCGTGCCGTTGCCGTTTCCAATGCGATGGGATAGACGCCCGTCTTATAGCAGAACATGGCCATGCCGACACCGCGTCGTACGACACCCCGGTCATGACCGTAACGTGTCCGTTTGTCGGTCCAACCGATGTATTTCATACCGATGTCCAGGCATTCGTCCAATTTCGTGCTGTGGCAGGTAATGGTTGTGCCCGGATCGACGTAACCCAGCTTCATCATGTTTTTTCGTCGGAAGGCGACGGGGTCCATATGAATCCGATGGGCCAAATCGTCCATGTGCGACTCCATGATAAAGCACGCCTGGGGTATGCCGTATCCCCGCATGGCGCCGGCCGCGGGTCGGTTCGTATAAATCGTATAGGCAGTGCCTTCCAGCATCTGTTCATCCTGGTAGAGCATGCGGTATTCATTGGCGCAGTTGGCGCTGATGGCATGTCCGTGTGAGGCGTATCCGCCATTATTTGCATAGCCGATGTAGCGCCGGCCGATGAGCCGTCCGTCGTCGCGGACATAGGTATCCAAATGGGCCCGGATGGCGTGGCGGGTTCTCGTTGACGTAAAGGTTTCTTCCCGGGAGATGAAGACCTCCACGGGGCGTTGCAGTTGCTGCACCAGCCAGGCGTTTAAGGGTTCGTACAGGACATCTTGCTTATTGCCGAAACCGCCGCCGATGTACGGCTTGATAATTCGGATTTTGCCGATATCACAACCCAGTGCTTGTGCACAAACGCGTCGCATGATGTGTGGAATCTGCGTGGACGAGATAATGATGATTTTCCCCTCCTCCAGATAAGCACGTGATACGGGCAACTCGATATGACAGTGTTGTACCACCTGTGTTTCATAAGTGCCTTGCACATGGACCAAATCCGTTTCCCGTGCCAAGTCGTCGAAGTCTCCGTCTCCTACTTTATAGGAACTCTTGACGATGACGTTGTTCTCCCGGACTTCGGGATGCAGGGGCGTTGCCTCCGGAGCAAGGGCATCCTCCGGTTCAAATACCGGGGGATAGGTTTCATATTCAATATGGACCAGTGCCGCGCCTCGCTTGGCACTGATTTCATCTTTCGCCACAACCACGGCGACTTCATCACCGTAATAACGAACCCGCCGGTTCAGAAGCAGTCGGTCCGAGATGTCCTGATGCTTCGGGTCAACTGACCAGGGATGGCCGGCCGTCGGGAACGGATGTTGCGGGACATCGAAACAGGTGAAGACCGCCACTACGCCGGGGACGGCTTTCGCTTTTTCGGTGTCGATGGATGTTACCAGGCCGTTGGCCACGGTACTTCTGACGAGGCGGGTCCGTAAGAGACCCGGCATGGCAAAATCCTGTGTATATCGTGCACGTCCGGTGACTTTGTCAACGGCGTCTACACGCGGAATATTCTTTCCGATCACCATAGATTCTCCTTTCATTTTCTGATGTGCACCACCGTTAACCAATGTAAATCGAAAGGGAAACATCGTCAATATACTCGATTGGCAATAACGGTCAAAGATATGGCGAAATTATATTTAAATCTACTAAAATCGTAAAAGTGAAAGACACAGTTTCGTTTCAATTGGTTAACGGTGAGTAACCGATTTTGACCGGATTATAAAGCGGGTTCGACACGAGCAACGGGTTTCGTACGGAGACGAAACGGTCTGCCACATACCATGGTCGTATAGGGTCTGTCATCTTGCACAAACGGCGGTAGATTCAACTTTGTTAAAATAGGAGATTCGAAGAACGCAACAAAAAACGGCCACCGCAAAGGGTGACCGCAGGGGTTTCAGAGACTGTCGCTGTCCAACCAGATGGTGAACGGCCCGTCGTTTTCAATATCGACCGTCATGTCGGCACCGAATTCACCCGTGGCGACGGTGAAGCCGGCCGCCCGGACGAAGTCGATACTGTGCGCATAGAGTTTTTTCGCCGGTTCGGGCGGTGCACTGTGGATGAAACTTGGACGATTCCCTTTCTTACAATCCGCATAGAGTGTGAACTGGGAAATCATCAGGAGCTCGCCGCCGATGTCCTGTAAGGAGCAATTGGTTTTTCCGGTTGCATCCGGGAAGATGCGAAGTTTTAACATTTTATTCAATAGTTTTTCGCAGGTTGCCGGGGTGTCCGTATGGCCGTATCCCAGAAAAACCGTAAAACCGCGGTTGATGGATCCGATGACTTGTCCGTCGACGGAGACGGCACTTTTGCGTACGACTTGAATTAAGGCTCTCATTGATATTTCCTTTCCGTTTCTTATAAATATCGCTTTCGAAGGGGACTTGCCCGGCGGATTCCGGCACGGCTTGTGAAAAAACTGCGTGAAGTCGATAATTCACTTTTATGTTTTGCCGTTTCATGCTATAATCAAATGGATTGTATTGTTGAAGTATACACCATATCGGGGCCTTGTCCCGACCAGTGTATCATTGTTTGAAATGGAATGGAAGTGTATGAAAGAGATTTATGATATCGACGGCATGCATTGTGCCGCATGCGCTGCCGCCATTGAGCGGGTTCTGGGCCGTAAAGACGGCGTGGAGCAGGCGGAAGTCAGTTTGACGGATGAGCGACTGACAATTCGTTATGATGATTCAAAGCTGGACCGTGCCGCCATCATGAAAGCGGTGTCCCGGGCGGGCTTTACGGCGACCATACGGGAGAAGCGGGACTTGCGCGAGACGTTTCAAAAGCGGGATACACAGGTTCGTAAACAGCGCAACGAACTTCTGTTGAAGTTTGTTTTTTCAGCACCGCTCATTGTGATGACCTTTGCCCACCTGGCGGGATTTCATGGGTTTCACTTTTTGCATAATCCGCTGCACGACGCAATCCTGCAGTTGATATTGACCTTGCCGGTGATGATTCTGGGCCGTCATTTTTACATCAACGGTATCAAGGGACTCATCACGAAGGCACCGACCATGGATACCCTCATTGCGGTCAGTACCCTGGCGGCGTTTATTTACAGTTGTTTTTCCATGTTCGGCTATTTTGACGGACAGATTTACTTTGATTCGGCGGTGATGATTATCGTCATGGTATCGCTTGGAAAATACCTGGAAGCACGGGCGAAGCGAAAGACTTCCCGCGCCATTGAGGAACTGGTGAAACTCAAGCCGAAGACGGTGGCAATCTTGCGGGATGATACGGAAATCCATCTGCCCATGGACGAAGTCATGCCGGGGGATATCATGCACGTACGACCGGGTGAAACGGTGGCGCTGGACGGCGAGGTCGTCCGAGGGGCCGGCATGATGGATGAATCGTTTCTGACGGGCGAGTCCCTGCCGGTTAACCGCAGTACGGGTGACGAAGTTCTGGGCGGTTCCATCAACACGGACGGAAACCTGCATGTGCGGGTCACCAAGGCGGACGAGGATACGGTACTATCCGGTATCATCCGCTTGGTAGAGGCGGCGCAGTCCTCTAAGGCGCCGATTGCCCGCCTGGCGGACAGGGTCAGCGCGTACTTCGTACCGACGGTGATCGGCATCGCTTTATTGAGCGGTGCGGCATGGATGATTGCGGGCGAGGGTTTTTCTTTTGCCGTTATCATCTTTGTATCCGTCCTGGTCATCGCCTGTCCCTGTGCATTGGGTCTGGCGACACCGACGGCCATTGTCGTGGCAACGGGGCGTGCGGCCCGGATGGGCATCATCATAAAGGACGCGCGGGCATTGGAGCAGATGCAGCAGCCGGCGACCATCCTCTTTGACAAGACGGGAACCATCACGACGGGTGAAATCGAGGTGCGGGAGGTCCTGGTTTACGGTGCGTATTCGGCACGGGAGGTGGTGGATCTGTGTGCCTCCGTGGAGCAAGGGTCGGAGCATGCACTGGCGAAGGCGGTCATCAAGGCCTCGGACCGATTGTATCCGACGGATGAATTTAAGGCGGTCGTCGGCAACGGTGTTCAGGGTCAGGTAGTATACAAGGATAAAACACGGTCGGTATTTATCGGCAATGAGGCACTCCTGGAGCAGTCGGGGATTGTCGTGAGTGAAGCAGGCCGTTCCGATGCAAAGCGTTTGGCAAAGGAAGGCGTGACGCCGGTATTCGTAGCCATCGACGGTGCGTTTACCGGTATCCTGGGATTGTTCGATATCCCGAGACCGGATGCGGAAGAAACGATTGCCGCATTGAAGGCGGCGGGGATTCGAACCGTTATGCTGACGGGAGACAACCGATATACGGCGGCCTCCGTTGCGGCTCGCGTAGGCATTGACGTGGTGGAAGCGGAGATGACACCGGAGAAGAAGGCGACGGTCGTACAAAAATATGCGGCCGACGGGACGGTCGTCATGGTCGGTGACGGCATCAATGACGCCGTGGCACTGGCGAATGCGGACATCGGGATTGCGGTGGGTCGCGGAACGGATATTGCGATTGAGTCGGCGGATATCATCCTCATCAAGGACCGTCTGTATGACATCGTCAATGTATTGCATTTGGCCCGGGCGACAATGAGAAATATCAAACAGAATCTGTTTTGGGCATTGTTCTATAACATTATCGGGATTCCGGTGGCGATGGGCATCCTGCACATTTTCGGCGGTCCGTTGTTGAATCCGATGTTCGGCTGTTTCGCCATGAGCATCAGTTCCGTGTTCGTAGTGACAAACGCCCTGCGTCTGAGAAGATTTCGGATGCGGGCGCCGGGGGCGGATACCGAGATGCATGGTACGGCGGTTCGTTAGCATCGAAGGCGGTGCACGGGCACAGGGTACCGGTGAGACATCAATAAAGGAGAGCAGATGATACATACGCAGGAGGAGACGGAACGGTTTATCCTGGTCGGTGTTTACGGCGGTTCGCGCAGTCGGGCGGAAGCCGGTTTGGACGAGTTGGCGGAATTGGTGCGTACCGTCGGGGCCGAGGTGGTCGGACGGGTGCTGCAACGTTTGGACGCTCCGGAGGGTGCAACTTACGTGGGCAGCGGCAAAACGGCGGCCTTGCGGGAGATGGTCCACCATGCCGGCGCGACGGGCATCGTGACGGATGATGAACTGACTGCCGTTCAGATGCGGAACTTGGGCGATGCGACGGGGTGTAAGGTGATTGACCGGACCATTCTGATTCTCGATATCTTTGCCCGTCGGGCACAGACCCGTGAGGGTAAACTTCAGGTGGAACTGGCGCAATTAAATAACCGACTGACGCATTTGATCGGGCAGCGGAACCTGTCCCGTTTGGGCGGCGGCATCGGTACGAGAGGGCCGGGCGAGAAGAAACTGGAGACGGACCGTCGGCACATTCGCAATCGAATTAACAACATTCGCCATGAACTGAAGGAAGTGAAGAAGCACCGCACGGTGACGCGACGGCAACGTACGAAGAATCGGATTTTCACCTTTTCCGTGGTCGGTTATACGAATGCGGGCAAGTCGACCCTTTTTAACCGGCTGACGGATGCAGGTGTTCTACAGGAAGATAAGCTGTTTGCAACCTTGGATTCGACGGTCCGTACCTTCACCCTGCCGGACAACCGGCAGGTGTTGCTGACGGATACGGTCGGTTTCGTCAACAAGCTGCCCCACCATCTGGTGGAGGCCTTTCGAGGTACCTTGGAGGAGGCGGCCATGGCGGACGCCCTCATTCACGTGGTCGACGCGTCGGACGGGGATTGTTACGGCAAGATGGCGCTCGTGTATGGAATTTTAGATGATCTGGGCGCCGGTCGGCTGCCGGTACTGACGGTGTTCAACAAGATGGATCAGTTGACGGGACGGCATGAATTCCGGGACGCCCGGGCAACGCGCAGCGTACGGATGAGCCTCTTGTATGACCCGGATACGCGGGTGTTGGCGGAGGCGATGCAGGCGATGGCGAATGCCGGTCTGCATTACGTGGAGTGGGTGGTCGACTACGGCCGCACCGCTTTCATTGCGGATATTCGCACCCGCGGTCATCTGTTGGAAGAAACGTACGAGCCGGACGGTATCCATGTCAAGGCCTACGTTACGGATGAATTATTTCGGCGACAACATAAGGAGAGGAGCGGACAATGAGTTACGCAGATGAAATATTTATCAAGATGTGCAAAGATATCCTTGCAAACGGTGTGGATACGAAGGGCGAGAAGGTGCGACCCGTCTGGTCCGACGGAACGCCGGCATATACGGTGAAAAAATTCGGCGTCGTGAATCGCTATAATCTGGCTGAGGAGTTTCCATTGTTGACGCTGCGGCGAACGGCGGTGAAATCGGCGGTGGATGAATTGCTTTGGATTTGGCAGAAAAAGTCCAATAACATCCATGATTTGAATTCTCATATTTGGGACAGCTGGGCGGATGAAAGCGGTTCCATCGGTAAGGCATACGGTTATCAGATGCAGGTAAAGCATCAATATAAGGAGGGGGCGATGGACCAGGTTGACCGTGTCCTCTATGATTTGAAGCATAATCCGTATTCCCGGCGCATCATGACGAATATGTACGTTCATCAAGATTTGCACGAGATGGCGCTGTATCCATGTGCCTACAGTATGACGTTCAACGTGACGGGCAACCGGCTCAATGCCATCTTAAATCAGCGTTCACAGGATATTTTGGCGGCGAACAACTGGAACGTGGTTCAGTATGCCGCGTTGGTGTGCATGTTGGCGCAAGTCAGCGATTTGCTACCGGGCGAATTTGTCCACGTCATTGCCGATGCACACATCTATGACCGGCACATCCCGCTGGTCGAGGAATTAATCAGCCGTAAACCGTTTGCGGCACCGACGGTCCGGTTGAATCCGGCAGTGGATGATTTTTATAAATTCACGCCGTCGGACATCGTCGTGGAAAACTACGAGCACGGACCACAGATTAAGAACATTCCGATTGCCGTCTAGGAAGGGGCCGTATGAAAGCAATTGTTGCAGTAGAGAAAAATTGGGGAATCGGTTATCAGGGCCGATTGCTGACGCACATTCCCGCCGACTTACGTTATTTTAAGGAAAAGACGATTAACAAAGCGGTCATCATGGGGCGTCGGACCTTTGAGAGTCTGCCGGGACGGCAACCCTTGCCGCAACGACACAATATCATCCTGACGAGGGATGCGGATTATCAGGTCCGGGGGGCCGTTGTGCTCCGGTCGAAGGAGGCAGTTCTCGAATATGTCAAAAATATGCAGTCGGCAGATGTGTTCGTCATCGGCGGGGAGCAGGTGTACAAACTATTCATGCCGGAAACGGACGAGATTTACGTGACGCGCATTGATTATAATTATGCGAGTGACGTATATTTTCCGAATCTGGACATGTTGCCGGAGTGGGCGGTGACGGCCGTGAGTCCGGAGCAGACGCATTTCGATATCAGTTATACATGGAAGGTTTACAGGAGAAGGAGGGGGTAATATGTCATATGAAAAAGTACGACGGGATTTAATATATGTACGCATCATCGAGCAGGTGAAGCTGGATATCGCATCGGGGCGTTATCCGAACGGTACGCGTTTACCGTCCGTTCGCCGATATGCCAAGGATTTGGGCGTTAATCCGAATACGGTACAGAAGGCATTGGTCATGCTCGAAGATGAGGGGATTTTATTTACCAAGCGAACGGCGGGCCGTTTCGTCACGAACAATAAACGCTCCCTCGACAATCTGCGACAGACCTTGGCGGACGAGGAAGTCGGCCGAGCCATGCATTGTCTGAAGCGTCTGGGCTATTCGACGGAAGAGATGAACGAACTGGTCAAGCGCACTTGGCGGAAATTATCGGATGATGTGTAATACGAGGCGCTTGACGCGGCTGGATGCCCTGCTTCATCTGTTGACGGGGATGGCATTTTCCGTCGCCATCGGCTTCGGTAATCCGATACTGAGTGCGTACGGATTTCACAGCGGTCAAGTAGGGTTGGTGTATTCGGGCGCCATGGTGGCGACCATCCTGCTGCAAAGCGGGATGTCCGTCCTGATTGAGCAGCGGCGCCTGTTCAGTGTCATTCAGAGTTTACGCATCGTCGCGGCGGGCGGCATCCTGTCGGCCCTTCTGATACCGGCAGTACGGCATCTGCCGGGTACGGTGGCGGTGCTTTATCTTCTGTTGCTGGCGATATCGACGATGGCGCTGCCCACGCTCGGCGCGTTGACGGCATGCTGGATCGGGGACGGATATGCGGTCAATTTCGGAGCGGCCCGGGCCATGTCTTCGGTCGGCTTTTCCGTGGTCGGCTTTATGGGCGGATTCATCATGCGGACGGCGGGCGCCACAACCCTGTTGTATCTTTATGTGATTTTACAGGGGTTGTTGATAGCGGCGAGTTTCATCTGTCCGCGGACGGCGGGCGGTTATCCGACGGCGGATGCCGGTACCGTTCGGTTCCGGACGTTGTTCCGGCAATATCCGGACTTCGGTCGCCTGCTGATTGGGACGGTATTTTTATTTTTTTCGCACAATCTCATCAGTAACTTTCTCAAGGATATTGTCGAGCATGGCGGTGGCGGTCCGGTGGAATACGGTGTTGCCGTCGGACTTTGTACCTTACTGGAGTTGCCGGCATTGTTCGGCTTCGCGATGGTACGGCGACGCATTCGGACGGTCACCTTGATGCAGGTATCCGCCCTGTTTCTGACCTTGAAAGTGCTGATTTTGACGCTCAGCGGGAGCGTGTACGGGATTTGGGGTGCTCAGGCGGTGCAGTCACTGGCGTACGGTTTGTATACCCCGGCAGTGTTGTATTATGTGCATGAAACGGTAGCGGCGAAATTTCAAGTCCGTGCACAGTTGGCCGTCGGTGTGGCGACCATGGGCGTGGGCGGTGCCGCCGGCAACTTCTTCGGCGGATATATGATTCGCTATTGGGGTATAACGATAACTTTGGCGGCGGCAACGGTCGTTTCCGCAGTCGGATGGATAATTTTTCGGAACTTGAAAGGGGGTTCCCGGTACGGTGCGGAGGCATCTGCCGATGTGGAGGACATATGATTTGTTTTGATTTTGAGCATTCGATGCGCGGCATGAAGGCCGCAAAGGTACGCAGTTCAAACGCCATGGCGGCGACAATAAAAGAGGCGCTGTTGACGAAAGGATCGTTTCGTCATTTTATCGACACCTATATCGAGCGGGGATTCGATGCGGCGGAGCATGTGGATTTGATGAACAAGGTCCATCAGATTCAACGGGCGGGTGGTGTTTTCATCACCCTTTCGCCTTCCACCGTAGGGGTCGCTTTACGTGCCGTCCTGGATCCCCTCGGGACGAATTCACCCGAGATGATGTTTCTGGGGGACAGCCTTTCCGCGGACAGCGTGTACCGCGTGCTGGAGGCGCTCCACGGTCGGAGCACCTATTTGTATGTGATTGCAGACGATTTGAAGGTGCCGGAAATCGGTGCCAACTTTCGGGTTTTGCGGCAGTGGTTCGAGGCACAGTACGGGCGGGCGGAGACGGAGAAACGCATCTTCGTGGCGAGTCCGCCGGGGTCCGATTTGCACCGTCTGGCGGAAGTCCATCATTACGACCATTACGCGTTGGATGCGGACTTTCCGAAGGAGTACATCGCCTATCATCCGGTCGCCTATCTCCCGTTTTTAGTGGCGGGTGTTGATTTGAAAGAGTTTTTCAACGGGGCGCGGATGAGCATGCATGAACTGGCGACGGAGACGACGAATCCCCTTATGGACTATGTAATTATCCGTTGGCTGGCCTTTCAGGAGGGGATTGAGGTGGAGAGCGTCTGTACGTTCGAGCCGAAGTTGGAGAGCTTCTGTGAGTGGCGGGCGCGATTACGCGGTAACGATATGATTTATCACGGGCATGCCCTCTTCCTGCGGGATCTGGACAGCTTGAAATATTACCATGCCCGGTACAAGAATAAGATTATGGAGACCTTCATCAACGTCAAGGTGCCGACCATCGATATCGTCGTCCGCCCGGATCAGAGTTACGAGGACGGATTGGGACATTTGGACAATATTTCGTTCAACGAATTGAATAATATTGCCTGTGACGAGATTATCGCACGGCATCGCGCGGAGGGGATGATGATCAACGAGGTACAATGCCGCCGTCTTTCCGCCGTGAACATGGGGAGTCTGACCTTCTTTTTCATAGCGGCGGGTATCCTGGTTTGTGCCATGATTGAGAAAGAGGAGAAAGCCTGATGCGTTTCCTTCATCTGGCGGATTTGCATTTGGGCATCCGGCTCAACGGTTACGACCGCTTGCCGGAGCAGGCGGTATTCTTGGACTTCGTCCTGGAAACGGTGGCGGCACGAGATGTCGATGCCGTCGTTATCAGCGGCGATATCTACGATAAGGCGACACCGTCCATGGATGCAGTCGCCTTGTTCGAACGTTTTTTCAACCGTCTGAAAGCACGGGGGACGGTGTTGTTGGCGGTGACGGGCAATCATGATTCTCGCCGTCGGTTGGCGTACTGCGGTCGCATTTTATCCGAACACGGGATTTACATTACGGCATGCGTGCAATGTCCCATCCCGTATGTGACGCTGACGGATGCGTACGGACCGGTGCGATTTTATATGCAACCCTTTGTACGCGGTTCGGACATCGCTCCATGGCGGAACGAGGCGGCGACGACGGCGGAGGCGTTTTCGTTTTTTTTATCGGAAACGCCGTTGGATGAGGGGGAACGAAATGTCCTGTTGGCCCACCAGTTTTTTGCGGGGGCCGCATCGAACCCCTTACGGAGTGACTCGGAGCGGATTACGGTGGGCGGTACGGACCGTGTGGATGCGGGGCCTTTGGCGGTCTTTGATTATGCGGCGCTGGGGCATCTGCATGGTGCACAGACGGCGGGGGCGGACCATGTCCGGTATGCGGGCAGTCCGCTGATGTATTCTTTGAGCGAGGAGCGGCAGAAGAAGAGTATGCCGTTGGTGACCCTGGGGCCGAAGGGGACGGTAGAGATTGAAACGATACCGATTCCGCAGACCCGTTCGGTTCGTAAGATTACGGGCAGTTTTGCGGCGATTATGGCGGATGAACCGCCCTCGGACGACTATGTTGCCGTCGTGTTGACGGATACCGAAACGGTGACTTTGCCGGCGGAGCGGTTGCGGACGAAGTTTCCGAATTTCCTGTCCATCACCTATTTACGGACGGCACGGCAACAAAGCGATGCCGTAGTACCGGAAGCGGGTGAACGGCCGGATCCGATGGCGATTTTTTCATCTTTGTTCGAACAGTCCGTAGGGGTGGCCATGAGTGCGGCGCAGCGGACTGTTATGGAAGACGTATTGGCAGTGACGACATCGGAAGAAGAGACGGCGTAGGTCGGTCGACCCCTGCGGGTGCGACCGACCTGTGCCGTATACGTAGCAAGAGGAGAGAGTATGCGACCTTTGATATTGTCGTGGGCGGCCTTCGGTCCGTTTCCCGGCGAAGAGCGAATCGATTTTACGGATATGGAAGAGCATGCCGTGTTTCTGTTGACCGGGGTGACCGGTTCCGGAAAGACGACGGTCTTCGACGTCCTTTCCTTTGCGCTTTTCGGTGAAGTGAGCGGACAAATCCGCAAATCGGCGGATAAGGACGATTATCGGAGTCATTATGCGGACAATAAGACGGAGACCTACGTCTCTCTGATTTTTTCGGAACATGGGCGGCGCTATGATATTCGTCGTGTACCGGCGCAGCGGGTCGTCAATCCGAAGACGGGCCGGGAGCGGAACTTGCCGGCATCCGTCCTCTTGCGGGATGTGACGGATGCCGTGCCGAAGGTCCTGGCGGACAAAAAGAATACGGTGACGGAGGAGATTGAGCGTATCATCCGGATGGATTATAATCAGTTTCGACAGATTGTGATGATTGCTCAGGGCGAGTTTGCAACCATCTTGCAGGGTGGCGTCAAGGATCGCAAGGATATCCTGCGGCAGATTTTTCAAACCCATGTCTTCGACCGGGTGCGGCGCCAGCTGGAAGAACGGGCGAGAGGGTTGGATGCGGATATTCGACAGTACGGGGGCCGATTGGCGGCGGTGCTGGATGCGGTGGCGGAAGCGGGAATTTGTTCCGTGGAGGTTGTGGAGCCGACAGAACCCGCACCGGCGGAGATGGACGCGTTAATCGAAGCCGTTGCCGCGGCGGAAACGACAGCGACAGCGGAAGCGGATGCCGCCGGTAAGACGCAAGAGGCGACGGCGAAGGCTTTGGTTGCGGCGACGGAAGCGGAGCAGACGCTGCGGGACGAGTGCCTGGCACGAAAAAATTGTGAGCAGTCCTTGGCGGATGCCCGGACGGCGGCGGAAACGGCGGGGAAAGAGCATGCTGCCGCTGCGGTGGCAGTGGCGGAAACGGCGGTATCGTTACCGACCATGCAAAAGCGCCGTGCTGCCCGGGAAGATGATTTGCGCAGGATGGAAATATTGCGCCGTCAGGCGGACTATGCCCGTCAGCGGACGGAAATGGCCCTTGCCTGCCGGGCGGCGGAGACCTTGGTATCGGAACGTACGGCAGCCGTCACGGCATGCACGGCGGAAGTAACGGCGAATACGGCCGAATGTCACAAGATAGATGGTGCGCTGACCGCTTTGGAATCGACCTTGGCACAAGGTATGGCCATCCCGGACCTGGCCACGCGTGCGGCGGCTGATTTATCGGCAACAAAGCGTCTGATGCAAGAGGTTGCCGCATGGGCCCGTTTTCCGGAGATATTGGCGGAGGATTTAAAGACCTTACAGATGGCGGAGCGGACCATGGCAGATATGGACGCTGCACTGCGGGAAAAATATGAACGATTGATTGGTCATTGGCTGGACCGGGTGGCGGAAACCCTCGTAGCGGGCACCCCTTGTCCGGTATGTGGAGCGACGGACCATCCGGCGCCGCATCAACCGTCGGATGCCGACTTTGACGAAGCGGATTACAAGCGGGAAAAGGATGCCGCGGATGCCTGCCGGGGCGCACTGAGTGACCGGCGTGCAAAGCTCCGGGAGCGTCTGGAACGGGTTCATGTCGGCTATGAAGATCTCCGTCGGACGGTGGATGAAATCCGCGCAACGCAGAATGTTTTGGTGGGGGATATTGTCAAATTGAAAGCGGTGGAGGCGGTGGACGATCCGCCCGCGAAGGCCGTTTGCCGAGCGGATGGCCCGGCTTGTCCCGATATGCCTGAACCAATCGGGACGGATGCAATGACGCTGGCCGCGGATTTAAACGCCATGGCGACTTGCGTTTCGGCGTTGACGGCGTCGGCCGAAGCGTTGTATGCGTCGGCGAATCATCGACAAGCATATTTTGCGACATTGACGCGATGCCGGACCGAAGCGGAGAACCGCGTGGGCGCATTACGGAAAGATTTGCGGACGGCAACGACAGATGGTGAAGCGCTTGCCCGTCGCCTCACGACACTTCGTGACGGTGTGGCGGAAGCGAAGGCGATGTTGCGCGAGACGACGGCAAAGTTGGCGATGTTGGAAAAAGAGAGTGCAGGTGCGGATGAGCGGTCATTGGCGGAAGAACTGGCACAGCTTGAGGAACGGGTAGTAAGCGAGGCGGCCGCGGTGGAAGCGTTCATGAATCGACATCATGCGTTGGAGAAGGCATTATCCGCGGCAACCGCCCGACTTAAGGAGAAACGGGCCGACGAGGAAGCCGCCCGGGCGGCGATGGCACGGTGGCGCGATGCTCCGTCGTCGGAGGAAATGGCGCATCGTCTGGCGACTTATACCGCAGAGCGGGGAGCGGCGGCAACGGCGCACGAAGCGGCCATCGCCCGGTATCGGGACCGGTTGCATTTTTCGGAAACGGTCACGACACATCGGCAGCGCCTGGCAGAGGCATGGCAAACTTATATGGACGTCTGTGCCGAGGGGCAGCGTATTACGCAGCTGCGAAACGTGGCGAGCGGTCGGGTGGCGGGCAGCAACCGCATTGACTTCGAAACCTATGTACAGTTGCATTATTTTGAAGAAGTCATCAAACGGGCCAATCGTAGATTGGAAAAGATGACCTATGGGCAGTATCGATTTGTCATAGACCGGACGGATAAGAATGCGGCGGCATCATTCTTCGTCTTTGACAGTTATACCGGTCGGGCCCGGTCGACGAAGACATTGTCCGGAGGCGAAACATTCAAAGCGGCCTTGGCCATGGCCTTGGGCTTGAGTGATACGGTATCGGCCTATCAAGGCGGCATCCGTATCGAGATGTTATTTATTGACGAAGGATTCGGCAGTTTGGATGCCGAGTCGTTGGAGCGTGCCGTGGAGACGATACAGGATCTGGTGCAGGAGGACTGCATGGTCGGTATCATCTCACACGTGGAATTATTAAAGGAACTGATTGAGCGGCAAGTGGTCGTTATCAAAACGGAAGAGGGTTCGTACATCGAACACAAACATTAGGAAAGAGAAATTATGGAACAAAGTAAAATCAGGAATATCGCAATTATCGCACACGTTGATCACGGCAAGACGACGCTGGTCGACCAGCTCTTACAGCAGAGTGGAACATTTCAGGAACACGAGACAGTCAGCGAGCGCGTGATGGACTCCGGTGATATAGAGCGGGAGCGCGGTATCACAATTCTGTCTAAAAATACGGCCATTCATTATAAAGGTTATAAGATCAATATTATCGATACCCCGGGTCATGCCGATTTTGGCGGCGAAGTGGAGCGGATTTTGAAAATGGTGGACGGGGTGGTTCTCGTCGTAGATGCCTTTGAAGGACCCATGCCACAGACCCGGTTCGTACTACAGAAGGCGATGGATCTGGATTTGGATATCATTACCTGTATCAATAAGATTGATCGTCCGGCGGCACGTCCCGACGAGGTGGAAGAAGAGGTTTTGGAGCTGTTGATGGACCTGAATGCGGCCGACCGTCAGCTCGACTGTCCCTTCATCTATGCCAGTGCGAAGGCGGGGATTGCCCAGTTCAAGTCGGAAGACGAGGGTCAGGATATGGCACCGCTCTTTGAAACCATCATCAATCATATTCCGGCACCGACCGGTTCGGCGGAAAATCCGACGGCAATGTTGATTTCGACCATTGATTATAATGAGTATGTGGGCCGCATCGGTATCGGCAAGATTTCCGACGGTACGGTTCGAGTAGGCGGTGAATACATTGTCAAGAATGCCCATGACCCGGAGCGTGCCGAGAAGGTTAAGGTGGTTAAGTTGTACGAGTTTGAAGGACTGGACCGCGTGGACGTACAGGAGGCGACCGCCGGCAGCATCGTGGCATTGAGCGGGATTGCGGATTTAGGGATTGGCGATACACTTTGCGACGTACGTAAGACGGAGCCGATTCCGTTTCAGAAGATTTCCGAGCCGACGATTGCGATGGACTTCATTGTCAATGATTCTCCTTTTGCGGGTACGGAGGGGAAGTATGTCACCTCACGGCATCTGCGGGAGCGCCTGTTCAAGGAGCTTTATACCGATGTGAGTCTGCGAGTGGAAGAAACGGATACGACGGAGAAGTTCAAGGTCAGCGGTCGGGGTGAGTTGCATCTTTCGGTGTTGATTGAAAACATGCGTCGCGAAGGTTTTGAATTTGCGGTCAGCAAGGCACAGGTTCTTTATCGGAAGGACGAAAGAGGTCGTAAGACGGAACCGATGGAGATGGCCTATATTGATGTGCCGGATGATTTTACCGGTGCGGTGATTGAAGCATTAGGTCGCCGGAAGGGCGAACTGTTGAACATGATGCCGGGTCGGAGTGGGATGACCCGTCTGGAGTTTCGGATTCCGGCGCGGGGGCTCATCGGTTACCGGGGTGAGTTTTTGACGGCGACCAAGGGCAACGGTATTATGAATACCGTCTTCGACGGGTATGATGTGTTTAAGGGAGAGATCGAGTTTCGTCCGGTCGGTTCGCTCATTGCTTACGAGATGGGTGAGACGACGGCATATGCGCTGTTTAATGCACAGGACCGCGGGATTTTGTTCATCGGCGCGGGCGAGAAGGTCTATGCCGGCATGGTGGTCGGTATCAGTAACAAGGCGCAGGACATTGACGTGAATTTGTGCAAGAAGAAGCAGCTGACCAACACGCGGGCGTCCGGTTCGGATGATGCGTTGAAGTTGGTGCCGCCGCGGGTGATGAGTCTGGAGCAGTGTCTGGAGTTCATTGAAGATGACGAGCTGTTGGAAGTGACACCGAAGCATCTGCGGATTCGCAAGAAGATACTGGATCATACGAAGCGTCGTCGATCGAATTTCAAAAAGTAGAGGGCGCATATTCAAGGATTCGTACGGGTAAAATAAAAGGAGGCGGGAGTAATTCCCGAGGTTGTATGAAAAAAGGAGAGATGGCGGCGGGGCTTGTTGAGTCGGTGACTTTTCCCAACCACGGGGTGATGACCGTGGCTGGGGTACCGGTACATGTCAAGGGGGTTATACCCGGACAGCATATCCGGGCCAGAATCACGAAGCGACGGTCTACGTCGTGTAAGGCGGCTTTTCCCGAGGTGACGGAACGGTCGCCGCTGGAAACCGAACCGGTACAATGTGCGGTGTTCGGGGCCTGCGGCGGTTGTTTTTATCAACGGGTTCCGTATGCGGAGCAGTTAAATATTAAAGCGGCGATGGTGGAAAAACTCTTGCGTCCCTACCTGAATCCCGGAATTTTTGAAGGCATTACGGGGTCACCGGTGGAGACCGGTTACCGTAACAAGATGGAATACAGCTTCGGGGACGCCGTTAAGGGCGGGCCCATGACGCTGGGGTTACATAAGAAGCAGTCCAAGTACGATGTTCTGGATTTGGATGATTGCATTCTGACGGACGATGATTTTGACAGGGTGCGTTGTTTTACACGGGACTATTTTACGGCGGCGGGGCTGTCTTTTTATCATAAAATTACACATACGGGTTATCTTCGCTATTTGGTCGTACGAAAGGGGATACGGACGGGACGTCTGCTGATTATGTTGGTGACATCCTCTCAGGCGAAACCGGATTTGCAACCTTGGGTGGACGGTCTGCTTGCTCTGGATTTGGCGGCGGAAATTGACGGTGTCATCCATACGGTGACGGACAGCTTTGCCGATGCGGTCAAGGATGAGGGGAGTCGCGTCCTCTATGGTCGGGATTATTATGAGGAGCGTTTGTTCGATTTGACCTTCCGGGTGACGGGCTTTTCATTCTTTCAAACGAATACGCTCGGCGCGGAAGTACTTTATGGCAAGGTGATTGAGTACCTTGGGGATTGTGAAAACAAACGGGTATTTGATTTATACAGCGGGACGGGCACGATTGCCCAGATTGTGGCGGCTTCGGCGGCAGAGGTGACCGGGGTCGAGATTGTCGAAGAGGCGGTGGAAGCGGCGAAGCGGAATGCGGCGGAAAACGGTCTGACGAATTGTACTTTTTTAGCGGGTGATGTGTTGCAGGTCGTGGACGGTCTGACGGAGAAGCCGGATTTGATTATCCTAGACCCGCCCCGTGAGGGAATTCATCCGAAGGCTTTGCCGAAGATTATCGACTTCGGGGTGGACCGGATTGTTTATGTATCCTGTAAGCCGACGTCTTTGGCGAAGGATTTGGCGGCGTTTACGGAAGCGGGGTATGAAGTGACACGGGCTTGTTGTGTGGACATGTTTCCGTATACGGTGCATGTGGAGACGGTGTGTTTGATGACCAGAACGAAATAGCAAAAACCGCTATTTATCAGGGGTTTTAGGAGACGTGGTTTTGGTGGTATGTGGTGTTGTAGGCTGATTGGACGTTCTAGGGAATCAATCAACGGTTTTTTGAGTAGGTGAGATTGATGTTGGTATTTCTGAGTTGGTGAGATATCCTTTGGAGGGTGATAGAATGTTAATAAAGAAAGCGATAATCAGAGGGATGATTCCCTTAATCATAATGACAACAATATCAATACTAATGAAATATCAAGGGAAAAATGCTTTTCAGGTTAAAAGCACATTTTTAGTTGGCATTATTGTAACTTCAGTAGCAGCAGCTTCTGTAATATATGAAATTGAAAGCTGGTCATTGCTTAAGCAATCGGTTGTACATTTCGGAACGATGCTGGTAACCATCTTCCCGTGTTTACTGGTCAGTGATTGGTTTCAACTAAATAATATTTTAGATTATATAAAAGTATTTGGCATATTTTTATTTATAGGAGTCGTGCTGTGGAGTATTGCATATTTTATTTTTGGAAAACTATTAGCCAAATAAGAATTTAGTAGAGAATAGAAAACTATTGATGATACGCTTATTGAGACGATAGAAAGAAAACTTCTATCGTCTTTTTGTGTACCGGAACAGGAGATGAAAAGGGATGGTGTAAGAAGTTCCCTATAAAAGACTTGAATGACTTTGAGAGTGAAATGAAAAGAAGTTGATTGTAAGATTATACTATTTTCCGTTCAGTATTTATCGTGAAGGCATATATTGGTATAATGGGGATAGTTCGTCTTGAATATGTGGAGGTGAGTATTTGAGAGAAAGCAGACCTAATTTTAAAAACATACAATCATTTGAGGAATTTAAAAGATATTACTGGTATCGGGATGAGCTTTCACAAATTTGCAAATCTCTTGGATTAGAATATAGAGGTACAAAACAGGAACTGAATAAGATTATAGAGCAATACTTTAAAGGGAATCGAGTCGAGAAGTCTAAAAGAAAAAGAAGTAAAAAGCAAACAGAAGTTATAACTTTAAATATGCCATTGCTTGAATGTGGCTTTTCATTTAATAAAAAATTTAGAGATTATTTTTCAACGGTGACAGGCGTGAATCCATTTAAGTTTAATGCGGATATGGCAGCTGCTTGGCGAAAAGTACAAAAGGAGAACAATAAAAAATTCAAAATTAAGGATATGCTTAAAATATATTTTGGCGAGTCCGATTATGCCAAGTATGATTATTCCGCCTGTGAATGGAATCAGTTTTTAAAAGATTTTTGTCTTGATGAATGTAGTGCGAAGTATTCAAACAAATTGAAAGTAGCCTCTCTTCTTTGGCAGGAAGTTAGGGTTTCTAGAAAAGAGAAAGTTTATTCTAAAGAACTTTTGATTGAATATGCTCATTTAATAGAGGTGTATAAGAAATAGAGAAATTTAAATTTTTACGGAGGAGAATATGAGAACGTATACAAGTAAAGAAGAATTGAAAGCTGAAATAAATAAGACTTTTGAAAAATATATTACAGAATTTGACGACATCCCGGAATCATTAAAAGATAAGCGAATTGATGAAGTTGATAGAACGCCGGCTGAGAATCTTGCTTATCAGGTTGGATGGACAACATTAGTTCTTAAATGGGAAGAAGACGAAAAGAATGGACTTCAAGTAAAGACGCCATCCGATCATTTTAAATGGAATCAATTGGGCGAGTTATATCAGTGGTTTACGGATACCTATGCCCATTTATCACTAAAAGCGTTAAAAGCCAAATTAAAAGAAAATATTCATGCTATCTATGCAATGATTGACGCATTAAGTGAAGAAGAATTATTTCATCCACATATGAGAAAATGGGCGGATGAAGCAACGAAAACTGCGGTGTGGGAAGTGTATAAGTTTATACATGTGAATACTGTGGCACCATTTGGTACGTTTAGAACAAAAATTAGAAAATGGAAAAAGATAGTATTATAAATTTTAATGATATTACATATAAGACTTTTTAACGATAGTATTCTAAAAGCCTTAAAAGGTATACTCAATAAATAACTCAATGATATAAATTCATTAGACTAATTTTACCAAAGACTTCCTCTCTTACCTTCCATATACCTAAATAAGGCTGTTCGATATAACTTATACCACTATCTTTAAACTACACTTGATGTTTTCTCTGCATTTTTATGATAAATTTTACATTTTGTGGATATCCATATATAACATCATTCAAATGCAATATCAGTTAAATATGATTTATATTAACAATCAAATTCACTTAATTTTATAGCTATATTTAATTCCTTTTTTACTTTTTACGACTCCTTTTCTGCTCATAAATTTTTAAAATAAATAAATCAAAAATACTTTTACATCATAATTACGATTTTTATTCTAAACATATCTCATCTTATTGTTTTAAATAATACCTCTATTCTTTTCTCATATTTTCTATCTTATCTACTATATCTGCAAATTTATTTGCTAAATATTCACCATAATCAACATTAGTTGATTCATGAAAATATATTATTTCTAAAATATCTTCAATATCATGATTATAATTCCATTAACATCAATTATTAAATCAAAAGTTTTTAATGGTTCTAATTCACTTTTACCTATTTCTATTCTCATTTTCTTAATACCTTGATTTATAAATATATTTTTTTGTATCATTGTTGTTTCTATTCTTATATTTGCAATATTATAGTATATTATTTTTTCTAGTAGAGTGTAGTTTTTAAATTCTATTAGTAAACTAGATTTTAACTCATTATGGCTATTTCTCATTTATAAATGATTTAAAACAACTAACTGTTATTTACAGTAACTAATTAGTCTTAAAATAACAATCTTATTCTATCGTCATATTTAAGTATACCTCTTATATTTATCTCTAATTCCAATTTCATTTTTTATTATCAAAAGCTAATTTTTTTTATAAATTTTTACATTTTTTTATTGCATTATAAATGTTTATAATCTATAATAAGTCTCTGCTAATACCTTATTTCTAATAAAGTATGCTTTGTAAATATTTTATACTATAACATTGCTCTCTCTTCAATTTTACTGTATAAAATAAAAATTTTTAATAAGGAGGTTTTAATTGAGAGATAAGCACAAAATAATTATTTTATTTATTGTAATCATAGCAATAATAGGAGGTACTATATTTTTCTTTTTTAATAGTAAAAATGAAAATCAAACAAATTCTAGTAAAGATAAAATTAGTTCTAATGTTGAAAAAGAAACTCCTAATATAAAATCTAATGATTTCAATACGGATACCAAAGAGAAGGAAGAAAAAAAAGATACAAATACTTCTCGTCATAACTCTGATTATAAAAGTGATAATACAAATATCACTAAAAATTTGAATTCTATTACACCGCATTTTAACCCTATTCCAAAAAAGAATTCTGAATCTTATAATCAGGTAACAGAAAATAAGGTTAAACCAATCAAGCCAGACAATGGTGGGGTTAAACCAATCAAGCCAGACGATGCTGGGGTTAAACCTACTGAACCTAGCAAAAAAACTATTTATGGACAAGCTCCTACCAGTTATGGATTCTATGTTAAGTTATATGCAATAATTGATGAACAAGGCAAAATCTTAGAAGTTGGTGACAATGGTACAAAACCTAAAGAAGATGCTGTAAGTCCAGATTTATGGAATGATTCAAAAATATTATTTAAAAAATTAGTTGGATTGAATGTAACTCAAATAGAAAATTTACGCACTAAAGTTGGTGGTAACAGTGAGGAAAAGGCTGATGCTATATCTGGAGCAACATATACTTGTAATGCTATAAAGGAAGCTATTTTAGATGCTTTTGGAAAAGCTATTGTTGTTGACAAATTTATTACAAACCCTAAAGAACCTCATGTATTAGAACAATATTTAGGGGATGATGAATTTGTTATAATTCCTAAAAATATTACTTCTATAGATGAATATGCATTTAGCGGTAAAGAAAAATTAAAACGAGTTTTCTTCCATGAAAAAGTTGAGTACATAAACCCTAAAGCATTTGAAAATTGCAAAGAATTAGAAGACTTTTCAATAGATGAAAATAATGAAGAATATTATTCAAAAGATGGAGTGATCTTTGATAAAAAGAAAGATGGTGAATTAGCCGTTTTCCCATGTGGTCGTAAAGGGCACTTTAATGTTGAAGATGATATAAAATCGATCGGTAACAAGGCTTTTTATTCTTCTCAATTAACTTCATTATATATACCTAAAACTGTAATTTCTTTAGGTGAAGGTTTTGTAGACTACGCATCAAATTTAGAAGCACTATTAGTTGATGATCTGAATCCAAATTACTCAAGTGAAGATGGTATAATATATAATAAAGAAAAATCTGAAATACTATTTGTTCCTCCCGGAATATCAGGGGAACATACTATAGCAAATACTGTAAAAAGTATAGCTGAATTTGCATTTTATAGTTGTACTAAATTAACAAAAATTAATCTTCCTAAAAATCTAACATCTATATCTTTAGGTGCATTTGCTGGTTGTGGAGGATTGACAGACATTACATTACCAACAAATCTTAAAGAAATAAATGATCGTGCATTTGCCGGTTGTGTTCGTTTATCTAATATTATAATACCTGAAAATGTTGAACACTTTGGTGAATTTGTATTTACAGATTGTAGAAATTTACAAAATATATTAGTTGATGATTTAAATCCTAACTTCAACTCTAAAAAAGGTGTTTTATTTGATGCTTCTGGTAAAACTCTATATGCATACCCAATAGGTCGTGTAGGAGATTATGAAATACCTGCTAGAACTGAAACCATTGTTAATGGAGCTTTTTATTCTGCCATGAATATTGGAAGAGTTACTGTACCAGAAACAGTAACAAATATTGGACAATTTTCTTTTGCTTTACCAAATCCGGATATGATACCAAGAAATCTTGTGATTGTAACTCAAGAAGATTCTGCAGCACATAAAAACGCTTTAATGAATGGTTTGACTTTTGAACTTGTAAAATCAACATCAGAAGATAATAACAAAGATAAAAAAATTGCCAAAGGTACTAAAATAAAAAAAGATGGCCTACATTATAGAGCAACAGATAACAATACTGTATATTTAACTAGTATTGATGATGATGTAGTAAATGTTGTAATTCCTGATACTGTAGAACATGAAGATGTTCGTTTACCTGTTGTGCAAATAAATACCAATGTTTTATCTGATATTTCAAATGCTGAAACTCTAACTGTTGGTAATAATGTAACTAAAATCATGGATCTTGCATTTTTAGGTTGTACTACGTTAAAGACTATAAATATCGGTAAAAATGTATCCAGCTGTGACTATTCTGCATTTAATGACTGCTCCGGTCTTGAAGCCATTCATGTAGATTCTGAAAACGCCGATTTCTTCTCTGATAATGGTGTTTTATACAAAAAAGAAGGTTCTAATATTGCTTTAATTAGATACCCTTCTTCTAAAGTAGGTGCAGAGTACACCATATTAGATGATACTAATAAGATAGACCAAAATGCTTTTGAAAGAGCTAAGAAATTAGAAAAACTAATTGTTCCGGATAGTGTTGTAACTATTGGGGATGAAGATACTTTCTACAGACCAAAGTCATATGCTACACTAACTATTGTTGGGAATGATAATAGCTTTATACAAAATTACTACAATGAAAACTTTTCTGATAAAGAAAATATTAAGTTCCAAAATAGTAATGTTAATACTGATCCGAATGAACCACCTGTAGCTGACAAGGAAATTCCAAAAGGTACTAAAATAAAAAAAGATGGTTTACACTATAAAGTTGCAGATAATAACACTGTATATTTAACTAGTATTGATGATGATGTAGTAAATGTTGTAATTCCTGATACTGTAGAACATGAAGATGTTCGTTTACCTGTTGTGCAAATAAATACCAATGTTTTATCTGATATTTCAAATGCTGAAACTCTAACTGTTGGTAATAATGTAACTAAAATCATGGATCTTGCATTTTTAGGTTGTACTACGTTAAAGACTATAAATATCGGTAAAAATGTATCCAGCTGTGACTATTCTGCATTTAATGACTGCTCCGGTCTTGAAGCCATTCATGTAGATTCTGAAAACGCCGATTTCTTCTCTGATAATGGTGTTTTATACAAAAAAGAAGGTTCTAATATTGCTTTAATTAGATACCCTTCTTCTAAAGTAGGTGCAGAGTACACCATATTAGATGATACTAATAAGATAGACCAAAATGCTTTTGAAAGAGCTAAGAAATTAGAAAAACTAATTGTTCCGGATAGTGTAGTAACTATTGGTGATGAAGATACTTTCTACAGACCAAAGTCATATGCTACATTAACTATTGTTGGGAATGATAATAGCTTTATACAAAATTACTATAATGAACACTTTACTGATAAAGCTAATATAGTTTTTATATTAAATTAATCAAAATTCAGTAAATATAATAACTTATTTAAAAGAATGTATTCTAAACTTATATTGAATACATTCTTTTTATTTTAAAATTTCAATCTCTATAAAGCCAATTAAAAAAGAAAATTCAAGTAATGCCCAAAATGATACGTACCCAGAATTCTGGACATATAGTTATGAATTAGACTGAACACATGGATGCTATCCTGTATTGAACAGGTGGCATCCAATTTGTTTTGCCTGAATTCTTTTGTTATTATAGTAATCTATATATTCTTCAATAGCTTTTGAGAATTCTTCAAAAGGAGAATAATCTTTTTCATATCCATAATATATCTCGTTTTTAATCTTCCAAAGAATGTCTCCATAATACAATTATCATAGCAGTTTTCTTTTCGTGGCATAGATTGGATAATTCTATATTTCTGGAAAGTGTTTCTGTAATAGGCATGTTGATACTGCCATCCTTAATCAGAATGGATATTTGAGAAAATGCATTCGCCTGCATCCGCCTAAAAAATGGAAATTGTAAAATAGACCAATAATCATTATAATAAAATGGAATATGATTATACTAAAATACATTTAGGAGAGTTGGCTATGGATAGGATAAAAGAGCCATCTGATAATGAACTGGTTATCAGAAAAAAAAGAGCAATAAAAGATTACGCTATTTCAGACTTGCGGCAGCACATATGTCTAAGTTTGGAGCAGATGTATTTATTAATGTTGCATCAGTTGAAACGGAATCTTCTAGGTAAGACTTCAACCGAATGATAAGTGAGTGTGAAAAGGGAATATAAATATTATTTTGACTAAGAATCTTAGTCGTTTTGGTCGTAATGCAAAAGATAGATTAGAAGCTATTAAAAGATAAGATAAATACTGAATCAGTAAAAGATGAACTTTTGATCAGTATGATTGAAACATGTGATCAAGCTGAGAATGACTGGAGAAGTGAGAATATCCGTTTAGGCTTAAAATATAGGGCAGAAGATGGTATATTAGAGCTATATAATATAGTCTGCTACGGCTATAAAAAGAATAAACACAGCATGCTGGTTATTAATAAAAAACAAGCTGAAGTTGTTAGAGATATTTTTGACTGGTATTTGGAGGACTATAGCATTGGTGGGATTATTAATAAGATGAAAGAAAAAATAAAAGTACCAAAGGGTAAAGATTCCTGGAGCAAAAAAGGAATAGAATCAACCTTAACTAGACAAAAATATACTGGAGATGTTGCCATAGTTAATTCGGATGGAGAGTATGTTAATAAAAATCATCATTCCGGAATTATCTCAAAGGAAAAGTTCGAAGCAATACTGCTTGAGATGGCATCTCGTAGCAATGTTGAAATTGGAGAAGATGGAAAAACTTGCAGAAAGAGTAGGAAATATAGTTCGAAGAGAGGGGAATATATCTATTGAAAAACCGTTTACAAAAGGAGAGAGTAAATAAAATTAAAAAAACTGATAGGGAGTTTATTAAAGAACTATGTGATGAAATAAATCCATATAGGATTTGCGAGATATTTGACTCGAAATCAAAAATGTATAAGGAAGCTAAATTAATTTACTTTAATTTGGGAAAAAATCCTTACTTTAAATCTTTTAAAAATAAAATTATGAACGGCTATAGTATTATAGGAGTTTCAGATTATGAAAAATCATATATTTTTGATAATAAATATGATTCCAAATCTGAAAGAATAATTTGTGCGAGTAAAACGATAAACTTAGATTTAAATGTTTTGACTTATTTGGAAAAGATAGTAGACAATAAGAAATTAGAAGATCAAGATAGATTTATTGAGTATCTAAAGTACATTAAAAAGTCGGGTTATAATTTGAATATGTCAACCTCTTTGTTGGAAAGAATAAGCAAACCGATTTATAAGAAGATATGGTATAAATATATTTTATCATTTATTAAGTATGAAGTATTGGATGAGATTACGGAAAGAAATTTAATAGAAGACTATCTTCTTACAGAAGATGAATATAGGCGGGCGAAAGAAATTTTAGACGTATCTGTATATAGGGAAGAACAAGAGGAACAATTCTATGTTGTAGCGTGTTTGATAAGCAAGGCATTTTTATTGAAACAAGATAAAATCGATAAAAAAATAAAATTAAAAAAATTGCTTGAGTACTCTCTTAATAGACTTAATATCTATCTGGAATTTGAACTGTATCTAATGTTTATGTACTTAATGAATGACGAAACCGTTCAAGAAACTTTTTCTAAAATACAAAATATTTCAAAAAAATCATTGGAGAAGATTGGAAACATATCCTGGGATATTCTTCATATAAGACTAATAGAGATGCAAATGATTAGTGATTTAAAAGGAGGACAAATAGTATTCCACTATATTGGTACAAAAGATATAGGTTTACAGAATATTATTAATATTAATCCATTAAAATTAATTGGGTTTTTAGATGGTCAGTCTATTATGGTTAGAGAAAAAAATATTAAAGATATATTTTTTGATGAACAAATGGGTGTTATTTTTGATAAGCATATAAACAAAGCAAACATTGGAACTATGAATTATAAAGAAATATTTACAGAAATATCGAGTGAAGTGGAAAAATTAGTTAATGCTAACATGAAATAGCCTAAAAATCTCATGTTGAGACGGTGATATTGATATCCGAACCGAATGTGAAAAATAAGTAGAGCATTGTCATCAAGGCTTATTCACGGGTTATCGTTGGAAGAACGGTAGCAGGGAATAAGCCTCATTAAAAGTACTGATTGGTAATTCATTAATAGACAAGGGTTGATATGAGGGATTAGAAATCCAAATAACAAGAGTATGCTTAATGGGAGAGGAATTTTATCGATACGATATATTATCCCAACAATAGGTTTTTGAATAATATTCTGCAATATTTCTATTGTTCCGATAAATAGAAAACGTTATTCCGATAGGCTTGATATTATTCCGATAAAGATATAATAAGGGAGATTGGAGGGTTGATTTATGCTTATGACGACGGAACAAGCTGCTGAAAGGTGGGGCATTTCTGACAGGAGAGTAAGAATATTATGCTCAGGAGGTAAAATATCGGGAGCTTATCAAGAAGGGAGAAGTTGAAAAATACCAATAGATGCTGTAAAGCCATCGGATGGACGTTATAAATCAAGAGAAAGCCTTCTATTATAAATTGACCGTAAAAAAAAGAGAACTTGTTGGCAAGAGGCCTATAACTGAAGGAGAGCTCGAAAGACTGAATGAAGAATTCATTGTTGAATATACCTACAACGCCAATGCCATTGAAGGAAATACATTAACATTAAGAGAAACTGATTTAGTGTTGCTTGGTCTAATAATTGATCAGAAACCTTTAAAAGATCACATGGAAGTGGCAGGACATAAAGAGGCTTTTGATTTTGTCCGTGAGCTGGTAAAAGAAAATAAATGAAAGTATTACAAAATAGATCCATTATCTTGTACTTGCTGACAAAAAGAGGATTAAGACATATATCGTAAAGTTCCGGTTCGTATTATGGGTGTTCAGCACGAGCCTGTTCAACCTTATTTGATTAAACCTAAAATGGAAGAGCTGTTACGAAACTATTTCGCAAGTGAAGAACACGTTATTACAAAGCTAGCCGAATTTCACGTAGAATTTGAGGGGATTCATCCATTTATTGATGGAAACGGAAGGACGGGAAGACTGCTGGCAAATCTTGAGTTAATGAAAATGGGGGTATCCACCTATAGATATAAAGTTCACGGATAGAATTGTATATTATAATGTGTTTGATGAATATTATGTACAACATATATTGAAAAGCAATGGAAACTATGTTTGCCGGATATGTCAACAAGAGGTTTGGATTTATATTTGAAAATGTCAAAAGATTAAGATTAACAGGAATACGATGAAGAGCATCTGCTGAAGTGCGAGTGATTTTACCTGTAGATATACTTTCTGTATTTAACACCGAGACCATCAATGCACGAAGTAATATATCATTTCAATTATCGATGCATGTTTGAGAGTCAAGTAGAATGTGTTTATCTATGATGTACAGAGTCTTATTATACGAGTAGCATGTGCCGGACGTGGGATGGGATACCGTGCATACATCGTATCAGAAAGAATGAACGCACACATGAAACCGCATTTACAGAAACCGTCTTAAGGGGCTATGAGAGTATGGCAAGGGAGGATATTATGACAAATCAACTATATAAGGATGGCACATTGGGGATTGAAGTAATCGCTCATGAGAAGAGACATTTTCAAGAAGAGAAAGAAGCATACGTATTACATTATAAAATCCTGAATCGCACGGCGAAAAGAATGGAAGTACATATTGACGAAGCACAAATTATCAATGACGGGGCACAGTATGATAAGGATGATTGGCTCACCGGCACCGACATGAGAGATGCTACGATTATTCCCGGAGCCTATATAATGGTTGGCGCCGTATTTTTGGAAGCCGGGAGCAGATTGCTGAAGCACAGTGCCGTGACGAGCATTACCGTTACGGATATTACCAATGGCTATGCGTATAGCACATTATTCAGGCTCGGGGAGGACGGAAAGTGGTTCCTGCTCGACTGCGAAGTACGGGTGCAGCATGAAGCGCCAAATTTGAAAAATGTTCGAAGTGAGTTGCAAGGCCATATCGAGAGAATTGAAAGCATGGAAGAAAAGCTGGGTGTCATTATGGAAAATATTTCCGTAAAGATTGATGATGCGGACAGTTTAGAGATCTTGGGCGAGATTTCAGCAGCCAAGGGTGATATCATCGATAGGGATATAAAGATAAAAGCAAACTTATACAATGAAGATAACGAGATCATCGGTAATGAGGAGGCGTATATCACGCAGGAAGACTTCATGGGTTATGATACGTTTCAATTAACATTCTATCAAGAGGAGATTGCCTTACGGACAAAGAGAGTCAAAGTCTATGTGACGAAATGGTAGCCGGATAGGGGAATGGCCGTCCATCATAACAGCCGGATTGATTTAAAAGGAGAAACAACGGAGAGGGATGGTTATGAAATGACCAATCAAGAGCGTGATGAAAGAATTGCCAAAGAGCGTTATTTACCCAACAAAAACAATCCATTCCACTGGTATTTGTTATGAATCCATGTACAAAGGTGGACTTTTGCCGGATATATGTATATAATGAACGAAATCAGTTACAAATGGGAGATTTTACTAAGAAAGGGGCCATGAATGAAAAGAAAGTCAGTTTTCTTATCGTTGCTGTTATGCGTCAGTCTGTGTTTGAGCATGTTTGCTAATATGCCGACTTACGTATCTGCAGCGGAAAAACTTGATTACAGTAAATATGATTTAGGCGGGGGGACACCGGTTCATATCGAGGCGAACCTAATACAGGATGGCGTAAAGGCGGCTGCCTTGGCACGCATCAAATATTGGCGTCAGGATGCGCTGGATACCGGCGTGAAATTTCCGGAAATGAACTCGACAACCACCGTGGCGCAGTACTTGGCTGCGAAAGGTATCAGTCGTGAAGCATACCTGAATCCGAAGTGGTCCAATGAGATTGAATATATAGCATTGGCACGGGCAATTGAAGCGGGTGCCACGAAAACCATCAGCCATGATCGGCCCAACGGGACGGATACATTTGCTATAACATACAACGGTATAAGAAGTAATAGGGAAGTCATTGCATGGGGTTCCCGTCAAGTGGATAAAGCCATTGACCAATGGGCCGCGGAGAAGGCGGATTGGGTGAATCAGACCGGCCAGGAGACGGGACACTATATCTACCTGATTGACCCGTCCATCAAGCATTACGGCATTGCCGGACTTGTCGGTCCGAAATACCCGTACGGTTCTACCTGGGTGGGCGAGGCGTCCGTAATGACCTTGACGGATGAGAGCACCACGGCACTAACGGGAGCTAGGATTTTGCAGGTCAATTTACGGGATGCAATGGTTAGCGGGACATCCAAGCCGACCATCGACATCACGAAGGTGCCGCTGAACCGGACGGTTTCGCCCAAAGTGGTGAATGCGGCGTATTCAGATGGGGTCTTTCCCATTGAAGCGGGCATCTTTACCTTTGAAGGGACCTGGTCTTCGGCAAATCCGGCAATTATTGAAGTGGTCGACAATATGCTCAAAGGTGTCAGCGAAGGTTCGACACAAGTGACATTGACGACGGCGAACGGCAAGGCCTTCACCTATGATATGACGGTGGAGGGGATTCAGGCCGTTACGAATCCCGCACCGGTAACGACAAATTCGGGGACACCACCCGTTTTACCGACAGAGGTAAACGTAAAGTATGCAGACAACACGACGGGCACGGCCCCGGTGAATTGGACGGCATTTGCCGACAGCCTCTGGCAGAATCGTGCCGGTGGCACGTTCGAGGTGCTCGGTAAAGTGGCAGGTTATGCCGGCGATGTTAAGGTGACGGTCAATGTCAATCCCGCAACGGTGTCGAAAGTCGTTTTCAAAGGTACGGAAGTATCGGAAACGAACGTGACGACGGCATCGGGTACGGCCCCGACCTTGCCGGTAACGGCGACGGTAACCTGGTCCAATGGAGATACCGAGGACGTGGCCATCGATTGGCCGGAAAATAACGGTTATGAGAATGCTGAGGGCGGATCCTACACGCTGACACGGAATATACACGGGACGGCGTTGAAGGTCACTGTTAACGTGACACCCGCCACGGCAACCAAAGTCGTTTTTGAAGGAACGGAAGTATCGGAGACGAATGTGACGACGGCATCGGGCACGGCCCCGACCTTACCGGTCAGAGCAACCGTCACCTGGTCCAATGGGGATGTGGATAATGTTCTTATTGCATGGCCGGAAAATAACGATTATAAAAAGCGTGAGGGCGGCAACTATGTGTTGACGAAAAATGTCAATGGAACGGACCTGAAGGTGAACGTCACGGTGACCCCGGCGACGGTAACTAAGGTCGTCTTTACAGATACGGAAGTATCGGAAATGAACGTGACGACGGCATCGGGCACAGCCCCGACCTTGCCGGCAACGGCAACGGTGACCTGGAGCAACGGTGATACGAGTGCGGAAGAAATCACTTGGCCGGAAAATCCGGATTATATGAAGCCGGAAGGTGGCAACTATATTTTGGCGGCAAACGTTCAAGGCACGGACTTGAAGGTAAACGTCACGGTAACCCCGGCAACGGTGACCAAGGTCGTTTTCAAAGGTACGGAAGTATCGGAAACGAGTGTAACGACGGCATCGGGTACGGCGCCGACTTTGCCCACGACAGCGACGGTAACGTGGTCCAACGGTGATACAACGGAGGAGGCGATTACCTGGCCGGCAAATGAAGATTATAAAAAACGCGAAGGCGGCGAGTACGTGTTGACGGCAAACGTTCAAGGTACAGCTCTGAAGGTGAACGTCACGGTGACCCCGGCGACGGTAACCAAGGTCGTTTTTAAAGATACGGATAGCGCGACGGCAAGTGTAACAACGGCATCGGGCACGGCGCCGACCTTGCCTGCAACGGCGACGGTGACGTGGTCCAACGGCGACACAACGGAGGAAGCGATTACCTGGCCGGCAAACGAAGATTATAAAAAACGCGAAGGTGGTCATTATACGCTGGCGGTGGATGTCCTCGGTACGGCATTACAGGCTGATGTCACGGTCACACCCGCCACGGTAACCAAGGTCGTTTTCACCGGCACGAATGTTCATATAGCCGATGTCACGACGACAACCGGTGTGGCACCGAATCTGCCGGCGACGGCGACGGTGACCTGGAGTAACGGTGATACCGAATCCGCGACAATTCCATGGCCGGAGAACAACGACTATACAAAGCCGGCCGGTACAACGTATACGCTGGCGGCGAATGTACAGGGTACGGAACTGAAGGCGAATGTCAATGTAGTGGATGCGACGGTAACGAAGGTGGTCTTTTCCGGAACGGAACTGACCGTGACGGATGTGACGACCGCTGCCGGAACGGCACCTACCCTACCGGAAAAAGCGACCGTATTCTGGAGTAACGGGACAACGACGGAAGAAACGATTGTCTGGCCGGAAAATAACGATTACAAGAAACGTGAGGGCGGCAAGTACACCTTGGCGGCAACGGTTCACGGCATGGATGTAACGGCCAATGTAACCGTCACGCCTGCTACGGCGACGAAGGTTGTATTCTCAGGTACGGATGCCGCGGCAACAAACGTAACAACACCCTCCGGAACAGCACCGAACGTACCGGTAACGGCGACGGTGACCTGGAGCAACGGTGATACGAGTGACGAGACCATTTTCTGGTCCTACAGCGATGATTATAAAAAACGTACGGGCGGTCAATATACCTTAACGGCGACGGTAGCAGGTAAATCCTTGACGGCCGATATTACGGTAGAGCCGGCGACGGTGACGGAGGTCATGACCAACGATGATGTGTATACCGTCAAAGGAACGGCACCCGTATTGCCGACGACGGTTCAAGTGAAGTGGTCCAACGGGGACGTAAGCAGTGAAGCAATCACATGGGATACCGTCTCCACGGATGCCTACGCAAGAAAAGCCACTTTCACGGTAAACGGTACGGTGACGGATGCGAAGAACCCGACGGCCGTCACGGTACATGTGATGGCACCTGAGGTGAAGCTCACAGATGAACAAGGTAAAACAATTGTAGATGGCATCAAACCGGGCACTAAGATTGTGGTCAACGGTACTGGATTTATGCCGAACGAGACAGTAAACGTTCTTTTGCATGGTGCGGTTCTTGCAGCAGTCGCGGCTGATGCCGACGGCAATCTTGTACTGAGCGCGGTTCTGCCGGCAGATATTAAGGCGGGTGACCACGAGCTTGAAGTGAAGCAGGGCGTGCTGTCTGTAACGGCAGCTGTGAAAGTCGTGGCCAATGCCGTCATTCAAGATCCGAATCAAGGACATAGCGGGACGGAGCAGGGTACGCAAAGAACTCATACCGGCAGGAATACGAATGAACAAAGTCGTAAGAAACTGCCGGCGACCGGCTTTGGCGGTGAAGCGGCAAGTATGACGTTGCTTGTTTCGGCAATGTTTCTGCTGACGCTAAGACGGAAGCAAGACGGAAGATAAGATGGATACATTTTATCCGTTTTATGAACGGTACGGGATTTATTCCGTACCGTTCATTTTGTGTAAGGATATCTGAAGATAGTCATAGACGATTTTTTATGATATTGCATTGACAAATATTGAATAAAGATTTAATATTAAGGCAGACGGTAGTTAATAAGAGGAGGATGTTGTGGCACAGGTATTGAAGGAGGAGGTAAGAAATAGAATACTCGAAGCGGCGGAAAAGATTTTTTACGAAAAAGACTACCGCAGTGCGAAGTTGACGGAGATTGCGGCGGAAGCCGATATTCCCGTAGCCCTGATTTACACCTATTTTAAAAATAAGGCATCATTATTTGATGCCATTGTCGAACCCGTCAATGTTCACTTCAACGCGGCCTTTAACGAAGAGGAGGCATTGCCGCGGGGGACCGCTTCCGAACGGTTTGAGGAAGCCGGAGCAATCTATGTTCGTAAACTGTTACGGGATCGGAAAAAGTTCATTATTTTGATGGATAAAAGTTCGGGGACGAAGCACATGCAAGCGAAGGGGCAACTGATAGCGCAAATGCAAAAGCACATTGAAGAGGGCTTGAGCAGGCAGTTGAAGCCGAAGTACGATCCAATGTTGTCCCACATATTGGCGAGTAATTTCACGGAAGGCTTATTAGAGATTGCACGGCACTATAAAAGTGCGGAATGGGCTGAGAATATGTTGAAATTAATGGCGAAATGTTACTATACGGGGGTGGACTCCCTATAAAATTAGAAAGGCTTTGCATCGATGGCAAAGTCTTCCTTTAAACTTTAATATTGAATATTAATTCACTATTGTTCGATTTTGGAAGGAGTGTTGTTCGATTTTGGAAGGAGTGTTGTTCGTGAATGAAAAAGAACTGCAAAAGATAGTGGTTGGAAGAAACGGGTTATCAAACTTTCTGCTGACATTAAAAATCGTGTTTGATTTATTGCCGCAAGTGTTACTGGTTTATTTAATCAGTTCATTGGTGAGCGGAAACACGGTGATGGATAATGTGAAATATGTTTTTGTGTTGATATTTGCTTCGTATTTACTGAAAGGCGTGTTTTATTATTTTTCCACTAAAGTGGCACATGAAAAGGCCTATGAGAAACTGACGGACTTGAGGCTGAGAATAATTGAACATCTGAAGAAATTGAATTTGGGATTTTTCAAAGAGCACAATACGGGAGAACTGACGAATATCGTGCAGCATGATGTTGAGCAGGTGGAAATCTACCTTGCACACGGGCGTCCTGAAATCATGTCGGCCACACTTTTTCCGCTTATCATTTTTATAGCGATGCTATTCGTAGATTACAGACTTGCGATTGGCATGATTGCGGGGATTCCGCTGATGATTCTGGTGAGGATGTTATCATCAAAATTGATTAAAGATAAGTTTCAAATATATTTTAATCAAGAGATGAAAATGCGTGAAGAGATGATGGAATACACACAAAATATTGCCATCATCAAAGCGTTCTCGAAAGAAGAAACACTCAGCGACAGGGCACTTAATACGGCAAGGTCATATGTAGATAATCTGATGGGCAGTATGGGGGCTGTTACCGTTCCGATGGGCCTCATTGATATTTTTATGGAAGTCGGCGTTGTCATTACGATGATTTTAGGCAGTGTTTTCCTTTACTATGGAGAAATCACAACGGCCCACTTCATACTGGCCGTGATCTTATCAAATATATTTACCGCATCCGTAAGTAAGACGGCCACCCTGCATCATTTTTCAATTATCTTTAATGAGGCACTCAAGGCGATAGGAAAAGTTTTATTAGTACCACTGCCGACCGATAAAACGGGAGAATCTTTGGCCGTCGGCGACATTGCGTTTCATAACGTCAATTTTTCATATACGGAAGACGGTTTTGCATTGAAAGATATCAACCTTGTATTGAAACAAAACACATTGAATGCCTTTGTCGGTCCCAGCGGTTGCGGAAAGAGCACCATAGCCAATTTGCTCATGGGCTTCTGGGATGTGGACAGCGGGCAAATAGAGATCAATGGCAAAGACATAAAGGAATACAGTCAGGAGAAAATATCGCGGCTCATCGGTTGCGTACAGCAGGAAGTCATCTTATTTGATTTAAGTATATTTGAAAATATCGCAATCGGGAAAGAAAATGCGACAAGAGATGAAGTTATCGAAGCGGCGAAGCAGGCAAGATGTCATGACTTTATCTCGGCACTACCGCAAGGCTACGATACGCGAATTGGCGAAATGGGCGTCAAACTCTCAGGGGGCGAGAAGTAACGGATTTCCATTGCAAGAACGATATTGAAGAATGCACCAATCTTGATATTGGATGAAGCCATGGCGGCGGTGGATAGTGAAAATGAACGGTTGATCAGCGAGGCCATTGATGATTTAAGAAAAGACAAGACGGTCATCACCATTGCGCACCATCTCAATACCATCAGAAATGCCGACCAAATTATCGTAATGGATAAAGGTACCGTACTTGATGCGGACAGCCCTACAGTGCTGATGAGAAAATGTAAATTCTATAATGATATGGTGGTGGCACAGAATAAGGTCGATTGTTGGCATTTGAGAGAGGAGACGTTCCATGTTTAAAGAATTATTTCGACTTCTGACGGGCAAAGGAAAGAGAAGTTTGATAATATCCGGTGTATTTTTTGCACTGTACGGGTTAAGCAGCATTGCCATGCTCATCATCGTATTTACGATATTATTTCATATATTTGCCGGTGTAAGCATGGAGAGTCTATATAGATATTTCATCGCCATTGCCGTGCTGGTCATTGTCAAGGGGATCTGTAATATGGTGGCGGACATGGCAAAACATCATGCCGGCTTTGATATTGTGCAGAACATCAGAGAGCAAATGATTATTCGGTTGAAAAAATTCAGTTTGGGATTTTACACCAACGAAAGACTGGGCGAAATCAATACGGTACTCCACAAAGACGTTGACAATATGTCCATGGTGGTAGGACACATGTGGTCGAGAATGCTCGGTGATTTTCTGGTTGTGGCCATGGTATTGACGGGTCTTGTAATTCTAAATGTGTATCTCGCCGTCTTGATGGTCGTATCCGTTCCGATTGCACTGTTCTTTTTGTATCGAACGATTAAGGCATCGGAAAAGGTGGAGAATCAAAACAACGCGGCGCTGCTCGACATGGTCAGTCTTTTCGTTGAATACGTCAGGGGCATACCGGTATTAAAAAGTTTTTCGAATAACAAGAGTTTGGATTGTGATTTGATGAGGAAGACGGAAAAATTCGGTGAAACGAGTAAGGTTGCTTCAAGATTCAAGGCGAAGTAATTGTCCATATTCGGTTTTCTACTGGACATCGGCTATCTTGTCCTGCTGATTGCGGGAACAATGTTCGTCATCAAGGGACATCTGAATATTTTGCATTTCATTATCTTTGCAGTAATTTCAAAAGAATTCTACAAGCCGTTTGCCGCCATGGAACAACATTACATGTACTATGTTTCCGCTGTCGACAGCTATGAACGTCTTTCAAAAATCCTATATGCGGAGACAATCCCGGATAAGGTCGATGGTATTGAGCCGGCACGTAATGATATTGCTTTTGAAAATGTTGATTTTTCTTATGAAGAAGATGAATTCAAAATGGAACAATTAAGTTTCTCTATCGATGAAAAAACCATGGCGGCATTGGTGGGCGAATCCGGGAGTGGCAAGACGACCATCACCAACTTGCTGTTACGATTTTATGATGTAAAAAAAGGTAAGATTACACTCGGTGGTGTTGATATCAGAGAGATTCCTTATGATGAATTGCTTGATCGCATCAGCATCGTCATGCAAAACGTTCAACTGTTTGACAACACGATAGAGGAAAATATCAGAGTCGGTAAAAAAGGAGCAACAAGAGAAGAAATTATTGAAGCTGCAAAGAAAGCAAGGATACATGACTTTATCATGGGTCTACCAAATGGTTATGAAACGGATATCGGGGAGAACGGCGGATTGTTGTCGGGCGGACAGCGTCAGAGGATTTCCATCGCACGGGCATTCTTGAAAGACGCACCGATTTTAATTCTTGATGAGATGACCAGTAATGTCGATCCCGTCAATGAATCACTGATTCAAGACGCCATAACGGAATTGGCAAAGGACAGGACGGCTCTTGTCGTGGCCCATCATTTAAAGACGATTCAAAATGCAGATCAGATTCTGGTATTTCAAAAAGGAGATTTACGCGAGAAAGGAACATATAGAGAACTTCTGGAGAAGAACGGTTACTATGCGAGGTTATGGCAAGCACAGTATGCGGTGGAGATGTAATATATCAGAGCGTACGGCATAGCGGTAAGAACCCTATTTCTTGCACAGCGGGACGGCGTAGAGCCGATACAACGAACATACGTTAAAATCGGATACGGGTGGTGTCGGGCTTAAAAAACAAGCCCTTGAATATCACAATAAGGGGTCAAATCCATGGTATAAATTTCATGCTTCAACATAAGTTTTATATGAAGTGGTTGATATCATTGTACAAAGCAAGCCGGTTTTGCCATCCAAAGTGCCTTTGAACTGTCCGTAGGGCAATCAAGAGATGAGGTATCCCTAATTTGCCACCGGAACAGTATTTTTTACAATCCCGAATCAGCACCGTTTCGAGTCGACTCGAAACGGTGCTTTTCATGAAGACTTATATTATTATGAAGCAGTCATGTTCTTATTTTATCATGATTCGATACCATGTTTTCAATAGGACATCGGTGACAATTGATAACTAATATTTTAAATGATATTATTAAACCGGAAGCCCTGATAGAATTACAGTGTACATATATTGTTGTAGGAGGGGGATTACATGGTATCAACAGATGGACAAAATCATGAGATGACGATTCGCGAAAAAAACAATTTTCAAAAACATTTTATTTTAGATACTGTAAACGGTGATATCATATCTTTTAAAGGGGATGGATATGGCGTAATCGGAGAGGCATTTGCATATAAAATCATGGATGGCATATATATGTTTAAAACAAATGTCATTTACAGAGATATTGATTTAAAGGGCTTATATTCTTTTTATGACGACTCATTAATGATATATAAAGTTATGAAAGGGAATATATCCTTTGCAATGGAAAACGACAGGGAAAGAAGACTGAATTGCGGAGATATATTAAATGTATCAAGTAATTTTAAGATGTCAAAATATCACAGCCGGAATAAGGATGTGGAATTGGTCGGTGTCTCCTACTTTTATAAAGACATGAAGGACGCCATAGAGAATCAATCTTTGGACAGGCCATTTTTAGAAGAATTTTATCATAGCAATCTTCTCCGTAATGGCTTTATTCATAAAGGGAATTATAAAATTAACAAATTATTTGATGAAATTAAAAATGCCGTAGAAAATGATAATAAGATTTTAATGCGAGCAAAATCACTGGAACTTTTATCGGAATCGGCCGCATTTCACCGGGATTATAAAGGGATTAATTTCAAGGATTTCAGTGAAGAGAAGATTATCCTGTTCAACAGTATAAAAGAATTTCTGGATACGAATTTAGACCGATACTACTCCATGGAATATATGGCCGATCATTTTTTTATCAGCTTGAGTGGTTTGAAAAATATTTTTTATGAAGTGTACGGTATTTCACCTTACAGTTATCATTTAAACAAACGCTTGGAGAAGGCCGCCACATTGCTGGAAGACAGCGGTTATAAAATAAGTGATATCTACAGACGCGTGGGCTTTAACTATCACAGCAATTTTTCAAAGGCCTTCCAAAAAAAATTCAACTGCACCCCTTCCCAGTATAGAAGAAAAATGAAAAATAAATAACAGAACGTATCGTATAAGCTAATTTAACCGATTAGCTTATTTTTTTGTCTCTCTATCACTTTTATTTATAGGCGGAATTATTAAGATAATAATAGAAGCGGTTAGCTTTCGTTAATTGTCATCATTCGTCTTATAACGAATAGGAGGATATATGGGAAAAAAGAATCTTAAAAAAGAGGCATTTTTTAAAAAAATTGCGCCTTACATGGGCAACAAAAAGTTGCTTATGGCGGTGTCCATGCTGTTGTCTGCGGTCTCATCTTTCATACAGATTTTGCCATTTTATTTCATTTGGAAGATCAGCAATGAACTTTTTGCCAAGAGGAGCGATATTTCCATGGCGGATGTAAAGTATTATGCCGCGATGGTTTTTGTTACGACCGTAGTGGGGATGGTTGTCTATTTTGTGGGGATTCTCTTTTCCCATTTTGTCGCGTTTGAAGTGGAAAAGGGGATTAAAAAAGTCGGTTTCAAAAAAATAATGCATATGCCCTTGGGCTTCTTTCATATGTATAGTAGCGGCAAGATAAGAAAGATTATAAATGACGGTGCGTCGGAGACCCATGGTTTATTGGCACATCAACTCTTTGAAATGGTCAGTGCGATCGTAACACCTGTCCTCATTTTAATTGTCTTCTTTTATTTTGATTGGCGCTTGGGCTTGGCGGCCATTATGCCAATTCTCCTATCTTTTTTTATGATGAGTAGAATGATGAATGATGAAGGGAAGGCATTCTATCAAAAATACATGGATGCCCTTGAGGAGATGAACGGGGAAGCCGTTGAATATGTCCGATCAATACCGGTGGTAAAGACCTTTGGTCAGAGTGTAAAATCCTTCACCAGATTTTATAATTCCATTTTGAACTATAGGGATATGATTATTGCACAGAACAAGCTATTGATAAGACCGGCTTCTTGGCATCTCGTTTTTACGGAATCGACGGCCCTTTTTTTAATTCCTGCCGCAATACTCATCATCAATAATGACGGACATATCGGAACGGTTATCAGCAATTTTGTGTTGTACATTCTCGTGGCACCACAGTTATCCTTGGTTATGGTCAAGACCGGTTATTTCAAATATAAATACATGATAGCCGACCAGTCGATGGATCGATTCCATCATCTGCTGCATTATGAGGCGATGGTTTATCCGGAGAAAAAGGAGCCGCTTCAAGGACAGGACATAGAATTTAAAGATGTGGTCTTTTCTTATGATGGCGAAAAGAAGGTGTTGGACCGGATCAGTTTTAAAGTAAATAAAGGAGAAACGCTTGCTTTCGTCGGGCCATCGGGTTCGGGCAAAACAACGGTTGCCCGCCTGGCTGCCAGATTCTGGGATGTCAACGCCGGAGAAATATTAATCGGCGGTAAGAATATCAAGGACTATGATAAAGAGACCCTTATGCATAGCATATCGTTCGTATTTCAAAACACGGAATTGTTTAAGACGTCGCTGCGTGACAATATCTGCTTTGGCAGAGCTGTGCGCGATGAAGTGTTGCAAAATGCCCTAAGACGGTCGCGGTCAAAAGAAATTGTCGATAACTTAGAGATGGGCCTTGAAACAATAATCGGCAGTAAGGGGACCTATTTATCCGGTGGTGAGAAGCAAAGAATTGCGTTGGCCAGAGCATTTATAAAGGATGCACCAATCGTCCTGTTGGATGAGGCAACGGCTTTTACCGATCCGGAAAATGAGCATTTAATTCAAGCGGCACTTCAGGCGTTGAGTGAGGGAAAGACGACCATTATGATAGCGCATAGAATGACGACTGTGAAAAATGCAGATCATATTGCCGTTTTGGCACAAGGAAAGATTGTGGAATATGGGGACCATGACAGCTTGATGGAGCAAGCCGGATTATACAAACAAATGTGGGATGAATATCAAAGGACTATTGATTGGAATATACGGAGGGCATAGCGATGAGGGAACGATTACAAAAAAAATATGCACTTACTGATGAAGGTGTCAATGATTTATTCAAAGGCATCATAAGCAGTGTGCTGCTTAATCTTTCGATAATGCTTACCATGGGGGTGTCGTTGATATTTTTGAAACAGTATGTAGACGAATTCCTGGGGCATGTTTCTCCATTGCATTTGTCTCTCATACATTTTGTCGGCATCATTCTCGCTATTTTTATATTGATGTATTTTGCCTCCAGAAATGATTTGAAAAAATGCAGTATGAAAGTTTATGAAGAGAGTGCCCGGTCCAGGATTTCTTTGGCCGAAAAATTAAAAATGTTGCCTTTGTCCTATTTCAGTAAAAAAGATCTTGCAGACCTCAGCGCGTCGATGTTAAGTGACGTATGGATTAGAGAGATGCTGTTTGCAAATACGGTGCCCAAGTCATACGGCGGACTCATCAGTATATCCCTGATGTTTCTTCTGATGCTTTATTTTGACTATAGATTAACCCTCTCGCTTTTCTGGGCTTTACCGGTGGCATTTTTGATATTTTTCATATCGAAGAAACGTATAGCAAAACTGAATAGAGAAGTTTTTGACATGTCAAGGCGTATTATTGATGATTTGCAAGAAGCGCTTTCATTAGTACAGGAAATCAAGGCGTACAATCGGGAAAAACACTTCATTGATAAGTTACATCAAAAGTACGACCGGGATATGAAAATAAAGAAACGGGGCGAACTTATTCCGGGAGCCATATTGAATATATCCTTTTCGATTCTACGATTGGGTATGTTGACCATGACGGTATACGGTGCATATCTCATCATCGAGGGAAAAGTAGATCTATTTACCTATCTCGCATTTATGATTGTTTCAAGTGTTGTTTTTAATCCAATCATCAAGGCTTTTTACGACATGACGGTTATTATGTTTTTAGAACGAACCGTTGAGCGGATGCAAGAGATCAATGAGATGCCGAGTCAAGGGGGATGTACGGTATTTCAACCGGAAAACTATGATATTGTATTTGACAATGTAAACTTCTCTTATGAAGAGGGAATTAATGTACTGAAAAATGTTTCGTTTACAGCCAAACAGGGGGAAATCACAGCCCTTGTGGGTCCATCCGGAGGCGGAAAGACAACGGCAGCCGGATTAGCCGCCAGATTTTGGGATATTCAGGGCGGCAAAATTACCATAGGCGGGGTGGACATATCGACAATCGATCCCGAAATACTATTAGAAAAGTTCTCAATTGTTTTTCAGGAAGTGATGCTTTTTAATGCATCGGTGATGGAAAACATCCGCCTGGGCAGAGAAGGTGCAAGTGATGAGGAAGTAAGAAGGGCTGCGGCGTTGGCGAACTGTGATGAATTTGTTGAAAAATTGGCGGAAGGCTACGACACGCTAATTGGAGAAAACGGTGCCAATCTATCGGGTGGCGAGCGTCAAAGAATATCGATTGCCAGAGCGTTGCTCAAAGATGCCCCCGTCATATTGCTTGATGAGTCGACGGCTTCCCTTGATGCGGAAAATGAAAGCAAGATACAGGCCGGTATCTCCGAGCTTATAAAAGATAAAACCGTGTTAGTAATTGCCCATAGAATGCGTACGGTTATCGGAGCGGACCACATTGTGGTCATAAAGGACGGTGAAGTTATGGAAAGCGGTGATGCCGCGGCTTTAATTGAAAGTGATGGGATTTTTGCCAATATGTATCATATGCAAATGGGAAATGGAATATAAGGGGGATTGTCATGAAAGAAAAAATGCAGGTAAAAGATTATATTACAATCGGAGTAATCCTAGCGATATATTACATAGGATTTAATATTATTGCCGGTGCGTTGGTTGCCATGTCTTCTAAATTTTTGTTCATCGGCCAAGGGGTCACAAGCCTTGTATTGGCGCCTTTGTACATGCTTTTTGTGGCAAAGGTACGGAAAAAATGGGCCATACTGATATTCGGCACCGTCATCGTTACAATCACATGGATTGCAATGGGCGGTGCGTGGCCTACGGTCTTCGGCTATTTCGGTGTCATTCTGGCCGAAATCGTATCTCAATCCGGAAACTATAAAAGTTTTATGAAAAATAATATAGGATATATATTTTTCTCATTCTGGTCGATAGGATTGGTGTTGGTATATTATTTTATGGGTGATAAACCGCTAAGAGCAGCCGGATTGACGGCGGAGCAGATCAACGATTGGATGGCCAATATCACGCCGACGAATTTGATTATCGTGGTTATCATAACGGCAGTTTGTGCTTTCATCGGGGGATTTATCGGTAAGGCCATGTTGAAAAAGCATTTTGAAAGAGCCGGGATTGCCTAGCCATGGAACGTTTTAAACTGGACCCGAGAACAAAATTAATCCTGCTTTTCATTATGGGGACGGCCATCTTTTCATACATGCCGCCCCGTATTGTCGGGCTATATATCTTCATTGCGTTCGGTCTGTTGCTGCTGTGTAAGCATTACAAAAGAGTGCTCGTATATCTGATAATATACTGTCTTGTCGAAGTCATCATGTTCAAAGGGATGGTCAACCTGTTCACCCTGCTGTTTCCGCTGTTTGTTTACGGCAGATACTTGGTCTTGACCACAAGTATTGCAGAATTTTCTCTGGCTCTTCAAAAGATGAAAGTGCCTTTAGGTTTTCAGATTATCGTACTGGTCATGATTCGATATTTTCCCACAATCAAGGTGACGTCTAAAAGTATTTTCAATGCCATGCGATTGCGGGGTGTGCACTTCAGTCCGGTCGGCTTTTTGAGGCATCCGGTGAAAACGGTGGAATATCTCTATGTGCCTTTGGTGTATTCACTGATCAAGACGGGCGATGAATTGACCGTTGCCGCCCTCACCAGAGGTTTGGGATTATACGACACGCGAACATTTTTGACGGAGATCGGTTTTCGTTTGAGCGATGTGCTGATGGTGCTTGTTTATCTCGGTATCATGATACTTGGTATATTCATGAAAGGAGGGGTTCTGTGATTGCCTTCCGTAATGTTTCATTTCAATATGACGGGAAGCGTGAATATGCCCTAAAAAAAATTAATTTGACCATTCATAAAGGAGAAACAATTTTACTTTTAGGGAAATCCGGGTCGGGAAAATCTACACTTTTAAGTGCAATCAACGGTATCATACCGAATCACTTGGCAGGGACCCTGTCCGGACAAGTGTCTCTGAATGGGGAGGAGTTGTCCTCGACCGGTATTCAAGAACTGTCAAAGCAGGTAGGTTCCGTATTTCAAAATCCCAAATCCCAATTTTTCAATATCAATACCACGGATGAGCTTTTGTTCGGCTTAATGAATCACAGGGAAAGTCCGGAGAGAATGAAGGAAAGATTGGCTGCCACAACAGCCGGTCTGAATATGGAAAATTTGTTGAACAGGGAAATCTTTCATCTGTCCGGCGGCGAAAAGCAAAAGGTTGCCTGCGCGGCTGTTTATATGACGGATACGGACATTGTCCTGTTCGATGAGCCGAGCAGTAACTTGGATGCCGATGCCATCGAAGATTTGAGAGAAGTCATTGACCAGTTGAAAAAAGAGGGGAAGACCATCCTCATTGCCGAACATAGAGTATACTATTTGATGTCGTTCGTTGATCGGATTGTTTATATGGATTATGGCGAGATAAAGAAAATCATGACGACGAAAGAACTGACCGACCTGTCCGAAAAAGAGAGGGAGGCCATGGGCATCAGAAGTCTCGTCGCACCGGTGTTACATGATAAGCTGAGAGAGCGTCATTTTGAGATTGGTGGTCCGAGAAAAGCGGATTTGTACATCAACAATTTTTCTTATGCGTATAAGCATGGCGAAGTACTTTGGCACATACCCGAATGCCAATGTACGAAAGGTGAAATCATCGGTATCATGGGGAGAAACGGCGTGGGTAAGACAACGCTTGCCTATGCGATATGCGGTATTTTAAAAGGCAAGGGGGAAATAAAACGTTCGCCTTCCGGTAAATCGATTAAGGCAAGGCAAAGACGGAGATGTTGTTCCATGGTTATGCAGGACGTGAATCATCAACTGTTTTTAGACACGGTATGGAAAGAACTGCTTTTTCTCTCACAAGAGGATGCGGACTGGGCTAAGGCAAAGAGAATTGCTGAAGAGCTTGACTTATCGGCATATTTAGAAGCCCATCCGCTCTCTTTATCCGGTGGACAAAAGCAAAGGGTCGTAATCGCCTCCGCTCTTATGGACGGTAAGGAAATCATTATATTCGATGAACCGACCTCCGGGCTTGACTTGGACAGTATGAATAAAGTGGCGACACAAGTTCAAAGGATAGCAAACGGTCGGATTATTTTTGTCATTTCTCATGATATCGAGTTTATCAATAAAATATGTACGAGAATCCTGTTTCTGTCAGGACATCCCGTCAAAGACGAAACGAAGAACGAAAGGTTTCGGGATGATAGGCATCATGGCGCCCTTCCGGTGTTATAAGATATCATCGCTACCATACCGGGACGGCCCGTTGATTGATGATCGCCATGAATCATGTTAAGATGAAATCACCACGAGGAACTTCTGATATTTGAATGGGTACAAGAGGGGAGCTTTCATGGCATCAAAAGATGTGAATAATTACTGGCTGAATTTTTATAATCGGGATAATTATTACAGGCATTTTATTCTACAATCAAATCACGGTGACGTCTTGACGTTGAAAGGCAATGGACACAGTGTAATCGGCGATAGCTTAGTCTATAAAATTGCCGATGGGATTCACATGTTTCAGACAGATGCCGTTTACCGAAATGTCAATTTGAAAGGTTTGGATTCTTATATTGATGATGCGCTGGTAATATTCAAAGTCATGAAAGGCAATGTATTATTTGTCACGGAAGACGGTAGAGAAAGAAGGTTGAATTGTGGCGATATTTTAAACGCGGCAAGTAACTTTAAAATGTTAACGTTTCATAGCTTTCATAAAGAGGTGAGATTTGTCGGCGTGACCTTCTATTATCAAGCGATGATGGATGCCGTGAAAAATCGGTCTTTGAATCCGTCTTTCATGGAGAAATATTATAATAGTCATCATCTTCGGAATATTTTTATTCATGAAGGAAATTATAAAATCAATCAATTGTTTGAAGAGATGGAAGCTGCCTCAAGGCAGGACAATAAAATCTTAATGAAGGCTAAGTCTCTGGAACTCTTGTCGGCATCCGCTTTATTTTATAATGATTTTATCGGTTTGGTGAATAAGAATTTAAGTAAAAAGAAGATAAAACTTTTCAATGATATCAAAGAATATCTTGATGACAATCTGGATAAGTATCTTGATATGACATTTATTGCCAATGAATTTTCCATCAGCTTAAGTGGCTTGAAGAAGCTTTTTAAGGAGGCATGTGGCATTTCTCCCTACATTTATCATCTGAATAGACGTTTGGAAAAGGCCGCCATGTTGTTGGAAGAAACCGACTATAAAATAAATCACATCTATAAGAGTGTGGGCTTTAACTATCACAGTAATTTTTCAAGAGCCTTTCAAAAGAAGTATCATTGTACCCCTTCCCGGTATCGCAACGGGAAATAAGATTAAACAAATACATAAAGTCCATTCTGATAAGCTAATTGAACCGATTAGCTTATTTTTTGTCTTTCTATCACTTTTTTTTATAAAAAAGAATGATTAAGATAGAGTTGATAAGGTTAGATAGAGTTAATCATCTTACCGGAGATGATCTACATCGGCTTAAACACCCTGTTTTTCGGTGGGTATCATTACGTCAGTTGTAACGTCGGCCGATAGTGCCGGTAAATAAGTTGTTGATGACAGGATTAACCTTTGGACTCGAATATGGCGGGATACAATGGGACGTATGGGGCTGTCAATTGACTTTGATTGCACCGTACATTTTATAAAAGAAAGGACGGAGAATGAAAGCAGACAGCAAACAATCACAGATGATATTAAATGGTAATTTATGGAAGATTATGGTCAAACTGACGTTACCGGCAATCGTAGCAATGGGCCTTCACGGGCTGAATGTTATCTTTGATGCAATATTTGTGGGAAAATTCGTCGGTGAATTGGCGCTTAGCGGTATTTCAGTCGCTTATCCGCTGACTCAAATTGCATTGGGTTTCGGCTCAATGGTAGGGGCCGGAGCAGGAGCGTATCTCAGTATTTTAATCGGCAAGAACGACAGAGATACGCAGAATAAAATACTGGGCAATGCCAATTATTTAGGTATTATCCTAACTGCATTTTTGATGATTACATTATTCTTAACAGCAAGACCCCTACTATCCTTTATGGGTGGCGAAGGCCGGGTTTTGGCAATCGCACTATCTTATTTCAGGGTGACAATCATCGGAACGCTTTTTTGGTTTTTCTCTCTTGCCTACAATATGATAATCCGTGCAGAGGGGAAGATGGGGAAAGCGGCCATTATCATGGGCTTAGGACTTGTTGTGAACATAATGGCAAACTATATCTTGATGGTCATTTTTCATTTTGGTGTTGTTGGTGCCGCTTGGGGTACAAACTTAGGCATGTTTGCCTCCACGCTGTTGTCCATTTTGTATTTTAGAAGTGGGAAAACCACGTTCCAATCGAAGGTATTTGCCATCCAAAAGGATCCGGCAATCATCAATCGTATTATTTCTTTAGGCATGCCGCAACTGATTATGGTGATTACGACGTTGATATTGGGTATCGTCATATTTAATGCGATAGGCGCCGTGGGAACGGATTACGATCTGGCTTTTTATGGCGTATCATTTCGGATTATGACTTTTATGACGATGATTTTAAACGCCTTTATGCGTTCTTTGCAACCGGTGGTCGGTATGAATTTTGGTGCAGAAAATTATACCAGGGTCATTCGTGCCACGAAAATTTATATCGTCGGTTCGCTGATTGTCATTGTTCCGTTCTATCTGATAACGGTATTGAATCCGCAGATGGTGCTCGGCTTAATGTTTGAAGGGCCCGTTACGTCGGAAAATATATTTAATTTCGTGATATTCATGTCGATTATTCCACTTTTTACAATAATGATGAACGGGATGAGTTATTTTCCGGCCATCGGCGAGGCTAAAATTGCCGGGATGCTGCCTCTGTTGAGACAAGTTGTATTGTATATACCGGCAATGATTATTTTAACACGGTTGTTCGGTGTTCAATCTGTTTATATCAGTGCCTTTGTTATTGATGTTTTGGTGACTGTGATTATGGTCATCCTATTAGGCAGGTCATTTGCACGACTTCGAAAGATGATGAAGTCAATTGAGCCATGCGAATAAAGAATAGATATCGAGTGACACATACAAAATGATGACATGTTGGAACGATGAAAGATATGACAAGACTTGTAGCAGAGACTGTCATATGAGAAGGTAAGAAGAACGCCTCTTCCGTTTTACTAAGAAGTATGGAATGGAGAATAAACGTTCGAAGTGAATAATAGAATTGACATTTTTTAAAAAACTGTTAAAATTTGTTTTAAGGAATTTGGTTAGGTGTCACTCATTTTATGTGCCGGGATGACCATGTATCAATTTTTTAGGGAGGGTATTATGGATTTGAAAAAGCTTAAAGACTGGGAAGGGGCAACGTTAGATACGGATAAGTTTTTAAAAAAATATAGTCCATGGCATAGAGAAAAAGGGACAAAGATTATTGAAGATTTTCTTAAGCCTGACAATAAAGTGTTTTCATGGTTAAATATTTTAAAAGGCAATGAAATTTGTGAGAATGGATATGAAAAGATACCCGCCAATGTTCATTATGGGATTCCCAACCATGTGATTGGCAATTTTGATCAGGCAAATTTATTTTTATGTTTAATTAATCCGAATATAGAATTTGAAGATAAATTCAAAGCCTCAGAGCATGTGTCAAGCAAGAGAATAAAAAATAAAAAAAATATAAGTGAATACTATGAGGAATTTAAGAAGGTTGGAGCAAATGACCCGACATCTCATTTGAATAATTTCAAAGATGTCAAATCCTTAAGAAACCATATTGTAAATAGGAACAAAAATATCATTCAATTAGAATCGGAATTCGATGTTCCGGAAGGTGATGGTTATTATATAAAAAACTATTTTAAAGGGGTCTTAAAAGAAATTAAGGATGAAAATTACAACCTGGGGAAATTGAAAATTTGCAATTTGGAACTATATCCGTTTCGTTCAAGAATCCCTGGTAAGTTTATGCAGAATTTGTTGAGAACAAATGATGATATCGTCTTACTAACCGCCAGAATTATACTGCGTAGGATTGCCAAGTTTCTCAATAATGATGAGAAAAAACTCAAATTTATTTTTAGGCGATACGATGATGCTGAGATGGATAAGAAGAATAATAGATTGAAGTATGATCGAATGCATAGAGGACGACTTGCATATGTTCTAGAAAAAGATCTGGGATACGAGGGGAAAGACATAGATGAGATTTTGACGTATATAGAAAAGGAGTATTTCTATTATCTTTATGAAAAAGACTTTACAAAGAGAAGAAATAAACAAAGGCCAGGAGATATAAGCCATAAATCAATTAAAAAAGATAAAGATAATGGCATTATTAAAGTATTCAATGGTGAAACAGACTTCGAAGAAGCGATGGTTGATTTAATACTCGACTGATAGTTTCAAACTACAAAAGGACGGTAGAAATATCGTCCTTTTCACTGCAAAAAGATGCAATGAATTCTTTTGTACGCCTGCGAAAGGACGGCGATAAATTAGAATGGAGCAGGTGGCGGCAAATTTCGTTTCATTTTCGTGTTGTGTTGGAAATATTGGAAGCAAAGGATTACAGATGCACGACTTTGAAAAATGATGTAATAATGTAAATCATTACGATGACCATTCGAGGGGGAATACTGCTTGTCTTCTATCCATCATAGTGTATCGGGCGTAAGCGTTTTGAATGGATGTGTTCAGTAACTCTTTATACGCTAAAGTGATAATCTCAAGAATCTGAATAAAAAGGAATGGAAAAGAGCCTCTATTACCGTCTTATAGCGGGAAAGAGGCTCTGTTTGATTGTCCATTTTGCGGTGAATACTTGGCTTTATTGGCGTTCGTTAAGCTTAAAGGCTTTCGGTCCTTTTTTCTTGATAATTATGGGGTAACTTAAAGTTAATACAGCCATAATTATAGCAAGGGTCAAGATAGCATACGCATTGACTTCTTTGCGGAAAAATATAAAGCTAACCGCATATAGGACACCATTGATGATGGATGCCATAGGACCTTTTGATTCCATTTTAAGGTTGTAGGGTTGAAATATATAGTATATAAATAATGATGTCAATGAGAAAAAGAAACCTTGAATCAAAAGTAATGGAATCCATAAAAAAATTTTGGTCCCTAACTGGTCGTAGAAAATACAAGATAGCGTGAAACATCCAATGATGAGGATTGCCGTGATTGGCATGGTTAGTTTCAAGAGTTTTATCAAACGAATTTTTAAGGACGTTAGGATTGCTTCCGGTTTTCTATAATAGTGGTAAACTAAAAGATGCCTATCTAAATACATGAAAAGAAAACGTGTAAAACGACTGCCCGGATTCAGAATATAGGAATATAGGAAACTGCTTGCAAAGAGCACATTTAAAACTTTATGAATGTCATTTTTTATGCTGTCAGCAGCGATGAGGGTAAAGGCAAAGCAAATGCTGAAAATAATCGTAAGAATGATAACCTTTCTCTTGGTCGGTTTAAAAATGATTTTATCAAAGCGTTTAAAGGTTAGTGTATGAAGGTATTCATAACCCGCTTGATCCTTCATTAGATTGCCATTTACCGACAAGAGGTCATGGTCTTTCTCCACATTTAAGTCTATAAACTCAACTTTAGCTAATGAATCTTCTGAGGTCTTGAGTTCTACCGGCGTACTTATCGTTCGAGCCAGAGCGGTAAAATCATTGTTCTTAATAAAGAATATAGCCCAAATACTACCGCCTAAACCGAAGAAAAAAGAGGCCAGAATAAGAGGTGGTATTGCTGCGGAAATAAAAGGGATGAAGCTTGCTACAGAACAAAAAAATATGAAGGTTAGCTGAAAGCCACTTTTCAGCATAAGGGTCTTTTCATTTTTTTGATAACATTTTATGGTAAGGGCTTCAAAAAAGATTCTTAGAAAAATACTTGCCCCAAAAGCCATAAGGAAGAGCCGGAGTGCATCAAAAAACAGTGCTGCAAATAGGATAGGAGACAGCATACCTAACGTAATTCGTAAGGCATTAAGATAGATGCGGTAGGAGAAAAAGCCTTAGGCTGAAATTTAAATACCCTGAGAAAATAATGTGCACTCCAGTCTGCTTCTTGTTTTGACGTTGTCCTAATAAAGGGGCCTAAAAGAATGTTAATAAAGAAAAAGCTCTGTAGAATACCGAAAGTGATATCTTGCATGTAAATTTCAGGGGACTTCATCTTTAAAATTAGCCAGATGAGTGTATAAAAGCCAAGGGTAAACGTGCTGTTAAAAATTGCTTTGATGATTTTCATCAAAAGACCCAGATAAATAAAATTTCGTTTTGTCGTGTCGTTAGCCCGAGGTGAGGCCGGAAGCTTCTTTCTTAATAAGGGCAAACGTTTAAGGGCGCAATAGGTCTGATTTAAGCTTGTAATACTGTGGTATTGAATGTAGAGACCAAGATTATTCATTGATATTAACTTCCGTTAAGTGGGCAATGAGTTCTTCTTCAAAGTTACCATGCGCTGTAAAGGGACTGATTTTACCTGAGCGTAACAGGACAATCTCTTCACAAAGATCTCTGGCAACCTCCATCACATGAGTGGAAAAGATAAGAATATGCCCTTGTTTATAGTCCTTTAACAGTTGCTTGATTGTTGAGGCCATAATGACATCTAAAGAGGTGAGGGGCTCATCCAACAACAGAATTTTCGGTTTTTCCAACATAAGGCTCATAAGGGATAATTTAGCTTTCATTCCGGTGGAATAATCCTTGATAAACTTATCCTGATCACTTCTTGAGAACGCCATCTGCTCCAGTTCATTTCCAGCTTGAGATGCACCCAATCCATGGACATCCATGAAGCGGGTAAATTCATAACCCGTTAAATATTCTGGTAAGAGCGGTTCAGAAAAAAGCATCCCCACATCGTTATGGTCAAGCGGATGAAGACCCTGTTCATCCGCTAATGTTATAGAACCTGTATCGGATGCCACATCCCCATAAAGTATGTTAAAGAGAGTGGTTTTACCGGCCCCATTTCTACCGAGAAGTCCATATATTTTTCCCTCTTCAAAGGTATAATGCCCCCCCTTGAGCACCGATTGGCGTCCAAAAGACTTTTCAATATTTTTAAGTACTAACTGCAATGATTTTGTTCCTTCCCGACAACTCTTATGGAAATTTTATTATTTTTATATAGGGCTGTCAATAAGATAATCTCATATATAATGTGATTAGACACGGATTACTTCTTTTGATGTGGTGCGTTGTACGGTATCAGATATAAAGCATCATTTGGTTTGAAGCGACCATGTAGGAAAGGAGGGAACGTTTTTTATATCGTACGACAATCGCAATGGGAGGTGGTAAGTGCATCTTTTTGATTGTTTATTCAGGAGATGGAGATGAAGAAGAGTATATTAGTCATAATCTTATTAATCCAGGTATTTCTACCGACAAATGCAAGGTGGAGGCGAATTGTTCCGAAAATGCTGTAGATGAAGGAGTGATTCGGAATAATATAGACCATCTATTGATAGAGGCAACGGAATGATACCGGCGACTGAGGATATTTTGAAGTGGAATCCGGGTGATGCAATAAAAGTGTACATCGATGCAAATTTGTTTGATGGCAAATCTCTGCCGGAAGAGATCGGAGAACAGAATGCATCTGGTGGATACCGACCGATATAGGAGATACACATAGACGTGCCGCTTGGTATTTTAGGTGCCTTGGGATGTGTTGGAATACAGTTCTGTTTAGGAGGAGGAAGAAGCATGAAAAATAAAAAATTAGTTGTAGCGATACTTGCCATCATGTGTCTGCTATGGCCTCTTCAGGCTGAGGCGGCTGCAAAAACGGGTTGGCAGCAGACCAAGCAGGGGTGGTATTATCTGAATCAGGGTGTGTCTTTGACAGGCTGGCGGCAGGTGGGGAATGCATGGTATTATCTTGGACATGACGGCGTGATGAAAAGCGGCTGGCAGAAGCTGGGCGGTGCATGGTACTACCTCGGCGGTGCGAATGACGGCTCGATGAAGAGCGGCTGGCAGAAGCTGGGCGGTGCATGGTACTACCTCGGCGGTGCGAATGACGGTTCAATGAAAAGTGAATGGCAACAAATTAGAGGAACATGGTACTATCTCGGTGGTGCGAATGACGGTTCAATGAAAAGTGGTTGGCAACAAGTAAGAGGAGCATGGTATTATCTGGGCGATAAAAATGATGGTGCCATGTGGGCATCTTGCTGGGTAGGCGATTACTACGTAGGAGAAAACGGTGCATGGATTCCGGGATATTCTGAAACGAAAGACGTAGCAAAAGTAAGTCTCATCCGTCAAAATGGCAGTGCGGAGCATGACAAAGAAAAGATAGAAACGGATAAAAGAGAAGCGATAGAAAAGGTGACGGGCTACGTGAGAGGCCTACAAAAGGCTGATGCCACGAATATAGAAGAGGTGGCAGGCGGCGGTTTTGCCATTCGATTGGATTATGTAGACGGTACCCATCAGACCTATAACTTCTTTTATGGAGATATGCAGGGGAATTTAATCGTTCTGTCGAACGGCAAGTATTTCTATTATCAACAGAATGATTTGAATCAACTCTGGAAAGCATTGGGCGGTACGGATGCGCAATTATAAATGACAGGCACGATAAATACGTGGCACTTTAGAGGGACCCTCGCCGGTTGGACAAGAGATGAGCCGACCGGCGGGGGTTTGTTCGTGTAAAAAAACGAAACGTAAAGCACCTGCCACCGGATGAAAGTGAACCGATTTGCATATTTACAGGTGAATCGGACGACCGTATTGACCGTTACGGCCATGGCGTTTGCCTTTATTTTCTTTTAAGGTATAATGAACTCGAACCGGTATGTTATAAGAAAAACATTTCAGTATATACGTACATGTAAAGTATCGGTATGAAGCTGAAAAGGAATCAGGAATTACATCATACCGTGATATAGGGAGGAGTATAGAATGCAGGATTATTTTGATTTGACGGGACGCGTTGCCATTGTTACGGGAGCTTCCGGCGGGCTGGGTCTTCAGATGGCCGCCGCCCTCGGTCATCAAGGCGCCAAGCTGGCTTTGGTTGATATGGATGACAAAGCGCTGGCGGATGCCGAAGCGGGCTTGTTAAAAAAAGGATATGAGGTCTTGGGGTGCACCTGTGACGTATCAAAGTCCGATCAAGTGGAAGATACGGTCAAAGCGGTCGTATCTCATTTCGGGCAGGTGGATATCCTCGTCAACAATGCCGGTATCGGGCTGGGGTCACCCATTTTGGAGATTACGGACGAGACATGGGAGAAGATGCTTCAAGTTAATATCAACGGTTGCATGTACTTTGCCAGAGCATGCGGACGTTATATGAAAGAACGAGGGTACGGTCGGATTATCAATATGGGCTCCATTCACTCGCTGGTCGGCAATAATGCCTCACCCCGGATTACACCTTATGCAACCACAAAAGGAGCGTTGCTGATGTTTACCAAATCGTTGGCGACGGAGTGGGCGAAATTCGGTATCACGGTCAACGCAATCGGCCCTTCGTACTTTGAATCTAAAATGACAAAGCAGGCGTTAGACAATGAAGCCTTTCGTCAAAGCGTGGAGACCTACTGTCCCATGGGGCGAATCGGCAAAGAAGGTGAGCTGGATACAACGGTCATCTATCTGGCTTCAGCGGCATCAAGCTTTGTAACGGGGCAGCTGATTAATGTCGATGGCGGCTGGACGGCGATTTAGCATTCTTCAAAAATCGGGTATTGGAATAAGAAAATACGCAAGAACGGTTAGAAAAAGAGGTGCCGAGATTATATCTCGGCACCTCTTTCCAGTACATCCGTTACGGTTTTACAAAAGCCGGCCCGGTCCGCGGTCATCTTCTCACAGTGGTTATAATTCGGCCAGATGAGCAGCTTAGCCTTCGGGTAGATTTTCGGGATCATTTTTTTTGCCCGTTTCAAGTCGAAGTCTTTGCTGCCGTAGGTAAAAATGATATTGGCACTTTCCGCCTCGGTTAGGGACGGTAGATGGACATGGGTACAATCATGAACAATGTTTACAATGCTTTCTTCGTTGATATTTACAAATACGTCTGCCATTATTTTCCCGGCTTCTTTGCCGTACAGTCTTGACATTTTTTCAATGGCGAGATTTTTATCCTTTAAGGCTTTTTTATGTTTTGACAGGAATGCCTTTCGATAGGCAAATTCGACAAAAGGTGAAGAAGTGTGAAAACTCGTGCCTTCCAAAAGGATTTTGGTGAAGCGGATATCCTTGTGTTCCAAAAGATGGAATACCACAACGCCGCCCAGAGACGCCGCAATGGTCAAATCGATGGTGTTGATATGATGATCCGCCAGATATTCGTATATCTCATCTGCTTCTTCTTTTGCATGCCGATAGGTTTGTCCGGCGGCTGAACCGTGGCCGGACAAATCGGGTACCAGATATCGGTGGTTTCCTTTTACTTGTTCACAGATAAGGTTTTTCATGCTTTCCCCTGATGACAGCATGGGATGTATAAGCAATATCGTTTTTTCACCATCGGGGTTTATCGTGTTCATTTTCATTGACATACTCCTTTTACGCTAAATATTGTTTTTATGTTTCAATGATGGGTTTATTAGCGCCCTATAACCATATCGATATTATATCACAATTTGCAGTTTTGAGGTATGAGGCGTGACATATTTATACAAAAAAATGAGCTTGAGGGAATGCACCCGTGTAAGCTCATTTTTAACATATATTTTATAGTATATGAATATCAGGATCCGAAAGATTTATTTTTCGTAGCCGCATTTTTCGCAGACATTGTCACTGTTCAGCTCAATGCCGCAGTCAGGACAATTGTCATTGTTTTTTTGTGAAGGGAATTCGGCGATTGCTCCGTTTGCACCGCTGGTAAATGTTAACTTGACAATGTTCAACTTGTCTTTCAGCATGTCGTAGACGATTTTTATCATGCCTTCTACGGTCATCGTTTCCTTTGTGACAACCAGACGGCATTCCGGATATGCTTCGGCAAGGGCTGTCTTAAAGGCAGGTCCTTTTTGCGTGTTCGTTTCCGTACCGTTGCGGATGCCCTGTGTCTCATAAACATTCAGAATGGCCGGCAGCAGCGGATCGTCATCTCTCAGAACCAAAGCATGGTCAAAATTTTGAAGAAGATCCCAGGCGGTCTTATGAATTTCATTACAGGGGAAAATCATGTTCGGCCCTTTCGTGATAGAGCCTTCCACTTCTATAGTAAGTGTTCCCGAATGACCATGGAGGTATTGGGCCTCTCCCTTAAAACCGTAAAATCTGTGTGCGTATTGTAAATCTATTGTCGTAAAACTTCTCATTGTGTTCCTTTCTTAATGAAACCGTTCGCTCTTTACATTTGAGCTTTTCTATATTAATATTATAGTACGATTAATATAATATAAATAGCAGTATTATATAAACTTATAGTAAAATAATATAGATTAGAGGAAAAATGAATAGATTTATAATCGAACGGAGCTTTCAAGACCTTGACAATAGATTTGTTTTGACACACTGGCAGGACGGATTGGAATTATTGAGAGTGGTAGAAGGGTCCATGCAGTGTCTTATTAACGGTGTGGAATATACCATCCACAAAGATGATGTTTGTGTCATCAATAAAAACCAGTTGCATAGAATCTATTGCGATAACAAGGAAGAGAGTTCATTTCAGTGTCTCATAATCGAACCCGGATTTTTTACTGCGGATAAGCGTATATATGAAGAGTTCGTTGAACCCATATTAGATGATATTGATTTTTCGCACACGATTTCGACGGCCGACGAAGATTTCTCCAAGGAAATTGTCGGCCTTATGGATTCCATTGAGGCGGTCGAAAAGTCCGGGTCAAAGGGATACGAGCTTTTAATAATAGGCATTTTGCACGTGATATTTCAAAAGATTTATGTCAAGTACGAGGGCGAGATACGAATCGCACACCGGACGGTGGATACGAATACTTTGGTATATCGAAAGATGGCCAATTTTATCTATAATCATTATGAGGATAAAATATCGCTGCAGGATATCGCCGATGCGGGCTATATCAGCCGAAATAAGTGCTGTGACTTGTTTAAAAAGTACGCCATGCAGACGCCGGGCAGCTTTCTCAATATGTACCGATTGGAAAAGAGTACCGAATTTTTGAGAAATACCGATAACAGCATCTCATCCATAAGCAGTGCGTGCGGCTTCGGACAGCCGAGTTATTACACTCGACTTTTTCAAAAGCGATATGAGATGACGCCGAAGGCGTATCGAAATTGGATGCGGGAGAGTATGGCGATTTAAACAATGATCAAGAGGCGTGTGTGATGATTCGAATTTTGTATACTGCGGGGATAACGGAGAATTTTGAATGGGATAAGAGGATACAAAAATTGACGACAAAAGCTGGCATGAAAGGGCATGACGGTTTATCAAGGGATTTTGTATTTAAGATTAATCCGAATCATTACCTGACGTTTGAAGGTGTTCGGCAATCATTTCATCGATATGAAGCTGTCAAACTTATGTGGGAAAATGTTATGAGAAGATACTCTTGAAACGAATTTGTGATATAATAAACGGGGAAGATATCGTCAGTGGTCAGGTTCCGTACATACATCAGAGGGGAGGGCGATAGACATGAAGTACAAATTCAGTTATTGGTATTTTTTCGTGCATTACATCAAAGAATATTTGAAGGAAGAGTTCGGAAAAGAACGTGCCAAGGACATCATTGTATCTTCAAAAAAAGAATATCGAAAGCTTTTGAACCGGGCCGAAGACATCGGTGGTCGGAATCCCATGGCGAAAAATATGTATTTTGCCATGGTGTTCCTGGCGTTCCACGTTGCATATCCGGAAACGTTTGATCAGCGCGGTCTGGAGGCGCTGTTGGCGGCCTTGTACCGGAAAAAGGGTTTTACGAAATGGATTCGTCTTCTGAATGTAAATAATCCGCGCCATTTTAAGATGCTTAAAAAGAAGTTATTGAAAGCCGCAAACTGGATTGACGTACGGGAGGCGCAGTATCCGACCAGTTGGAAGTTTCGCTTTCCCGATGTGCACCGGGATGGTTTTTATTATGAATTTACCAAATGCCCGATTGCCGAATTTTTCAAAAAGAACGGTTATGACGAGCTGACGCCGCTCTTTTGTCAAATTGATTATAAAAACATCGAATTGGCAAGGGGCAAGCTTTACCGGGAGAAAACCTTGGCGACAGGGGATGATGTCTGTGATTTTTGGCTCGTACCGGATAAGGTGAAAAATCCTCGGTAGCATGACGGAACGGCAGATATCCGATGGAAATTGAGGTACGGCATATGCCGTACCTCAAAGCATGCGTCATCGTATACATCGTCATATAACAAATATAAAGGAGAAACTATGCAAAATCCCAATACCATCAGTGCGTTTGACGTCATCGGACCGACGATGATCGGACCGTCGAGCTCTCATACTGCAGGTGCGTTGCGTATTGCTCTGCTGGCCCGTTCCTTGGCGGGTGGTAATGCTATACAACATGTTGAGTTTGTCTTGTACGGTTCTTTTGCACGGACCTATGCGGGGCATGGGACCGATCGTGCCCTTTTGGCCGGTATGATGGGGATGGACCCTTGTGACGAGGGGATTCGCGATGCGATGACATTGGCGGATCGACGGGGCCTTTCTTACCGTTTTACGGTGAATACGAAGACGCAGCGCAGTCATCCGAATACGGTGGATATATGTTATGAAACGGCGAACGGACGGCACATTCGGGTCAGCGGGCGCTCCATTGGCGGCGGATGTGCCGTTATTACGGCCATAGGGGATACGGTTGTGGAGTTTACGGGCAGCTATCACACAATCATTATCAATAATTATGATCGTCCGGGTGCCGTGGCGAAAATCACGGCACTCCTGGCGGAGGCACGTATCAATATTGCGTTTATGCGGCTGTATCGGGAAGCGAAGGGCGACCGGGCATTTACTTTGATAGAATGTGATGAGGCGATTCCGGCGTCTATCAGCGAGCAGCTGGGGCATTTACCGGAAGTGGAATCGGCCATTGTCGTAGCGGCTGTACAATAGGAAGAGATGATGGATGAAATCGTATAAATTCAAGACGGCGACGGAGATGACGGCTTTGTGTGACGATGCAGGTATCGACTTGGCCGAGTTGATGATTCGTCGGGAGATGGAGTTGTTCGGTAACACAAAAACAATGATAATGGAGAAGATGGCCGGTCAATGGGCGGTGATGCGACGGGCGGCCGGACAAGCCGTCACACAACCCGTTACGTCGATGGGCGGCTTGATTGGCGGAGAGGCGAAGCGTTTGGCCGAACGTTTGAAGAACGGAATGAGTATCATGCCGTCCGTTCAGGGATGGGCTTCCGCCTATGCCATGAGCGTGATGGAAGTAAATGCCGGCATGGGTTTGATTGTGGCGGCACCGACGGCGGGTTCGGCCGGTGTGATACCCGGTGCCTTTGCGGCATTGCAGGAGGAGAAGGGCTATGACGATGCGTGCATGACGCAGGGGCTCTTCGTAGCGGCGGCGATCGGCTTGTTAATTATGAGCCGGGCCACGGTGGCCGGTGCGGAAGGCGGCTGTCAGGCGGAAATTGGTACGGCATCCGCCATGGCATCGGCGGGTTTGGTATATCTGGCGGGCGGCGATGTACGTGCATCCTGTGCGGCGGCATCGGCGGCGCTGGCGAACCTGTTAGGGTTGGTATGTGACCCCGTGGGCGGTTTGGTGGAGCTGCCGTGTCAAAGACGGAATGCCGTCGGTGCGGCAAATGCAATCTGTACGGCGGAATCCGCGTTGGCGGGGATAGCGGAGATTGTTCCATTGGATGAAATGATTGACGTGCTCTATGATGTCGGAAAAAATATTCCGGAGTCCTTACGGGAAACGGCACAGGGCGGCATGGCGATTGCACCAAGTGCGGCCCGACGGTGCAGAGGTTGCGGTACGAATGGATGAATATGAAAACGGGTTGCTACGGGGACACCTTCATTAACGAAGGCGTCCCCGTAGTCTATTCTTATCGTTAGCTCTTTAAAAAGCGGGAAAGTTGTTGACTTTCACTTTAGAGTAATATAGAATGGGATAGAAGTTGCTAACTCACGTCTGGGAAGGGATGTTATTTATGAAGAAGTTATGTAAGAAGTTTGTGGTATTAACATTATCAGTCGGACTATTGACAGCTCCATGGGGGAGGTCGATCGGTTTACCGGTACTGCATGTTGTTGCGGAAACAAAACAATCGGGAACATGGATAAAAAGTGGAGATAACTGGTGGTACAAATATGATGATGGATCGTATCCACACAGTCAGTGGCTTGAAATAAATCAAGAATGGTACTTTTTCGATGAAGCCGGTTGGATGAAAACCGGCTGGTTACAACATAAATCTACTTGGTATTATTTGAAACCGAACGGTGTCATGGCGAAGGGTTGGCTGCAAGTAGAGGGGGTGTGGTACTATTTTCGTTCGAGCGGTGCAATGGTAACGGGATGGCTTAATTTAAGTGGTACATGGTATTTTCTTGAATCCAACGGGGCAATGAAGAAGTGGTGGCTGGAATGGCAAGGTCGTTGGTATTATTTGGGGGCTAACGGTGCGATGGTTACCGGCAAGACGAGAGTGGACGGTGTAGATTATAATTTTTCTACAAATGGATCTATTTCTTATGCGGGTGATCGCATGATGGTTGCTTATGGTAGTCACTACTTGGATGGTCTTAATACGTTAAGAGATTTGGATGTCATAAAGAGCATCGTAAACTATTATGGAAGTGATTTCAAATATGATGAATATCGGAATCCGGGTAAAGATGAGTTGACAGAGAACGACCACAATATCAATGCCGCTAAAATGAATAAAGGGATATTTTTCTTTACCGGACATGGTAGTGTCGGTGCTATAAAACTTGGTGACGGGACAAGACTTTATTCAAATGAATTACCTGAGATGAACAATACGTCTGTTGCATTTTTCTTTGCCTGTCATTCTGCAGATAGTGAGCAGGGGAATTTAAGTATGGTTCGTTCTGCTGTAAACAAAGGAGCGAAAAGTGCTTACGGCTATACAGATTTGTCTTTTGAATATGAAGACCGAAAGCTCGAACAATTTATTCTGAAAAAGATGTTTGAAGGATATTCTCTTAGTGAAGCCGTTAATAAGGCAAGAGGTCAATATTATAATTTTGTCGTAGTGCAGGATAATCGAATCCGCTTATTGGGAGACGTGAATACAAGATTGAAAAGGTATCAGGCAAAAGATAGTACCTACAGTTTGGACGAAGTGATTAGACCCGAGATACAAAAGGAGTTTGTAAAAAATGGCAATATACATAATAGGTACTACAATGGAGTATTAACCGGTGATTATTATATCTTAAATGAGGAGGGATTGGTAACTGATTTCAGGTGTGAACTTACGGATGAAGATTTAAGAGTCGTTCAGAAGGTTATTGATGCTAGAGGTGAGGGAGAAAGTTATGACGGCATGATAGAGTCCATGTTGGAGGATAACTGTATTGTTTCTGACAAATATACAACGATATTAAAAGATGACAATGTAAAAGTTATACGACACTATTATGTAAAAGATAGGGTGGATGGTCAGCTGAAACAACGATATGACATAAATGTTGTAACAGGTGAGATTAAGGATGGAAAGGATGAAGATTAGAAGATTCTGATTTTTGAACACTTGAATTGACAATGTGCATCGTATTTGTGATATCGTTAAAAGTGAAGTACAAGGGATTTTAGGAGGACGTTACGGATAAGAATATAACGGAGTATCCCTTCAATCGCATGGATGAGGACACATTTTGAAATCATGACTTTTTAGCAAAGTAATATAAAGAGCTGAATAAAACGGTGGGCCGTAAGTTCAATCTCTTAATTCAAGTACAATGAAGTATTTCGGGTAATTTCAGGCCAAGTAAATCGATGTTTTACCGGTCGGTATAAAATGTATGTGTCGGAGCATCGGTACAACTGCCTTATGGTGATTACAAGAAATTATAAGATTTAACGTTTTAATAGTGGTAGGATGGCAGTTAACATAACTGTTGACGGTTATCGTGTTAATCAAAACGGGTGCATGGATATTAACGGGATTTATATGAACGGATGAAAAGGCATGTTCGAAAAAATGAGGATACAGATTGCGCCAAAGGTCGGCAATGCGTCCGATTGTTTGGATTTTGTATCCGTTCGAGAATGAAACGGTCTGCCGGGAATGTGTTGAAAAGATTGCTTTTTTATGAAAATCATATTATCATGGGAAAGTGGCCGGTTCTATACCGGGAACGATTTCATTGCAGTCGTCATCCGACGCTTACCGGAAAGGAGGAGCGGATGAATTACGATAAGTTGTCATCATTTCGACAGACCGATAAAATGACGAATCTTGTTGCTCAAATCTGTAAGAAAGTCGGGCGGGCATCCGTCCTCTCCAGGAAACATCGTGATTTGACACGCAGGTTGGAAAACCGGATTCAAACAATTCATGCCTCTTTATCCATTGCGGGATATGAATCGGATTTAAAGGAAGTTCGAGATGTCATGAACCGTAAGTACGGCATGGACGTATCAAAGGACATCATGGCAGCACAGAATGCATGTGATGCCTACGATAGGTTGTATCAATACAAACCGACTTCCGAGCGAGATTTACTGCAGGCACACGACATCATGATGGATGGACTTATTGTGGAAGCGGGGCGTTATCGCAGTGGAAATGTCGGTGTTATTCGATCAGGAAATTTGGTCTATGTCGCACCGCGGGCCTTGCTCATACCGGGTTACATGCGTAATCTATTTGAATGGTACGAGACATCTGAAAAGCATCCGCTGATAAAGAGTGCCATTTTTCACTATCTATTCTTGGCCATTCACCCTTTTGCGGACGGCAATGGTCGTATGGTTCGTTTGTGGCATCGCGTATTACTTGGCGTGTGGGAAGAATCCTTCTATTCTTTACCGTTGGACAGTATTTTAATGCAGCGGCAATCGGCTTACGTCGATGCAATCGGTTGTGCGACCTGCCGGAATAACGGTGCATTATTCGTCACCTTTATGTTGGAGGCGATTCTGTCGGCCATGAGTGATTAGATTTCAAGTAAAGGATATACCTTATTAAACACGGACGTTCCTACCAAATGAGGAGGACCGTCCGTGTTACTAAGCAATAAAAAAGTATTGAGGAAGGTGATTATGAAGAAGTTTGCTATCATATTATTTTTATTCGCGGCATTAATTTTTACGACAACCTCAACTGTAAATGCGGCAGAACGACTCCATGTTATTACAACGGCGGGCTGTTCGGATGCTATGATTCTGGAAAGCGATGGGCATTATGCCCTGGTTGACGCCATGGAGGGATTTAATCCGCCGGACGGTTCGGATCCCCGTTATCCGGTGCGGCCCGGTATCACGGTTAAGCCGCATCTCATCAACTCCGATCGGTTGATTGCCTATCTCAAGGAAAATGACATTCGACATTTAGATTTCATTCTGGCGACACATGCGCATTCGGATCATATTGGCGGAATACCGGAGGTGCTGGCAAATGTTACGGTTGATCGGATGTACATCAAACGGTATGCCGATGAAAATATTACGGATCCGAATCGATTATGGGATAATCAGTATCGTTATGATAAGGCCGTGGAAGCGGCAGAGGCACATGGCGTGACATTAATTCAAGATATTTCACCGCAAGATGCGACCTTTCAGTTGGGGAATATGCATATCCGGCTGTTCAATTATGAGTATCATTATGAGGCGGATGGGAAAACGCCGCTGAAGGTGACGGATGATAATTACAACAGTATTATGTTGCTCGCTTCCGGTAGCGGTAAACGTATTTTCCTAGGTGGAGATATGGAAAATACATGGCAACAGGAAGATTATTACGGACCGATTATCGGCCCGGTCGACATTATGAAATTAAATCATCATGGTCTTTCAACATCGAACTCAGATGCTTTTTTGGCGCAACTACAGCCGAAGATTGCCTTTGCGACGAAACGTGGCCCGATTGATGCACATATGAAACGGACCCTGGACGGGCTCGGTACGAGGCTGTTTACCTCCGGTATTCAAGATCGGAAAGCGCTGGTATTTGATTTAACGGGTTCGGAAGTACGTGAAGTGTCTGAAACGCCCTATGGTGTACGAGCCCAAGGCGGTGCATTATATTTCTATGAATGGCGTGGTAATCTTGCTTCACCGGGATGGTATTTGAACGATTTCAAGTATCTGTATATCCAAGATGGCGGGCGTGTCACGACCGGTTTCAAAAAGATTGACGGTAAGACCTACTATTTTGATGAAGGCGGTATCATGCAGACCGGCTGGATGAAGAAGGACGGTGCGTGGTATTACTTGAATAATAGTGGTGCGATGGTAACGGGATGGCTTCAGAATAATAATCATTGGTACTACATGAACAGCGCCGGTGTAATGCAAACAGGCTGGCAGTATGTCGGTAATCGTTGGTATTATTTGGCCGGTGATGGAAGAATGACTGTTGGTTGGGCATACGTGAACAACCACTGGTATTATATGAATAATAGTGGTGCGATGGTAACCGGCTGGGCTTATGTGAATGGCAATTGGTATTATATGAATAATAGTGGTGCGATGGCAACCGGCTGGGTTTATGTGAATGGTCATTGGTATTACATGAAGCAGAGCGGGGCTATGGCTTCCGCACAATGGGTTTATGTGAATGGTCGTTGGTACTATGCCACGGCAAGCGGTGCCATTGTTGAGAACAGTTGGGTACAACTGAACGGCCGTTGGTATTATATGGATGCAAGCGGTGCTATGACGACCGGCTGGCAAAATGTAGGTGGTCGTTGGTATTATATGGATGCAAGCGGTGCATGGGTGAGATGATGGAAGGTTTATCGTCCTATAAGATAGCGTATTATATAAACAAAGGGGAAGCTAAATGTATAAGAGACTTTTAAAACACTTGATATGGTTGGGACTTATTGCGTTGCCGGTTTTGCAGCCGGCGGAGGCGGAAGCGGCAAATCGTCTCCATGTTATTACCGTCAGCGGTTCTTCGGATGCCGTTATTCTGGAAAGTAACGGGCACTATGCATTGTTTGATGCAATGGAAGGGTTCAATCCGCCGGACGGATCCGATCCCCGTTATCCTGCCCGTCCTTATATTACGGTAGACCCGTATTATGTGAATTCGGATCGTCTCATCGCTTATATGCAGGAGCAGGGCATTACACATTTGGACTTTATCGTGGGAACACATGCACATTCGGATCACATCGGCGGTATTCCGGCGGTACTCGATAACGTAACGGCGGACAAGCTGTTTTTGAAACGATATTCAGACGACAACATTCTCTACGAGAAGGGACTGTATGATAATCAGTACCGCTATGACAATGCGGTTACGGCGGCAAAAGAACATAATGTACAGTTGGTGCAGGATATCACACCTAGTGATGCATCATTCGAATTTGGAGATTTTCATATTCAACTTCATAATTACGAGTATGAATATGAGGCGGATGGCGTTACGCCGTTACGGGTGCCGGATGAGAACTATAATTCCATCCTGGCGTTGATTTCGGGTGCGGGAAAACGTATTTTTCTCGGTGGTGATTTGGAAGGCCGTTGGGGGCAGGAAGATTATTACGGACCGATTATCGGCAAGGTGGATTTCATGAAGTTGAATCATCATGGCGGGGAGTCGTCCAATACGGATAGTTTTATCAATTATTTGCAGCCGAAGGCGGCCGTGTGGACAGGAAGCGGTACTTTGTCTCGACGGATACGTAATTGTCTGAATCATAACGGTACCAAATTATATTCGGCAAGCTTACAAGATCGAAAAGCCCTGATATTCGACTTGGATGGTGGAGAAATCACAGAGATTTCCAAGCCGGATTACGGTTTTACCAACCATGCGGATGTATGGTATTTCTATGATTGGCAGGGAAATAAGATAAAAAACAGGATGTTTTGGCATGATACCAAGCGATACTTTGCCGATGAGCATGGGCGTCTTATCACCGGGTGGCATAATCCGGGGAACGGTTGGTTTTATATGGGTACCAATGCCGCAGCGCTCACCGGTTGGCAGACCATCGACGGTTATCGGTATTATTTCGGTGACAACGGCCTCATGCGTACCGGTTGGCAATATCTAGACGGCCGGTGGTACTATTTGGATACAAACGGCACCATGAAGACGGGTTGGATATATGTCGACAATCACTGGTATTATATGAATCAGAGCGGTACAATGGTTACGGGCTGGGCATATGTTGGTGAACACTGGTATTATATGAATCGGAGCGGTACAATGGTTACCGGCTGGGTGTATGAGAATAACCGGTGGTATTGGCTGGGCAAAAGCGGTGCAATGGCTTCAAAACAGTGGGTGTATGCCAATGACCAATGGTACTATGCTACCGCAAGTGGCGCTATCGTTCAAAACGGTTGGGCATATGTGAATAACCAATGGTATTACATGAGCGGCAGCGGTGCGATGAGAAGATCGACTTGGGATTATATCAACGGTAAGTGGTATTATTTCAATGGATCGGGTGCCATGGCAAAGAGTCAATGGATTGGCAGCTATTATGTTGACGGCAGCGGTGCTTGGGTTCGATAAAGGCGAGCTGATAATCAACTGATGGAACAGGCAAAGTTAATATGCAACGACGACAAGGACGGCACATGCCGTCCTTGTTTTTATATGATGGTAAAAAATGCGGGAAAATACGCTTTCACGGTTTTATCCGGCGTGTGCTTATGGTACAATGAGTATGTAAGCAAAAGACAACCGGTATCATACGAATAGGAGGAAGTATGTTAAAAGTTATTGTTGTCGGCTCATCCCATGCGGGATACGAAGCCTTGGAAGAAATGTTACAATCCGGCAAGGATTATGATTTACATTGGTTTGAACAGGGGGATTATCTCTCCTTCATGTCATGAGGCATGTACCTGTACCTGGATGGTACAGTCAAAGACGTTGACACGATTCGTTACAGTTCGGCGGAAGCCATGCGCCAACGTGGCGTAACGGTCTATCCCGGCACGCAGGTGTTGCAGGTATTACCGGACAGCCATGAAATCCTGGTGAAGGACCTCAAGAGCGGGGAAGAGACGAAGCACAAATATGACAAGCTGATTCTCGGCACGGGTGTGGCACAGAACGTACCCGACTGGGAGACCGGTGAACTGGACAATGTGTTCCACTTCGGCGGTCGTGATTCGGCAGAACTGCTTCGCAAGAAGGAAGTTGAACCGTCCATCAAAGATGTCGTTATCATCGGCGGCGGTTATATTTCCGTAGAGGCGGCCATGTGCTTCGCGAAGGCGGGCAAGAAGGTCACCTTCCTGATGCGGGACAAGCAGTTGCTTTCGGCACAACTGGATGCCGATTTTGCCGGGTTGATTACGGAAGAGATGGAAAAGAACGGTATCGTCTTCAAACCGGAAACGAACGTCAAGACCTTGGAAGGCAAGGACGGTGTGGTGACGAAAGTCATCACGGACAAAGGCGATTTGCCGGCGGACTTGGTGCTGGTATGTATCGGAACGCATCCTGCAACGGCATATCTCAAGGGCGCTTTGGATATGAATGAACGTGGTTTTATCATCACGGATGAGTACATGAAGACGTCTGCACCGGATGTTTTTGCCGCCGGTTCCGCAACCTTGATGAAGTATAACCCGACGGCGGGCAAGGTCAGCATTGATTTGGCAACCAACGGTAGAAAGCAAGGTCGGACGGCTGCAAAGAACCTGGAGGGCGACGTATTCGCATATCCCGGTATGCAGGGAACTTCAGGATTGAAGATTTTCGACTATTACAAAGCGTCGACGGGTTTGAACACGAAAACGGCGGGCCGTTCGAAGGTGAATTTCGGTTCGGTGACCATCGAGACGACGGCATTGGACAGCTATTTGCCGGAGGCGCTCAATGCGACCGTTCATGCGAAATTGTTCTATGATAAGGATACGAGACGTGTCCTGGGTGGACAGATTTTATCGAAGAAAGATCTGACCGGTCTGATTCAGGCATTGTCCATGGTGATTTACGCGAAGATGACGATAGATGAATTGGCCTTTGCGGACTTCTTCTTCCAACCGGGATTCAACAGACCCTGGAACTTGTTGAATGAGCTCGGTTTGGCAGCGCAGAAACAGGAGCGATAGGAATATCGGCGGATATAAAACACATGTCTTTCGGGGCATGTGTTTTTGTTTTTTCGGCAAGCAAGATTTTCCGGGGGCGAAATCGGTTTGACCTGGCTCGTCAAAAAATGACCCTCATACGGTCACAATATATTTAAACTATGAGACTTGAAAAAAAACGTCGGATAGGATATGCTAATTCAAAGGCGGCGAATCGTTTGCCGTCGGTGATGAAATGGAGGAAAACATGGCAAAATTGACAGATGACATGAAAGCGTACTTCGGCAAACAACTGCCGATGATATCTACGGTGAGTGCGGAAGGCAAGCCGAATATCGGTCCGAAAAGAACACTCCGGATCTATGATGATGAAACGTTGATTTACAATGAAAATACCGGCAAGCAGACGTTGCAGAATATCAAAGATACCGGCAAGGCGGCGGTGGCACTGGTTGACTGGGACAAACTGGACGGGTATCGTTTCTGCGGTCATGCAGAGGCTTATACCGAAGGAGAGTACTTTGATGCATGCTGCAAATATGCGGAAGAGACGAAGGGTAAAGTTCCGAAAGCAGCCGTTGTCATTAAGATTGAGGAAATCTATACGTTGAAAATCGGTCCGACGGCCGGTACGAAAATTTCATAGTATGTAATCGACGTCTCCGGATGGATTCCGGGGACGTCATTTTATTGCATAAGATTTGTATGGATGAGCCTTTTGACGGGGTGGTATGGATTGGGTGATAGGTATTGAAAGTCCGTTCGGTACATCGTACGGGAAATGTTGACGCTGTTTTCTGAACGTGATACGATACAAGCGGACAGAAGGAAGGCCGGATAACGCAGCGAAATCGGACTGTTCAGACGGAGCGTTTCGATGTTCTTCGGAATCATATTGATATAGCACGGCTTGATGATCATACCGGTTTTCGGAGGCGTGGTCGGTGATTTTTAAAATGTGTCATTCTCATTGCAACCGGTATTGAATACCTTGTTATTTTGGTACGCCGACGGATCATGCGGACAATAAATAATCGTGAGGTTTTGGTCTACGGCTCCTTTCGCGTGCTTGAACGATATCCCGTTGATCGCATGCAAGGTGATTTTATGATGCTTGAGGATGGGCATATGAAGACAGAGATTGTTTTTCAAGGCCCTATGCCCGAGGTACCCTTGGTCTTGCTGATAATGGAATATGCGCCGGATTTGTATGCCTATTTCAGAGGGCGGGGAATCAACGAATGGATTCCAATCGGAATGGGCGGCGCGAGCGGTGGAGATGACCGGCGTTTGGTTGAAAGTGGCGGGTGCTGGATGGAGATGATTGTTAATTTCGGTACGGAATGGGGACGGTGGCATTTACGTGCATCATCGGGTAAGCTGATTGCCTGCCGTCAAATGGAGATGAGTGAGATTGAGCCGCTCACCCACGGCGAAGGTAACCACATGACCGTGTCAACGGGTGCGGCCTCCGACCGACATGTTTTGGAAGAGGCACGAAGATGGCTACAAGAGTATTTTCAAGGGCGTGATGTCCCGGCGTACCTGCCGTTGCAGTTTATCGCTACGCCTTTTCAAGAAGCGGTTTGGCGCACAACGTGCAAGATTTTGCCCGGAACGGTTATCTCTTACGGCCGCTTGGCGGCGGAAACGGAACGAAGACTCGGTCACCGTACGTCTGCTCGGGCGGTTGGTAATGCGTTACGAAAGAATCCGCTATGGATTTTCGTACCCTGTCATCGGGTGGTAGCGGTGGATGGAAGTCTTACCGGATATGCCGGCGGTCTGCCGTTAAAACTAAAATTATTAAAGCGGGAAGGTGTGTTGGTGGATGAGGCGAGATACCGTCTGAAATCGGGCGATCAATGGATGAATGAAACCGGTCATGTCGAATGAACTCGGTTATGAATAAAACAGCTTGTATGACATCGGAATGGACCGAAGTCATACAAGCTGTTTTTATGCAATCAATCCCGCCAACCGTTTTGCCAAATGTCGGAACAAATCGTGTTTCTCCGCTTCGGCATAAAAATCTGCCATCGGAAAGGGCATGTCTTGAGTCGTTCCGTCGGTATAATAGCGCAAGCGCATCTGACGGGTATTTGCGGCGGGGAATCCGGGGTCTCCGGTTCGTAAAAAAGCGAATAAGTCCCGCTGCATGGTTCGGACCTGTTTTTTTCCGATTTCATCAATTGTCGTCGTGTCAAAAAACAGTCGTTGATCGGCACCGTGATATGCACCGCGGATACCGCTGAAGACCGGTGGCGCATAGGCGAGACGGTAAGCAAAGACGGGCGCGGCGGCATGGATAATCTGCCGATATACGGTGCGGTGAAAGAGCATGCCGTAGATACGGATCATCTTTGTCATGGCATCTTGCGGGCCGTTTATCGCCGCATAAGCCGCCATCAGTTCGGAGTAGGCATCACCAAACAATGCCTGCAAGCGTTTTTTCATCCGTGTGGGGTTGCCCGTTATGCCCGTTCGTCGTCGAAGCGGTGCGATACCGCAAAAAGACATGTCTTCTTCACAAGATCCGATAAGCATCGGGATACGGACGGGCGCATCAAGAAAATGTGTCGCCGCAAGACTGTCATCCACGGTGACTTTCATAGCATCTTGCTTCATTTTTAAGAGCAGTCGTCGATTCGGTCTGCGGAAGAAGTCTTGGTCCGGGCGGAATTTGTGCATAACGGTTCGTGATATGGCTTCGGCCGCTTGTATCGTGCGCGGTATCGGTTCGGCGGCACTCATCAGAATCACTTTATGAAACAGCCGTCCGGCATCCGGGCCACAGGCGTGCAATAGTGCGCTCATGCCGCCGGCGGACTGTCCCGCAAGCGTAATATTATCCGCATCACCGCCGAAGGTGCTGATGGCGGTATGCACCCATGACAGAGCGGCAAGCTGGTCGTGGAAACCACGATTGTCACATTCATTATACCGAAGGGCGTGAAGAGCACCCAAACGGTAATTGATGAGCACGGTGAGGATGCCGGCTTTTGCCAATGCACCGGCATGGTATGCCGGACAATCAATTCCGCCCGTCTGCATTCCGCCCCCGTGTAAGTAGATGAGGACGGGGGCATGCTTTGCTTCCTCCGGCACATAGAGGTGTAGGAGGTGGGCATCCGCCGATTGCGGAATATTATTGAGGGCATAATCTGCCGTCATCAACGGGTGTCGCATCCATTTCATGAAACCCGGTATCTTTGGCTGATAAAAACAGGCATCCGCTTCTTGTTGCAGATTTGTAACCGTTTCGGGTAGTTCAAACGGCGCACTGCGCGCATATCGGATATTTCGGTAGAGACGGTATCCGTCCCGCCGCTCGTAGTGCAGGTCTTTCATGAGGACTCCTTTACGTACTCAGGTTCATATTTGCCGTTATTTCCGGCCGGTATAGTATCGCCGTTGCGGTATCCACCATTATTTTCAGTGTGGCGGGTGCTATCTCCGGTACCAAGCCGTACGGATCCGATGTGCCGATGACAATCATACGATAGGCTTGTGCAAAAATCGGAAACACCGAGAGGTCACAGGGCGTATCCAACAGTTTCATGAATGCTTCGGCATAGGACGGATTCGGTTGCTTTGGCGGCATGTGTTGCATCAGCGTTTTACAGTCCTCCTGAGAAAGCAGGCGGTAGATATTTTCGGTTTCGATGTTCTTCAGGAGAAAATCCGAGAGGACCGCCTGCGGGATACCCGTCCGATACTTTCTGCCCAGTCGATGCATTCGCCGAAACGCATCGCTTTGCCTCTTTTCGATAACGGCGATGACGTAATCATATTTGCTACGGAAGAAGTTGTAGAATGTACCTGTTGAAAAGCCCATGGTCTCGGCGATGTTTCGGACATTGAGCGCCTTCAGGCCATGTTTCGCGAGCAATTCATAACCCTTGTCCAATGTATCGAAGTACAGGGCGGTTCGTTCTGATTCATTATAATTTGCCGACATGATGTCTCCTTTCAATCTCAGAATCATGATACTATGACGGGGAAAAGATTGCAATGAACAAAAAATGAAAACGTTCAAATGCCGGATGGAGGTGTTGTAATAAAATGTCAATTTGAACAGAACTGAAAGAATGTTCAAGATAAAGAATTATCGATTCTTCAAGATTTTAATTTTGAACAAAAATAAAAAATGTTCATTGACATTAAAAATCCGATTATGTTATAATTTCAATGAACAAAATTGAAAAATGTTCAACATCAGTAAAATTTGAAATATAGTCCATCATGGAAGGAGTGTCTATGAATATCAAATGCATGTCCGTGACCAAGCACTACGGTAAGCTGACCGCTTTACGGGACTTTTCATTCACTTTTCAGTCCGGCGGCACCTATGGCATCCTCGGCATCAACGGTGCCGGCAAGAGTACGCTCATCGGCTGTCTGACCGGGAATCTGAAATATGAAGGGGAGATTGTCATCGACGGGGCGGGGCGGCACGGTATCGGCTATGTGCCGCAGTCCTTGGCATTATATCCCGAATTGAGTGTTATGGAGAACCTGTTGTTTTTCGCCCGGATTCATCGTATCCCGAAAAAATCGGCCGTTGAGCGCGCGACGTCGTTGATGGCACGGACCGGTTTGACGGAAAAAGCGGATACGGCCGTTCGGGACCTCTCCGGCGGCATGCAGCGCAAGCTCAACCTGATTACGGCCCTCGTCCACAATCCGGAGGTTCTCATCTGTGATGAGGTGTGCATCGGTATCGATCCGCCGTCCCGGAAGGAGATTCTGACCTATCTCAAACAATTGGCGGACGAGGGGATGACCATTCTCTATACCTCACACTATTTGGATGAGGTGGCATTTTTATGTGACGATATCGTCTTCCTGCATGAAGGGCGAATTGTAAAGCAAGGGCCGACAAGGACATTGACGGCGTCGGTGGAAAAAGGAGAGGGTGATTTAGCGGACGTATTTGAGCAAGTGTTGCGGGAAGAGGAGGCATGATATGTTCCGACAGTCTTTACGCGGTATCATTCGGGGGCCGGCCTATTACCTGCTTTCCATTCTGCCTTTTGTGCTGACCCTGTTCCTGAGCGCCGGTACGCAAGGCTATCTGGACCGGTTTGCCGAAACGGCGGTACATGTACCGGGCCCGGTGGTTCGCTATTCGGGTCCCGTACTCGGTGCGGCGGAACAGTTCGCCGTCAGCGAGTTGAGTTTTATTCTGATGATGGTATCGGTTCTGACGGGGCTGGCCGTGTTGCGGGAGCGGCATCTGCACGTCTGGGACCGCCTGCCGTGTCGGGGACGTTTTTTTGCGGTCCATCTGCTGACACATGTCGGATACGGCTTGTGGGTGCTGGGGCTCAACAGCGTACTCTACATTATCGTGTTCGAGATACGGTTTTCCGTATCTCAGCTGGCGGTCTTTGCGAGTATCCTCCCTCTGGCAGTGTTGTTCGGCGGGTTCACAGCTTTATGTGTGCGGGAGCGGAGCGTACTGTCCAACATCGTATTGATGGCGGTCATGTTGAGCGGATACCTCGGCGGTGCACTCAGCCTGACGGCGGTTCTTCAAAATACGCGATTTATGAACGTCTTACGTTATGCGTCACCGCTGACCTTGGTGAACGAGGTCATCTATCGCATGCATTTGCATTTATTGCAAGGGGAGAACCTGGTGGCGTGGGCCGTGACATTGATGGCATTGAGCATCATCCTGCTCATCGGCTGTGAAAGGAGGATACGTCATGGCAGTATCATTTAAGACGGTGTGGCTGTCACTCCGAAAGACAAAAGGTTTTTTGGTGTCCATGACCGTCATGCCGATCGTGTTGATTATTTTAGTAACGTTGACTTTGAGTTATTCTGCCCGTCCGGTTATCGGCTGCGTGGGCAATGCGGAGCGGCTGCAACGTATTCCGGGGATTCGCGTAGCCGTTTTGGAAGCGTCCGAAACCGCATATTTTTTGGGCGGGGCACGCAGCACCTTGGTGGTATACACGGATGCGGACGGGATGCCGAAAGAATTTGAGAGCAGTGTCCGGGACAATCCGTTGGTGACGATGGTTCGTGAAGGGGTTGTCACACCGGCGGAAACGGTGCAGAAGCAACGACCGGAAGTCGGTTTCGCCGTCGGCATCCTGCTGTTTAAATTGATGACGGCGGGGTCGTTGGGGGCGACCTTATTGATGAAGGAGCGACAAAACGGTACGATGGTGCGAATACGAAACAGTGCCATACGACCTGCCGCACACATGACGGCAGCGATTACGGTACCCTTTCTGCTGTACTGTCTTGCGGATGTCGTCATTTTACTGTTCTACAAGGTGGCGGATTTTGATTACGGTTTGGCGACGCCGGGGCTCCTATACGCGGTATTTACCGTGGCGTTAATCTTTTCGACGGGTATTTATACGCTTGTGGGTTCTTTTGCGGAGAATGAGGGACATCTGTGGTTGTTTTCGACCGGCATTTTATTCCCCCTGGCGCTTTGCTCCGGCGTCTTGTTTCCGACGGCCTACATGCCGGCATGGATGCGCACGGTGGCTAAGGTATCGCCGCAGTATTACTTGCAGGAGATGGTGGCGGACGGACTGTTGGCACCGGTACCTGTGGTATTGATGACGGGGATTGGCGTTCTGACGGCGGTTATCGGCATGATGCGTTTCAGTCGGCGTCATTAAGATGTGATCGAGCGAAGGGTTGGCGACAATATCATCTTTGCCCCTCACACAATATCGAGTGGTGAAAAAGGTATGGCAAGTCAGATGACTTACATGTGGAAGACGCCGGGGTTCATTCGGCGGAACAAGTCGGACGAAGAAGGTACTAACTGAATAGACACGCAAAGAAGAAGACACCGCAGCGGATATATCCGCTGCGGTGTCTGTCTGTTCGCTTTCAGAATTATAAGTTATGACGGGAATAACTTCCCATACATTACGTTTATCGTACGACGACTTTCTTCTTAACCATGAAAGAGCCGATCAATGCGACAATCGGTGCAATAATCAACAGATAGTGACCGAACATCATACCGTTTCCACCGATTGCATCAAGAATAATGACCAATTGAATACCGTAACAGAGAACAGCTAAGATGGACAGTATGACGGCACCGATTTTTTTGTGCGTCAGTGCCAAAATGGTCGCGATAATGATGAAAAATGCCGAGATGATAGGCAGGACGCCCACAATACCAAATGTTTTGTCGCCCATTAATTGCAAAACGGAAACGTTAAACTCCGCAAAACCGATGTACGGTGCAATTAGACCGATAATCGCAAGAATCAATCCCGCGAGGACGATAAAACCGCCGATGTTCGCTTTTTTCTCATTCATAAAAATTCCCCCTTATTTTGAAATGATAAATGTCATCGGGACCTGTTCCCGATTCGACACCATTTTATCACAGTTTAAACAGAGAATCAAGACATAATCAATGAAAGTGACAATCTTTATTATAGTATCGAAGGGCGTGTGTTCGGCAAGTCTTCCGGGCTCTCGGATTGACGAATGGCCTGCTCGATGTTATCATCGACTTACGATGTGAAAGGAGGAGAAAACCATGACGGCATCCGAACAAATGACATATTTTTCCACACTCGGCACATTCGACGGCGAAAAGAACGGTTGTCTCGTGTTCCGGCTTAAACCCGAGTTCGGACAGGGGGAAATGCACCTGTTTGAGATACTGCCGGGGATTTACGCCATGTGCTTTTCTTACGGTGCAAGTCTGACCGCTCATTTTCAGCAGATGGATGTGACGCATGACGGCTTCTCCATTTATAAGATGTTACGAGGTCGGGCCCGGATCGACGTCATCTGCGGTTACAACGGGGAACGGAAGAGCTACATCGTCTCCGCCGGGGATATCGTCAACTATTCCTCCATCGATACGGACGTCATTACCGACATGCGGATGCCGGAGGCGGGATACTGCGTAGGTCTCTTCGGGTTTTATAAACCGGGCAGACAGTCACTGACCGCGTTTGGTCTTGTCGATGAGATGATTGAACGTTTTCGTCTGGACGAGCGCGTGCGAAACGGCTTCATCTACCGACATGACGATGAGGTTGGTCGGCTGGCGGAAGCGCTGGATGGTGCCTTCCATGCACACGATGCGTTCGGTATCCGGTTGACGGGGCTGTCCCTATTGCGTACCGGCATGCGGGAATGTTTCCGTCGGGAGCATGTACCGATTCGCCGGTATGATACGAGTATCATCGAGAAGGTGGAGGAGTTGAAGGCATATCTTAATCGTACGATGAATTATTGCACGGTGACGGAAATGGCGAAGCGGTTCGGTCTGAGTCCGACATATACGAAGCAGATTTTTGCGGAACTCTACGGCATGTCACCCTACCGTTATCATCTGGCACTTCGTTTGGCACGAGGCCGTGCACTGTTGAAGAGTGCGGAAGATATGCGCATTGCGGACATTGCCGCATGTACCGGTTTCTCATCCGCCGGCAAGTTTACCGAGGCCTTTAAGCGCCGGTACGGCTGCACCCCTTCGGTGTTCCGTCATCAAGTACGCGGCGGATGTATCTTCCCATAAACGTTCTTTTATGGGAAACACTCTTGATTGTCCGAATGGTATATTTATTTGCACGAATAGGATATACGACATTATAGAAACGTGATACACTGTATGTAGTTAAACTAGACTAACGCATACAGTGTTTTTTGACTTGGAAAGGGGGGCGTATGAAGCCTGAGAAAGAAAAAAAGCCGTCCGTATTTCAGCGGCTGACACCCTACATGGGGAAACGGCGGGTTTTATTTCCGTTGTCTTATTTATTGTCGGTTATATCGGCGGTGACGGGCGTTTTACCGTTCGTGTACATCCGGCGAGTCGTCTATGAGGTTATGCAGGAAGTAACGGCGCGTGACTATGTGGCCATCCGACATGCGGCATGGATGGCGTTGTTTTTCGCCGTGCTGACAGTTGTCATTTACTTCTTCGCCCTCATGGTATCACATTTTGCGGCATTTCAGGTGGAAATCGGTTTACAGGAGCAAACGATGCGGCGTATCTTTGCCAAACCGCTCGGTTATTTCAGTACGCGCAGTGTCGGTAAGATTCGCAAGGTCGTACAAGACGGTGCCGGGGCAACCCACTCCTTTTTGGCGCATAATTTACCGGATGTGGCGGGGGCCGTGGTTACGCCCGTCATTTTGTTGGTACTGATGTTCGTCATTGACTGGCGCTTGGGTCTTGCCTGTCTGTTGCCGACCATTTGCGGCTATCTCATCATGGCGATGATGCAGGGGAGAGGGATAGGGAAGGAATTTCAGAAAAAATACTTTGACTCTCTGGAAGAGATGAGTGCCGAGTCCGTTGAATATGTTCGGGCCATTCCCGTCGTGAAGACATTCGGACAGAGCATTCATTCGTTTAAGAGATTTTACGGCAGCATCATCAATTACAGGGATTGGGTAAGCAAGTACACCATTGCATGGCGTAAGCCGTATTCCTTGTATACAACGGTGATGCAAGGGGCGGCATTTTGTCTGGTACCCGTGGCCATCCTTATTTTACGAAGTGGTGGTGCGACACCTGAAACGGTAGCGAATTTCGTCTTTTTTCTGGTCATCGCACCAACCTTTGCCGGGAGCATGATGCGGATTATGTATCTGGACCAGAATAAGATGATGGTGACCACCGTTTTGGATCGCTTGGATGGGCTACTGGATTTCCCGGAAGCGGTTTACGGGACGGAACCCGTATCACCGGAGAATGCGGACCTCTGTTTTGAGGGGGTTTCCTTCACCTATGACGGTGCGACCGGCAAGGCCGTGGATAATGTATCCTTTACGGTGCCGACGGGTAAAACGGTGGCCCTCGTGGGGATGTCGGGCGGTGGGAAGACGACGGTGGCCCGCCTGGCGGCACGCTTTCGTGATGCGGACGCGGGTAAAATCAGTATCGGCGGAGTGCCGATTCGTGACTATCCGAAGAAGCAGCTGATGGATACGGTGGCATTTGTATTTCAAAATACGAAACTGTTCAAGAAAACGATATTGGAAAATATCACCTACGGAACGGAAGATTATACACGGGAGGCATTGGATGCAGCCATCGACATGTCGCAGAGCCGGGAAATTATCGACGCATTGCCTGAGGGGTTTGATACGATGATTGGACATACAGGGACATTTTTGTCGGGTGGTGAGCAGCAGCGCATTGCCTTGGCGCGAGCCATTCTCAAGGATGCACCGGTCATCCTTCTGGACGAGGCGACGGCTTTTGCCGATCCGGAAAATGAGCAACGGATTCAGAAAGCCCTTCAGTTCTTGCGTCAGGGGAAAACCTGTTTGATGATTGCACATCGTTTGAGCGGTATTACCGATGTGGACGAAATCCTCGTCATGGATGCCGGACGAATCGTTCAACGCGGCACACATGCGGAACTGGCCGCCATTGACGGTCCGTATCGGACGATGTGGACGGAATATCGTGCATCGGCCGACTGGACCATGGGCGTAACGAAAGGAGGCGACCGTGAATAGATACTTTCAACGACGATTCGCCCTCACGAAGGAGGGGGCCGGGGATTTAATACGCGGCATCGCATCGCATACTTTCGTCAATATTACCCTCATCTTACCCATGATTTATGCCATGACATTCCTGCAAAAGATCATTGATCGCGGTGAGACGGGACAAATCCGCTGGTATCTTCTTGCGGCATTGATCATCTTGGCCGTTATATTTCTGGCTGCCTATATCGACTACGCCGTGACATTTACGAAGATTTATGTGGAAAGTGCCAAGCGACGCATCAGTCTGGCCGAGAAGCTTAAACAGCTCCCGCTTGCTTTTTTCGACAAGCGGGACGTGGCGGATTTAAGCGGTACCATCATGACCGACGCCACGGAGATGGAACAGTTGTTCTCTCATTCCGTGCCGCAGCTTTATGCCGCCATTGTAAACTTCATTCTGTTGAGCGTATTGCTCTTTATTTATGACCCGCGGATGACGCTGGCCGCAGTCTGGGTTATCCCCGTGGCGGGCATCATATTTCTGATTTCCAAACGGGCGCAGAAACGCATCAGTGCAAGGGGATATCGCGATAAGCGGTTGATCGCCGAACGGATGCAGGAAGGGCTGGACAATGCTCGGGAAATCCATGCCTATAACCGGGAGGAGACCTATCTCGCCGAGGTGGACGAAGCCCTGGCGGCATACCGGCATACCTTGGAGCATGCGGAACTGATTATCGGCGTATTTATCAACCTGTCCATGGTCATGCTGCGACTGGGGTTGCCGAGCGTTACGCTCTACGGAGCCTACCGTTTAATCAACGGTGAAATCGGGATTTTACCGTATATTGCATTCTTAATCATCGCCGTGCGTATTTATGATCCGATTACGGAGATTCTGACCAATTTTGCGGCGTTGAATCACATGGGACCGCGGATTGAACGCATGCGGGAAATGGACGAGTTGCCGGTACAGACGGGAACGGACAAATTTACGCCGAACGGATATGATATTATCTTTGAACATGTCGATTTCTCCTACGGGCAGGGGATACAGACACTTTCCGATGTCAGCTTCATCGCCAAACAGGGGGAGGTGACGGCGCTCGTCGGACCTTCGGGTGGTGGTAAGACTACCGTTACAAAGTTGGCCGGTCGCTTCTTGGATGTTGAGGCCGGTACCGTTCGACTGGGTGGTGTGGATATTTCGGCCATAGACCCGGAAGAGCTGTTGAAGTCTTTCTCCATCGTCTTTCAGGATGTGACGCTCTTTAATGCGAGTGTGACGGAAAATATTCGGCTGGGTCGGAAGGACGCAACGGATGAGGAGGTCCTGGCGGCGGCACGGGTGGCGCAGTGTGAGGATTTCGTCCGGAAGTTGCCGGAGGGGTATGATACGCTCATCGGAGAAAACGGTGAACGGCTCAGCGGCGGTGAACGCCAGCGGATTTCCATCGCACGAGCCATTTTAAAAGATGCGCCGGTAGTCCTTCTGGACGAAGCGACGGCATCGGTAGATGTGGAGAACGAATCCCGGATTCAAGCGGCACTTGGCCATTTGATTCAGAACAAGACGGTCCTGGTGATTGCACATCGGATGCGTACGGTAGCGGATGTGGACCATGTCGTCGTTCTGGCGGACGGTCGCGTGGTGGAAAGCGGTAGTCCCGAAGCGTTACGGCATGCCGGCGGGATGTTTGCCGAGATGTTGACACGGCAGGGGTGTCACTGATGTTCGAGGTCGCCGGATATACCGACGGCCCCACTTTCAATCCGGAAATATCGTTATTCATTTATCAATCATAATCTTATGAAAACCTATATAAAATATCGGTTTATGCGTTATTTAAAAAAGTGTTAACAGGGTGTTCCTACTATTGCAACCTCCTTGGTGCAGTGTTATCATGAAAAGAGAGAAGCCGTCTTGCGTGATACGGTTGTCATCGGAGACGGTTTCATAAAAAGGAGGTTGTCATGAAGAATCTGTTTGATTTAAGTGGGAAGGTTGCAGTTGTCGTCGGTGCGTCGAGCGGGCTCGGTGCGGATGCGGCTCGCGGTTTTGCGGATGCCGGTGCGGATGTGGCCCTGTTGGCACGGCGGACGGAGAAGACGGAAGCAGTTGCAGAGGAAGTTCGTGGCAAGGGACGTAAGGCGCTGGCAGTCGCCTGTGATGTGACATCGGAAGAGAGCGTTCGTGCGGCAATTGAGGCCGTTATGTCGGCATACGGTAAGATCGATATTCTGTTGAACAATGCCGGCGTGGCCGTGCGCGGCGGTGTGGACGGTTTGAGCTTGGCGGATTGGAACAAGTCCCTCGAAACGAATTTGACGGGGATTTACCTGGTTTGCAAGTACGTGGTACCGCATATGAAGGAAGCGGGGTACGGCAAGATTATCAATACCGCCTCCATCAATGCCCTGGTGGCGGATAAGAACGATCTGTTCATTCGTCACGGGTACAATGCCTCCAAGGCGGGGGTCATCGGTCTGACGCGCGGTATGGCCGCATCTTACAGTCGTTACGGCATTACGGTGAACGCGGTAGGACCGGGACTCTTTGAATCTGAAATGACGCAGAGTACCCTGTTTCAGTCGCAGGAGTTTTTGGCGATGTACAGTCAAGTGAATCCGGCGGGACGGCCGGCAAAACGTGGTGAGCTGAACGGTCCCTTAATATTCCTGGCATCAGATGCCTCGAGTTATGTGACGGGGCAGATTCTGTATGTGGATGGCGGTTTTTCTGTCATCTAGGATAGGATGTAATTGGACGTCGACGGTATCGGGAACGGTACCGTCGACTTTCCGATGTCCTGTTTCAAGAGGCGGTGAACGAGGGGCTGTCGCGTCAGTGCGGATGGTCTCCCTTCATGCTGCGTACATGCACAGCCTCACTTGTTGGATATCCAACGGACGCAATTCGTGAATCGTGGGATAATGGGGACAATCAGATAGAACGGGATAACGGAGAATAAAGGTCGTTGGACGGAAGGAGATAATTATGCCGGATATGAAAGATTATATGAAAGAACCGATGGACAGGGAGCGCTTGGCACTCGTGCTCTCCATTAAGGAAAAGTACGCGAATGGTGAGATTTCACTGGCGGAGGGGCGAGCCGTTTTGAAAGAAAAAATCGGTCGCCTGCGTCCGGAAGAAATTGCCTTGGCGGAACAGGAATTGAAGGAATTTGAAGATGAGGAATGCCGGAAAGAGGACATTCAGAAGATGTTGGAAATCTTCTCCGAGGTGATGGATACAAGTCGACCGGAGTTGCCGGAGGATCATCCCATCGCACACTATATCCAGGAGAATGATGCCCTGCGCGAGATTTTCTCCGAGATACGGGACCTCGTTCAGTATCCCGTGATTAAGAATCAGTGGTATGAACTCTACGACCGCCTCCAAGAAGTACGTACGCATTATTCACGGAAACAGAATCAGCTCTATCCCGTACTACAGAACAAAGGATTTGACCGGCCGAATACGACCATGTGGACGCTGGACGATTTTGTCCGAGACGAAGTGAAGCGTGTTCGGACACTTCTGGATACGGACGAAGATGCGTTTATTGAAGCGCAGGAGGGGCTGATTGCGGATTTACAGGATTTGATGGAGAAGGAGGAGCATGTGCTCTATCCGACGTCCTTGGCACTCATTTCACCGGACGAGTTCGAGGAAATGAAGCACGGTGATGCGGAAATCGGCTATGCATGGATTACGGTCGAGAAACCGACAACGACGGCACCGAAGGCGGCCGCGGAAAATACAAATGATTTACTGCGTGACCTGGCGGCCGTTTTGGGCAAACACGGTATGGGCAGTGTAGCAGGTGAAGAGAAATTGGACGTTGCTACGGGCAAGTTGACGCTCGAGCAAATCAACCTGATTTACAAACACTTGCCTGTCGACCTCTCCTATGTGGATGAGAATGACTTGGTCTGCTTCTATTCGGATACGAAACATCGTGTTTTTCCGCGAAGCAAGAACGTTATCGGGCGTGATGTCAAGAATTGCCATCCTCGCAACAGCGTTCATATCGTGGAAGAGATTGTCGAAAAATTCCGTTCGGGAGAACAAGACGAGTCGGAGTTTTGGATTAACAAACCGGGCCTGTTCATCTATATAAAATACGTAGCCGTGCGTGATGAAGCGGGTCGATTCCGGGGCATCCTGGAGATGATGCAGGACTGCACGCACATCCGTGCCATGGAAGGTAGCCGTACGTTGCTGACCTGGGCGGATGAAGAGATCGGTACGACGGAAGACACGGTAGCAGCGGAGAAGGCCGTACCGACGGTAACGGATGACGATGTTGCACCGGTGAACGAACAACCGGAAGATGAGCCGACGGGTGAAGCGATGACGGACGACCGAATTGATCCGGATAGCATTACGCCGCAGACTCGCTTGAAACATCTTTTGGCAAGTTATCCCTTCCTGAAAGATGAGTTGCCGAAGATCAATCCCGCATTTAAAATGCTGAAGACGCCCTTGGCGCGCATCATGATTCCCAAGGCAACGGTGGCCATGATGTCGGAGCGTTCGGGTATGCCGGTGGATGAGTTGATTGCCGCGCTGCGGGAACGCATCCGGGCGAAATCTTAAAGAACAAGAATAAAAGAAAGACCGCCTCGTCATAAAAGTGACGGGGCGGTTTTTCTTTTACCGAGGATGCTCGCCTCTTTTGTATGCTGCTGCCTGCCGGCGAAAATCCGTGGGCAGAATACCTTTGTATTTTCGATACAATTGAGAAAAACGGCTGGGGGATTGATAGCCGACGGAGCGAGCCACATCGGCAACATTCAGGTCCGTTGAAATCAGCAGGTGTTCCGCCACGTTCATCCGTCGGCGTTGGATGTATTCCGTCACCGTCATGTCGTAGCAACGCTTAAAACAATATTTCAACTTGCTCTTACTCATGTAAGCAATACCGGCCAATTGGTCCAAGTTGGGCGGTCGGATATAGTGGTCGTCGATATAGCGTGCTACCGTTTCCACGGCATGGCGGTCTTCCGCAGGGGTCGGTCGCTGTTGTTGCAGATGATAATAATGTCGCAGGGAGAGCGAAAGAATTTCCAATGCTTTCATCTCATAGAAGAGGACGCCGGCAGGAGAGAGGTCCCGGCAGTTGATGACTTCATCGGCGATATGTTCCATGGCGGGAAAGAAGCGGGCACCGTTCATCATTTGCAAAGCGGCCTTCAAGTCCGCCCGGGTGACACCCAGTAATTTCGGGCCCGTTTCGAGGATGAAGGACGGCTTGTATTCAACACCCACCGAGAAGTATTCCGTACCGGCATGCAAGATGCAGCGAGTGCTCTGACCGTCCGGGATATGTGTCATGACCATATTACCTTCCAGATGCTGATACGGGTCCAACATCTCCGCCGTTGCACGTTTAATCAACGAGATGTTTACATTGTCTCTGGTGTTCAACTCGCGTGAGAGTTCCACGGAGAAGTCCTCATGGATAATGAAATCATGGATATTCCAAACGAATCGGTCCATCTCGTAATACCAATAGACGAAATCACCCGTTGCATTGTTCATTCGGAAGGTCTTTCCGCGCCGGGAGTATCGGTCCAGTTCCGTCGCCTCTCGAAAGCCGATCTGAATCAGAAAATCATCGTAATATCCGCACATATTCCCTCCTATCATGAAAAGTCAAATAACGGGTAAGGTTAAATAGGCGCCCGATTGATTGACCTTGAGCATATAGTACGATAAACTGAGGGTAACAGTCAAGAGGAAGGAGTAATTATGGCGGATAAAAAGGAAAAACAGCCGGGCATGAAGGACGTTCTTTATACGTATGGAAGTGACAAGAAATACTTATATTACATAGTAATAATAACGGGTTTATTGACCGGTATCACACGGGTGCTCCCGTATTTCATTCTGTACGGATTGATTCGGGATATCGTTTTACATGGGACGACCTTGGGCATAGCGGGGATATTACAGCCGGTTATCTGGCTGGCATTGACGCAGTTGGCAGGGGCGATTATGGCCTTTATTTCACAGCATACTTCCCATGTGTTGGCTTTTCGTGTGGAACGAAATATGCGGGCGGCGGGCATGCGGCACCTGATGAAGTTGCCCATCGGTTTTATTCAGAACGAGGATACCGGCCGGTTGCGACGTATCCTGGACGATAATGCATCCAAAACGCACAGCTATTTGGCGCATAATTTTCCGGATGCGACGGCATCGATGGTTGCACCCGTCGTGTTGATCGTGTCTCTTCTTGTCGTGGACATTCGTTTGGGGTTGATTTGTCTGGCTACGGTCGGCTTGACCTTGATTTCCTTCAAATTCATGTTCGGCGAAAAGACGCGGAATCGGATGATGGATTTCGGTCGGTCGGCGGAGCGGTTGAACGTAGCGGGAGTGGAGTATATCCGGGGTATTCCCGTGGTGAAGGTGTTCAATCAGAGCGTGGAGAGTTTTCAGAAATTTTCCGAAGCCATTGATACGTATGACGGTCTTGCCCGGGGACTGGTGTTCGGCTGGCGTCTGCCGATGGTGGCGGCAACCGTATCACTCTATCTGGGACCGGTCATTTTGGGACCGGTGACCCTGCTTATGATGCGGGGTGCGGAAGATCCGGTCGAACTCATGTTGAAAGGGATATATTATATTCTCATTTCCTTTTTATTGTATACCGCGGTCATGGGTTTGATGACCGTGAGTGAGTCCAAAAATCAATTTTTGATGGCCATGGGCGGATTGAATGAAATTCTCACCTTACAGCCGCAGGAAAAGAAAGAGGAGACGAAAGGTCGAGATGCACGCGGTATCGTGATGGAGAACGTGACTTTTTGTTATCCGAATCGGACGGATGCCGTATTAAAAAATATCAGCTACCACTTTGAATATGGCAAGTCCTATGCCTTGGTCGGTGCCAGCGGTAGCGGTAAAAGTACCTTGTTGAAATTGATGGCTCGTCTGTATGATGTGACGGAAGGTACGGTGTACGTCAACGGGCGGGATGTCGTTTCCATGGCACCGGAAGAATTGCTGCAGCAGATGGCCATTGTTTTTCAGGAAACCTCGTTGTTGAAGGCGTCGCTCCGGGAAAACGTGACGATGGGGTGCCCGGCGACGGATGAAGCGATTATGCAGGCGTTGCGGGATGCATGTTGTGAGGATATTCTCGCCCGCATGCCGGACGGATTGGCAACCTTCATCGGGACGGGCGGCACCTTCGTGTCCGGCGGTGAGGCACAGCGTATTGCATTGGCCCGTGCCTTTTTGAAAGGCTCGGACATTCTGCTGCTGGATGAGGCGAGTGCCTATGCGGATGCGGAGAACGAGGCCATGATTGCGGAGAGCCTGGAACGGTTGAAGGGCGGTCGTTTGACGGTAAGTATTGCCCATCGGTTAAGCAGTATCCGAGATGCGGATGAGATTATCGTACTAAAGGACGGACGCATTGAGGCGGCGGGCAGCCACGAGATGTTGATGGCAAATTGTGACATCTACCGAAATTTGTACGAAGAATACAGTGGCAGCGTGGCATGGCAGATTGAAACGTCGGGAGGTTTATCATGATTGCGTACTTACAAAAGAAGTTCGCTCTTTCGGAAGAGGGGGCACGCGGCATGCGCCGCAGTATCGTCTGGTCGGCGTTGATGAATCTGTCGTTCATCCTGCCCATCGGCATTATTTTCAATTTTCTTACGGATGCGACGGCGGTCTATATCCTACATACGGCAGATCATGTTGAGCCGTTAAAATACTTCCTCTTGATGCCGGCCGTAGTGCTTGTCATGTTTTGGGTTAATCTCAAGCGTTACGATGCCACGTACACGGTAACCTATACGGAGACGGCGAAAACGCGAGTTGCTCTGAGTCGGCACATCGCCAAGCTGCCGATGTCCTATTTCGGTAAGCGCGATCTCTCCGACTTGACCAAAACCATCATGACGGACGTGGAAAAGATGGAACATGCTTATTCGCATGCAATTCCGCCGTTCTTCGGCACCATTCTGTCGGTTATTATTATGGCTGTCATGATTGCCGTGCAAAGTCCATGGCTTGCACTTGCCATGATTTGGCCGTTTCCATTGGCAGTCGGTCTTGTTTTCGCTTTTCGGAAGCGGAAGTACCGTCTGGAAAAACGGCATGCGGATGACGTACTGGCCGTCAGCGCCAAGATGCAGGAGATGATGGATAATATTTTGGCCATTAAGGCCTTTGGCCGGACGAAGAAAAGCATGGACGAGTTGGAGGAAATTCTGACGGAAGAGGAGCATGCGCATTACATTGCGGAGCGCAGCAATCCGCTCTTCCTGGCACCGCTATACGCCCTGTTTCGTATCGGTATCGTGACGGTGGTACTGGTCGGCTACGGAGAGTATGCCGCCGGGGCCATTGACCTGAGTATGTATTTGACCTTCCTGGTCATCAGCTGTATTCTGTACGTGCCCATGGAATCGGCGATGGCATTTCTGATGGAATTCATCTATATTTCCGTATCCGTCGACCGTATGAACGAGTTGCGGGACTGCCCCGTCATGACGGGGACAAAAGAGACGGTGGACACCTATGACATAGAAGTGAAGAACCTGACCTTTGCCTATGATAAGGAAGCGGGTGATGTATTACGTGACGTGTCCTTTACGGCAAAGCAGGGTGAGGTGACGGCGCTGGTCGGTCCGTCCGGCTGCGGTAAGTCGACCTTGACGTCGTTGATGCTCCGATTTTACGATCCGGACAAGGGTGAAATCACCTTGGGCGGTAAAAATATTCGAGGATTCGACCCCGACATTCTACTGACCAATTATGCAATGGTATTCCAGAATGTACAACTGTTTAACAATACCATTATGGAGAATATTCGTATCGGAAAAAAAGGTGCCACGGATGAAGAGGTGCTGGCCGCGGCAAAAGTCGCCTGTGTGGATGAAATCGCGGCACGTTTGCCGGATGGTTATGAGACGAGAATCGGTGAATCGGGCGGGCTGCTGAGCGGGGGTGAACGTCAGCGGATTTCCATCGCCAGAGCCGTACTCAAGGATGCACCGATTATCTTTCTGGATGAGTCGACGGCATCGGTTGATGCGGATTCGGAGTCCCGTATTCAAACGGCACTCTCACGGTTGATTCAAGACAAGACGGTTGTCGTCATCGCACATCGTCTACGTACCGTCATGAAGGCGGATAAAATTCTGGTGCTCGAAGAAGGCCGTCTAATCGAAGAGGGAACTTCGGACGAGTTGATTGCAAAAGGCGGCCTCTTCCAAAAGCTGTGGGAACTGCAAAAGCGCGGGGCGTGAGCTCGTCATTTTCAGCGAATATTTCACTTTCAAGTCGGTCGTTGCGTTGGTATTTTAGGCCGGTCGGGGTGGCCGGCCCGGATGATAACGGGCCGAAGAGACGGTGGATGGTCCTCGGCCGTATTTGTCGGAAAGGGAGCGGGAGAATCCATCCGTAAGGTGTGACAAAGATATTTCGGGTCCGTTTATAAGAAGTGGTCAAATTAAAAGAGTGATTTCGTCGAATTAACCAAAGGAGCGGTTCAGTAAGAATGTCTCCTTTGAATGAAAAAGTTTAAAAACCGCACTAACTGTCAATTTAAACAAATAACGGGGTGAAATGAACTGAATTATCTCATAATCCGATAGATTTAAGCCGGAATCAGGACATATGATATTGATTTTTTACCATAAATTTCATATAATCAGTATAAGAATGGCGAATTCGTAAAAACGCCGTTCGCGGCAAAAAATTAAAGGAGGAGAGTTTATGAAGGTCATCGTACTCGGTTCTTCCCATGGCGGATATGAAGCGGTGGAAGAGTTATTGGAGACGAACAGTGATGCGCAAATTCAGTGGTATGAAAAGGGGGACTACATTTCCTTCATGTCATGAGGCATGCACATGTACCTGGAAGGTACAGTCAAGGATGTAGATACCATTCGCTACGCAACGAAAGAAGGAATGGAAGCACGCGGCGTCGAAGTGTTTGTTGAGCAGGAGATTACGAGCATCGACCCGCAAGCACATACCGTGGAAGTAAAGGATCATAAAACCGGTAAGGTACGGACGGAATCATATGATAAGTTGATTTTGAGTCCGGGGTCCAATCCGTTTATTCCGCCCATCGAGGGTGTCGATATGGACGGCATCTACGGTTTCGGCGGTCGTGATAATGCGGAATTACTTCGTTATAAGACCGTAACGCCCGACATCAAGAATGTCGTCGTGGTCGGCGGTGGACATATTGGAATGGAAGCGGCCATCGCTTTTGCGAAGGCCGGTAAGGATGTTTGCCTCATCGATGCGGTGGATCATCCCTTACAAGTATATCTGGACGAACAGTTGGGTGAAATGGTACGGGTTCATTTGGAAGAGAACGGCGTCCGTTTCGAGAGCGATCAGCGGGTGAAGTCCTTTGAAGGAAAAAACGGGCACGTTACCAAGGTGCATACCGAGAAGGGTGCCTATCCGGCGGATATGGTAATTATTTCAACCGGTGTTCGACCGAATACCAAATGGCTCGAAGGCATTGTGGACTTGGACGAGCGCGGCTTTATCGAGACGGATGATTATATGAGAACCAGTGAAAAGGACATTTTTGCCGTCGGCAATGCAACGAAAATTCTGTATAATCCGACCGGTGAATACTTGAACGTCGCCTTGGCGACCAATGCTCGGAAACAAGGACGGTTTGCCGTAAAGAACTTGGAAGGCCCGGTGTGTAAATTTGAAGGCGTACAGGGTACTTCCGGACTTCGTATCTTTGATTTGAAGATGGCGGCAACGGGTCTGAGTGCACAGACGGCGCAAAACAGCAAGGTTCCCTACGACAGCGTATTCGTCGAGCTGGATCAGCTGGTTGACTTCGCACCCGAATCCATGCGGAAGACGGTGTATGCGAAATTGTATTACAATCCGGAAACGAGGGCATTACTTGGTGCGCAGATTATTTCCGAGGCGGATTTGACGGAGATGATGAATACGGTGTCCATGGCGATCATGAATGGGATGACCATCGATCAGCTCGCCTATGCGGACTTCTTCTTCCAACCGACATTCACGCGTCCCTGGGGTATATTGAATGAGTTGGGACTGGCAGCACAAAGAAAAGAACGGGCAAAACAATAGTCCGGATATGAAAAGTCGTATCTCATGAGAGATACGACTTTTTTTCTTGCGATGTGGGGCTCTTGCAATGCGGGGCCGATGGTTTATAATAAAAATGGAATTGGTCGTAAGAAGAGGGGGGGCGTCATGGTACGGAAAAAGCTGTGGTTCTTATTTCCGCTGATGATATTTTTATTAGTTGCAGCTACGCTGAGTGTTGCCTTTGAAGGGGATGGAAAGTTTTCGGAATACTGTGATGATTGCAGTGACGATCCCTATCTGGAGCTCGTTCGTGATGTCCTGCCGCACGAGAAATTCCGACCGTATTCCGGCGGCATTTTTTATCAGTTGCAACATGGGTGTGTCGCCAAAGCATATGAGATGCAGGCGGTACCGGCCGTACGGAATAAGACGGCACAATACTGGTATCCGCACGTTCTGGTAACACCGGTAATAGTTGTCGATCGCGCCCGGGTGAAAACGACCATCAGAGGTTGGCGCGATTTGCGGTTGGTTGATGACACCATAAGTTTTATGCGCGGAAAACGGGAAGACCGGTTGTTGCTTTCCGCAATCAGCTATGGTTTGACAAAGGGGCACTACATTTCGCAGGAGGGTGTAGAACTGTTGAGCCATTTGAATGAACAAGGCCACCTCGTTGCCGATGCACCGGACGCACCGGTGTTCATCTGTATGGACGCACAGTTCAAAAGTATCCGGGAGCGGTATCCGAAAGCTGAAATGATTTTACCGCAAGAAGGTACATTAACCTTTGTGAAGGGCGTACTTTCACAGACACCGTTGGTATTTCCGGAGGATATGGACAGGCAATGTCGGGAGGTGGGGTACAGAACCCTCAATGGTCGCGGTGATCGAGCTGTTTATCCGGATGTAAAGACTTATCGGCAACGGACGTCGCGCATTCAAGATTATGAGGAATATAATCGACAGACGGAGCGGTATCAGCCCATGGTACGACGACAGATTTTCGGGACGCGTCTTTATAGCGCGGCCGATCATTTGGAATATCAAATGTTCCCCATTCTGTTTATGATACTCGTCATTATCTGGATGGGTGTCAGTTATTACCGCGTCCTTCAGCTGGATATACGGCGTTGGATTTTGACGGTCGGTCTTCTGATTCTGGGCTGGGTGGCCATGCGCTATATGCGCTATCAAATTGAGCATGACGGCATCGTGAATCGCTACAGTTGGTATACACATAATATGTTCCAGCTGGCACTGCCCATTGTTCTGTTATGGATTGCCTTGCAACTGGACGGCGGCATAAAACGGCGTACGGAAAAAGTTGTCCGCACGATTCTGATTGCATTGTATCTCAGTTTTGTAACATTGATACTTACAAATGATATCCATTTGCTGGTCTATCGCTTGGATTTGAGTCGACCCAATCCCCGCAGTGACTACGGTTACGGTCCCGCATTTTACGTAATAACGTTTATGACCCTTCTTTTGCTGTGTATTGCCATTGTTATTCTTCTAAAAAAAGGCCATCATGGTAAGCGACGTTTCGGACAGATTGCCACCGTCATGCTGACCATTATGCTGATGGCGTATGTCATTACTTATTTTCAAAAGGTCCCGTTTATCCGGGACAGTGATTACGTGATGACAATGAGCGTATTCATTCTTGCATATATGGAGATTATGATGCGGAGCGGTGTTGTACCCGTGAATACGCTTTATCGAATGATGATGGAACATTCATCACTGCGGATGCAGATGATAACGGATGAAGGAGAGGTCTGGTTGGAGACGGAGGGTGCGCTACCGTTGCCGGCGGATGTTTGTGCCAAGATTCGTGCCGAGGATTACAAGCCGCTTGAACTGGGGGATATGATGATCTACGGACGTGCACTTCAAGGCGGTAGTGTATTTTGGCAAGAGAATTTGACCCAACTGAATCAAGTCCGGCAGACCCTGTATGATAATGTACAGCGGCTGAAAGAGGTCAATGCACTCTTGGTTCGGGAGCGGGAGTTTAATGCACGGTTGATGGTGGACGAGGAACAACGGGCATTTCTCGCCAAGCTGGCGGAAGAAATCGAGGTTAAGACGAAACGGTTGTTTCGGCGTATAGAGCGGTTTCCTTATGCAGAAGACAAGGTACTCGAGACGGCGAGAATCACTATCCTGCTTTGCTATATCAAGCGGCGTTGCAATCTTTTCTTTTTAGAGCGGGAAGAAATGTCTTTTTCCGCAGATAATGTAAACATCTATCTGGATGAATTGGCCGAATTTGCCCGATATGCAAAGGTCAATGTTTTGACTCGTTGCGGGAAGAGTTTTGCATTACCCGTGCGGCAGATGACACTCTTTTATGATTTTCTTTATGAAATAATTTATTATTGCTCCGGCTTCGGAACGACACACATGGTGGTCGATTTTTCCGTTGATGAGCAGGGTGCAGTCATGCGCATCATGCCGTCCGCCGTCTTGGATGACTTGAATTGGCTTCCGGAAGGTCTTGCGACGGGGATTGCGGTTGAAGGTGGTGAACTGATATTGAGGCAGCTCGGGGATGATATTTGCAGTGTGACCATGCGATTTAAAAAGGAGGCGGATCGTGCAAACTTTTTATAATCTGCCCGAGTGGGGCCGTCTTGCGTTCGGTTTTACGATGGCGGTCGCCGTGATATTACAAACTGCAGCCATCGTACATAAGTTTTTTAATGACGGTGTTCGCCGGGAGATTCGTTGGGGGCAAGACTTCTTTCAGGTATTTATCTTGTTTCAATTGCTGATGATGGTTTATTTGGTTGCACAGGTCGGTCTCGGGTTTGATGCAGGTTATATTGTCGCATCCGGTCGACAAACATTACGTTATATCTTATTTTTCGTATTGAGTTTTTTTGCAGTCATTTATTTCATGGAGCAGAGGCAGGTGTTGAGTCCACTGGCATTTACGGCAACGTTTTTCACCTTGCCCTTGATGGAGGTTCTGGCCGGAGAGCGTTATACGTTTTATTTTACTGCAGCAGTGATTGCATTTATAGTACAATCTACTTTGACGATTGCGGAGTGTCGGCGATTGATGCGGTATCATTTTTCCGCACGTTCGGTAAAACATGCCATTGATACGTTACCGGCGGGCATCATGTTTTGCCGAAAGGACGGGAGTATTCGTCTGGTCAATTTGAAAATGCAGGAGTTGATGCAACAGACGACGGACATGGTGCATCGAAACGGAGAGGTCTTCTATCGTGAGTATCTGACCGCGGAGAACGTACGACCCGATGTGCATCGGATATATATGGATGATATCGTCTATGAGTTGCCGGATAAAAGTATCTGGCTCTTTAAGCGTTCGGATACGGTCATTGAACGAATTGCATATATGGAGTTGACGGCGGTGGACATCACGGCGGAATGGCGTGCCACGTTGCGAGTATATCATCAAAATAAGCAACTAAAGAAACGAAGCGATAAGTTAAAGGAAATGACAGACAGATTGTATCGCATATATAGACAAGAAGAAGTCGTGGCCATGAAGAATCGCTTTCATAATATTCTGGGACAGAAAATCGCACTATTGATGCACAACCTTCGCGAGCGGACGGCACCGGATGACGAGCTGTTGCACTCGTTCGTGGAGGAACTTCGCATCATTTTACGAGAAGTTCGTGTTCGGGAGCGGGAGGGAGATAAGCTGGATACACTTGTCAATATGATGGCCGGTATCGGGGTGAGCGTCCGAGTTTCCGGCCCGCTGCCGCAAAGCAAGGGTTTGGCCGACTTGTTTTCGGAGATTGCTTTGGAGGCAACGACAAATGCAGTACGTCACGGTTTGGCAACGGAAGTAAATATCAATTTTTCAAGGACGGATGATGGCTGGTGCATCCATATTTCAGATAACGGGCGATCCGTTTCGGAAGAGATTGTGGAAGGCGGCGGTTTCACGAGCATACGAAAAAGTCTTGCCGCTTACGGTGGCCGGTTGGAGATACGGAATCAACCGAAGTTTGAGATATTTATAGCGTTAAGGGGGGATGATCATGATTAAGGTGCTGATTGTCGAGGATCATAAATCGATGCGGGATGCCTTGCGACAGATGTTGGAACAGAGTAAAGAGTTTGAGGTGGTTGGGGAAATTCCGGGCGCGAACTATGCACTCCTGTATTGCGAACGAAAGAAACCGGATGTTGTATTGATGGACATATGTACGGAGGGGAATGTATCCGGGCTGGATGCGACCCGTATGATTCGAAAAGAATTGCCGGACATCAAGGTGGTCATCATGACGGCTTTTGACGAAGTTTCTTTTTTACCGCGAGCACGAGATGCCGGAGCACATGCATTCATTTATAAACGCCGGAGTCTGGAATATTTTTCGGAGGTCATTCGAGGTGTGATGGAAGGGAAAACGTTTTTTCCCGAGGCGGCATCCATCACCTTTCCGACAGGCGAGACGCCGTTAACCAGACGGGAAATGGATGTTCTGCGTTGCATTTGTAAGCACATGACGAATAAGGAGATTGCGGAAGAGCTTTTTATCAGTGAGAACACGGTGAAATATCATAAGTCCAACATGTTGGCAAAAACGGGTTTTTCAAACTCCGTGGATTTGGCCTTCCATATGATTCTTAACGGATGGATTAATCCGCTGCTATAGTACCGGATACTTGCCCCCGCCCGCCTCAGAAAGCGGGCGGGGTTTTATCATGTATATGGAGCGTAGGGCGTCTCTATCAACCGCTGTAGCGGACATGGTGGAAAAACTACCCGTTGCGGGTAGGTTACTAAATCAGAGTTCGTGCTATAATCATGTTGACGATGAGGACGGGTTTTGAGAATGCACCGTTACCAAGGTAAGTGCCTGAAAAGGGGAGGCATTTACAACGGCATCGTTTTCCGTTCAGTCAGTGTGACGAAGATTTCATACGGGTTTATTTCGGGGAGCAGTGCAGCGTATTTCTGCTCCGTTACGGTGTGGACGCGCAGATGCGAATACATTGGGGAGTACAGAGGTGCTTCAAGCCCGTGCGTTACGGACATGCTGTCGAAAGCGGATGCAATGACATCGGTGTAAGGACACTATTATGATGTCGACAGAAGATATGGCGAGAAGGAGGCAAAAACGCAGGGGAATCATTTTTGCCGGAATATTCGCCGATCTGTTCGGTTGAGAGAAGTTCAGGGCTCTCAACCGTTTTTTTATTTTTGGCAGAATTTCTCAGTAATAATCAATTATGTAAAGTGAATGGAGGTGCGGTATATTTTCTTGCTGTATCGAGATCGCCGATGAGAACCGATACATAGAACGCATTATTAATTTATGCCGCATTATCACTTTAAAGCGAAAAACCTACCCGCTACGGGTGGGTTTATTTTGTGAATAAATGATATAATATAAACAAGAATAGGTGCTTTCAAAGCTATTTTCTTAGACAAAAATACATGTCCGGGGGGGGGTAATGTGATAAATAATATTATCAAATCTATGCAAAAAGATTATTAATTTTGGTATCTTTTGTGCAATTAGGATTAGAAGGAACGGTATTCTTCGGAATGACGAATTTAAAAGGGGGAGGACAATATGAAAAAATTACGAGCGGTATTTTCGTGGTTCTTGATTCTCATGCTTACCTTAACAAGCGTGACGGCACAAGGACCTGTTATCGACGGTGCAAATCCGGCACCGGTGGTAATGGAAAATCGAGAAGTACCGGAAGGGGAGGCTGCGGCTTTGGCAGAGGAAGCGCCACGCCCCGAAACGGCTGAAGAGCCGGGGGTGGCAATTATCCCCGAGGACGCTGATACGGCCAATGGTGATGAGCCGGTTGTATCGGAAGCGGTACTTCAAAATGTTTACGCATTTTATTTGGACAATCGTTTATTGGAAGAGCAGATAATTACGGACGGTCAGATGCCGACAGTGCCCAAAACGGGCTTGACGGCGGAGGACATGAAGCAGATTGTCGACTGGGAGGTCTTCGATGCCGAAGATCATTTCATAGGGACGTTGGCTTTTGATGAACCGATACGGGTGGATACGGCGGATTTACATTTTAAAGTCCATGCCGTCAAGGAACAATCGGGTGCGACACTACGTCATATCGTTCGTCCGAAGGGGCCGACATTAAGGAGCATCATTCAACCGGTTGTACCTATTCATACATACAATTTTTACGTGGACGGCGAACTGGTAAGAACACAGCGCATTAAGAATAATGAAAAGCCGTTGCGTCCGAAATCACCGGAGAAGGAGAACCTGACTTTTACCGGGTGGTACATCGGCGAGAATTTACTGGACTTTGATAAACCTGTCGCAGTGACGGAGAACAAGACGGTCGACGTTCACGCGAAATTTCAAAATGCCATCCGCGTCTACTTCTTTAATGAGTATGATGAAGTAATTCGCAGTAAAGAGGTGGAAGCCGGTGAGACAACGAACGATGAAGATGTACCGTTAATTGTTGTCGGTGCGGACAAAGTGTTCAAGCATTGGTCAACGACAAAACCGGTGGCGGGCGAAGAACCGGGGCCTGCATTTGACTTCAATACGCCGATTACGGGCAGGACATTCTTATACCCGGTGTTGGATAGCGGTTATTATGTAAACTTTTATACGCATGGCGGGAATGCCATGGTGTCACTCATTGTGGCAAAAAATGGGAACCTGACGGGAGAAAATACACCGGCGGTACCGACAAAACCGGGTTATACGTTCAAACACTGGTCCGAGACGGAAGACGGACCGGCTTATGATTTGAATGCCCCGATTATGGAGACCAAGGTCTTACACGCGGTATGGACGCCGAATGAACATACAAAGTATACGGTGGTCTATTGGCAGGAAAAACCGAATGAAGACGGGTATTCCTATGTTGAGACGAAAACAAAAACCGGTGTAACAGGCGGGCCTGCCGTGTATGATGCCAAAACGTATGCGGATTTCTCCTTGAATACGGAGAAAACCGGGACGCCGGGTAATATTCTGGGTGACGGTTCAACCGTTACAAACGTATATTATGATCGGGATCGATACACGCTGTCGTTCCATGAGAAATATGCAAGCAGTCCGATAGCGGGACTGGAATTTGACAATATTAAATGGGGTGCGGACACGGCCCAATGGTGGGATCAGGCGATAGCGTTGAAACCGTCGTATGTTTGGAGTGCAAAAACCAACGCGGCGGCTCCGTGGTACAGCGGGGCGCCCGAAATGCCGAAAAAGCATTTAAAAATTTACGGAGAAGTCGGCGGGAAATATAAATACCGTGTCATATATAAGGACAAAGACACAAAGGAAAAAATTAAAGACGACTTCATTTTTACGCATTATTCAGATGACCTTTCAACAACGGTGGAGGATTATATTGCAATCCCCGGCTTTGATGTCATCATACCGTGGTCCTCGAATAGCCTGATAGAAAGATTTAAATGGAATAGTTCAACCGGTTATCGGGAAGTGACCATATATTATGATCGCAATTCATACAGGATTCTCTTCGGATTAAATGATAACACCGGTAACACGGTACAATCCGAGGCGATTCCGTTCGATGCGGATATAGGGGATAAGGCACTGTCCGGCTATGAGGTCGGGATTACAACGCGTGGAGACGGATTCATTTTCGACGGTTGGTTTGATAATCAGGGACTTGCGGGGGAAGCCTATGATTTTACCGGTAAAAAAATGCCGCCGCACAACCTGGTTCTCTACGGGAAGTGGAAAGCGCCGACTCATACGGTAAAGGCGCATAATGAGAACAGTACGACATCACCGACAAAAGACGTCATTGTGGATCATCTTTCGACGATTTCGGATGAACAGTTGGCGGAATTTAACGCATACCGTATTATTCCCGAAGGGCTGACGGAAGATGACTTCATTGCCTGGTATTCCTATTTGGGCGGTCGTTTTGTGCGGCATGATTTTGCCGCAACGGTGAAAGATGATATAGAACTCTTTCCCGTATGGAACAGCAACGCGTATGTGTTAACCTTCAAGTTGAATGCCGGTACGGGTAATGCACCGGAAGACGGCACGAAGTACGTACACGGTACTTATGCGCAGCTCCCTTCTGCAGAAGGTATGGAAGCGCCGCCGGGGAAACATTTCATCGGATGGCAGATTGTCGGCGGTGACGGAACAATTTATCAACCGCACGATAAAATCCAGATGATCAGAGATACGGATGTAAATGCCGTCTGGGGAGAGATGGATTTGCCGACCAAGCTGGTCTACAAAGCAAATTATGCGGATGGACCGGCCGATGTAATAAAAGAAGAAATTCCGAATAACGGGACGGTACAGACCGAGGCGGCAACGACCTTTACCCGTGTGGGATGGGATTTTACCGGATGGAACACGGCGGCAGACGGCAGCGGTACCGCTTATGCGGCCGGCGAGGATATCCAGCTTGACAGACTGAATGAAGATGATGAGAATATTCTTTACGCACAGTGGAAGAAGACATTGATTTCCGTAACGGCCAAGAAGGAATGGGTTGGCGGACCGGCGGAGAAGCCGACCATTTACTTTACACTTTGGCGTCGCATACCGGGTGCAACGCCGGGGGTCAATCTCGTTAATGAAAAGGTTGAAGGCGTTGAAATCAAGACTCTGCCGAACGGAACGACGGAAGTGACTTGGGATAATCTCATAAAATACGATGAGACTCATGAAAAGGATTGGGTATATTATGTCAAGGAAACGGATGCGGACGGCACGAGTTGGACGCCGGAAGATTATTATAAGGTAGAAGAAAGTGCAATCGATAATGATACGAAAGTCATCAACAGCTATTGCAGGCCGAAAACCGTTACGAAAACATGGGTGAACGGTCCGAAGCCGGATACGCTGATTGAGTTGTGGCGGAAGGTCGGAGAAGACGGTGAAGGAGAAAAGGTCAGATCGTTCACGGCGACCGAAGCGATACCGTCGAAGACATTCAAACGTCTACCGGATAAAGATATTGAAAATCAACCGTATATCTACTATATTGTAGAGCCGAATCCGGGTACCGGCTACGCTATGACAAGTGAGATCGAGTCGGATGAACTGAACTGGACGGCAAATGTAACGAATACCTATACCGTACCGACAAACGGTACGTTCACGGCGGAGAAGACGTGGACGGGTGATGCGAATGTCACGAGACCGACGGTTCTGTTTACCCTCTATCGTCAGGTAGAAGGTGGTGCTGAAGAAGCGGTGCCGGGTGCTGAAGTAAAAGAGATTACGGCAGCACAAACGACGGCGACGTGGACCGGCTTGGAAGAGACGGACATCAACGGCAAAAAGTACACCTTCAGCGTGAAAGAGACGGTGAAGACGGCGGATATCCTGGATGACAACTGGGTATTCGGCGAGTATATGGCACCGGAAGAAGGCGGCACGGGCGGCATCACGAACCGCGTGATCGAAAACGGCAATCCGGAGCATCCGGATGAAAAGGTCGCCAAGCTGACCTTGAAGAAGGTCCTGGAGAATGAACCGACGGCAACACGTGCCGCACGTCGGATGCGACGTGGCGCGAAAGAGCCGCTGGTATTTACACTCAAGGTAACGGGTCCGTATAACTACGAGAAGATCGTGGACATTAAGGCGGGTGAAACCGTTGTCTTAGAGAACCTCTACTATGGTGAATATACGGTAGAAGAGACGCAGGCACATGGATATACACCGACGTATGCACCGGGTACAATCGTACAACTGCAAAAAATGGCACCGGAAGCAACGGTGACGGTGACGAATAAGAACGTTATACCGGGCGGAGATGATCCCGAAAATCCGAACATCATTGATGTGACGGTGAACAAGGTTTGGGTCAACGGTGCGAAGCCGGATACGATTATCGAACTGTGGCGTCAAGGTCTGGCAGTGGACGGCGTAACGCCCATCGACGAAAAGGTTGACATTGATGCCGGTACATTCACGGCAAATGCCGATACGACGAGCCATACCTTCAAGGGACTGGCAAAACATGATCCGAGCGGTCGTGAGTTTACGTATTATGCGAAAGAACCGACCGTACCGGCGAATTACACGGCAACCTACAGCGAGGATAAGCTGACGGTGACGAACACCTATGCGGTTCCGACGGCCGGAGAATTTACGGCGGAGAAGAAGTGGGTTGGTGATGAAAACGTCACGAGACCGACGGTGCTGTTTACCCTCTATCGTCAGGTAGAAGGTGGTGCTGAAGAAGCGGTACCGGGTGCCGAAGCAAAAGAGATGACGGCAGCACAAACAACGGCGACGTGGACCGGCCTGGAAGAGACGGACATCAACGGGAACAAGTACACCTTCAGCGTGAAGGAGACGGTGAAGACGGCGGATATCTTGGATGACAACTGGGTATTCGGCGAGTATATGGCACCGGAAGAAGGCGGCACGGGCGGCATCACGAACCGCGTGATCGAAAACGGCAATCCGGAGCATCCGGATGAAAAGGTCGCCAAGCTGACCTTGATGAAGGTCCTGGAGAATGAACCGACGGCTAAAACACGAATGCTGCGTGGTGCAGCACAACCGCTGGTATTTACACTCAAGGTAACGGGTCCGTATAATTACGAGAAGACCGTGGACATCAAGGCGGGCGAAACCGTTGTCTTAGAGAACCTCTACTATGGTGAATATACGGTAGAAGAGACGCAGGCACACGGTTATACGCCGACGTACACGCCGGGTACGACTGTACAGTTACAAAAAACGGCACCGGAAGCAACGGTGACGGTGACCAATAAGAACATCATACCGGGCGGAGACGACCCTGAAAATCCGAACATCATTGATGTAACGGTGAACAAGGTTTGGGTCAACGGTGCGAAGCCGGATACAATCATTGAACTGTGGCGTCAAGGTCTTGAAGTAGACGGCGTGACGGCCATCGATGAAAAGGTAACGGTAGACGGCGGACAGTTTACGGCGAATGCCGAGACAACGAGCCATACCTTCAAGGGGTTGGCAAAACATGATCCGAGCGGTCGCGAGTTTACGTATTATGCGAAAGAGCCGACCGCACCGGCGAACTACACGGCGACCTACAGCGAGGATAAGCTGACAGTGACGAACACCTACACGATTCCGACGGCCGGAGAGTTTACGGCGGAGAAGAAGTGGACGGGTGATGAAACGGTTACGAGACCGACGGTGCTGTTTACCCTCTATCGTCAGGTAGAAGGTGGTGCTGAAGAAGCGGTACCGGGTGCTGAAGCAAAAGAGATTACAGCAGCACAAACGACAGCAACGTGGACCGGCTTGGAAGAAACGGACATCAACGGCAAGAAGTATACGTTCAGCGTGAAAGAGACCGTTAAAGAAGCGGATATCTTGGATGACAACTGGGTATTTGGCGAGTATGTCCCCCCATTGGCGGATGAAAACGGTTCGATTCGAAACCGAGTCATTAATTCGGACGAAAAAATTGGTAAGCTGGCCATCCATAAGGTTTTGCTGAACGAGCCATTTATCAAAGGCGGAGAGACACCGTTGATGCGCTTGATGGAAAGAATGGATGGTGACGTTGATGCGTCGGTCTTCCGACTCCCGGGTGCATATCGAGGTGTATTGAGAGAACCGGTGGCGAATCCGTTGGTATTCCAGGTGAAGGTAACCGGACCTTACGGTTACGAGGAGCTCATAGACATTAAAGCCGGTGAAACCAAGATTTTAGAGAATCTCTACTATGGAGAATACATGGTAGAAGAAACGCAGACCCATGGTTATACACCGGATTATACACCGGAAGCAAAGGTCGCTTTGACGAAGACCACGCCGAAAAATCATGTGACGGTGACGAATCGAAATAATGATGGAGCCAATATCATTGATATAACGGTGAATAAGACTTGGGTCAACGGTGCAAAACCGGATACGGTCATTGAACTGTGGCGTCAGGGTCTGGAAGCGGATGGTGTGACAGCCATTGATGAAAAAGTTCTGGTAGACGGCGGACAGTTTACGGCGAATGCGGGTACAACGAGCCATACCTTCAAGGGACTGGCAAAACATGATTCGAGCGGTCGTGAGTTTACGTATTATGCGAAAGAACCGACCGTACCGGCGAATTACACGGCAACCTACAGCGAGGATAAGCTGACGGTGACGAACACCTATGCGGTTCCGACGGCCGGAGAATTTACGGCGGAGAAGAAGTGGGTTGGTGATGAAAACGTCACGAGACCGACGGTGCTGTTTACCCTCTATCGTCAGGTAGAAGGTGGTGCTGAAGAAGCGGTACCGGGTGCCGAAGCAAAAGAGATGACGGCAGCACAAACAACGGCGACGTGGACCGGCCTGGAAGAGACGGACATCAACGGGAACAAGTACACCTTCAGCGTGAAGGAGACGGTGAAGACGGCGGATATCTTGGATGACAACTGGGTATTCGGCGAGTATATGGCACCGGAAGAAGGCGGCACGGGCGGCATCACGAACCGCGTGATCGAAAACGGCAATCCGGAGCATCCGGATGAAAAGGTCGCCAAGCTGACCTTGATGAAGGTCCTGGAGAATGAACCGACGGCTAAAACACGAATGCTGCGTGGTGCAGCACAACCGCTGGTATTTACACTCAAGGTAACGGGTCCGTATAATTACGAGAAGACCGTGGACATCAAGGCGGGCGAAACCGTTGTCTTAGAGAACCTCTACTATGGTGAATATACGGTAGAAGAGACGCAGGCACACGGTTATACGCCGACGTACACGCCGGGTACGACTGTACAGTTACAAAAAACGGCACCGGAAGCAACGGTGACGGTGACCAATAAGAACATCATACCGGGCGGAGACGACCCTGAAAATCCGAACATCATTGATGTAACGGTGAACAAGGTTTGGGTCAACGGTGCGAAGCCGGATACAATCATTGAACTGTGGCGTCAAGGTCTTGAAGTAGACGGCGTGACGGCCATCGATGAAAAGGTAACGGTAGACGGCGGACAGTTTATGGCGAATGCAGAGACAACGAGCCATACCTTCAAGGGGTTGGCAAAACATGATCCGAGTGGACGGCCGTTTGTATATTATGCGAAAGAGCCGGACGTACCGGCAAACTATACGGCAACGTATAGCGAAGACAAACTGACGGTGACGAACACCTATGCAGTTCCGATGACCGGAGAATTTACAGCGGAGAAGAAGTGGGTTGGTGATGAAAACGTCACGAGACCGACGGTGCTGTTTACCCTCTATCGTCAGGTAGAAGGTGGTGCTGAAGAAGCGGTACCGGGTGCTGAAGCAAAAGAGATTACAGCAGCACAAACGACAGCAACGTGGACCGGCTTGGAAGAAACGGACATCAACGGCAAGAAGTATACGTTCAGCGTGAAAGAGACGGTGAAGACGGCGGATATTCTGGATGACAACTGGGTATTCGGTGAATATGTTGCACCGGAAGAAGGCGGCACGGGCGGCATCACGAACCGCGTGATTGAAAACGGTAATCCGGAGCATCCGGATGAAAAGGTCGCCAAGCTGACCTTGAAGAAGGTTCTGGATAATGAACCGACGGCAACACGTGCCGCACGTCGGATGCGACGTGAAGTAAAAGAGCCGCTGGTATTTACACTTAAGGTAACGGGTCCGTATAACTACGAGAAGACCGTGGATATCAAGGCAGGTGAAACCGTTGTTTTGGAGAATCTCTACTATGGTGAATATACGGTAGAGGAGACGCAGGCACATGGATATACACCGACGTATGCACCGGGTGCGACCGTACAGCTGCAAAAAAACGACACCGGAAGCAACGGTGACAGTGACGAACACCAATGACGGTACGGTGAATACCAAAGATGTGACGGTGAACAAGGTATGGGTCAACGGTGCGAAACCGGATACGACCATCGAACTGTGGCGTCAAGGTCTGGCAGTGGACGGCGTGACGGACATTGATGAAAAGGTAACGGTAGACGGCGGAGAATTTACGGCGAATGCCGAGACAACGAGCCATACCTTCAAGGGGCTGGCAAAACATGATCCGAGCGGTCGCGAGTTTACGTATTATGCGAAAGAGCCGACCGCACCGGCGAACTACACGGCGACCTACAGCGAGGATAAGCTGACAGTGACGAACACCTACACGATTCCGACGGCCGGAGAGTTTACGGCGGAGAAGAAGTGGACGGGTGATGAAACGGTTACGAGACCAACGGTGCTGTTTACCCTCTATCGTCAGGTAGAAGGTGGAGAACCGGAAGCGGTACCGGGTGTTGAAGCAAAAGAGATTACAGCGACGGAGACGACGGCAACGTGGACCGGATTGGAAGAGACGGATATCAACGGTAAGAAGTATGCCTTCAGTGTACGAGAAACGGTAAAAACACCGGATGCATCGGACGACAACTGGGTATTCGGGGAGTATACGGCATCGGCGGATGCAACTGCCATCGGCGGTATTACAAACCGTGTGATTGAAAACGGTAATCCGGATCATCCGGATGAAAAGGTGGCAACCCTGACCGTAAAGAAAATACTCTATGCGGAACCGGAAGAAGCGAAAGCTGAGGAGGACATCGTTGAACGATTGGGCGGATACTTGCGTGATATTACTGCAGGCGGAAATGCCCCGGAGAATGCGTTGGCATTCACGTTCAAGGTGACCGGTCCCTACGGCTATACGGAAACATTTACCGTAAAAGCAGGTGAAGAAAAAGTGCTGACGGGGCTCTTCTATGGCGAATATACGGTAGAAGAGGTAGAGACGCACGGTTATACACCGGATTACGGTGAAACGGACGGCGTGGTGACTCTACGGAAAGACGCATCGGATGGTGTAATGATCGTAACGAACAGAAACATCATTCCGGGACCGGACGATCCGGAAAATCCGAACATTCTGAGCAAGACCGTGAAGAAAGTGTGGCAAGGCGGCGAAAAACCGTCGACAACCATTCAATTGAAGCGGAAAGCAGGCGACTTAGTCGACCCGCTCTTCGAAAGAACCTTTGTGACGACGGCCGGCAAAGACGGTGAAGAAACATTTACCGGACTGGCCAAGCATAGTAATGAGGGTGTTGAGTGGACCTATTTTGCGGAAGAACCGCAGGTGCCGGAAGGCTATATGGCGGACTACGCGGAAGACGGACTGACGGTAACGAATACGTTGAAGGTCTATGACTTTGAAGTGACGAAGGCGATTGAGAAAGTAGTCGCTGCGGATGGTACGGTACGTACCTCCGGTAGACCGGAAGCAATCGGCGATCGCATTTACTATCGTTTCACGGTGAAGAACAACGGCAATGTGGTAATCGATAAGATGCATTTCAAAGATACGCTGATCGGTGTGGATGAAACGGTGGAGAAAGTGATTCTGCCGGGCGAATCCTTCGTTATGAAGCCGAATAAGTATCATGAAGTGACACGGAAGGATGTAGAAGCCGGCAAGGTGGATAATACGGTGGAAGTAACGATATGGTCGGGCGATGATGATGTGACCGGAAAAGTCGGTACGACGAGTACGAATCTTTCCCACATCAAACTGAGTAAACCGCCCGTGGCGCCGTTACCGCACACCGGTACGTCACCGGATTGGCAACTGTATCTGTTGGGCCTCAGTGCCGCAGTGGTAATATTGAGAGGACGACGCCGCGAACGTCGCGGATAATCCTAAAAAAGCACCCCTCCCCCGGGGTGCTTTTTCTTTGGTTTGATAATACACGCTAGGGTCGGCTCGTTACATTCCGGCAGCAAATACGAGGGGTTATCCGATTCGCGGCAATGTTGTGGCATTCGTAAGCGACGGCATAGGTGATGAGACATCCCCGTTCTCGGATAATATGACCGGTTATGAACGAATCTGCCATTTGAAACGGGATAAAATAAAACGTCCGGCATGATGCCGAACGCGGAGAAGGGTCTATTTTGCATCCGCAAGGATGCGGAACAGGCCCTTGTTGCCGTTATAGAGAAAGACGGTCAGTTCCGTCAGATAGCGTTCCCGTTCATCCGTCGTCAAGGGGTGGCGTACGATTTCCTCCATGATTTGTACCCACAGGGCACCGACGGTACGACCGAATGCGGCGCTTAAACGGTAAGCGGATAAGAGTTCTTGTTCATGCATGAGACGGAGTGCACCGCTGATATACTCCTGCCAACCGGTAATGACTGTTTGACGGAAATCCGGTCCGGGGTAACCGCCCGAACGAAAGAGAAGCAGTCGGAGTAAATTCCGGTGTTTTTCAATCAGCTTCAAGCGCTTGTCCAGACATCGTCTCAGGCAGGCGGGATCCAGTAAAAGACCGAGGATTTGCCGGCACTGCATACTACCGGCATCTTCCCTTGCCGTCCGTCCCAAAACATCATGGACGGGGCGAGTTACTGCGGCGAAGAGGGCCGCCTTATTCGGATAGGTACCGTGCAACGTCCGGATATCCAGTCGGCAGGCATCGCATATATCGCCCATTCCCGTGTTCCGATAGCCCCGGTCGCAAAACAGGCGGGTCGCCGTTTGTAACACGGTATGTCGTTCTCCCGTAGTCATAGTACACCGTCCTTTCAATTGTACTTATTATAGTACAGGGACTTTCATCGTGTCAATAAAAAGATAGGGTGGCCGACGGGTATGTGTAGGCGCCTTGGCCGGTCGGGAAATGGTTCAGTGGTACCCGTTCCATCCAATGACGCTTTCACGAGAAAAACCGGGCATGCATTGCCCGGCTTCTCTGAAATACTTATGCATATAATGCGGCTCGTAAGGTTCGTTTCAGTCGGAATTCATCCGCTTCGTCGATAGTACCGTCGTGACGGTAGGGGCGTAAGTCGTAGGTACCGGAAATGCCGGCAGGTTGGCCGCTCAGGATGAGAACCCGGTCTGCGACACAGAGCGCCTCGTCCATATCATGCGTTACGAATAAAACGCTCAGATTCTCCTGTTCACGCAGTCGGCGAACCAGGTGCAGCATGTCGTAACGAAGTTTTTCGTCGAGGGATTTGAACGGCTCATCGAGGAACAGAAGATGCCCGCCGTAAAACAATGCCCGTGCGATGGCGCCTCGCTGACGCATGCCGCCGCTCATTTGTCGCGGTTTCATATTTTCATAGCCGTTCAAACTGACATTACGGAGACAGCGGTAAATTTGTTCATCCGGGCGGGTATCATCCACCAGTCGGATGTTTTCGAACAAGGTTAACCAAGGCAGGAGCCGATCCTCTTGGAAAACATAGCCGATACGGTCCGTGCTCCTATGTATCGTTCCGGTGTCCGCTTCTTCCGTACCGATGAGCATGTTCAGGAGGGTCGTCTTTCCGGCACCGCTCGGTCCAAGCAGGCAGACGATTTCTTGTTGCCCGATTGTCAAATCGACATCCTTCAGGATGACACGTTCTCCGTACGCTTTGGTGAGAGCTTCCGAAACCAAAAGCGGCGAATCAGATTTTTCCGGATAATCCATTTTATGATGCCTCCTATTATCGTATAAAGTAAGATTAGAATGACGGTCCAGGCGATAACGCCTTCCGTCTCCAAGTTCAAGCGGGCAGTTGCGATACCGCCGCCGATGCCGCTGTTGACCGTCATGACCTCCGCCATCGCAATCAGTTTGACGGATGTGCCGAGGCATACGGTGAATGAAGTGTTGAAGGCCGTTGACAGTGCCGGCAATATGATATATCGCCGACGTTTTCTTTCGGAGAGTGCAAAGACCTTGCCCACCGTCAGCAACCGCTGATCCAGGGCACGACCCGCCGTAACCAGTGAAACGGTCATGATGGCAAACACCGCCACCGTGACGACGAAGATGGCGGGGGCGCCGCTCAAACCGAACCAGAGAATGGCGAGAATGAGCCAGCTAACGGGCGGGATGACCTGTAAAAATTCAACCGCGGGATAAAATATATCCGACAAGGTTTGAAAACGCAGGAAGAGCATGCTGACGATGAGTGCTATGACGGTACCCAGTCCCAGTCCTGTAAGCATACGGAGCACGGTTTTTCCGATTTCCGCCCAATACCGTCCCGAACCCAAGAGGCGAACGACCTCGGCTGCGACGGTTCGAATGGGCGGTACGGCGACGGGCGGATAGATGCGGCTCAGTATAAACCATACAGCAAGCAGGCAAACTGCACCGATGAGCTTATTTCGTAAAGTAGAAACCTTCATCGGGCACCTTACCGCCAATCGTACTCGGGTCGAAATCAAAGAGCATCTGATAATAACCGTCCAATATCGGTTTCAACGTACTTGACGGAACGTGGTACAGGCCCATTTTCGGAATGGCTTTCTCCAGGACGGGCGCCTTGATACCGATGTATTCCTCACCCATGGCGGCGGCTTCCTTCGGGTTGTCGATGACCCACTGCAGGGCTTCCTTATATTTTGCATCAAAGTCCGCGGTAAACTGCGGGTGTTCCTCGGCAAAACTTTTGCTGACGGCAAAGCCGGCCGTTGGAATACGGGAATTGTCGCCCTTGATTCTCTGCCATTCATCTTCAAAGCTGAAGGCAACGCGTAAATCTTTATTTTTCATCATGGCGGCCGTGACCTGCGGCTCAATGAGGGTGGCATATTCCGCTTCCCCGCTGATGATGAGCTGAGCGATTTCGGCCTTGGAACCGTAGACGATTTCACAGTCGTTATCCGGGTCCACGCCGGCCTCTTTCAGGAAATACCGGGTAAAAACATCGACCGGTGAAGATTTGAGCGCGACATAGATCTTTTTGCCCTTCAACTGTGACCATGAAGTCAGATCCGGGTCTGACGTTACGAGGGAGGCGACACCCCAGGTATTGGTGTTCAATACTTGGATACCCATCCCTTTATTGTAGAGTTTGGAGACGACGGTGAGCGGAACGGCATAGAAAGCGGCCGCGTCACTCTGTACCATGCCGATGAGGGTTTCCGGCGTATCCCAGACCTGCAGGTCGATTTCCGTATCACCCAAGAGGCCCGCTTCTTTCATCCGCAAGATGGGCATGACCGGCGGCGCCTTCGGTGCGGCAATGACGATTTTTTCAATCTTTTCTTGTTTATCTTGTGCCTTCGCGTCGTCTTTGGCGACTTCGGTTTCGGCTTGCCCCTTCTCCTTGTCGGAAGATGATTCCTTGCCCGAGTTGCCGCAACCCGAAGCGAAAAGAACTACCGCCAATGTCAGAGCCAACAGTTGTTTGAATCGTTTCATGTAACCTCCTTGAAAATAAACGATTAGCTTCAAGGAGAGCATATCCGAAATTAGCCTATGCTTCCGTTGCAGTTACAACAAATGAACGAAAATGCCTGTAAAATAAGCATAAGAGTTATAAGGAGCTTATTCAACCGGTTGAAACCTGCCGGCATAAATATACAACACCGCGGCATCGGCCTTTGAGCCGACATCACGGTGTGATGTGAAATTATTGTTCAGGCCTGTGCCTCATCGAGAAAGACGTTCCACGCCTCGTCGATGATATTATTGCCCCAGAAGATGCCGTCTTTTGTCAAGCGATAGGTGCCGTCCTGCCGGTACATCCAACCTGCTTCGATACATTGATCGAACCAACGGTTTAATCGTTCGTCGGCCAACGAGGCGGGGTCGTAGTAGAGCGTTTGCAGGGTATCCAAGCCGCGCTTGATTTTGTAGTATGCATCGGTAAAGGCCATACCACGCACGGCTTCCGGATGGGCGACGTGATGTCGGAAGTCATCAATCTTTATCGGATTCATCAAAGCCATCCGACCGATACCACCGCCCGCACCCGCACCCAACGGGAAGGTGTCTTTTCCTTTGATGCGTTGTCGTATGTAACGGTAGCGATCCCGTCCCGGCATGATTTTCTTGGTCAGTTCGAGATATTCATAATCCCGGGTATTTGCATCCAATAAATCAAAGAAGTGACGGTCTCTTGCCAAGGAGGTGTCAACCTCATGGGATTCGAGGCGTCGCCCCAATTTGGATGCATCCATTATAATAAGGGAATAGAGCGAGAAACCGGCCACATCCGTCCGGCGTATCATGTTGATATCTTCCAGTAAATCTTCATCCGTCTCTTTGAACCAATTATAGATGAGGTCCACATTCAGACCTTCAAAACCGGTGGCGCGCATCTCATGCAGCCGTCGCAGGGCATAGGCCTTGTCGCCCCGCCGACCTAAGAGCTTACGACCCCGGTCGGAAAACGTTTGTATGCCGATGCTGAACCGGTTGACGCCGGCCGCAACAACCTGTTTGAACTTATCCATATCCAAGTCCGTCAGAGATGTTTCCATGGAAATTTCCACGTCCGGTTCCAAATTTGCATAACGATGAAGGGCATCCAGAAAACGGGTCAAATCCTTTGCGGAAAGGACGGTCGGTGTCCCGCCGCCGAAGTAGACGGAGGCAAAGGTGGATTCCCGAAAGCGACGCGTACCCGCATAGTATTTCAGCTGTTCAATGACCAAGTCGATATAGTCGTCCTTGGGTTTGTTCAGTGTCCGGTTCATGTTACAGAAGGAACAGATATTGGAACAGTAGGGGACGTGAATATAGATAACTTGTTCTTTTTCACCCGGTGCGTCCAAGGCTTTCGGCAGACTGACGGGTGCCTCGACAAATTGTCGCATTCGGGAGCCCATATGGTGTGTTTTTTTACGTTCCTGAAACATCATGCCATGCACTTGAATGCTTTTTGCGCATTTTGCAAATCCGTTTCATCCGGATGTTTGGCCGCCTCTTCGTGACGACGTCTTCGTTCCTCATCCATCCGATGCGGTGAGTGATCTCCCATTCGTTCAAACATCTTCGTCAGTTCGGGGTCTATTTTGCCCATACACCGGAAGGTTGTAACGACGGTGTTTCCGTTATCTTCCGCCATTTCCGTAATCACTTGTTCCACATCGTTCGCATGATCCGATTCCGGCCATGCGCCCAGGGTGAAGAAGATGCCGACCCGTTTATTACGGACTGTTTCAAAGAAAGCGTTGGCCTGCTCATCCGGTCCGCCCTTGTCGACCCAAAAGCCGAAAATGACTTGTTCGTAGGCATCAAGGTCAACATCCGGATTGGCGATGATATCGACGAAGTCACCGCCGGTTGTCGCGTGAATGGCTTCCGCCACCTTTTTCGTATTGCCCGTTTTCGAGCTGTATGCAATTAATGTTTTCATCATAACTACCTCCATTTATTTTTTGCGATAATATAGGGTTTGCCGTCCAGGTCGATGATTTCCGCTTCGATATTGTAGACTTCGCGTAATAAATCCCGGTTGACAATTTCTTCCGGTGCACCGTTTCTGACGATTTGTCCGTCCTTGAGGACGAGGATTTCATCGCTGTAACGAAAGGCATGATTCAAATCATGCAGCACCATTACGATTGTAATATTTGTTTTACGATTGATTTCACGTACCAGTTCCAGAATATCCATTTGAAAGGAGATATCCAGATAGGTGGTCGGCTCATCCAATAAGAGGATATCCGTTTTCTGAGCAATCGCCATCGCCATCCAGACGCGTTGCCGTTCACCGCCGGAAAGTTCAAGCACGCGTTTGTCTCTCATGTCCGTGATACCGGTACGATGCATTGCTTCCCTGACGACGGTCTCATCTTCGGGGTTACGCATCTCGAACCATTTTTTATGGGGCATCCGTCCCATGTAGATGAGTTTTTCTACGGTAATATCGGCAGGACAGGTGTTCTGTTGTAGCAGGACGGCCACCAAACGGGCCAGGGCCTTCCGGCTGATGGTGGCGGCGTTTTTTTCCATGATGTAGATGTCCCCCGACTGCTTATGTAAAAGTCGGGCGATACTCTTGAGCAAGGTGGATTTACCGGCACCGTTCGGTCCGATGATGGTCGTCACCCTGTGTTTCGGAATCAAGCAATCCAGATTGGCAATAACGTTTTTCTCGTCATAAGAGAGGGTTAAATCCCGGATGTTAATAGCGGCATTGTTCATCGCGCCCTCCTTTTACGCAGTAAGTACAGAAAAAACGGTCCGCCGATAATGGCCATGATGGTGCCGACGGGCAATTCCAGCGGTGAGGCTATGACCCGGGAAAGGGTGTCCGTGATCAGCAGAAATGAGCCGCCGTTGATAATGCAAAACGGCAGCAGGACCTTGTAATCCGAACCCACCAGGAGACGGGAAATGTGCGGTACGACCAGACCGATAAAGCCTATGACGCCCACGGCCGCCGTAGAGACGCCCGCCAGGAAAGCTGCAACCAGACTGAGGAGGATGCGGGCATGGTGGGTATTGAGCCCCAAGTTTGCCGCTTTGTCATCCCCCAGGAGAAGCATGTTGGCACCGCGGATACAGAATATGGCGGCAATCAAGCCGATGGTTGTATAGGGGACGACAATGGCGATGTCATGCCAGGATCGACCGGCCAACGTTCCGTTGATCCAGAGGATAACCGTTTGGATTTTTTCACTGTTCAAAACGGAAATCAGACCGGATGCACCGCCGAGCATGGCATTGACCGCAATACCCGCGAGCAGAAGGCCGAGGGTATTAATACCGTTTTTCCAGGAGAGAATATAAATCAGAACCGTTGCGGCGATGCCACCCAAAAAGGCGATCAAGGGTAATATCGGTGCATAGGCAGGTACCAACAGCAAGATGACCATGATGGCAAGGGAGGCGCCGGATGATACACCGATGATACCGGGGTCGGCCAGAGGATTTTGCATGACGGATTGGAGCAACGCCCCGGATGCGGACAGGGCCGCGCCGACGAAGACAGCCAATATTACCCGCGGCAGGCGGATATTTCGGATGATTTGATACTGTGTATCCGTCAATACGTCGGGGTTAAAAAGTGCCTGTAATACCTTACCGAATGCCACGCTGATGCTGCCGAACGCGATTGAAAGCACTATAGCCGTTAAAAGGACTACAGTGCTTCCGATAAAAACGAGTATGAGTCGTTTATTTTTCATAGATCGTTTTCGCCAGGTTGTTCATTGCGTCTGCCACGTGAATGTTACCGGTGACGGAGAACAAATCGTTATCCAAGTAGATAATCCGGTCGTTTTTGTAAGCATCCAGACTTGTCCAGGCCGGATTCTCATCGAACTGCTTTTGCATCATGGCCTTGGATTCCTCCGGATTCACATGGTTCATGACCAGTACGAAGTCCGGATTCGCAGCAACGACATCTTCGAGGGAGAGGGGCGCGAACGGTTCTTCGTTGTCCGCGAAGATGTTCTTGATATTCATTTCCGTCATCAAGGAACCTACATAAGTATTTTTATTGCCGACCATGACGGATTTCGGCGTGCCGAAGAGGAAGAGAGCGGTTTTCGGCGTTTCGTCCTTGACTTTTTCCTTCGCCGCTTGTGCCTGCTTTTCAAGATCATCCGCTACGGACGCGGCTTTATCCTCGATGCCCAATTTTTCGCCGATGGACCGGATGGTTTTGGTTACTTGTTCGAGGCTGTTGAGTTCCACGAACAGAGAGTCCACATGCAACTCGTCCATGGCAGGTTTGTTATTCGCCGCAAGGGAGGAGGTGGAGATGAAGAGGTCCGGTGCCAGTGATTTTACGACTTCCGCATCCGGTTTCATAGGTTGACCGACGGGTTTGGCATCTTTGTAACGTGCCGGTAACTCGTACTTTGTCTCGGGGACGCCGACTACGTGGTCGTATTCGAGTTTATCGAGGATGTTGGCGATGGCCACGGTGCCGGCGACGACTTTCAGATCCGTCTTTTTTTCATCCGCCTTTTTCTCCGCATTGTCCACCTTTTTTTCTCCGTCCGCTTTTTCTTCGGTTTTAGTGTTGTCCTTCGCTTCTTCCTTACCGCATCCGCTCAGGCCGAATGCAAGGACGGCCGCAAGGCCTAAGGTGAACAGCGTTGTTTTAAACTTTCTCATAAATACCTCCTAAAAAAAATAAGTTGGTGCCATTATAGCATTTGTTTATTGTGAACTCAATAAAATTAGGAGGAAGAAGATAGCGTAAACTAATGGTTAAATATGAAAAAATATGCATAAACCCTATAAATAAAAGGGTTTATGCATATGTGATAATTTTTTAAAATTTATTATAGATAAGCATATATAGCCCGAAATTACCGTTTTTTAACCAATTAATGCTTGAAATGGCGCGTACCGGTCATAATCATGGTCATACCGTGCTTGTCACAGACGGCGACGCTGTCCGCATCCCGCATGGAACCGCCGGGATGGACGATGGTACGAATTCCGTATTTTGAAGCCAGCGTGACACAGTCGTCGAAGGGGAAGAAAGCATCCGAAGCCATGCAGGCACCGTCCAGGATTTCTTCGCCGAGTGCTTCGATACAATGGTCGATGGCTTGTCGGGTGGCCCATATCCGGTTGACCTGCCCCGTGCCCAATCCGAGGGTTCGTTCGTCTTTGACGATGGCTACGGCGTTGGATTTCAGGTGGCTGACGACCTGCATGCCGAAACGGGCATCCGCCATCTGTACATCGGTCGGCTTTATACGGGTCGGAACGTGCATGGCATCTTCCCGCCATAATGTCCGGTCCGCCGACTGTATCAGAAATCCGCCGCTTACCCGTCTGATATCATAATCCGGTCCTTCCGGTGCACCGAAGTTCGCTAATTTCAACAGACGGATATTTTTCTTTCGTTTCAGACACTCGAGTGCCTCCGGTGTAAAGTCCGGTGCAAGGACGATTTCGATGAAGATTTTATTGATGGCTTCCGCCGTTATCAAGTCGACGGGGCGGTTCGCCACGATGATTCCCCCGAAGATGGAGACCGGGTCCGCTTCATAGGCCAATCGATAGGCTTCGGCAACGGTGTCCGCCGTACCCACACCGCAGGGGTTGGCATGCTTACAGGCGACGACGGCCGGTCTGTCAAATAGCCGGCAAAGAGCGTAGGCACCGTTCATATCATTGATGTTATTGAAGGAAAGTGCCTTGCCGTGGAGTTGGACGGCATGAATCGCGGCACCCGGTCCGGCCTGTGTATCCCGGTAATAGGCGGCCGCTTGATGCGGATTCTCACCATAGCGTAAGTCCTGTACTTTTTCCATGGTCAAGGTGCGTTCTTCCGGCATGGATGTACCTTTCATCAACCCGGCAAAGTAATCATTGATGAGGGCATCGTAATGCGCGATGTGGTTCCACGCCTTTTGTGCAAGCATCAAATGAAAGTCGGGCGGTTTTACGGTGGATTGCAGATGCTCGACAACGGCATCATAGTCGGCCGGTTCGGTGATAACGAGGACATCCTTGTAATTCTTGGCGGCGGCACGAAGCAGGGTAGGCCCCCCGATGTCAATATTCTCTACGATGCGTTCATGGGACGTGCCCGGTGTACGAACCGTTTTCTTAAACGGGTAGAGGTTGATGACGACCAGGTCGACGGGGGCAATCCCCAGTTGTTGCAGCTCATAGAGGTGGCCCTCCTTATCCCGCCGTGCCAGGATGCCGGCGTGAATGTGTGGATGGAGGGTCTTCACCCGTCCGTCCAGGCATTCCGGAAATCCCGTGACATTTTGAACCGGTGTGACGGGGATGCCGTTTGTGCGGAGCAAGTCCGCCGTACCGCCGGTTGAGATGATGTCGACGGACAGTTCGTGCAGGGCGCGGGCAAATGCCACGACCCCCGTTTTATCGGATACGCTGATTAATGCTTTCATAAATTCTCCTTTCTCCCGTTGTCATCATTGTATCGGGTATCGGTGGAAAATACAAGGGCGGTACGGTCGGCGCAGAGAACGTTCTTTTTCCCGCCCCGTCTTGCATTCGCGGGGGTCTGTGCTATACTGAAAGCAGAAGATAAAAGGAGAAGAAAGCGAGGAACTATGGATAAGAATGCATTGCGTCGGATGTCTTACGGTGTTTATATCGTGACGGCGAAAGACGGTGAAAAAGAAAGCGGTTGTACGGCAAATGCGGCCATGCAGATTACGAGCGAACCCATGACCATTGCGGTCAGCATCAACCGTGAAAATTACACCAATGAATTAATTCGAGCCGGTGGGCAGTTTGCCATATCCATCCTGGCGGAAGATGGTGATCCGAAGCAAATCGGAAAATTCGGTTTCATGAGTGGGCGGAACAAGGATAAGTTTGCCGGTATCGAGACCTTGACCGTGGATGGCTTGAAGGTTATGAAAGACAGCTGCGGGTATTTGACCTGTAAAGTGATTGATACGATGGAGACATCGACGCATACGGTCTTTTTAGGTGAGGTGATGACTTATCATACGGAAGGCGTCCTGCGGGAGAAGCCGCTGACCTATGCTTATTATCATGAGGTGCTCAAGGGCAAGAGCCCGAAGACGGCGCCGACGTATTTGGCAGATTAAGAAATAATTGATGACGTTGACGGATTATCGTGATGAATGCGGTAATCCGTCATTTTAATATGAACTTTTTGTGATTACTAGCACTCTACACTAAAGAGTGCTAAAAAGTCCTTGACTTTTATCACGCGACAACCTAAAATACAGACAGATTGAGATAAAGGAGGCATTATGAGTCGAGGAAAATTAAAAATCAACAGTGACAAAATCTTTCCCATTATTAAGAAGTGGCTTTATTCGGACAGCGACATCTTTATTCGGGAAATGGTGTCCAATGCGACGGATGCCGTCACGAAATTAAAAAAACTGGAGGTAATCGGTGAGGCATCCTTTGAAGAGGGTGAGAAGCTGCAGATTGATGTTACCGTGGATCCCGAAAAGAAGACCATCCGTTTTACGGACAACGGTATCGGGATGGATGCGAATGAGGTTGAAAAGTTCATCAATGAGATTGCTTTCTCCGGAGCGGAAGCGTTCATTGAAAAGTATCAGGACAAGACGAGTGATGACATCATTATCGGTCATTTCGGTTTGGGCTTTTATTCCGCCTTCATGGTGGCGGATCGGGTGACCATCGAAACGAGAAGCTATCGGCCGGATGCGGAAGCCGTCTTTTGGTCCTGTGACGGTTCCGATGAATTTGAGATGCGGACATCCGAGAAATCGGAACGCGGTACGGTTATTACGCTGTACCTGAAAGATGATGCATACGAGTTCTGTAATGAATACCGTGTGCGTGAAGTGTTACAAAAATACTGCGGTTTCATGCCGTACCCCGTTTATCTGACGACGGAAGGTGCGACGCCGGAGATGGAAGAAGTGGAGACGGACGAAAAGGATGCCGACGGCAAACCGATTATGAAGCAGGTGCCGAAGGCGCCCGTACCGGTGAATGATACCGAGCCGCTTTGGATGAAGACGCCGTCCGCCTGTACGGAAGAAGAATATAAGACATTCTATCGGAAGGTCTTCTATGATTATAAAGAGCCGCTGTTTTGGATTCATTTAAACATGGACTATCCCTTCAACTTGAAAGGGATTCTGTACTTCCCCCGTCTGAGTAATCGGTATGAGTCGGCGGAAGGACGCATCAAGCTGTACAATAACCAAGTCTTTATCGCGGACAATATTAAAGAAGTAATTCCTGAGTTTCTCCTCTTGTTGCGCGGTACGTTGGACTGTCCCGATCTGCCCTTGAATGTGAGTCGTTCCGCCCTGCAAAATGACGGCTTCGTCAAGAAGGTCAGTGACTACATTACGAAGAAGGTGGCGGATAAACTGACGGGCATGTGTAAGGTGGATCGTGAGGCCTACGAAGGTTACTGGGACGACATCGCACCGTTCATTAAGTACGGATGTTTGCGGGACGATAAATTCGAAGCAAAGGTGATGCCGGCCATCCTGTTCAAGGACATCGCCGGAAAATACCGGACTGTTGCGGAATTGGGCTTTACAGAGAAAAAAGATGCCGCACCGGTGGAAGAAAGCGAAGAAGCGGCGACGGAGGCATCGGAAACAAAGGCGGAACGAACTATTTATTATGTGACGGATCTGAAAGAGCAGGACCGCTACGTCAAGATGTTCAAAGAGGCGGATTTGGAAGCCGTCGTGTTGCCGGATGAGATAGACGGTGCCTTTATTTCCCTATTGGAAGCAAAGCATGAGGGGCTGCATTTTAAACGGATTGACGCCTCCGTGGATGAAGCGTTGCGGGATGATACGGCAACCGATGAAAAGCAGGAGGCCGATTTGCAGACGCGTTATGATGAACTTCTGAAAGAGGAAGCACCGAAGATTGTGCTGCAACATTTGAAGGATGTGCGGACCGCTTCGCTGATTACGGTGTCGGAAGAGAGTCGACGAATGGCGGACATGATGAAGATGTACGGTATGGATGCGGCACCGGAACTGAAAGGGAAGGAACGGACCCTCGTTTTGAATGCGAATAACGCGTTGGTACAACGTCTGTTGACGGCAGAGGGCGGGGATATGTCTCTCTTGGCATTACAACTCTATGATTTGGCACGGTTGCAGAATGCCCCCCTCTTACCGGAAGAAATGGAAGCTTTTGTCGAACGGACACAGACCCTACTGGCAACGGCATACGAGGTGGAAGACGAAACGGCGAAATAGACTGGGACAACATCGTTACGGGTTAGGAAACCGGTAGGTCATTTCGTATGATGGGGACGGCATGACATGTTCTTTTGAAACGTTCGAAGGCACTGGAAGGCCGTAATCAGAGCGATTTTTAAATATTTTTAACAAATTTTTAAAAAAAGCTTTACAAATGACCGGAACCGTGCTAGACTGTATCCAGTAAGTAAATGAAACAAATAGAAACGTGAAACATTTTATGTAACACCGCTCCATTCAATTATTTAGTTACAACGTTAAAGTAAGTGTGCGAGAGCACGACATTAGGAGGAATAATAATGGAAAACGGAACAGTAAAATGGTTCAACGCAGAAAAAGGTTATGGTTTTATTACGGGAGAGAACGGCACGGATGTGTTCGCTCATTACTCTTCAATTAACGGTGAAGGTTTCAAGACCTTGGAAGAAGGACAACGCGTGTCCTACCGTGAAGAGCCGGGACGTAGAGGCAATGAAGCCAAGGATATCACCCTTTTATAAATTGATGAATCGACCGCAATCTTCGGATTGCGGTTTTTTTCGTTTAAATATTCCTGCAAGAAAGTGGCAAGACGGGGGAATCGGAAGGCCCTGTTGGCCATCCGCCGATGCCAAAGTACGTATAGTGAACGGATTATGTCTGAAATATGACAGAGGAAATGTATCGAAAGCGTGAAATTCGGACGAAATACCTTCAGGTTTGTTTTAATTAGGCTATGGTTACGGTTGAGCATTGTACAATATATCGGTTTTGTGAAAAATAGGGCACGTTGCGGGAAAAGACTGTAACCGATACCCTGCTTGTGGTATACTGAGAAAAATATGGAAAGGATGATTACTATGAAAAAAATGGCAAATATCGGCGTAATCGGTTTAAAAGTAATGGGCAGAAATCTGGCCCTGAATTTAGCGGATCACGGGTACCGTGTCGCATTATATAATCGAACGGTTTCCGTTGTGGATGAAGTGATGGCGGCACATCCGCATGAGAATTTCGTACCGACGGACAGTCCGGCGGCATTCGTCAACAGTTTGGAGAAGCCCCGGCGTATCATTTTGATGGTTAAGGCGGGTGCTGCGGTAGACGCTTTGGCGGATACCTTGTGTGAATATCTGGAACCGGGGGATATCATCATGGACGGCGGCAACTCCTTCTACAAGGATACGGTACGCCGGACGGCTCATTATGCGGCACGTGGCATCCACTTTATGGGCACGGGTATTTCCGGCGGTGAAGAAGGGGCGCGTTTCGGTCCGGCCATCATGCCGGGCGGTTCACCGGAGGCTTATGCGGCCATGGGACCGATTCTGGAAGATATCGCCGCCAAGGTGGCGGGTGAACCCTGCTGCAACTATGTGGGACCGGACGGTGCAGGTCACTATGTAAAAATGGTACATAACGGCATCGAGTATGCGGATATGCAGGCGATTTCGGAGGCCTACCTCTTATTGAAGAACGTCGCAGGCTTGAATAACGAGCAGTTGCATGAAGTTTTCGCGGAATGGAATGAAGGGGAACTGGAAAGCTACCTGGTGGAGATAACGCGGGATATTTTCGCAACCAAGGATGAAGAAGGTTACGTACTGGACACCATCCTGGACGTATCACGTCAAAAGGGAACGGGAAAATGGACAGCATTGGAAGCCATTGAACTCGGGGTGGACACCTCGGTGCTCTACAGTGGTTTGAATGCCCGTTACATGTCCATGTTTAAGGCGGAACGTGAACAGGCGGCCAAGCAGTTTGATAAAAAATCCTACAACATCTGTCTGAAACCGGCGGAGTTGACGGAAATGGTACGTCAGAGTCTCTATCTCACGAAAATCATGTGCTATGCACAGGGATTTGCATTGCTGAAAGCGGCAGGTCAGGCATACGGATGGGATTTGAACTTCGTCAACGTGACGAAGCTCTTCCGCGGCGGTTGCATTATCCGAGCAAAATTCTTGCAGGAAATTATCGAGGCATTTTCTGAATCAGGTGCGGTGGATAACTTGATGTTGACGGCATATTTCGGAAGGAAGATTGAAGAATATCTGCCGGCATTGCGGCAGTTGATTACCGTCGCTTCAAATACCGGAACGCCGATTCCGGCCATCATGAGTGCCATGACCTATTTCGACGCCTATACGACGGCGACGGGTGGTGCATCCTTGGTACAGGCACAACGAGATTATTTCGGTGCACATACATATGAAAGAAAGGATCGAAGTGGCAGTTTCCACTTCGACTGGGTTGCTTATCATGGAAACAAGTAAGAATAAAGTGTTTGTCTTGTTCGGCGGAACCGGTGATTTGGCATATCGGAAGCTGTTTCCTGCACTCTACAATCTAAATGTGCGGGGCTGTCTACCGGATGATTACCAAATTATCGGCATCGGTCGACGGGATTACACGGCTGAAGAGTATATAGAAATTATTCGGACGTGGGTGCAACAGTTCTCACGTCTGGAATATACGGAGGAGGGATTTGACGCCTTGGCGCGGAAGATTCGCTATCTCCAAATGGATATGAAAGACGTGATGGCCTACGAACGTCTGGGTGAGTTTTACGAGGAGCTCGGTATTTCGGATAATATCATCTATTATTATGCCGTATCACCGGAACTGTTCCGCTACATTACGAAGGGTCTGACCGTCATCCATAAGCGAAATGAGGACAATAAGGTCATCGTTGAAAAACCTTTCGGTAAGAATCTCGAGGATGCGGGCAAGTTGAATCGGGAGTTGGAGGACTTTTTCCGTTGTGAAAATATTTACCGAATTGACCATTATCTGGGCAAGGAGATGCTCATGAATATCATGACCATCCGTTTTCACAACACAATTTTCAAGGGCATATGGAACAAGGATTTCATCGACAATATCCAGATAAATGCCTTCGAGACGGTCGGTGTCGGTTCGCGTGCAGGTTATTATGATCAAAGCGGAGCGACAAAGGATATGGTGCAGAATCACCTCTTACAGATACTGACCATCATCGCCATGGAGGAGCCGACAGACAATACGGCGGATGCGGTTCATAAGGCACAGGAACGGGTGCTGGATTCTTTCCGCCCCGTACAGAGCGGAGAGATCCTCAACTACATGGTGAAGGGCCGCTATCGCGGTTATACGGAGGAAGAGAACGTGGCGCCGGATTCCAAAACGGAAACCTATGCCGCATTGAAGTTTTTCGTTGAAAACGAACGCTGGACGGGTGTACCCTTTTATATCCGTACGGGGAAGAAGATGGGCAAGCGGGAGTCGGAAGTCCGGATTCAGTTCAAGGGCGATAATCCGGATGAAGCGAATGTCCTGTTAATTCGGATTCAGCCGGCGGAAGGTATTGTTCTGAAGCTGTTCATCAAGAAGCCCGGAACGACACAGGAAATCGTCAAGGTGAGTATGGATTACTGGCAGAGTGACGTGCTGGAAAATATTATGAATACGCCGGAGGCCTATGAACGGTTGATTCAGGCCTGCCGTGTATCTGAAAAAGGACTGTTCACGGAGTGGGAACAGATTCAAAAATCATGGTCCTTCGTCAACAAGATGGTTGCATTGTATGCGGAAGAGGGTGGTGATGTCCATGAGTATGAACCCGGAAGCTACGGACCGCTTGAAGCGAACCGGATTTTGGCACCGGGCTCACGATGGATCGTCGAAGATCAAACATAAAATATCATGAAAAATCGGATGCCCGTTTACGGCATCCGTTTTCTCATCCTTTCGTTAACTAATATTTAAAAATGGTTGACATAAAGGCGTCCGGTATATATAATAACTGAAAAAAGGAGACTATAATATGAACAAAACGAGAATGTTGATTTTTTGTGCGTTGTTTACGGCGTTGATTGCGGTAGGAGCTTTTATCAAGATTCCCATTCCGCCTGTACCCAAGACCTTGCAACTGTTTTTCGTCATCTGCTCCGGTGCATTCCTCGGCGCGGCGGGGGGATTTATGAGCAGTGCGGCCTACCTTTTACTTGGCCTGATCGGCTTACCGATTTTTACGGGCGGCGGTGGTTTCGGTTACATCTTCAAACCGACGTTCGGCTATATCATCGCTTTTACAATCGGTGGATGGTTGACCGGCTTCCTGATAGATCGTATGAAGGAGCGTCATATTACCCGACTTTTCTTTGCAAACTTAGCCGGTCTGACGGTGATTTACGTTATCGGCGTATTATATCTATACTACATGACGAATGGATATGTCGGTAAACAGATGCCATGGAGCACGGCATTATTTTACGGCGTATTGCTGCCGTTACCGGGTGATGTAGCCCTATGCTATTTGGCGGCATTGATCACGAAGCGGATTCGAGCTTATGATACCCTGAAGCTCAAGGCCGGCGTTCGACAGGGATAATATTTCGAGCATGTGATTTCGCTATTCCATTCTTCCGCCGGATACCGTATGATAAGGTGGAGACAAAGAATGGAGGTTATAATGAGTTTTTCAAATGAGCTGAAATCGTATACGGAAGAACTGTGGACGCGTGCGTATGAACACCCCTTCGTACAGGAACTGGGCGCCGGAACGCTGTCGAAAGATAAGTTCCGTTTTTATTTGAAGCAGGATTATCTGTATCTCTTATCCTATGCCAAGGTGTTTGCCCTGGGGTGCGTGAAGGCGCCGGAAGAGATGATTATGGCAAAGCTCACCGAATCGCAGGATGCCATTTTGAACGGAGAGATGAACAATCACCGAGCCTATATGCAAAGAATGGGGATTACGAAAGAGGAGGTTGAGGCGGCACGGCCGTCCCTCTTTAACTCAGCATATACCGCCAACATGTTGGCGGCGGGACAAACGGGTGATATTCTGGATATTCTGGTCACGATACTGCCGTGTGCATGGTCCTATTACGACTATGCGTGTCGCTTGAAGAAACGGTATGCGACGGCCTATACCGGTAATTTTTACAAGGAGTGGATTGATACTTACACAGATGATGCTTTCCTTGAGAGTTTTTCATGGATGTTGCCGGTCATTGATCGATTGGCGGCAAAGAAGACGGAAAGCGAGCGGACGGCAGTGAAAGAGATCTTCCGGCAGAGTGTCGCCTTGGAGTATCTGTTCTGGGACATGAGTTATCGGCAAGAGATGCTGTTTTAACAACGGTATATTGTATTATAGGTAGCGGGCAATATTGGCGAAGCAAGAGGGCTTCGCCGGTATTGTCCGCTTTTGTAATCGGCGAAATGCATATGCTACCGGAGATATAGAATAGCTTTGTCTAACGAATTTCGGAAATCCGGTTATGAGGTGTGAGAATCGAAATGGAAGATAGAGCTAATTCGTTGATTGAGGGTGATAAAGACCGCCTCGAAAGATGATTTGCCATTGCTCCCCTTTGTGATGTGAGAAGAAAGGTCATTTACGCAGGTGAGAAGACATTAAAATACTGATAAGATGAGCGTTTGACTGTTTTTGTGCGTGGAAAGACATCATTTGGTACAAGAGGGATATTTTGAGGCATTTTTTAAGAAAGATTGTAGCTAATAGTAACAATCTGTGATAAATTTAAGTATATATATAATGGCGGAAGCATAATTGATTAGAGAGTCATAATTGAACCGTTTAATATACAAAAGATAATTAGAGAGAGGTAATGAAATAATGCTGTTTTTAGCTACTTTACTGGCAGTTGTCGTGGTGTCGATTTCACTGTCCCTGCTGAACCTGAAACGGATCGCGCCGATTTTTTATGCGGTGGCAATCATATTGAACCTTGTCGGCATTTATTTTTCGTTTGCCCATGAGGAGAGTCGAAACGTCTTCCTTATGATTTCCCGATTGGGGCTGGTCGGCACGGCATTTTTGGTCGTGGTGATGTACATCGGCGCTTTGCCGACAAAGGGCATCATTAAGAAACTTTTGCGAATCAGAGGAGAACTCTCCATACTGGGCGTGCTCTTCATGCTCAATCATTTTGCGTACTATATCGTGAAGATCATTCAGGGTATGGATAACTGGTCGAAACTGGCACCCAAGGCTTTGACAATCAATTTATTTGTTTCGGTCTTGAGCCTGTGGGCATGGGCATTATGTATTCCGTTGTTTATTACCTCATTCCGTGCGGTCAGAAACAAGATGAATGGAAAGCGCTGGAAGGCTTTACAACGGTATGCCTATTTCTTCTATATAATTGTGTACGTGCATATCATCTTCGCGTTTATCAATAAACCGAATTTCTATTCCTACCATGTTGAAGTGATTATCTATTCGGCAGTGTTTATGCTCTATATTTGTCTGAGGCTGCTGAAGTACATGCGACAGAAAAATGCTTTGCCCGCCATGAAAGGGTTGGCAGGTGCTGTAACATTTATCTGCATTCTCGGATTTGCCGGTGGGGTTACTCTTCTGGAAACGGGTCATGCCGACTACGTTGTGCAGGAAGCACGGCGCCAAGAGGAGTTGAAGCGACAGGAAGAAGAACTGAAGCGTCAGCAGGAAGAACTGCAACGACAGATGGCGGAACGGGACAAGGAAGAGGAAGCATCGCCGACGGAGGATGCGGAAGAGTATTATCTCAATGACGGCAGCTTCATCGGCAAGGCCCCCGGCTATAATGGGGAGGTACAGTTGAAGGTAGATATCAAACGGGATCGGATATTGAATATCGAAACCGTACAAAATCCGGATGATGCCGAATATGTACGCCAGGCACAGAGTTTGTTGACCAATATCATGTTGAATAACGGGACGGAGTCCGTCGACGTTGTCAGCGGGGCGACCGTAACCTCCATTGCCTTTATCAAGGCGACGGAAGATGCCATCAATCAAGCAGTGAAAGAGTAGGAGGCAATATGAAAATCAATATACGTTATCTGGTGCTCAGTGTGATTATTGCCGTCAGCTTGGGGTTGACTGCGTTGGTTGCATATCAGATTGCCGACCCGTCTGCACACGAGTTGAATGCGGATTCGGAACGGCAGGCACCGGATCGTATCGTGAAAGAAGATACGAAGAAAACGGCAAAAAAAGCGAAGAAAAACAAAAAGAATGCGAATAAGTTCAAAAAGAACAAGGACGTCGATAAGATTGTTCACAAGCCGGCGAAGGGGAAAAACCCGAGTGAAGTCGGAGATAAGTTAAATAATTCGAATCAAAGTGATTTGAATCTCAACGCGTTGATGGACGGTGTCTATCATGGCAGTGCGACGGGTTACGAGGGACTGATTACAGTGCGTGTCACCGTGAAGGACGGTAAGATTGTCGATATTGCGGTGGAAAAACACAATGAAACCTCCGGTTATGCGGAAAAAGGTTTCGGTGTGATTGCCCGGATTCTGGCGGCACAAAGTCCAAACGTGGATGCTGTGTCCGGTGCGACCGTAACCAGTAATGCGATTATGGTTGCGGTATACAATGCTTTGCAGCAGGCACAGAATCCGAACGCCCCCGGCACACCAGACGGCGGGCCGAACGGCGGTTCCGCTTTGACACCGCCACCGCCGGTGACGGTACCGGATAAAGAACGATCCGTACCGTTTTACGAATCGGTATTTCGTGCGGAGTCATTCCTGGAAAAACTGAATATCGATATGTCGACAGTACCGGACGGCACCTATTACGGAGAGGCCGAGGGCTTCAACGAAGGCAGAAACCGCGTACGCGTCGTAGTAAGAAATCGAAAAGTTGTGGAAATCGTTCTGGAGCGCGTGGTTGACGATGATGTTGCACCATATTTTACCGGCGATAAGCGGAAACGTCTGATTAAGGCATTAAGTAATGACATCAATGTGGATGACGTGAAGTCCATTGACGGCGTATCCGGTGCTACCTACTCGGCAAAGAGTATTCAGCGGGCCGTGAAGAAGGCCTTACGGAAGTACGAGCTGAAGGGTGTCAAGGCGGAAGAACTTGCAGCCGGTGTACGTTACATCACCGACGGAGAGACGAAGCAGCAGTATTTGGAGATTGACGGACGTCACGGTCTGCTGACGGCGACTTTTGACGGATTCCCGGCCTATACGGTTTCTACAAAGGAACGGCAGTTTATATCGGCCAACGAGCTGAATAAAAATACGAAAATCGTCCTGAAAGACGTGAATAACAAAATCATCTATGAAGGCACCATCGGCATGCGACCGGCAACGGTTCTGCCACAGTCGGAGACGGATCAATATCGTCGGCGCGTGGCGAATGTTTTGCCGAAGGTGACAAAGAATGAATTTGAGTTGCAATTCTTAGGGGAGAATAATCCGACCGGCGTGACGGCGGCGACTGTACCGGAAGGGGATCATCCGTTACCGGATGACAAGGTGTTGCGTGCCATCAAGGTCGACGGTCTGACCGAAAACCAATCCTATTTTATCGGGGATACGAAATTCAAACCCGAGGTCGGAAAAAATTATAAGGTATTCGTGAAGCGGGACGAAACTGCGACGCCGAAACCGGTGAACAATTTCGTTCGAGATAATACACTTTATATTGTCGGTGAAGGAAACGGCATCTTCCTGATTGCGGAAGAAGGACGCGACAAGTTGGCCGAGCAGATTCAACTCTGGATTGACAAGAAGGTGGCGGATGAGCATCGGACTTTCGTACAACAGTCGTTGCCGGATCTGAAGCTGAAAGATAATACATATACCGGTTTCGGATATGGCTACAAGACAGCCTATACGGGTAACCGTTGGCAGTCGGAAGTAGTGGTCAAGGACGGTAAGATTGCTTCCATAAAAATTAAGAACCAACCGGATGACGGCGAGTATGTCGTGAAAGCGGAGCCGTTCAAGAAAAAAATCAACGACGGTGAAATTACCGATGTTCGACAACTCTTGACACTTGCGGTGGAGTTGGAGAAATATTACGACGTGGAATCGGAAGTAGCCGATAAGGATAAGTACAAGGGACAAAGCGGTCACTTGCCGATATTGGATAATGAAAAGAATACGTTGGTTATTGCCCGGAAGAAATTACGGGCCATCGACCCGGATACGGTCAGCGGTGCAACCATGAGTACGACGGGTATCGTCCGTTCCATCGTGGATGCAATTAAGGCGGCGGCGGATGCGGCAGAGGCCTCGCAACCGGCCGTTCCGGAATATATCAGCGTGGCAACGGTGCCGAAGAATACCTATACGAAGGGAGACAGCCTGGACCTTTCGGCCTTGGTGCTTCGGGTAGAGTATTCGGATAAGAGTACCGAGAACGTGCCGTATGCGGACTTTGTGGCGAAGGGCATTACGACAAATTTACATAGCGGTGATTTATTGGAGAAGGTTGGTACCGTAGAATTAGTCATTAGCCTGAACGGCTTGAAAGCTAAGACGGGTATCCGTGTTAATGACATTGTGAAAGAGCCGATGGCCCTTTCCTTTATCAAAAAGCCGAAAGCAAATTATAAAGTTGGTGAAAAACTCGACCTCGGTGAGATGGTCGTATCCATTTCTTATACGAATGGTGAATCAATAGAGGTTGCTTACAGTGACTTTGTCGCAAACAACTTAAGCACGAGTATACCGAACGATTACGTCTTCAATGACAAAGGGACATTCCCGTTTGAGGTGCGACTGGGACAGTTAACGCCGTTGAGTATGAATATCGAGGTGATTGCGGAAAATGCGTCCACTCTGGTAGAAGATACGGTTCAGGATTTTGACAGCAATAATTTTGTCCGACCACCGGAACCGGATGCTGTGTTGCATGATGGTGTTTATATCGGTCATGGACGTGGTTATTATCCCGATAATGAATCATATTTGAGTCCTTATGTACGTTTTACCAAAGTTCAAGTTACAGTTTCCGGCGGAAAAGTTACCGATGTCCGATTGTTGAATTTTGGCGATGACTATGGTGGCGGCGGCATCGGATATTATGGGAAGGCGGAACGTTTCCGAGGAAAGGTATTCACACAGGTGAAAACGGATATGACAGGTTTCGTCAAACAACACTTGGATATTGAACGTTACATGGCGGCAATTCATGACCATAAAGCTTTTCCGGGTGACACATACGATGATATCGCCCAAAATCTCCGGCCTGCTTTGAAAGATTTGGATGCGATTGGCGGAGCCACTTTCAGTAAGGCAAGTTACTCAAGAGCCATAGCAGAAGCCATTTATAAAGCGGCTTCGAATGAAGTCATGATTAATGATATGGTTATGGAAGATTTTGAATTGGATTACAAATTACAACATGATGAGGGCTTCATTGCGACATTCAATGCATCTAAATATGAGGATAAAAGAAATTATCGGACGGAACGTAATTATCACCAAGTGTTTTTCTATAATGGTGAGAAGTATGACCCGACGAACTTGCTTTTGACGGTCAGCTATACGGATGGAACGGAAAAGCAATTTACATTTGATGAGTTGGAAGAGAACGGTTTTGAAGCATGGTACTATGATGCGGATATGAACAAGAGTCCTTTGACAAGAGATTTGCAATTCAGCCGATCATTCTATGTACAATATTTAACAATTGTTCCGAAGAATTTCAATTCGGTTATTAAAAGCTATCGTGTGGATAATAAATTGTACTCATTAAGTGATCCGCCGGCAAATCCATAATATTGTTGTTTTTTGAAAATCATATACAGCCGTTCGGTAGAGCGGCTCTATCATGAGATATTATCATCTGATATGAATAATTTTAAAAGAGGAGGAATTGTATGAAAAGAAGACGTTGGTTGAAAAGTCTTGCATTGGCTCTTGTATTGGTCTTGATGACCGTACCGGTATTGAATTATAGACAGATACTGGGTGTTGATGCAGAGGATGCACCGTTTGGCACGCAGACGGTAAACGGCGTGACGGTGGAAGATGTGAACAAAGTCTTACCGGACGGCGCCAAACTGTCGATTGTACCGATTACGGAGAACGACGCAGACTATGCGACCTATCGTAATGTATTAGGCTACAAAGTTGGTGGTGATGACATCCTCAAGATGTGTAAGTTTGCCATCTTGGATGCACAGCAACAGCCGGTCAGCCTGACAGCCGGCCAATCTGTAAAAATTACCTTCGATGTGCCGGCGGAAATTGACATGGAGGGCCAGATAGACGACTTGAAGGTCTACGGATACTTGAAGGCGGATGAATACTTCGATGATATGTATCCGGAAAAGGATGCGGTTACGCGTACGGCCTATGTTCCGGAACTGGAGAAGTTGGACTATCCGGTATTCGCTATGGTCGGCAAAAAGCCGAAGCCGGCGAATGATTTGGCAGACGTAAAACCGGTTATTACCCCGGTGAATCCGATGCCGACGGAGAACGAAGCGGTAGCCGGTGCGAAACTGGCGACGTTAAGCGTACCGGCCGATGTGGATACGACGGATCTCACCTACGAATTTGTTGATCCGGATAATGTTCTGAGCAGTTATGAACAATTTTTTGAGATTGTCGACAATGAAATTCGGATTCGTGCCGATTTGGATACAGCAGCACTCCCGAGTGATGTGCAGGATAAGTTTGCCATCAATCCTTATACGGATGGGAAGAAGCGGCTGAAACAGGATGAAGATTTCTATGTACGCGTCGTTGCCAAGAGAAGCAACGGTGCCGTATCACAGGATACTGCAAATTATGTAGGAAACTATGAGAATGTCATGTTCGTTATCGGAAAATATGATCCGAACGGACCCGGCACGCAGGCTCCGGCAGTAAACCTGGCGGACAAGGCACCGATTATCACGCCGGTTGATCCGGCAGTGGCTGAAAATGATGCAAAGGCCGGTGCCGTTTTGGCGACATTGAGCATGCCGACAGATGTAGATACGACGGATTTAACCTATTCTTTTGCTGATGATCCGGATTTAAAGAAATACACACATTTCCTTGAGATTGTCGGCAATGAAGTTCGTATTAATGCAAAGTTGGATGAAATGGATATTCCGTCAGATTATAAAGATATGTTTGCCATAAACACTTATAATGATCCGACACCTGTTCGACGCTTCATTGAAGGACAACGTTTCTATATCAAGATTCAAGCAAAGAAAGGTGACCAGGTATCCAAAGTAGCGGCAAACTACAATGAAACGGATTGGATGCCAAATATTATAATAGGTCCGCATGTATATGATCCATCTGCAGCGGCAAATCCTTTTACAGTGACGAAACTCTCCTATTATCTCGGCGATAAAGCAATTGCCGATGTCGCGGATGATGAGTGGGTAGCGTTTGCCGATACTGAAATCGAGAAGATTAACTCGACGGACGGTATTGCCGGAAAATTTCCGACGGGATTTGATAACAATAATGTTGTTGCATTTACGGAGCTTGGTGTAAAAGAAGCGAAGGCGAAGAAGTTGTATCTCCGTGCGGAAGCGAATGAGGCCGACGTCATTTTCTATGACGGCAAAAACAAGGCACTGACCATGGATGTAACCTATAAGATGGGGACTTCCTCGGATGGTGACGACGCCGTTGACGTCAAGAGTAACAGCTTGATTCGCGGTGAAACGGATACGTTCTGGCGTTCTTTCAATATCAAATTGTATTGCAATCACGGCCCCTTCGGTCATCAGGAATCCCGTTTCGGGGTTGCCGCGGAAGCTGAAGATGACGTATTCCCGCTCGGTACGAAGTTGGCAGTACGTCCCATTATCGCCGGTGAGCGTGAAGGTATCATTTCACAATTGGGCGATAAGGCAAAGGGCAGCACGCCGGATGCACAAATGAAGATTGATCCGTGGGAGATTTCCTTCTTGGATCGTGCAACGAATCAACCGGTTGATATTGCGGCCGGGAAGACGGTGAAGTTGATAATCAACGTGCCGGAAAAAATCAAAGATGACAGCTTAAAATTATATCATCTCGAAAATGGAACGGTTACAGAAGTACCGTATACGATTGAATCCGCGGCGACCGGAACGGTCCGTCACATGATTGCCAATGTGGAGAAGGTGGGCATTTACACCGTCGTAGCGGAGCAGGATTTTGATACACCGGCAGTCAGCTTAGTAGATGTTGAGCCAATCATTACGCCTGTAACGGTAGCGGAAAATGATGCGACGGCCGGCGCCGTGCTGGCAACACTCAGTATGCCCGCTAACGTAGATACCGCCGATTTGACGTATGAATTCGTTAACGATGTACAGGGATTGGAAAAATATACCAAGTATCTGGTGATTGAAGGGAATGAAGTTAAGATTCGTTCGGACTTTGACGAGATGACAATCCCTTCGGATGATAGGGGTATGTTTGCGACAAATACGTATAATGATCCGACGCCGAAGAATCGTTTCAAAGAGGAACTGAGTCTGTTTTTCAAGGTTCGTGCGAAAAAGGGAAGTGAAGTATCCAAAAGTAAACTATGCTATGATGAGAAGACTTATAAATCACTTATCGTGATTGGAGCCCATGTATTTGATCCCGCAGCTGCGAAGAATCCTTTCAAAGTTACGAAATTATCCTACTATTTGGGTAACAAGAAGTTGGCGGACTTAACGGATGACGATTGGAAGCAATTTGCACAATCCGAACTCGATAAAATCAATTCGACGGACGGTATCGGTGGTCATAAGCCGGATGAAGCGATTATCGGTGAAACGGATCGCTCTGTGAAAGAGGGGCTGGTATTGAATATGTTCCTTCGTGCCGAAACGGACGAGGCAGATGTGACCTTCCTGGCAGGCAACGGCAAAGATATTGATATTTCCGATAAGAGCGGTGATGGCGGTGATGCGATTACTTTCAATTCCACTAGCTTAATTCGCGGTACGGGTGCAGATACGTTCTACCGTTCATTCGATATCAGATTGTTAACGAAACTGGACGACTTCGGTCACCAGGTCGGCACGGACGGTATTGAAGCAGAAGCCGAAGCAGGCGTTCTTCCGGGTGTCAAGCTCGAGGTTACGCCGATTGTCGGTACACAGTACCATGACATTAAAGCGGAACTGGGGGCTCGGATTGATTCGAATAAGCAGTATAACATCAGGATGCATGATGTGAAACTCATCGACAGAAGGACGGATGAGGAAGCTGAAATTCCGGCAGGTGAGACAATTAAATTGTTCTTCCCTATTCTAGAAAAAATTAAGATGGATACCTTGAAAGTTTATCACTTACATGATGGTAAGATTGATGAGTTGACAGGTACGATTGAGCATTCTGCAACCGGAACGATAAGTTATTTTGTAACGGCAGTGTCTGATTTGAGTCCATTTGTCATGATTGGTGAAGTGGCTGAAGAGGAAGAACCGCCGGCAGCAGAAGTGGATAAAGCGGCGTTGATGAAAGCCATCAGCGATGCGGAAGCAAAGCAGGCAGAAGAAGGTTACGAAGATAATACGGAAGCATCGAAGCAGGCATTGGCGGACGCATTGGCAGCCGGTAAGGCAGTGAATGAAAAAGAAGATGCTACGCAGAAAGACGTTGATGATGCGACAAAAGCCATCAATGATGCGATTGCCGGTCTGACGACGGAAGAACCGCCGGCAGTAGAAGTGGATAAAGCGGCGTTGACGAAAGCCATCAGCGATGCGGAAGCAAAGCAGGCTGAAGAAGGCTACGCAGATAATACGGAAGTATCGAAGAAGGCGTTGGCAGATGCATTGGCAGCCGGTAAGGCAGTGAATGAAAAAGCGGATGCAACACAGAAAGATGTGGATGATGCGGCAAAAGCCATCAATGATGCGATTGCCGGTCTGACAAAAGAAGAAGCACCTGCAGGTTTGGATTACACAAACCTGGATGCAGCCATCCAATCGGCTAATGATACGATGGCGACGGCTACTTATCCGAATGCAACCGATGCAAGCAAGAAGGTCTTGGAAGGTGCGTTGGCAAAGGGCAAGGCTCTGAAGAACAAGACGGATGCGACGCAGAAGGAATTGGATAATGCGGCAAAGGCAATCATTGCTGCTATTGAAGGCCTGGAAGGTAAGGGCGATACGAAAGCCTTAGAGGATCTGGTTGAAAAAGCGACAGAACTGACCGGTGACGGCAGTACAGATGACGGTGCAATTTCTCCGGGAAGAAGAACCGCATTATCAGAGGCAATCAACAAAGCAAATGAACTCATTGAAAATGGCGGTACGACGGATGAAATTGCTGACGCGGCGACTAAGCTGCAAGCGGCAATGGATGCGTTGAATGAACCGACTGATGAGGAAGTTTCCGATCTTGAAAAACTGATTGAAAAAGCTGAGGAGTTGCAAAAAACGGCGAAGAATCCCAAGGAGTTGGAAGAAGCCGTGAAAGCAGCCAAGGCGGCACTGGAGAAAGATCCGAAATCTTATAAAGAGGTGAAGGTGGCAACGGATGCGCTGCAAAAGGCGATTAAGAATGCAGATCCGGAGAATAAGGGCGGCAGTCAGAATGCGAGTCAAGACAAAGGCGGTAAAACGTTACCGGGTACCGGAGCGACCTTGTTCGTATTTGTTCCTATGTTATTGTTCTTCTGCTTTATCGGTGCATACTTGACCATCTTTAAGAGAAAAGAAGACTAGTTTACTCCGTTGATTGAAACGGACACATGAAAACGGGGTGTATACACCCCGTTTTCTCATGTTCCGATATTTCGACGGAGAACGTAAGAAAGGTTACAATGAAGAAGAGACAATTTATAAAGAAGGTACTCGTGACCTCATTGGCATTGACTATGTTGGCGACGACGATACCGATGAACGGAGCGACGGGTTTCGTGACGGAAACATATGCGAACGCTGCAACGGATACATTGTATAAAGAGTATCAGCAAGCGTTTGAAGATGCCAAGCGGATTCATGCACGTTTTATCAGTTCCACACCCTTCAGTGAAGATTTGGGCGGCGGACGTTATCGAATTGAAAGTGGCTATGCAGCCAAGGTGCCGGCGGGACAGGCCTTTTTGGATGAAGGGATGACCGCATTTACGGAAGGAAAATATATTACGGGGATGAAAAACATCGCCCCGCTGTATGAGGGGATGGCCAGAAGCGTGCAGTCTGCCGTCATGAATGTTGACGCCGGAAGTCCGAAGAAGGCTGCGGCCGATGCATTAAAGGATAAGATTACCGATTTATTGCGATTTAATCTAAGTAGCTATCAGCAGACGAAGAACGGTGTTGATTCGGCAATCATAGACAGCATGAAGGTAGAGGCCCTCGGTGTGGTGAAAGAGGCAAGTGAAATTATTGCCATTACGGGTGAAATCAACGAGGAGTTCAGTCCGGCTTCGGAAGACAAACCGACTTTCAAGGCACTGAAGGAAGTGATTGCGGAGGCGGAAGGTCTAACACCGGGCGACAACTTCGACGTCTATGTCAAACAGAAACTGGCGGAGGCGAAGGCTTTAACGAATGATACGGCGGATGAGCAGCTGAACGAATCGGCAAAAATTCTGTCGGATGCACTCAACAGTTACTACAATGCGGAATTTGTCGTTCCGGCATTGACGCTGTTGGACGAACAGATGGATGCGCTGAATATGTCGGCACAGCCGTATAACGTGCGCCAGAAATATAAGAAAGAATATGCGGACTTACGGAGTCGGATTGCGACGAGCAAGGGCAAGTCGGAGAAAGAAGCCCTGGTTGCGGAAATCAATGCGAAGACGGAAGAAATCAAGACGTTGCTGGCACCGGTCCCGGAAGACAAGCCGGCCTTCAAGGCGCTGAAAGAAGTGATTGCGGAGGCGGAAGGTTTGACGCCGGGTGACAACTTCGATGTCTATGTCAAACAGAAGCTGGCGGAGGCGAAGGCCTTGACAAATGATACGGCGGATGAGCAGCTGAACGAATCGGCAAAAATTCTGTCGGATGCACTCAACAGTTACTACAATGCGGAATTTGTCGTTCCGGCATTGACGCTGTTGGACGAACAGATGGATGCGCTGAATATGTCGGCACAGCCGTATAACGTGCGCCAGAAATATAAGAAAGAATATGCGGACTTACGGAGTCGGATTGCGACGAGCAAGGGCAAGTCGGAGAAAGAAGCCCTGGTTGCGGAAATCAATGCGAAGACGGAAGAAATCAAGACGTTGCTGGCACCGGTCCCGGAAGACAAGCCGGCCTTCAAGGCGCTGAAAGAAGTGATTGCGGAGGCGGAAGGTTTGACGCCGGGTGACAACTTCGATGTCTATGTCAAACAGAAGCTGGCGGAGGCGAAGGCCTTGACAAATGATACGGCGGATGAGCAGCTGAACGAATCGGCAAAAATTCTGTCGGATGCGCTCAACAGTTATTACAATGCGGAACTCGTTATTCCGGCATTGACGTTATTGGACGAACAGATGGATGCGCTGAACATGTCGGCACAACCGTATAACGTGCGTCAGAAGTACAAGAAAGCATATGCGGACTTGCAGAACCGGATTGCAACGAGCAAGGGCAAGGCGGAAAAAGAAGCTCTGGTTACGGAAATCAATGCTAAGACGGCGGAAATCAAGGCTTTACTTACGGGGACAACGCCCGATGAGGATGACACACCGTTGGATTTAGGGCTGGAAGGTTATCCGTATAAGGATGAGCTGACGAAAGCTGAGCGCATCTTCCGTTCCTATAAGACGGAAGGAGCGGCGGAGAACGTCAAAAAGCTCGATGACATGTATGTTGTTCTGGATGGCTTGTTGGTACAGGCAAAAGCCGTACAGCGGTTGGATAACGACATTCCCGGTGCGTGGGATTACTTCCAAAAATTGATTCAGAAGATTGAATCCAGGAAAGCGATTATATATCATGCCGAGGTTGCGGACATCGTGAAATTGCGAGTATTACGAGAAGATGTCGTACAATTGACGGCGGGGATTCTCGAATATAAGGAGGCGACCTTCTCTTCGGATGATGTTATTGAGAAGCAACTGAAAGAGAAATATCCGAACCTGGTCGTGCTGGCAAAGGGAACGATTGAAAGTTGGGGCAGTGCCACCAAGGAAAGAGAAGTATTCCCGATGTTTGATAATGCTATGGTAAAGAACACCCGCCTATTCAAAACGAATGTCGGCGACTTTGCGGTCGTCACATTCAAAGGGCTGGAGCGGAATCAGCCGACGGATGAGACGGGGACGCACTTTAACTATGCCCACCTCGGCAAGGTTTTCATGGCGGGTGAGGAAGTATTCAAACCACTCACAACCTATTCGTTTTATGACAGTCAGAATATGCCGGAAGGCATGGAAGGCCTAGGTGTAGGTGGCTATCAAGGCATCTATCCGCCGAAGGAATTTATTTTCCCGGCGCAGTACGGCAAGGATATCGAACTACGGATTGCCGTTGCGCAGATGGGTTCATCAGCGGTAACGGGCTACATCAATCTGAACTGGCAGAAGACCGTTATGGCGGATGTTCATACGAAGGAAGCGCTGGACGCCTTGTTTACGGTCGCATTGGCCATGAAGCAGAGTACCAAAACAGATGCCGCCTTTGAGACGTTCAAGAAGGCACTTGCGGCTATTCAGGCCGAAGTGGGTGATACACCGACGACGGATGAGATTGTAACGGCTACGGACAAGGTGAATGCGGCCATTGCCGCCTTCCGACAATCTGAAGACAATGCGGTCGGCAAGGCGGCAAGACGATTGCTGTCGGATTACGGTAAGATGACTCGAGTCTTTTTATCGGCAATCAGCATACCGGAGTCGAAGGAAGCCTATCAAGAGGCCGTTGCCGATTTAGAAACGGCATTGGATGAATTTACGAGCGAGGAACGTGTTATCGAAAAGATGAAGACCGTTCACGATATTTTCCGTGATTTGACCTTCTATTACGATAAGAAAACGAATCTCTATGTAATCAATGAAAAGAGTCTTGCTGCCGCTAAGCCGGAAGACGACAAAGCTCGTGTCAAGATTGACAAGTACCTGACGGGGCGTATCTTGACCGCGCGTGGCGAGCAATATTTGAACATTGATTTTGGTGACAAGGATATTAGCGAGTTACAGCTGTTTGTAGATGCGGATCGGACACAGACTCTGGACAAAACCGTACAAGGTTATGTTGTAGCGGCTAACCCCATGCTGCCGGTTGCGTCGACGCCTGAAGACGTACAGGAAGCCAATCTGACGTTCAAACTCGGCGGTACGCCCGCAAAGCAGTATTACGTTACTTATCGAGATACGGCGGGCACATTACAAAAGGGATTATTGGTTCTTGAACCGATGAATTTGGATACGGAAAAACTCTACGCGATGAAATTCGCGGTTGCCCGTGTGACGGATGAAGCACTGGCGGAATTTGTCAAAACACATACCGAGCATAATTTGGATGCGTTACGGGCGGAGAAGAAGGCGCTGACGGATGAGGCTACTCGCGTATTGTATCATGCCCATAACCAGGCGGAAATCAACAATACGACGAAGCAGCTGAATGCATTTCTGAACAGAATACAACATAGTGCGGGAAAACCGGAAGCGGCATTGGATTTACCCGACGTACCGGACGTTCCCGATACGATTTTGGTGGACGGCGCGGAAATTCAGCCAAAGGATGGCGTCTATGAGGCGGAGGCCAATGGCTACGAAGGACCTGTCAAGTTACAGGTGACCATTAAGGATCATAAAATTTCGGCCATCAAGGTCTTGGCACATAATGAAACGCCGAATTACTTTGATATGGCGTTGGGCATTATCGGCGATATTATTGACAAGAATGGTACGCAGGCAGTTGATACGATAACGGGTGCAACAATCAGTGCCAATGCCATTAAGAAGGCGGTTGACAAAGCCCTGGCGGCGGCACGACAGGCAACGGTAGAGGATAACGAGACACCTGTACCACCGGTGACGGATGAGGTGGTGTCCTCGACGGTTTACAGTGCGAGAATTAAGCATGAAATCGAAGATAAGGATTCCATGGCAAACAAGGCACTGGTTGATAAAAGTGTTCGAATTGATGAATATAAGAGTGGCAAATATAAGTATACCGTACGTCTGGTGCCGATTAAAATCGGGGATGAGTTCGGTAACGTCACTAAGTTGTTTACCTATCGGGACGGTCAACTGACAGAGGCGGTGAAAGGCAGTGATGATACTTGGACCTTCGATCTGATTGAGAAGAAAGCGCGTGTCGAAATTCGGGTATGGGTTGACGCGATGGACAACATCGGCGGCGGTGGACCGGGTTCCAATGCGCAGAATGCCATCTTGGTAGTGGACTTTGATAAGGTGGTTGACGGTAGTGTTCCGGATCAACCGGACCAACCGGTACCCCCGCAAAAGAACGGTTGGGTTACCGAAGACGGCAATACCTATTATTATAAGGAGGGTGTGGCGGTCACGAATAACTGGATTTCAGACAATGGATCGAGGTATTGGTTGAAAGCCGATGGTGCGATGGCCGTTAAGGAATGGATCCGTGCAGGTGACAAGTCATACTATGCAACGAAAAGTGGGGCTATCCTGCAGGATAAGTGGCTGTATGAGAACAATGCGTGGTACTATTTCACCGGTAACGGGTCTATGGCTGTAAATCAATGGGCCTATGTTGACGGTAGATGGTATTGGGCCAAAGCGGATGGTATCATTGCACAGAGTCAATGGGTCTTTGCCAACGGCAAGTGGTACTGGGCAAGCGGTAGCGGCGCCATTGCAATAAAGCAGTGGGTCTTTGCCAACGGCAAGTGGTACTGGGCAACCGGAAGCGGTGCCATTGCTGAAAGACAATGGGTTCTTGCCAACGGCAAGTGGTATTATGCACTGGCGGATGGTAAGATTGCCATGAATCAGTGGATTCGCGTTAACAACGTTTGGTATTGGACAGCGGCGGACGGCGCTGTGGAATAATATTCGTATGAAAGCGGCGACAGGAAGTGTCGCTGCTTTTGTATTTAAAACTATGGGTATAGAAATAAAACGGAGGGTCGCATTTGCGACCCTCCGTCATTATATTTTATGAAAGGTTGTATGAAAAACTTAGATTTTGCCGACCAAAGAGATGCCCGGTGTGAGCGTTTCTTTACCCGGTTTCCACTTGGCGGGACAAACAACGCCGTGTTTTGCCACGAACTGAGCTGCTTCCACCTTACGGAGTAATTCTTCGGAGTTCCGTCCGATACCGTCCGCGCTGACTTCATACAGTACAATCTCGCCTTCCGGGTTAATCAGGAAAGTTGCCCGGTCATAGAGGCCGTTGTCCTGCACGATGTCCAGCAACTGACCGAAGAATCCGGTCGGGTCACCGACCATGGGATACTCAATCTTACCAACTGCTTTGGATTCGTCATGCCATGCTTTATGCACGAAGTGCGTATCCTTGGAGATGGAATAAATTTCCGTATCCACTTTTTTGAAATCTTCATAAGCATCCGCCAAATCTTCCAACTCCGTCGGACAAACAAATGTAAAGTCTGCCGGATAGAAGAAGAGTACGGACCATTTGCCCTTCAGATCTTTGTCACTTACTTTTTTGAATTCGCCTTGATGAAAAACATCCAGTTCAAATTCGGGAATATTCATACCGATAAATCTCATAATGTATTACCTCCTAAATAGATTATCTGTTATGATATTAGCACCGGTTAACGTAGATGTCAATAGGCAAATAGTAATTATTACTGAGTTTTGATTTTGTTCACAATTCCGTAATTGCACGGACGCAAAACCCCGTCGAAATCCGGATTTCGACGGGGTTTTATAAAAGCAATTATTTAAAATATTTATTGACGATTTCGTCGTATTTGCCGTTTTCCTTGAGTTTTTTCAATCCGGCATTAATGTTCTTGATGAGCTCGGCGTTTTCGCCCTTCTTCGTGGCGAAAGCATAAGTATCGACATAGAGCGGTTCTTTTGAGAGTTGCAAGTCGGCCTTGTCGGCAATCATACGCTCTGCAGGAATCTGATCCATGACGATAGCATCGATTTTACCGTTTTCCAAGTCCGTAATCGCCTGGATATATTCCTTATAACCGTTGGCTTCGGCATCCGGGAGTTCATCCTTAAGATAATCACCTGAGGTCGTGCCGACTTGGAAACCGATTTTTTTGCCTTTCAAGGCATCCGGCGTCTCATACGGTTTATCTTTTTTGAACATGATACGTACGGAGTTTTCAAAGATGGGGTCCGTGAAATCCATCGTCTGCTTCCGTTCATCCGTAATGGAAAGACCGGAGACACCCAGCTGTACCTTCGATGTAGTGACGGCCGCTAATACACCGTCAAAGTCCATCGCTTGAACATCGACCTTTTTACCCATGTCTTCCGCGAGTGCTTTGATCAATTCAATCTCCACACCGACGACTTCTCCGTCTTTCAGGAATTCATAGGGCGGAAAGTCGGGGGAGGTGCCGACCTTAATCGTTTCCTCCTTGTTACCGCCGCAGGCTGTCAATCCCGCCGCCATGACAACGGCTAATCCGGCCGTTAAAAATTTCTTCCAAAGTTTCATCACTACCTCCTCGATTAATAAATATTCACTATATACAGAATATTATACGCAAAATATACAGAATGTCAAGCGGTTTTCGGATTCGACTATTCATAAATAACCACTGACGTGCCTTCCGGTACTACGGTGTCATGAGAAATCATTTCCAAGCGGCCGTCGGAAGCAATGGTATAGAGCGTTACGTTATCGCTTCGCTCATGGGCGGCGATAAGATAGCGTCCATCTGCCGTTATATTGAAGTCCCGGCACCAATGGCCGCCACTTCGAATGTTTTGAATGACGCCGGTCGGTTCACCGTCTTCATTGAGGTGATAGACGGTAATGGAGTCATGACCGCGGTTCGAGACATAGAGTGTGTGACGTTCGGGGTGCAGACGGATGGCAGCGGCAAGATTTTCTCCTTCATAGCTCTTCGGTACGGTTGAATAATAGCGGATAGGTGTCAGCAGACCCGTCGTAACATCGTAATTCAATAAAATCAGCTTGTTACTTAACTCCGAAACGACATAGGCCTTCGGTCCGTTGAAGGCAATATGGCGCGGTCCGCTGCCCGGTTCCAACGGGACACGTGCCGTCAGATGCAGGCTCTTGCGGTCAAAAATGAGTACCGAGTCGGAACCTAGATCACAGACATAGAGGTGAGCACCATAGGGAAAGGCCATGTGGGGATGGGAGGCGTCTTGTCGCGGCTTAACCGGTCCGCTGCCCTTGAGTTTGATAGCCGCTTCCACGTCAAAGAGGTGACCGGTCACCTTATCGTAGGTCCGATATTCCAAGACGCCGTCATGATAGGCAGTGGAATAGATGCGTTCCCGATCCTTGTCCATGGCAAAATGACAAGGGTTCGTATAGGTGGAAGCCGATTCGCTGACCATTTCCAACTTCCCGTCGTCCAGGACACGAAAACAACGCAGGGCATAGCCCGTTTCCGTTGTGCCGTTACTGTAAAGGAGGCCGTTGATAACATCCGCACTCAACCATGTCGGATTAGCAATGTCGGCCACCGGCTCGGCTACCGAAAGACGGCCCGAGGAAAGGGTGAGATGATAGATACCCTGTCCGTTTCGTTTCGTATATCCGCCGATAAAAATATTAATCATAATTGCTCCTAGTCCAAGCTGTAAAGCAGCTTCTCATAACGCGGGAACGGCCAGTAGGACGAAGCGATGAGCAGTTCGAGCTCGTCGACGGTATCCCGTAACAGTTGCATGGCAACGGTTACCGTTTCCGCATAAAAATTCGCCTGTTCCTGTCTGTCCGGAATTTTTTCTGCATCATTGACGGCTTCCTGCAAGCGGTCAACACCGAGATAGAGGTATTCGCCGTACTCGCTGATGCGGGCCAGGAGGCCTTCATCCAAACGGGTGTTGACATCAAGTGCCAAGTCTTTTTTCGAACGGATGGCGGTGGCCAAATCTGTCGTATAACGGACAACGGCGGGCATGATATCTTTCCGGGCGATGTCCAACATCGTATAGGCTTCAATTCGTCGCTTTTTGTTGTAGTCTTCCAATAAGATGTTGTAGCGGGAATTAATTTCAATGGCACTGTAAATACGATGTTTCGCAAAAAGCTGTACATTTTTGTCGTCCAAAAAATGGGATAGTGCCTCGGGCGTTGTTTTCAGGAAGGAAAGACCTCGTTTTTCGGCCTCCTTCACCCATTCCGCAGAATAGTTATTGCCGTTGAAAATGATGCGTTGATGTTTCGTAAAGGTCTCTTTTATCAGCTTGTCGACCGTTGCCTCATCCGTACCGTTTTGCTCAAGATAGGTACAAAAATGGGAGAGTGATTCGGCCACGATGGTATTGATGATGATGTTCGGTTCGGCAATCGTCAGGGAAGAACCCGGCATGCGGAATTCAAATTTATTACCTGTATAGGCAAATGGTGAAGTCCGGTTGCGGTCCGTCGTATCCTGTAGGAAATGAGGCAGGGAATTGACGCCGCCCTGTAAAGTTCGCGTGATGGGCGGAATCATATCCTTGTCATTGATGATGGAATCGATGACCGCTTCGAGGTCGCTGCCCAAAAAGACGGAGACGATACTCGGCGGTGCTTCGTTGCCGCCCAACCGTTCATCATTGGATGCTGTGGAGACGCTGATACGAATTAAATCCTGATAATCGTCCACGGCACGAATGATGGCCGCCAGAAAAAGAAGGAACAGTTTGTTTTCCGAGGGGCGTTTACCCGCTTCCAAGAGGTTGATGCCCGTATTCGTACTGATGGACCAGTTATTGTGTTTCCCGCTTCCGTTGACGCCGGCAAAGGGCTTTTCGTGAAGGATACAAACGAGGTCATGATCACGTGCCGTCCGGCGCATCAGTTCCATGGTCAGCTGGTTATGATCCACGGCGAGATTCGTATTAGTATATATGGGCGCCAGTTCATGTTGGGACGGTGCGACCTCATTGTGCTCGGTCTTCGCGTATATGCCGAGGGCCCAAAGCCGTCGGTCCAAGTCCTGCATGAAGGCCTTGACCTTCGGCTTGATAATGCCGAAGTAGTGGTCATCCAGTTCCTGTCCTTTGGGCGGTCGGTTGCCGAATAAGGTGCGTTGACAGAATTGCAAATCCTTACGTCGTTCGTATAATGCACGATCAATGAGGAAGTATTCCTGTTCGACACCGATGGTGGTGGTGACGTTGTTGACGTCGTGCATGCCCAGCAGGTGCAGGAGACGCAGACTTTCCTTACAGACCAGTTGATTGGAACGCAGGAGGGGGGTTTTCGAGTCGAGTGCTTCACCCATGTAGGAGTAAAAGGCACTCGGTACGTACAGCGTATTGTCTTTAACAAAGGCGAAGCTGGACGGGTCCCACGAGGTATAACCGCGCGCTTCAAAGGTGGATCGCAGTCCGCCGGAGGGGAAACTGGATGCATCCGGTTCTCCCTTGACGAGTTCACGTCCGGAAAATTCCATGATGACACCGCCGCCGTCCGTCGGCGTGATGAAGCTGTCATGCTTCTCGGCCGTCGTACCGGTTAGTGGAGAGAACCAATGCGTGAAATGTGTGGCGCCCTTTTCGATGGCCCAGTCTTTCATGGCGTTGGCCACGATGTTGGCAATCCCTTCCTCCAGGGCGGAACCCGTCTCCATGGTTTCCTTCAGGCCCTTATAAGTATCCTTGGGCAGGCGCTCTTTCATGGCCTGCTCGTTAAAGACATTACTGCCGAATAATTTCGTAACGTCGTTCATAATAACCTCCGATTAAAGCAGTCGTACGCCTGCCCGTTTGCAAATATCCATGGTTTCTTTATCCCAGATGGAAGACTGGACTTCACCGATATGGGCCTTGTCCAGCAATAGCATGCAGAGTCGCGATTGGCCGATACCGCCGCCAATGGTCGGCGGGAGTACGTCATTCAATACGGCTTGATGGAAGGCATATTGCCGTCTGTCATCGCAATCCGCCTTTCGCAACTGTTCGTCCATGGCGGCGGCATCAACACGGATACCCATGGATGAGATTTCAAGGGCTTGTCCCAGGACGTCACTCCAGAGTAAAATATCCGCATTGAGGGACCAGTCGTCATAGTCCGGTGCCCGGTTGTCATGGGGGCGACCGGAGGCAAGTTTATCACCGATTTGCATAAGGCAGACCGTCCGATATTGTTTCGTGACGGCGTCTTCCCGTTCGGTCGGGCTTAAATCGGGGTAACGGTCTTCCAGTTCCTGCGTAGTGATGAAATAGACTTCTTCTTCGACCTCATAGACGATTTCCGGATAGGCATTTCGCACGGCGGCGGCCGCCTGATGCATGGCCCGGACGATTTTTTTTACATAAGCCTTCAGGGTGTCGAGATTACGGGTGTCGGGAAATAAGATGGCTTCCCAGTCCCACTGATCCACATAGATGGAATGTGTATTGTCCAGCACTTCATCCCGTCGGATGGCGTTCATGTTTGTGTACAGTCCCTTACCCGGCCAAAAATCGTAGTCGAACAATGCCTGACGCTTCCATTTCGCCAGGGAGTGTACGACTTGTGCATCCTGTCCGATAGCGGGCACGTCGAATTCGACCGGCCGTTCCACACCATTGAGATTGTCGTTGATACCGCTGTTACATGGTACGAAGAGCGGGGCTGTTGCCCGTAATAAGTTCAATGAAGAAATCAGTTGCTTTTCAAAGGTGTTGCGAAGCAGAACGATGGCGCGCTGCGTTTCATATAATGACAATTTCGATTCATAGTTTTCAGGAATCCGTGTTTTCATAAAGTTTCCTTTCATTGATCCCGGAGGATACCGCGCCGTTTCGGCATGCGCATCAGAACTTGTCGGCAGACGAGACCGATGAGAATGCCGGTGAGGGCACCGACCGTGATAAGGATCGGGGAATAATAAAGCAGGGCAGGCGTTTGCAGTACGAGGATGGCCACAATCATCTGACCGATGTTATGACACACCCCACCCAACATGGAAACGCCTGCTATGGAAAAGACACCCGCTTTTCGAGCGAGCGTCATGGCAACGATACTGAGCAGAGCACCCCCGGCGGAGTATGCCGCAAGGGAAATAGAACCGAAGGTCAGTGCAAACAGAAGAATTCGAACACCGGATACGATTGCGGCCTCTCTTCCGGTATAACGATACAGCGTAAAGAGGATGACCACGTTCGGGAGACCGAGCTTAATACCCGGCACGATAATCCACGGGAGTGGCAATAGAAATTCTACATAGCTCAGTATAAATGTCAGTGCAATGAGCATACCGTAAAGGGATGGTTTTTTCACAAGGACCTCCTAATTGGATATGCTGTCGAGATCGGGGGGCGCATCACCGACGACCTCCACGACAAGTTGGTGCGGCAGACAGATAAGCGTTTCACCCGGACGGGCGATGGCCTTCTGGTAGACGCAGAGTTTATCAGGGCAATCGGCTTCGATGATGCGGGCTTTCCCGTCTCGGATGACCAGACGGTTGGTACCGAAATCATTGACGATTTCTTTTTCACAGTCCGTATGGAGCGGAAGTGAGAGGATGCGTTTTCCGGCGACCCGTACTTCAACATGCAGGCCGCCGTCCGATTTTCCGGCATCATCGTGATGATAGAGGATAAAAATGGCGGCGGCGATGATTAATATCATCGCCAGTAAGAAGAAGTCCGCCTTTTTATACTTCGGGAAGTCATTTGCCCGATTGCGTTGCGTTATGTTTGTTTTGTGATCATTCATAGATCTTCTTGTACTTTAATCCGTCCTGGACACGGGTCATAATTCGATCGAAGGTCCGGAATTGCCAGCGGTCCGGTGTACTCTTGTCATAATTATCATAGCCGAGCCATGCGGTTGCCGTATAGTACGCCGTGTAACCGCAGAACCAGGAGTCCATGTAGTTGTCGGTCGTACCCGTCTTACAAGCAACCTGCGTCGTTTTTTCATTAAAGTTTTCGTTGAATACGCCCTTGATGTAAATTTTGGGCAGTTGGCTCAAGATATCGGTGATATCGCGGGCCGTCTTTTTTTCGTAAATTTGCCTTGACTCCAAGGTGTTGTCCAACAGGACATTGCCGTCCGCATCAAGGACCTTGGTGTAGAGACGCGGTTTATTATAGATGCCTTCATTACCGAATGTGGCATAGGCCGCCGTCATCTGTAAGTTGGTTACACCGTAAGTGAAACCACCCAAGGCACTGGCAAGGTGAACGTCAGTCTGTCCGCTTTCATTCGGTTCATACAGAATATGATCGAAATTCATTCGTTTCAGATAGGTAAAGGCATTTGCCGGTCCGACTTGTTGCAGCGCCTTGATGGCCGGAACGTTTAAAGAGTAGCAGAGTGCTCTCGTCATATCTACGTTACCGAAGTGGTGACCGTATGGCGTATTGACACGACCGCCGCCCGGATAGGTATAGGGTTCATCCCGGAAGGTCGAATTTTTCGTAAACATGCCCATGTCGATACCGGGCGCATAGTCCAATAACGGTTTGATGGTCGATCCCGGTTGTCGATATAAGTTGGTGCCGCGGTTCATCGTCAGGCCGCCATCTTTCGGACCGCGTCCGCCGACAATGGCACGGACTTCACCGGTATGCGTGTCCATCAAGGTGAAGGACATCTGCGGTTGCGGAATCAATACGACTTTCTCCGCAATCTCGTCATAAGTCCCCAAAGAGGATTTGTAGTCATCTATCAGTGCGCGGGCCTCTTCTTCAGAATTGACGAGAATATTATACTCGTTATTCTGATTCTGTTCTCGCAAGCGGTTTGTGATGTTCTGGTCGGACAGGTTCTGGACGTTGCCGTCCGCGTCGGTAATGGTCAGGCGGTACATGAGGGTGTAACCGTCGACCGGCACATCATCCCGGTTGACTTCTTCATCACAGATGGCCTGTATCTTTAAGTCCTGGGTACTGTAAATTTTCAAACCGCCGCTGAAGAGTTTATTGTAGGCTTCCTTTTTGGAATAGCCCAGGTTTGTCATCATATCATCCACCAGACTCAAAACAAGGGAGTCGGTGAAATAGGAAAAGTCATAAATATTTTCATGGACGTTATCTTCAATCACTCGCGCATAGACATCATCGGCGACGGCCTCGTCATATTCCGCTTGCGTAATGAACTCATCACGCAACATGTAGTCCAGAACCGTCTGACGGCGCTCCTTGTTCCGTTCCGGCCCACCGACGGGATTGAGTAGGGTCGGATTCTGCGGGATGGCCGCGAGAACGGCCGCTTCCGAGAGCGTCAATTCCTGCACATCCTTGTCAAAATAGCGACGGGAAGCAGTTTGAATACCGAGACTGTTGTTACCGAGGTTGATGGTGTTGAGATATCCCTCCAGTATTTTATCCTTTGTCACCGACTTTTCCACCTCGATGGCGAGATACTGCTCCTGGATTTTCCGCTTCAGTTTCAACATGAAATTCGGCTCATGACCGCCTTCGAATATGGCATTCTTAATGAGCTGCTGCGTGATGGTACTGGCACCTTCATTAAAATTACCGCGTTTGAGACCCAAGACGGCTGCCCGGGCAATACCTTTCAAGTCAATACCGTGGTGTGAGCGGAATCGCTCATCTTCTATGGCGATGAATGCATTCTGCACATGCTTCGGTATTTGGTCAATCGGCACGAAAATACGGTTGGAGCCATGTTGGACAAGTCGTTGTATTTCCTGTCCGTCACGGTCGTAGATCGTTGTCATAAATGCCTGCGGGGTAATCTCTACGTTGTCTACGTTCGGCGCGTTGTTGATGATACCGCGAATGGTACCGATACCCGCCGCCGCGATAAGCACAAAAAAGTAGACACCCGTGACGATAAACAGCTTCACCAAATTGGTCTTCACTTTTTTGGAGAGGTAGGCACCTGTTCGACGATATCGATTTTGGACCTTCGTTATATTCCGTTTTTGAAAGTTCATACGTACCTCCGCTATACGTTAAATCGAAAGAAAATGATATCGCCGTCCTGTACGACATAATCTTTTCCCTCCAACCGGACAATACCCTGTTCTTTGGCTTTCGTCATGCCGCCGGCGGCAACCAGGCCGTCGTAGTCGACGACTTCCGCCCGGATGAATCCTTTTTCAAAGTCCGTATGGATTTTTCCGGCCGCTTGCGGCGCTTTGGTCCCTTTTGTAATGGTCCATGCCCGCGTCTCCTGTTCTCCGGCCGTCAAATAGGAGATGAGGCCCAACAGACGATAACCTGCGGCAATGAGCTTATCCAATCCGGATTCGCTGATGCCGAGTTCACCGAGAAACATGAGTTTTTCTTCATCATCCAGCTGTGCGATTTCTTCTTCGATTTTCGCACTGACCGCAAAGACTTCGGAACCGTTTTCCGCTGCATAGTTGCGAATAGCGGTAACATGTTCGTTGGCGGCACCGTTATCCGCCAAATCATCCTCGGCGACATTGGCCGCATAGATGACCGGTTTGGCCGTGATGAGATTAATTTCAGCAATTAAGGCCCGTTCTTCTTCATCGGCTTCGAAGGTGATGGCGGGACGATTGCTCTCCAAGTGCTTCTTCAACCGGGTGAGCAATGCCGCTTCGGCAGCTTGTTCCTTGTTATTGCGCGCGCCTCGACTCGTTTTAGCGAGACGACGTTCGAGCATTTCCAAGTCGGAGAAAATTAACTCCAAGTTGATGGTCTCGATATCGCGCAAGGGATTGACCGAACCGTCTACGTGAACGATATCCCCGTCCTCAAAACAACGGACGACATGCACGACGGCATCGACCTCCCGAATATTGGAGAGGAATTGGTTGCCCAGTCCCTCGCCTTTGGAAGCGCCTTTTACCAGACCGGCGATATCAACAAATTCGATAACGGCCGGTACGATTTTTTTGGATTGATAGAGATCCGAGAGGACCTTCAGTCTGGCATCGGGAACGGTAACGACACCGATGTTCGGGTCGATGGTGCAAAACGGATAGTTTGCAGATTCCGCTTCCGCCTTTGTCAATGAATTAAATAATGTACTTTTACCGACGTTCGGTAAGCCGACTATGCCCAGTTTCATGATTGCGTCCTTTCAGTGTTTAAAATATCTAGATAATACTACCATAAAATCATCAAAAAGTCCAGTTTAGCGACATGGTGCGATGCATTGTCTTCATATAATATGTCCGATTCCGATAGGCGGATATCGTGACCGCTTCATTTTAAGAAAACGTACGGCCCGGCTTGCCCGGTTTCCGATATTGTGGTAATATGTCTCAATAGACGACGAGGAGGGGGCGTATGATTATGTTTCATCGAGAAATCAAGCCTTATAAGGAAGAACGCATCGGCCGGACTTGCGGTTATCTGGCCATCATCGGTCTGGTCATATTTATGATTTTATTGGTGATAACCGTCGTGCGTCAATCAGCGAGTTTGCCGGTCGCAGGAGCGGCGGTCGCCGGATTTTTTCTGTCGTTGATTGGTCTGTTGACAGCGATAATTGCCAAGAATGTAGAAACGAGAACCCGTTTTTTGCTGTTCGGATATATTACAAACGGGATTCTCTGTCTAATTTATTTACTGATATACTTTTTTTAGAGAACATGTTATAATGCTGACAAAGATGTCTTTCGTAGACGGAATAGAGCGAGTGAAATCAGGAGGGACTTATGAACAGGTTTTTAAAGAAAATGACCGCATTTGCATTTGCAACGGTAATGATGCTTTCGTTGCCGTTGGCGGTTTTTGCGGACGTAAAACCGCAGCTGAAGATGGTAGTGGAATCTCAAGATATTAAAGTCGGCTCTGAGTTTAAAGTGAAGCTGGAATATGGCGGAGCGGATAATATGTTGGCCGGAACCGTATTGACCTATGACGCGAAAAAGTTGGAATTGACGGACAGCGGTGAAAAGGCATTAAAAGCCAAGAATGACAGTGCTGAAGTCGAAGAAACGGATGGTAAGGTTGAATATTCGAATCTGAATCGCGAGGGGGTTGAAGTTACATTTAAGGCACTGAGCGAGGGTGATGTCAGCCTGAAGGGTGAAACGGAAGCGCTGTACTACATTGATTCGAACACGTTTATGCCGGATGAGGAACTGAAAAATCAGGTAGCCGAAATCAACCTGAACCTCAAGAGTGATAAACCGGCTGTCAACGAGCCGCCGGCAAACACGCCCGACAAGGCGCCGGATACGGCAAAACCTGTTGAACCGCCGAAGAGTGACACGCCGACACCGATACCGGAAAATCAAAACATGTTTCAAAAGTTTTTCAATCAGGTCAAGAGTGACTGGCTTTTGATGGTGTTGTTCATTGCGATTATATTGATCGTATTAATATTGATTATCCTGATTATCGAAAGTATCATTAAGGGACGTCGGGAGAAAAAACGTGCCTTGACGGAAGCGGAAGATGATGCGGAGGACGGTAATGTACGTCGTGTACGTCGTGCGGAAGCATCGAATCGACCGACATTGTACGATTTGACGGAAGTGGCGGATGCACCTCGTCGTGCAACGGAAGCCGGTGTACGACCGGCGCGTCGCCCGGCACGAGCTACGGATGCGGGAGTACCGCGTCGTCGTCCCGTCGGTATGGAAGCGGAAGATGAATTACCGCTGCGTCGTCGTCCGGTACGTCGTCGTCCGGATGGTACGCCGATACCGAGACGTCGCCCCGTGCGTCGTCCGGTGGATGCGGATGGAAATCCCTTACCGCCGCGTCGTCGTCCGGTGGATGCGCAAGGCAATCCTTTGCCGCCGCGTCGTCGTCCGGTAGATGCAGAGGGGAATCCTTTACCGGTACGTCGTCGTCCGGCAAGAGCGGAAGGTGAATTACCGCGTCGTCGCCCGGTACGTCGTCGTCCGGACGGTACGCCGATGCCGCGTCGTCGTCCTGCACCGCGTAAACCGGAACAGACCGATAATACGGAAGAATAAGACAAGACGAAAAATCGCCGATACGTTGATGTATCGGCGATTTTCAGGTTTAAATGTCGGTTGTGAAGAGGAACATGTCGGCATCTCGTCCTTCTGACTCCGGCACGTTAAGGGCATCAGTCTTTGACCGGGTGGAGTTCTTCCCGGCCGGGCTTGATGTTCATGCTCCAGTATTTATGATAGATGACCATGCCCGCTTTTCCATTCTTGGGCTTTTTCAAGTGCTTTTTCAAGGTGTAGTCTATCTCGACTTTCTCGCTGGCCCGTGCTTGGGAATACCAGCCTGCGAGTGCAGCGGCACGATGGAAGACGGCATCCGGCAATTCTTCGCCCTGCCGCGATTTAACAACGACGTGGGCACCGGGCAATGTTTTCACGTGGAACCACCAGTCATTGTTTTCCGCCAACCGGAAGGAAACGAATTCATTCTGATAGTTGTTTTTACCGGCATAATAATGATAGCCGTCTTCGTCCTCAAAATGGAGCGGTGGCGATTTTTCCAGCACTTTTTTACCTTGGCTGTGCCGCCGTTTCATATAGCCGTTTTCGGCTAACTCGGCCCGTATTTGGATTAGATCGTCATCACTTTCCGCGGCGGCCAGACCGGCGGCGACCGATTGCAGGTAAAGGAGTTCTTCTTCCCCCGCCGTCAGCAGTTCCCGTGTTGCGGCTTCCGTTCGTTTCATTTTATTGTAGCGTGCATAGTAATGATTGGCATTTTCCGAAGGGGTTTTATGCGGGTCCAGTTTAATTCTTCTTTCCCGATTCTCTTCGTGATAATCCGCACAGACAAGTTCGGTATCACCATCTTGGATTTGCCAGGAGTAGGCAAGAATCAGCTCGCCATTTCGTTGAAAGCGGTCTTTTCCGGCACAGTCGCGCATCTGATTCGTCCAGATGTCCAGCTTTTTACCGAGCCGATCCAGGTGATTATTCAGTATGTTGCGCAGGTCGACGGTTCGCTCCATCATGCGATGGTGACGTTGTTTCTCGTCATAGAACTGTCGCAAGAGGTCGGATACCCGTTCGTAAGCAACCTTACGAAGGTCCTCGAAGGTGGTCATTTCGATGACGGCAAAATCGACGGGACGGTCCCCGTCGTAATAGATGGCCGGTGAAAATTGTCCGGCATCAACCGCACGCATCAAATCGTGTAGACCGGTTGTAAGGGCTTTGATTTGTGACGAACGGAGAACGGAGACCGGCAGGTTTGAATCGATGCCGCAGCGGTAGCATAGTTCTTCCGCAATGCGCGGGCTGATACCGCGGAATTCGGCAATGAGTATTTTGCGGACGCTACGGCTGCCGCTGAATACCGTTTCAAGGTCGGCGGGTTCGGCCGTTGTGATGTCCAGTTTCTCATCAATGGCGACACGAAAGTACGGTCGTCCGGGCAGCACCTCCCGCTTGGCGCTGATGCCGTGGTTAATCCGTTTGATACTGTCCACGATATCACCCGCCGGATTGACGAGAATGATATTGGCGTGCTTACCCATGAGTTCCGCAATAAGTCGGTTCTCCGCCAAGTCACCCATTTCATCGTAATGTGAGACGGTGATTTCCAACAACCGATCCCGGTTGACTTGCCGGAAGGCCAGGATGCGGCCGTTCTGCAGATGCTTTCGCAGAACCATGCAAAAGTCGGGTGCCTGCTTCGGATTGGGCTTCCCTGCTTCATTATCGATGTAAAAAAGCGGAATGGAGGCGTTTGCGGAGAGGACGAGTCGCTCATTCCCCGTATCGGTACGAACCGTCAGCACGATTTCATCATGCTCCGGCTGATTAATTTTCGTGATGCGTCCGCCGGTCAATCGGGGGCCGATTTCGGCCGTGAGGGCGGATACTGTTAATGCGTCAAAAGCCATGAAGTGTCTCCTTTCAGTGTTTGTAGGATACCATGAAAGCCCGGGTTCGTAAATAGCCGCCCGCCGGTCCTGTTGCGTAACGCTTGCATCGGTGGTATGATAGGCGAGAGGTGTTTTATGGATTCTTTTTTGCACATAGCGGGTTTGGTCTGGCATTTCATGCATGAAGTGATGATATATTTGAATATCATCATCATCTTTTTGATTATTTTTTTCCAGAAAAGAGATCCCGTTGCGATTTTCTTATGGATAGTCGTACTGATTCTGGCGCCGGTTGCCGGATTTGTATTGTACATTTTTCTGGGCCAGCAGATTCATAAAGAGAAATTGTTCAAGGTCAAGGGGATGGAAGATACCATTAACAAGTATATCCGGCGTGATGCACGTATGAGCATCAGTGACCGTATCCGCTTGAGCAAACCGCGGATGCGCGATTTCGAAGAATTGATAAAATATAATCGGAATGTCGCACAGATAGCCTATACGGAGAATAATGCTGTCGAGGTATATTTTGACGGCCGGGAAAAATTCCGGGCATTGGTGAAGGCGCTGGAATCGGCACAACATTATATTTATTTTCAATACTATATCATTCGGGACGATGAGGTGTTCGGGAAAATAAAGCCCATTCTTATCGAGAAGGCAAGGGCCGGTCTGAAAGTCTGCATTATTTATGACGGCATGGGCTGCCGTATGATGAAAAAGAAGGTTTGGCGTGATTTGGCACGGGAAGGGATTGAAAGTGTTGCCTTCTTCCCCGCCATCTTCGGGCCCCTCAATTTCCGGGTCAACTATCGGAATCATCGGAAGATTGTCGTCATTGACGGTAGAACGGCCTTCATGGGCGGTTTTAACGTCGGCCGGGAATACGTCGGGATGGACCGGCGCTTCGGCTATTGGCGTGATACGCATATACAATTGACGGGAGACGCCGTGGTACCCATTGAAATGCGCTTCATCATGGATTGGAACTATGCGGTGAAAGACAAGAAACGTCAGCTCCGTCTCGGCAAACCGCGGATATTTCCGATTGCCGAAGAGAGTACTGGCGTGCAAATTGTCAGCAGCGGACCGGACTTGACGGAGCCGCTGATTCGGGACAATTTTATCAAGATGATTGCTACGGCAAAGGATAATATCCGGATTCAGACACCTTATTTTATTCCGGATGAATCCATCATGACGGCACTGAAAATTGCCTTGCATTCGGGGGTTGCCGTGGAAATTATCATTCCGGCCATTCCGGATCATCCCGTAGTGCTGTCGGCAACACGTTATTTTGCCGGCTTACTTGTGGAAGAGGGTGCGAGACTGTATGAATATCGTCGCGGCTTTGTCCATGCCAAGGTCATTACGGTCGACAACATGGTTTGTTCGGTAGGGACTGCGAATATGGATATTCGCAGTTTTCGGCTGAACTTCGAAATTAATGCGGTTATTTTCAGTGAATCCGTGACGGGTAAAATCAATGCCGCCATGGACAAGGACAAGGAATACTCGACGGAAATCACCATCGATAAATATAGAGAACGCAGTATTTTCCGACGATTCAAAGAGCGGTTCGCCCGCCTTTTTTCGCCGTTACTGTAAAAGAGACCCGTACAATGATCGGATTGTACGGGTCTTTATCATTTCATATCTCGTTGTTATTCGGCATTTTCCGTTTGATGTCGTACCAGGTTTTGGAGGATGATGTTTCGAGAATAGGCACCGGGATGTTTGGCATCCGCTGCATCCAATTCATCAATTCGAAACGGCTTATCAATGATGATGGTACACTTCGCTTTTTTGAATCGAGGCTGCTGTGCCTCAAAAACGGATCGCGCATTGATGATGGTTATGGGACAGACGGGGACCTTTGCTTTCTGCGCCGGTTTGAAGCTACCCTCTTTGAAAGGTTGCATTTCGTGCTCCGGGCCCGATGTCCGGTGTCCTTCCGGAAAGATAAAGCAGGAGTAACCCGCCTTGATTTGGTCGATGGCTTGCAGTATGACTTTCAGGGACTGCTTGATATCGTCCCGGTCAATCAGCAAACAGCGAAAAGATATCATCCAGAAGTGCAGGAATGGAATCTTGCCGATGGATTGTTTGGCAATGTAGAAGCTCTTCTTGCGAATCAGAGTCATGGTCATGATGATGTCGAAGTAGCTGCGGTGATTGGCTACGTAGAGACAGGGTTCATCGGGCAGATTCTCTTTGCCGATAACCTCTATTTCCGTGCCACAAATGAAAATCGCCAGCTTGGCAAAGAACCGTGTGAGTCCTTGGGAAAAGGACTGGACGAATTCGGGGGCAAAGAAACGAATCACCCACATAATCGGGATGAATAGGATGGAGACGATAATCAATAACAAAATTTCCAGCAATATGAAGAGTCCACGTATCATGGGGTAGGTTTCCTCCTGTTGAAATATTCGAAATAGAGTGTATTACGCAGGTCGTAAAGCTCCTGAGAAAGGTCGACATAGGGTAGTTGGGGGTTGAGAAAACGGCGACTTTCAGACCAGAGGAGGTCCAGTTCCCGTTTACAACGTGCCCGAATATCGGGGATGGATGGTGCGTCGTACACCCGTTCCCCATCGATGAAGATCGGTTGTAATAGTTTCTTGAGTGTGTAGGTATTCGGGGACAGAATGGTCCGCTTCCAGGTGTTGGTCGGGTCGAAAAGAACCAGTTCCATCCCTTCATGAATCTGTTCATGCTCCAGGCAGATGTAGTCGGCCCGGAGTTTGCCTGTGTCCTTGTCAATGATGCGGTAGACTTTTTTGTTTCCGGGGTTGGTAATCTTTGCCGGGTTGTCACTGAGTTTGATTTTCGGCTTATAGCTGCCATCTGCCGCACGGATGGCCGACAATTTGTATACACCGCCGAAAGAAGGATTGTCTTTAGCGGTAATGAGATTTGTGCCGACGCCCCAGGCATTGACCCGCGCCCCCTGTGCTTTTAAGGTTAAGATGAGATTTTCATCCAGATCGTTGGAGGCGGAAATGATGGCATCGGAAAAGCCGGCCGCATCCAACATTTTGCGGGCCTCTTTTGAAAGATAGGCGAGGTCGCCGCTGTCGAGTCGGATACCGTAGGTTTCCGGCTTGATACCGGCATCCCGCATCTCCGCAAAGACGCGGATGGCATTCGGCAGACCCGACTTTAGGGTATTGTACGTATCCACCAGCAAGATGCAGGCATTCGGATAGAGGTTCGCATAGGCCTTGAATGCATCGTATTCGGAGGGGAAACTCATAATCCAGCTGTGTGCATGGGTACCGGCGACCGGGATGTCGAACATTTGTCCGGCAAGAACATTGGAGGTGGCGTGAAAGCCGCCGATAACCGCCGCCCGTGCACCATAGATTCCGGCATCCGGTCCCTGTGCTCGCCGCAATCCGAATTCCATGAGCCTGTCGTCGCCTGCAACGTAGGCCACGCGGGATGCTTTCGTGGCGATGAGGCATTGATGATTGATGATATTCAACACGGCCGTTTCAATCAGCTGTGCCTGAGCAATCGGTGCAATGACTTTCAATATCGGTTCGTGCGGAAAAATCAGACGTCCTTCTTCGGCGGCGTAGATATCACCGGTGAAGCGAAAGTCTTTCAAGTAATGGAGAAAGTCTTCGTCAAATAGTTTCAGACTGCGGAGATAGTCGACATCCGCATCTGAAAAATGCAGGTTTTCGATGTAGTCCATCACCTGTTTCAAACCGGCCATAATACTGTAGCTGCTTTGAAACGGATTGGCGCGGAAAAACATGTCAAAGACGACCACCTCGTCGTTTCGATTGCGGTGGTAGCCCTGCAACATGGTCAGTTCATATAGGTCCGTGAGTAAGGTCAAATTTCGCATACGCATCCCTCATTTCAGGTGTGTCTCCATGCGGAGACGGGGTGAATGTATCGGAAAGATTATAACAAACCGCCGTCGGAATGTAAAGGCTGCCGAAACCCGTGATTTCGGTGTAAAAAGGCGGGTCGGAAGCTGGACGGTCTATGGGAAAAGTGCTATACTGAATGGGAACGAAAGACTGTTTTACAGAGGAGGTACGCTACATATGTTTTACATTGAAGAAGTAGTCGGACGCGAGGTATTGGATTCCCGCGGAAATCCGACGGTGGAAGCGGAAGTGATGTTGGGTTGCGGCGCCCGCGGTCGCGGCATTGCGCCGAGCGGCGCATCTACGGGTGAGTTTGAAGCCTTGGAACTTCGAGATAAGGATGCAAACCGTTATCAGGGAAAGGGCGTGTTGAATGCCGTTAAAAATATCAATACCTTGATTAAGGAAGCACTCGAAGACCGGGAATTCAAGGGCATCTACGAATTGGACAAGGTACTGTTGGACTTGGACGGCACGGAGAATAAATCCAAACTCGGTGCAAACGCCATGCTGGCCGTTTCTCTGGCGGCGGCACACGCCATGGCGAACTGCCTGGAACAACCGCTGTACAAGTTTTTGGGCGGCGAGCAGGCGGTAATTTTACCGGTGCCCATGATGAACATCTTAAACGGCGGCTGTCATGCGACAAACAATATCGATGCACAGGAATTCATGATTATGCCCGTCGGCGCAACTTCCTTCCGGGAAGGATTGCGCATGTGTGCGGAAGTTTATCACACATTGGCCGCGCTGCTCAAGGCGGACGGTCACAATGTTTCCGTGGGTGATGAAGGCGGTTTTGCACCGAATCTCAACAGCATAGAAGAGGCATTGGACTATATTCTGCGTGCAATCCGTGAAGCGGGCTATCAGGAACGGGAAGACTTCATGTTGGCGATGGATCCCGCTGCGAGCGAGTGGAAGAGCGGACAGACGGGAGAATACCTTCTGCCGAAGACGCAGGTACGTTATACGTCGGAAGAACTGGTGGCTTACTGGAAGGGATTATGTGAGAAGTATCCGATTGCATCCATGGAGGATGGCTGTGACGAGGAAGATTGGAACGGATTTGCGCTCATGACCAAGGAAATGGGTGAGCGGATACAGATTGTCGGCGATGATCTCTTTGTAACGAACGGCAAACGTTTGGCGCGAGGCATCAAAGAGCAGTCTGCAAACTCCATCCTGATTAAGTTGAATCAGATCGGCACCGTTTCGGAAACCTTGGATACCATGCGGATGGCACACAAGGCAAACTTCACGACGGTCATTTCTCATCGCTCCGGTGAGACGGAAGATGTAACGATAGCGGACTTGGCCGTAGCGGTCAATGCCGGCCAGATTAAGACGGGAGCACCTTGCCGTACCGAACGTGTGGCGAAGTACAATCGTCTGCTGAGAATCGAGGAAGAACTGGGTGATGCGGCAGTATACGCCGGCAAGTCCTGCTTCAACACAAAACGGAATGACTAAGGTATCCTGGAAACCCGGCAATATGCTCTACCCCCTGCCGGTCATCATGGCGACGGTCGGCAACGAGACGGAGAACAATATCATTACGGTGGCATGGACGGGCACGCTTTGCAGTGACCCGCCCGTCACCTATATCGCCGTCCGTCCGTCCCGTTACTCACACGGGTTGCTGAAAAAATACGGTTGTTTCGTCATCAACCTGACGACGGAACGACTGGCTCGTGCCACTGATTTCTGCGGGGTGCGAAGCGGCCGTGATGTCGACAAGTGGGCGCTTTGCAAATTGACGCGGGAACCGGCACATCACGTTGAGACACCGATGATAGCGGAGAGTCCGGTCAATCTGGAGTGTGCAATCCGGTCGGTTCAACAGCTCGGAACACATGATGTTTTCACGGCGGACATCGTCAACGTAAACGTGGATCCGAGATATATGGATCATTCCGGCAAGTTTCATTTGGATCGGGCGCGGCCCATCGTTTATTCGCATGGCACATACTATCGTACGGGTACGCCCGTCGGTGGATTCGGTTTCAGTGTACGAAAGAAAAACAATAAAAGAAAACGACGTCGCTGACGCCGTGCACCCTCCCGACCGGTAAGGAAAGGAGGGTGTTTTATTTGATTCGGAACAAAAGGGTTATCATCGTTAACGAAGGTCACGGGTTGTCAATCGATTTTTCCCTGAAACGGGCTATACTGAAGATAGGGAAAGGAGGCATCATGAAAAAAAGATGTGTCATGTTTGTCGTTGCCATGATACCGTTTATGGTGGTCGGATGCGGTGAACGAGCGGCGGAGAAGTATGCAGAAGAGGCGGCCGGGCCGGAAGTCGTTATACCGGAGAAGAAGGAGCGGCTGGCGGGGGTTCGCTTTGAAGGGCCAAAAGGCGTTCGCTTGCGTTTTGAAGACGGGGATACGGTACTGACACTGCCCGCAACGATGGACGGGGCGGTTCGAGGGAATAATCCGTGCCTTCTGGAAGCGGAGGTTATCGAACCGCAGCGATTGAACTTGACATTGAAGTCGGACGGGGAGATTGTCGAAATGGATGAAAAGTTGGCAGAAACGGACATCGCGCTGGAAACGCATCTGAGGGAACGGTTGGATGCTTTACGGGAGCCACTCTCACGTGATCTGTTTGATGTGGCGAGCGGTGAAAAGAACTATGAGGATATCAAAGCCTATTTTGCCGGAGACGTCAGTCAGGAAGAGGCGATGCGCAGTCTTTCCTGTTTCCGTTCCCCCAAAGTTTTTGCCGACAAGGGGAAGGAATCCGTTGCCTTTAAACGGATGGATGACTTGCGTCTCTATCGCTTGGATTCGAAGGACACAATCACGGCCGTCTGGACGCTGAGTATTAAATATCAGGTGGTGGATTTGTTCTTCGATGCCGATGAAATCGAAACCTATCGGATGACCTTCACCGTCGCTGAGGATGGTAAGCCCTTCCTCACAAAGATTAGGGTTCACTGACTTGTTCAAAACGCAGTGCAAGCCCGTTTTTCCTTGCTATTCACATACGTTAATGATATAGTTATCATATAATAAAAATACACAGGAGGTATTAAAAATGGTAAAGAGCGCATTATTTTTTGTCGGCGGCATGCTCTTCGGCAGTGCCGGTTTTAAGGCAATGGGAACGGAAGAAGCGAAGAAGTTGTATGTACGGGCACTGGCTCTGGGCTTACGCGGTTATGATGCGGCGGCACGGAAGGGTCAACAGTTGCAATCGGAGCTGGATGATATCGTCAACGAAGCACGTGAGATGAATAATCAGCGTCGCATTGAAACGGCGGAGGAAAACGGCGAACTGGAATTTTAAGGGGTAACCATGGAATTTAGCATTCGCGGGTATGCCGACCGTCGTGTAAAGGTCCGTTTTCGAAAGACCTTTTTCACGGAAGAGGAAGCCCTCAAGTTCATTGAATTCGTCAAAGGTTATCGTGGTGTTTCTTCGGTCAAATTGTATGACCGAATCGGTGAGATGGTTATCCGTTTTTCGGATAACCGTTTCATTGAACCTGTTTTAGACAATCTCGGTGAATTTTCTTATGAAGATTTTTTAAAGTACAACCCGCCGGCGGAAGCCATGCAACAGCAGCGGGATCTTTTGCGTATAAAAAAAAGAATACGCCGTCAGTTATGGATGCGCTACGTGTTCCGGCATTTAATACCCCGGCCTTTACGATTGCTGCGGACTTTTTACAAAACCGCGGGATACGTAAAGGCGGCTTGGGCATCCATACGGGCACATCGTTTGGATGTCAGCATCCTGGATGCGGTGGCAATCCTTACTTCCGTGCTGCGTCGGGACATGAAAACGGCAAACTCCATTATGTTTTTGCTGCAGTTGGGCGACTCCTTGGAGGAGTATACGCACAAAAAGGCGATTTCAGAGCTGAGTCGAAGTTTGGCGCTCAACATAGAAACCGTCTGGCGTCGAAAAGACGGTGTCGAAACGGAGATTCCGTTTTCGGACGTTCAAGTCGGTGATGAACTCATCGTGCGTGCCGGCTATATGATTCCCTGCGACGGGGTTGTGGCGACGGGGCTGGCCATGGTCAATCAGAGTACACTTACGGGCGAGTCCGTGCCGGTGGAAAAGGGACCTGAGAAAACGGTTTATGCCGGGACCGTCGTGGAAGAGGGCGAATTAACCGTCAAGGTACAAAAATTTGCCGGTCAGGCACGAATAGATGAGATTATACAGTTGATTGACAATTCGGAAAAGACCAAGTCAAAAAAACAAATACAGGCCTATACCTTGGCGGACCGACTGGTGAAGTACAGCTTTCTGGGCTTCGGTCTGACCTACGTTTTAACGCGAAACCTCAATAAGGCCTTGTCATTTTTGATGGTGGATTATTCTTGCGCACTCAAGGTGACGACGCCGATCGCCGTTATGGCGGCTATGCGGGAATGCTCCGATGCGAGCATTATGGTTAAGGGCGGTCGATATATGGAAGAACTGGCGGAGGCAAACGTTTTCGTCTTCGATAAGACGGGGACCTTGACGGAATCCGTTCCGACCGTCAAGGCGGTTACACCGCTGCACGGCTATACGGAAACGCAAATCCTGCGGATTGCGGCCTGCTTGGAAGAGCATTTTCCGCATTCCATCGCCAATGCAGTCGTACGAAGGGCGGCGGAAGATGACATTGACCATGAAGAATTCCATCTGCCACCGGATTACATCGTGGCACATGGGATTGCCAGCAGCATCGATGGAGAGCGTGTAGTCATCGGCAGTGCCCATTTCGTCTTTGACGATGAAGGCGTGGCGCGCGACGAAGCGGTGACAACGGCCATGGCGGACTTGCCGCCCGGCTGCTCCTATCTTTTCCTGGCATTGGGCGGCCGTCTCATCGGTATTATTTCGATAGAGGACCCTTTGCGTCACAATGCTCGGGAGGTTATTGCACGGCTGAAGGCGGAAGGTGTCGAACGCATCGTCATGCTGACCGGCGATAATGAGATGACGGCGAAGGTCATCGCGGAAGAAATCGGCGTCGATGAGTACGTGGCGCAGGTCCTGCCGGCGGATAAATGTGATTTCGTAGAGCGGGAGCAGGCGGCCGGTCACACGGTCGTGATGATCGGTGACGGGGTTAACGATTCACCGGCACTGTCCATGGCGGATGTCGGCATTTCCATGGGGTCCGGTTCGGATATTGCCCGGGAAGTGGCGGACATCCTGATTCGGGATGACGATTTGTCGAAGCTCTTATTCGTCCGACGCGTTGCCTTGGCTTTGGATAGACGGATTCGCCACACCTATGGTGAAATTGTCGGTTTTAACACCCTATTGATCGGCATGGGTCTTTTCAATTTGATTATGCCCAACACATCCGCCCTCCTACATAATGCGGGGACGGTCGTGTCCGGTTTGCGTTGTATGAAACGGACACAGAAAGAGGAAAAACATGAAGTTTTCGATTTTACGAGTTGCAAGTATTTCACCGACGATTCATATCGCCAATTGCAAGAAAAATACAGCTGAAATCATCGCGGCCCTCAAGGATGCGGCGGCGGACGGGGTTGATATCGCCCTGTTTCCGCAATCCGTCCTGACGGGGGTCACCTGCGGTGACCTCACGGCACATCGTGCTCTCGTCGCATCGACAATGGAATCCGTCAAACGATTGAAGATAGCCACCGCTGATTATCCCGTCACGGTGGCTATCGGCGGTTCACTTGCCGTTGCCGGTAGTCTGTACAATGCACTTTATATTATCGGTGCGGGTCGGATTCACGGCATAGTTGTGAGCGATTGTCCGGCAAATACGGATCGGCAGCGGATTTATGCAGCCGGGTCGGACGCACCGGCTACGGTTGATTTAGACGGTGAGCCGGTACCTTGTGGAACGGATTTACTGTTTACGGCGGGGGATGCTCGCGTGGCATTTATCATGGACCGACTGACGGGTGTGCCGAACCCGGAAACGATGCAACGGATGGCGGCGGCGGACATCATCTTCCATGCGGATGATGAACCGGTCCGCCTGGGCATGCCGGAACGACGGATGGCGGCCATTGCTCATCGATCGGCGGCGTTGCATGCGGCCTATGTGTATCAGGCGCCGGGCAACGGCGAGTCCAGTACGGATGCCTATTATGATGCCGGGGCCTTGATTGCTGTGAGCGGCAAGATTCTCCGCTCAGCGGCCAATCCGCCGGACGGGCGACAGCAGATTGCGATGCCTGTACAAACGGCGGCATTATGGGGAATGACGGATGCCCGCCGAGCCGTACACACGGGTCGTATCATTTCACTGCCGCTGTCTTCGGATGCGCGTGGCGTCTATGATTTCAAGCCGTCACGGACACCTTGGATACCGGATAATCTGAGTTCGGCAGCGGTATGCGAACAGACGATGAATATTCAGGTAAATGCATTAAAGCAACGAATGCGCGCCATCGGATTTCGCAAGGCGATTATCGGTATTTCGGGCGGGCTGGACAGTGCGATGGCCCTCCTGGTGACCGAACGGGCGATGCGGGAGATGGGTCTGACTGCCGCCGACATCATTACGGTGACCATGCCCTGTTTCGGAACATCGAATCGAACCTTGGAACAGGCAAACCGTCTGATGGCATCTTTCGGTACGACGACAATGACGGTGGACATCGGAGATGCGGTGAGGCGGCATCTGAAGGACATCGGTCACGACGGCAGAACAACGGACGTGGCTTACGAGAACGCCCAGGCTCGGGAGCGTACGCAAGTCTTGATGGATTTGGCGAACATGCATCAGGCGCCGGTCATCGGTACCGGTGATTTTTCGGAAGCGGCACTGGGATTTTGTACTTATAACGGAGACCATATGTCCAATTATGCGGTCAATATCGGCGTGCCGAAAACCTTAATGCGCGAGATCATCGGTGCACATGTTGCGGCCCATCCCGTTTTGGGTGATATTTTGGCGACGCCCGTATCACCGGAACTGATACCGGGTGAAGCGGGCGAAATCACGCAGGTGACGGAGGATTTGGTCGGACCGTATGATTTACAGGATTTCCTGATTTATCATACGTTGCGATACGGCATGGCTTCGGAGGAATTGATTTTTACGGCAACCCGTGCCTTCGAGGGAGACTATACCGAGAACGAAGTACGCGAATGGGCGGCGAAGATGATGCAACGTCTGATTACGAGCCAGTTCAAGCGTTCCTGCAGCGTGGACGGACCGGCCGTCATCGACGTGAGTCTGTCACCGCGGGGCGGTCTGGTCATGCCGTCGGACATGGATAGGGAGAGTTGGTAGAACGATGATGAGAATTTTCACCGCAAAAGCCGGCACCGGTGCGTCGGAAGAGATATTAAAACGTTATATCGCGGACGCCATGGAGGAGCCGGCCGTCCGGCACTATATCGTAGTGCCGGAGCAGTATTCACAGGTGATGGAAGAGCAGTTGCTGGATTTGCATCCGCGCCACGCCTATATGAATCCCGAGGTGATTACCATTCGGCGACTGGCACGGTTGATTTTAGAAGAGACGGATCAAGAGATGTTCCTGCTTTCAGAAATGGAGCAGGAACTTCTTTTACGTAAGGTGCTTTTGAAGCATAATGCGGACTTTACCCTTTTTCGGGGGCGCTACCGCAGCAACGGTTTTACCGAAGAATTGAGCCGCTTTCTTTCAGACTATTTCAAGAGTGGGCTCGATACGACGGCCATCCGGGACATGTCTCCGACGGTGCATCTACCCCTGCGGACGGCAAGGAAGTTGGCGGATGTGGCAACGGTTCTCAAAGCTTTTGCGGAAGAAGCCGGCCCCCGTCATATCGTGATGAGCAGTCTGGCGGGACATGCCGCCCGCTTCGTTTCGCAGTGGACGGATTGTGCCGACGCCCGCTTTTTGTGGATGGGTCATACGGTCTTTGACACGGATCAATATCGGCTTATCGGCGCGCTGCTGGAACAAGCACGGGAGATGGATTTTTGTTTGGCATTGCCGCAGGTTATTCCGGACGGTGCGGATTTTTATCTCCCGCTGCGGGAGACGCTGAATCAGTTGGAGAAGACGGCTGAAACGCATCATGTCCGCAGTGAGCGTATCAACGTGACGGCCGGAGCACGCAGTGCGTCCGCTCTGCGTTTCTGTAATGAACAACTGTTTGTTCATTTGCCGGCGGTTTATTCGGAGAAGCCGGAGGGGTTGTCCGTCTTCGTCATGCGCAATCCGCAGGCGGAACTGGACCGTGCCTGCCGTCGAATTCAGTATTTGGTACGGCGGGAGGGTTATCGCTATCGGGACTTTGCCGTCATCTGCGGCAGTTTGGCGGAGAATGAGGCACGTCTTTACCGTACTTTTAAAGAGTACGGTATTCCCTTCTATTTTGATCGTAAAAAGGCCTTGAAGACATCGCCGCTCATCCGATTCCTGCGGGCGATGCTCGCCATCATCGAATACGGACCCAAACGTAACCATGTCATCGCATTGATAAAAAGCGGCATGGTTTTTTCCGACGTCAACGATGCAGCCCTTGCGGAAAACTATATTCTGGCGGCCGGTTGCAACAGCTATAAGGCCTATGAGGAGTGGACGGCAAGTGAAGATTTACGGATTCCGATTGCGGCGGTCTTGAATGCCATTCGTCAAATGCGACGGGCGGAACACACCTGTGCGGAGGCATTGACGATGTGTCGCGAGCTTTTGACGAATCTTTCGGCGGAAGAACGATTGACGCAGTTTGCCGACATGGCGGCGGCGGACGGCGACATGGCGACCGCGGGGCAGTATCGGCAGTTATATCGGCATATTGACGAGGTGATGACCGTCATAGAACGAATTTTCGGGGCGACAACCACGGATACCGCCCCCCTGTGGCGGATTTTGAGCGCTGCGGTTGCGGATGTTCGTCTTGGTACCGTGCCGGAGGGGATGGATGAGGTGTTTATCGGCGATATCACCCGTTCCATGCCGCAGGAAAAGCGCTATGCGTTCTTTCTTTTTGCCAACGAGGACCGTTTCATCGATGCGGGCGGAGAGCCGGCATTGTTCAATGAAGAAGAGCGTATCATGTTGCGTGAATGTGATATCGTATTGGATGAAAACGGAACGGATAACGAGCGGCTGAATCGATTGAAATTTCATCTGCTTTTCGCCCGCATTACGGAGCGGGCGGAGTTCAGCTATTCCGTTGCCGGTTATAAAGGTGAGGCTTTCAATCCCGATCGCAGTGTGGAAACCTTACGAAAAATCTTTCCGGACCTTTCATGGACGGTTGATCCGAAATCGGATCGGGATGTACCGGCGACGGCGACCGCGGTTTTATCGGAGGCGGTCCGATCGCTTTCAGGGCGACCGGATTATTTTCTGCCCCTCCTCCGTTTGGCGGCAGAGATTCCGGCAGCAGCTGAGCCGGCCCGGATTTTGGCGGCGGGACGCCGTCGGAAGGGCAGCGTGCGGAAATTGTCAACGGATTCGGTGAAGTCGTTGTATCAAAAGGAATTGTCCATGAGTGTCTCCCGTTTGGAACGGTACAATGAATGTCCGTTTCATTATTTCGCGGCCTATAATCTGCACCTGCAGCCCAGACCGGAGGCTGTTATACGACCTTTGGATATCGGGAATCTGGCGCATGAGGTTGCAGAGCATTACTTCCGCAAATTCCTCGGGCCGGGCGTGCAGTTGCCCGAAGAATCGGGGGCAATTGCCCGTGTGGTGGATGAAATCATGGAGACGCGTTTACATCCCGCGGCCGTTTTTTCACTCAATGCGAGGAATGACTACCGTTTACGACAATTAAAGCGTATCATCATCAATTCCCTGACGGTATTCAGCAGGCAATTGAATGCCGGTGATTTTCACATCGGTGCGGTGGAATGGCCGTTTGAGTTTCAAACGAAGACGGTCGGCCATACCGTTCATTTCCGCGGCAAGGTTGACCGGATGGACCTTTTACGGACAGATAAAGCGACTTATTGCCGTATCGTCGATTATAAAACCGGCAGTCGACGCCCGAATGCGACGGCCATCGCATCGGGTCTCATGATGCAATTACCGGTCTACACGGCCGCCGTGGCTGAAAGGGAAGGGCATGCGCCGGCGGGGATGCACTATCTGCGTCTGGATGAACCGTGGATGAAGTCGGATCGTACGGATACGACCGATGCGCCCATCGGTCCTGCAGAAAACAAAGAGATGCGTCTATGCGGTCCCGTTCGGAACGAACCGGAAATCGTGGCGGGCTATGATCGGCGTGTTTCACCGGATAAGGCAAAAGACAGTACCGTATTTGAAGCAGGCGGCAATCTCGTGTCCGGAGCCGTGTTTGAGGGCATCATGGAATATGCAAAGGAAAAAATTGAAACGACGACGAAGGAGATTCTCCGCGGTCGAATCGATGTTCTGCCATGTGCAAAAGGGCAACGACTTCCCTGTGAGTACTGTGATTTCAACGGCATTTGCGGATTTGACGAACAAATCGGCGATTATCACCGGCGCGAGCCGGAGGAGGTCGCCTCTTATGACGATTTAACGGAAGGGACAGAGCATGAAGTGGAATAAAGAACAGGAAGCGGTAATCCGTCACCGTTCGGGGCATCTTCTCGTTTCCGCCGCTGCCGGTTCCGGGAAGACGGCCGTCCTCGTGGCACGGATTGTCAACCTCCTGACGGATAAGGAAACGCCTCGCTATATCGACCGTCTGCTTGTCGTGACCTTCACCCGTGCGGCGGCGAAAGAGATGCGGGATCGAATTCGGGAGGCCCTGGCAGAAGCCTTGGCGGCAAACCCCGGCGATCGTCATCTGACGGAGAACCTGAATCGAATGTCGAAAGCGCAAATCTGTACGATAGACAGCTTTTGTAATGCGTTGGTACGGGAGTTCTATACGGACCTCGACGTGGAGCCGGATTTTCGGATCTTGGCACAGGAGGAAGAGGCCATTCTTCAAAATGAGGTCATGGAGGCGGTTTTGGAAGAAGCATGTGCGGCGTCGGATGAGGACGTCTTCGATTTGCTGTCCATTATGACGGACGGGAAAAAGGACGATGCTCTGGTTGATGTTTTACGGAGAATCTATGATTTCTCCCGCAGCTATGACAATCCCGATGCATGGATGGCACGGGCGGTGACATTACATGACTTGCCGGAGGAACTGACGGCGTATAAACCCCTGCGTGCCTATCAGACCCATCTTGCGGCACTTGCAGAAGCGGCACTTGCGGATTTTTCAGCGGCCATGGCCGCTTGTGGGCATGACCCCGGCATGACGAAAATCCTTGAGTACTTGGATGCATGGACCGAACGAATGAAGTTACGGCGGGATATGGATTGTTTTGCCATGCAGCGGGCGTTTGAGGAGGACGGCACGTTTCGCTTTCCAAGTCACCGCAGCCTCACGGTGGACGGGCAAAAAGTTCTCGTGGATCCCGACCGTAAGGCGCGCGTGAAGGCCATCTATGACCGTGCATATGCTTATGTCAAGATGTTGAAGGCGGATTTGAGCATTCTGCAACGGGAGGAACTGATTTGCCAAGCAGAAGCACAGCATCGCCGCATGGCGACCGTGCGGCGGATTTTAGAGCGATTTCATGCATTGTTGACGGATGAAAAACGTCGTCGCAATGCCTACAGCTTCAATGACGTGGCACATATGGCGATGTACCTTCTGGTCGATGCGGAGACCGGCGAGCGAACGGATACGGCACGACAGGTGGCCATGCGTTTCGACGAGATTTACATCGATGAATATCAGGACGGCAATTATTTGCAAGAGCACCTGCTGACCGCAGTTTCCGGTTGTGATGATAATCGCCGCAATATGGTGATGGTCGGCGACATCAAACAGAGTATTTACCGGTTCCGTCATGCACAGCCCGAGATTTTCAATGGGAAATATCATGACTATGACCGGCCGGACAGTCCGGACACTTTGGTGCAGCTGGGCAAGAATTACCGGAGTCGGGCGAATATTTTGGCAGATACGAATCAAGTCTTCGAGGAGATTATGGATGCGCAGGTGGGGGATATCACCTATGACGAGCATCATCGGCTTAATATGGGGGCCGTACCCATGCCGGAGGGAGTGCCGGAAGCCGTGAACGAGCGACACTTCATCATTGCAAGGGGCGCGGCACATGAGGCGGAGGCCACCCTGGTTGCCAATCGGATTCGTCATTTGGTGGACGACGGTTACGAGATTTTTGATCGTAAAACGGGCGGTATGCGACCGGTACGATACCGGGATATCGTCATACTCCGGCGCAGTATGAGTACCGGCGATGTTTTTGCGCGGGTACTTCAGGATGCGGGCATTCCGGTATTTATGGAATCAAAGAGCGGTTTTTATCAATCCAAAGAAATCCGTTTTATCACGGATTTGTTGAAGGTGATAGACAATCCCTTCATTGATATCAGCCTCTGTGCAATCATCTATTCAGATTTTGTCGGCCTCTCATCGGACGACTTGGTACGGTTGCGAGCCGTTCAGACGGAGGAAGAGCGGGTGAGTCTTTATGGACAGATTCACCGTTACGTAGAAGAATATGATGATACGGCGGCGAAGAAACTCAGACGCTTTCTGGAGACTCTGAATCGTTTGCAACGACGGAATCACTTCCTGAGTATCTTCGAGCTGTTGCATGAAATTTACGAATGCCTGCCGGTTAAAGATTATTTCACCATGTTGCCGGGCGGTACACGTCGACGTGCCAATCTCGATTATATCGACGTGATTGCCGAGGACTATGAAAAGGGCGGAAACAACACCATTACCGGTTTTCTCGCCTATTTGGACCAGGTCGGTCGTTACCGTTTGGACATCGGTGAAATCGCCGTTCAGAACGAGCAGGACGATGTCGTGCGCATCATGACCATTCATAAAAGTAAGGGCCTGGAATTTCCGGTGGTCATCCTGAGCGGTACGGGCGGTCGGATGCAGGATGACAAGGATCGCGTGGTCATGAACATAAATTACGGGGCGGCGATGGATGACTACGATACGACGCATCGTACCTTTCGGGACGGTATTGTCAAGAATATCCTTCAGACCATGAATCGTAAGGAGCGTATCGGTGAAGAACTGCGTCTCCTCTACGTGGCGATGACACGGGCGGAGAACCTGCTCATCATTACGGGTGTCGTGACGGAAAAACGGGCGACGGCCTTGCAAGAGCATGAGGGTGGTGCCACTTACGGCGGGCTTTTCGGTGCATCGAGCATGACGGATTTTCTGACGATGGCCGGACCGTTTGGCAGAACGATGTACTATGCGGTGGATGATATTTCGGAACCCATGGCCGTACGGGACGATACCGTCGTCGCGGAGACGGATCCCGAAACTCGTCGGCGCTTCTTGACCCGGATTCGGGCGGCATTACACTTTGATTATCCGACACCGGATGCAGCGGTGAAAAAAAAGCGGTCCGTTTCCGAAATGAAACCGGTGCCGGAGGACGACAAGCCCATTCGGGAAGCGGATGAAGAAGAAAAATTTTTATATCACGGTTTGGGGGCGGAATACGGAACGGCCGTCCATCGTATTATGCAGCGGATTGACTTTCAGTCACCGGAAAGAGCGTTGGCATCCATGGTCAAGCGGGAGAACAAAGACTTGAAACGACCGCTCCGCCTGTCGGATTTACAGGCCTTTTTCGAGACGGAGTTGTACCGGCGGGCCGCGGCGGCGGATGCACGAGGTGCACTGTTTCGGGAGGAAAAATTTCTGGCCCGTTTGCCGGATGGCGGTATCTTGCGCGGCATGATTGATGCCTATTTCATTGAGGAAGATGGTATCGTCTTATATGATTACAAGACAGATAACAGGACGGATGCCGCGTATTTTACGGAGCACTATGCCTATCAGATGGCATGGTATCGGGAGAGTCTGGAACGAATCTATAATATGAAGGTAAAAGAAACGTGGATATACTCGTTTCGGATGCGGTGCGCCATCCCCGTTTGTCTTGACAAAGAGAAAGTGATGGTATATCCTAAGTCGAAGTAGGCCGCCGCCGAGGGCGGCGGGCCGGGAAAAATACGATTTAGAGGGGAAAACATGGCAAAGAATCTGATTATCGTCGAGTCGCCGACCAAGGTGAAGACGATTAAGAAATTTCTGGGGTCGTCCTACCAGGTGCTCGCATCAAACGGACATATACGGGATTTGCCGAAGAGTCGTCTGGGCATCGACGTGGAGAACGATTACGAGCCGCAATACATCACCATAAGGGGGAAAGGGCCGCTGTTGGCGGATATTAAAAAGGCCGCGAAAAAGGCGGACAAGATATTCCTCGCCACCGACCCGGACCGGGAAGGGGAAGCGATTTCATGGCATTTAAAGCATGCCTTGAAATTGACGGATAAGCCGTTTTATCGCATCACGTTCAATGAAATCACGAAGAAAGCCGTGAAGGATTCGTTAAAAGAACCGCGGGACATCGATTTGAGACTGGTGGATGCGCAACAGTTGCGCCGTATACTGGATCGGTTGGTGGGTTACGGCATCAGCCCCCTGCTCTGGGAAAAGGTTAAACGCGGACTCAGCGCGGGCCGTGTACAATCCGTGGCATTACGTTTGATTGCGGAGCGTGAGGAGGCGGTCAATGCCTTTATTCCGGAAGAGTACTGGCATCTGGAAGCGGATTTTGTGAAACGGGGGACACGCGGTAAGTTTACGGCGAAGTATTACGGTACGGTTGCAAAGAAGGCCGATCTGAAAAAAGAGGCGGATGTCCGGGCCGTAATGAATGAATTGACGGGACAGGATTTTACGGTAACGGAGGTAAAGCGGACGAAAAAGACGCGCCGTGCACCGCTGCCGTTTACGACGTCCACCATGCAGCAGGAAGCATCCAAGCAGTTGAATTTCGGTGCGGGTAAGACCATGCAGGTGGCACAGCAATTGTATGAGGGTATGAATATCAAGGGTCGCGGAACGGTCGGTTTGATAACCTATCTGCGTACGGATTCAACCCGGATTTCGGAAGAGGCACGCTCGGCGGCGAAGTCGTATATTACGGAGCACTTCGGGGAAGATTATCTCGGTTCGGTGCGGAGTACCGCCGCGAAGGCAAATGTTCAGGATGCCCATGAGGCGATTCGTCCGGCAGATATTAACCTGGACCCGGAAGTGGTCAAGTCATCGTTGACACGTGACCAGTTTCGCCTGTATTCACTGATTTGGAAGCGATTTACGGCCTCTCAGATGAAGGGGGCAAGTTTTGAAACGATTGCGGTTTGTGTGGACAGTGCGAACGGCCATCGTTTCCGGGCAAGCACGCAGCGGCAGCTGTTTGCCGGTTTTCTGAGTGTATATCAGGAAGAGAAGAAGGAAAAAACGGATCGCCATATCGAGGCATTGGCTGAGGGGGACGTGGTGACGACCGGTGCATTTGACCCGAGTCAGCATTTCACCGAACCGCCGGCACATTATACGGAGGCGGCTCTTATCAAAGAAATGGAACGTCTGGGTATCGGGCGTCCGTCGACTTATGCACCGACCATTATGACTTTGGCGGGGCGCCGCTATATTATGAAAGAGCGCAAGCAGCTTTTCATTACGGAGCTGGGCGAGATTGTCAACAAAATCATGGTCGAGCATTTTCCGGACATCGTGGACGTCGGGTTCACCAAAGCAATGGAAGACGAGTTGGATCGTGTTGCGGAGGGAGCTGCCGAATGGAAGGACACCGTTCGTCGGTTCTACCCGAAGCTGGATAAGGACATCGAACAGGCGAAAGAAATGCTGGAGAAGGTCGTTATTGCGGACGAGGAGACAGACGTCGTCTGTGAAAAATGCGGTCGAAACATGGTTATCAAATATGGTCCGCATGGGAAGTTTCTGGCTTGTCCCGGTTTTCCGGAATGTCGAAATTCCAAGCCCTTTCTTGAAAAGGCCGGTGTGGCTTGCCCCGTTTGCGGGAAGGATGTCATCATCCGGAAAACCAAACGTGGTCGCCGATATTATGGTTGTGAAGGCTATCCGGATTGTGATTTCGTCAGCTGGAATGAGCCGACGGGTGAACGTTGTCCGGATTGCGGCGGTGCGATGGTGCATAAGGGTAAGAAAATCGTATGTGATAATAAGGAATGCGGATATCAAAAGAAGGAGGCATGATGGCGGGACAAAAACTGGTGATTCTGACCGGTCCGACGGCTGTCGGGAAAACGAAGCTCTCCATCGCCTTGGCGAAACGATTGAACGGAGAAATTATCAGTGCGGATTCCATGCAGGTTTATCGTGGGATGGACATTGGAACGGCAAAGATTTCGGAAGAAGAGATGGCCGATGTACCGCATCATCTCATTGACGAATTTGACCCGGATGATGATTTCAACGTGACCGTGTTTCAGGACCGGGCGGCGGAAGCCGTACGGGCGATTGCGGCGCGCGGTAAGCTGCCCATCGTGGTGGGCGGTACCGGGTTTTATATCCAGGCACTCCTGTATGACGTGGCGTTTCCCGAGGAAGATACGGATGGAGAATATCGAGCGAGTCTGGAACGAATCGGCGCGGTGCCGGGCGGTGCGGATGTGTTGCACGGGCTTTTGGCACAGATGGATCCGAAGTCGGCGGCGGCCATTCATCCGAACAACAGAAAACGGGTGATTCGTGCGCTGGAGTATTTACACCACAACGGATCTTCTATCGCAGAGCATAATGAAGAACAGCGAGCCCGGCAAAGTGAATATGATTTCAAATATCTGGTCATTACGGAAGACCGGGAGATTCTTTACGAGCGCATCAATAAACGAGTGGATGCGATGTTGGCGGCCGGCCTGGTGGAAGAGGTACGGCGATTGAAGGAAGCGGGTTACGGTCCCGAACTTGTCAGCATGCAGGGCATCGGTTACAAGGAAGTGCAGGCGTTTCTGGATGGGAAGACGGATGAAGCGACGATGATTGAAACCATCAAGCGAAATACCCGACAGTTTGCAAAGAGGCAGGAAACGTGGTTCCGGCGGGAACGGGACGTTTGCTATTTTAATAAGTCCGATTATAAGAATGAGGCGGCATTGTTGGATGCATTGCTGGAGGAAATCAATCATGTATGACGAACTGGGTATCAGCCGTGAAGTACTTGAATTTGCCACGTCGGTGGAACGCGAATTGGCCGGGCGATGGCAGGCGATTGATGCCGTAGCCGAGTACAATCAGCTGAAGGTGTTACGGGCCATGCATAATGCCCGGCTGGCCGATACGGATTTTGATGTATCGACCGGATATGGATATAATGACATGGGACGCGGGAAGTTGGAGAGCATCTATGCCCGCGTTTTTGATACGGAAGCGGCACTGGTGCGTCCCAATCTCATCTCGGGGACCCATGCACTGTGTGTCGCCCTCTTTTCGCTCTTACGGCCGGGAGACGAGTTGCTTTCACCGGTCGGTGCGCCCTATGACACTTTGGAGGAGGTCATCGGTATTCGGCCCGCCGAGGGGTCCCTGCGTGAGTACGGCATCACCTATCGGCAGGCGGAGTTGGGTCCGGACGGGCATTTTGATTACGATGCCATCCGGGCCGCCGTGAATGCACGGACTAAGGTTGTCACCATTCAACGATCCAAGGGATATTCGACCCGTAAGTCCTTTACGGTGGCGGAAATCGGAGAACTGATCGCTTTTTTGAAAAGTATCAAACCGGACTTGATTTTTATGGTTGATAATTGTTACGGCGAATTTGTGGAGAAAACGGAACCGACGGCGGTCGGTGCGGATTTGGTTGTCGGTTCCCTGATTAAAAATCCGGGTGGCGGTTTGGCGCCCATTGGTGGCTACATTGCCGGTCGGGAAGACTTGGTCGACGGTGCGGCAAAACGCTTGAGTGCGCCGGGCTTGGGCCGTGAAGTGGGTGCAAGTTTGGGTATCGCCAAAACGATGATGCAGGGTTTGTTCCTCGCACCGACGGTGGTCGCATCGGCACTGAAGACGGCAATATTTGCCGCCCGGCTTTATGAGCGTTTGGGTTATACCGTCGTGCCGTCGGCAGACGCACCACGGGCGGATATCATTCAATCCATCGTTCTCGGTTCGGAGAAGAAGTTGCTGGATTTTTGTGCCGGTATCCAAAAAGCCGCCCCGGTAGACAGTTTCGTGACACCGGTCGGTGGTGCTATGCCGGGTTATGATAGTGACGTCGTAATGGCGGCGGGCACTTTTATACAGGGGGCATCCATCGAATTGAGTGCGGACGGACCGATTCGTCCGCCGTATGCCGTTTACTTTCAGGGCGGTTTAACCTGGCCGCACGGGAAGTACGGAATTCTGTCTTCGCTGGAACAGGTCGGCCTGTCCGGGGCAGATAATGAATAGAAAGACGCCCGTCGCATCCGGATGCGACGGGCGTCTTTCTATGTGGCATGACCGGGATATGTCTCATCCCATACAAAAAACGTCATCACGTGATTTCACGTAATGACGTTCGTTACAGGGGCAGTAGGACTTGAACCCACGACCTGCGGTTTTGGAGACCGTTATTCTACCAACTGAACTATACCCCTAAAGCACAGATAATATATCACGCATTGCCGGGACTGTCAAGACAAAATGGATGACACACAACTTGTATCCGGACGTAGATGACAAAGATACCGGTAGCGAGCCGATACAATTTCAATATCCCATGCGCCGGTGAAGATGAAGATGTAATTATTGAGGGCATGGGAAGCTTTTTGTTGTATTTGCAAATTTTACTTTGGCGTACGCATGGGATTCCATCTGGATCTTTTGGGAAAAAATTGGAAAGACGTGATGAACAGATTCCATCGAAGACAAAAGAATTATATTTAAACGTTTACGAACGCTTTTAAGGCAAGATTTGGTTGTTTGTGATGATACATAATATGGATTGTAAAATTGGATAGGAAATGAACTATATGGATTAGATTATGAGAAAAATATTGTTAAGTTTGCATATGATAATTAGTCGTTATTACTATTGTTTTATTGCCTTAAAAGTGGTTTAATTTTTTTGAGGAATTCTTCAAAAAATTAAACCCTTTATTTTTTTAGAAAGTATTTTGTATGAGTAAAGGAAAATATATAGTATTGGCTTTGATATTTTGGGCTGCTTCAACACTATTACAATATTTTTATAAGGTACCTTTTCCCGATTTTATCATTCTCCCAATTACTTATACCATATTAACTTTTTCTTTAGGACCAATCATTAGATATTTAAGAAAGAAGAGAAAGGGAGAAGATGATGATTAATTATCCTTGCAAGGCGCTATACGGCTTATAGAGCGGCTTTGTAGCCTTACAAGGGTCGATGGATAAATCGAGGCGGTGTTTGGTCATTATCAATTTATCCTACAGAATGGTTTCTTAATCATCCGGCACGTATGTATGATGCTTGGGAACGATTAAAAGAACGTCATTCATCGAGTCGTCATTGGTCTTATTACAAGAAGAATGAAGCGGTTTTGAGGGAACAATTCTTATGTCATGTGGCTGCTGCCGGCTATTGGAAAGTACCATGGAATATTGAGCATTCAAAATCATCAATTAATTGGAGGTGCAATTAATGCGTCCGGAAGCTATTTATCTTTTATTGTTGGCGTACTTTTTAGTAACAATTGTATGTAGAAGAATTAGGAATAGAAACATTGCTTACATAGTGATAGACATATTAACGATAGTTTTATCGTATTTAGCAGGGGGAGCCTATGCACTGGTAGGTGATATTGATGAAAGTGTTTTTTACACAAAATTGACTTATGCAATCATATTTTTGTTTTTTATAAATATGATTTATAATGTTTATGCACTCGTTAAAAAAGATAAGAGAAAGGGAGAAAATTAAAGGCTTTAGAAGTGTATAAAGGTCAATGGGGTTGAGTAAACTGAAAGTACTTGAACCTGACGGTTGCGAATTTTTCGATATAATACAAATAACCAAATAGGCCGAGATACCATGCAAAAAGCCGACGAACTTGCACTTCGTCGGCTTTTTTATTGGATCATTGTCCATCATGATCTCCGTTGAAGCATTTGAAAATGATAAAAGGTTTCACTTCTTTAAAAGTATCTATGCTCGGATTCGGGCAACAAATCCAAGACATCCATCCGGAAACGGGATGGGGGCATCATCACATTTTCGACGATGAAATCATGTGCCGTTTCAACGGTACAACCTTTAGCCGGTCTTTCGGGTATGGCCCCGAATAAACGGATGCACGTGCTTATTGGAAGCGGATGATTCGGCATGGTCGGAACAAAGGAGGAGCATGGATGAACCTGTAAATGCACAGGTGTTCGTGCTTCCGGAAACGACGGCGGATCCGTCTGTATATTACTTGAATAAAATAAGGGGTTGTGGTATCATTTATGCAGGAATCGAAAGAATTAAGGAGGCAGCATGGCGGATAAAAATATGAATTATAAAGTCTATGAAAATGAAGAAATCGGCAACGTATTCATTGCGGATCACGTGGTGGAAAACATTGCCGCCATTGCCGCACTGGAAGTGGCGGGGGTGAGCAGTCGCTGGGACGTGAAGAAAAGTCGTCGTCTGGTGGAAAAGAACCTGAATAAAATCCTGCCCAAACGGATGAAAGTGCAGATAGACGGAGACAATATCCATGTCCGCATGTTCATTACGGTGGCATTCGGCTACAACGTATTGACCGTTTGCAAAAATGTTCAGAATAAAGTGAAGAACAGTATCCAAAACATGACGGGGATGAACGTTTCGGCTGTTAACGTCCACGTCGTAAATATTGAAGAACCGGAACAGGCATGAACGCGGCGTTAAACGAAGCCCAGCGGGAACGTCTGTTCCTGTTGTTGTTTCAAAAGGAGTTTTATACGAAGCGGGAGATGGCACATCAGGTGGCACAAGACCTGCTCATGGTGGATACGGAAGCCTCGGATTCGGCAGCGCTCTCTTCGGCGGAAGCGGCGGCGGTGGCAGACTGTTTTCAGGAGATCTGGCCGGAAATGTCCCGCCTGGATGCCGTTATTGAACGGAACCTTACGCGCTGGCGGATTGGTCGTCTGGGCAAGGTGGAGCTGGCCGTTTTGCGTCTGGTGACCTACGAGTTGTTGCGATGTGAAGGGATACGGCCCGGTACGGTTATCAACGGAGCGGTGAATCTGGCGAAAAAATATGCCGGTCAGCAGGCCGGCACTTTTGTCAACGGTGTTATTCGGAACATATACGAAGCGGAATATCGAACGGAAAGTAACAATGGCGAATGAAACGACACGGACCGTAACGGAGATTAACGGTTATATTAAACGGATAATGGACGGGGATTTTTTGCTTCGTCGCGTGCATGTGACCGGTGAAATTTCCAACTATCGGCCGCATCCGAGCGGTCATTGCTATTTTACGCTCAAAGATGAGCACGCGGAGTTGGCCGCGGTGATGTTTAAACGGGAGGCCGAAACCTATCGACATCTTTTGGCGAATGGCCGGCAGGTGGTCTTGTCGGGACGAATTTCCGTCTTTGAGCGGACGGGACGGTATCAGTTGTATGTCAATGCCGTCCGGGAAGAAGGTACGGGTCTCTTACATGAACGTTTTGAGAATCTGAAAAAGGAATTGAAAGCGGCCGGCTATTTCGAGAAGGAAAGAAAGAAACCGATTCCCGCCTTTCCACGACATATCGGTATTGTGACGGCATCACAGGGTGCCGCCTTGCAGGATATGAAAAAGGTGGCACTGGGGCGGAATCCCCACGTGATGTTATATCTTTATCCGGCACAGGTACAGGGTGAGACGGCGGCGGCATCGATTGCCGATGCATTGGACCGGCTGGACCGGCGCGGGCTGGATGTCATCGTTATCGGTCGCGGCGGCGGTTCCATGGAAGATCTGTGGGCGTTCAATGAGCGGGTGGTGGCGGATGCCATATTTCGTGCTGAGACGCCTGTGGTATCCGCAGTCGGACATGAGACGGATTTGACCATTTCAGATTTCGTTGCGGATTTACGGGCGGCGACGCCGTCGGCGGCCATGGAAATCTTGGTAACGCCCTTGACAAACATACGAAATCGGATGGATCATCTGCGTCAGCAGTTGCGTCGTCTGACCGCGAACCGATTGCAAGTGACGGAGAACAGGTTACGACAGTTTGAGTTGGCGTTACAACGCCGTCATCCGGAGGTTGCCGTTCAGGAACGGATTCATCGACTGGCGTGGGCGGATGGGCGTTTACGTGAATTGTTGAAAGAACGTATCACGGGACGGTATCATCGGCTGCAAGAGTTGCGGTATCGATTGATGCAACAGAGTCCCGTCAAGCGGATGGAGACCTGTCGACTTCGGACGAATCGAGCGGCGGAACGTCTTACGGAACGGATGGATGCCGTCATGCGACGGACCGTACATGCTTATAAGGATCGCGTATTGAAGTTGGAGGGCTTGTCCCCCTTGGATCGTCTGTCATCAGGATGGCTATTGGCAATGTATGACGGAAAGCGATTGATTGATACCGGGGATGTATCACCCGGTGATCGGATGCAACTGTATGCCCGGACGGAATGTCTGGATGTGGAAGTAATAGAGAAAACGGCCTTGAACCCGGAGGGAATGAATGAGTGAGCAATGGACATTGGAAGAGAAATTTAAAGAACTGGACCGGATGATTGAGCAATTACAGGACGAAAATATCAGTCTGGAAGAAAGCATCCGCATCTATTCGGAAGGCATGAAGGCTGTAGCGGCGTGCAATGAAAAGATTGAAGAAATCAACGGTAAGCTGGTCAACCTGAAAGAGGCGGAAGATGAAGTTCAGTGAACGGTTGGCGATGGCGGGTACGCTTGTCGACGGTTGGGTGAATGAGGCCCTTGCATCGGCAGATGAACCGGCGCCGATATTGCTCGAAGCCATGCGTTACGCCGCATGCAACGGGGGAAAGCGGATTCGACCCGTTTTCCTGCGAGAAACTTATAAATTGTTTCAAAAAGAAGAAACGCCCTCGGTAAAGCACTTTTCGGTTGCGTTGGAATTGATTCATTGCTTTTCACTGGTACACGATGATTTGCCGGCGATGGACGATGACGATTTGCGGCGCGGCAAGCCGGCCACGCATAAGGTGTACGGTGAAGACATGGGCATCCTGACCGGGGATGCTTTGTTGAATCATGCTTACGAGGAGGCCGTTTCTTCTTTTTTTGCGGATGACCTGCCGGCGCAACGAAAGGTACGGGCATTACAGATTCTTGCCCGGAAGACCGGTCGACGCGGTATGATTGGCGGTCAGGTACTGGATATTCATCTGGCAGCGGATGCCGATGTCGATCGACTGACCGTCCTGTGCGGATTGAAAACGGGTGCGCTCCTGGAGGCGGCGTTCATGATCGGTGCGACATTGGGCGGTGCGGATACGGCGGTCGTGGCGGATATGGAACGGGCGGCGGCCAAAGTCGGACTGGCGTTTCAGATGAAAGACGACATCCTGGATGTGACGGGTGATGAAATAACGATGGGGAAACGTATCGGCAGTGACAGTCATAATGCGCACGTGACGTTTGCCGCCCGCCTGGGCATAGAGGCGGCGGAAGAGACGGTACGACGGCTGACGGAAGAAGCGATTGTCATCTTACGTCAGTACACGGCAGAAGACGATTTTGTCATTGAGCTGGTTCGTGCCCTGTGTACTCGAAAGAAGTAAGAGGAGATGGAGCATGTTGGAAGAAATCCGGTGCCCGGCAGATGTCCGGCACCTCGATACGAAACAGATGCGGGTTCTGGCCCGGGAAATCAGAAAATTTCTGGTCCGGACTGTAAGTAAGACCGGTGGACATTTGGCATCCAATCTGGGTGTCGTGGAGTTGACACTGGCACTTTGTAAGTGTTTTCGGTTTCCGGAGGACGACATCGTCTGGGATGTCGGGCATCAGTCGTACGTCTACAAATTGTTGACCGGCAGACGGTCGGGTTTCGACCGATTGCGGGAGATTGACGCCATGTCCGGCTTCCCCTGCCGTACGGAAAGTCCTTACGATGCTTTCGGAACGGGGCATGCGTCAACCGGCATTGCGGCGGCCAATGGTATTGCCACGGCAAAAAAACTTTCGGGTGATGAGAGCATGACCATGGCCGTAATCGGCGACGGGGCATTGACGGGCGGTCTGGCACTGGAGGGCATCAATAATCTTTCCGGTTCGAAAAACCGGCTGGTCATCATCTTGAACGATAATGAAATGAGTATCGATGAAAACGTCGGTGCAACGAGTTTCGCGTTGAGTCGTCTGCGGGTGGCACGGCCATATCTTCGGTTGAAGGAAAATATTTCCGATCGACTCGAACACGTACCCCGGGTCGGGGATGAAATCATGCGCGGATTGCGTCGGGCGAAGAATTCGGTCAAGCAGTTGTTGGTACCCGGCATGAATATGGAAAACCTGGGGCTTCGCTATTACGGGCCCATTGACGGGCACGATTTGAAGCAGTTGACTGCAGTATTTCAACGAATCCGACACATCAACCGGCCGGTCATGATTCACGTTAAGACGGTCAAGGGCATGGGCTACCGTCCCGCCTTTGAAGCACCGGCAAAGTTTCACGGCATAGGCCCCTTTCATCCGGAAACGGGTAAAACGGACGGTAAACCTGCTGACGAAGCGACCTTTACGGATGCCTTTGCCGATGCTGTGACGGATTTGGCCATCCGGCACGAGGAGGTGGTCGGTATTACAGCCGCAATGTTGTCATCCACCGGCTTGGATCGGATGCAGGCGAGTGTACCTGACCGGGTCTTTGATGTCGGTATCGCGGAAGAGTATGCGGTGACCTTTGCCGCCGGGATGGCGACGCGCGGCTTGCGACCGGTTGTTGCCGTCTATTCTACATTTCTACAACGGGCCTACGACCAGATTCTGCATGACGTCTGTCTCCAGAATTTGCCGGTTATCTTTGCGGTGGATCGGGCGGGGATTGTCGGAAAAGACGGGGCGACCCATCAGGGCTTGTTTGATCTGAGCTTCCTAAATGCGATGCCGAACATGACCGTTCTCTGTCCCGTGGACGGGGCGGATTTAAGGGCAGCTCTAAATTATGCCTACACATGGGGCGGGCCCGTGGCGATTCGATATCCACGGGGGACCGTTCCGTCCAATTTACCACCGGCACCCTACCGACGGGGTGTATCCGTGATGCGGGCAACGGGACGGGATGGGACGCTTTGTGCCGTCGGTGCCGCCGTTCACACGGCTCTTGCCGTACGAGAAGAGCTGCTTGCACAAGGTGGACCGGAGATTGGTGTAATGGATGCACGTTTTGTCAAACCGTTGGATACGGCGATGTTGGACGAATTGAGGGGTCCGGTTTTCGTGCTGGAAGAGGGGATTCTCCGAGGCGGATACGGAGAGAGTATCCGTGCATATATGGCGGCTCGGCGACCGGAGGTACCGGTGGAAACCTTTGGCGTGGAGGATCAATTTGTGCACCATGGTACGCCCGAGGATTTGCGGGCACGTCTGGGTCTGGACATGGTCGGCATTATTCGTCGGATTCGGCAGTCTCCGAATATCGGGGCGGCCGGGAATGCAAGGGCGACGACGGATGCGTCATGCGAGGACACGGGTGAACGCAAGGTCAAGTGATAGGATGAGTAGAACGTCTGCGGTTCGACCATGCGGATAAGCGCCAATCGGACCGGAGGTAGAGGACATCGGGACGGGAGACGACGTGAAACGGCGATTGGATGAATTGTTACTGGCACGGCAACTGTGCAATGATATTAAAGAAGCACGGGCCTTGATTATGGCGGGCCGCGTACTTATCGATGAACGGGTCGAGGATAAGCCCGGGATGTCTTTTGCAGAAAGGGCGAATATCCGGATTAAAACGAAGAAGTCACCTTATGTCAGTCGGGGCGGACTGAAATTGGAGAAGGCATTCGATACCTTTCATCTGGATGTGCACGACAAGGTCTGTATGGACGCCGGTTGTTCGACGGGCGGTTTCACGCACCTTTTATTGGCGCGCGGCGCCCGGAAGGTCTATGCCGTCGACGTCGGCAGCGGACAGTTGGACTGGCGTTTGCGCAATGATGAACGGGTTGTCGTCATGGAGCGGACCAATGTTCGCTACCTGACACCGTCGGATTTACCGGATCCGCCTCGCTTTCTCTGTGCCGATCTATCATTTATCTCACTGAAGACGGTACTGCCCGTCTTTGCCCGGCTGTTACCGCCGGGCGGCGAGGCCGTGGTGCTCATCAAACCGCAGTTCGAGGCTGCACGGGATGAGGTCGCAAGCGGCGGTATCGTTCATTCGGAAATCGTTCGACAACGGACGGTAGATGAGGTGTTGGCGGCAGCGGAAGCAGCCGGTTTCATGTCGGTCGGTGTGACGACTTCGCCCATCAAAGGCGCCAAAGGGAATGTGGAATATCCCGCTCTTTTGAAGCGGGTGTAAAGGAAGGCGTGCGAAATGGATAACTTTTTAATAATAACGAATGAAATCAAAGATGATGATTTTCGCGTGACAAGACGCTTGGAAGAGTTGCTTCGCGCTCGCGACAAAAGCGTGGAGCGATTCGAAGGGCAACAAATCAGTGCGAAGACGGATTGTGCCATCGTCATCGGCGGTGACGGCACGCTTCTGATTGCGGCACGCCTTCTGGTAGATAAGAACATCCCGATTTTAGGGGTCAACCTCGGGACGATGGGATTTTTAGTGGAAGTGCGTGTCGACGAGTTGGCGGATGCGGTGGATCATCTGGTACGGGATGATTACTTTATCGAGGAACGGATGCTGATTCGCGGTGAACTCATGAAGGCGGGAGAAACGGTACGAACGACCTTTGCTTTGAACGACCTCGTTGTGGCAAAAAATTCCGCCCTGAGTATTATCCGATATAACGTTATTGTCAACGGACGACTACTGTACTCTTATAATGCCGACGGTATGATTGTTTCCACGCCGACCGGATCGACCGGGTACTCCCTTTCGGCGGGCGGACCGATTGTCGAGCCGACAGCGGAACTGTTCGTATTAACGCCCATCTGTGCGCATTCGCTGGGGGCACGCAGTATCGTGTTGTCTTCACAGGATCGGGTTGAGATTGAACTGTCCAAGGTCCGGCGGAATATCCGACCGCAGGGCACCGTGGTCAGCGACGGTATCTCCATCGGCGAACTGTTTTGCGGAGACCGTCTGGTGATTACGAAGTCCCCGCGCAAAACGAAACTGATCAAGTTGGATCAAGTCAGCTTTTTGGAAACCATGCGTCGGAAGATGAACGTGTAGGAAGGAAAACGGATGAAACGGGAACGTAGAGAAGAAATCGTCAATCTGATTACGAAACACCGGATTGCGACACAGGAGGAGTTGGTGGAGCGGTTGAATCAAAGCGGCCATTGCGTCACGCAGGCAACTGTCTCCAGAGATATCCGGGAGATGAAGATTACGAAGGTGACTGATGATCGCGGGGGGAGTCACTATGTGATGCCGCCGGGCAACCGGGAAAATCTGAGTGAAAAATATTTGGTGATGCTGACGAACGGCATCAAACGGTATGAGGTTGCGGGGAACTTGCTGGTCATCCGCACCATTTCGGGCACGGCGATGTCGATTGCCACGGCCATCGATGCCTTTGCCTGGCCGGAGGTTGTCGGTTGTATTGCCGGGGATGATACGGTATTCGTCGCCACCGGGAATCAAGAAGCGGCGGAGCAGCTGACCGTTCGATTACGAAAGCATCATTTGGGAGAATAGGAGGCGGCGTGCTCGAGAATATTCATGTCAAGAATTTGGCGTTAATCAAAGAGATAGACATCGCCATGGGTCCGGGCCTGTTGATTGTTACGGGTGAAACGGGTGCAGGTAAATCGCTCATCATGGGGTCGGTAGCCATCGGCCTAGGTGCGAAGGTTCCGAAAGACTTCATATCCGAAGGGGCGGAGGAAGCATTGGTGGAGCTGACGTTTCGCAATCCCTCGCCTGCGGTACGAAACCTATTAACGGAGAACGGGATTGAGGCGTCGTCGGATGAGATTCTCATTCAGCGAATGATTCGACCCAAGCGGACCGTCAATCGCATCAATTTTCAAACGGTGAATCTGGCGTTATTACGGCAGGTGGGCGCCTACCTGATTCAAATGCACGGTCAGCATGATAACCAGATTCTTCTGGACGAGCGAATGCATATCAAAATCTTGGACCGGTACGGCGGCACGCCCGTACGGGAAGCACGAACGGCGTACGAGGAACTGCATCGTCGATATCGAACATTGGATGCGGAGATACGGACCTTGACGGAGCAGCGGAAAACGCGGGACACGGACATGGATTACTGTAACTACGTGTTGCGGGAAATTGATGAGGCGGCGGTCGTCATCGGCGAGGACGATGCGTTGCGGACGACCTATCGAACGGCCGTGGCACGCAAGAATGCCTATGAGGATTTGTTGGCCGCTTATGCGGCGTTGGATCGGGGAACGGCAGATGCACTGGCGGAAACGGTTCGGATTCTGGAGCGTACGGCAACAACCGGAGAAGCGTATCAGAACGTATACGACATCGCCGTGGAGAGTGAAATACTCATTCAAAATTTGCAAGCCGATTTGCGTAATCTCATCGATGCGGATGACTATGATGATGAGATGTTTCAAAAGATGGATGCCCGAATCGATGTTTTGAATCATTTAAAACGCAAGTACGGGGGCACGCTGGAAGCCGTATTGGCACATCGGGATGAGGTGGCGGAACGGTTGGATGCATTGGCGGATTCGGAAGAACGGCTCACAGCCATGACGGCGGAACGGGAAAAAGCGGAAACCGCATTGGCTGAGGCGGCAAAAATACTGCGGGCGCGGCGCGTGGCGGCGGCACGGCAGTTGGAAAAAGAGATAACGGCGGTTCTGGAAGAACTGCATTTCCTGCAGGTCGTCTTTGAGGTTCGTTTTACCGAATACGATGGCTTCGGAAGCGACGGAACGGACGGCGTGTCATTCTATATTTCATTGAATGTGGGGCATAAGCCAAAGCCTTTGGCAGACGTTTCCTCCGGCGGCGAGCTGTCCCGGATTATGCTGGCCCTGCAATCGGTCATAACGGATATGTTTGACATGGAAAGCATGATTTTTGATGAAATTGATGCCGGGATCAGTGGGAAGACGGCCGTTATGGTGGCCCGCCGCTTGAAGGCGATGGGTCGACGCGGTCAGATTATCTGCATCACGCATGCACCGCAGATTGCGGCGGCAGGTGATAGGCATTTTAAAATTCATAAGCAGGTGGCGGACGGAATGACGACAACCTGTTTGACGCCGCTGAACGAGACGGAACATTTGGCGGAAGTGGCCCGTCTGTTGGGCGGCATGGAAGTAACCGATGCGACCCTCGCCAATGCGAGAGAGCTGATTCAATCGATGGATAAGAGTGTGCCGCCGGCTGATGCGGGCGGTAAAAGGAGAGAGTGATGAAGAAGATATTATTTGCGGCATCCGAGGCGGTTCCGTTTATTAAAACGGGCGGACTGGCAGACGTTATCGGCAGTTTGCCGAAGTATTTCGACAAGGAGCGATACGACGTACGGGTCATCCTGCCGTTGTATTCCTGCATGGATCGGGCACTGAAAGAGCAACTGATTTACAAGACGAACTTTTACATGGATTTGGCGTGGCGAAAGCAGTATGTCGGCATATTCGAAATGGTGTATGAGGGTGTGACCTTCTATTTTATCGACAATCAATACTATTTCGATGTAAGCTTTCCCTACGGCAATATGGCATACGACATCGAGAAGTTTATCTTCTTTGATCGGGCGGTACTTTCCGCCTTACCGGTCATCGGTTTTCAACCGGACATCATCCATTGTCACGATTGGCAAACCGGCTTGGTGCCCGTTTATTTGAATGACAGTTTTCGACAGGATTTGTTTTTCGCCTCCGTGAAGTCGGTGATGACGATACACAATTTGAAATTTCAGGGTCGTTGGGACAAGGACGAGGTACGTGACAAGGCGGGGCTGTCTCATTATTATTTTACCGAGGACAAGTTGGAGGCCTATGGTGATGCCAACCTCCTCAAGGGCGGTCTGGTCTATGCAAATAAAATTACAACCGTCAGTCCGACCTATGCGGAGGAGATTAAGACCTCATTTTTCGGGGAGGGGCTGGAGGGTCTCCTAAGTGCCAGAGCACATGACCTGTCGGGTATTGTAAACGGCATCGATTACGAGGTGTATAATCCGGAGACGGATCCCCGGTTGGTGAAGAATTTCAATATGAACAATTTCCGGAAGGAAAAATACAAGAATAAGGTTGCACTTCAGAAGGAACTGGGACTGGTAGCGGATAAGAGCAAGTTCATGATCGGAATCTGTTCCCGCTTGACGGATCAGAAGGGACTGGACTTGATTCAATGTGTGATGGAAGACATCGTACAGGAAGATATACAGCTGGTGGTGCTCGGTACCGGAGCGGCCTCCTACGAGAATATGTTCCGTCATTATGCATGGAAATATCCGGAAAAGGTGAGTGCGAACATTTACTATTCGGAAGACCTGGCACATAAAATCTATGCAGCCTGTGATGCATTCCTCATGCCGTCTCTGTTTGAGCCCTGTGGTCTTTCCCAGCTGATGGCCTTGCGTTACGGTACCATCCCCATCGTACGGGAAACAGGCGGTCTGGCAGACACGGTGGAGCCCTTGAATGAGTTTACGAACGAGGGTGTCGGTTTCAGTTTCAAGAACTATAATGCACATGAAATGCTGGGGATGATTCGCTATGCAATGCACATATATTATAACAAAAAACGGGCATTCAATCGGATGATTGACCGGGCGATGGCACGGGATTACTCATGGCATCAGTCGGCCCGTGCCTATGAACGATTGTATGACGGCCTGTAGACGGAACGGATGGAAGATGTAGATGGAAAAGTGGCTGATTGCGGCGGCGGTGGCGGTGGTGTTGATTATTCCGGCCATCGCTTACCGGATACGAGATCGTCGGGCATGTCGTCGTCGTTATGCGGCGTCCTACGGTCGGTTTGCCGAGGATGCACCGACGGAACGGCAGCGTGCGGCGGATGCGGCCTATTTCAAGGCGGTGGCAAATACTGATACCTGCGTGGACGATATTACGGCATCGGACTTGGATATACAGCGTCTGTACGAACATTTCAATCGGGCACAGACCTCGGCCGGCCGGGAGTACGTCTATGCCGCCTTGCGCATGCCGCTGTATGATGCGGTGCGGCTGGCGGCACGCGATGAACGTGCAACGGTGTTTGACCGGGATGCGGCGCGACGGATTGCTACGGAGATGGATATGGGTGCAGTTGGTCGTCTTCGCGGACGTTCCTTGCACGACGCCCTGCAAAATCTCCGTACGGACGGTCGACGTGCCATTTGGTCACACGTCGTGATGTTGGTTCTCATCTTGGCGATGACGGGCCTGACCATCTACGATGACCGCTTCGGTGTGCTTTTACTTGTGGCCGTCGGCTTTAACATGACGTATTATTTTTTCATTCGGAAGCATTTTACAGATCCGATGTGCATCTTCCGATATTTGATGAGTATGATGGTTGCGATGAACAGAACCTACGCGCGAAATGCCGACCTCTTTCCCGATTATGCGGAAACGGTTCGTTCGGTGAATCGGCGTTTGGGTAATATCCGACGTTTCCGTTTTCTTATCAGTGACGGAGAGGGAGATTTGCTCTCCTTTCTCCTTGTATATATCAATGCAATATTCCATTTTGATTGCATTTACTTCGGTCGGGCAATAGGTCGTCTCCGGCGTTACGGGGAAGAAAGTGCGGCGCTGTTTGAATATTTCGGTGAAACGGAGTTGGCTTTGAGTATTGCGTCGTGGCGGCGGGCAGTACCTTTTTGGAGCAGACCGGATTTGTCGACGGTGTCGGCGGATGCACAGCCGCAACTTGAATTTACGGACATGGTGCACCCGCTGATTGAGACACCCGTACCGAACAGTCTGGATGTGCCGGGGCCGCTGCTTATAACGGGGTCCAACGCTTCGGGGAAATCCACTTTCTTGAAAGCGGTATTACTGAACGCTTTGACGGCACAGACCATCCGGACCGTTACCGCTCGCCGATGGGCGGGCAGTTATTTCAGGATTCTGTCTTCCATGGCGATGCGGGACAGTCTGGCGACGAAGGAAAGTTATTTCGTGGTAGAGGTTAAGTCCTTGTATCGTATTACGGCGGCGGATGATACCGTCCCGATATTGGCTGGTGTCGATGAAATCCTGCGCGGCACGAATACGCTGGAGCGGATAGCCGCCTCGGCCGTTATTTTGGAAGAGTTGGCGAAGCGTCGGGTCCTGCCCGTCGTGGCGACGCACGATATCGAGTTGACCGGACTCCTTGACGGGATTTATCACAATTATCACTTCCGGGAGGCCCTGCAGTCGGGCGTCATATCATTTGACTACCGAATTCATGAAGGACCTTCGCGGACGAGAAACGCCATCGCGTTACTCGGAGAGATGGGTTTTGCGGCGGACATCACGGCTCGAGCCGATGAGATGGCGGCCCGCCTTGCACCGCAGATGCATTTGGGAGAAAGGAGGACGGATGCGGGCATTTAACATTTCGGACAACGGCATGTTCATGCGCCTCCTTCTGACATCATCCGTCTTTGACGGATGGGATTTGATTAAAGCCCAGGTGACGATGGGATGCCGGTTTGAGATTGCCGGTGAAAGGCAGGCGGATTTTTATGAGGATGAGGCGGAGAAGACCGGCTATGTCGGTTGGGCGGCGGTGAAGCCCTTCGTCTATGAGATTATCCGCGGGAAGAAGCCGCCACTGCAGATGCTGATAGTTTTGCGTCATCCGACATGTATTTCAAGTCAGACGCAGGATTGTATGATGAACATTCAGTTGCAACACGGTGTTATCCAGGTCATCAGCGGCGTATCATATAAGACGTTTACGCTGGATAAGTCCGATGAGCGGACATGGGATGATACGGTGGAAGCGTTGTTAAAGGAGCATAAGGTCCCGTATGAGGCTTTTATCTGAAAGGAGATATTATGGCGAATTACAGAGAGAATTATGAGGCCTGGCGGATGGCGAAACATTTGCCGGCGGAACTCAAAACGGAGCTGGCACAGATTGCCGGGGACGAGGCGGAAATCGAGGACCGCTTCTATCAAGACCTGACCTTCGGGACGGCGGGCTTACGCGGTAAACTCGGTGTCGGTACGAACCGGATGAACGAGTTTGTCGTGGCACGAGCGACAAAGGCTCTGGCCAAGGTGATTTTGGCACATGGCGAAGATAAAAAGGCACGCGGCGTAGCCATTGCACATGACTGCCGTATCATGTCTCCGGAATTTGCCCGTGTATGTGCGGAAGTTCTGGCGGCACACGGCATCAAAGTGTATCTGTTTGATGCACTGCGCCCGACGCCCGAGTTATCGTTTGCGGTGCGCCATTTCGGTTGCATTGCGGGTTTGAATATCACGGCCAGCCATAACCCGAAAGAGTACAACGGCTATAAGGTGTACTGGGCGGAAGGTTCACAGATTAAGGATGACATTGCGGATGCGGTGTTGGCGGCGATGGAAGACATCGGCATGTTCGATGAAGCGGGTCGAACCGATTTCGACGAGGCGGTATCGGACGGCTTGATTGAAATCATCGGCAAGGACGTGGACGAGGCGTATTATAAGGCGGTTATGAGCGTTTCCATGGATGACGAGGCGGTTGATAAGGATATTAAGATTGTTTTTACACCGCTCAACGGTACCGGAAATATTCCGGTTCGTACCGTACTGGCGCGAATGGGCTATAAGAACGTGACCGTTGTCAAGGAACAGGAAGCACCGGACGGTCGTTTTCCGACAGTCGGCTACCCGAACCCGGAAGATCCGGCGGCTTTTAAGCTGGCAGCGGAACTGGGGCGGGACATCAATGCGGATATTCTTATCGCGACGGATCCGGATGCGGATCGTCTTGCCGTGCAAGTTATGGAAGACGGTGTAGCGATTCCTTTTAACGGGAACCAAATCGGCGCCCTGCTGATACATTACATTTTGATGCAGAAGAAGCGCCAAGGTACTTTGAGTGATAAGGCGGCCATCATCAAGTCCATAGTGACGGGTGACATGGGTAAAGCCATTGCCGGTGCATACGGCGTCAAGGTCTTCGAGGTATTAACGGGCTTCAAGAACATCTCGGAATTGCCGAATATCTGGGATAAGACGGATGAATATGAATACGTTTTCGGCTATGAAGAGAGCATCGGTTTCAATGCGGGTAACTTCGTACGGGACAAGGATGCGGTAAGCACGGCCTTGTTGTTGGCGGAAATGGCCGGCTATTACAAAAAACGGGGTAAAAATCTGCGAGCGGTGCTCGAAGAGCTTTATGAAACTTACGGATACTTTGCAGAGAAGACGGTTGCCATCGCTTTGGAAGGTATTGCCGGTAAAGAACGAATCGGCCGGATGATGACGGGGATACGGACACTTTTCCCGGAGACCATTGGTGACGCGGCAGCCGTACGGACGGTAGATTATAACAGCGGTGAAGTACGGGACGTGAAGACGGGGGAAACCTCGGTGACGGATATCGAGCGGACAAATGCTTTTGAATGTCGTTATGCGGATGGCAGCTGGTTTACCTTGCGGCCCTCCGGTACGGAACCGAAGATTAAGCTGTATATTTACACGAAGGCGGAGGATGCGGCGGCATCGCAACAGAAGGTGGCGGATATCGAAGCGACGGTTCGTGCGGTGTTGGATAAGATCGAATAATCGTCGGGAGGTATTATGGATTTGACCATCAACGAAGAAGAACTGATAGGACTCGTACAGGATTTGGTTCGCTTGCCGTCCGTGAATCCGCCGGGTCGGGAGCAATTGGTGACCCGATATCTGACGAAATTTCTGGCGGACGAGGGGATGAATTACTGGACGGTGGAGGCGGCACCGGACCGTCATAACGTACTGGTTCTCCTGGAGGGGGAGATGCGCGGTGAAGGTCTGATTTTTACCGGCCATCAGGATGTCGTACCGGTTAGCCAAGATGAGATGCAACGTTGGTCCGGGGATCCGTTTTCGGGCACATTGGTAGGAGACTATATGTACGGACGTGGTTCGTCCGACATGAAGGGCGGTTTGGGTGCCGCCCTGATGGCCATGGTCACCCTGCATCGTGCGGGGATTCGGCCCAAACGGGATATTCTTTTGGCGGCGACCGTAGATGAAGAACATTATATGAAAGGCTCACAGGCCTGTCTGGATGATAATTACATCAAGTCCGCACGTTGTGTTGTTGTATGTGAACCGACGGAGATGAAACTTTGTATCGCCTCCCGTGGCCGTACTTGGGGTGAGGTTATCGTTCATGGGAAGACGGCGCACGGTTCGCAGCACGGCTTGGGGGTCAATGCAATTGAAAAGATGTCCGATTTAATTCAGGCCATCAAGGCATATGACTTTTCCGACCAGCAGGACAATTTGGGCGGCAGGACATTTTGGCAGCCTTATGCGATATCTGCCGGCGTGGAGCCGGCCATCGTACCGGACCGTTGCAGTATGTTTGTCGATGCCCGGCTTTGTCTCGGTCACTATCCGGAAGAAATCTGGGCGGCACTTCGCCGCATCTTTGCCGAGCTAAAGGCGGCGGATCCGCAGTTTGCAGCGGAAATCAAGGTTGTTGAAAAAAGGGCACCGTGGGAGACGGCAGTGAACCATCCGTTGGTGAAGCTGGTGGAGACCGCTTCAGACAAGCATGGTTTAAAACCAGCACATGATGTTTTTGCGGGGACGACGGATGGTACGAAATTTAACCGTATCGGTATTACACCGGTCATCTTCGGCCCGGGGGACCTTTCCTGTGTGCACAAGGAAAATGAGCGTTTGGATGTTAAAGAGCTCATTACCGCAGCCAAGATTTACATGGATATGATGATGACATATGAATAGGACGGTACATAAAAACAACACGGCATTTGTAAGCCGTGTTGTTTTTATGTACCGTTATGAAGGGATCCTCGGCCTAGGCGGGCCAGGTACAGCGCTTGCCGTAACGCAGACTCTCCCGTAAATGGCGGACCTTTTCGTCATACGCTTCGAGAGCGGTGAGGCAGGCTTTTTCTTCCGGTGTGGTCTCGAGGATTTCGATGATGCCGCCGTTATTAATGACGATGCGTTTATCCGCCATCAAGGCGAGACCGGGATCATGGGTGGCCATGAGAACGATTTTGTCCTCCCGGACCAACAGGTCCAGCGCCTTACGGCGATCGACACCGGCATTTTCTATTTCGTCAATCAGGATGATGGGCGAGGTGGAAAGAATGGCCGTATCTGCAATCATCAACGCCCGCGATTGTCCGCCGCTGAGCGCCGTTACCGGCGTATCGGCATCAAAGTTTTCGCCCGCCAAGTCATTGGCGGCGTCCAAGATACGGGCAATAACGGCATCTGAATTTTCAACGTGTCGGCTCTGTGCGTGCAGGGTCAGAAATTCATCCACCGTCAAATCCATGACGAAATTCATATTTTGCGAAAGCTGGGCAACCAGTTTATTGTTGGTGGAAAAACGCCATTTCAAATCCGGCTTTTCTCCGTTAATGCGGATGGCACGACCGGTTGGCGTATCACATTGGGCCGTCCATTCGATATCCGCCAGCAGACGGGATTTACCCGACCCCGTCGGTCCGACAATGGAAATGATTTCCGATGTACGGACGGTCAAGCTGTCAAAGCCTTCCGGTGTCCCGCTTTTATTGCGACCGGCGACAATGGTCAGACTCTCCACGACGTCCTGTGCGTCGATGCCCATAAACTCTTTCATCATATTGAGCCAGGTAAAGAACTCGTCCGTGAATGCATCCGCCTCGATGGCAATGAGTTCCCGCTCCTCCTCCGTCCAGGAGGCGGCGTAGTCGGCCGGCTCTTTGCCCAGTCGCCGATCCATGGGCAGGTGATTGTCCTTGAAATATTCTTCCGCAAAGGGATAGCGTTTTATCAGTTCCCGTAATGTCATGAATCCATCCTCATCTTCCGTACGTTACCCATTTGAAATTCTTCGCCGATCCGTGTCTCGCCCAGGCAATAGGAGCATAGTGCCGTCGGCATGGGGAAGCGCAGGGACATGCCCTGTACCGTTTCAATATCGTTCGCAGGGTCATAGAGCAGGGTGCTCAGTTCATAGGTACCCTGTCCGGTCAGTCCGTTCACGAATAAGGTCATGGCGGAAGGGTTGACCGACGTGACCTTGGAGGCGAATACCTCACGTTCCGCTTGAGAAACGATATCGCCCTTCGTGATGACGATAATATCTGCGGATTTCAGCATCGGACCGATTTTTTTCGGCGTATTGATGCCGCTGAGATTATCAATAATGCAGACACCGGCAATATTTTTGATATAGGGGGAGCAACGGTTACACAGACCTGCCGATTCCGTAATCAGCACGTCAAAACCTTCCGTTCGTCCCCATGAGACGATTTCTTCGATATTTGAAACGAAAAAGTGGTCGGGACACAGACCGCCCGACAGGCCTTTCTTCACCGGGATACCGGCTTTTTCGTAGAGCAGATCGTCATCCGTATAGAGGCAGTCGAATTTAACGACGCCGACGGAAAGATTGCGATCCCGTAATGCCCGGACGGTTTTCAATATCACGCTGGTCTTGCCCGATGAGGGGGGACCGGATACGATGACCAAGTTCATAATGTTCTCCTTTTATAAATTCGGCGGCAAGTGCACCTGTTACCGCAGCGGACATCACCCGCCGCGCATGGGGGTCTATTCTTCCCGGACGCCTTCGTAGAAGACGGCCTCACACCGATCCAGCAAACTTGTAATATCTTCACCGTTCAGCAAATCCCAGGAGGGGAAGAGCAGCTTGGTTTCCGGCGGCAGGATGTCTTTCGCCTTGGGGTCGGTACACGGGAATTTACCGTTGGCACTGAAGACGGCCGTGGTCTCCTCCGAAGTCAGAAATTCGAGGAAGGGTTGCAGGCGATCCAGTGCACTTTTCTTGATTATGGTGAAGATGGGACTGGCGACGGCACCGTCGGTCGGCCAGACATAGGACATCCCCTGTCCGCCGCGAATCATGCAGGCAAAGAAATAGGGGGAGATGCTGATGGCCGGTGTCGTCTTTTTGACCATCTGTGAAGGATGCAAGTCGGTGGCGAAGTTACGGCCCAACTTGCGTACGGCATCCATGCCGTAGCGGTCGTACAGGCTGATGAGGATGGCATTGAATAAATCCAAATCCCCCATCGGTACGGCCACATCGTTATAATATATCGGTTGCATCAAATCTTCCCAGGATTGCGGTACGGGACGGTCACCGAGTACGGCGTGGTTGATGATAAAGACGGCCGGTACGGTTCCCGTCACATAATAATTTTTTTGCGGATCTTCCAACATGCAGTCCGGTTGACGATAACGGTCATGCAGGCGCATGGCATCATATCGGAAGGCACCTTCCTCGACGAACTTACCGATAAGTTCTTTGTCAAAGAAGAGTTTGAAACCGGCACTCATGAAAACATCCGGCAGGTCCTCGGTGCTTTCGGCGCGTCGCACCTCATCCTCCATCCAGTCCAATCCGAGATTGGCGGAACGAAGATCGTAGTCAATGGTATCTTCTGCCCCCTGTTGTTTAATGAAACTATCAAACAGTTCCAAGAGCGGAACTCGAATGGGGCAGGGGAGGATGCCGCGGATTTTTAAAGTCGCCGCCCCGGCCTCATGTTTTTGACGCAGTGTGATATCCTCGCCACCTTCGAGCTTCTTGCGATAGGCTTCGTAATCGGTATTCAGTTTTTCCCGATCAATACCGCGCATGTCGCAGGCCTTACCGAGGGTCATGGTTTTTCCCAGGACCTCGAGCATCTTCGGGTTCTTTAATTGTTCAAAACCGTGTAACAGTAAAAAGTTCAGCAGGTCCCGGTCACCGGAAACCGCATCGTATATTGTTTGATTGAAATTCAACATAGTATCCTCACTTTCTCATGTTGTCATTCTATCATGATGGACCGTCACGGTGATGTTGGATATACAACGTTCGGTAGAGCGAAGAAACGGGCATCCGAAGATGCCCGTTCATAATATGATTGCGGTGGCTGTTATTCCAGACGCAGTAGGAGCTGACCGCTGATGACCGTGTCGCCCTCCGCAATATGTATTTCTTTGACCGTGCCGGCTGAGTTGGATACAACATTCGTCTCCATCTTCATTGCCTCTATGACGAGGACGCCGTCGCCTTCGGAAATCGTATCACCAACGGCGACATTCACTTTAACGACCTTGCCCGGTATGCTCGCCCCGATGTCACGGGGATCTTCGGGATCGGCATGGATGATAATGTGCTCATCATGTACGGTCAAGCCATGTGCATTATCCTTGATGGTGATGTCACGACGGAAGCCGTTCACCTCGAATGCAATGGTCCGCATGCCGTCATCACCGACCCGACCGATGTCAATCAGCGTGATAATCAACGTCTTGCCTTCCGCCAAACGGACCTTCGCGGTTTGACCGACACGGAGACCGTGGAAGAAGATGTCCGAGCTCATGAAGGAAAGGTTGCCATGCTGCCGCGTGTTTTTGACATAGTCTTCGAACACGTTCGGATAGAGGATGTAACTGAGGACTTCCTGTGCCGAGGGTTCTAAATCCAATTTTTCCTTGATTTCCCGACGAGTCGCTTCAAAATCGACCGGTGCCAGGAGGTCACCCGGTCGCACGGTAATGGGCTTTTCACCTTTAAGAATCATTTTTTGCAACTCGGGCGGAAAGCCGCCCTCCGGCTGGCCCATCATACCGCTGAAGTACGAGATGACCGAATCCGGGAAGTCGAGATTTCGTCCTTTTTCCAGGATGTTTTCCGGGGTCAGTTCGTTCTGCACCATGAAGATGGCCAAGTCACCCACCATCTTGGAAGAAGGTGTTACCTTGACGATATCACCGAGCATGCCGTTGACGTTTTTGTACATTTCTTTGACTTCGGTGAATTTATGGCCGAGTCCGAAACTTTCTACCTGCGGTTTCAGGTTGGAGTACTGTCCGCCCGGGATTTCGTACTTGTAGATTTCCGTCGTACCGGACTTCAAATCGGACTCGAAGTTGGCATAAATCGGCCGGATGCTCGCCCAGTAGCGGGAGATGGTCTCCACCTCATCCGGATTGATGCCCGTTGCCCTTGCGGTATCCTGCAATGCCGCTACGACCGAGTTGAGGGCCGGTTGACTGGTCAAGCCGCTCATGGAGTTGAAAGCCGTATCCACGATGTCCACACCGGCTTCACAGGCCATGATACAGGTGGCAACACCGTTACCTGTCGTATCATGCGTATGGAGATGAATCGGGATGCCGATTTCTTCTTTCAACGCCTTAATCAAGGTATAGGCGGCATACGGTTTGAGCAGGGCGGACATGTCCTTGATGCCGAGAATATGGCAACCCGTTTTTTCAATTTCTTTTGCTTTGTTGATGTAGTATTTCAGGTCATATTTTGTCCGGGATGAATCCAGGATATCACCCGTATAACACATGGTACCTTCGGCGACCTTGCCCTCCTCAATGACCTGTTCGATGGCGTAACGCATGCCTTCAATCCAGTTCAGTGAGTCGAACACCCGGAAGATGTCGATGCCGGCACGAGCGGATTCCCGAACGAAGGCCTTGACGACATTGTCCGGATAGTTTTTGTAGCCGACGGTATTGTTACCGCGGAGCAGCATCTGAAACATGATGTTGGGAATACGTTCCCGCAGGCCGGTCAGTCGTTCCCACGGACTTTCCTGTAAGAAACGATACGCCACGTCAAAGACTGCGCCGCCCCACATTTCGAGAGAAAACAAATCTTTTCCGTAGACACTCAACGGTCTGGCAATACGCAACATGTCGACCGTCCGCACCCGCGTGGCCATCAACGATTGATGGGCATCCCGCATGGTGGTGTCGGTAACGAGCAGGCGGTCCTGGTTTTGAATCCACTTTTGGAGTCCTTCCGGGCCGCGATTCAGGAGAATATCCCGACTGCCGCTCAGGTTGGCGGGCACTTTAACCTTCGGCACGTCCGGAATATCAAAGTCATTAACCAATGCCTTTTCATCATTGACGACGCGATCGGCGATGTAGGTAATGATTTTTTTGACGATATCATTGGACTCGCGGATGTTAAAGAGTTCCGGGTTGGCGGCAAGAAATCCTGTATCACAGACGCCTCGCGCAAACTCTTCACTGTTCAACACGTTCATGATGAAGCCGATATTGGTTTTTACGCCGCGGATGATAATCTCGCGCAGTGCACGCTTTGCCTTGGCAATGGTGTCGCTGAAGCTCCTGGAATATGCGGTCACCTTGACAAGCAGGGAGTCGTAGTACGGGCTGATATTGGCACCCGCAAAACCGTTTCCACCGTCCAGACGGATACCGAAGCCGGAAGATGTCCGGTAGATATCAATTTTTCCGGTGTCCGGTGCAAAATCATTGACCGGGTCCTCCGTCGTGACACGACATTGGATGGCAAAGCCGCGTTGTTGGACCGCCGCCTGGTTCGGGATATTGATTTCTTCCGAATCCAGCGGAAAGCCCTCTGCAACGCGAATCTGACTCTGTACGAGGTCGATGCCGGTAGTCAATTCACTGACGGTGTGTTCCACCTGTATGCGGGGGTTGACTTCGATGAAGTAGTGATGCCCTTTGTTATCCAAGAGAAATTCCACGGTACCTGCACAGGAGTAGTCAACGCTCTTGGCGATTTTAATGGCATCTTCGCAAATACGTGCGCGTAGTTCTTCCGGCAGGGCAAAGGCGGGCGTAAATTCCACGACCTTCTGATGTCGACGCTGAATGGAGCAGTCACGCTCGAATAGATGAACGATGTTGCCGTAGCGGTCCCCCAGAATCTGTACCTCGATATGTTTGGGTTTTTCAAGGTACTGTTCTATGAACATATCGTCGTTACCGAAGGCCTTTAAGGCCTCGCTTTGCGCTTGATGGAAGGCGGGCAGCAGTTCCGCTTCATTTTGTACGATACGCATGCCCCGGCCGCCGCCGCCTGCAGAGGCCTTTACCATGACGGGATAGCCGCAATATTTTGCCGCCGCCAATGCGTCCTTGTCCGTTCGTATGGGCTCGTTGATACCCTTGATGATGGGGACACCTGCCCGTTCTGCGGACTTTTTGGAGTTGATTTTATCCCCCAACGCGATGATGATATCCGCCGAGGGTCCGATGAAGGTGATGCCGTTCTTCTCGCAAGCTCGGGCGAAGTCGGCATTTTCCGACAGGAAACCGTAACCCGGATGGATGGCATCACAGCCCTTTTTAATAGCCAGCTTAATGATTTTATCAATGTTCAGATAGGCTGATACGGGGCCGTTATCTTTTATCAGATAGGATTCGTCGGCACGGGTTCTGAAGAGGGACGTCTCGTCCTCTTTTGAATAGATACCGACGCAACGTATGCCGAGTTCTTTACAGGCACTGAAGATCCGGATGGCGATTTCCCCCCGGTTGGCGACGAGCACCTTATTGAATTTGGTTGGTTTCATGTTATTCTCCTTTTTTGCGGCAATTTACGGCGTGCCGCCGATACCGATTCGGCCGCAGCATGTAATTATCAATATTTTAACACATATCGACCATTAGTCAACATGTTAACGTGCTAAAGTTTCCTTGTGGGGCGTCTTCACATCGGCGTTTTCGGTATGAAACGGCAGGGTTCGTCATCATATGTTCGGTTTTGGACCAAGGTGGTCCTGTAATTTTCGTTGATTTGTGATAAGATACGAAGAGGAGGTATTACGGGCAATGCGTTACACGAAGAAGGATACGGTCTTACTGTTGAAGTCTTTGAGAGAACTCGGCACGGACATTATCAAAGAAGGTGCCGTTTTGCAGGATTTTTATCGGGCAAAAAAGGATATGATAAAGATGCTGCAACTGAAACGTATCCAGTTGACGCGTCATGAAAGTATGACGTTGAACTTAGATGAAATCATTTCCCAGATGGAAGAGACCATACAAAAAGACCTTATTCGTTTTCAACTGCTATTCAACAAACTGCATCGGGAGAATGAGCTCTTGTTATGCGTCGAGGAGGGTTTTCTGGGTTTGGAAGTGACGGAGCGGCTGCTCGTAAATCGCCTGTTCCTTCAAAATGAAGCACCCGAAGTCGTTGCCGATCGAATGGCCCTACCCGTACGGTTGGTCCGGAGCATGGCAACCGAGGGCTTGGAAAAGATTACGGATTTCGTGAACTTCAGAATGTTGAATGAGCCGAGAGGAGAATTATAATGGCCGGTTATCACAAAGAAGTAGAAAATAATAATACCTTGCTGTTGCGGGAGCGGTTGGCACATTTGCCGAAGTTCTTGGCAAGTTTTTTTCGTGCCATTGAGCCGACGACCTCATCCCGTACGCGCATTGCCTATGCCTATGATTTGAGCATTTTTTTCGACTATCTCAAGTCGGAGAATCCGACGTACCGGAATCGGGACATCCGTGATATTAACGAGGCAGATTTGGACAAGATTACCGCAGTGGATATTGAAGAATATATGGAATACCTGAAACTGTATGAAAAAGACGGTCGTACCGTTCAAAATGCGGCGACGGGACGGAGTCGGAAGTTGGCGGCCCTCAGGACGATGTATAATTACTACTATCGTAAAGAGTTTATAAAAAATAATCCGGCGGCCCTCGTACCTATGCCGAAATTGCACGAGAAGAATATCATCCGGTTGGACGGGGAAGAGATATTGAAGTTTATCGATGCGGTGGAAAACGGAACCGGATTGACGGAGCGGCAACGGGTCTATCATAAGAAAACGCGGGTGCGTGATTTGGCACTGATTACGCTGTTGCTGGGGACGGGTATTCGCGTCTCGGAATGTGTCGGTCTGAACTTGGATGACGTCGATTTGGCGGAAGATGCCATCAAGATTACCCGGAAAGGCGGGGACGAGGCGAGGGTCTATTTTTCGGACGAGGTACACCTTTATATGGCTGATTATTTTGAGGAGCGGAAGGCTGTCCTGGCGGCGCGCGGATCGGAAAATGCTTTTTTCCTGTCTTCGCAGAGGTCACGAATTACGGTACGGGCAGTGGAGAATTTGGTAAAAAAATATGCCAAGGCGGCAACGCCTCTGAAAAAGATAACACCGCATAAATTAAGGAGTACCTACGGCACGAACCTCTACCGGCAAACGGGGGATATTTATTTGGTTGCCGATGTTTTGGGCCATAAGGATGTCAATACGACGAGAAAGCATTATGCGGATCAGGATGAACGTCGGAGAAGGGAAGCGGGCAGAGCGTTTCGACTGACTGATACGGAAGAATAGTTTATCCGGGACGGGTCTGAGGAAGCGGATGGAATATATAGACGGGCGGGAATTGCATCATGCATTTCCCGCCCGTTCTCTTTAGATGTGTGATTGGAAGTAACGCCGGAAGACGCGAATTAGCATCTCGACGTCTGCAGTACCCGCCGTTTCATAGGCACTGTGCATAGCCCATTGGGCGATGCCGACATCGACGCTGCGGATGGAAATCTGTCCGTTGAGCAGGTTACCGAGGGTGGACCCGCCCGGTTGATTCGGATGGTTCTCGTATACCTTATAGGGGACGTTTTCCGCTTGGCAAAGTCCCGCAAAGAAGGCGGCCGTTACCGCATCCGTTGTATAACGCTGGTTTGCACTGTATTTGATGACCGGTCCGCCGTTGACCCGGCATCGGTCGCTTTCGGCATAAAGTCCGGGATAATTCGGATGGACGGCATGGGCATTGTCGGCACTGATGACGATGGATTTTTCCAGGCATGTCGTGCGTTCCCGTGCACTCATGTTCATATCATCGAAGATACGTTGCAATAGTGTCGGGAGGAAGTCCGAATCGGCACCCGTATAGGAGAGCGAGCCGACTTCTTCGTTGTTAAAAATGGCAATCATATTTAAGGCGTCGGACGAGGCGTCGATGATGGCGGAAAGGGCGGCAAAAGCACAGACCAAATCATCCAGACGCGGGCCGCTGATCAGGGTTTCGTTTGCACCGAAAGTCCGAACGGGCATCATGGAATAGACGAAGAGGTCATGTCCGATGACAGGTGTCGGCAGATTGAAGGTGTCCTGAATCAGTGCGAGGAGATCGGTCTCGCCGTCCGAAAGCACGGGTTGCAGGTCCGGGAGCGGTTTATACGCCTTGCCTTTATTGATGTCCCGATTCAGATGAACGGGTGGATTGACAATCATAGCCATCGGTCGCTTGAAATCGATGAGACGGGATTGTACCGCGCCGTTTTCAAGCCGGCTGATGCGACCGGCAATGCCCAGCGGTACGTCGACAAACGAACTGTGAATCATACCGCCGTACGGAGCGACATTGAGTACGGTACAACCCTGTGACGTCCGGGTGGGTGTTGCCTGTATCTTATAACAGGGAGAGTCACCATGGGCACTGATAAGCCGTAAATCGTCAATCCGTTCCGGCACGCGAAAGGCGATGACGGCTGCATCGTGGCGGACTTTGTAGTAGGCGCCGCCCGGTCGGACAGGGGCGTCCGAAAGCGGTTCGAATCCCGCTTCCGACAGCATGCGAACGGCTGTTTCCGTGGTGTGAAAGGCCGTGACGGATGTGTCGATAAATGAAGTCAATGATTGAATGATGTTAGACATGCTACCTCCTTATCAGGGTCATTTTGCTTACAGTATAGCAGAAATCGACCCCGTGTACGAGAGGGTACGGGGTGGAAATTATCCGGAAAATTTAAAATATCGATATGCCCGTTTTATACGACTTATAATATGGTTACACGATTGAAAAAATAACGGAATCGGTGTATAATCTCATTGTAACAAGTGCGTGAGCACAACAACCATTTCTATCATAATGATCGGAGGAGTGACTATGTCAGTAAAAGTAGCGATTAACGGGTTCGGAAGAATCGGCAGACTTGCATTTCGTCAGATGTTCGGTACGGAGGGCTATGAAATCGTGGCCATCAACGACTTGACCAATGCGGACATGTTGGCACATTTGTTGAAGTATGATTCTTCACAGGGACGTTACGGCAAGGATGTGGCGGTCAAAGAAAACGCCATCGTCGTAGAGGGAAAAGAAATTCCCGTATATGCCGATCCCGACCCCAAGAACCTGCCGTGGGGTAAGCTGGGCGTAGATGTTGTTCTGGAATGTACCGGATTCTTCTGCTCAAAGGAAAAATCGCAGGCACACCTGGATGCGGGCGCTAAGAAAGTCGTCATATCCGCACCGGCCGGTAATGACCTTCCGACTATCGTGTTCGGCGTGAACGAGGGAACATTAAACAAGGATGAGCACATCGTGTCCGCGGCATCCTGTACGACGAACTGCCTGGCGCCGATGGCGAAAGGATTGAATGACTTTGCAAACATCGAAAAGGGTTTTATGACCACCATTCATGCTTATACGGGTGATCAGATGACTTTGGATGGACCGCACCGTAAGGGCGATAAGAGAAGAGCGCGTGCAGCTGCCGTGAATATTGTACCGAATACGACGGGTGCCGCCAAGGCAATCGGTTTGGTTATTCCGGAATTGGCGGGTAAGCTGGACGGTGCCGCACAACGCGTGCCCGTACCGACAGGCTCACTGACCGAGTTGGTGGCAGTTGTTAATAAGGAATGTACGGCGGAAGAAATCAACGCTTATATGAAGTCCGTTGCGAATCCGTCTTACGGTTATACGGAGGATCCGATTGTTTCCACCGATGTTATCGGTATTATGGAAGGTTCTCTGTTTGATGCAACGCAAACGAAGGTTACACCGCTGGGTGACGGCAAGTCTCTGGTAAAGGTCGTATCCTGGTATGATAATGAGAACTCCTACACGTCACAGATGGTACGTACCATCAAATATTTGTACGAATTGGCATAAGTACGACAGGAGGAAATATGCCGGATAAAAAAACGGTAGATGATATTAATGTACGGGGCAAGCGGGTGCTCGTTCGCTGTGATTTCAACGTCCCGTTGATGGACGGTGCCATTACGGATGATACACGAATTATTGCATCGTTGCCGACGATACAAAAGCTCATCGGAGACGGTGGACGGATTATTCTTTGCTCACATTTGGGGAAACCGAAGGGAGAACCGGTGCCGGCATTGAGTTTACGTCCCGTTGCGGACAAGTTGACGAAGTACCTCGGACGGGAAGTCCCCTTTGTCAAGGACGATGAAGTGGTGGGAGAAAATGTCCGGGCGGCCGTGGAAAAAATGAATGATGGAGATGTCATTCTGATAGAAAACACCCGTTATCGTTCCGAGGAAACGAAGAACGAGGAAGCATTCAGTAAAGATTTGGCATCCATCTGTGAAGTTTTTGTCAACGATGCTTTCGGCACGGCACATCGTGCGCATTGTTCCAATGTAGGTGTTACGAAATTTGTAGATACGGCGGTGGTCGGCTATTTGATGGAAAAAGAAATCAATTTTCTGGAGAAGGCCGTTAATAATCCGAAACGTCCGTTTTTGGCCATCGTCGGCGGCGCAAAAGTTTCGAGCAAGATTTCCGTCATTACAAATTTGATCGAAAAGGTTGATACGATTATCATCGGCGGCGCAATGGCATTTACGTTCATTAAGGCGCAGGGATACGAAACGGGTACTTCTCCGGTGGAAGATGACTATCTGGATTATGCCCGGGAAGTCATGAAGAAGGCGGAAGACCGCGGTGTCCGCTTCCTCCTTTCGGTCGACCTGTATGTGACGAAGGAATTCGCGGCGGATGCGGCGTACCGTATTGTGGCGTCAGATGAAATTGCGCCGGATGAAATGGGTATGGACATCGGGCCGAAAACGCGTGAACTGTTTGCGGAAGCTATTCGTGAGGCAAAAACCGTGGTATGGAACGGACCGGTCGGTGTATTCGAATTTGAACGATTCGCCGGCGGAACGATAGCCGTGGCACAAGCGCTGACGGAGACGAAAGACGCAATTACCGTTATCGGCGGTGGTGACAGTGCGGCGGCGGTGCATCAGCTCGGTTATGCAGAACAGATGACGCATATTTCAACCGGTGGCGGTGCATCATTAGAATATCTGGAAGGTAAGGAGCTGCCGGGTGTGGCAGCGGCAAATAACAGGTAGGTGAATATTGAGAAAGAAAATTGTCGCCGGAAACTGGAAGATGCATATGACCGTCAGTCAGGCGGCGGAACTCTTGGAACAACTGACGCCGTCCGCAAAAAATGATGCGGTTGAGGTCGTCTTTTGTCCGCCATTCACGGATTTACATGTGGCGTTGGAAAAAACGAAGGGGACGGGCATCGGTGTCGGTGCGCAAAATATGCATTTTGCGGAAAAAGGTGCCTATACCGGAGAGATTGCTCCGGGCATGTTGCAAGAGCTGGGCGTGACCCATGTTATTCTCGGACACTCCGAGCGACGTGCATATTTTAATGAAACGGATGAGGACATCAATGCCAAAATTAAAAAGGCGTTTGATCACAAGTTAACACCCATTGTCTGCTGTGGGGAGAGTTTGACCCAACGGGAGCAGGGGGTGACGATGGACTTTGTCCGGCAGCAAATCAAGGTGGCCTTGCTCGGTATCCCCGGAAAACGGGTACGGGAGATGGTCATCGCGTATGAGCCCATTTGGGCAATCGGCACCGGTAAGGTGGCGACTGCAGAGCAAGCACAGGAAGTCTGTGCCGGTATTCGGGCAACGATTCGGGCACTGTATGACGATGCCGTAGCGGATGCCGTTCGGATTCAATATGGTGGATCCGTCAAAGGCGAAAACGCGGCAGAGTTGTTTGCCAAGCCGGATATCGACGGTGCGCTCGTGGGTGGCGCGTCCTTAAAAGAGGATTTCATCAACATAATTCAAGCGGCAGAGTGAAAATCAGCATATGCTAAGCGAAAAAAGTCTCCGGATGGAGGCTTTTTTCGCATTTATGACAGGGATTTAAGCCTTGATAAATAAAGAGGAATCGGTCTTTTTAAAAGAAAAACAGAAAAATAAAAAGAAAGTGAGAAAAAGCGTTGACACTACTCCGTTTCCATGGTAATATAAGCAAGTCGTCAACGAGAGGCGGCACACATTGACAACCGAATAATAAGATAAACCTTGAAAACCCGTGAGACGTAGACGTCTCACAACAATTC
>JAUNUY010000011.1 GCA_030537935.1 Eubacteriales bacterium | reverse complement strand
CGCCTTGTTGTTTACGTGCGGATATCTTTTCCACATATCTGCCACAATAGTACGACACTAATGCAATTACTACGGAATATCTTCCGAAAGTTTCGTATCCGATAAGTTGGTTCAAAAGCATCAAAATGATAGCCGCGACAAATATAAATCCGATATCGTAAAGATGGTTATTGTTCATAGCAAGCTGGTTTTGTCCGTTTGGGATTATTAGTTATTTCTGTTTGTTTTTAACCATTTACGCGCATTTACAAAGGCTTCCATCCACGGCGTTACATCGTGTTTACGGAACGCGTACGGATAATATGCGTTTTGCCACGGGAACACGGTGCGCTCCAAGTGCGGCATCATTGCCAAATGGCGACCATCTTTCGAGCAAACCGCGGCGGTTGCATAATCCGAACCGTTTGGATTGCCGGGGTATTCATCGTACACATATTTTGCGACGATGGCATATTCCGACTCCGGTTTCTCCAACTCGAAACGTCCTTCGCCGTGCGCTACCCAAATGCCGAGCTTTGTGCCGGCAAGCGATTGGAACATGACGGACTCATTTTGAGGAATTTCTACGCTCACGAATGATGATTCAAACTTATGCGAGGTGTTATGCTGCATTTTGGGATGAGCCGCTCCCATTTCGGGATAAATCAATCCCAACTCCATCATCAATTGGCAGCCGTTGCAAATACCGAGGCTGAGCGTATCTTTGCGCGCGTAAAACTTTTTCAGCGCGGCATTGGCTAACTCATTATAAAGAAATCCGCCGGACCATCCTTTTGCCGAACCCATTACGTCGGAATTGGAAAATCCGCCACAGAATACTGCGAATTGCACGTCTTCAAGCGTTTCGCGTCCCGAAGTGAGGTCGGTCATGTGCACATCTTTCACGTCAAACCCTGCCAGATAGAGTGCATACGCCATTTCGCGTTCGCCGTTGGTGCCTTTTTCGCGGATGATGGCAGCCGTAAGTCCCGATTTCTCTTTTCGGTCGGGCTGCAATCCCAAATCTTTGAATTTTCCTGTAAACGATGATTTAAAATCAAATTGAAGCGGTTGCTTTTTATAATTATCAAAACGCGCTTTGGCGCACGCTTCGCCGCTTTGTTTGCGGTCGAGCAGATAGGATGTTTTGTACCATTCGTCACGCAAACTGTCTATATCGAAATTGTGACGTACGCCATCTTTTTCGATAATCAACGAGCGCTCTTGAATGGGGCGCGCCACGATGGCAAATCCCACTTCGTAGTCGTTCAATATTTTTTCCACCAAATGGTGATGTTTCACTTGGATAAGCACTCCCGGATTTTCGGCAAATAAGATTTTGACGAGGTCGGAATGGCGTATTTTGTCGAGTCGCGCTTCCAAACCGCCTTCGGGATTGGCAAAACACATCTCCAACATGGTGGTTATCATTCCTCCCGCCGAAATATCGTGTCCCGCGATAATCAATCCTCGATTAACCAACTCTTGCACCGCGGCGAACGCGTTTTTGAAATATTCGGCATCGGTAACCGTGGGGGCTTCATCTCCCACTTTTCCGAGTGTTTGCGCCAATGCCGAACCTCCCAGCTTGAACGTATCAAACGAAAAATCAATATAATAGAGATAAGTCCCTTTGATATATGCCAATGTGGGCGAAGCGATTTTGCGGATGTTTTTCACTTCCGCTGCCGCGGAAATTATCACCGTGCCGGGCGAAAATACTTTTTCATCGCCATATTTTTGTGTCATCGAAAGCGAATCTTTTCCCGTAGGAATGTTGATTCCCAAATTGCATGCAAAATCGGAACACGCTTCTACCGCTTTATATAGGCGCGCGTCTTCGCCTTGGTTGCGGCACGGCCACATCCAGTTGGCGCTGAGCGAAACACTTTGCAGTCCGTTGGTAAGCGGTGCGAATACGATGTTTGTCAGCGCTTCGGCAATAGAGAGCACCGAGCCGGCAGCCGGGTCAATCATTGCCGCTTGCGGCGCGTGACCGATGGACGTTGCCATACCCGAAAATCCTCGATAATCGAGGGCGATTGCACCGCAATCGCTCAGCGGCAGCTGAATTTCTCCTTGGCATTGTTGGCGTGCCACTTTTCCCGAAACGGAACGGTCCACTTTATTGGTGAGCCAGTCTTTGCACGCTACGGCTTCGAGCGAAAGCACGTTTTTGAGATAAGTTTCTATTCGATTGGTGTCGTATTCGACGGGCGTGTATGTTTCTTCCGTTGTTTGGTCGGTCATAATTGTCACGGGTGGTTTTCCGAAGAAATCTTCCAAATCCATGTCGATGGGACAATTTCCGTCCGCTTGGGCAAACGTAAATTTCATGTCGTCTGTCGTTTCGCCAACCACATACATCGGCGCGCGTTCACGTTCGGCGATGCGTTGGATATGTTCAATATCTTTTTGCTCAACGAGCAATCCCATACGTTCTTGGCTCTCGTTGCCGATGATTTCTTTTGCCGACAGTGTGCTGTCGCCGACAGGCAATTTGTCCATATCGATTTTGCCTCCGGTTTCTTCCACCAATTCCGACAGACAATTCAGGTGACCGCCGGCGCCGTGGTCGTGAATCGAAACAATGGGATTGTCGTTCGACTCGGCAAGCGAGCGAATCACATTTGCTACGCGCTTTTGCATTTCGGGATTGGCACGCTGCACGGCGTTCAGTTCAATTCCGGAAGAATATTCTCCGGTGTTGACCGACGACACGGCGCCGCCACCCATTCCGATGCGGTAGTTGTCGCCACCGAGAACAACCACTTTTTCGCCACTTTTGGGCGTGCCTTTCAGTGCGTCGCGTTTGTTGGCGTAGCCAATGCCTCCGGCAAGCATAATCACTTTGTCGTAAGCGAATTTTTTATAATTTTCCGCGTGCTCGAATGTCAGCAACGAGCCACAGATAAGCGGTTGACCGAATTTGTTCCCGAAATCCGATGCACCGTTGGAAGCTTTGATAAGGATTTGTTCGGGCGTTTGATAGAGCCATTTGCGTGCGGGCAACGTCTGTTCCCACGTGCGATTTTCTTCCAGTCGTGGATAGGAAGTCATATATACCGCTGTTCCCGCCACGGGAATAGATGCTTTACCGCCGGCAAGGCGGTCGCGTATTTCTCCGCCTGTGCCTGTGGACG
>JAUNUY010000010.1 GCA_030537935.1 Eubacteriales bacterium | reverse complement strand
TTCGTGCATCCTTTTTTTGGATATTTCATGATACTCTATATGCAATTTTCAAGGTTATATCGCGTTGCCGCTTCATCAGCAACGTGTTTTATTGTAGCATAGGGCACGGCTAAATGCAAGTACTTTTTTATGCTTTTCAAAACTTTTTTACCGCTTTCCGGAAAAGGCGGTATTTACTTAACGAAAACATCATTTTTCCGTTCTCCGACGCACATTTTCAAGGTCAACGATTGCCATAATATTCCGTCATGAGAACCATGTTTACACACCATTGCCGATACTCAGACATCTCCTATCACATCAAGCGTATATTTTCCGTTGCCGCTCCCGTGATATCATAGGCAGAAGATACCCTCACGGTGCCACTCAAACTGCATCCCGGTGCGTCATGCGCCGTGACAATTCATCCGGAAGCCCCTTCTTCGTCCCCTAAACCACTTACCGGCGGATAGATGAACCCTCCTCTCTTTTCGCCCGTAATACCACCATCTACCGATACGCCATTCTATCATCGGATACTTGCCGAAATCAACTTCGTTCTACCGATATAGATTACGTGATCGCCTAAGCGTGATTATCATCGCCTTCTTCCATGCTCAAAACCAAAATCCCATCCTCAACGACTATAAGCATAAGAAAGTCGTGACATGAATCTCACGCCACGACTTACTTTGTACATATAATGTATAATATGAAATTTCACCTTTGCCCGAACACCTTACATAACGGAAACCAGAGAGCCCTCCGATTGGTGAAAATCACCACCCGGAGGGCTCTCGCCTTATGTAAGGCTTACATCGATATTGAATGCGTTGAATTCATCTTATTTCTTATTCATGAATTTCTTTCTTCTGATATCGAGAATGAAACCGGCCGCACACAAAAGAATCATCCATGCCATAGTATCGCTGCTGCCTGTTCCGGGCATAGGGCCTCTTTCAGGCATCGGCTTCGGCATATCCGCAAACTTCTTCACGACTAACTTCGCCACCGGTATCTCATCGGTGCTTCCGTCCTTATACGCCACGATAACAGCATTCCCGGCCTCATTCATGTGGATATCTTCAATGTCTTCGTCGCCCGCGTTTGATTTCTTCACGGCATCGACTACGGCATCCTTTTCCGCATCCGTCAAATGATTCGAATCTTTTACAGGCACTTTATCTGCCGGTAACTTGGGTTCTTTGTCATCTGCAATGTTCGATGTCTTCTTTTCCGTGACGTCCGTTACGGGGATTTCATCCGTGGAATCATCCGTATACGTTACGACAACCTTGTCACCCGCCTCGTTTACTTTCACATCTTTGATGTCCGGATCACCTGCGTTCGCCGTCTTAACGGCGTCTTCGACGTCCTTTTTCTCTGCATCCGTCAAGTTGCTCTGATCCTTAACCGGTACTTTCGTGCCCGGTAGCTTCGGCTCTTTTCCTTCCGCAATGCTCGGCGTCTTCTCCACCGTTACGTCCGTTACAGGGATTTCATCCGTAGAATCATCCGTGTACGTTACGACAACCTTGTCGCCCGCCTCGTTTACCTTCACATCCTTGATGTCCGGATCACCTGCGTTCGCCGTCTTAACGGCGTCTTCGACGTCCTTTTTCTCTGCATCCGTCAAGTTGCTCTGATCCTTAACCGGTACTTTCGTGCCCGGTAGCTTCGGCTCTTTTCCTTCCGCAATGCTCGGCGTCTTCTCCACCGTTACGTCCGTTACAGGGATTTCATCCGTAGAATCATCCGTGTACGTTACGACAACCTTGTCGCCCGCCTCGTTTACCTTCACATCTTTGATGTCCGGATCACCTGCGTTCGCCGTCTTAACGGCGTCTTCGACGTCCTTCTTCTCTGCATCCGTCAAGTTGCTCTGATCCTTGACCGGTACTTTCGTGCCAGGTAACTTCGGCTCTTTACCGTCCGTGATGCTCGGAATTTCCTGTACCGTTACATCAGCAATAGGTATCTCATCCGTAGAATCATCCGTGTACGTTACCACGACATGCTTTCCATCTTCAGAAACTGCTACACCCTTAATGTCCGGGTCGCCTTCATTTGCCGTCTTAACGGCATCTTCAACGTTCTTCTTCTCTGCATCCGTCAAATTGCTCTGATCCTTAACCGGTACTTTCGTGCCAGGTAGCTTCGGGTCTTTTCCTTCCGCAATGCTCGGCGTCTTCTCCACCGTTACGTCCGTTACAGGGATTTCATCCGTAGAATCATCCGTGTACGTTACGACAACCTTGTCGCCCGCCTCGTTTACCTTCACATCTTTGATGTCCGGGTCGCCTTCATTTGCCGTCTTAACGGCATCTTCAACTGTCGTCTTCTCCGTATCTGTCAAGTTGCTTTGGTCCTTAACCGGTACTTTCGTGCCCGGTAATTTCGGGTCTTTTCCTTCCGCAATGCTCGGCGTCTTTTCCACCGTTACGTCCGTTACAGGGATTTCATCCGTGGAATCATCCGTGTACGTTACGACAACCTTGTCGCCCGCCTCGTTTACCTTCACATCTTTGATGTCCGGGTCGCCTTCATTTGCCGTCTTAACGGCATCTTCAACTGTCGTCTTCTCCGTATCTGTCAAGTTGCTTTGGTCCTTAACCGGTACTTTCGTGCCCGGTAATTTCGGGTCTTTTCCTTCCGCAATGCTCGGCGTCTTTTCCACCGTTACGTCCGTTACAGGGATTTCATCCGTAGAATCATCCGTGTACGTTACGACAACCTTGTCGCCCGCCTCGTTTACCTTCACATCTTTGATGTCCGGATCACCTGCGTTTGCAGTCTTAACGGCATCTTCGACATCCTTCTTCTCTGCATCCGTCAAGTTGCTCTGATCCTTAACCGGTACTTTCGTGCCAGGTAGCTTCGGCTCTTTGCCTTCCGCAATGCTTGGCGTCTTTTCTACCGTTACGTCCGTTACAGGGATTTCATCCGTGGAATCATCCGTGTACGTTACGACAACCTTGTCGCCCGCCTCGTTTACCTTCACATCTTTGATGTCCGGATCACCTGCGTTTGCCGTCTTAACGGCATCTTCTACATCTTTCCTCTCTGCATCCGTCAAGTTGCTCTGATCCTTAACCGGTACTTTCGTGCCCGGTAGCTTCGGCTCTTTGCCTTCCGCAATGTTTCGTACGTGTACCTTGACAGCTACTTCATCTTTTGAACCATCGTTGTAGGTTACGACAACCGTGACTTCTTTATCACCCGGGGTCGTTGTATCTACCGGTTCTTTAAATTCATAGCTCTTTGCATCCAGCTCATCCTTGTTCGTGATGGCATCTGCCGCATTCGGTGTCTCATTCTTGTTGACGGTCAGATCTTGGGTTGCAGGCTCTTTCGTAGCCGCTTCCCCTTCAACCACCGTATAGACTACCGGAATGTTGGCTGTAGACTCATCTGCAAATTTTACAGTAACGTTAACCGGTTCTTTTTCACCGGCAACGCTCGTATCTACCGTTGCTCCACCTGCAAAGCCGACAACGGTTGCTCCCTCCGGTAATGCCGGCGTGAACGTAATACCATCTGTCGTGGCAGGTGTTCCCTTTACGACTTCTTTGGTACCTTTGGCATCCACATTCGTCTCTTTGTATGCTTCCGCATCATTACGTACGTGTATCCTCACGGTCACTTCGTCTTTGGAACCGTCGTTGTAGGTTACCACAACCGTGACTTCTTTATCACCCGGGG
>JAUNUY010000002.1 GCA_030537935.1 Eubacteriales bacterium | reverse complement strand
ACCCCTTAAAGACCATGAGGTTGATAGGTGAGAGGTGGAAGCGTGGTAACACGTGCAGCTGACTCATACTAATCGGTCGAAGTCTTGACCAAGAAGTTCTTTGGACATGATACTCTATGCAATTCAAGTTTGGCCCAGTGGCTCAGTTGGTTAGAGCGCCGCCCTGTCACGGCGGAGGTCGAGAGTTCGAGTCTCTTCTGGGTCGCTCTTGCATCGTTGATGCAATTGTGATATTATAACCATATTACAACCGGGATCATAGCTCAGCTGGGAGAGCACCTGCCTTACAAGCAGGGGGTCACAGGTTCGAGCCCTGTTGGTCCCATATTTTTATCGCGGGGTGGAGCAGAGGCAGCTCGTCGGGCTCATAACCCGAAGGTCGGAGGTTCGAATCCTTCTCCCGCTATTTCAGACAGTTCCATACTGATGTATGGAACTTTTTTTGTGCTTTTCAGATGATGACAGTGGCAGATTACGATTCTTTGGTGGATGGTATTTGACAACTTTCACCGGCATATTTTACGGTTTACAAAGCCACATCTTCGTTTCATTCGATATCATAAGTTTAACTTGACTTTTTGCTATAAAGCGTTAAAATAACGTTATAGTTAACTAAGGATAAGGATATGAAGAAGAATCATCGAATATTATTTCTACTGAGCGTGGCTCTTTTCCTACTGATTTGCGGTTCGCTGTTCATCGGACGCTATCGTATCTCACTTCAGGAATTTACGGATTTCGTGATGGGCCGTTTACCACACGCTACGGCGGACAATTTTCGTCATATTTTAGTGGATATTCGGCTACCGCGCATTATAGGCGCGTTACTTGTCGGCATCGGTCTTTCCGTTTCGGGTGCCGCCTATCAGGCCGTCTTCCAGAATCCGATGGTGTCACCTAATATTCTCGGTGTTGGTGCCGCCACATCGTTCGGCATTGCCTTATCCATCATCTTACATGCCGGTTATGTACGGACTTTGTTGACATCTTTCCTGACCGGACTGGCGGCGGTTGTTGCGGCTTACGGCATCAGTAAATTCTTTCGCTATGACAAGCGACTCGGGCTGGTCCTCAGCGGCATTATGATTTCGACGGTTTTTAATGCCCTCGTTTCTTATGTCAAACTTATTGCCGATGTGGAAAATGAGTTGCCGGACATCACTTATTGGTTGATGGGCAGCTTATCCGGCATTAATTATCGCGGTATACGATTTGCCATCGGTCCACTGCTTGTCGGCATCTGTATCATAACTGCACTACGTTGGCGCATCAATCTTTTTACGATGGGCGAGGAAGAGGCACAGACTTTCGGGATTAATGTGGAGCGGACCAAACGTATCATTATTCTGGCGGCAACGCTGTTGACGGCCGCGGCCATTTCCCTATGCGGGAATATCGGTTTCGTCGGTCTGGTCATTCCGCATTTTGCCCGCATGCTCGTTGGGGATAATTATAAATACGTAATCCCGGCGAGTTTCCTGGGCGGGGCGGCTTATCTGCTTCTCGTGGATAATCTTTCTCGGAGCATCAGTACTTACGAGGTGCCCATCGGCATCTTGACTTCATTAATCGGCGCGCCGGTCTTTTTCTTTTTACTGATGCGGAGGCGTTATGATTGAGATTAAAAATCTGTCCTTTTCATATCGTCCCGAGGGGCCTCCGGTTCTGGCGGACATCTCGATACGTATTCGACCCGGATTTAATTTTTTACTGGGTGAAAACGGAGCCGGAAAGACGACACTCATGAAATGCGTGACGGGTTTGATGAAACCGATCCAGGGTCAAATCATTGTTGCAGGACGGGATATCAGCACGTTAAAGCCAAAAGAGATGGCGGGTCTGGTTTCCTACATACCGCAGGCACATGTGCCCGCATTTAATCATCTCGTGACCGACGTGGTGTTGATGGGGACGACACGAACCCTTCGTTTTTACCAGACGCCGGATGGACGGCAGACGGACCGCGTACTGGATATTTTATCCCGCCTCGGTATTGCCGATTTAGCGGCACGCGGCTATGGTGAAATCAGTGGCGGTCAACGACAACTTGTCCTGATTGCCCGGGCATTGATTCAAGACAGCCGTATTTTGATTATGGATGAACCGGCGGGGGGCCTCGATTTCGGCAATCAGGTACTCCTGATGCGAACCCTTCAAGACTTGGCGGAGGCGGGCTACACCATCCTCCTTTCATCACATAATCCGCAAACTGCGGCATGGTTTGCAACACATGTGATGATTTTGAATGAGGGGAAGGTGGTGGCCTACGGTACGCCGGAAGAAGTTATGACGGAACGGCATTTGACGGCAATCTACCGTCATCCGGTTCATATTATAAAAAATAATATAGAAGGGGCGGTACGTTATTGTTTTTATCCCGCCTCGGGAAAGGAGTAAATGATGAAACAAGTAGGAAAGAAGTTGCTCACATGGTGTTTGGCCATCATCGTACTTTTTACGACGACGGCTTGCGGCGGGGAAAAAACGGTTGAAAAACCCGTAGAGGAGGCCACGACACGGACCTTTACGGATTCGGCGGGGCGTACGGTAACTTTGCCGAATAAGCTGACGAAGATTGCACCGTCGGGTTACCTTGCGCAAGTCGTGTTGGCAAGTTTCGTACCGGATAGGATGGTGTGTCTGGCACGAATGCCGGGTGATAAAGTTGTTTCCGCCATACGGGATTTTCCGAAAGACTTACCGGAGGTGGGGCAGTTTTACGGAAAGAAGCCGGACTTCAATAAAGAGGAACTCATTAAGGCGGCACCGGAGGTGGTGATTGACATCGGCGAGCGCAAGAAAACGATTCGGGAGGATATGGATCAAATTCAGGAGAATACCGGCGTGCCGACGATATATATCGAGTTGACACCGGAGACGGCCGCACAAGCATATAAAACGCTGGGTACATTGCTGGATGAGCAGGATCGGGCGGAAAAGGTAGCCGCTTTTTTCGAAAAGGAAATGCAGGTCATCAATGAAGGACTGAAAAAGATTCCGGAAGAAAAGCGGATTCGCTTCCTGCAGGTTGGCGGAAAGAACGGCATGTCCGTTGACCCGGAAGGCTCCTCACATGTGGCGGCCCTGAAAGCGGCAGGTGGTATCAATGCGGCTGCTCCTGCGGAGAAAACGGACAAGAAATCGAAGACGGAAAACCTGAATATGGAAGAAGTCGTTAAGGCCGATCCCGATATGATTTTTGCCAAGGACAAGAGTACTTATGAAGACATCATGGCGGACGGTCGCTGGCAAGCCTTGCGTGCCGTGAAAGAGGATAAGGTCATTCAAGTCCCCAGTGATCCGTATTGTTTCGTGGATATGCCGCCGGGCGTGAATCAGATGATCGGCATCTATTGGGGCGCACACATCATGTACCCGGATGTTTTTGATTACGATATTGATGCTTTAGTAAAAGAGTTTAAAGAAACGGTTTTAAATATTCACTAATCAACCTGTTAACGACAGAGTGTGAAGACCCGACAGTGCCCGATTCCGGGGTATTGTCGGGTCTTTGTACGATATGTTATAATGAAGCGGAAAAGGATGGAGGATTTATGAATAAAAAAGATTATGACATGGGACCTGAGCGTGCCCAAGTCACGCTTAACGACTTAGCACGGGAACAGGGGGAAGAAAAATTCTGGGCCGAGCATGCTGCCTTGTATGATAAGGTTGCAGCTTTGGAGAAACATTATACGACTTATCAGGTGGAAGCGATGGACTTACGGCCGACGGATACGGTGCTGGATTTGGGTTGCGGTGTAGGACGGCTTTGTATCCCGATTGCCCGACGCGTAAAAGAGGTTATCGCTGTAGATATTTCATCGGACATGCTGGCTTGTGCACAGCGGAATGCCAAGGCGGCGGGTCTGAACAATATCACTTTCCGTCAATGTGATTTCGGTGAGGCCGGGGTATTGGAAGGGCTGCCGAAAACGGATATTACGGTTTGTTCCCGGATTCCGTTTCTGTCGTTCATCCGGCCGGTCAGCGAACGCACCAAACGAATGGTCTATGTGACCGGTTTTGCCAATGCGCCGAATCTTATGCAGGTGAAAAATGATTTTTTCTGGGGTGTTCCTGGCAATCCGCAGCGGCAATTCAGTTTAGACCGTATGCAGGGATATAATGTCTTCTTTAATGCCGTTTATGAAGCGGGCTATGATGCATCGGTGATTCTTTTACCGGACGGTTTTCGTGCCGATTATCCGTCGGTAGAAGCCTGTCTGGAGGATCTTGCGACATTGGGCAACGTACCGGAGGGGGCGTGGCATACTTTTGAGAGCAATATCACTCCCTTTTTGAAAAAGACGGAGAAGGGTGTCCGTTTTGAACGGAAGACGGAGAGCTTCCTCTTGTATTGGGCAACGCAACCGACGTTGAATGTATAAAAAATATGCCTGCCGTTACTACGGCAGGCATATTTTTTATTTATCTTCAGGTGGTTCAATGTTTGCTTCGCAATAGGGACAGATACCGTAGAAATTAATTTCACGGTTTGTAACCGTACCGGGAAAATCTTGCAGGACATTGTCCAACAGGGCTTCCTTCTCGGGTTCGGCAAATATGTCCGTAATCCGTCCACATTCGGTGCAGGTAAAGTGGTGATGCGGGCGGGCCTCCGCATCAAAGCGGTCCGGTCCCGATACGCCGGCAATCTTTTTAATCTCACCCAGCTCTGTTAATAGCGCCAGGTTTCGATATACGGTACCCAAGCTGATTTTTGGGAACACCAATTTTATATTTTCATACACCGTATCCGCAGTCGGATGTTCATGGGTCGATCGAAGATATTCTTTGATCGCCTCCCGCTGTTTTGAATATTTCAGCTTCATGTTACACCTCCCAACGCCAGTAATCATTATCGTTATCATAATAATCGGAAAGACCCGGCTTGTCAAGAGGGTTAACAGGATGTTCAAAACTCTCATACGATTCGGGGACAACTACCTACAGCGGTTTCCATGTCGTGCAGATCCTTCCGCATCTCATTCGAGGTACGGCAGTGGATCTTGAGACATGCCGGAGACAGGTGAAATTTATTACCATGAGGGGATATGAAATGTAGGGCGATGTGCGGTTCCCGTTGCATTTGGAAGACGTTGTAAATTGTCCGTATACGGCATAGGTCACAAAGGCCGTCAAGGCGGCATGAGATGACCGCAGTCCGTTTGCAATAAAGCGGAAACTGTAGTAAAATACATAACTAGCAACGCGTCTTCCGTTAAAGGAGGGGATGACTTTGAACGGTTTGATTTTACTCTGCTCCGTCGTGTTGATTCTCTGCGTCTTCACGTATAAATTTTTGAGCAAGTTCGGCGTACCGATGCTACTGGTCTTTATCGGTCTCGGGCTTATGTTCGGGGTTGACGGTCTCTTCAAAATCGACTTTGACGACTTTGAAATGGCACGCGAAATTTGCTCTTTCGCATTAATATTTATTATTTTTTTCGGCGGTTTCGGTACGAAAATTTCCGCCGCAAAAAGTGTTCTGAAACATTCCGTACTCTTGGCAACTGCGGGCGTCGTTTTGACGGCTTTCGGAACCACGGCGTTTTGTCATTACGTACTGGGGTTTGAGTGGCTCCCTTCCTTCCTGACGGGTGCCGTATTAAGTTCCACGGATGCCGCATCGGTGTTTTCCATCCTCCGTGCCCACAACCTGAACTTGAGTGAGAATACGGCCCCTTTGCTGGAAGTCGAGAGCGGTTCCAACGATCCGATGGCCTATGTCCTTACGGTGACGGCCCTGTCCCTCATGGGGGCGGGAACGAATATCCCTCTGTTACTCGTGACGCAAATCATCTATGGCCTCGGCTTCGGTTTTCTGGCGTCGTTTCTGACCCGGCTGATTTTACACCATATACGTTTCGGGGATCGGACCTTCCTGATGGCCTTCTTGATGGGTGCCATGCTCTTCTTTTTTGCCATCGGCGAATTGGCGGGCGGCAATGGCTATCTCACCGTATACATTTACGGTATCCTGGTCGGGAATGCCGAATTTGATTACAAGGCGGAAATCGTCCATTTCTTTGACGGCGTAACCGGCATTATGCAGATGCTCATTTTTTTCCTGCTCGGTATTTTGGTCAATCCGACCAAGGTCCTTCAATATGCCGGACCGGCCGTTCTCGTCATGCTGGCATTGACGTTCGTCATTCGTCCGTTGATTGTGGCGCTCCTGACGGGCCCGCTGGGTTCGAGTATCCGCCAGCAGGTCATTGTTTCATGGGCCGGTCTGCGTGGTGCGGCATCGGTCGTTTTCGCAACCATGGCGGTCGTATATGACCCCGTCGTCGGATTTCCGGCATTCGATATTGCTTTCATCGTGGTCCTGCTGTCCATCGCCTGCCAGGGGTCGACCCTGCCCCTCTTGTCCCGGCGTTTGGGCATGATTGAGGAAGGAAATGTCCTCAAGACCTTTAACGATTATTCCGAGGAGGAGGATGTTAACTTTCTCAGCCTCAATATCGGTATCGGTCATGAATGGGCGGGAAAAACCGTTCGTGAAATCGATTTAATGCCTTCAGTCTTACTGGTACTGATTGTCCGGGGCGATGAGGATATCATTCCGGAGGGGAAAACGGAGATTTTGGTAAACGATAAGGTGGTCCTCTGCGGCAGCGGTTTCACCGATAACAAAGACCATTTGAAGTTGTATGAAATCCCCGTAGATGAGGATTCCAAATATTGCGGTAAAACTTTGCGTGATTTGGGCGATATGCACCGAACATTAATCGTGATGATTAAACGTGGCAATCGGACCCTCATACCCGGCGGCGGATCACGCATATTGGCCGGGGATACCTTGGTGCTCCTGGACCGGTAACGGCGGGCGGTTTCGGTCTTCCGGGTGTTTACAAGGACCGGAAATGTATCTATAATGGAATCCTACGGGGGTCTTATGATTGATTTTATTAACAATTTCAATTTTCTTCTCTTTCTGACCATTGCCATTCTTTATTTTTACCAGGGCGTCTACATGGTCCTGAGCATGGTCGGTAAAGCGAAGCGGCTGCGGGCAACGAAAAATAACCGCTATGCCGTTATTATCCCGGCACGAAACGAAGAAAAAGTTATTCCGCACCTGATTGACAGTCTGAAGCGGCAAAATTATCCGGCGGAACTTCTGGATGTTTTTGTCATTGCGGACAATTGTACGGATCGGACGGCGGCGGTGTGTCGGGCAGCCGGTGCACGTGTATATGAACGTTTCAACAAGCGATACGTGGGGAAGGGCTATGCACTTCATGAATTCTTCAAGGTATTTGATGAGAAGTACGGATTTGAAGCCTATGACGGATATTTTCTCTTTGATGCGGATAATTTGGCGGATGAGAATTATGTCAAGGAGATGAATGCCTACTTCGACAACGGATTCCGTATCGTAACGGGATACCGGAGCTCGAAAAATTTCGGCGATACCTGGGTATCTGCCGGTTCCGGAACATGGTTTTTGCGGGATTGTGTTTTCATGCACCGTCCCCGGATGATGTGTCACACCACGGCAAATATTACCGGAACGGGTTTTTTGATGTCTGCGGAGATTGTCCGCAAGAACGGCGGCTGGAAGCATTTTTTACTGACGGAAGATATTGAGTTTTCCGTAGACATGGTCTTGCAGGATGAGGTGATCGGCTTTGCCGAGCGGGCCATCTACTACGATGAGCAGCCGCTGCGTTTTCGCGAATCATGGACACAGCGGATGCGTTGGGTGAAAGGCTTTTATCAGGTGCTGAGAAAGTACGGTTTACGTCTGGTTAAGCGGGCCTTCATTGACGGCTCTTTCGGGAACTATGACATGTTCATGTTGGTGGCACCGGGCAATATTCTGGCATGGATAACCATTTTGGTGAACCTCATCTTTTTCTTCATCGGCGTATTTGACGTTTCCGCCTCAACCGAGGTTATGGCGGCGACCGCACAGTCCCTTTTGGGTCTGTTAAGGAACGTCTTCCTCGTCTTCATGGCGGTCGGTGCCGCAACGACGATTCGCGAATGGCGCCGCATTCCGGCAAAGCCCGCCCGTAAATTATTGAATATACTGACCTTTCCGATATATATGATCAGCTATATTCCCATTTCACTCATTGCCGTTTGGAAGAAAGTGAAGTGGGTCCCCATCGAACATTCCGAAGCCATGGACATATCGGAAATTAAATAGGAGGTAACGAGTTGTATAAAAAAGTAGCAACGGATTTAAACTTTGTAGAACGAGAAAAGAAAATCAAGGCATTTTGGGACGCGGAAGACATCTTCAGAAAGTCTATGGAGATTCGTCGGGACGGCCCGGAATACACCTTTTATGACGGGCCGCCCACGGCCAACGGAAAGCCGCACATCGGACACGTGTTGACCCGGGTGATTAAGGACGTCGTACCTCGTTACCATGTGATGAAAGGTCGCCACATCATTCGAAAAGCGGGCTGGGACACGCATGGTCTGCCGGTCGAGCTGGAGGTTGAAAAACTGCTGGGACTGGATGGGAAAGAGCAGATTGAGGCCTACGGTATGGAGCCGTTCATCAAGAAGTGTAAGGAAAGCGTTTGGCAGTACAAGGGGATGTGGGAAGATTTTTCCAAGACCGTCGGCTTCTGGGCCGATATGGACGACCCCTACGTGACATACGAAAACGATTATATTGAGTCCGAGTGGTGGGCTTTGAAGAAAATCTTTGACAAGGGCCTTCTCTATAAGGGCTTTAAAATCGTGCCTTACTGTCCGCGCTGCGGTACGCCGCTTTCCAGTCATGAGGTGGCACAGGGCTATAAGGATGTGAAAGAAAAATCCGTCATCGTCAAGTTCAAGGCGACGGACGAGGAGCATCTTTACTATCTGGCATGGACTACCACGCCGTGGACCCTCCCCAGTAACGTGGCATTATGTGTCAATCCGAAGGAAACCTATATTCGTGTAAAGCAGGGCGATGAATCCTACATCCTGGCAGAGGCCCTGGCAGATACGGTATTGGGCGGAGACTATGCCATCGAGGCGACCTATACCGGCCGGGACTTGGAGTACCGGGATTACGAGCCGTTGTTCGACTTTGTTAAAACGGATAAAAAAGGATTTTATATTACCTGTGACGACTACGTTACGTTGACGGACGGTACCGGTATCGTGCACAACGCACCGGCGTTTGGTGAAGATGACGCGAAGGTGGGTAAAAAGTATGATCTGCCCTTCGTACAACTCGTTGATGACAAGGGAGAATTCAAGGCTGCGGCAACGCCTTATGCCGGCATGTTCTGCAAGGATGCAGACCCGAAAATCATGAACGATTTGGCGGCCGCCGGTTTATTGTTCCGTGCTTTGGATTTCGAACATAGTTACCCGCATTGTTGGCGATGCAATACGCCGCTCATTTATTATGCGCGTGATTCATGGTTTATCAAAATGACCGCCGTGCGCGACCATCTGGTTGCAAATAACGACACGGTGAACTGGATTCCGGACAGCATCGGTCAGGGACGTTTCGGTGACTGGATTCGAAACGTGCAGGACTGGGGCATCAGCCGAGATCGCTACTGGGGGACGCCGCTGAATATTTGGACATGTTCCTGCGGTAAGCGTCATGCCGTGGGTAGCATTGAAGAATTGAAGGCATTGAGCGGCAATTGTCCGGATGATATAGAATTGCACCGTCCCTACATTGATGCGGTGACCTTCCCCTGTCCCGATTGCGGCAAAGAGATGCATCGGACGCCGGAGGTTATTGATGCATGGTTCGATTCCGGTTCGATGCCGTTTGCGCAGTGGCATTATCCGTTCGAGAACAAGGAGATATTCGAAAAGCATTTCCCCGCAGATTTCATTTCCGAGGCGGTGGATCAGACGCGCGGGTGGTTTTATTCCCTGCTGGCCATTTCCACCCTCATCTTCGATGACATCAGCTACAAGAACGTCATCGTTTTGGGCCATGTTTTGGATGAGCACGGACAGAAGATGTCCAAGAGCAAGGGCAATGCGGTCGACCCGTTTGAAGCACTGGAGCGCCACGGCGCCGATGCCATTCGCTGGTACTTCCTGAGCAACTCCGCACTCTATTTGCCGAGTCGCTTCTATGACAAAGCGGTGAGCGAATACCAGCGGAAGTTCATGGGCACCCTGTGGAATACCTATGCTTTCTTCGTGTTATATGCGGAAATCGATCAGTTTGACCCGACACAATATAGATTGGCATATGACAAACTCGGCATGATGGACCGTTGGCTGCTTTCACGCCTGCATACGGTTATCCGCACCGTGGATGCCAATTTTTCGGCGTATAAGTTGGTGGAGAGCACCCGGGTATTGCAGGAGTTCGTGGACGACCTCAGTAACTGGTACGTCCGTCGGAGTCGGGAGCGTTTCTGGGCCAAGGGGATGGAACAGGATAAGATCAATGCCTATATGACCCTGTATACGACATTGACGGAATTTTGCAAACTCTGTGCGCCCATGGTACCGTTCATCACGGATGAAATCTATCAGAATCTGGTACGCAATCCGAATCCTACGGCGCCGATCAGTATCCACCTTTGCGATTACCCCGTGGCAAATCCGGCATGGATTGACGAGTCGCTGGAAGCGGGGATGCAACAGGTGCTCAAGCTGGTCGTACTGGGCCGGGCCTGCAGAAATGCCGCAAATATAAAGAACCGTCAACCCATCGGTAAGATGTATGTCAAGAGTGATGGTGCATTGGACGACTTATATGCCGATATCGTCAAAGAAGAGTTGAACGTCAAAGAAGTTGTCATCACCGATGATGTCCGCGCCTACACTGCTTATGTATTGAAACCGAATTTGAAAACGGTCGGTCCCAAGTACGGCCGTCTCCTTAACGGAATTCGCTCATATTTGCAAGGCGTGGACGGGAACGTCGCCTACGACGAGTTACAGGAAAAGGGCCAACTCACCTTTACGGTGGACGGTCAGACCGTGGCATTGGGGCGCGATGACCTTTTAATCGAGGTGGCGCAGTTGCCCGGTTTCATCAGTGAGAGTGACGGCGCCTACGGCGTGGTATTGGAAACGACATTGACCGAGGCGTTAATCCGTGAAGGATTTTTCCGCGAGCTGGTCAGCAAGATTCAGACCATGCGGAAGGAAGCGAACTTCGAAGTGACGGATCACATTCGGGTGACATACCGCGGGAACGAACGAATTGCGGAGATTTTCCGTGCTTTCGAACGGGAACTGAGTGACGAAGTCCTTGCAGATTCGGTCCGGGAAGGTGATGGCGCCGGCATTGAGAAAGAATGGGATATCAATAAAGAAACGGTTACCATCGGCATCGAACGTGTCCCGGTGTAAGGGATACGGGCGGCGAATAAAGGAGCGCAGAATTTTGAGCAATCAAATCGATAAAGAAACCATCAAACGGGTTATCCGCGACAACGTAAAGATGCTGTTCAAGACAACGGTCGAAGCGGCCGATGAGCAGCAGATTTATCAAGCCACGGCCTATGCGGCGAAGGACTTCATCATCGACCGCTGGATGGCGACGCATAATGCGGCAACGAATAAGAAAGTGCTGTACTACATGTCCATGGAGTTCCTGATTGGCCGACTCCTGGGGAATAACATCATCAATCTCTGCTGTTTTGATGCCTTTCGGGAGGCATTGGAGGAACTGGGCTTTGATCTGAATGCCATCGAGGACAAGGAACGCGATCCGGCGCTCGGAAACGGTGGATTGGGCCGTCTGGCGGCATGCTTTTTGGAGTCGTTGTCGACGCTCGGCTACCCGGCCTATGGTTGCGGCATTCGCTATCGTTACGGCATGTTCAAACAGAAAATTGAGAATGGCGCCCAGGTGGAGGTGCCGGACAATTGGCTGAAAAACGGTTATCCGTTGGAGATTCGACGTAACGACTACGTCTATGACGTAAAATTCGGCGGTTATGTCCGCATCGAAAGGGACCCGGAGACGGGACGGGATCGCTTTATCCAGGAGAATTACCAGAGTGTCCGGGCGGTTGCATACGATTTGCCCATTGTCGGCTACGGGAATAACGTGGTCAATGCATTGCGCGTCTGGGATGCGGAACCCTTGCAGGAGTTTGAGCTTTCTTCTTTCGAGAGCGGCAACTACCACAAGGCCATCGAACAGGAAACCCTGGCCAAGACGATTGTCGAAGTCCTCTATCCGAATGACAATCACTATCACGGCAAGGAGCTGCGTCTGAAACAGCAGTATTTCTTTGTTTCGGCGACCTTGCAACGGGCTATCGCCCGGCATATCAAGCAGGACGGCGACATTCGGAATCTGCCGCAAAGCGCTGTATTCCATATGAATGACACGCATCCGACGGTGACGGTACCGGAGTTGATGCGCCTCTTGATGGACGAGCACGGTTTGAGCTGGGATGAGGCATGGTCCGTGACCAATGCATGCTGTGCATATACGAATCATACGATTATGGCGGAGGCGCTGGAGAAATGGCCGGTAGACTTGTTTGCCCGACTACTTCCACGCGTATATCAAATCGTGGAAGAAATCAACCGTCGTTTCGTTCGGGAAATTGAAGACCGTTATCCGAACGATTATGAAAAAATCAAGCAGATGGCCATCCTCTATGAGGGACAAGTACGGATGCCGAATCTGGCCATCGTGTCGTCTTATTCCGTCAACGGTGTGGCTCGTCTGCATACGGATATTCTGAAGGAGCATATTTTTTCGGATTACTATCAGATGATGCCCGAAAAGTTTAACAACAAGACGAACGGCGTGACACATCGCCGCTTTGTCCTGCATGCGAACCCCGGATTGGCTGAGCTTATTACCGATAAAATCGGGACGGATTGGATTACGGATTTTTCGGAAATCTCGAAGATGGAAGCATTTTCGGATGATCAGGAAACACTTGACCGATTCCGCGCCGTAAAGCGGGCGAACAAGGAACGGTTGGCGGCGTACATCAAGGAACATAACGGCATCGACGTGAATCCGGATGCCATATTTGACGTTCAGGTCAAACGGTTGCATGAATATAAACGGCAGACACTGAATATCATGCATATCATGTACCTGTACAACCGGCTGAAATCGGATGCCACCTTCGATATGTTGCCGAGGGTGTTTATTTTCGGTGCAAAGGCAGCGGCCGGATATGAGCGGGCGAAGGAGATTATTCAGCTTATCAACGGGGTTGCCAATGTAGTGAATCATGATGAACGAATCGGCGGAAAGCTGAAGGTCGTTTTTATCGAAGATTATCGCGTCTCCAATGCGGAAATTATTTTTGCGGCGGCGGACGTGAGTGAGCAGATTTCGACGGCATCGCACGAGGCCTCCGGTACCGGAAACATGAAGATGATGATGAACGGTGCCGTGACGGTTGGTACGATGGACGGTGCCAATATTGAAATCGTGGAGGCGGCCGGTACGGATAATGCTTATATTTTCGGACTGAGTTCGAAGGAAGTCATTCGTTACGAGCAAAATGGCGGTTATTTCCCTGAAGATGTGTATAAGAACAATGAAGACATTGCCAAGGTGTTGGATCAGATGCTCGACGGCAGCTTTGCCGAGGGCGATAAGGAACGGTTCAGGAAACTCCATGAGAGCCTCATTGGCAAGGACCGATATTTTAATCTTCAGGATTTTGATGCATATCGCAAGGTACAGGAGCGGATTGACCGCGATTTCCGGGACCCTGATAAGATGGCGAAGAAGATGTTTTTGAACATGGCCCGCAGTGGTCGGTTCAATTCCGACCGGACCATCCGGGAATACGTGGAGGACATCTGGCATCTGGAGCCCATTACACCCGTCATTGTACAGGAAGATTAGGTATGAATTATACCTATATTCTGCGTTGTGCGGACGGTACGTTTTATACGGGCTGGACAACGGACCTGACCCGTCGTGTACGGATACATAATGCCGGACGAGGGGCCAAATTTACCCGGGCACGCCTGCCCGTTGAAGTGGTCTACCATGAGGTATTCGAGACGAAGCGTGAGGCGATGCAACGGGAAGCACGAATCAAGCAGATGACTCGTGCGGAGAAGGCGGCACTCATAGCAGCGGCAGAGGATAATCGGACCGGTGAGCGGGTATAGATTTGAAATAGATGGTGTTGGCGAGGGAACGGGATTCCCCGTCAACACCGTTTTTGTAAAAGGGGCAATTATTACACCGGCGATGCCGGCGGTTACTACAGTGTTTTTCGTCGGGGATATAAGCGGATTGCAGAGAAGTCATGTGACGGATGGGTGAGGTGGAGCGGCCCGTCTATATGCAATATTTGAGCGTGAAAACGAGGAGACATTTGGAAGGGCGGTACATGAGATGTGCACATTTTTTACATTAGCATCCGATGATTTTTTTGTCGGTAGGAATATGGATATTGAATGCTCCTTCGGGGAGCAGCTGGTCGTTACGCCGAGAAATTATCCCTGGTCATGGCGGTATGCCGAACAAGGAGAAAGCCATTATGCTTTAATCGGGATGGCAACCGTGATGGACGGGATGCCCTTGTATGCGGAAGCGGCCAATGAATATGGATTGACAATGGCCGGTCTGAATTTTCCCGAGAATGCGACGTACGGAGATCGAGGGGGAGACGGTGTCTCACTGACGCCTTTTGAATTGATTCCGTATATTTTAACGAGGTTTCGCAATATTCATGAAGCCGAAGGATTTTTAAAATCTTGCCACTTAATCAATGAGCCTTTTAAGGAAGAGGTACCGTTGGCGCCCCTGCATTTTATTCTTGCGGATAAGGAGCAATGTCTCGTATTGGAGCCCCGGACGGACGGTTTGCACATTTATGATAATCCGACGGGTGTATTGACGAACAATCCGCCGTTTCCGCACCATCTTGTAAACATTGAAAACTATGCAAATTTGCAAGTGATGAATCCGTCGAGCACGTTATTACGATCAACGGCTCCGACACCTTACGGTCAAGGACTGGGAAGCGTCGGTTTGCCCGGGGACGCTTCACCGATGTCCCGTTTCGTCAGAGCGGCATTTTATAAAAATACTTCTGCCGCCTTGGAGAACCGGGATAAAAATATGATGCAGGTATTCCATATTCTCGATGCCGTGAAAATGCTGAAGGGGTCCGTCATGACACCGACACATCAATGGGATATCACGACATACTCCGCTTGTATTAATGCAACGAAGGGCATCTATTATTTCAAAACGTATGAGAATCCCCAGATATATCAATGCGATTTATTCGCCGAAAATCTGGATGGGCGTGAGCTTATCGCCTATGATTTACCGGCGTTTAAAGAGCCGGAATCCCTGCAAAAGAGCATGAAGGGAAAGCCGGATTAAACGGTGCGGGACGGCGAGACAAAGGCATAAGAAAAGACCCGTCATACGGTCGTGAATGACCATAGGACGGGTTCCCGTTGATGCGGATGAAGAGACTCGAACTCCCACGGTTGCCCACCGGAACCTAAATCCGGCGCGTCTACCAATTCCGCCACATCCGCATTGCACCATGATAGCACGGACCAAAGTCCGTCGTCAAGTATCGTCGATAGATAAAACAAACAGCCCTCCGAATAATCAGAGAGCCGTTTGTGTTGAAGTAAAGAAGATTTATGATAACTCTATTCTAACGGGACGGGGCGTCCTTGTCAATAGAAATTGTGAAAAAATTGACGACAAAATTGTACTGTTTCAAAAACATCATCGAAAGGTCGGTTTTCGGCAGCCTGAGAATGGTCTTTTGACGGCTCCTTGTCTGTCAAGAATGCCATATGAAGGCCCTTACAAATTGGGTTTTAAAACGGCTTCGCAGTACATTTCGGGAGACGTGTTCATGTATATGCACAAAAACGATAAATTATACACTTATTATTCGGCGGAATCACGGAAATGTAAAATATATTAGACTTAATTATAGCTTTAGCGTATAATATGAAAGTACATTATTTACACGGTATATCGAAAGGAGATTCAGTATGAAGAAAAGATGGCTTAGTTTAGCACTGGCCGGTGTGGTAGCCGTATCTGCAGCGCTGACGGGATGTGGCGGTTTCAGCGGCGGCGACGGCGGTAAGAAAGCGGATGGAGAAAAAGTGTTCCGTATTTCCATCTCCTCGGACATACCCGATTTGGATCCGGCACTTGTGTCCGATAACCAATCCGCGTTGTTGGCCAACCAGGTATTCCAGTCTCTGACTTACGTTCAAAAAGACGGAACGGCGGGCTTGGATGCAGCGGAAAAGGTAGAACACAGCGATGACTTCGTAACGTGGACCTTTACCTTGAAGGACGGATTGAAATTCTCCAACGGGGATGAGATTAAGGCGGAAGACTATAAGTACTCCTGGCTCAGAACCTTAAATCCCGAAACGGCATCAGGTCAGGCGAACCGACTGTACTTTATCAAAGGCGCACAGGCGTATAACGAAGGTAAAGGCAAGGCGGAAGAAGTCGGCATCGAAGCCAAGGACGACAAAACGCTGGTTGTCACCCTGGAAAAAGGAAATGCTTTCTTTGACGAGGCGGTTGCTTATCCGGTATACAGCGTAGTCGACAAAAAAGTAATTGAAGCAAACGGTAAAGAATGGTTCAACAAGCCCGAAACCTACATCGGCTCCGGTGCATATAAGCTGGAATCCTATGATTTGGGCAAGGAAATCGTTCTGAAGAAGAACGACAACTACATCAATGCGAAAGACGTTCAGATTGATACGGTAAAGATTGCCATCATTGAAGATGAGAACACCGTATACGAGAAGTTCAAAGCCAAGGACTTGGATTTTGTCGGCTCTCCGGCACACAGCGTTCCGACGGATAAGATGGATGAAGCGAAGGGATTGCCGGAATACAAGCAGTTCCCGAACACGCAGATTTACTGGTACAAGGTCAACACCAAGGATCCGATTATGGGCAACGTTCATATGAGAAAAGCCTTGGCACTTGCAATTGACCGTCAGAACATCATCGATAACGTAGCAAAAGGTAATCAGATTCCGGCTACGGGTATAATACCACAATTCAAGTCTGAATACTTCAAAGACAATGATGTCGAAGAAGCAAAGAAGGAACTTGAGCTGGGCATGAAGGAATTAGGAATTAACAAGCCGGAAGACGTGACGGTACAAGTAAAGTACAACACGAATGAAGGGCATCAAAAGATTGCACAGGCGGTACAGGAAAACTGGAAGAAGAATCTGGGCATCAATGCGGAAATCAGCAACGAAGAGTGGAAAGTTTACCTCGATACGCTGAAAGAAGGAAATTACCAGATTGGACGTCTGGGATGGGTAGCCGACTTTACGGACCCGGCCGACTTCTTGAACATGTATATGTATGAAGACGGTGAAGACAACATGACGTACTGGCATTCCGACGAGTTCAACGCGAAGATTGGAGAAGCAAACAAACACTTTGACGATTTGAACAAGCGTGATGCGTTACTGAAAGAGGCAGAGGCCATCATCATGGCAGACATGCCGGCCATTCCGGTGTACTTCGGCACGGTAAATACGGTGATACAGGATACGGTGGATCAGCTGAATATTACCCTGTTGGGTAACCTGTACATCAAGGACGTGAAATTGAAATAATTCGGAGATCTTTACGTTCAGCAACATTTGTTGCTGAACGTAATTATTCCGTGGTGTATCACAGTGAATACTGCCATATCGTATGATACGGAAACATTTCGTATTATACGATATGGCAACGTTGCTATATGGCTGACGGCGTATTCTTGTGATTTTGGAGGAGAGTATGAGAAGATATATCTTAAAAAGAGTATTTGCCATCTTGGTGACGATATTCATCATCATCACGGTGACCTTCTTTTTGATGAGAATAGCCCCGGGCAGCCCTTTTTCTCAAGAGAAAGCGATACCGGAAAAAATATTGCAAACGTTGAATGAAGCGTATGGACTCGACAATCCGTGGTATATTCAGTTTAAGGACTATCTGGTCGATATTCTGCACTTTAACTTCGGTACGTCAATGAAGCATCGCTACATTACAACGAATCAGATGATTGGTGAAGGCTTCCCCGTATCTGCATTGCTGGGCGTAGAGGCCATTCTCCTGGCGGTATCCATCGGTCTTTTGGTCGGTACCGTTGCGGCGTTGCATCACAATAAGTGGCAGGACTATACCATGAACGTATTGGCGGTATTGGGCATTTCCGTGCCGAGTTTCATTATGGCGTCAATTTTACAATATCTGTTCGCCATCAAGTTGAACGTGTTTCCGATTGGCGGTTGGCAATCTTTCAGCTATTCTCTGTTGCCGGCCATCACGCTGTCGCTGTCACCCATGGCATACATTGCCAAGTTGACGCGATCCAGTATGCTGGAGCAGATGAATTCGGAGCATGTGAAGTTGGCCATCGCCAAGGGTATGCCGGGCAAGCGTGTTGTATTCCGTCATGCGTTGCGTAATGCCGTTATGCCGGTCGTGACGTATTTAGGTCCGCTGACGGCGGCCATTATTACGGGTTCGGTCATCATCGAAAATATTTTCGGTATTCCGGGGCTCGGCAAATATTTTGTAACATCCATCACCAATCGGGATTATCCGGTCATCATGGGTACGACCGTGTTCTATAGCATCATCTTGCTTTCGGCGATCCTTATTGTGGATATTCTTTACGGGTTCATCGATCCCCGGATTAAGCTGAAAGGAGGCAAGTAATGAGCGATAAATTTAAAGCGGAAGATTTTGAAATTGTCGGTATTCGCCGGCAAGATTCGGAAAAACTTGCCGAAACGCCCATCAGCTTTTGGAAGGAAGTTCGACTGCGTTTTTTCAAAAATAAGCTGGCCGTTTTTGGCGGCGTGATGTTATTTTTGATTATCCTTTTTGCTATTTTCGGCCCCATGATGCGTCCGTTTTCCTATTCGGACATGTTGGGCAACTTTAACGCGAAACCGAACGGGACCAACTGGCTCGGTACGGATGAGCTCGGACGTGACGTCTTTACCCGACTTTGGTACGGTGCGCGCGTATCCCTGTTTATCGGTGTCGTGGCGGCGGCGGTTGATGTTGTTATCGGCGTGATTTATGGTTCTGTTGCCGGTTTCAAAGGCGGTCGCGTGGATAACGTGATGATGCGTATCGTGGACATTTTATCTGCCGTACCCTACCTGCTTATCGTTATTCTGCTGCTGGTCGTTATGAAACAGGGTATGTTGCCCATGATCGTGGCCTTGACCATTACGGGCTGGATTAATATGGCACGTATCGTGCGGGGCGAGATTTTAACCATTAAAAACAACGAATTCGTCATGGCGTCCCGTGTCATGGGGGCTTCGTCTCTGCACATCATTTTCAAACATTTGATACCGAACATCATGGGGTCAATTATCGTCACCATGATGTTGACCATTCCGTCGGCCATTTTCACGGAGTCCTTCCTGGGTTATCTGGGTCTGGGCATTCAGCTGCCGTTCCCGTCATGGGGTACGATGGCGAGTGAGGGCCGAACGGCATTAAGTATCTATCCCTGGCGTCTGTTCGCACCGGCGCTGGCGATTTCACTGACCATCTTTGCATTTAATGCGGTCGGCGACGGCCTGCGCGATGCACTGGATCCGAAACAGCGGAAGTAGGGGTGAATATGGACGATATTATCTTAAGTGTAAAAGATTTAGAGATTAATTTTAATACTTATGCGGGCGTAGTGCATGCGGTTCGCGGTGTGTCTTTCGATTTACATCGTGGTGAAACGCTGGCTATCGTCGGCGAGTCCGGTTCCGGGAAGAGCGTCACGACGAATGCCGTCATGAAGCTGATTCCCAAGGGAAACGGTATTTATGCGGGCGGCAGCATCAACTTTGAAGGTCGGGATTTGATTCCCCTGAGCGACAAAGAAATGAGTGTTATCCGGGGCAAAGAGATTGCCATGATTTTCCAAGATCCGATGACGTCGTTAAATCCGACGATGAAAATCGGTCATCAGATTCGGGAAGTCATCATGAAGCATCGTGGCTTGAAGCGGGCGGAAGCAAAGGCGGAAGCCATCCGTCTTTTGACATTGGTGGATATTGCCATGCCGGAGATGCGTTATCATCAGTATCCGCATGAATTTTCCGGCGGTATGCGTCAGCGTGTAGTCATCGCCATTGCGTTGGCGGGGCAACCGAAGGTCTTAATTGCGGATGAACCGACGACGGCATTGGACGTAACGATTCAAGCGCAGATTCTGGAGCTGCTCAAACGGATTCAAAAGAAGATGGGGACATCCATCATCTTCATCACACATGATTTGGGCGTTGTAGCCAATGTAGCGGATCGCGTGGCCGTGATGTACAGCGGAAAAATTCTGGAAATCGGAACGGCGGATGAAATCTTCTACAGCCCACGTCATCCTTATACATGGGGGCTGCTCTCTTCCATGCCGGATTTGGCGAGTTCCAAGGAGGAACCGTTACATGCGATTGTGGGCAGTCCGCCCAATTTGATTGACCCACCGAAGGGCGATCCGTTCGCACCGCGGAATCCCTATGCGATGAAAATCGACTTCGAGCAGGAACCGCCCATGTTTAAGGTCAGCGAGACGCATTACGTGAAGAGTTGGCTCTTACATGAACAGGCACCGGAAGTGGAACCGCCGGCAGTTATTCGTCGCCGGATGGAGCGATATGCAAATGAGATAGAAGGGAAAAAGGTCAATGGCTGAAAAATTGCTGGAAGTGAAAAACCTGAAACAATACTTCGGAAGTGCCAAACATCCGATTAAAGCCGTCGACGGCATTTCCTTTTTCATAAACAAGGGCGAAACACTTGGACTGGTCGGCGAATCGGGTTCCGGTAAATCAACCACCGGCCGGAGTATTATCCGACTCTATGAGCCGACAGCCGGCGAAATTATATTTGAAGGGCGGGACATCACGAAGAAGATGACGCGTCGCGAGCGTCTGCAGATGGCGAAGGATATCCAGATGATATTTCAGGATCCTTACGCTTCGTTGAATCCGCGGATGACAATAAAAGATATCCTTTCGGAGCCGTTGGACATTCACGGTATGTATCCGAATGCGGATGAACGGCTGGAGAAACTGGTGGAACTGATGGAGAACGTCGGTCTGGATCGCGAGCATCTGAATCGGTATCCGCATGAATTTTCCGGCGGTCAGCGTCAACGGATCGGCGTGGCACGTGTTCTGGCACTGGATCCGAAGTTTATCATTGCTGATGAACCGATATCCGCGCTGGATGTGTCCATCCAGGCTCAGGTCGTTAACCTGCTCAAGGATTTACAGCGGGAGCGCGGATTGACCTACCTGTTCATCGCCCATGACTTATCCATGGTAAAATATATTTCCGATCGGCTGGCCATCATGCACAAGGGACAGCTGGTCGAGGTCGGGGACTCGGAGGAAATTTACGAGAATCCGGTTCATCCGTATACGAAATCACTGCTTTCGGCGATTCCGTTACCGGATCCCGCATACGAACGGCAACGTCAACGGATCGTCTACTCGGCGACGGCGGCGGAGCATGGTACGGAGTGGGTACAAATCAAGGACAATCACTGGGTTTTGCAATAAAACGAAGTACAGCGGAGGGAAGCGTTGTGGCGCCATCCTTCCGCTGTATTACGTTTCAGATGGTGATGAAGCGTCTCTGTCAATGCCGTTGAAGGACGGAACGAAAAGTACGGCACATTGTAAAAAAAATCTGGACTTTATGGACGGTCTTCGCTATGATATTATCAGAGTGACAAATGAATTGTACAGACAGGGAGGAAACATGAAGAAGAAGAGAACAGGGGGGAAATCGACACGATGGACGGTGTCGGTTGTTTTGTTATTAATCGTGTTACTGTCCGTTGGGTCACCATCGGTATCGGCACGGCCCGAACCGGCGGCGGGGCATGTCATGGGCAGTGCCGTTTTATACTTACCCGGGGAGATAGCCGATGTCGGGAATTTCCGCGGGAATAGGAGCTTTCATTCCGGATCAAGCAGAAGTTCCAGAGGCAGTTCAAGCAGAAGTTCGGGTAGAGGTTCCAGTTCGTCGGATTCGTTGGATTGGTTCATTATCGGTGTTTTCGGCGTACCCGGTTTTATCATCTGGATGTTGATAAAGGGGCGACAAGGCGGTGGCGACGGTACCGTTGCACAGAGCCCGCAACCGACGGACAGTTTGCCGTTGGCGGCCTTACAGCAGGCGGACCCGTACTTCAGTGCACCGGCATTGGAGGAGAAGGTGGCTCGTCTCTATGTGGAGATGCAGACGTGCTGGGCAAACAAGCGATGGGAGCCCATGCGTGCTCATATGTCGGCACAGCTTTACGGGCAACTTGAGAATCAGCTCAAAGATATGGATCGTCAGGGCATGACAAATCATATTGAGCGGGTGGCCGTTTTGAGATCACAGATTCGCAAATACCGGCAAGATGATACGAACGACATCCTCACTGTTTACCTCAGGACGCGGATTGTCGATTATACGACGGATCGTACCGGTCAAGTCGTGGTCGGTAGTCCGACGGAGGAAGTATTCATGGAATACAGTTGGGAGCTTATCCGTTCGCAAGGCGTACGGACGCCCGGACCGCAGGAGAAGGACGTACAGCGTCAGACCTGCTCCGGTTGTGGTGCACCCATTGACGTCAACCACAGTGCGAAGTGTGAGTATTGCGGCAGCATCATAACGGCCAAAGAGTACGACTGGGTTATCAACCGGATGGAAGGTATTTCACAGCAGACCGTCGGGTAATGGCGGCTTGCCCGTGGTGCCGTTTGCCGAATCGATGCCGGCGCCCGGAGAACAAATTGAAAATCATCAAACCCGTTCGGCCTATGGCGTGCCGGTCAAAATCAATCCAAGCGCGTATGGTGCTTATTGCGGCAGCCGGTTGACGGCGAGTATGTGTGATTGGGTCGTCAATCGGATGTCAGGACTTGAGCAACAAAACAGACCATGGTAGATGGGAGAGGACTTCGGTCCTCTCCTTTATCTTTCAGCAAGCGGAGCGCTTGATAAAAGGCATGCGTGTGAGGGGAGGACATGTTCGGAGCACAAGAAAACACCCCGGTCGCGAGGACCGGGGTGTTTATTTGTATAGTGATTATTTTGCAAGCGTTGCGGTGAGGAACCAAATGCGTTTATTGTAGCTTGCCACGTGGTCTTCAAACATCCCTACGGACGTGAACCATCCTTCTTCGTCGCATGCATTACGCAGTTCCGTTGCCTGTTCGCGGAGAATCTTCAAATCTTCCACCAGAACCGCCATAGCTTCGTCCGGTGTGAATTTTTTCGGTTCTTCCTCTTTAATGGTAGCCTTTTCGATGTAGGTTGCCAGTTTGCAATCCGGCATTGCACCGTACATCTTATATTGTTCTGCTACCGCATCGAAATATTCAAACGTTTCATCATACACTTCTTCGGTGTACAGATGAACGGGAATAAACTGGGTGCCTTCCGTATTCCAGTGCAGGTTATGAATCTTAAATGTAATAACCGCCAGGTTTGCCAGATAGGTATCAAATAATTCAGTTGTTTTCTTCATGTAAATCCTCCTTCAAATTGTTAGTTGCGGGTATCCCGCTCTAGTATCATTATACCGCACCGTAGGAATAAGTCAACTGCACAATATGAAGATTCTGTTACTGTCGGGTCACCAAAGTCTGAATAGCGCGGTCCTTTCGAGTCGGTTTGACGGTGGCCATCCAATCATTGCCTCTCAGGGGCATCCCCGCGGCGTACAATCGTCGGGCGATTTGCATTGTGATTGACTTTTTTTTAGCGGTTTGATAGAGTGTAAATAAAGTAGGACAAGAGGTGATAAATTGAAGCTCTCAACGAAGGGGCGCTACGGTTTGCGCGCAATGGTCGACATTGCGGTGCATGCCCATGATGCGCCGGTTTCCATTAAAGACATATCACGGCGTGAGGAGATTTCGGAGCGTTATCTGGAACAGCTCATGATGCCGCTGAAGAAGACCGGTTTATTGGCGAGCACGCGGGGCGCAAAAGGCGGCTACCGACTTGCAAAACCGGCGGAGAATATTACCATCGGAGAAATCTTACGGGCATTGGAGGGTGACTTGGCCCCGGTGGATTGTAAGATTTTTATGGGGGAGGCCTGCGTCGTTGAGGAGGACTGCGTGATGCGTTTCGTTTGGCAACGTATCAGCGAAGGGATTAATCAAGCCGTGGACGGCCTCCTGCTTTCCGATTTGGTAAATCGTGTTCGTGACGGAGGGATTGAAGGTTGCAAGCTGTAGAACATATTTATTTAGATTATGCCGCAACGACACCGCTCTCGGAGACGGCACGCCGGGCGATGATGCCGTGGATGGAAGAAGCCTTCGGCAATCCGTCTTCACCCTATCGTGCGGGGAATCGTGCGGCGATGGCACTGGCGGATGCACGGGAAGTCCTGGGACGGACCTTGAATGCGTCGCCGGAGGAAATTTTTTTCACATCGGGCGGAACGGAGGCGAATAACTGGGCATTGATTGCCGGTTTCGACGCATTTTCTGCGAAAGGCCGGCATATTATAACGAGCAAGGCGGAACACGAATCCGTACTGAATACCTGTCGTTATCTGGAGAAGGTTCGAGGGGCGGAGGTAACCTATCTGGATGTGGATGAATATGGGTTCGTTCATCCGGAATCGTTGGTTGCGGCCATTCAACCCGGGACGATACTCATCAGTATCATGGCGGCAAATAACGAAGTCGGAACGGTCCAGGACTTGGCGGCACTGGGGGCGGTGGCAAGAGAACATGACATTCCGTTTCATACCGATGCCGTTCAGGCCTACGGTAAGATGCCTTTGGACATGAACAGCCTGCCGATTGACATGATGAGCGTTTCGGCACATAAGGTTTACGGTCCGAAGGGTGTCGGGATGTTATACATTCGTAACGGTATTCGTTTGACGGCCTTCGTACATGGCGGTGCACAGCAACGCGGTCGACGTGCCGGCACGGAAAACGTGGCGGGTATCGTCGGTTTTGCTGCCGCGGCGAAAGAGGCGGTCGATGATATGGTGACTTGTACGGAGCGGGAACGCATGTTACGTGATTATCTCATCGAACGGATGGAGCGAGAGGTTCCGGGAGCGCTACTCAACGGGGACCGCAAGAGGCGGTTACCGGGGAATGTCCATTTCAGTTTTGATTGTATTGACGGGGAGAGCATGGTCATTGCCATGGATATGCGCGGCTTTTGCGTATCGGCCGGTTCGGCATGTTCTTCCGGTTCGGTAGAACCTTCACACGTTCTCTTGGCTATGGGGCGATCGTTTGCTCATGCCCGAGGCGCCCTGCGTATTACGATTGGGGAAAAGACGGAAAAAGAGGCGGTCGACGCCGCATTGGAAAATATAAAGGAGATTGTAGCGCAGAGCCGGGCGGTTCTGCACGATATGTGATGAAAAAGAAAGTAGTGGTCGGGATGTCCGGCGGTGTTGATTCGTCCGTTGCGGCATATCTGCTCAAAGAAGAAGGATATGAGGTAATCGGGGTCACGATGCAAATCTGGCAGAGTGAGGATCCGAATCAGGTGGCGGCAGACAACGGTTGCTGCGGTTTAAGCGCCATTGCCGATGCCCGACGCGTTGCCGATGCAATCGGCATTCCGCATTACGTCATGAATTTCCGGGAGGATTTTCAGCGACAGGTGATTGATTACTTTGTGGCGGAGTATCGTCGGGGTCGGACGCCGAACCCATGCATCGCCTGCAATCGGCACGTTAAGTGGGAGTCCTTGCTGGTACGTAGCCGGCAGCTGGGAGCAGACTATATCGCCACGGGACACTATGCACGGATCGCTCGCTTGCCGTCCGGTCGTTATACCATATACAATTCCGTGACGGCCAAGAAGGACCAGACATACGCCCTCTATAATTTGACACAGGACCAGCTGGCCTGCACCTTGATGCCGGTCGGTGATTATACGAAGGACGAGATTCGCCGGATTGCGGAGAAAATCCATCTGCGCATTGCAGCGAAACCGGACTCGCAGGACATCTGTTTCATACCGGATCATGACTATGCGAAGTTCGTGGAAGAAGAAAGCGACCGGCGTTTCAAACCCGGTCATTTCGTGGATAAGACCGGTAAGGTTTTGGGCACGCATCAAGGTATTATCCGTTATACGGTGGGTCAGCGCAAGGGACTGGGGCTGGCGTTGGGACATCCCGTCTTCGTGACGGCCATTCGTCCGGAGACGAATGAAGTGGTGGTCGGAACGGGTGAAGAGGTATTCGCCGAAAGCCTGATTGCCGATGATATCAACATGATGTCGGTGCCGGCATTTGACCGGGAGAAAACCTATGTGGCAAAAATTCGATATGCGCATGAGGGAGCGCCTTGTCGGGTTGTGCCGTTAACGAACGGTCAGATACGTGTTTCGTTCGAGATACCGCAGCGGGCGATAACACCGGGACAGGCAGTGGTCATATACGACGGACCCTGTATTGCCGGGGGCGGGACCATCCTTGGTGCCGAGACGAGCACGGAATGAAAAACATTTAAAAACGTCTTGCAATGTGATGATGAATCTGTTACCATTGTCTAGCGTATTATGCAGGAGATGCTGAAAAGGAGTGATGAAGGTGGAGGAACCGGGAAAAGTCGGGGAAGCGGAATTTCTCGAACTCATAAAATTGATCGTTCAACACGGTAAATCTCGAGGAAATATCGTTACGGCGGAAGAAATCAATAATTTTCTGGGTGACCTGGATTTGAGTGAAGAGAAAGCGGATCTCATTTATCGGTACATGGAGCAGGAAGGCATTGATGTCATTCGGGAAGATGCCGTTGATTTGGATGACCCTGATGATAAAGAGGATGATGAGGATGAAGGCAAATTGATGGAAGGGGTCAGTGCGGATGACCCGGTACGTCTTTATCTGAAAGAAATCGGTGCCGTACCGTTACTCACCTCGGAGGAAGAGTTGGATTTAGCGAAGCGGATGTCAGAGGGGGATGAGTACGCCAAGGAGAAGTTGGTGGAGTCAAACCTGCGGCTTGTCGTCAGCATTGCAAAAAAATACAAGGGACGCGGGATGAGTTTTCTGGATTTGATTCAGGAAGGGAATCTTGGTCTCATCAAGGGTGTCGAGAAATTCGACTATACGAAGGGGTACAAGCTCAGCACCTATTCAACGTGGTGGATTCGGCAGTCCATCACCCGTGCGTTGTCCGACTTCGGCAAGACGATTCGGATTCCGGTACACATGGTGGAAACCATCAACAAGGTGGCGAAGGTACAGCGGAAGTTGACACTGGAATTGGGGCATGATCCCAAGCCGGCGGATATTGCCAAGGCGCTGGACATGAAAGAAAGCAAGATTATAGAGATTCTTCAGATGGCGAAGGAACCGTCCAGCTTGGATACGCCCATCGGGGAAGAAGAAGATTCCACACTGGGCGATTTTGTGGCAGATGAAAATGCGTTGACGCCGGAAAAATGTCTCGAGACGGAGATGCTCAAGGAGTACATTGATATTTTATTGGAAGACTTGAGTGAGCGGGAGCGGGAAGTTATCATCCTTCGTTTCGGTTTACGGGACGGGATGTCCCGGACGCTGGAAGAGGTCGGCCGTCAGTTTAACGTCACACGGGAACGTATCCGGCAGATTGAGGCAAAGGCGCTACGGAAGTTGAGACAGCCGTCGCGTTATAAATACATCAAAGATTTTTTACACGAATAACGGTCGGTCGCAGGGAAGCGCCGCCCGTTTTCGGGTTTAAAGGTCCAAGTGGGAAGTGCTTGGGGGCGCCGGCACAGAACGTACTTTATTGATAGGCATAATAAAAAAAGAGCCGCAATTATATTGCGACTCCTTTTTTATTATGCTTATTTCGTGCCCGTAAATTTCAGAACGGATATACCCAGGGGTGGGATATTCATACTGATGGAGTAGGGCAGATAGTCCCATTTTTCTTTCTCCGAAGCGATTTTCCGCCGGTTGATGACATTGTCACCGCCGTATTTGCGGGCGTCACTGTTGAAGATTTCCTTGTAAAATCCCTTATACGGAACCCCGATGCGGAACTTCCGGTGCGGAATCGGCGTGAAGTTGGCGGCGATAACGAGCAACTCGTTACGTCGACGACTTTTCCGGATGAAGAAACAGAGACTCTCTTCTTCGTAGGCACCGTTAATCCATTGGAAGCCACGTTCATCACAGTCATAGTAGTACAGCGATGGATGTGCCTTATACAGGGCATTCAAGTCCCGCACGTAGTTTTGCATGGTGCGATGTGCCTCGTAGTCCAGCAATTCCCATTGGACGGATTCGTCCTCATTCCATTCGTCGAATTGGGCGATGTCTTGGCCCATAAAGAGGAGTTTTTTGCCCGGGTGCGTCATCATGAAACCGTATGCCAGACGGAGATTGGCAAATTTCTGTTCATAGTCTCCCGGCATCTTGGCAATCATGGACTTTTTCAGATGGACCACCTCGTCATGCGAGAGGACCAAGATGAAGTTTTCCGAAAATGCGTAGGAAAAACTGAAAGTCATTTCCGCCTGGTGGTCGGCCCGGTAAATCGGGTCCAATTGGATATAATGCAAAAAGTCGTTCATCCACCCCATGTTCCACTTGTAGTCGAAGCCCATGCCGTCTTCGGCCACGGGGGCGGTAATATCGGGGAAGATGGTGGATTCTTCAGCAATGACCATGCATCCTTTGTGATCTTTGGCGACCATGGTGTTCAGATTTTTCATGAAACGGATGGCACCGAGATTTTCTTTGCCGCCGTATTCATTGGGAATCCATTCATTGTCCCGTTTGCCGAAGTCGAGATAAATCATACTGGCCACCGCATCGACGCGGAGACCGTCTGCATGAAACTCTTCCAACCAATAACGGGCATTGGCCAAGAGAAAGTTGGTGACTTCATTACGGTCATAGTTGAAAATCAGAGTACCCCATTGCGGGTGTTCACCCTGTCGTGGGTCCAGATGTTCGTATACACAACTGCCGTCAAAGCGTGCGAGGCCGAATTCATCTTTCGGAAAATGTGCCGGGACCCAGTCCAGAATAACGCCGATACCCTGCTCGTGCAGGTGGTTGACGAAGAATTTGAAATCCTCCGGCGTACCGTAGCGAGCGGTCGGCGCAAAGAAGCCCGTCACCTGATAGCCCCAGGAGGCATCATACGGATGTTCCATAATGGGCATCAGCTCGACATGGGTATAGCCCATGTCTTTCACATAGTCGGCAACGAGTTCCGCATACTCGCGGTAGTTGTAAAATTCGCGACCGTCCTCCGGTCGTCGGAAGCTGCCCAAATGTAATTCATAGATGTTGAGCGGCGCCCGATGATGCTTGGCATGGCGCCGATGTTGAAGCCATTCTTTATCCGTCCATTCAAAGTCATCGCTGTGGATAATCGAGGCCGTATTCGGTCGTAATTCCGCAAAGCGCGCATAGGGGTCCGCCTTTAATATCGCATCCCCGTTGATGGAACGGATTTCGAATTTATACAGCTCACCCGGCGCAATGTCCGGGATGAAGATGGCGAAGATACCGTTGCCGTGGATTTTTGTCATCTGGTGTAGGCGACCGTCCCAGAGGTTGAAATCACCGACGACGCTGACCCGCTGTGCCATAGGCGCCCAGACGGCAAATTGGATACCGTCAACCTCGTTAATTGTCTTCGGATGGGCACCGAGCCATTTGTGGATGTCCGGGCACAAGTCCGTGGCAAAGTCGAAGAGGATACCTTCCGGAATCTCCGGAGAAAATGCGTAGGGGTCTTCTTTAACAATGTAGTTCGTGCCATAAGTAATCTTCAGCAGATACGGATGGATGGTATCATAGGTTGTGACGACGGAAAAGACTTCCTCATCCACCTGCTCCATTTCAAAGGTTCGATCTTCGTCATGTGGGAAGATGACCTCAACTTTGTCGGCGGAGGGCAGGAAGGCCGTTACCGTCAGTAGGTCTTCATAGATATGAGGGCCCAGTACTTCGGCGGGATTTTCGATGTCCGAGAACCGGACACCTTCCAATAATCCCCAGTTCAAGTTTTTATATAAAATTTCGTTCATTAATTTACCCCCTGTTCAGGCAGCATGCTCGTTCTGTTAAAATTGTACTCGCTAAAATCGGGAAAGTCAAGTAAACGGCGGAAGGACCGGCAGGAGTGGGACAATTATACGGAAAGCGTTGAATAAGGAAAAAAAGGCTTGCAAATCGGCGGGATGTGTGGTATAAATTACTAGTGTGTTCACGGATGGATTCCCGAGTGGCCAAAGGGGGCAGACTGTAAATCTGTTGCAAGTTGCTTCGGAGGTTCGAATCCTCCTCCATCCATTGATTGAGCCGGCGTGGCGGAATAGGTAGACGCACAGGACTTAAAATCCTGCGGGAGTTAAATCCCGTACCGGTTCGATTCCGGTCGCCGGCAGGCATGACAGCCGGAGGCTGTCATACGGTAGGTACGCTTAGCTCAGCTGGATAGAGCGTTTGGCTACGGACCAAAAGGTCGGGGGTTCGAATCCTCTAGCGTACAGTAAGAGAATGTGAAGCATTCTCTTTTTTTATTTTTCAAGAATTCTTCAGGAGGATCTATGCGAACGGTTATCAGTGGCGCGACGGGTGATATCGGATTTGCGATTGCCGAGGCATTGGCGCCGGAGCACGAGTTGATTCTGTTGGGCTATAAAAATGAAGCGGCCATGCGACGATTGCGCGAACGGACGGGGACACCGGCGGCACGTTGCTTCATGGGGGACCTGGCCGATGAAGCGGTCGTGACCCGGTTTGCCGAGGCATGTCTGTCGGACGGACAACCGGTCGGTCAGTTCATTCATACGGTGGGTGCGGCACATATCGGTTTGGTGCAGGATATGACTCGGTCGGACTGGGAGCGGGTCATCGGCGTCAATTTGACCTCGGCCTTCCTGTTAACGAAGGCCATCCTACCCGGGATGATTGCCGGAAAGAGCGGTCGCATGCTTTTCGTTTCGTCCATATGGGCACGGGAAGGTGCCGGTATGGAGGTTGCATACAGTGCGGCCAAGGGCGGTTTGGACAGTTTCGCACGGGCACTGGCGAAAGAAGTGGCACCGTCCGGCATTGCCGTGAATGCGGTTGACTTGGGCATGGTCAATACAAAGATGAACGCCCACCTGGATGCCGGAGAGGTTGCCGCCGTGGAGGCGGAAATCCCCGTCGGCCGACAATGTACGCCGGCGGAGTGTGCCGCATTCATTCGGACACTCTTGGCGGCGCCCGCTTATATGACGGGACAACGAATCGGCTTTGACGGCGGCTGGTAAATAGCGGTACAGTCTGTGCCGTCGCCCCTTTACGAACGTTTGAAAATTATATATAATATCATCATCACTGACATTGGCAGTTATGAATATTTTAATAAGGAGGAATGCAATGAAGATCACAAAGGATATGACCATTCAGGAGCTGTTAAATTTAGACAGCGGATTCATCCCCATTTTGATGAATGCGGGAATGCATTGTGTCGGTTGCCATGCGTCCACGCAGGAGACGCTTGAAGAGGCGGCCATGGTACACGGTATTGATGCGGATGATTTAATCAGTGCGTTGAATGCGTATTATGAAGCAACCAGATAATAAGCCGCCCGAAGCGGAGGATTTACGCTTTATGCGCGAAGCATATCGGCAGGCGAAGAAGTCACTTGCCAATGATGACGTACCCGTCGGGTGCGTCATCGTACGTAACGGGGAAATTATCGCACGAGCCTATAACCGACGGGTAAAGGATGCCAATGTCTTACATCACTGCGAGATTTTGGCCTTGAAGAAGGCGTGTAAGCGGGCAGGTGACTGGCGATTGGAAGGGTGTACGGTGTATATTACCTTGGAACCCTGCCCCATGTGCGCCGGTGCGCTGGTACAGGCGAGGGTTGACCGGGTGGTAATCGGGGCCGTCAATCCCAAGGCGGGATGTGGCGGATCGGTGATGAATCTTCTGGCGGAGCCGAAGTTCAATCATCAGGCCGTTGTGGAGACCGGGGTGCTGGAGGCGGAGTGCTCGGCATTGATTAGTGATTTTTTCAGGAAATTGAGGCGAAGACATGAAAAAGGACATCATCCTGTTTGACTTGGACGGTACGTTAATCAACTCATATCGCGGCATCCGATATTGTGTGGAGTATGCCCTTGCGGAAACGGGTTTTCAAGTGGCGGAGGAGGACTTCCCGCTCTTCATCGGCCCGCCCTTGACCGATTCATTTATGAAATATGCGGGGATGAATGAGGAGGAGGCGGCGGCAGCGGTAGCGGCCTATAGAAAACGTTATATTCCCGAGGGCATCCACATGTACGACCTTTATCCCGGGGTTGAGGAGACATTGGCGGGGTTATATGAACGTGGCAAGCGAATCGGTTTGGCGACATCCAAACCGGAGCCGATGGCGGAACAGATTCTCCGGGAGCAAGGTCTTGACGGATATTTTGAGGTCATCGGCGGCAGCATTCACGATCGTGACAGGGGCCGAAAGGCGGAGGTTTTATCCTATGTGTTGGGACGCTTTCAACAACCCTCTCCGGTGACGACGGTGCTGATCGGAGATACGATTTTCGATTTGGAGGGTGCGCGAAGTGTCGGCATGGACTGTATTTTGGTGACCTACGGTTTCGGTGCGGAAACGACCGTTCGGCAAGCGGATGCATCCGTCGACCGTCTACCTGAGATTTTAGACATCATTTGCTGATATTGCCGGATAACGGATGAGATAGGGACCGCACATGAGAATGTGCGGTCATTTCAGTTATGGCGGGCAATCCGGTGCGAAGCGTTTGCAGTTTGCATCCGGCGGCCGGTCCGTGACATGGATATTGCAGTTGACGTTGCCGGGGAAAAGTAGACAATGACCGGTAAAGTGCTTGAAACTTGTTTATGATTCCTATATAATTTATGTGACAGTGACGGATATTAACGGAAGAAAACGGAGGATATCGTATGCTTGCCGATAAAGGAAGAAAATGGCTGTTGGACGCCATTCACAATAAAAAGAAGTTGAATGACTATGAAGAGCGTGTGCAAAAGCTGGAAAAAGAGGCGGAGAGTTTTCGAAAAAGACAGACTTCCTTTGAAGCCGGGATAGAGCATGAAATCAATAAAAAAATCTCGGAGTCCCGTCGTAACATCGAAAGGATGTACGGAGAGCGATTTGACGAAATCCAGAAAGAGATAAAGTCGGAAGAAGGACGTCGGAAAAAAAGTAAGGAAAAACAGGTTAGAAAGCGGATTGACGAGACGAATGAGTCGTTGATTATCGCGAATCGCGGTCTGGATGAACAGCTGAACAGCTTGTCGGAAAAACATAAGGTTTCCGTAAAGTCCAACAGCAGACTGTATTTTACCCTGTTGACGCCAAAGGGCGCGAAGGAGTGCGCCATCGCCGGGGCCATCGTGTTCGGTCTGACGGCGCTGGTATTGTTGTTGCTCCGTTTTCTGATTCCCGACAATGTGCAATGGATTTTTTTCATTCTGTTTTCGGCCGTATATGCACTGATTTATATCATCAAAAGTAATTACGTGACCACGAACATGCGCTACCTCGAGGAAAGCCGTCAGATTTATGATAAAATGCAGAATAATGAACGTATCATGGCCGCCAATGCGGAAAAAGTACGGAATGACCCGCGGGAAGGTATCTATGATTTGAAGTCCTTTGACGAACGGTTGGCGGAGTTGAGGAAACTGTTGGAGAATCAACTGCTGGAGAAGGATGCCAAGTTGCATGAATTTGAAGCCAAGACGGCTAAGGAGATGGAAGCGAATATTCGCGAGCACTATGCCGAGGAGGTACGCAACGGTATCAAACAGGTGGAAGAAAAGGCCAAGGAGCTGGACGAGACCCGTAAGAATCGGAACCGGCTCAGAGATTTCGTACGGCAAAATTATGACGACCAGCTCCCGGAAGATTTGCGGAGTATCGAGTGCCTGACCGATTTGGCGGAAAAAATTGAACATGGTGATGCCGGCAATGTGGAGGAAGCACGGGTACAATACTATGCCGGAGAGTAGTCGGAAACGTTATGGAAAACAACGGCAGCTCGGCACGGAAAATCGTGCCGAGCTCAGCATAGATTCGAGACGACGGAAGAAAATAACAAGACGTAAAATCGGAGCGAGCATTGCCTTATTTTTAAGTGTAATGCTTCTTGTTTTGTCCGGTGTTTATTCGGCATTCCGTTGCTATACGACGCCGATTATCGAGGAAGGTCCTGCGGGGGACGGGTCGGAGGCGGCTCGCTACCGTCGGTTTGCCGATGGCATGATTGCTTATGGTAATAACGGTATCACTTATTACAATGCGGATGACGAAATGGTTTGGACAGCACGATACACCGTCCGGAATCCGCAGGTGGAGATTGCCGGGCGTCACGGTGCAATGGTGGATATTGCGGGCAATACGGTCCTGCCGTTTGATGAGACGGGGGCGGGTGAGATATTCCATGCCGTTCGCAATATCGAGCGCTGCCGGGTCCGACCCGACGGTGAGGTTGCCGTATTGAGCACGGATCGGACAGACAGCTATATCAATTTTTATCAGCCGGACGGTACGAATATAAAAGAGATGCGTGCGGTCATGGACGGCGGCGGAATCCCATTGGACTTCACCTTCAGTCCGGCGGGGGACCGCTTTGCCATCGTGCAGTTACATGTGGACGGACAAAGTTACTGTTCGAATGTATTTTTTTACGACTTTACGACAAAGTCGGATAATTTGGCTGATGCGAAGATTGCCGATTTTCGTTTTGATGAGAGTATGATTCCGAAGATTCGCTACGCGAATAACGGGGAGGCCTTCGCCTTCAGTGACGAGAAAGTGTATAAGTTCGCGGAAAAGGGCGGTGAAGTTCTTCTTTCGGAACGGGCGGTGACACCCGGCATGAGTCGGATTTTTATCCGTCAAGACGGAATTTACGAAATTGGAAAAGAAGACGGCGCGTCGGCGGTGATTCGGTATGACACGGATTTCAAACCCCGTGCACATCGGCAGTTTCAGGAGTTCTATACGGATATCGCACTTACGGATGATACGATGGTTTTATTGAACGGGAAGCAGATGACCGGTTATACGCGGAACGGGTTTCTCCGCTTCAGATTTACATTTGATGAACGGATTCAGGCCGTCGAAGAAGTCGGTCGATACGAATATATGGTGGTATTGGAAAGCAAGGTGTTGCGGGTGAAGCGGCCCGGCTTCCGATGGTAAGGAGACAGAGGATGAGTAAAGAGAAGAAGATGGTAGAGGACATCACACCCATGGCGGAGGATTTTGCGCAATGGTATACGGATGTTGTAAAGAAAGCGGAGTTGATGGACTATTCCGGCGTCAAAGGCTGTATGATTTTCAAGCCGAACGGATTTGCCATCTGGGAACGGATTCAGGCGGAGTTGGATCGCCGCTTTAAGGAGACGGGACATCGAAACGTATATATGCCCATGTTTATTCCGGAAAGCCTGCTCCAGCGGGAGAAGGACCATGTGGAAGGCTTCGCACCCGAGGTAGCCTGGGTGACGCACGGGGGCGAGGAGGAATTGACGGAGCGGCTCTGTATCCGTCCGACATCGGAAACGTTGTTCTGCGAACATTACCGGAAAGAGATTCAGTCGTATCGGGATTTGCCGAAAAAATACAATCAGTGGTGCAGCGTCGTGCGTTGGGAAAAAACGACGCGTCCGTTTTTACGCAGTGCGGAATTCCTGTGGCAGGAGGGGCATACGGCTCATGCCACGGCGGAAGAAGCGCAGACGGAAACCATCGACATGTTGAACTGCTATGCGGACTTTTGCAAAGAAGTGTTGGCGATTCCCATGGTGAAGGGCCGAAAGACGGACAAGGAGAAATTTGCGGGTGCGGAAGCGACGTATACGATTGAGGCGTTGATGAAAGACGGCAAGGCGCTGCAGTCCGGTACGAGCCACAACTTCGGTACGGGGTTTGCGGAGGCCTTTAATATCACTTACATGGATAAGGAGAATAAGCCGGCTTACGTGCACCAGACGTCCTGGGGCGTGAGTACGCGGCTCATCGGTGCGGTCATCATGGTGCACGGCGATGATGACGGTCTCGTTTTACCGCCGGTACTGGCACCGACGCAGGTGATGATTGTTCCGATTGCGCAGCATAAGGAAGGCGTGTTGGATAAGGCGTATGCATTGATGGACGGTTTGAAGGCGGATTTCCGGGTGGACATCGATACATCGGACAAGAGTCCGGGATGGAAGTTTGCCGAGCAGGAAATCAAGGGAATACCGCTACGCATCGAAATCGGTCCAAAGGATATCGAGAAGGCGCAATGTGTTATCGTACGGCGGGATACGCGGGAGAAGCAATTCGTCCCCTTGGCGGAACTGTCGACCGTTCTGGCGCGGACCATCGAGACCATGCAACGTGATATGTATGAGCGAGCGAAAGCATTCTTGGACGCACATATGACCGAGGTGCATAATTACGAAGAATTGCGTCGCTTCAGTGAGGAGAAAACGGGCTTTGCCATCGGCATGTGGTGCGGTGATGAGGCTTGCGAAGATAAAATCAAGGACGATTTGACCGTTACCAGTCGATGCATGCCATTCGATCAGGAACCGATTGACGACGTTTGCATCTGTTGCGGTAAGCCGGCAAAGAAAAAAGTATATTGGGGTAAGGCATATTAGGCCCGGGAGAGGAAAACGATGAGTTTATTGAAAAAATGGCGCGATGTCGCCTATTCGAAGGAAGTTAATGAAGTACGAGGCGGACAGGATTTTTGGCAACCCTATTTTCTAAAAGAGCAGGCGGTGTACCGTCGCTTTTTGGCGGAACCGGATAAGTTGCCGAAGCTGTCTCTGAAAGATTTTGCGGCAGCGTATGACATGGACGTATTTTATGCGACCGGTTTCGTGGACGGTATCAGTGGTAGTCTGGTACATCCCGTCGATGTGGAGACGATGACGGAAGATACGGTCATTGACTTTAGCGTCGACCTGGAGCAATTATACAAGGATATGGTGGAAGCGCGCGCCGACTGGCTCTATGAGCTGGAAGAGTGGGATGCCATCTTCCCGGAGAAGAAGCGGAAGGAACTTTACCTCGAACAGCGGAAGTCCGGTACCGTCGTCAACGAGAACAAGGTTGGTCGAAACGATCCCTGTCCCTGTGGCAGCGGTAAAAAATACAAGAAGTGTTGCGGACGGTAATATGGCCACGATAGATAGAGTAATTACGGGTGATAAGAGTATTCGCGCCTTTTTTGCCCGGACGACGGACATGGCGGAAACGGCTCGTCAAATGCACGGGCTGAATCCCGTGGCATGTGCCGCCCTAGGTCGCCTGTTGACCTGTGGCAGTATCATGGGGTTGATGATGAAGTCACCGGATGATCTTTTGACGGTCAAGATGGACGGGGACGGTCCCATGGGCGGTCTGTTGGTGACCGCGGGTGCGGACGGCCATGTGAAAGGCTACGTATACCGAAATGATTTTCAAGGCTATGCCCGGCCGGACGGGAAGTTGGACGTGGGCGGCGCACTCGGTAACGGAACGCTGACCGTTATGAAAGATTTGGGTTTGAAGGAACCCTATCATTCCACGACACCGCTGTTAACCGGCGAGATCGGGGATGACATGACTTACTATTTTGCAACCTCGGAGCAGACGCCTTCCGCCGTGGGGGCGGGCGTCTTGATGGACCGCGAGGATGCGAGTGTGCGCGTGGCGGGCGGCTTCATTGTTCAGCTGTTGCCTTCGGCGGATGAAACCGTAATTGCCCGACTGGAGAAAAACCTGGCGGAGATTCCGTCCGTAACGGACTTGTTGGCGGCGGATGCGGCAGGGACGGAGACGCTGATGCGTCGTGTCCTGGACGGCTTGATGCCGGAGGTAATGGAAACGGTGGAAACGGTCTATCGTTGTGATTGTGACAGGGAACGAGTGGAACGAGCGGTATTTTCTTTGTCATCGACGGAATTGCAAGAGATGGCGGATGCGGGTGAACCGATTACGGTGAACTGTCATTTTTGTGATAAAGTATACCATTTCACGCCCGCGGAATTGGCGGCGGCCGCGACACGTCAGAACAAAAAGTGATGGCGTCAGCGGTGTGGAAACGGATGTATGAAAAAGTTGAAACAGCTTGAGAAACCTCTTTACTTTAACGGCTTAAAGTGTTACAATGAGACAGTGTTACGTGAGGAGGAAGTATGGGACGAAAAGTAGATAAGGAAATCCGGAATCAACTCTACCATGCCGTGTTGGCGCTGGAGAACGAAGAAGAGTGTAAGGCCTTTTTCGAAGATTTATGTACGGTCACGGAGATTTTTTCTCTGTCTCAACGTCTGGAAGTTGCGAAAATGTTGAGGCAAAAAAAGACGTATCTGACGATAGCGGAAGAAACGGGCGCTTCGACGGCGACCATAAGCCGTGTGAACAGAACATTGAATTACGGTAATGGCATGTACGATGTCATTTTGAACAAAATGAAGTTGTAAACACAAACGGTCGACACCGAACAGGTGTCGACCGTTTTTACGATATATGTCATGAGCGGGGAAGTGTTCCGGGGGAAATATTTTCCGGTCATTATGCACGCAAAATGATGGCACGGTCCCCCTTGCGTATGACTTTACCCACGATGCGTGCGTCTTTCGTAAAGTCCCGACAGCGACGGAGATAACGCTGTGCATCGGCTTCCGGGAGACTGACCAGGAGGCCACCCGATGTCTGCGGGTCGAAGACGACATCCTGTAAATCTTCTGCAATCTTACCATCCGCCAGACAGTCATTCGCCAGGAATTTTTTATTATTGTAGGTGCCTTCCGGGATGATGCCCTGCTGTGCCAGCACGCGTGCCTCCGGGAGGATGGGCAGATTGTCCGTATATATTTCCACGGTCCGGTCCGCACCGCGTGCCATTTCCAGGGCATGGCCGGCCAAGGAGAACCCGGTGACGTCGGTTACGGCGTGGATGGTCAAATCCCGCAGTGCCTCCTTAGCATATTTGTTGAGCGTCATCATGGAAGCCTCCGCCGCTTTTCGGGCCGTTTCACTGACCATATCAACCTTCGCACCGGTGTTGATGAGGCCGACGCCCAGCGGCTTCGTGAGAATGAGCACGTCGCCTTCCCGGGCCGTGTCGTTACGGAAGATTTCTTCCGGTCGGGCAAAGCCCGTGACGCAAAGCCCGTATTTGGGAATGGGGTCTTCCACGGTATGACCGCCCGCCACGGTGACACCGGCTTCACGCGCCTTGTCAATGCCGCCTTGCAGGATGGCGCGCATGATGTCCAAGTCGGTACAGGACGGGAAGCAGAGCACGTTCATGGCGATGCTCGGTTCGGCGCCCATGGCATAGATGTCACTGACCGAGTTGGCGGCGGCAATCATACCGAAGGTGTAGGGATCGTCCACCATCGGGGGGAAGAAGTCGACGCTCTGGACGGCGACGAGATCGTCGCGGACCCGATAGACAAGGGCATCGTCACTGTTATCGAAGCCGACCATGAGGGCGTCATCGGGAAAAGTTTTCAGTTTTTCCAGGGTTCGCGCCAAATCCGAGGGATTCAATTTTGCGGCGCAACCCGATGTTTTTACCAAGCTTGTTAAACGCATAAGTCCTCCTTTACGTATATCGATGCCATTGTAACACGAAAAGGGAACGGGGGGAAGTCTCGGGGCAACGGTCATGAAAACTTCATGGATGCGGAAACCCGCAAGGAATGGCGATTCGCATATGACGGACGGTACCGGACGGTTGCGGCATCGTGCACCTCATGTTATGATAACGGGGTGAAAGGAGCATCGGATGAAGACAATCAACTTGGATCAGGCGGCAACATCCTTCCCGAAACCGCCGGCCGTTATCCGCTGCATGACGGAACAGATGTGCAGTCACGGAACGAATATTAACCGGGGCGGCTATCATGAAGCCTATGAGCTGGCGGAGCAGGTACTGGCGGTGCGGGAGAAGATTTCCGATTTCTTTAACGGGTACGGACCGGAAAATGTTATCTTTACGGCGAACGTGACACAGGCGCTGAACATGGTTCTCTTCGGCTTGCTCAAATCGGGGGACCACGTTTTAATCAGCGGTTTGGAGCATAATGCCGTGTGGCGTCCGTTACATTATCTGAGCGAGCACTGCGGCATTACGTATGACATCATGCCGGCGGATAAGACGGGACGGACCGACGTTGAAGCGGCAGAGGCCTTGATTCGGTCGGAGACGCGGGCCGTCATCTGCACCTATGCATCAAATATTTGTCCCGCCGTTGCACCCGTGAGGGCCTTGGGTGAGATGGCCCGCCGCCATGGCCTCGTTTTCATTACGGATGCGGCTCAGGGAGCGGGGACTCTGCCCGTCGATATGGTCGGCGAACACATCGACATCCTCTGCTTTACAGGTCATAAGGGTTTGCTCGGACCGCAGGGAACGGGCGGGTTTTTGATTCGTCCCGAGATTGTGCCGCTCGTCACGCCGGTATTTTGCGGTGGTACGGGAAGTGATTCACACAGTGCGAAGATGCCGGCCATTATGCCTGACCGCTACGAACCCGGCACGCCCAACCTGCCGGGGATTCTGGCTCTCGGTGCGGCCATCGACTACATTAATGAGCGGGGGCGGGCGTCGATTCATGCGGCCGAGATGGCCTGTATGGCTCATTTTCTGACGGGCGTCCGGCGTCTGGACGGATACCGGATCATCGCCGATGTGGTTCGGACGGAAAGTGTTCCCGTCGTTCTCTTACAGTGTGATTTCATGGATGAAGGAGAACTGGCGTGGCGCTTGGATGAAGATTACGGCATCATGACGCGTGTAGGCTTGCATTGCGCACCCCTGGGGCATCAGACGCTGGGGACCATGCCGCGGGGTGGCATACGCTTTTCTTTCGGCGCATTTACGACTTCGGAAGAGGTGGATACGGCGTTGCGGGCATTGGCGGCCTTGGCGGCTGAATCCGGGCGGTTAATCGGTTGATAGGAAGCGGCCGGCCCATCACATTCGTCAGGGTGAACCCCGTCGTATGGTTTGCAAAATGAACAGTCTGATGATATAATAATTCAATGACGATTTCGGGGTGATTCGAATATCCCGAAGAAACGGAGCGGATATGAAAATTAATAAAATCAATAATGTAAATAAATTTTTCAAGTTGATTGATAATTTGACGGGAGAAGCTTTCCTGATTAATAAGGAGGGTAAGTTGAATTTAAAGTCGAAGCTTTCGCAATTTATCATCGTGGCCAAATGCCTCAACGATGATTTGGGCGAGGTCGAAATTTTATTCGACAATCCCGAAGACGAAGAGCATATGAAGGAGTTTTTGGTTCATGACATCGACGGCTGATATTGCGGTAAAGCGTACCGCTCGCGTTTTTCTCATAACCGTATTGCTCGTGTTGCTCAGCTCAATTCTTCAAGCGACATTACCGGCCTACATGGGCCTGTCTCCCTTGAATGAGGGTGTATTGACGGCGGGATTGATACTGACACCGTGGATTCTCGTATTGCCGACGCTGGTGTTCGTTGCCAAAAATCGTGTCGACACTCGAGGCATCCTAGGTTTGAACCGTTTCAAGGTTTCGAGCCTCTTTATCAGTCTGGTAGCCTTGATTATGTTTGGTCGGATTATCAGTCTGGTGAACCTCATCAGTATGAAGCTGGGCGCTTTTAATTATGTCGAGTCGTCCATGACGATGTTGGGCAAGTTGCCGCTGAGTCTGTTGCTTATCGCGATTGCGGTACTGCCCGGCATTTTCGAGGAGTTACAGTTTCGCGGGCTCTATTACGGGACATTCCGGCGTATGGGCTATTTTCGCGGGGCCGTGCTTTCCGCCTTGATTTTCGGCCTGGTGCATATGAACTTCAATCAGTTCGCTTATGCATTTTTGATGGGCATCATCTTGGCTTTTATCGCGGAGGCGAACAGTTCGACGATTGTCCCCATGATTCTGCATTTTGTGTTTAATGCGATGAATGTTGCGGCGCTGCTTCTTCCTTCGTATTATCGGCAGATGGCGGAAAAGAGCGGTGACCCGACGTATGCGGAAACCTATAATGAATTGAAGACACTGCTTTCAGGCAGTACGGGCATGCCGAGTTGGGCGGAGATTGCCCGGATGCTTCCTTTGGCCTTGTTCACGGCCATTCTAGGCATCTTGTTGTTGCGATTTACGGCAAAGATGAATGGTCGGGAGGATTTGTTGCGGAATTACTTTAAGCGCGGTGATGTACCCATGCGACGGTTTTTTACGCCGTCGGGCGTGATTGCCTGCGTTCTGCTGATCGGCATGATGGTGTCCCTGGCCGTACTCAGCTAATTCGGTGGGAGGATATATGAAGAAAACGTTGGCAATGGACGGAGTCCGGTTTGATATATTTTCCGAAGATATGGTTACGGAGTCGATGCGGCCGGCATTGGAGACGGAAGGCATAAAAACGGTCATTCGTCTGAATCCAGCGGCCCTGGAGGCGGCATTGGCAGGAGAACGCGTTGCGGCGGATATTGCCGCGGCGGATCTAATTCTCTGCGCCGGGGAAGATATCGGGACGGCATCGGAGGATGTTGTTTCCGGCGGCTTTTATCTTGAACTGTTTGAATTTCTCGGAGATGGCGGCGTAGTCCTGCTGACGGCAACGGAAGAGTTGATGGAGCGGTTGAAGGATTTTCTGGCAGCAAAATATCCGGCCTTAAGAGTCCTGTCCGAACGCATATGTTCAGAGGATGAGAATCCGGAGTCGCTGGTCAATATGATCAACAACTATGTACCGGATGCCGTCATCGCGGCCCTGCCCTCGCCGCAGCAAGAGCGCTTGTTGGTAGCGCATAAGGCATTTATGAATACGAAGTGGTGCGTTGGCCTGGGAGAGAAGCCGGAGATTCTCGGTTACACGAGGTCGGCCCTGTTGGGTATATTCAAGGGGAAAGACACGATACGAGATTATATTAAAACATATGAGGTGACGGCTGACTGACGGAAGGAGTCGCCATGAATGTCAGAGAACGACGCGAAGCACAGGAAGCGAGTCTGCTGAGCCCGTATGCAGCACACAGTGTACACTCCCGCGGACGGGATCGGGCGGAGCCCGAGTGTGATGTCCGAACGGTTTATCAGCGAGATCGCGACCGGATTCTGCATTCAAAAAGTTTTCGAAGATTGAAGGATAAGACGCAGGTATTTCTGGCGCCGAAGGGGGATCATTATCGAACCCGTCTGATGCATACCTTGGAGGTATCGCAAACGGCCCGGACCATTGCCTGCGCTCTTTGCATGAATGAAGATTTGACGGAGGCGATTGCCCTGGGGCATGATTTAGGGCATACGCCGTTCGGTCATACGGGGGAGGCGGCGTTGAACGCATGTCGGCCCGGTGGCTTTCGCCATAACGAACAAAGTGTCCGGACGGTGGAAGTGATTGAGAAGAAAGGCCGGGGGCTGAACCTCACCTGGGAGGTCCGGGACGGGATTCGAAATCACAAGACATCGGGCAATCCCGCCACGTTGGAGGGGAAGATTGTCCGTTATTCGGATAAGATTGCCTATGTCAACAGTGATATCGATGATGCCATCCGTGCCGGGATATTGACGGAGGATGATTTGCCGTCCGAGTTTCGTCGGGTACTGGGCGGGACGTCAAGAGAGCGCTTGAATACGTTGATTCATGATATCGTCGACTACAGTCGGGATAAAAATGATATTCTCATGAGTCCGTCCGTGGATCAGGCATTACGGGGCCTGCGCGCCTATATGATGAAGCACGTATATCACAACAGCATCGCCAAGGAAGAAGAGGCCAAGGCGGTGGCGCTCGTCAAGAAACTCTACGCCTATTACGAAGAGCATTTTGAAGAGTTGCCGGAACATTATCGGGCGCTGCATAGTCCGGCGGCGGAGAACAGGGAACAGGTGGTTTGCGACTATATCGCGGGCATGACGGACCGTTTCGCCATTGACGAATATCGGCGCTTGTTCATTCCGCGGGGATGGGAGAAGCGATAATGATACCGAGAGAACAGATAGACGACTTGATTGATCGAAGCGATATCGTGGAGATTATCGGCGAATATGTTTCATTAAAGCGCAGCGGGTCGAGCTTCAAGGGGCTTTGTCCGTTTCATAATGAGCGGACCCCATCTTTTACCGTCAATCGAGAGCGGAACGTTTTCCACTGTTTCGGTTGTCATGAGCGTGGTAATGTCATTTCTTTCATCATGAAGTATGAGAATCTGACGTTTCTGGAGGCCGTCCGTTTTCTTGCCGATCGGGCGGGGATGACCCTGACGGAGACAAAGACGCCGCATGATGACACCTATGATAAACTGCGGGCCGTGAATCGTGCCGCCGGCGTCTACTTTTTCAAACAGTTGCGTTCCAAGGCGGGACAGAAGGCTTACGATTATCTGCGGGAACGCGGTATGGACAATGAACTGATGAACCGTTTCGGACTGGGCTATGCTCCACCCGGACGGAAGAATCTGTATAACGAGTTGAAGGCTGCGGATTTTTCAGACGAAATTTTACAAAAATCGGGCTTGTTCAGTACCTTTGAAACGATGGGGGCGGTCGATAAGTTCTACGACCGCGTCATGTTTCCGATTATGGATAAGTTCGGCAAGATTGTCGGCTTTGGCGGACGCCTGATGGACGGGCGTGGTCCCAAATATCTGAATTCCCCCGAGACGGATATTTTTCATAAGAAAAAGACCTTGTATGGACTACATCTTGCCAAGCGAAGCCGGGCACCGTATATGATTCTTTGTGAGGGGTACATGGATGTCATCACCTTACATCAATACGGCTTTGACATGGCGGTAGCAACGTTGGGAACGGCCTTTACACCGGACCATGCGACCGAATTGCGAAAGTTGACGAAGAATATCTATCTTTTATACGACAGTGATGAGGCCGGACAAAATGCGACCGTCAAGGCGGCGGCGTTAATGGTGGCGGCGGACCTGTCCGTCAAGGTGATTCATATGCCGGACTATAAGGATCCGGATGAATGCTTGCAAGCGGCGGGGGCTGATTATTTGCAGGCTTGTATTGATGCGGCGGAACCGGAAATTTATTTTCGGATTGGGCTTCTGAAACGGCAGTTCGATTTGCTCGACCCGGCACAGAAAATTCGCTTCACGAAGGAGGCGGCCGTCGAACTGTCAGGGTATCCGGAGGAGTATGTTCGCGTGGCTACGGAAGACCTGATAGGATATTTCGGCTTGGATGGCGCTATTTTCAGGGAGATGCTCGGTGTGGCGAAGGTACAGCGGAAACCGTTGGAAAAGACCCTCGTTGAAGAACGTCGGCAGGAACGGCTCCGACGGACCGGGCCGGTGAATCCCCTGGAGCAGCAGTTGCTCTGGTGGATGAGTCGACAGGGGGTTTACGAAAAAATAAAACCCTATATACAGGCGGAGGACTTTTCAGACGAGCGACTACGCCGTCTCTTTCAAGTGATGGTGACGGAGTTGGAGGCCGGAAAAGGCATTGAGGAACATCGCCTGCTCTCACGTTTTGAAACGGAAGAGGAGATTGCATTGGCGGGCGATACCCTGTATTGCAATGAGGAACTGCTGCAATTGAGTCCGGCGGATTATGAGCGGGGGCTGAACGAGAACCTCATAAACTTCGTTGCGGCATCCGTCAACCGTCATCTGGCCGTCTGTGATGATTTTGCGGAGACGGTTGCCTTGACGGAGAGAAGAGAGCAGATTAAAAAAGTGGTAATACGAATAAATTGACGGAGGGACGGTATGAACAGTAAAGAGTTTCTGGAAAACAAAGTGGCCGAATTAATCGAGACCTTGGAGCGGGAACAGATTAAGTTGAATTATGACGTCATCGATCTCTGCTTCAAAGACCTGGACCTCACGGAAGAAGAAAATGAATTCGTGTTCAGCTGTCTGGAGAAGAACGGCATCGACCTGATGGACATCATTGAAGAAGATGATGACGTGGATGATAAGGGGATGGCCAGGGTGAAAGCCGGCAAGCCGGTGCGACCCGTGGAGCACAGTCACGGAGATGACCCCGTAAAGATGTATTTGAAAGAAATCGGGCAGATTCCCCTGCTTACGCCGAAGGAAGAGCGGCAGATTGCGTATATGGCATCGCTCGGTGACGAGGCATCCATCGACCGTCTGGCAGAGACGAATCTCCGCCTGGTGGTGAGTATCGCCAAGCATTATGTCGGACGCGGGATGCTCTTTCTGGATTTGATTCAGGAAGGGAATATGGGCCTGATGAAGGCGGTTGAGAAGTTTGACTACACGAAGGGGTTCAAGTTTTCGACCTATGCCACATGGTGGATTCGCCAGTCCATTACACGGGCGATTGCGGACCAGGCACGCACCATCCGCATTCCCGTTCACATGGTGGAGACAATCAATAAAGTTACCCGCACCAGCCGGCAGTTGGTACAGGAGCTGGGGCGTGATCCCCTGCCGGAAGAAATCGGCGAGGTGCTGGGCATGACGCGCGAGAAGGTGGAAGAGGTGATGCGGATTTCGCAGGATCCCGTTTCATTGGAGACGCCCATTGGCGAGGAAGACGACTCCCATCTCAGTGACTTTATAGAGGACGAGGGGACTTTGTCTCCGGAGGATAAGGTGTCACATAATTTGCTGCGGGAACAACTCAATGATGCCATGAAGATTTTGAATGAGCGGGAGCGGCAGGTTTTGATTATGCGTTTCGGTCTGAACGGACAACGTTCACAAACCTTGGAGGAGGTTGGCCGCGTCTTTAACGTTACACGGGAGCGGATTCGTCAGATTGAAGCGAAGGCGTTGAAAAAATTGGGCCATCCGTCCCGAAGCTGTGCATTACGGGATTATTTGGAAGAATGAAGCTGAGTAAACGATTACGATGTGTGGCGGATGCGGTGGGCCGTGTCAAAAGTATTACGGATATCGGTTGCGATCATGCCTATTTGCCACTGTATTTCGTGACGGCGGGCGGTGCGGACTTTGCCGTGGCGGCGGACATTCGACCGGGACCGCTGGCGGCGGCACGGGAACATGTCCGTGCATATGGTGTTTCGGACCGTATCGATATCCGGCAATCCGACGGCTTGTCGAATATACGGGCCGGAGAAACGGAGGCACTGACCATCTGCGGAATGGGCGGGCTCCTGATACTAAAGATATTGGCACGAGACCGGGAAAAGTTGGATGCCTTTGCCCGCATCGTCATCGAACCGCAGTCCGACGTCGCAGCCTTGGCGGAGGGCTTATCGGCACTGGGGCTTGCCATTATGGCGGAGGATTTGACAACGGAGCGGGGCAAGTTTTATCCGATTTTCACGTTGGCGCCCGGTGACGGGCGAACGAACGGTGACTGGGATATGCGGCTTGCACGAACGGGCCATCCCGTGATGCGGCGGATGATTGAGCGACGTTTGAGGCAATTGGAAAAGATAGAAGCGCATCTGAGGACCGAGGGCATTGACCGGCCGGGGGCGCTTGCCGATGAACGGGCACGACTTCGTCGCCTGTCGGCAGTTATGAAAAGAGGTGATATCGTTGACGGTAAATGATGTTATAGCGGTATTGGAAGAATTGTCGCCGCCGGAGTATGCGTGCGACTGGGATAATGTGGGTCTGATTATCGGGGACCGGGCGAAAGAAGTTCATAAAATTCTGGTGGCGGTGGACGTACATCAGGGCATTGCGGATCGGGCCGTAGCGGAGGGAGTTGATTTAATTATCAGCCACCACCCGATGATTTTCTCCGGCATCAAGAAGGTGAACACGGATGATTTCACCGGTCGTAAAATCATGCAATTGATTCAGAATGACATTGCGGTATATGCCATGCACACCAATTTCGATATCAAAGGGTCCATGGCGGAGATTGCCGCCGGCAAGCTCTGGCTTAATGATATGGAAGTCTTGTTACCTACGGCGGAGGAAGCCGGGTTGGGTGTTATCGGTGAGATGGCCCATCTCAATTTACGAAGTTTCGCCTTTGTCGTGAAGGATACCTTCGAGGTAGATAATGTGAAGGTATACGGTAATTTGAATGAGTTGGTTCACCGCATCGCCATCCTGCCCGGTTCAGGCCGGAGTGCCATCGGGGCGGCGGTAGAAGGCGGGGCGGATGTCCTCATTACGGGAGATATCAGTCACCACGACGGATTGGATGCCGTGGAGATGGGGTTGAAAATCATCGATGCCGGACACTATGGCGTGGAAAAGATTTTTATCGACTTTATGAGTGATTACATCCGGGAACATATTCCGGGCCCGGAGATACTGACGGAAGAGAAGAAGGAGCGTTTTACGTGGCTGTAGCAGGAACGACAGATGTACAGGTGACGGTAGAAAATATTTCACGGACATTTACCGTCTCGGCAAAGACCACGTTTTTGGACGTGGCGAAAATGGCGGGATTGGCGGAGGAAGCGTATATTGCCTATGTTGGCAACAGAATTCGTGAATTGTTCAAGACGGTCGGGGAGTCCTGCACCATCCGATTTGCCGGGATGGAGGACAAGCGTGGTTTTGAGGCTTACCGGCGCAGCACGGTCTTCGTGATGGTGAAGTCTTTTTACGATTTGATTGACATTGAGTCGGATATTCGCGTTTTCGTGGACAATACGATTGACAATGGCTTTTTTTGTCGCGTAGCGGATTGGGAACAGGTGGCGGCACATACGGGATTGGATCGTGACGCGTTCATCGCCAAGTTGGCGGAGCGCATGCAGACGCTCATCAACGAAGATGCCGATTTTAAAAAGGAGGCCTATCCGACGGGGCGGGCCATTGAGCTGTTTCATAAATATCACATGTATGACAAGGAACGGTTGTTTCATTATCGGCGTGCCGGTGCGGTGAACGTATACCGTCTGCACCGCTTCCAGGATTACTATTATGGCTACATGTTGCCGAGCACCGGTTACATCAAGCACTTTGCCATCTATCCGCTGGATGAGGGATTCCTCCTGCAATGTCCGACCCGGCAGATGGAAATGACGGAACCGGATATTCCACGAAAGCTGTTTCATGAGTACAGGGAAAATCATAAGTGGATCAGTGCACAGGGCATATCCACTCTGGCGGATTTGAACGACATCATTTGTGCCGGGGACCGGCGCATCGATGAAATTATTCAGATACAGGAGAGTTATCATGATAAACAGCTGGCGACCATTGCGGACATGATAGCCGAACGGCCGGATACGAAGTTCGTCATGATTGCGGGGCCGTCCGGCTCCGGCAAGACAACCTTTTCAAAGCGCCTGAACATTCAGCTGCTGGCACACATGGTGAAGCCGTTTTATCTGGGCCTGGATAATTATTTCAAGGAACGGGAAGAGGCACCGCGTCTGCCGGACGGAGAGTATGACTTTGAATCCCTGGATGCCATTGACGTGGATTTGTTTAATGATCACATGCGGCGGCTACAGCGGGGCGAACGCGTGAAGTTGCCGACCTACAACTTTATTACCGGCAAGAAGGAGTACCGCGGCAATGCCATCCAGCTGGATGATAATCAGATTTTGGTTATTGAAGGTATTCACGGTTTGAATGATAAGTTGTCCTACACCTTGGATGCCAAAGATAAGTTTAAAATCTACCTGAGTCCCCTGACGCAACTGAACATTGATGAGCATAATCGGATTTCAACCTCCGATGTCCGGCTGATTCGCCGGATTGTCCGGGATGCGCGGACCCGCGGCACCCGTGCCAATCGAACAATTGAAATGTGGCGCATGGTGCGTGAGGGCGAAGAGAAGTATATCTTTCCCTACCAGGAGGAGGCGGATGTCATGTTCAACTCCTCGTTGATATACGAGCTTTCCGTTTTGAAAGTCTATGCGCAACCGTTGCTGTTCGGTATTCGGCGAGATGATCCGGAGTATATCGAGGTAAATCGCCTTCTGAAATTCCTGGAGTATTTTGTCGGTATTGACAACGATCGCATCCCCAAGACGTCCTTGATTCGGGAGTTCATCGGCGGTAGTTTTTTCGACGTCGGATAAGAAGTATCATAAAAAGAACAAGAAGATGTCCCGAATGTCGTCCTGCTGACGATATTCGGGACGTTTTCATTTTTGCGAAGAAGTTTGTCATATATAACGGAAACGGTTGTACAAGACGGCCTTGACGCTACATTCCCCGGCGACAGACCGAGATATGGTGGTTTGACACATGGGAAACACAAGAAAATCCGGCGATTTTTGAAAATGGTGTACAGGCGTCTTGAGCGAATGGCATGCTCCGCACAACTTATAGGTTTTTTCTATAGGACGTTTATTGAATATGAAAAAGCGTTATGCTAGAATCTAAGAAAGGCAAACGCACGGAATTTTTCCGTGCGGATAGAATTAAAAGGAGGTCTGTTTATGTTTACTTTGACAGTAAATGGACGCGAAGTCACCTGTGAAGAAGACAAGAAGCTTATCCGTTTTCTTCGGGATGACCTGCATTTGATGTCCGTAAAGGACGGATGCAGTGAGGGTGCATGCGGAACCTGCCATGTCATTATCGACGGCAAGGCTGTGAAAGCTTGTGTACCAACGGTAAAGCGTTCTGAAGGCAAATCGATTACCACGGTGGAAGGTCTCTCTCAGGAAGAGAAGGATGCTTTCGTATATGCATTCGGACGTACCGGTGCCGTACAATGCGGCTTCTGTATTCCGGGCATGGTCATCTGCGGTAAGAACCTGATTGACCAAAATCCGAATCCGACGCGTGACGACATCAAGAATGCGATTAAGAACAACATCTGTCGTTGCACGGGTTACGTGAAGATTATTGACGGTATTGAACTGGCGGCGAAGATTCTCCGTGGTGAAGAAACCATTCAGGCGGAGTCGGCGGACGGTCAGGTCGGCTCGGACATTACCCGTCTTGATGTGGCGGAAAAGGTACTGGGAACCGGCCTGTATGCGGATGATTACGTGATGGATGACCTGCTCTATGCAAGCCCCATCAAGTCCAAGTATCCGCGGGCGATTGTCAAGAATATCGATGCATCGGCGGCATTGGCGATGGACGGCGTCGTAGCCGTTTACACGGCGGATGACGTGCCGGTGAACAAAGTAGGACATATACGGACCGACTGGGACGTGTTGATTCCGGTGGGAACGACCACGCGCTACACGGGTGACAATATCTGTCTCGTTGTAGCGGAGAGTGAAGCGATTTTGGCAGAGGCCAAGAAGGCCGTTCAAATCGACTATGAAGAACTGGAGCCGGTGACGGATCCCAGAGAGGCATTGAAAGAAGACGCACCCAAGGTACACAGTGAAGGAAATATGCTGACCCACGAGCATCTCGTCAAGGGTGACCCCGAGGCGGCCCGTGCGAAGTGTAAGTATATCGTATCGGATCATTTCAAGACGCCGTTTACGGAGCATGCTTTCCTGGAGCCGGAGTGTTGTATTTCCATGCCGTATAAAGACGGTATCAAATTAATTACCTCGGATCAGGGTGTTTATGCCACGCGTCACGAAGTATCCCATATGTTGGATTGGCCGGAAGAACGTGTCTATGTAGAGAATGCGTTGGTCGGCGGCGGTTTCGGCGGTAAAGAGGATATGAGCGTGCAGCATCTGGCGGCATTGGTCACCTACATCACGGGTAAGAAATGTAAAATCAAATTCACCCGTCAGGAAAGTATCATTACCCACCCGAAGCGTCATGCGGCGGATATGGAATTCACCATCGGTTGTGATGAAAACGGTATCTTCCAATTTATGCAGGCGCTCATTTATTTCGATACGGGTGCTTACGCATCGTTGGGCGGTCCGGTATTGCAACGTGCATGTACACATGCGGCGGGTCCCTACAATTATCAGAACATGGACATTGAGGGTTACGGTGTTTATACGAACAACGTGCCGGGCGGTGCATACCGCGGTTTCGGTGTTTGTCAGTCCTGCTTTGCGATTGAAGCATTGATTAACCGTTTGGCGGATGAGACCGGATTATCCGACTGGGAAATCCGCTATCGTAATGCCATCCGGCCCGGACAGGTATTACCGAACGGTCAGATTGCCGATCCGTCGACCGCATTGGCAGAGACCTTGGAAGCGGTAAAACCGTGGTTCGACTCTGAAAAGCATGTCGGCCTGGCTTGCGGCTTGAAAAACGCCGGTGTCGGCGTCGGATTGCCGGATATGGGTCGCTGCAAGATGGTCGTACAGGACGGATTGGTATATGTTCAAGTCGGTGCATCCGACATCGGACAGGGTTCTCGGACCGTTTTCTGGCAGATGACGGTGTCGGCAACGGGCTTGCCGGCGGATCGTATCGTGGTACCGAGTCCTTCGACGGAGTTTGCACCGAACTCCGGTGTTACTTCCGGTTCCCGTCAGACCTTGGTTTCAGGTGAAGCCGTACGTCGTGCGGGTACCTTGCTCAAGAACGAGCTGGACGCCGGTAAGACTTTGGCGGATTTGGAAGGACAGGAGTTCTATGCGGAATACCTGGCCAAGACGGATCCCATGGGTATCGACAAGCCGAATCCCGTGTCGCACGTTGCTTACGGTTATGCGACCCACCTGGTTTGTCTGGACGATAACGGTGAATGCTACAAGGTTGTAGCGGCACATGGTGTCGGCAAGATTGTCAACCCGCAGGCGCTGGGCGGACAGATTGAAGGCGGTGTCGTGATGGGTCTGGGTTACGGTCTGACGGAAGATTATCCGTTGGATAATGGTGTACCGAAGGGCAAGTACGGTAACATCGGTCTGTTCAAAGCGAACAAGATTCCTGAGATTGAAGTCATTACGATTGAAAAGCCGGGGATTGAATATGCTTACGGTGCGATTGGTGTCGGTGAATTGGCAACGATTCCGACGGCACCGGCATGCCAAGGTGCATATTATCGTCTGGACGGCGAGTTCCGTAAGAACCTGCCGTTGGAGAATACGGCGTATAAAAAAGCGAAGAAAAAACGTTAAACGCGATAGCGTATAGAAAAGAAGGCAGATGCCCATGGGTATCTGCCTTTTTTTATTATGAGAAATGCTTGTTTTCATAGTATTTAAAATAAAGTAAGGATGGTATTTGGGTGCTTTTTGTGGGGGAAGCCGTCAGATAAACAATAATTTCTAAAGATTAATTTAATAGAACAAATGGCAAGCATCAAGTATCCTAAAAGTTTCCTACAAGAATGCCAAATAAAAAGAATCGAGGAGTAATCCCTTAGTTCTTTTATTTTGTCGCGGGAAAATGCAAAGTATACTTGACAATTATTGCAAAGTAAGCTATACTATAAATGCAAAGTAAACCATATAAAAGGAGGCGTAATGAAAAATCGACTTCCAGAATTAAGAAAGAAAAGAAAGCTTTCTCAAGAGGAATTGGCAAGGGAGGTTGGGGTCACCAGACAAACCATCACCTCAATCGAGACGGGGAAGTATATTGCATCGTTGCCCCTGGCGTTTAAGATTGCACGATTTTTTAACTTGTCAATCGAAGATATTTTTCAAATGGATGAGGAGGAAGAATAGATGAAAGGAATGGAAAACTATAAGAAAACGCTCAAGGACAGAATCGCCCTTGTACTGATTCTTTGTGTTCTTGCTTTACTTGCAATGATGTTTGGTGTTTTTTATCTAAAAGAGCGTTTTCCCGGCCAAGAACATATCACGGATTATGTGATTGGCTTTTTTACGGGGCTTGAATTCGCTTTTGTGTTTCTAATAGGGTATTACTACCGTGTCATGAGGGACGAAAAGCTGATGAGAGCGATGTTCTTAAAAGAAAACGATGAGCGGCAAATCCTAATTCGGATGAAGTCGGGTATAAAGGTCGTATCGGTTTTATCGATACTGATTATTATTGCATCGTTGCCAGTGGCGTATTTAAGTTACGAAGCATTTGTTGCGATGATGATTGTGGCGTTTACCCAGCTTATTTTCTCAGGCTTACTCAAGCTGTATTGGTTGAGAAAACTCTGAGCCTTTTATGGCCGATAAAAGAAAAAGCAGGCAAAAACTTCTATGATAGCTGTGGCTGGAATTACATGCAATGTTATGTCAAAAATGGGGTAAAATAGGCCTATAAGATCTAAAAATCCAGGAAGATTATGGTGATTGATGATTTAGAATAGAAAAAACAAAGTTTATATGAGAAGTATAGCTTCGGAAAGATGACAAGACTATGTTTTTGAAGGGAAGAAAATGTTAGGATTCTTAAAGGAATGCAGCGGTGGAATTATACTTGCGGTGACAAGAGTTTGTCCCCCTATACTTCTCAAGGGACCCTATTGACAAGTAAAAGGGATATGATATAATTGAAATGATTACTTAGTAATCTTATTGTGGAGGCGTAACATGAATACTAGAGATTATGAATTAACACATAAAAAATTAATTGAAAGCGCTAAAACAAAATTTCTAGAAAAAGGATATGAAAAAGCAAATGTCCGAGAAATCTGCAAAGGCGCGGGTGTGACCAATGGTGCATTTTATAAACATTTTGGGGATAAGGAGTCGTTATTTGGCGAGATAGTCGCTCCTACGGTAAAGCAGCTCTTTGATATTTATGATCAAGCAGAGATGAAATGTTTAAGTTTTTTAGATCAAAAAGATATCAAGTCCATGCAAAAAATTAGTGCCGATACCGCTGTTGAATTTGTGGATTTTATTTTCAAACACAGAGATGAGTTTAAGCTGATTCTGGAAGCCTCCGGCGGAACAAAGTACGTGAATATAATTGATGAGTTGGTTGAGAAAGACTTAGCGTCTACGAAAAAAATCTTACGATACTTTAGCGACCATGGTGTAAAATATGATGTAATTTCCGATAACGAACTGCATATGATTACGCATTCCTTTTTCTCATGCATGTTTGAAATCGTTTTGCATGACTATAATATCGAGGAAGCGAAAAGATATGTCATGACTGTGAAAAAATTTTTTAATGCCGGATGGACAGAAATTTTAAGTTTTGAACTTTAGCGAAGAAAAAATTTTATGCATAGGATTACTTAGTAATCCATATGCACTATTTTTTAGACTTTAAGATTACATTGTAATCTTAAAGTCTAAAAAATAACACAAGGAAAACAATTGTTAATGCAAACGGGAAGAATAATTTTATTATTCAAAATGCGTTCACGAGGTGGAAAATGCGTCACAAGAACCACAAAACTAAAATCTTGAATCGAATACTTGAATTAGCTCTTACCGTATTAATTGTAAGCTTACTTTCTTTTATTCTTATGAGACTATCTCCTGTGGATCCCGCAACGGCATATGCTAAAAGAAGTATCGGTAGTCCGACAGCCGAACAAATTCAGTCAATACGGGTAAGATTAGGCTTTGATAAACCGTTGTACGAACAATATTTACTTTGGTTAAAGAATTTGATGCACTTTGATCTCGGGAAATCATTAAGTAACGGGAAGCCGGTATGGGATAATATCGCCCTTGCACTTCCTAAAACATTGCTCATTGTATTTCAGTCTGCAGTGATGCAGATGTTGCTGATTTCATTGATTGGTTGTATTGCATTTATGATGAATAAAAGATTTATGAGACATCTCATAAATCTAATTTGCTTAATTGGCATCTCGATGCCTATTTTTTACACGGGAATCATTTTGTTGGATTTATTTGCAGTGAAATGGGACATTGTATCCGTTTCAGGGAATACAACATTTGTTAGCTACCTCTTGCCGGCTGCCTCAATGTGTGTTTTTGGCGCATCCTTTTATATTCCGCTATTTATCGAGCGTTTGAATAAAGAAAGGAACGAAGACTATGTTTCGTTTTTAAGAGGGAACGGATTGAATGAAAGAAAACTATTTTTCAAGCACATCTTTCCGAATGCAGCAATTCGCCTCATACCAAGTTTTTTTCAAAGTATTGGTTTGATGATTGCCAATGCAACGATTATTGAAATAATATTTTCCATACCGGGGTTCGGTTATTTAATTGTGAACGCAGTTCTTAATCGAGACGCACCAATGATTCATGCGATTGTATTCTTTCTAGCTTTATTTATAGCTATAGCCAACATTGTGGCGGATATTATTAATAATTTCTTATCAAAGGAGCGGGAGGTATGAAAGTAAAAAATCAAAAGATATTATTGATTTCCATGCCCATTCTCGTAATTTGTTTTATGTTCTTGGGTTATATCATTGCGCCCAATGACCCATTTAAAGTGAATTTGGCGTTACGGTTCTCCAATACAAGCGATCATTACCCTTTTGGGAATGACGACTTAGGAAGATGCATTTTTTCGAGAATTCTCTATGGCGGGCGAACGACAATTTATATGGTTCTTTTAGCATCGATTCTGATTTTTATTCTTGGCATTCTTATAGGGGCTATTACGTCAAAAGTCATGATGAAAAAGAATATTTTTGTTGAGGCATTAATCAATGCGGTGACAGCGATTCCGCCAATTGCCTATCTCATCATTTTTGTTGCTTCATGGGGAAGCGGCGTGAAAACGACTTTGATAGCTTTAGTAATTTCATACATCTTAAGATTTGTGAGATTAGCGAGAACGCAAATCAACCTTGAATCAGAAAAAGCATATGTTATGTGCATGACCTCCCTCGGTGCTTCTAAATTTAGAATATTGCTTATTCATATCTTGCCGAATATAATATCTGAATTAATTCATTATCTGTGCTTATCTTGTGCCGATATGATTTTGGCCATCACGGCCTTCTCATTTATAGGCTTAGGATTGGGCGATAACGTCGTTGAGTGGGGGAACATGATACTTGAGGCACGAAAATCAATTTTTATTAAGCCGAATTTAATATTGTATCCCATGATTGCGGTTCTTTTAACCACAGTTTCTTTTAACTTACTGGGGCGGCAGGTAATAAGGAAGTGACCGATGATTGAAATAAAGAAATTAAGCATAATTGATAAATTTAAAAACGATATTTTGTCGGACATTTCAATCAATATTTATGAACATAAGATTACAGCGCTGATTGGTTCCAGTGGCTCCGGTAAAACAACTTTGGTTAAAGCGATGGTCGATATTCTAAGCGAAGGCTTATCAATAGCAGCAGGTACTATGTATTTGGACGGAGAAGAAATGAGCAAGCTTACGAGATATCAGCGCAGAAGGTTATCCGGTAAAAAGTTGGCATTTATTCCACAACTGCCCATAAGAGCCTTTGATGAACGAATGAAAATTGGCAAGCAAATAATCGAACTCTATATTTCAAATTTAATGATTAATAAATCAATGGCAATAAGCATGGCAGAAGAGAATCTAGAACGTGTAAATCTTGAGCCGGAAAGAGTGCTACATTCTTACCCATTTGAACTGTCCGGAGGTATGCTGCAACGGGTCATTATCACAATTATGTTGGGCTTATCGCCCAAGTATATCATAGCGGATGAACCGACATCGGCACTGGATGATTACAATGCATCTATATTTTTCGATTTATTAGAAAAGAACTTTGGGGACAGTGGCATACTTATCATTACGCACGATATGAATATCGTGAAAGATACATCAGATTATTGTTATATCATGCAGGATGGTCGAATTATCGAGGAAGGAGAGAGTAAAGATGTACTACAAAACCCGAGTGAGAGCTGGACCCGAAAAATTATGGAATTGATGGCAAAAGAGAAGAGTCTTGGGGAGCAGTGGGAATGGAAAAAGTTGAATTAAGAAATGTGAGCCTAGCCTATAGGACAAAAGATGGATATTTTAAAGCGGTGGATGACATTAGTTTTTCCGTAAGAAAAGGAGAAAATATTAGCTTGATTGGCGAGAGCGGTTCTGGCAAAAGCACGGTAGCCAAGTTGATGACGGGGCTCGTTCAACCGACAGAAGGTAGTATTTTCTACGATAATCAAGACATTTCGCGTCTATCGAATAAAAAAAAGAAAAAGTATCGAAAGCATATACAATCCATCTTTCAGGATGCATCAGGAACATTGAATCCGGCAAAAAGCACATTGAAAAATTTGGAAGAAGGTTTAATCAACTTAAGTACATTAACAAAAGATGAAAGGAGGAATAAACTCTATCAATTATGTCAGGCAGTTCAGCTTAAAAACAGCATACTGAAGACACCGGTACGACAGTTATCGGGTGGCGAACAACGGCGATTAGCATTGGTTCGAGCATTAGTCGTTAATCCGGAGTTCTTGATTTTAGATGAGATGACTTCCGGCTTGGATATATTAACAACAGAAGAAGTGTTTGAATTATTGGAAAAGTATCAGAAAGATCACTTTATCTCGTATATCATTATCACACACAATTCGAGCCAAGCGAAAAGAATCTCTTCGAAAATTATTAAATTAAAAAAAGGTAAAATTTGCGAAATAGGAAAACGGAAAAGGAGTTAAAGTAATGAAGAATATAAAAAGACTGACCTTATTATTCGTGTTAATTGTGAGCTTATCTTTTGTTTTTACCGCTTGCAAAGGCGAGGATAAAGACTCGAAAGAGGCAAACACAACGACAGAAGGTACGGATAAAAAGGATGACGAGAATAAAGTTTTAAAACTCTGTACAGCCAATGAATTGACGAACCTTACTACGCTTACGATGAATAAAGAAAATAATATTGCTTGTAACTTGATTTATGAAACATTGGTAAGCTATGAGGATGGTGAAATTGTACCAAAACTGGCAGAAAGTTGGGATTGGAAAGATGATGGTAAGACATTAGTTTTCAAATTAAAAGAGGGGGTCACCTTTTCTGACGGTGAACCATTTAATGCGGAAGCGGTAAAAAAGGTGCTTGACTTTGATCATTCGAACCCGAACTTTGCCGGCATTCGAGGTGTTGCTGAAATAAAATCAACGGAAGTGATTGACGAGCAAACCATCGCGATTCATTATGAAAATCCCTCTAAGTTTTATTTAAACGCTTTTTGTTTCCAAAATGTTTTAGGGATGCCGTCCCCGAAGGTATTTACGGAAGGAAATTTTGAAACATTTTCTAAGAATGTAGGAACCGGTCCGTATGTGTATGAAGAGTTTAAGTCGGGGGATTATACGCGATTTGTTAGAAATGAGAATTATCATGGTGATGCACCATATTATGATGAAGTAATCATTAAATATATCCCGGATGCATCCTCTAGATTACAAGCATTACAAAAGGGAGAAATCGATTTAATTTATGGCTCTGATTTGATAAGCTATGATGATTTTGAAAATGCATCCCATATGGATAATGTAACCGGTGTTGTCAATGAAAATATAAGTTTAACAAAAAATCTCATTTTAAACCCTGCCTCTGAAGGCTTGAAAGATTTAGAAGTAAGACAAGCAATCAATTATGCCATCAATAAGAAGGATATTGTTGACAGTTTAACTTATGGCAATGAAGAAGTGGCAGAATCCCTCTTTTCTAAAACGACACCGTATAGTGATGTGACCTATGAAGAGGATTATCATTATGATAGCAACAAGGCGAATGAATTGTTGGATCATGCCGGCTGGGTACGGAATGAAAGTACAGGGATTAGAGAAAAAGACGGAAAACCATTAAAGCTTCAATATGTTTATTGGCCGGATTTAAGTCTTGCAAAAGAGACTGCATTATCAATCAAAACGCAATTAAAAGAAGTTGGCATTGACGTTGAAACAATCGAAAAGGATCAAATGAGTTGGTGGACTGATGGGGTTAAGGGAGAATACGATGTAACGACTTGGTTTACAGAAGGATCCTATACGGAACCTCATAAGTTTTTACAGGAGTCCATTACGGAAATGGATCCACACTTGGTGCCCTTACAAAGTCTTGAGGATTCAAATACGTATATTGATGCAGTCAAAAAAGCTTCTGTAAGCCTTGATGAAGAAGAGATCAAAGATTCCATACAAACGGCGCTAAAATATTCACACGATCATGCGATTGACCTCCCACTATTCTATGCAAAAGATATGATTATATTCCGAAATGATAAAGTCAAAGGTTATCAATTTACAAGTGCACCACAATTTTTTGATATCAGTCACGTAGAACCGAATAATTGATGGGGACACAGAAGTTTATTCGTATTAAAAAGTAGGGGATACCCTACTTTTTAATGCGATAAGGACTTTTTTTAACACAAGAATGATATTTAAACTTTTGAATCGAGTAGGATTGTAGCAAAGGAGGAATGGTGTGAAACTATATAATAGGCTGTTTCATTATGTGCCGGATGGAAAACATAATGGCTATATTGCAGTAATTTTATCCGCCATATCAGCGATTTCGGTGATGTATGGTTATCTATTGCTTTATAGATTTTTAAGAAATACCATAATTGATGGTGATTTCTCACTCGCCAAAACTTTGTCTCTAAAAACAGTGTTCTTTTTAACAATCGGGGCCTTAATGTATTTTTTATCCAGTTTGTTTGCCCATAAATTAGGATTTCGTCTTGAGACCAATTTGAGAAAAAAGGGGATTGATGGCCTGACGAATGCCAGTTTTCGTTTTTTTGATTTAAACCCTTCCGGAATTATTCGAAAGACTATTGATGATAATGCGGCAAAAACCCATTCGGCAGTTGCTCACATGATACCGGATAATTCGCAGGCTTTTCTTGTTCCTGTTCTGGCTTTAGTACTTGCTTTTTACATCAGTATGTGGGTTGGTATTGTGATTTTGCTCCTAACGGCACTGGGCGCTCTCATTTTCAAGAAAATGAGAGGTGGCGGAGAATTTATGCAACAATATCAAGATTCTCTTCAAGTGTTAAGTGGTGAAACGGTTGGTTATGTACGAGGAATGCAAGTCATTAAAATTTTTCGTGCCAACGTGGAATCATTTAAGAATCTTTATAAAGCGATTAAGAACAATTCCAAGTATGCATTAGACTATGCCAAGAGTTGCAAGCGTCCTTATATACTCTATCAATGGCTCTTTTTTGGTGCCATTGCCATTATAGTCATTCCTTTGTCTTTTCTATTGCATCGCATCACAGAGCCAAGAGCACTTGTTGTAGAACTCTTCATGGTCCTATTTTTAAGTGGCGTCATGATGATATCATTTATGAGAATCATGTGGGCCAAAACGAATATGTTTAATGCGCAATATGCACTGGACTCATTAGAAACAATATACGGGGAAATGCAAAAAGATAAATTGGCATATGGGAAGATGGATACCATGAATCACTATAATATCGACTTTGACCATGTCACATTTCGCTATGGTGATAATAAAATTTTCGACAATTTATCTTTTCAATTAGAAGAAGGAAAGATCTATGCGTTGGTCGGCCATTCCGGTTCCGGCAAATCAACGATAGCCAAGTTGCTATCCGGTTTTTATAAAATTGATGCGGGCGAAATAAAAATAGGCGGAAGATCACTAGAGGATTATACAAAGGAAACGCTGATAAATAACATTTCATTTATATTTCAAGAGAGCAAGCTCTTTAAAAAATCCATATACGACAATGTCGCATTGGCAAATAAGACAGCTTCAAGAGAAGAAGTTATGGAAGCGATTCGGCTCTCAGGTTGCGATGAAATAATAAACAAGTTTGAAGAAAAAGAACAAACAATGATTGGTTCGAGTGGCGTCTATTTATCGGGTGGAGAGAAACAGAGAATTAATATTGCAAGAGCAATGCTAAAAAATTCAAAGATATTAATTATGGATGAAGCAAATGCCTCCATTGATCCGGATAATGAATACGAATTGCAGAATGCCTTTAAAAAACTAATGAAAGGCAAAACGGTTATCATGATTGCTCATAGGTTGTCGAGTATCCGTTCCGTAGATGAAATATTACTATTAGAAAATGGAAAGATTATTGAACGAGGGACCGATAAAGAGCTGGTGGAAAAAGGCGGAAAATATAAAGAGTTAGTAGCGTTGTATGATAATGCAAATGAATGGAGGGTGCAAGATGAGAGGGTTTTATAAAAGAAAATTCTGTCTATCGGACAAAGGAGCAAAAGATCTTGCAAAATCAACCATATCAAGCTTTTTGGTCTATTGCATCAATATGGTACCGGCCTTCATTTTAATGTTTTTGGCGGATGCCCTTCTCAATGAAAAAACACTTAGTCCATACGCATATACAGGGATTTCGCTAGGGACGCTTCTCCTAATGTATTTTCTTCTCTCAAGAGAATATGACAATCTGTTTACAACAACTTATAAAGAAAGTGCAAATTTGAGGGTTGCGATTTCGGAGACCTTATCCAAATTACCCCTTTCCTATTTTTCAAGACATAACTTATCGGATGTCTCTCAGACGATTATGGCCGATGTAGAAAGAGTGGAAAATGGTATGAGTCATTCCATACCAAAGGTAGGGGGAATGGTTTTATTTTTTCCACTCATAGGCATTATGTTATTAATCGGTAATTTTAAAATGGGCCTTGCCGTTATAGTACCAACATTAATTAGTTTTATTGCGATTCCTATAGCAAAGAAAACGCAAGTGAAGGGAAACAGTAAATTTCATAAAATTCTTCGTGAGAACTCTGAAATATTCCAAGAGACGATCGAATTACAACAAGAGATTAGCAGTTATAATCTGTCTGGAGAAATTAAAGACACACTTTATAAGCGAATGGAAGAAAGTGAAAAAATACAATTGAAAGTAGAACGTAGCACGATTCTCTTTATGGGCTTATCGGCTCTATTTTCATTTATAAGTATTTCCGTGGTCAGTTTTGTAGGAATAAAACTCATGATAGACGGGGAAATTAACACGCTCTTTTTACTCGGCTATTTGATGGCTGCAATAAAAATTAAAGACACTTTTGATTTGTCAAAAGAAGGATTGATGGAAATATTTTATCTCACGCCAAGCATCGAGAGAATAAAGGAAATACAAAACACGAAGATTCAACGTGGTAAAGATGTAGAATTAAAATCGTTTGACATCGAATTTAAACATGTGGGATTTTCTTATGATGAAGATCATAAAGTATTAGAAGACATCAGCTTTACGGCAAAGCAAGATGATGTTACGGCTCTTGTAGGCGGTTCCGGTTCCGGGAAAACGAGCATATTAAGATTGGTTAGCAGGCTTTATGATTACGACAAGGGACAAATTCTAATTGGTGGAGAAGATATTAAAAATATTTCCACCGATTCTCTGTTCGAGAAAATATCCATTGTTTTTCAAGATGTCACATTGTTTAACACATCCATTTTAGAAAATATACGGATTGGAAAAAAAGATGCCAGTGATGAAGAGGTAAAAAGAGCGGCAATCCTGGCAAATTGTATGGACTTTATAGAAAAACTTCCGGAGGGCTTCAATACTGAGATTGGCGAAAATGGCGCGGAACTTTCCGGAGGAGAAAGACAAAGACTTTCCATAGCACGTGCCTTTTTGAAGGATGCTCCGATTCTTATATTGGATGAAATCTCTGCCAGTCTCGATGTAGATAATGAGAAAAAGATTCAAGATACCTTGAATAAACTGATAAAAGACAAAACAGTGATTATCATTTCTCACCGATTAAAGTCTATAGAAAACGTTGATAAAATCATTGTTATTAAAGATGGTGTTGTTGAAAGTGAAGGAAGTCATGATGTATTGGTTCAAGAATCGAAGACATACAGAAATCTTCTTGAAAAGACAAAATTAGCTGAAGAATTCACATATTAAACGAAGAGATAGAGTAATCCGGTGGATGATTTCTTGAGGATACGTAATCCTTCATGGTGCACTTCAGACTTGACGGAAGCGTCAATTTGTTGAGCGCAGATAATTCGTTCGTTTCATTATCCGATGAACGAGTGATGATAAGTATTCGATTCGGAATGGAAAGTAAAAGTAGAATACAAAGTTTAAAACAAGGTTATGAGAGGAGAAGCATGGAATGAAAAAAGATATGAAAAAGGAATTACTGACAAAAAGTCCTCTTGCCTTAATGTTTCAATTGTCTATTCCTGCCATTTTAGGCATGATAGTGATCGGCTTATACCCGCTTATGGACGGGATTTTTGCTGGAAATATTATTGGGCAGACGGCTATGACGGCATGTGGCGTAGCGTTGCCCTTAACATTTTTTAATACCGGCACGTCGACGCTCTTGGGTGTGGGCTCGGCATCGATTTTATCCAGAGCCATGGGGAAGGGAGACCAGGAAACCATGGATAAAATCATGGGAAATTTGATTTACTGGGTGATTCTCTTCTCCACAATTATTACGTTCGGGGTGATACTTCTGGCACCATATTTTCTAGATTTAGTGGGTGCAGAAGGAGAAATAAAAACCTTGGGCGTTCGTTATTTACGCATTCTTTTTTTGGGGTCCATCTTTGTAAACTTTGCTCAAGCGGCAAACATGGTTATGCGTGGCGAAGGGCTCATGAAAAGAGCCATGAGCATTATGGCTCTCGGCGCTGTTATAAACATCGTATTGGATCCGATTTTAATGACAGTCATGGGCGATTATGCCATTGAAGGTGCAGCCATTGCAACAGTAATCGCTCAGGTCGTACAAGCAATTATTACCCTGCATTACTTTAAACAGAAAAGTGAATATGTAAAAATAGGCAAGGTGAGGAGAGAAAAAGATATATCAAAGGAAATGTTCAGCGTGGGCGTATCCGCCATGACCATGCAGATTTTTCTAATGATTCAGCAGACCATACTCTACAAGCAAGCGTTTCAATATGGTGGCGAGAATGCAGGAATTTTGATGGCGGCAACGCTTCGAGTTTATGCTTTCTCCTTCATTCCGCTATGGGGCATGAGCCAAGGATTACAACCGGTTGTGGGAGCGAATTTTGGTGCGAAGCAATACCGCCGCGTGAAGCAAGCCATGAAGGTATTTTCCGTTGGTGGACTAGTACTGGCCGCTTTGTTTTGGTTACCGGCACAATTGCTTACGACGCCGATTCTATCCGCATTTAATGTGGCCCCTTCCATCATTACGGAAGGAGCGAATAATTTCCGGATATTTTTCAGTGTCTTTATGCTCTATGGCATTATGGTTATGAGTATTACTTTTTTTCAGGCCATTGGTGATGGGAAAAAAGCCGGAACAATCGTTATGTTAAGACAGTTAATATTATTTATTCCTGCCATGGTGTTCCTGCCCAAGCTATTTGGGGCCAATGCCGTATGGTGGGCAGAGCCGGTGGTGGATTTTATCATGATAACGGTCGGCGTAATTATGCAGGTGAAAGCCCTTTCGACAATGGAAAGAGTGGGTTCGCAAGTATAAGCGAATACGGCCGCAGCACATGTCATCGGGACGATTTCGAAAGATCGAGAGGAAGTGGCTTCTGTTATACAGATGATGACAAGGGAATGAAGAGAAGCAGATGAAACCGACCCGATAAAAATTGCAACCGATTCAACAATCCATGGGATGTCGAGACAATGACTTCGGATAAATCATTTCGACTTTGGTGGGTGAATTGCCGAGTCCGGAGAGTTACGTGAATAGGCAATAAATTAGTTATGAAGAAGTAGAGTATTTCTCTACATCTTGCTTCATATATCTCTCATAATTATTCTGGTAGAAAACCACGTCAGAATAATGTTCTTTACAAAAAGAATACTCTTTATTAGAGTATTCTTTTTTTGCAGTTTATGACGCTTTCTGCGGGAGCGTTGCGGGCGAATCATCCGAAGCGAACGGCTTTTTGTACGCCATTCTGCCGGTGTTCATGGGCACGGTCCCCCTTGTTTCATATGCAACCAGGATACGAATGGTCACCTGAAAGGGATATTAAAGAAACTGAACGCCACCCGGTCAAATGCTTCAAGCACAGGGAGTAGCGTTCAGTTTCTTACCGATTTGATATCAATTGTGGGGCTTGTTTTATAAGGATGGACAGCGCCGCCTTGTCTGCAATGACATAGGCATTCCGATGCGCATGCAGGATGGACCCTTGAAAATGTGGGTCAATGGTGCGTTCCGCAAAGCGGGCCATCGTTTCCGCCTTGTCGGCTCCGTTGGCAATGAGGATGACGGTCTTTGCCGCCATAATTTGTCCAATCCCCATAGTATAGGCGCGGGTCGGGACATCTTCAATTCGTTCAAAGAAGCGAGCATTCATGCGTACCGTTTTTTCTGTCAAAGACTCTGCATGAGTATCCATAATGAAAGTGTCATCCGGCTCGTTGAAGCCGATGTGGCCGTTATGCCCGATGCCGAGCAACTGCAGGTCAATGCCGCCCAAGTCATCAATCAGCCGTTCATAGCATGAACATGCCGCATCCTCGTCCGGGTTCAATCCGTTCGGGACATGTGTATTTTCCGGCCGGATATTAATGTGGCGGAAGAAGTTTTCCCGCATAAAATAGGCATAACTTTGGTCGCTATCCGGGGAAAGCCCCTTGTATTCGTCCAGGTTGACAGTACGAACTTTCGAAAAATTCAGGTTCTGTGAGCGATGCATGCGGATTAGTTCCGCATAGGTACCCAAGGGCGTGGAGCCGGTGGCCAAGCCCAGGACACAGTCCGGCTTTCGGTAAATTTGTGCGGCAATCAGCTGCGCCGTGACGGCGCTCATGACCTCGTAGTTTTCCGTATAAATGATTTTCATATGCTCCTCCGTATTGCCGGTATTATAGCATGTTCCCGATACCGGGGCAACTTCGGGAGCGAAGATGGAACGGCGTATTCATATACGTCACAAAATCCTTCGGGTCAGGGCTTGCGGGGGTCATCCGTTGTATCCGACGAAGGGCCGATTGCCCGTTCGGGATCGGTCAGGTGGTCAAAGGTGTCCGCATCTATGATGTCGGCGGCTAATGCGGCCGCCCGAACGGTGATATTGTCCCGTAAGGCGGTTTTGACGATTTCGGCACCTTTTTCATAGCCGATAACGGGATTTAAAGCGGTCACCGTCATGAGGGAACGGGCGAGGTTGTTCGCCATGACATCGGCATTGACGGTAATGCCCCGACAGCAGTTTACGTCGAAGGAACGGACGGCATCCGCCAACAGGTCAATGCTTTGCAGGACGTTATAGGCGATGACGGGCATATAGACGTTTAATTGGAAATTGCCGCGGCTTGCCGCGATGGAGACCGTGACGTCATTACCCGTAACCTGTGCCGCCACCATCAGCAGGGCCTCGCATTGTGTGGGATTGACCTTGCCCGGCATGATGGAGCTACCCGGTTCATTGGCCGGGATGTTGATTTCGCCGTAACCGCACCGGGGACCGGAAGAAAGAAAGCGGACGTCTTCGGCAATCTTCGTCAAGTCGCCGGCCAGAATCTTCAGATGTGCATGGACGGCGGCGACCTCGGTTTTCATACTCAAGGCTTTGAACTTGTCCGGGTCGCTGCGGAAGTGTTCTCCGGTGATGGCGTTGAGCGCATCGATGAATCGTGCCGGATAGTCCGGATGCGTATTCAAACCGGTACCGACGGCGGTGCCGCCGGCTGCCAAATCCCGCAGCGAGTCAATGGCCGGCAACAGCATCTCCCGGTTGCGCATCAGGGCACTTCGCCATGCGCCGACTTCTTGTGCAAAACGGAGGGGAACGGCATCTTGAAGATGGGTTCGTCCCGTCTTAATGACCGTCGGATTGGCGGCGGCCAGCTCGTCAAGGGTGTCGATGAGACCGTCCAATGCCGGCAGGAGCCGGCGCGTGATGCCGCTCAGCACGGCCATGTGTATGGCGGTGGGCATGACATCGTTGGAGCTCTGCGACTTATTGACATCATCATTGGGATGCAAGGGTACGGCAGCCAGACCGGCGATGACTTCATTGACATTCATATTGGTCTGGGTGCCGCTGCCCGTTTGCCAGACTTTGAGCGGAAAGTATTCCGGTCGGGGATGAGCAAGCAGTTCTTCACAAACGGTACGGATGGCATCCCGCTTTTTATCCGACAGTCGACCCAGAGCCGCATTGGCATCTGCGGCGGCATGCTTGATTTGGATTAGGGCGCGAATCAAAGCCGGCGGCATGGTTTCCGTCCCGATGCGGAAGTTTCGAAGGCTTCGTCGGGTTACGTCACCCCACGGCATCATGCCCTCGCCCGCCGATATTTCGTCCGGCGTTCGGGGGACATGCGTATTATTCTTCGGCATGGGCACGCTCCACTTCTTTCGCGACATTTCGCGCGACGGCTTTATCCAGGGCATTCGGCATGATATAATCCGGTCGCAATTCATCTGCCGGAATTATATCCGCAATGGCACGTGCCGCTGCGAGCTTCATGGCGGTGGTGATGTTAATGACACCCGCATCCAGGGCACCGCGGAAGATACCCGGAAATGCGAGCAGGTTGTTGATCTGGTTCGGGAAGTCACTGCGCCCCGTCGCCATGACGGCCACGCCTGCCGCCTTGGCATCGTCGGGCATGATTTCCGGTACCGGGTTGGCACAGGCGAAGACAATCGGACGTTCCGCCATATGGCCGATCATCTCGCCCGTCAATGCACCGGCGGCACTTACACCGATGAAGACATCTGCATCTCGGATGACGTCCGCCAGCGTGCCTGTGACATGTTTCGGGTTGGTGATAGCGGCAATCCGTTCCTTTTCCGGATTCATATTTTCCGGACGATTTTCATACACGGCGCCTTGACGGTCACAGAGGATGATTTCTCCGGCACCGGCATCCTTCAACAGACGGGTTATGGCGATGGCGGCCGCACCCGCACCGTTGATGACGATGCGTACATTGCCCATCTCTTTTCCGGTGAGTCGCAAGGCATTGATGAGACCGGCCAGTGTGACGATGGCCGTGCCGTGTTGATCGTCATGGAAGACGGGAATATCCAGCTCCTCAATCAGGCGTCGTTCAATCTCAAAGCAGCGCGGTGCGGAGATGTCCTCCAGATTAATACCGCCGAAAGAGGGAGCCATTGCCTTGATGATATTGACAATTTCACCCGGATCTTTCGTGTCAAGACAGATGGGAACGGCGTCCACATCACCGAATTCCTTAAAGAGGATGGCCTTGCCTTCCATTACGGGCATGGCAGCCGCCGGACCGATGTCGCCCAGACCGAGAACGGCCGTACCGTCCGAGATGACGGCGATGGTGTTCTTCTTTCGTGTCAATTCGTAGACGAGTTCCGGATTTTCATGGATGGCCATACAGGGGGCACCCACACCCGGTGTATAGGCAATGGAGAGGATGTCATCCTCCGCCAAATCCACGCGGCTTTTAATCTCAAATTTGCCGCCCCATTTGCGATGTTGTTCTATCGGATCGATGTTCTTCATAATTGTCCCTTCTTTCCAAAACGCCGTTTACATAAACGGTCCGTAACGTTAATATTATAACGAATAATTGGCCGCTTGCCAACCGTTCGCGCCGCAATTCGGTGCGGACGATGTAGGGTATCATACTGGTCAAGTGTTCGGCGATATGATACAATATACGGGACATCAGTGGCAAAAGGAGGGATATTTATGAAGAAGAGGACGGCAATCGTAATCCTGTTTATCGCATTGATTGGTGCGGTGGGCGGATTCACATTTTTGTATGCGGATGCGCTGAGGGAGCGGGAGGTCCTTCGGGAGACGGAGGAAATGAAGCCGGATGAACCGCTCGCACCGAAGTCGGACACACCGTCCGTACCACAAGAGGTGCCGCCGCAGCGCGTAACCATAGCGGGTGTGGGGGACAATCTCATCCACGATCCAATCTACATGGAGGCGGAACAGGCGGACGGCAGCTATGATTTTTCCCACTTATACGAGCATGTTCGGGATATGATTGAACCGAAAGACATTGCAATCATCAATCAGGAATCCATCATCGGCGGCGATGAATACGGCCCCAGCGGATACCCGGCATTCAATACGCCGGAGGACATGGCAGGATATTTAAAGGCAGTCGGTTTTGACGCGGTGACCTTGGCCAACAACCATATTTTGGATAAGGGACCCAAAGCGGTAGAACATACCATTGCGGTATGGGAGACCGCCGGGCTATTCCACAGCGGTGCCAACCGCAGCGAAGCGGAACGGCATGAGATACCGATTATGGAAAAGAACGGTGTTAAGATTGCTTTGCTTTCCTATACGTATGGGACGAACGGTATTGAGCCGGATGTGCCCTGGCGCACCATCTATTTGGACGATAAGGAGGGCATTCGGGCGGACATCCGTAAGGCGAAGACGGAAAGCGATTTCGTTATTGTGGCGGCCCATTGGGGTGACGAGAATGTCATGGAACCGAATGAACAGCAACGGGACATGGCAAAATTCTTCAGCGATGAAGGGGTGGACGTCGTACTGGGCTGTCATCCGCACGTCGTGCAGCCGGTGGAATGGCAAATGAATGCGGCAGGGGAAAAGACCCTGGTCATCTATTCGATGGGCAATTACATTTCCGCCATGTTCGGTTTGGAGAATATGCTGGGGTATACGGCGAACTTCGATTTGGTGAAGGACGGGGTGACGAAGCGGGTCGAGAATGTAAAGATGATACCGACGGTCACACATTTCGAGGGGCATATTACGAGCTACCACAGTGCTTGCAGTAATTTTAAAATCTACAAACTGGCGGACTATACGGATGAGATTGCGGCCCGGCACGGATTGAACGTATATCATGGCACAACATTGACGAATCGGTTCTTTCAGGATATGTTCGAGGAAGCGGTGCCGGCGGAGTTCAGATAGGAGACGGATGAAGCGACGAAAAATATCGGGCATGCAAACGGTACCGGGGGCGGTGCCGTTGCTTGTTTTCGAGCAGGCCTTCGGCGAGCATGTCACGGCGGGGATGACGACCCGTGCGGGCGGCGTGTCGACCGGCATTTATGAGAGTATGAATTTGGGGCGTAATCGGGGGGATGATCCGGCGGCGGTAGCGGAAAATTATCGTCGGTTGGCCCATGCGTTGGCCGTCAGGCCGGAACGCATGGTATTACCGGAGCAGACGCATACGGCGACGGTACGGATTGTGGACGAGGCATTGTTGGCGGCTCATGCCGCCGGTCGGAATGTGTTGCGGGATGTGGACGGTTTGGTGACGGATTTGACGGAGACAGCTTTGCTGACGACCTATGCGGATTGCGTCCCCCTCTATTTCAATGATCCGGTCCGTGGGGTGATCGGCATAGCCCATGCGGGGCGGGAAGGCACGTTGAAGAATATTGCCGCAGCGACGATACGGTTGATGGTATCATACTACGGCAGTTGTCCGGCGGATATCCGGGCGGCCATCGGGCCGGCCATATCACAGGCATATTATCAAGTAGAGCGACAAATGGGGACGGCATTTATCGACCGTTATCCGGATTTGCGGGATACGGAGCTGATTACGGCGGATGGCCCGGCGCACTGTCTTTTGGACCTGCCGGGCATTAATCGTCGGCATTTTTCGACATGCGGCATCCTGCCTGAACACATCTTCGAGTCCGGCATCTGTACCTGGACGCATTCGAATCGGTTGTTCTCACATCGACGGACAGCGGGACGTCGCGGCAATATGGCGGGATTTATTGTAAAACATTAGTCGATGCCAACCGGAATTCACAAAACCTTTACCCTTAACCCCTTGAAATATAAGTACTTCAAGGGTATAATAGTAACAGTTACTGAGATGTACTCAGTACTCGTCGGAAGTGATGAGCCGACGAAGAAGAATCTATTAAAAGGAGATATACTATGGGATTAAAAGGAACTGAAACGGCAAAAAATTTATTACTCTCTTTCGCCGGCGAATCGCAAGCACGGATGAGATATACGTACTATGCTTCACAGGCAAAGAAAGACGGTTATGTACAGATTTCGAACATCTTTACAGAAACGGCAGATAATGAGAAGGAACACGCAAAGCGTTTTTACAAGTTCCTGCGGGATGAGATTAAAGATGAGTGTCTGGACGTGGAAGGTTGCTTCCCCGTTGCATTTGCGGATACGAAGGCGAACTTAAAGGCGGCGGCCGAGGGAGAGAATGAAGAGCATTCGGAAATGTATCCCGCATTCGCTGAAGTGGCGGAAAAAGAGGGCTTCAAAGAGATTGCCCATGTATTCCGTGAGATTGCGGAAGTGGAAGAACGTCATGAACGTCGTTTCCGTAAGCTGTTGGCGAACCTTGAGAATGGCAGTGTCTTTGAAAAAGAAGAAGAGGTTGAGTGGAAATGCAATAATTGTGGATATATCCATAAAGGAAAGTCCGCACCGGAAAAATGTCCGGCATGCGCCCATCCTCAGAAATACTTTGAAGTATTTGTAGAAACCTACTAAACCGACGGCATATCGGAAACCTTCTGAAAAAAAATCCCCTCCGGATGGAGGGGATTTTTTATTCGCCGGAAAATTCATCACGGTGAACAAAGCGTTTCGTTGTTTTGGTTGGTAAAGAATGGAGCGGGGGAGGGTGTCGACGAAAACTTTGTTCAGAAGTTACAAGATGGTTCGTCGTCATACCGCTTGCTTTAAAGGGACGAACATGTTGTAATACTTTCGTGGGGATAGCGGTGTTGTTAACGCGTCGGAAAGTGAAAGAAGGAGGGCGGATCACGTGCAGGAAATGTTGTTTTTCTTTTTGTTCTTATATGCGTTGGTGTTACTTTTAGTACGTAGAATCGCCAATAAAAATGTGGCCTATATCGTGGTAGACATCATTACCGTCATCTTACTGTTTTTTGCGCCGAAGGCGTATGCCCCGGTAGCGGATATTGACGTGATTGGGACGTACTTCAAGGTTTGTTACTGGTTGATGTTCCTGTTTGCCGTGAATATGGTGTATAACATCTATGTACTCGTAAAAAGGAAGAACGATAGTAAGACGTAGAAAACGGCAGAGACACCGTTGACGGAAGGCTTTTCCACTGACGGTGTCTCTGCCGTTTATGTCGTGCTATTGTCTTAGGCGCCGACCCGGAGACGGCTTGCCAGGAGACGCCCCAGGAAGATGCCGGCCAGGCAGCAGATGAGGCTGAGGCCGATATACAGTACACCCAAGCGATACTGTCCCTTCTCCAGTAGGGTGAAACTCTCTAACGAGAAGGTGGAAAAGGTCGTAAAGCCGCCACAAAAACCGGTTTTGAATAAGAGCATTATCCGGGGCGATACACGGTCGACGGAAAAGCCGGACAGAAAGCCGATGATGACGGCACCCAGGAAATTCACGATGAACGTGGCCAGCGGAAAGCCAACGGTAAACGGTAAGAGGCTGACCAAATAGCGCAGGACGGAACCAAGTGCACCGCCCACGCCGACTGCTACAAAATCCATAAGAGACTCCTTTCTCCGATACGGATATTGTACGACTTTTCCGCCATTTAGACAAGGGCGGTATATAGGATTTTGTCGATTAATCACCGATGATGGCATCAATCTCGTTAGGTGCCATGTCGTAGTGAAAGTACGTGTTGTAGAAATCTTTGATTTTTGTTTGCAGTTCTTCTTTCGGCATCAGTTCGGGATACAGTTTATGCATAGCCCAGAAAATCATGAGCGGTTGCTCGATGGTACGGTTTCCCCACACGTGGGCCACGGTCGGAACGACATAGATGGCATCGTCTTGTACGGCTTTAACGGATTGAAAGGCGGATGTTTCCTTGATACTTTTTGCTTCTTGCTGCGTAAAGACGAAGATGGTGTCCGGATTCCAACGCAGTAAATCTTCCGTCGTATAGGTCAGACGTTCCGCCGTCCGTCCGTCATCTGTCACGGATAAGGCACCGGCCTGTTTCAGCCACCACTCCGCAATCAGATGCGGTTGGGAAAAGTCCGTCGGCTTCCCGTAGAGAGCGGTTTTCTTCTCCTTTAAGGTGGCGGTTTTCTCCCCGGCTTCCGCGATGGTACGGTCGAAGTATTCGTTATATTGTACGGCAAGGTCCCGTTTATTAAAAACTTCGCCCAAGAGGGCGATGCAGGCTTTGGCATCTTCCGGTTGTGTCCATTTCAGGAAGACGACGGGGATATTCTGTTCTTTCAAAGATTCGACGGTTTCTTTGTTCATAGTAAAACAGATGTCGGGCTGTATGGCGTGCAGGACTTCAAGATCGATATTTTTATCGACTTCCAGAACCGGCAAATCTTTAATCTGCGGTGAAAAAATCGGCTGGTATTTCCAGCGGTCCGTCTTGGTGAAATTGGCGGGCATTTGATGACAGATTTTATCACCCTCTCCCATGAGCTGGACAAAGCCGTTTAAAACACCGACCGGACCGATATTGGCGATTTTTTCAATCTTTTCCGGCAAGGTGACGGTGCGTCCGGCCATGTCGGTGACGGTGCGTGCCGCCTGTTGTGTGTTTTCATTTGCATCTTTTCCTGTCGAACAGCCGCTCAAACTGCTAATCAGGCAGAAGGACAGCAGGATTGAGATAAAAAGTAGACGTCGTGTTTTCATGATTCTCCTTTCAATTTAGAATACGGCTCGACAGCCCTTGACATCCGGACGACCGGACAAGGGTTTGACGAGAATGTCGGTATGGTAGAGATTCGTCAGGACCTCGGACGAGATAATTTCCCGCGCCGGACCGTAAGCAAGCAGACGCTCATCTTTTAACATGAGCACCTGCGATGGAACGGAAAGGCAGTGCACGGGGTCGTGCGTGGTCATGAGAATCGTGTACCCGGATGTTTGTAAGTCGGCCACGGTCTTTAAGATCTGTACCTGGTTTCGATAATCGAGGCCGGAAGTCGGCTCATCCATGATAAGGATATCGGCGTCCTGGGTGAGTGCCCGCGCGATTAAGACCATTTGCCGTTCGCCGCCGCTCATTTCGTTGTAGTTACGGTAAGCCAGGTGTTCAATGCCCAATCGAGCCATTGTTTCCCGGACGGCACGGTGGGCGGCGGCATCCGGTCTGCGACCGATGGCCTGTCGATTGAAGCGTCCGGTCAGTACGAGGTCGTAGGCGGCGAGGGGAAAGATGATTTCCGTTGCCTGTGGCACGTAAGCCATAGCACGGGAAAGGGATTTTTCCGAGTATGATTGCAAGGGCTTTCCCGCCAATGTGATGTCACCGCTTTCCGGCCGTAACAATTTCAGTAGCAGTTTCAGTAGCGTCGTTTTTCCGGTGCCGTTCGGGCCCAGAATAAACACGGTTTCGCCGCGTCGTATTTGACAAGATAGATTCTCCAAGACGGGCCGTTGTTTATCGTTATAACTGAAACGAAGGTTGCATATATCAAGGACAGGACTCATGCAAGGGCCCTCCTTTCCCGTAACATAATGAGGACGAAGAGTGGAGAGCCGACAAGTGCCGTCAGTACGCCGACCGGCAATGCGATGCCGTCCTTCATCCGAATAAGGTTGTCAATTATCAGTAGCAGAAGACCGCCGGCCAAAAAGGAGGCGGGTAACAGGTGTTCGAACTTGGCGCCGACAAAGAAACGCGCAATGTGCGGGACAATAAGACCAATCCACCCGATAATGCCGCAAAGGCTCACGGCACCGACCGTTAAAAGCGTGGAAGAGGTAATGATGATACCGCGTAGGCGTTTCATCGGGACGCCGGTTGTCCGTGCCGTTTCCTCACCGAGTGCAAGTACGTTAATATGGTAGCGAATGAGGAAGGGCGGGATGAGACAGAAGACACTGAGTAGGAGCATGTGGCCGGCAGCGGCGGGATTGGCCTTGCCGAGGCTGCCCATAAGCCAAAAGGTGATGGAGGGAAGAACATCATCGGTATCTGCCAGTGTTTTCAGGACGGCAATCATTGCCTGGAAAAAAGTTGAGACGACCAGTCCGGCCAAGATGTATATGACGGCACCACGTTGACGGACCAGACGTACAATGAGTGTGGTCAACAAGACGGCGCCGATACCGAAGAGGAAAGATACGGAGCGGATGAGCCAAAGGCCGCCGCCTGCCAGCATGGCCGCGGCGGCACCGAATCCGGCACCTGCGGAAACACCCAGAATATCCGGTGAGACCATCGGATTTTGAAAGAGGAGTTGATATCCGGTACCGGAGACGGAGAGTGCACCGCCTACGAGGATTGCCATGATGATTCGAGGAATGCGAACCTGCCAAACGACCTGCATAAAGACGGGCGGGACGTCGCCTTTGCCCGTAATACCTTGCCAAAGGACTCGGCACACGGTTCCCGGCGACATGGGATATGACCCGACACCGAATGAGAGAAAGAAGGTCAAGATTAATGCCGCCGCCAATATGAAACAGAATAGTGTAAATGAATTCTTTTTCATCGCTACGCTCCTTATAGTCAACCGATGATAACGATGGCATTATAGCATATCAGGCGTTATACTTCAACAGGATTAATGGGGCCCCGTTTGACAATGTCCGAAAATCCGTTACAATAAAACGGAAACGATGGGGAGCGGTTCCCTGCAGAGAGGAGTGTTATGAAATTTTATTGGTATCCGAAGTGCTCGACTTGTCAGCGGGCAAAAAAATATTTAGATAATATCGGCGCAGATTACGAAGCGATTCATATCGTCGAGGAACATCCGTCGGCGGAGACGTTGAAGCGGTATTTTGAACAATCGGACTATGATATCAAACGTTTCTTCAATACGAGCGGTATGAAATATCGTGAACTGAAATTAAAGGATAAGCTGCCGGAAATGACGGAAGCGGAGAAGTTGGCACTATTAGGTACGGACGGCATGTTGGTAAAACGGCCGCTGGTTGTCGGGGATGATTTCGTTCTGCTCGGTTTCAAAGAAGCGGCATGGGATGCCGTTTTCAAAAAGTAGGCTGTCGAGAACGGTCAGGCGGACCGCATTGTCGTGAAATATCACGAAAATGGACGTTTTGAAAGTGGCGTGTTCGTCAGATTGTCAGGTGTGCGACACAAAGACATGCGATAATCCCTGCGCAAAATCTGTTTTCTAACGTTCTGATTTATGATATACTGGAAACGTTGAAAGTGACGGCCGGAAGGTCAAAGAATGAGGAGGTATTCCATGTCCAGATATATCGGTACCGTTTCCCGCGGCATTCGTACGGGCATCATCAAGCAAGGTGATGACCTGGTGAAAATCGTTGCAGATTCATTGGAAGATGCGGCAAAAGAAGGAAACATCGAGTTCAGAGAGCGTGATGTTATCGGCGTGACGGAGGCCGTATTGGCCCGTTCGCAGGGGAATTACGTAAGCGTGGACGAGATAGCGGCGGATGTCCGTCGGCAGTTTCCGGTGGATGAGATTGGCGTTATTTTTCCGATTCTGAGTCGGAATCGTTTCGCCATCTGCTTGCGCGGCATTGCCAAGGCGGTCAAAAAGATTTATCTGATGTTGAGCTATCCGGCAGATGAGGTCGGTAATCAAATTCTGACGCAGGATCAGTTGGATGAGAAAGGGATTAATCCGTATAGCGATGTATTGTCCCTGGCCCGCTATCGGGAATTGTACGGGATGAACCCGCACGAATTTACGGGGGTGGATTATCCGGATTACTATCAGCAATTGATTGAGAGCATGGGCTGTGAGGCTGAAATCATTCTGGCAAACCATCCGAAAACGATTTTGGATTATACGAAGCACGTGTTGGCTTGTGATATTCATTCCCGCGAATATACGAAGCGGGCATTGAAGGCGGCGGGTGCAGAGACGGTGCTCGGCTTGGATGACATTGTTTCAACGGCGACCGAGGACCACGGTTATAATGAACGATTCGGACTGCTGGGTTCAAACAAGTCCACGGAAGACCGCGTGAAGCTGTTTCCCCGTAATGCGGACGTGTTCTGTAACGACTTACAGGCGGAGTTGAAGAAGCGGACGGGTAAGACCGTGGAAGTGCTCGTCTACGGAGACGGTGCATTCAAAGATCCGGTAGGCGGCATCTGGGAATTGGCGGATCCGGTACCCTGTCCCGGTTACACGGCGGGATTGGACGGTCGACCGAATGAGTTAAAGTTGAAGTATTTGGCGGATAACGATTTTTCACATCTGGAAGGTTCGGCTTTACAGGATGCCATTCGCGCGTCCATTGAGCAGAAAGAGGCGGACTTGAAGGGGCAGATGGCAACGCAGGGGACGACGCCGCGGCGTCTGACGGACCTGATCGGTTCTCTCTGTGATTTGACCAGCGGTAGTGGCGACAAAGGCACGCCGATTATCTGGATTCAGGGTTATTTTGATAACTATGCAACCGAATAAGCGGGTATGTCGGAAAGGGATCTTATTTCAAGGTCTCTTTTCGACGGTTATGGAACGGAGATTATTTTGAGAATCAAGAAAAATTTGCTGGTACTCTTCGGCGGTAAGTCGTCGGAGCATGACGTGTCCGTCTTGTCGGCACGAAATGTTTTACAGCACATCAATCGGGAAGATTATAACGTCTATATCATCGGGATTACGAAGCAGGGCCGCTGGCTGTATGTGACCCGGGAAGAAGAGCTGGAAACGGGTGAGTGGATTTACGGGGATAAGAATGCTTATCTGTTACCGGATGCGACCAAGCAAAGCGTGGCGGTTATGAGCGATGATCGGGAACAAAAAGAATCTTTCATCCGTGTCGATGTATGCTTCCCCGTTTTACACGGTAAAAACGGCGAGGACGGAACGGTGCAGGGTCTCTTGGATTTATCCGGGATTCCTTATGTGGGATGTGGCGTCCTCTCCAGTGCTACGGCTATGGATAAATTGACGACGAAGATTTTGGTGAAGGAGCTCGGCATCCGTCAAGCCAAGCACGTGTCCATTTTACCACATGAGCTCGTCAGTCCGGAGCGGGTGCAGGAGAAGATTCTGGCGACGCTCGACTATCCGGTTTTCGTCAAGCCAGCCAATGCGGGGTCGTCCGTGGGCGTTTCCAAGGCACGAAACGATGCGGAACTGGCAACGGCAATCGGTGCGGCGGCGGTGGAAGATCGTCGAATACTGGTGGAAGAGGCGATTGTCGGTCGGGAGATTGAATGTGCGGTCTTTTCCGACGGGGTGACCCGCAGTCTGGGTGTCGGCGAGGTCGTTGCGGCCAACGAGTTCTATGATTTTGAAGCGAAGTATCACAATGCGGCATCGAAGACGGTGGTGGATCCGGTATTGCCGGCGGGTGTTGAAGACGCTGTAAAGCGGGCCGCCGAACGGATTTTCGATGCCTTGGATTGTTACTCCCTTTCCCGGGTTGATTTTTTCCTGGAAGAGGGGACGAATGAAATTGTTTTCAATGAAATCAATACCATGCCCGGTTTTACCGCCATCAGTATGTATGCCATGTTGGCTCGTAAGGCGGGATTGTCCAATCGGGAACTGATTGCAGCATTGATTGACAGTGCATTTAAGCGAGGCCGGTATGGCGCATAATTTGCCCATCGGGGTATTTGATTCCGGCGTTGGCGGTCTGACCGTTCTCCGGGAGATGGTTCATGCGCTGCCCGGAGAGCGTTTTGTATACTTCGGTGATACGCAACGGGCACCGTACGGCGGTAAAACGCCGGAGACCATTATCACTTATGCACGGGAAATTACGCGTTATCTGAATGCGTGGCCCGTCAAGGCGGTGGTGACGGCCTGTAATACGGAGAGTGCCTATGCGCTCGAAGATATGCGGAAGGTGACGCGCTCTCCGGTGCTGGGCGTTTTAGAACCGGCGGTGCGTCGAACACTGGCAGTGACGCGGACCGGGCGTGTCGGTCTGATGGCGACGAAGGCGACGGTTGAAAGCGGCGCTTATCAGGCGATGTTACGGAGACATCGTCCGGACATCGCCGTGGTGACGTCGGCATGTACGAAACTCGTACCGCTTATCGAGGCCGGCGAGACGACGGGATCGGCATTGGAAGCGGTTTTACGCATGTATCTGGAGCCGTTGATGTCGGCGGATATTGACACCTTGATTTTAGGATGTACACACTATCCGCTGGTGGCGGATCGGATACGGGCGATTGTCGGGCCGGCCGTTACATTGGTCGATCCCGCACGTCATACGGCAACGGCATTGCGGCGGTTGTTGGAAACGCATAATCTGACGGCGACTGTACCGCAAGGAGACCATGTATTTTTAGCCAGCAAAAAAACGCCGGCAATGCAGCGTTTGATTCGTTCCGTCAAGGCGGATGCAAAGCTGGAACTTGTAGACATCGAGGCGCTTCATTGGCAAAAATAAAACGTCTTAGACCGAGGTTACGAGTCTAAGACGTTTTATTTTTATCGGATACCGGTGTTACCCGACGAGGTTCTGTCGGTTGCTACCGGTCCGTGTGCGGCACGGATGATGACATGCCGCGGACGGTGAGCGCATCGTTAAATCGGTTGAAGGTTCTCAAAAGTTTGGAAGGAGATTCGAGAGCGATTTAACGAACCGTCTGCTGTCGAGCCCTGACTCGACGGAAAATCGGATGCAAGGCATTCGATATTCATGACTGAGTATAACGCAAACATTGGCGATTGTCAAGGGATATTCTCAGATAAATACAACGGGGCGCCGCAACGTATAAATCACGGTGATATATCTCCGGGATTGAACGATGATTGCTCCGTTTCCGGAGACATATCGTGCCGGGCGGCATGGGTTATGAAGATGGCAGCCGATAAAATTGTCTGGATTATTCTGTCGTATTTGATATAATTATTATGAGAGCGCGAATATCGCGGGAAAAAGGAGAAGAGATGGATTACAGAGATATACCGTTTTCACCGCCGGATATTTCTCAAGCGGAAATAGACGAAGTAGTGGATACCTTGCGGTCCGGATGGATTACTACGGGCCCGAAAGTAAAGCGTTTTGAACGGGAAATTGCCGACTATTGCGGTACGAAGCGTGCCATTTGCCTAAATTCGGCGACGGCGGCATTGGAGATGGCATTGCGTGTTTTAGGTGTCGGTCCGGGGGATGAGGTTATCGTACCCGCCTATACCTATACAGCGAGTGTCAGCGTGATTGACCATGTGGGTGCGACAATCGTCATGGTTGATACGGCCCGTGACGGATATGAAGCGGACTACGATGCACTGGCGGCGGCCGTTACGCCGCGGACCAAGGCCGTCATTCCGGTGGACTTGGCGGGGACGCCTTGTGACTATGACCGGTTGTTTGAGATTGTGACGGAGAAGCGGACGATGTTTCAGCCGGCCAATGACCTGCAACGTGCCATCGGTCGCGTAGCCATCATTACGGACGGTGCGCACGCCTTCGGAGCAACATGGCGGGGACGTCGCGTTGGTGCGATTGCGGATATGACGGCATTTTCTTTCCACGCGGTGAAGAATTTGACGACGGCGGAAGGCGGTGCATTGACTTGGCATTTACCTGAAGGGGTAGATGATGAAGTCGTGTATACGACCGTCAACCGACTTTCCCTGCACGGTCAAACGAAAGATGCCTTGGCGAAGACGGGGAAGGGCAGTTGGGAATATGATATTCTCGAACCCGCCTTTAAATGTAATATGACGGACATCATGGGGGCCATCGGGTTGGCACAGTTGAAGCGATATAATCGGCTTTTGGCGCGCCGGCGGGTTCTGGCGGCGGCATATGATGCCGGCGTCAAGACGCTCGGACTAAAGACGCGGCCGTTTCAAACGGATGTATATGAGTCTTCCCGACATCTCTACATGATTCGGATTCCGGGAGCGGATGAGGAAAAACGGAATGCGGTCATCCGGGAAATGGCGGAACGCGGGATTGCCTGTAACGTACACTATAAACCCTTACCCATGTTGACGGCGTACAAGAATCTGGGCTTTGACATCAATGATTTCCCCAATGCACATGCGCAGTATAAAAACGGTATGACCTTACCGTTTCACACGCTGTTGTCGGATGAGGACGTACAGTACGTTCTGGCTTGTCTGAAGGAGTCTCTGGATGCGGTATTATAAGAAACGGTTGAGAAAACGTCGTTTCCAACTAAAGATAAAACGTCTTTTTGATGTAACGGCCTCATTCACGATGCTGGTACTGCTATTTCCGGTCTTTATCTATCTGGCCATCGCCATCAAACGCGACAGTAAGGGGCCCGTCTTTTACCGGCAACTGCGCGTGACGACGGGCGGTCGAATCTTTCGGATTTACAAGTTTCGGACCATGGTCTGTGATGCGGACAAACGGGGTGGTCTGACCGGAAAGAATGACAGTCGGATTACCGCAATGGGGCATAAGTTGCGCAAGCGTCGACTGGACGAGCTGCCCCAACTGTTCAATATTTTGGTCGGGGATATGAGTTTCGTCGGCACGAGGCCGGAATCGGTAGCCTATGTCAAGGCGTATGATGAGGATATGAAAGCGACGCTCCTGTTGCCGGCGGGCGTGACGTCATTGGCGAGTATCAAGTACAAGGATGAAGATGAAGTGTTATCCCGTTACACGGATGCGGGCATGGATGCGGATGAAGCATATATCCGTTACATTCTGCCGGATAAGATGGTCTATAATTTGGATTACTTGGCGCATTTCAGTTTATGGCTGGACATCAAGATACTGTTCATGACCGTACGGGAAGTTTGGGGCGGCGATGCCGCACAATAGTATTGGCGGGCCAATCGAAAGGAGTGGACATGAAAGTCAGTTTAATGGTCATTGCATTGAATGAGGAGAAGACTTTACCATCCCTATTGGCGGATATTCGGGCACAGACCTATCCGCATGATAAGATGGAAATCATTTTGGTGGACTCCATGTCTAATGACGGGACGAAGCCGCTGATGAAGCGGTTCGCACGGGAGAGTGATTTTGCAGCGGTGAAGGTATTGGCAAATCCGGAGAAACGATTGGCCAACGGCTGGAATGTCGGCATTCGCGCGGCCACGGGGGATGTATTGATGCGGGTGGATGCTCATGCCGATATTCCGGAAGATTTCGTGGCCCGTTCGGTGGCTTGCATTGAGTCCGGGGAAGATGCCTGCGGTGGTCCACGACCGAATGTTCTGTTTGAAAAAAGTGATTTCGGCGAGATGTTGTTGGAGGCGGAATCATCGGCTTTCGGCAGCAGCATTGCAAATTACCGGACCAACGAGGAAAAACGCTACGTGGATTCTATCTTTCACGGATGTTATCGTCGGGAGATATTTGAAACGATTGGGCTGCTGGATGAGCAACTGGGGCGGACGGAAGACAATGAAATTCACTATCGGATGCGCCGCGCCGGATTTAAGATTTGTATGGATCCGAAGATTCGCTCGTACCAACATGTTCGGCCGACCCTGAAGCGGATGCTGAAGCAGAAGTACGGCAACGGTTACTGGTGTGGCCTGACATTGGGCGTATGTCCGGGTTGTTTGAAGCTGTACCACTTCGTCCCCGGCGTTACGGTGCTGGCCTTTGCGGGCAGTGCGGCACTGTTGCCGATTGTGAAGTGGCCCGCAGTGGCGGTGTACGGCGGCTATATGGCGATGAATCTTTTGATGACGGGATTGAGCATCCTCCGTTCAAAGAAACGAAACCGCTATTTTGCATTATTACCGGCTGTATTTGCGGGGATTCATGTATCCTACGGGATCGGTAACATCGTCGGTCTGGCGAAGATGCCGTTTTGGCGAAAGAAATACTATCAGGCGCACAAGGTGCCACGAATTAAAACGCGATTGGCGGAATAAGAGCTGGCCCTTGTGGTCAGAAGATTGGAGAAGAAATGAAAAAGAAATATGTACGGACCATCCTGGCGGCATGTTGTTTGATGTTGACGGCGGGAGCATTTACCGGTTGCGGTAAGGAAGAGAAAGAAACTGTAAAGAAGCAGGCGGAAGAGACGATAGATCCGGCGATGGCACAAGTTCGCGGTGAATTGCCGGCGGATATTGATGAGTATGATAAAACCGTTTTGGTTAATTCACCCAAGGGGAAAAGCAAATCGCAATTGACCTACTACCATAAGGGCGATCTCGTACGGTATCAAACGGCGGAGAACTTGCTTTATTTCAATGAGTTGCCGGAGGGACAGACTGCGGAAACGTATGAAAAAATCATGGCGGAAATGAAGAAGACGTACAATGGTCTGGACGGGATGTCGGAGGATTATAAGAAACTGGATGACCGTTTTGTTGAATGGCTGATTGTGGATTTCGAAACGATTGACCGTGAAAAAGCGAAAAATATGCTCGGTATGATACTGGAGGGTGATGGCGCCATCTCCCTGTCAAAGAGCGTAGAGGGCATGCAATCTTTGGGATATAAGAAAAAATAACGTGTTTGTCGGTTTTAAGTCGTAAAAGTACAAGGTTTCATATTGACGCAGGCGTCTTTAAATGATAGTATGTTACGAGTGCCGCACGGCGAGGTATAAGTACCGCGAGGTCACCGGAGCCGGCGAGTAAAATATTAGGAGGTGCGTAAATGTACGCAGTAATCGCAACGGGAGGCAAGCAATATCGCGTAAAAGAAGGCGAGATTCTTCACGTTGAAAAATTGAATGTTGCCGAAGGAGACACGTATACGTTTGACAACGTTTTGCTGGTCGGCGGAGATGACGTAAAAGTCGGTACCCCGACGGTTGAAGGTGCGACGGTCAAGGCGAAGGTGCTTGCAAACGAAAAAGGTAAAAAAGTCATCGTTTACAAGTACAAGGCGAAAAAGGGCTATCACAAGAAGCGCGGCCATCGTCAGCAGTATACGAAGGTCAAGATTGAAAGCATCCATGCTTAATCCATGGTACGCGTGACGTTATATGTCAATGCGGCGGATGAGTTGACGGCATTCCGTTTATACGGTCATGCCGGATTTGATGAAGCGGGATCCGATATTGTCTGTGCGGCAATATCCGTCTTGACCATCAACACAATCAATGCTGTGGACGTATTGACCGATGCACGTTGGACCCGTGATGAAGACGGGGACGCGGGCTACATGGAATTCCACCTCAAAGATACGAAAAATGCGGCGGCCTTGCTGTTGTTGAAGGCGTATCGACTCGGGATGGAGCAGATACGAGATGAGTATGGAGAGTATTTAGAGATTATGTATGAGGAGGTAACACGATGATGAAAATGAATCTACAGTTCTTTGCTCATAAAAAAGGAATGGGTTCTACGAAGAACGGTCGTGACTCACATTCCAAGCGTTTAGGCGCAAAAAGAGCGGACGGACAGTTTGTCAAAGCGGGGAATATTTTGTACAGACAACGCGGTACGAAGATTCACCCGGGTGTGAATGTCGGACGCGGCAAGGATGACACCTTGTTCGCATTGACCGACGGAGTGGTTCGTTTTGAACGCAAAGGTCGTTCCAAAAAGCAAGTATCGATTGTGCCGGTAGCATAGTCGAGGGATGCCGTCATGAGGAATCATGGCGGTGTTTTATTTGAGTTTTGCCATAAATGGTGTTGATGAGGCGAGTTTGCAGTCCTCATCAGCACCATTTTTACAACTTATTTTTCATAACCCGTCAATGGGGGGCAGTGCCGGGCGTATGTTCCGGTTCGGTGATGACACTATACGGCGGATGTCATGTAATGAAGAAAAAGAAGGCCATCGGGCGTGCAAGTACACGAGGATAAAATGGATAGGGAAACAAGGGCACAGTGCCAAGTAACGCAGGGGAAAGGGATTCGTCAAGACGCGGCACTTACGATTTAAGATATATTGAAGCGGATAATAAATATGATTTTCTGAAGGAAGTGTTGTTGCAAGTGGCAATGGAGAGCCCTTTCAGCGGGCCGGCGGCATGTGGAAATATAAATTATACCTATACATGTTCTACAAAAGGAAATTTAAACCGGTTTCAGGGTTATGAATCGGCGAATATAAAGGCCGGGTCGTATATGAATGTTATTATCATGGCGGAAGAGTCGGGTAGGGTGAAGTGTTAAAGGTAATGTTTACGCAAGGACAATAGACCGGCATCATACCGTCGAAATTGTGGCCGGTATGTATGAAATGCCATGACATACAAGCGGTGTAGGATAAGCGTCATTCTTCCTTGGGGTAGCATTTTGATGCTTGACTGCTGCCGGTGACGCCCTGTGCAAGCCGGGGCGTTCGTGTGGACGGCTACGGCTTGATATGATATAATCATGGCATTGAGACGATTGTCTTTAGGACAGGAGGCGTTATGTTTTTTGATAGGGCGCAAATAACCGTAAAATCGGGTGACGGCGGCGACGGGGCCGTGAGTTTCCGTCGTGAAAAGTACGTGCCGAACGGGGGACCGGACGGCGGCGACGGGGGACGCGGCGGTAACGTCATCGTCCGGGTAGATACGGGATTGAATACATTGATAGATTGTCGTCATCGGCGTAAGTTTCTGGCCGAGAACGGGGCACCGGGCGGGACCCGGAACTGTTCGGGGCGAAGCGGCGCGGATGTCGTGCTCACCGTGCCGGAGGGGACGGTGATACGGGAAGCGTCAACGGGGCGCGTCATGGCGGACATGTCCGGAGAAAATCGCGAGATGGTATTGCTGGAAGGCGGCCGTGGCGGCCGTGGGAATCAACATTATGCAACCCCGTCCATGCAGATTCCCCGCTTTGCGCAGCCGGGGAAGCCGGGGACGGAATTGGTTGTTGATTTGGAGCTGAAAGTCATTGCGGATGTCGGGCTCATCGGTTTTCCAAACGTGGGCAAGTCGACTCTGTTGGCAAGTGTTACCAATGCCAGACCGAAGATAGCGAATTATCATTTTACGACATTGCAACCGAATCTGGGCGTGGTGGAGCTGGCGGATGATGTCTCCTTTATTTTGGCGGACATTCCCGGTCTGATTGAAGGGGCGAGTACCGGTGCCGGTCTGGGACATGAATTTTTACGTCACGTCGAGCGGACGCGTTTGCTCATTCACGTGGTGGACGGTGCGGGTCTGGAAGGACGGGATCCGCTGGAAGATATTCGACAGATTAATGAAGAGTTGGCAGGATATTCCGCCGAATTGACGAAAAAGCCGCAGATTATCGCCGCCAATAAGGTAGACGCTTTGGATGATGCGGCACGGACCGCCTTACGGGAGAAGTTGGCAGCCGAGTACGGTGATGAAAATGTATTCCTTATTTCTGCCGTTGCTCATCAAGGCGTACGTGAACTGTTATTTGCGGCACACAAACGGTTGCGCGAGATGCCGGACGAACCGGTCATCTTTGAAACGGAGTATGTTCCGGAGCCGGTATCGACCGCATCCTTGCCGCTCCTTGTTGAGCGACTGGATGAGGAAACGTTCCGCGTCAGCGGAGAGCGTGTGGAGCGGATGCTCGGCTATACGAATCTCGAAGACGAACGCGGTTTCGTATTTTTTCAGAAATTCATGCAAGAGAACGGTATTATCGATGCGTTGAAAGCCCAGGGGATGAAAGAGGGGGATACCGTTTACGTGGATGAGTTGGCTTTTGAGTACTATGACTAGGCGACGAACGGGCTATTACGGCGGCACTTTCGATCCCGTGCATCGCACCCACGTGGCGATGGCACGAACGGCGGTGTCGGCCTTACGTTTGGATGCACTGTACTTCGTGCCGAATGCGTTGCCGCCGCACAAGGCTGCATCACGGGAAACGACATACGAACAGCGTTGCGAAATGATTCGTCTGGCCACGGCGTCGGTTTCGAAGTTGGGGATTTCGAATATTGAAGCCGAACCCGTAATACATTACACGGCGGATACGGTCGAACGACTGCGAGCGGCGGCACCGGATGAAGTGATCTATTTTATCATCGGGGAGGATTCCCTGCGGGCTATCGATAGCTGGCATGAGCCACATCGAATTTTCAAGCAGGTTCGGTTGGCCGTATTCCCCCGCGGTCGGGCTACGTCATCGGATGCATTGGCTGCACTTTGTCGGCGAACATCGGCACGTTACGGCGGACGGATCGATATGATTCCGATGAGCGGTACGGATATTTCTTCGAGTGGTATCCGCGCGGCACGTCGCCGCGGGGCATCTATTGACGGGATGGTCGTACCGGCGGTAAAGGAGTATATTGAACGACATGGACTATATCTTAAAAAATGATCGATGGCAGATAACGAAGCAGCTGAAACGCCGGTTATCCAAAAAGCGTTATATCCATTCGCTGTCGGTGGCGTATACGGCGGCGGCTTTGGCGATGGTACATGATGTGAATCCGGAGGATGCCATCATGGCGGGACTGTTGCATGACTATGCGAAGAATATATCCCATGAGGAGCAACTCGCATATTGCGACAAGCATCGCATTGAGCTGAGTGCCTATGAACGGCGGAATCCGCAGATTATTCACGGTAAAGTCGGCGCATTGATGATTATGCGGCGTTACCATGTCCGAGATGAGAATATCATCAATGCCATCATGAATCACACGGTCGGCCGAATGCACATGAGTCCGCTGGAGAAGATTATCTTCATTGCCGATTATATCGAGCCGGAGCGGGAACCATTGCCGAATATTCAGGCGATTCGCAAGGCTGCATTCAAGAATTTGGATCGGACCATTTACATGATACTGGAAAACACGAGACGCTATCTTGTCGAAAAAGGCGGGACGCCGGATGAGTCGACGGAAGCGGTACTGAATTATTATAAGGAGGAAGCGGAGCATGCTGACAAATGAAATACGGGAGACAATCGGCAAAGTGGTGGAAATCCTCGCCGATCGGAAGGCGGAAGACATACGGGTCATTGATATTTCGGAGATTTCCGTCATTTCGGATTGTTTCGTTATTGCTCACGCCAATAACCCGAACCAATTACGGGCGCTGGTAGAGACGGTGGAAGAAAAACTGGAGGCGTCGGGGATTGTACATCATCAGATGGAAGGGAACTTCAAGAGCGGCTGGGTGCTGATTGACTACGGTGATTTCATCCTGCATATCTTCGACCGGGAGAATCGCTTATTCTATAACCTGGAACGGATGTGGCGTGACGGGAAGGAAATAGACGTACGTGCGTGGACGGGTGGTGTAGCATGAGAATCAGAACGCGATATGCCCCCAGTCCGACGGGCCGGATGCACGTCGGAAATTTGCGAACAGCCCTCTATGCCTATCTGATTGCCAAGCATGCGGACGGCGACTTCCTGCTTCGCATTGAAGACACGGACCGGGAGCGATATGTGGAAGGTGCGGTCGACATCATCTATAAGACGCTGCGGGCGGCGGGGATGGATCATGATGAGGGACCGGACAAGCCGGGGGACTGCGGACCCTATGTGCAGAGCGAACGTCAGGCATCGGGTCTGTATCTCAAGTATGCCGAAGCACTTGTGGAAAAAGGGGCGGCATACTATTGTTTTTGTGATAAAGAGCGTTTGGACGGCTTGAAGACGACGACCGGAGAGGAAGGCGTCACCGTTGCGGCTTATGATAAGCACTGTCTGAAGTTGAGTGCGGACGAAGTGGCGAAGAAGTTGGCCGACGGGGTTCCTTATGTCATACGGCAGAACAATCCGACGGAAGGAAAAACGACGTTTCAGGATGAAATTTACGGCGAAATATCTGTGGATAATGCCGAGCTGGATGACATGATTCTCATCAAGTCGGATGGCTATCCGACGTATAATTTTGCGAACGTGGTGGACGACCACCTGATGGGGATTACCCACATCGTGCGCGGGAATGAGTATCTCTCTTCCTCTCCGAAGTACAATCGGCTCTATGAAGCCTTCGGATGGCCGGTGCCGACTTACGTCCACTGTCCTTTAATTACGGATGAGAACCACAAGAAACTCAGTAAACGCAGCGGCCACGCCTCATTCGAGGATTTGTTGGAGCAGGGATTTTTGCCGGCAACCATCGTGAACTACGTGGCACTCCTGGGCTGGAGTCCGCCGGGAAATGAAGAAATCATAAGCATGGATGAGATGATTCGGGCCTTCGACTACCGGAGCATTACCAAGTCTCCTTCCGTCTTCGATATGAACAAACTGCGCTGGATGAACGGCGAATATATTAAGGCGATGGATGCGGATACATTCTACGAAGCGGCATTGCCCTACTTGCAGGCCGCGGTTCATGCGGATGTGGATTTACGGCGGATTGCCGAGCTGATACGAACGCGGATTGAAGTCTTCCCGGAGATTGGCGAGATGGTCGATTTCTTCGATGCTTTACCGGATTATGATATTGCCATGTATACACATAAGCGGATGAAGACGAATCCCGAAAATTCATTGCCGGTACTGGAGGAAGAACTGGCCCGACTGGAGCAGACGGATGATTTCACGGAAAAAAATCTCCATACGATATTGATGGCATATGTTGCGGAGAAGGGCATTAAAAACGGGATGGCGTTATGGCCTCTGCGGACGGCCGTATCCGGAAAACAGAGTACGCCGGGCGGCGCCTTTGAAATCATGGCCATCTTGGGCAAAGAAGAGTCCTTGCGCCGGATTCGTGTCGGCATAGAGAAGCTGCGCGAGGCAAATCATGTTTAATGTCGACCAAGAGGCTGCCATCGGCCATAAGGACGGACCGATGATGGTTTTGGCGGGACCCGGTTCGGGAAAGACGACGGTCATCACCCGCAGAATCGGGCAGTTGACGACGGCGTACGGGATTGACGAAAGAGACATTCTGGTCATTACCTTTACCGTTGCCGCAGCGACCGAAATGCGGGAACGATATGAGACCAATGTGAAGGGTGCACCTTCCGGTGCATCCTTCGGTACATTTCACGGCATCTTTTTCGACATCTTACGGCGGGAGCTGGGACTCGGCGCCGATAACATCCTCCGACCGGACGAGAAGTATCAAATCTTCCGCGGTTTTCTCCGGGAATACCGCATCGAATATGAAGATGAAAAAGAGATGATTACAGGTCTGATGAGTGAGGTTTCGCGCGTGAAGGAGGGGATGATTCCTTTGTCATCCTTTTATCCGATGACCTGTGCCAAAGAGGTATTTGAGCGGATGTTTCGTCACTATGCCGATTTTCTGAATGAACGGAAGAAGATTGATTTCGACGATATGCAGGTGGCGGTATATCGTCTGTTCAACCAACGGCCCGAGGTTTTGGCACGGTGGCAAAAGCGCTTTCGGTACATTCTGATTGATGAGTTCCAAGATATTAATCAAATCCAATACGTACTGATTCGGATGCTGGCGAAGCCGGAGAACAACCTGTTCATCGTGGGTGATGACGACCAGTCCATCTACCGGTTTCGCGGTGCGAAGCCGGAAATTATGCTCGGTTTCCCGAAGGATTATCCGGACGTGTGTCGGGTGACCTTGCGGGTCAACTATCGTTCGACGCCGGAGATTGTCGAGGTCGGGAAACGGTTGATTGCCCATAACGGGAAGCGGTATCCAAAGGACTTGACGGCGGCATCCGCGTCCGGAGAGAAGGTTACAATCAGCCGTTTTGAGGATGAATATGAACAGCATAAAGCCTTGATTGCAGCCATCCGACGGTACAGGGCGGCCGGTATTGCGCCGGAGCGGATGGCGGTCCTGGTGCGGACGAATATTCAACCGCGACTGCTGGCACTTCGTTTGAATGAGGCGGGGATGGACTTTCAGATGAAAGACCGGATCCCCAATATCTATGACCATTGGATTGCCAAGGACATCTTGGCGTATGTCCGTCTGGCCATGCTGCGCGGGGATAAGAAGGACTTCTTGCGGGTGATGAATCGTCCGGTCCGTTACATTTCCCGGGCGGCCGTGATGGAAAGTGATTTGTCTTTCCGGAGCCTGCGGCGTTATTATAGGAGCAAGCATTGGATGCTCGGTCGCCTGTCCGATATGGAGGGAGACTTGAAAATGCTGAGTCGTTTACGGCCGGCGGCGGGCATCCGCTTAATTCTTACGGGCATTGACTATGACCGCTATATTCGGGAGCATGCGAGGGAGCACGGTGTTGCGGAAAGTGAGTTGAGAGAGGTTGTTGCGACCTTAGAGAGTCTGGCGGCACCCTATGCCGATTACGATGCGTGGTTTGACGGGATTGAGACTTATGTGGAGGACCTAAATCGACGAGCACGGGAAAAACCGGAAGAAGCCAAGGGCATTCACGTAGTAACGATGCACGGTGCAAAGGGGCTGGAATACGAGGTCGTGTTCATCCCGGATGCGAATGCCGGTGTGATACCACATAGTCGTTCCGTTCGTCCGGATGAGATTGAAGAGGAGCGCCGTTTGCTGTATGTGGCGATGACACGGGCCATCCGCCATCTGGAGATATACCATGTCAGGGTGCGGATGGGTAAGGAGTGCGACCCCTCCCCGTTTTTGGCAGAACTGTACGAAAATAAGGTATAAAAAGAAGCAGTGCAATTATTCGCACTGCTTCTTTTTATATCTCGTTTTCATTTAGTGGCAGCCGCTACAACCGCTCGGGTCACAGCCGCAACCGCAACCGCCGCCGGATGCGGCCTTTGCCGCTTCCATTTCATCCAGGTACTGTCCCAGGAAATTGGCGACATCCGTATATTCCACATCCGTTTGGATGGGTTCCAATGAAGGTGCACCGTCTTCTTCTTCAAAGAAACGATAAATCATCAAGTCGTTGCTGACGCCATGTTCTTTGATCTCCAACAGGGCGATATAGCGCTGTTCTTCATCCTCTTTCGGACGGAAGACAACCAAAACCTGACATTGGATTTCACGGTCATCTTCACCAATCAGTGTCAGAGTACGTCCGGCATAGGTCGGATAAATTTGTTCGCTTTTCATAAATACCTCTTTTCATTCGTAAGATAGTATTATTATAGGGGCAGTGCGGGCCGATGTCAATGATAACCGTATGCTTACCGGTGCGTCATCCCCGACACAACGGTCGACCGGGTCATGCCGGATGTCGGTTGATAAGGAGTCGGTTTGATGCGTCATGGGCCTTTTATAAACGGTCATCGGTTCAAGGCGGTGCCGGACCAGAAGCCCGTGGCGGATTCCCGTGCCTTGCGTTGCACCCGTTCAAATCGTTCCGTATATTTGACGTTGGGCGGGAAGGTATAAACTCGGGCATAGCCTTTTTTCAACAGCGTTTCATTAAAGAGTTCGTCATCCAGCCAGACATAGGCGAGGAGGCGGCCGTACTTGTCGCGTTCTTGTGCGTCAAATTCCAGTTGCACCGTCCGGTTGGACAGACGGCTTTTTGTATAATCCGAAGCAATCTTCCCCTCGGGCAGGTTTCGCTTTTTGTCCGGATGGACACTTTCGGGCGTATCGATACCGATGAGACGGACCCGTTCTTCATGGCCCTCAAAACGGACTTTAATCGTGTCGCCGTCGACCACGCGTTCGACTATGGCACTGCCTTTGGGGGCGTTGTCAAAGAAACCGCTGCCCAGGATACGAAAGAGTGCCACGGCGATGAGAGCGATGATACCGGTGGAAGTGATTCGTTTCGTTTGTCGTTTCATGAATGTCCTTTCCGTGCTTTATGCCCATATTATAGCACAGATTTCGTATTGTGGAAGTTCAGACCGGCGTCGTGGACAGGCTGCCGCATAACGTGCCGAGGATATCTATCGGCTCGAAAACAGTCTCCATGGGCCAATGGTAAGCTCACCGCATCGTTTTTGATACCGACTTGACGGATGCAGCCCCTTTTACGTATCCGTTGCCAGATACTAATATCCGATGCAATCATCTTGCCATCGAGAACCTTTAGTAAAAAAAGACATCCGGATGGATGCCTTTTAGGGAGATTTATTCAGTAATAACCTATTTGCTTTTACGCAATGCTGCAAAACCTGCCATTGCCGTTAAAATACCTGTCATATACAGACCCGCACCGAAACCGGTTGCAGGCAATCCCGCTTTCTTGACCTGAGGATTGTTTGTCGTTTCCGCCTTTTCGTCCTCAAGCGCTGGTTCTTTCGGGTCATCTTCTCCCGCGATAATCGGCTTGTCCGTTGTCATCGGCGTTTCAGGAGTCGGTGACTCGGTTTCTTTATTCGCATTAATGATTTTTTCCCATTCGGCTTCTGCATCATTTTGATATTTTTCTTCGCCGATTTGGTCATCGGTCTTGCCGTTCATTTCGGTGATGGCATTCCAGGCGGTTTCCGCATCATTCTGATATTTTTCCTCACCGATTTGGTCATCGGTTTTACCGTTTTGGTTGGCAATGGCATCCCAAGCGGCTTCTGCATCATCCTGATACTTTTCTTCACCCGTTTGATCATCGGTTTTTTCCGGTGCGGTCTCTTTGTTTGCTTCATTTGCAGCAGCTTCCCATGCGTCCGCATGTTCATCTTCCGACATCGGGGCGGCTTTTGTGACCACTGTACCGGCGAGGAGCAAAGACGCACTGCAAAGAATGACGCCAAGTTGTTTCAAGTAATTCTTTTTCATTATAATCTCCTATACAATTAATCTCCCGAGAGCATTATATATATATAGTCAAGGGTTTTGTTCATATTTTACATAAAGGTTTCCATTAAATACATTATCGCATGGAACTTGATTCGTGGAGGATGAAAAAATCAAATTTTGTGATGGACGAAGCGCAAGCATTTGACGACGAATGTGTTGTGTCTATGAACGGTAGGCGCATTTATGATGCTGCGGGATGACTTCCATAGGAACTCAAGCGGATGGGCAACTTGAGGATGGCACGGAAATTGATGAGAGAATCCTCATTGTGTCCGTTGTGAACCGGAGGACCGAACCATCGACGGCAGGATAAATGTACCGGCCGTCCGTGTAGGGGCCCCCTGAGTTCATCGCTGCATTTCGTCCGGCATGGAAGAAAAACTTGTTGAAAGTGTCTCCGTATTATATAATAGCATGCGTAGGTCGGCATGAGCCGACAAGAGACGGAGGAAAAGCAATGAGTGGCGGCATATTACGGCGGTATCCGAGACCGGAGAATTTTTATCAACAAGTGTTGATGTTATTAATTCCCATCGTTCTTCAGAACTTGATTAACGTCGGTGTGACGAGTGCGGACATCCTCATGCTCGGCGCATTGAGTGAGCGGGCCATGTCCTCTGTTTCCCTGGCGGGACAGATTCAGTTCATCCTGAGTCTGATTCTGTTTGGACTCGCCTCCGGGATGACCGTGCTGAACGCCCAGTATCGGGGTGCCGGGAACATGCGTGCCGTCGAACGAGTTACCGCCATCGGCATGCGGGCGGCACTTTGTGTCGGTGCAGTATTTGCCTTGACGTGTATCCTGATGCCCGCATACGCCATGCGGATATTTACCAAGACGCCGGTCTTGATAGATGCCGGCGCATCCTATCTTCGAATTGTGGCCTTCGGTTATGTGATTCAGGCCTTTACGGGCCTCTTTTTGGCGACGATGCGAAGCCTGGAGCGGGTCAAGATTTCCACGGCAACCTATGCAAGTTCGTTCCTGCTGAACATCGTCCTGAACTATGTTTTCATCTTCGGGCACTTTGGTGCGCCGGCGCTGGGCGTACGCGGTGCGGCCGTGGCAAGTTTTTGTGCCCGCGGGTTGGAGTTAATCATCGTTTTGGTCTATGCCCGGAAAATCCGGTCGGTGTTTCGTTTACATCTAGGGGATATTCTTCACGTACATCCGCTGCTGCATAAGGATTTCATCCGTTATTCCATGCCCATCGTCTTTAATGAGTTGTTTTGGGGGACGGGGATGGCGGCGGCCTCCGCGATATACGGGCATTTGAATCAACACGTCGTGGCGGCGAATGCGGTAGCCCAGGTGACGCGACAGCTGTTCATGATTATTGTTTTCGGGGTGGCATTAACCACCTCGCTCATCCTCGGCAAATACATCGGCGCCGGACGGCAAACGGAGGCACAGGCCTATGCGTACCATCTGACCAAGTTGTCGTTGATTGTCAGCGGTATCGGGGCAATGCTCCTGCTGACGTCCAAGGGTCTTGTCATGGATTTTGCCGTAAGCAGTTCCGAGGCACGGCATTATCTGAACATCATGTTGTGGATTATGGTTTTTTACATCGTGGCACAGGCCTATAATGCAACCATGATCATCGGCGTCTTTCGAGCGGGCGGCGATTCCAAAGCGGGCTTGCTTATTGACGCATTGACGATGTGGTGCGGTTCCCTGCTGCTGGCATTTATAGCGGCATTCATCTTGCACCTGCCGGTGGAAGTGGTGATTGTGTTTGCCTTAACGGATGAATTTTTAAAAGTGCCGTTTGTCTATCGGCGGTATAAAAAGAAGATATGGTTACGGAACATAACGAGAGAAGAGGTGTAGGATGGCGAAAAAATATGATGCGGACAGTATATCGGTGCTCGAAGGGCTGGAAGCGGTTCGGGTCCGGCCGGGGATGTATATCGGCAGCGTGTCCAATCGCGGCCTCAACCATCTCGTCTATGAAATCGTGGACAACGGCGTAGATGAACATCTGGCCGGTGCTTGTGACCGGATTGAGGTGGTCTTGCAGGCGGACGGCGGCTGCCGTGTGACGGATAACGGCCGCGGTATTCCTGTGGACATGCACAGTAAAGGGATGTGTGCAGAGCGTTTGATTTTTACGACCCTGCATGCGGGCGGCAAATTTGACCACGAGAGTTACGGAACCAGCGGCGGCCTGCACGGCGTCGGTTCTTCCGTCGTAAATGCACTATCCAAACGGATGGAAGTGACCGTTTGGCGTGACGGTTACGAATACTTTGATGCTTATGAATTCGGCAAGCCGGTCGTACCGCTGGAAGCGGGTATGCTACCGCGGGGGAAGCGGGTCAAACGAACCGGGACGACCGTTCTCTTTTATCCGGACGACACCATCTTCGAGACAACAAGTTTTAAGGGGGAATGGCTGAAGAACCGTCTGCACGAGACGGCCTATCTGAACCCGGCGTTGACCATTCACTACCGTGATGAGCGGGAAGAGGAGGCGGAGGACATCCTCTTTCATGAGCCGGAAGGAATTGTCGCCTTCGTACGGGATATGACGGAAGGAAAGAACCGTACGGGGGAGGTGGTTTCCGTACGGGGTGAGGTCGAAGGCATCGAAGTGCGGATTGCCTATGCCTTTACGGAAGGGACGGAGGAGCACATTCTCGGCTTCTGCAACAATATTGCCACGGTGGAGGGCGGGACCCATTTGACGGGATTCAAAACCCGTTTTACCTCGCTGGTCAATCAATATGCTCGAAGCACCGGTATTTTAAAAGAAAAGGATGAGAATTTCACCGGCAATGATACCCGTTCCGGAATGCATGCGGTCATTGCCGTGAAGCAGGGAGATCCCCTGTTCGAGGGGCAGACGAAGACGAAACTTTCCGGTGCGGACGTCGGTCGGGCCGTGAGTGCGGTAGTGGGTGATGAGCTGACCATCTACTTCGATATCAATACCGTCGAAGTACGGACGATGTTGGAACATATTCGTAAGGTGGCCAAGGCGCGGAAAGCGTCGGAAAAAGCGAAGGCGAATATCATTACGAAGGAACGCTTTTCCTGCCAGGGGAACGGGAAGCTCAGCAACTGCGAGAGCCGAAAGGCTTCGGAGTGTGAGCTCTTCATTGTGGAAGGAGATTCGGCCGGGGGCAGTGCAAAGTCGGCGCGAAACCGACGGTTTCAGGCCGTTCTCCCGATTCGGGGCAAGATTTTGAACGTGGAGAAGGCGGCGATGGACCGCGTATTGGCGAATGCGGAAATCAAAACGCTGATACAAACGTTGGGTTGCGGTTTTTCTGAAGGTTACGGTCATGATTTTGATATGGAAAAACTCCGTTACGATAAGATTATCATCATGACCGATGCGGATGTTGACGGGTCCCACATTGATACCCTCCTGCTGACATTCTTTTACCGTTTCATGCCGGAGCTAATCATAGACGGTCATGTGTATATCGCCCTGCCGCCGCTTTATCAGGCGACGCTTAAAAACGGAATGAAAGAGTATCTCTTTGATGAACGGGCCTTGGCAAAGTTCAAAGAAGAGCATAAGCAGTTCACCCTGACCCGATTCAAAGGTTTGGGCGAAATGGACGCCAAGGAGTTGCGGGAGACGACGCTCGATCCGAAGACGCGGCGTCTGAAGCGGATTATGATTGAGGACCTGCGGGAGGCAAATCGCCTGACCGAGGTGTTAATGGGAAACGATGTAGGCAAGCGGCGTGCATTTATCATGAAGCATGGCGACAAGGCACGGATTGATTTGTAGGAGGCGAGATGAAAGATATTATACAGGCACAGTATTGTGACGAGATGCAGAAGGCCTACCTGGATTATTCCATGAGCGTCATCACGGATCGTGCCGTGCCGGATATCCGGGACGGTCTCAAGCCCGTACAGCGGCGTACCATCTATGCCATGTATAAGCTGGGGTTGGATGCAAGCCATCCGCACCGGAAGTCGGCCCGTATCGTCGGCGATACCATGGGTAAATATCATCCGCACGGTGACAGTTCCATCTATGACGCCCTCGTTGTGATGCAGCAGGATTTCAAGAAGAATGTTGCGTTGGTGGACGGCCACGGCAACTTCGGTTCTGTCGAGGGGGACGGTGCGGCGGCCATGCGTTATACGGAAGCCCGTCTGCATGAGTTTACGATGGACATCTACTTGGCGGACATCGACAAGGACGTGGTGGATTTTCGCCCGAACTTCGATGAGACGGAGCAGGAGCCGGTCGTGCTGCCGGCTCGGTTGCCCATGGCATTGATTAACGGGGCGGAGGGAATTGCCGTCGGCATGAGTACGTCCATTCCGCCGCATAACTTGGGCGAGATTACCGACGCGATGATTACGATGCTGGACCGACCGAATATTCGCCGGGAGAAGCTGCATGAAATCGTGACGGGGCCGGATTTTCCGATGCCCTGTGAGGTGATAAATCGTGCCGATTTAGCGGCCATCTATGAGAGCGGGAACGGTCGGCTGAGTGTACGCGGTATGATGGAAGACGGTCGTAAAAACGGTCGAAAGGCCATTATCATTACGGCGCTGCCGCCGACCATGTTGGGACAGGGTATCGGTCGTTTTCTGGACGAGTTGGTTTCTCTGTCGGACAAACGGTTGACGACGGATATTGCGGATATCTCGAACGAGACGGACGAGAACGGAATCCGCATCGTCGTGGAGGTTCGGCGCGGCGGCGATGTCGAGCAGCTGAAGCGGTTGATTCAGAGCAAGACGCGTTTTACCGACACCGTTTCGGTGAGTATGCTTGTCATCCGGGAAGGTAAGGCCTGTATCATGGGTCTCCGAGAGATGTTACAGGAGCACCTGCAGTTCTTCAATACGGTAGAACGTCGGAAGGCGACCCACTTGCTGGAGCAGGCGCGGGACCGCGAAGAGGTCCTGGAGGGGCTGATCCGGGCGGTGGATATTATTGATTTGATTATCGAGATTTTACGTGGTTCACGTAGCATTGAGATGGCAAAGAACTGCCTGATCAACGGCATGACGGACGGGATCGCGTTTAAGTCGGAAGCAAGTGAACGGGCGGCGCGCGAGCTGTTCTTTACACAACGACAGGCGCAGGCTATTCTGGCGATGCGGCTGTCCAAGCTCATCGGTTTGGAGATATTTGCACTGAAAGATGAGTATCAGGAAGTCTTGGCCGCCATTCATGAGTACGAAACCCTGCTTTCGGATGAGAAGGCCATGAAGCGGCATTTAAAGACCTTGTTGCGCGGTTATAAAAAAAAGTACGACCATCCACGGATGACCGTCCTGAGTGATACGCAAATTGAAAAGTATACGGTACAGAAAAAAGAAGTACAACTGGGTATTGAAATCGATGAAAATGACTACATCCGTGCATCGACAACGGTGGGTGAGCGGCTCGCCTTAGGCAGTTTCGACAAGCTGGCCCTCATTACATCAACGGGGCGTCAGATGCTGATTAAGGCGGAGGACATCCCCGTGAAGAAGGGGAGTGCCAAGGGGGTGCCGTTGGAGACACTATGTGATTATGACAGGACGGTGGAGCGGATTCTTCACGTGGCGGCATTGGCGGACGTGGCTTCGCAGTCTCTTCTTTTCGTAACGGCGGCCGGTTTGGGCAAGCGGGTGGACGGATCGGCATTTCAGACGACCGTGTACAATACGCAGGCGACGCGTTTACGGAAGGACGATGAACTGGTTGCCGTCCTGCCCGTGACCGATGCGGATCACGTGGTGGTACGGACGGCAAAGCAAGCCTATTTCCGAACGACGGCAGAAGAAATCAGTACCTTGGGGAAGGTGACTCTCGGGCCGAAGTTATTGCGCTTGGATGCGGATGACCGGGTGGCGGAGGTCCTCGTTACGGATAAGTTGCGGGAGAGCGAGTTACAGTTTCAACATACCACCGTGATGTTGAGTCGGTTTCGGCCGCAGAAGGTCGGCGCCCGACCCGTGAAGTATCAGTTGGATTAAAATAAAATTAAAACACCGCCCGACGCAATTGCATCATCGCATCGGGCGGTGTTTTATCGTTCGTATGTGGGTGTTTAACGTTTGAGATTGACCATGGTACCATAGCGGAAGATACCGAGGCAGTCACCGCCGGTCACTTCTTTTGTTGCCCCGTCAAAGTCCGTAACCACGAAGCCGGAGAGACCGGTGACCCCGTACCCGTATAGAAGGGGTGACATGGGCGTGGTCGGTCCGGTCAGGATAATTTCCTTTCCTTGACAGAGTGCCAATAGTCGGGGTGCGGTTTTGTTGACGAAGGCGGAGCCCGTCATAAAGATGACGTCCCGGTCTTCAAGGACAAATTCACAGGCGCTGTCGGGGTAGTCGCCCGGTGTATTTTCCCGTTCCAGAGTGATGACATCGGCAATGTCACCCAGCAGCTTGTCAATGTATGGGAAGTGCCCGATGACGGCAATCCGCTTGCCCGCCATCTCCGTGCGGTAATGTTCGAAGGCTGCACCGGCATCGGCATGCGTAAGTAATGCCGGCGTGTTCCAATAGGCGTTGAGGGCCGCAACACCGACGGCGGCTTCTTTCATATGCCAGGAGAGGGAGAGTTCGGCCAAGGCTCGTAGGGACATGCCTTCATAGGATGTCGCTATGCGTGGCCGCCCCACATGCTCGAAGTTCATTGCCACACCCATGCTATCGGCCGTACGGACGCCGCAGAGGACGGGGCCTTCGTGGACAGCCTCGGGATAGATGTCATTCGGGATGCTTGCAATCAATTCGTCGTAGAGTGTACGGGAATTCATAAGGCCTCCTTTCGACGGGCACAAAGGACCGTCATCCTTTTTTTCTTCTCCACGAGCAGTGGATATTTGCCCGCCGTTCGATGAACGGTCGGTTGTTTGATACCGTAAAAGGTGCAGAAACGTTGTAACTCCGCTTCGTCTTTCAGCGGTTGGTGAAAGGCCAGGCCGACCGGTACCGATTCGTAATCCAGGCCACGGGCATGAAGATGTGCCGCTACTTCGTCCGCCGTAGCCCGGGCCCGACCGCGGACCGTTTCGGAACGTTTCATATTTTTGATAAAGAGATATTGCTTGGCGGGGATGCGGAGCAGGAAGTCGAAATCCGTCGCCTTGCGACCGAAATGACCGGCCAGGACGGCATCCGCGGCAAAAGCATTCGGATTGCGGGTGAAGACATCCGCCACTTGCCCGCAGGATGTTTTACCGTCCGCCGTCCGCCGCCGGTTCCAATCCTCGATGGCGATGTCGCAGATATCATAGCCGCGGACGGAGAGGCCCCGTACCATCAGCGCATCCGCCAAGAGGCCGGGACCGCAGCCGATATCCGATACCGTTTCACCGGGTGTCAGCCATTGCATTAAAATATCCGCAAGGGCATCAAAATATCCGGCGTACCTTGCGGCCCGCCGGTACCAAATGATTGCTTCTTCATGCCAAAAGGGTTTCATACGACACCGTCCTACTCTGTTATATATAACGATTATAACAAAAAACGGTTGATTATCAACCGTTTTTTCAATGTGCTTTTCCGGATAGGCCGTCGATACCGTGGAATGGCATGGTATATCCGGAAGTGCCGTCCTTATTAATGATAATGATTTGTCCACTGTCATCCGGAAAAATCTGCGAATGTTGCAGTACCAACTCGAGCATGCTGTCTTCCGTATCGAAGGTGAGGTCATAAACAATGTCCGGATTCTTGTCAAATACGGCATATGCATAGCGACCGTCTTCGACCGGATTGGAGACGGTCAATGTGACAGGATTTTCTTCACTCGTTGTACACGTCCAGTTGGCAGATGGAAGCATATGGTCATAGATGTTCGCATTAATACTGTCAAGGGCGGGGTTAAAGTCCGTATTTATCAATGCATCCTCATCGTAATACGTAGAGCATAGCGTGTAGTTCGATGCAATGAATACGACCAAATCGGGTTCGAACAGATTAATGTAATACGGCAAGTTCAAGATATTTTCATAATTATGAATGGCGGTAAACTCGGCGGCATCACCGGCCAAAAAATCCGGATGAGACACGTAGAAGCTGCCATGGAAGTAAAGAATCTTCTTGCCGTTCGGGGAGTTGGGATTTTCCCAATGCAGAAAATATCGGTGTTGAGGATGAATGGAAATATTGGGGAAGTCATCCGTCATATCGACATATGGTGGCGGGTTATTCAAAACGTATTTCGGGACATATTCATGCAGCGGTGTTTTTAAGACCTTGTGGTGTTCAATGAGTTCCTTTCCGATACAAAAATCTTCCTTTTCAGGGAAATGCATATCGGGTAGATGGTTTTTAATCCGTTTATAGAGCGCGGACGTGGCAATGAATCGTCCCTCATCATTCCAATGGCCGGCATCGTACGCGATATTAAATACCTGCTGAGTTTTTTTTGCCTCTTGCAAGAGGTTCAGAGTATAAAGGGTGTCGACTCCGGCATTCGCCGTTCGTTCAGGGAGGATACCATAGATATGATTATCGTAAGTGTATCCATGATGTAATTTTTCCCGGTACACATCATCCTTTCCGGGATTCTGCATATAAATGAAATCTATGCCGCGAGATTTAAGGTAGGTATCTGCAGAAGTGATAAAATGAAAGAATTCATCTGAAAAGGCTTCGGTCAGCACCGGTGGTGACATTTTGAAAAATACATAGCCGTCTTCCCCGCACTCATAGGTGGGGTGCTCAAAATACTGAAATAATATTTCATTCAGTTTTGAAAAGAGGAGCAGACCGTCTCCGCGTAGACCGACACGATCTTCATAATAGGCTTCGACCTTATTGAAAAAATACCGATTATATTTTTCGGGGAAGGCCGAATACTTTCGATTATCAATCTCTGATACCTTATCCGGTGTCGTATCTATTAAGACAAGTGGTGTAAGTGAAATCAGCACGAAGAGGATAATATAAATGATTTTTGAATACTTTTTCATGGCAGCTCCTCTTAGAATTGAAAATAGATGTGGGGAGAATAATTACTGCTGACAATAAACAGGAAGCATAGAATCAGCAGGATTAATGTCAAGATGGCTTGCATATGTTCTATTGCGGTCGCCATACCTTGTCCCCGTGCTATAAGTTTTTGTTTTAAGAACGGGATAATCGGGAAAATACCGATGATCCCGACAACGAGGAGAAAGATAAAACGGCCTCGCAGGATATAGCTGACACTTGCCGGAAAAGTAGCGTTGGTGCCGATGCCGATGAGCCTAAGATACATTGTTTTAGCCGCACTGAATGAACTTGCATCAAAAAGTACCCAAGTCAGCGCAACGAAGACGGGCGTAATCATGTGGCCGATGATACGGACAACCTTGGTACGCGTTATCGGTATTTTATGGATATATTTTTCCACAATGAGAAATATCCCGTGTGAGAGGCCCCACAGAATGAAGGTCCAAGCGGCACCGTGCCAGATACCGGTCACCAGAAAAACAATTAGGATATTTAGATAGACACGCTTCCGGTTACCGCCAAGAGGGATATAGATATAGTCCCGAAACCAGGTGGAGAGACTGATATGCCATCGGCGCCAAAAATCGGTCAGACGTCCTGCGGCATAGGGATAGTTGAAGTTTTCCGGTAGGGTATAACCGAAGAAACCGGCAATACCGATAGCCATGTCCGAATAACCGGAAAAGTCGTAGTAAATTTGTAAAGCATACAGTAAAACGTAAAGCCAGCTGATGGAGAAGGAATAATCGTGGCCATTCCGATTAATGGTTTGAATCATCAGACCGAAGGTATCCGCCAAGATACACTTCTTCGCTAAGCCGACGGTCATACGACGCATGGCCTGTAATGTCCGGTCCGTCCACGGCTTTTCTCTCAAGATATTACTTTTATAATTGGCCACTCTTTGTATGGGGCCGGAAAGGACGCGCGGAAAGAAGAGGACGAAATTGATACCGTCCACCGGATTTCGTATATGATTTTTCGGATTACGATAGACGTCGACAATCCATGCAATAATTAAAAAGGTAAAAAAAGAAATACCGATCGGTACTTTGATATTCGGTGTGGTTATTTTCAAACCGATGAAGCGGTTCAGGTTATAGATAATGAAAGCGGAATACTTGTAATAAACGAGCATGGATATCATCACGAGGATGCCGCTTATGGCCAATAGTCGTGAGACGCTTGGCAGTTTGTTGCGTAAGCGAACGATAAGGGATGTTAGTATCCAAGCACCAAATGCGACACCAATCATGAATGGCAAGTCGAGGACCTCAATAAAGGTCAGAAAGATTAATGAACAGCCGGTCAGAAAATAAATCCGCAGGCATTTCGGCAGGATATTATAGAGTATACCGGCAATCGGTAAGAAGCAGGTTAAGAATATGGTTGATTGGAAAGACATAAATTTCTCCCGGAAAATAGTTGGTCATTGTTCTTAGGTTCAGCGGACCACAGCTCGTGAAGTCGGCTTGGAAACACAGCGGCTCTATGTGTTGGTTGAGTTATTGATGTTTTTTTCCGTCCGCATTTTTGTAAGCATCGGTTAGGGCGAGGAAGATTGCATCCCGATCCGCATCCGTCAAATGGGCACCGGCAAACAGTGCCCGAGCCGCGGCAATGAGTTGTTTGGCATCCGCATCCTTGGCCTCGGGGAGACCGGCCTGCGTGATGTGGTCGTAGCGCAGATAGTCTGCCGGAACGTTATAAAGCGTCGCGAGACGCTCGTAAATCTCATCGTAACGGGGACGGGTTTGGTTCAGCTCATAGGACTTATAGCTGCGTAGGGAAATCCCGCAGTGTCCGGCAGCCTGTTCCTGCGTGATACCTGCCTGACGCCGTAATGCACGCAATTTTTCCGCCAACGTAAACGTGTTCGTATTCATAAGATACCTCCGATGTTTATTATACTTTGCGAGTGGCCATAATGCAAGTGAATTGCATGGTGCGTCGTATGTCGGGAAAGGATACCGCTTGCCATGCGTATTCGCATAAGCAACCGGCTATTTTATCCTAACCGGGACAGCCGACCCGGAAAGACCCGGAAAGGTTGTTCAGCAACAAGGGGCATATTCCGGACGGATGAAGGGTGTGGCTTGCGCCCTTCTTTTCATTGTTTTGTCCATGTCATTGTATCCGTTGAAAAACATCCTTGACATGGGCGACCTTTTATCGTATAATCATGGAAACGTTGATTTAACGAATTAAAGTGTTAGTAAATCGGAGGAAACGCTATGAACCGGCCCGTATATTCACAACTGAATAATGTCATTATTCTTCTCGTGGGTAATTAGGGACTGGACCATTTCGAATGCTTCGATACGGTATAGGCCCTTTTCGTCGTGCTGGCTTATACCTTACGGGATGAAATATCTACCGATTGGATAAGCCGTTATCCAATCGGTTTTTTATTGTATAAATCGAACCTGCGACGAAGCGGCCGGAAGGAAAGGTGAAATCATGGAAAAAGTAAAAATTTTCGACACGACTTTACGAGACGGAGAGCAGACGCCTCGCGTGAATCTGAATCGCGAGGATAAAATAATGATTGCACGGCAACTCGAAAAGCTCGGTGTGGATATCATCGAAGCGGGCTTTCCGATCGCCAGTGAAGGGGACTTTCTTGGTGTAGAAGCGGTGGCCCGGACGGTGGAGAAGCCGACGGTATGTGCGCTGGCCCGCTGCGTAAAAGCGGATATCGAGCGGGCGGCAGAAGCCTTGAAGGATGCTAAGCATCCGCGGATTCACGTTTTTCTGGCGACCAGTGACATTCATCTGACCTATAAACTGAAGCTGTCCCGTGAAGAAGCGGTGGCTCGGGCGAGAGAAATGGTGGCGTATGCCAAATCCTTCGTGGACGATATCCAGTTCTCGGCAGAGGATGCATCCAGGACGGATAAGGATTTCCTCTGTGAAATCTTCGGGGAGGTCATTCGTGCCGGCGCAACGACCATTAATATTCCGGATACGGTCGGCTTCATTCAACCCGCCGAGTACGCGGACTTCATCGCCTATATAAGGAACAATACGGAAGGCATGGACAAGGTTACCATCTCCGTACACTGTCACGACGATTTAGGCCTTGGGACGGCAAATGCCCTGGGCGGTGTCATGGGCGGCGCCAGACAGGTGGAGTGTACGGTGAACGGTCTGGGTGAGCGTGCCGGCAACAGCGCTTTGGAAGAGGTGGTGATGGCGTTGGATACCCGTGGTAAATATTATAACCTGGGGACGAATGTGAAAACGCGGGAAATTTACCGGACCTCGAAGCTGGTTACATCATTGACTGGCGTGGAAGCAGCGCCGACGAAATCGGTCATCGGCATGAATTGTTTTCTGCATGAGTCCGGCATTCATCAAGACGGTATTTTGAAGAATCGTTCCACTTACGAGATTATGAATCCGGCAAAGATCGGTATTCCGATGAACGACGGCATCGTCTTGGGCAAGCACTCCGGACGGCATGCATTTAAGGCGTTTCTGCAACATCACGGATTCGAACTCTCGGAGAAAAAGACGGATAAAGCTTTTCGGGAATTCAAGAAGCTTACGGATAACAAGAAATACGTGACGGTTGAAGATATCACGGCCATCGTCATTGACGAGGTGCCGGCACAGGACAACTTCCGTTTCGTAAGCTATCAGAGTCGGACGGATGAAAACGGAGAGACGGAAGTGACCGTCAAGCTGGTGAATGATGGTCGGGAACTGGCGGCCACGGCTGTCGGCAACGGTCAGGTAGATGCGGCTTATAAGGCCATCAACAGCATCATCAACCGACCGGTGGAAATCACGGACTATGAAATTTGTGCCGTCTCCGGTAAGAGCGACGCCCTGGGTGAAGCGAAGGTTCGTATGAAGTTGGGCACCCGGGAAATCAACACCTCGGGGCTGGACATGGATGTCATTAAGGCGTCGATTTTGGCCTATATTCAGGGCATCAATAAGTTGGGTGTGACCTTTTAAGGGGGAGAAAGTATGAAGAATATATTATGTTTACCGGGCGACGGCATCGGTCCGGAGATTATGAAGAGTGCGTTGGCGGTTCTGGCCGCGGCGGCACCAATGTACGGTTTTGTATATGAATTACGCGAGGAGGCCTTCGGCGGTGCGGGCATCGACCGGCATGGTCATCCCTTTGCGGATTGCGTCAAAGAGGCGATGGGCCGGGCGGATGCGGTACTTTTGGGTGCCATCGGTGGGCCGAAGTGGGACGATGCGTCCGTCCGGCCCGAGCAGGGGCTGTTGGCGATGCGGAAATTTCTGGGTGTCTATGCCAATGTTCGCCCGCTGAAGGTGCACCCGAATTTGGCGTATCTCTCTCCACTGAAAGAGGATATCGTGAGCGGGACGGACTTGGTCATCGTTCGTGAGCTGACGGGCGGGGCTTACTTCGGGGAGCCGCGGGAATTGCTGGAAGACTTTGCACGGGATTCCATTACGTACAGTCGTGCGGAGATTGAACGGATTGCCCGTTATGCTTTTGAAACGGCGATGAAGCGGGATAGGCGGGTGACCTCCGTCGATAAGGCGAACGTTTTGGCATCAAGTAAACTTTGGCGTAGCGTTGTTTGTGAAGTGGCAAAGGAATATCCGGCCGTGACGCTGGAGCACATGTACGTGGATGCCATGGCGATGGCCCTGGTCACGAATCCGAAGCGTTATGACGTTATTGTGACGGAGAATCTCTTCGGGGATATTCTCAGTGACGAAGCCAGTGTTTTGGGCGGTTCGCTGGGGCTCTTATCTTCGGGCAGCTTCGGCGCGGACGGTCCGGCACTTTACGAGCCGGCGCACGGATCGGCACCGGATATTGCGGGACAAAATATTGCAAACCCGATTGCGATGATATATTCATTGACCATGATGTTACGGTATTCTTTCGGGGCAACGGCCATGGCGGATGCAATCGACAAGGCGGTCGACGATACCTTGCGAAGCGGGGCAATGACCAAGGATTTGAACCCGGATGAATGGCTGTCCGCGACGGACTGGACACAACGGGTTATCGATGCTTTACGATAGGCATCGGAAAAGGAGAGGGTAAAGATGGCAAAAACATTATACGACAAGGTATGGGACGAACATGTCATTGCCCGTGAGGGTGACATGTCCCTGCTCTACGTCGATATGCATTATATTCACGAGGTGACCTCGCCCCAGGCATTTGAGGGGCTGGCCCTGGCGAATCGGCGGGTGCGACGTCCGGACAAGACGTTTGCGACGATGGATCATAACACGCCGACGGTTCGGGAAGAGCGGTTATCCATCAGAGATAAATTGGCAAAAGAACAGCTGGATACCTTGGCGAAGAATTGTCAATGGCAGGGCATCCGCTTGGCCGACATGTGGAGTGAATACAACGGCATTATCCACATCAACGGACCGGAACTGGGGTTTACCCAACCGGGACGGGTCATCGTCTGCGGTGACAGTCATACGGCGACACACGGCGCCTTCGGTGCCATTGCACACGGTATCGGGACATCGGAAGTGGAGCATGTGTTTGCCACGCAGACCATATGGCAGAAAAAATTAAAGAATATGGGCGTGAAGATAACGGGCACGTTGCAGCCGGGCGTCTATGCGAAGGACGTCATCCTTGCCTTTTTGAAAGAATACGGTGTTTCCGTCGGGGCGGGTTACGCCATCGAATTTTACGGCGAGACGGTCCGCAACATGAGCATGGAAGAGCGGATGACGCTCTGTAACATGGCGATTGAGGGCGGCGCCAAGGTTGGTATGATTGCGCCGGATGAGAAGACATATGCGTATTTGGACGGTCGTCCGTTTGCACCGGAGAATATGGCGGAAAAAATTGCCGCTTGGTCGGCATTGCGTACAGATGACGAGTCGGCCTATGAGAAGGTCTTGACGCTCAATGTCGACGATTTAAAACCGCAGGTTACATGGGGGACGCATCCGGGCATGGGCGTAGATGTAGACGAGGCCTTTCCGGCACCGAAGGATTTCAACGACGAAAAGGCTTATGCGTATATGGATTTGAAACCAGGTCAGCGACCGGCGGATATTCCGATTACGGAAGTATTCATCGGTTCCTGTACGAACGGTCGTATCAGCGACCTGCAAGCGGCGGCGAAATATGTCCGCGGAAAACGGGTCGCGGAGGGCATCCGGGCGGTCATCGTACCGGGGTCCATGCAGGTGAAGTTGGAAGCGGAGCGCACGGGGCTGGCCGACGTGTTCAAACAGGCGGGTTTTGAGTGGCGTGAGCCGGGGTGTTCAAGTTGTCTGGGGATGAATCCCGATTTAATTCCGGAATATGCACACTGCGTATCGACGTCCAACCGAAATTTTGAGGGACGGCAGGGGACGAACGCAAGGACGCATCTGGTGTCTCCGGCTATGGCGGCGGCGGCCGCCGTGGCGGGACGGATCGTGGATACGCGACAGACGGAGGTGCGGCATGAAACCGTTTAAGATTTACCGCGGCCGGACGGTCGCCATCATGAACGATAACATCGACACGGACATCCTCATTCCAAAACAATATTTGAAATCGGTTCGACGGACGGGGTTCGGTGCCTACGTATTCGCACCTTGGCGTTATGATGATGCCGGTAAGCCGGTGCCGGACTTTCCGCTGAATCGTCCGGAATATGAAGGGGCATCGATTCTCATCAGCGGGGATAATTTCGGTTGCGGTTCTTCCCGCGAGCATGCCGCATGGGCTTTGCAGGACTTCGGGATTCGCGTGGTTATTGCCGGCGGGTATTCGGATATTTTTTACAATAACTGGTTGAACAACGGGCATCTGCCCATTGTCTTGCCGGCGTCGGAACGTGCTTTTTTGGCCGAACTGACCCCGGAAGAGGAAATCGAAGTGGACTTGGCGGCACAGGAAGTACGGGCGCGGGACCGTATCTTTTCTTTCGACTTTCCGCCGCGCTGGAAGCAACGTTTGATGGAGGGGAAGGACGGCATAGACCTGACCCTGACATATATTGATGACATAGAAGCATATGAAGCGGCGTCGGAGCGGACGTCGAATACGGTAGTTGATAAGGGGTAAGTATGGAAATTTCAGGAGCGGAAATCATCGTCAATACGTTAATTGACCAAGGCGTGGACACCATCTTCGGCTATCCGGGTGGTGCCGTGCTTAATATTTATGACGCATTGTACGATTATGAAGATGAAATCCGACACATCATGACCAGCCATGAACAAGGGGCGGCTCATGCGGCGGACGGGTATGCACGAAGTACAGGGAAGACGGGTGTCGTGCTGGCGACAAGCGGTCCCGGGGCGACGAATCTCGTCACAGGGATTGCCACGGCATTCATGGACAGTATTCCCATGGTCTGTCTGACGGGTAACGTGGCACAGCCGCTGATCGGCAAGGACAGTTTTCAGGAGATTTATATCACCGGGATTACCATGCCGATTACGAAGCACAATTTCGTGGTACGAGATGTTTCGGAACTGGCCAATGTCATCCGGGAAGCGTTTCGAATTGCGAATACGGGTAGAAAAGGACCGGTGCTCATCGACATTCCCAAAGACGTGACGGCTGCCAAGTGGACGTACGAGAAGCGGGATCCCGTTTCCGTGAAGCCGAAACCGTTTACGGACCGTGCGGCGATTCGGACGGTGGCGGATGTCATCAACGAGGCGAAGCGGCCGGTTATTTATGCGGGTGGCGGCGTGACATCCGGGAACGCGCACATGGCGTTGCGGGCCTTGATTCAAAAAGCGAGCATTCCCGCCTGTAATACGATTATGGGGATCGGTATTCTCGGTTGCGAGGATGAGTTGTCCATGGGGATGGTCGGAATGCACGGTCGTGTCAGCACCAATTATGCCATCGAGAATGCGGATCTGGTACTGGCCATCGGTGTTCGGTTCTCCGATCGGGTGGCACTCAATACGGGGCATTATGCACCGCATGCGAAAATTGTACATATCGACATCGATGCGAGTGAAATCGGTAAGAATGTGGCCGTCGACTATGATTTGGTCGGGGATGTGCAGTCCATCTTACAGAGCCTGTTGCCGCATATCGAGGCACAGGAACGCCGCCCATGGGTGGCACAAATTAATACCTGGCGGGAACTTGACTATAAGCCGGCGGACGACGATAATAGTATCAGACCGCATCAGGTGGTGCGCACGATAGCGGAGATTGCCGGAGAACAGGCGATTATCGTGACTGACGTAGGGCAGCATCAGATGTGGGCGGCGCAGTACTGCGGTCGGACGGAACCGCGCAGTTTTCTGACCAGCGGCGGTCTGGGTACAATGGGCTACGGATATGGCGCCGCCATCGGTGCGAAGGTAGCCAACCCCGACCGGCCCGTCGTGCTCATCACCGGCGACGGCTCGTTCCACATGAATATGAATGAGTGTCCGACGGCGGTATCCTGCGGTTTGAATCTTATCACCGTCGTCATGAATAACAAGGCGCTCGGCATGCCGCGACAGTGGCAACATTATCTATACAATGACCGTTATGCCTGCTCGGATTTCATCCGGGCAACGGATTACGTGAAGTTGGCGGAGGCTTTCGGTGCGGAAGGGTATCGTTGCACGAATATCGGAGATTTCCGGGCGGCTTTTGAAACGGCTTCAAAGTCGGCGAAACCGGTTATCATTGAATGTGTTATCGATCCGAACGAGCAGGTTTTGCCGATGATACCGGCGGGCGGCACGATTGAAGATTTGATTCTGGAGTAGGAGGCGTCATGGGCGAAAAAAAATTGGAGGTACTGAGTGTACTGGTCAACAATAATTACGGCGTCTTGACGCGGATTTCCAGCCTGTTCGGCAGACGGGGTTATAATATCGATTCACTGACCGTGTCAAACACGGATGACCCCGCCATCTCCCGTATCACCATTACGGTACAGGGAGATCCGCACGAGGTGGAACAGATTGTGGCACAGACATTGAAGCTGGAAGAGGTACGTGAAATCAACGTGCTCAAGCCGTTGCATTCCGTGATGCGGGAAATTGTCCTGGTGAAGGTGCGGGCGAATGCGCAGAACCGGAGTCAAATCCGGGAAGTGGCGGAAATCTACAAGGCGTCCGTGGTGGACTTGTCGCCGACCAGTATGATTATTGAGTTGACGGGCAAGCCGACGAAAATCAATGCGTTCATTCGCGTGATGGAAGAGTTTGACATCGTGGAGATGTGTCGTACGGGGATTACGGCCATGCCGCGGAATAACGTGGAAGAAATTATCCGAGGATAGGAGAGGAGTATATCATGATTCAAAAGTATTATGACAAGGATTGTAACATGGAACTGTTGGCGGGCAAGACCGTGGCCATCATCGGCTTCGGCAGCCAAGGGCATGCACATGCACAGAACCTGAAAGAAAGCGGCGTAAACGTTGTGGTCGGTTTGGCGGAGAACAGCAAATCCCGCGAAGCGGTTCGGGCGGCGGGCCTGGAGGTTATGAACGTGAGCGATGCGGCAAAGGCCGGGGACTTCGTGATGATGTTAGTGCCGGACGAGGTGTCTGCAGATATCTATAACGAACAGGTTGCGCCCCATATGAAGAAAGGCGATGTGCTCATGTATGCACACGGCTTCAATATTCACTACAAGCTGGTGTGCCCGTCGCCGGACATCGACGTCATCATGGTGGCACCGAAGGGACCGGGACATACCGTTCGCAGTCAATATGAAAAGAAGCAAGGTGTACCGTCCCTCATCGCCGTTTATCAGGATGCATCCGGTAAGGCGAAAGATTATGCGCTGGCCTATGCGAGCGGTATCGGTGCGGGTCGTGCAGGCATCCTGGAGACGACATTCAAAGAAGAGACGGAAACGGATCTCTTCGGTGAGCAGGCGGTATTGTGCGGCGGTGTGACCGAGTTGATGAAGGTTGGCTTTGAAGTATTGGTGGAAGCCGGCTATGAGCCGGAGATGGCCTACTTCGAGTGTGTACATGAGATGAAGCTGATTATCGATCTGATAAATGAGGGCGGTTTTGCCAAGATGCGCCATTCCATCTCCAATACGGCGGAGTATGGTGATTATACGGCCGGTAAACGGGTTATTACCGAAGATACGCGCCGGGCAATGCGGGAGATTTTGACGGAAATCCAAAACGGAACGTTTGCAAGTAATTTCATGACGGAATTTTCCGCCGGACGAAAGACGCGCTTTTTGGCGACGCGTCGTAATGAAGCCGAACATGCGGTGGAGCAGGTCGGCGGCGAACTGAGAAAGATGATGACCTGGTTGAAATAAACCGGATGCGGCATGGCCGCAAGGATGAAAGGAGATGGCATGGCATTACCGAGTGATAACGTAGTCAGAGGTATCGAACGGGCACCGAATCGCAGTCTGTTTTACGCATTGGGCTATACGAAGGAGGAATTGGACCGACCGTTGATCGGCGTCGTTTCCGCGTTCAGCGAAATCGTTCCGGGGCACATGAACTTGGACAAATTGAGCGAGGCGGTGAAGACGGGGGTCCGCATGGCGGGCGGTACGCCGATTCTCATTCCGGCCATAGGTGTTTGCGACGGGATAACGATGGGACATTTCGGGATGAAGTACTCCCTGCCCAGTCGGGAGCTCATTGCCGACAGCGTGGAAAGTATGACGGTGGCACATGGTTTGGACGGTTTGGTGCTGGTGCCGAACTGTGATAAAATCGTACCGGGGATGATTATGGGTGCTTTGCGGATGAACCGGCCGACGGTGCTGGTCTCCGGTGGACCGATGTTGGCCGGTACGGATCATGACGAAGAGGTCAGCCTCTCCAAGGTATTTGAGGCGGTCGGCGCCGCCAAGGCGGGTTTTATTACCGAAGAAGAGTTAGAAGAGTTGGAGCATACGGCATGTCCGGGGTGCGGCAGTTGTGCGGGCATGTATACGGCCAACAGCATGAACTGTCTGAGTGAGGCGGTGGGCATCGCCTTACCGGGTAACGGTACGATTCCCGCCGTCTATTCGTCACGGATTCAGTTGGCGAAATATGCCGGGATGGCGATTATGAATCTGGTGGAAAAGGATATCAAAATCAAGGATATCATTACACCGGCCGCCATCCGGAATGCGCTGGCCTGTGATATGGCACTGGGGTGTTCAACAAACTCCGTCCTCCATCTTCTGGCCATCGCTTACGAGGCGGGTATTCCGCTGGATTTGGAACTTTTTAACGAAATCAGTGAACAAGTCCCGAATCTCTGCCATCTGGCACCGGCAGGCCCGACGCACATGCAGGATTTGTATGCGGCGGGCGGCATACAGGCCGTTCAAGCGGAACTGCTGAAGAAAGATCTGTTGGACCCGTCCCTGATTACGGTTACGGGACAAAGTCTGGGTGAAAATATCCGCGGTGCATACATCAAAGATACGAATGCCATCCGTCCGATAGACAATCCCTACAGCGAGACCGGCGGTCTCGCCATGCTCTGGGGGAATATCGCCCGAAACGGTTGCGTCGTCAAGCGTTCGGCGGTAGCGCCGGAGATGTTGGTTCATGAAGGACCGGCACGTGTATTTGACGGAGAGGATGATGCCATTGCCGCCATCTACGAGGGGAAAATCAAGGCGGGTGACGTGGTCGTTATTCGTTTTGAGGGACCGCGCGGCGGTCCGGGCATGCGGGAGATGTTGAATCCGACTTCGGCTTTAGCCGGCATGCAGCTGGACAAACAGGTAGCATTGATTACGGACGGCCGTTTCAGCGGGGCCTCTCGCGGGGCCTCCATCGGACACGTTTCACCGGAAGCGGCAGCGGGCGGTGAAATCGGTCTGATTGAAGAAGGAGATATTATCGCCATCGATATTCCGAATCACGGCATCAACGTCCGGGTGGACGATGCGGAACTGGCCCGGCGGCGGGCGGCCTTCGTCATACCGGCGTGTCCGGTCAAGACGGGTTGGCTCAGCCGCTATGCACGGATGGTGACAAGCGCCGATAAGGGCGCCATATTGGAATAGACCGTCCGGAGACGGCCGGCGGAGGGAAAATGCTGACATTGGATAAAGTATACCGGGCTTCATATGCCTTGAAAGGCACGGCCCGGAAGACGGATATGATTCATGCCTATAACGTGGTAAAGGGCGAAAAAATTTATCTGAAGACGGAAAATCTTCAGACCACAGGCTCCTTTAAGCTAAGAGGCGCCTATTATAAAATCAGTTGTTTGACGGAGGAGGAGCGTGCACGGGGGATTGTGGCATGTTCCGCCGGCAATCATGCACAGGGCGTGGCGCTGGCGGCACAAAAATACGGGATACCCGTCACCATCTGCATGCCAGACGGTGCACCCATCAGTAAGGTGGAAGCGACCAAAAGTTACGGAGCGAAGGTGGAACTGGTGGGTGAAACCTATGATGACGCGTTTGACCATGCCCGGAGATTGCAGGAAGAGACGGGATGCGTCTTCATCCACCCCTTCGATGATGAGGATGTCATCGCGGGGCAGGGGACCATCGGCCTGGAGATACTGGAACAACTCCCCGACGTGGAGAACATCGTCGTGCCGATAGGCGGCGGCGGTCTGATCAGCGGTATCGCCTACGTGGTCAAGAAGTTAAAACCGACGGTTAAGGTCATCGGCGTACAGGCGGCAGCGGCGGCATCGATGGTCAACTCCGTCAACCGTCATGAAATATTGACCCTGCCATCGGTGCGTACGTTTGCCGATGGCATAGCCGTCAAAACACCCGGCGATATCACCTACGATATCGTCGAAAACTATGTAGACGAACTTGTGACGGTGACGGAGGATGAGATTGCCACCGCCATCCTGGCGTTGATGGAACGGCAGAAGCTCGTCTGTGAAGGTGCGGGCGCGGTCGCCGTTGCAGCGGTCCTGTTCAATAAGATAGACATCGAAGATACGACGACCTGCTGCGTATTGTCGGGCGGGAACATCGACGTGAATATTCTCAGCCGCGTCATCAGTCGCGGTCTGCTCAAGACGGGTCGAACCGCGGATTTGACCATCAACCTGATGGATAAACCGGGTCAGTTGCTGGGCGTTTCGAGTATTATTTCCAAGCACGGCGGTAACGTCATCGGCGTCTTTTACGATCAGGGGGAAGAGGAAATGGCAGTGAACAGTTGTGTCCTGCGGATTAAGATGGAAACCAGAGACGGTGCACAGATAGAAGAAATCAAAGAAGCGTTACGTGCGGCGGGATTTTCATTGATTGATACGATGTATCAGTATTAAGGAGGAGCTATGAGTGATATACGAGTGGAATTGACGACCGGGCCGAAGGCGAAGCCGAAAGATGAAAATGCCATCGGGTTCGGTAACATCTATACGGATCATATGTTCGTGATGAACTATGATGAGGAGCGCGGATGGCACGATCCGCGTATTGTTCCGTACGGCGATATCGCGCTGGCACCGACGGCCATGTGTCTTCATTACGGTCAGACCGTATTTGAAGGTTTGAAGGCCTATCGAGGGGATGATGACAGCATCTATCTCTTCCGTCCGGATAAGAACTTTGAACGTCTGAATCTGTCCTGCCGTCGTCTGTGCATCCCGTTACTGGATGAGCAATTGTGTTTGGAGGGATTGAAAAAGCTCGTTGAAGTGGAGAAAGATTGGGTACCGCATGTGGAGAATACGAGTCTTTACATTCGGCCGTTTATCATTTCCACGGAACCGCATCTCGGCGTGAAGCCGTCAAGCTCCTATCTGTTCATTATCGTCATGAGCCCGAGCGGTCCGTATTATAAAAGTGGTCTGAAACCGGTGGACATTTATGTGGAAACGGAATATGTCCGTGCAGTCAAAGGCGGCATGGGCATGGCGAAGACCGGCGGTAACTATGCCGTGAGCTTGAAGTCCCAGGTCGAGGCGGAGGCGGCCGGTTTTTCTCAGACATTGTGGTTGGACGGCGTGGAACGAAAATATATTGAAGAGGTCGGGGCGATGAATATCTTTTTTGTTATGGAAGACGAAGTCATCACGCCCATGATTAACGGCTCAATTCTTTCCGGAATTACGAGAATGTCCGTCATCGAGCTCCTGAAAAGTGAGGGATACAAGGTGACGGAACGGCGAATTTCCATTGATGAGATCAGCGATGCATACGATATGGGCCGGCTCAAAGAAGTATTCGGCACCGGAACCGCGGCGGTTATCAGCCCGGTCGGTGTCTTGAAGTGGGAAGACAAGGTGATGGCGGTAAGCGACGGTGCAATCGGTCCGGTCAGTCGTCATCTTTATGAAGAATTGACGGCTATCCAATGGGGGCGCAAGGAAGGCTTTCCGGGATGGTCCGTAAAGGTGTGTTAACGGATTGAAAAGGAAGGTGAAGATGTTACCGCCGGAAGTATATGGTGCGATTATCGGAGATATTGTCGGGTCACGATTCGAGTTTCAGCCGACGAAGCGAACCGACTTTGAATTGTTCGGCGAGGGATGCCGGTTTACGGATGATACGGTGATGACCTTGGCGGTGGCGGAGGCGGGCATCGTCTACCGGCAAACAAAATCATTGGAGGCCTATCGTGAAGCGGTTGTTGATACCATGCGGGCGTACGGGGCACGTTACCCTGCCATCGGATATGGGGCACGCTTCGAGCATTGGCTCAAGACGCCCGGAGCAGGACCGTACAACAGTTTCGGCAACGGATCGGCCATGCGGACGGCATCCGCGGCATATTTTGCTGAAGACATGGATGAAGCTATCGCGCTGGCGGAGACGCAGGCGGCCGTTACCCACAATCATCCGCAGGGGATCCGGGGCGCTCGCGTCATCACGGGATGCATTTACCTGGCCAAGACCGGCGTAGATAAGTCGGTTATCCGTGCCTTTGCCGATGGGCCGGGATATGATATAATGCGTACGACGGCGGATATTCGTCCGTCATATTCGTTTGACGTACGTTGTCAAGGGTCGGTACCGGAGTCGGTCATCTGTTTTATGGAGGCGGAAAGTTTTGAAGAAGCTGTTCGCCTTGCCGTTTCGCTGGGCGGTGATGCCGATACCATGGCCGCCATGGCGGGCGCCGTTGCCGCGGCGAAGTTCGGCATTCCGGCGGCCATTCGGGAGCGGGCGGAAACTTATTTGGATGATTTTCTGCGTGCCCGTCTGCGGGCGATATTTTCACAAGGAGAAGCGGTATGAATGTTATGGAAGCAATTCATGCCCGACGTTCCGTGCGGGCATACACGGACCGTCCCGTATCGCGGACGGTCTTGTCGGAGATTATGGAGGCGGGCCGTTTGGCACCGTCGGCAAAAAATTTACAGGATTGGCGTTTTATCGCCGTTACGGACCGGGCGAAGTTACGGGCCTTGGCGAAGTCCATGCCGCAAGAGCACGGCGGTCAATGTACGGCCGTTATCGTGGCCTGCGGCAAGTGCGAGGAAAGCCGGATGAAGTGTAACCAGCCCCGGCCGGCGGTAGATTTGAGCATTGCTACGGCATTTATGCATTTACGGGCGACGGAACTTGGGGTCGGTACATGCTGGATGGGACATTTCGATGCCGAGGTCGTTCGAACGGTATTGGGTATTCCGGAAGATATGTGCGCGGTGACCTTGACGACTTTGGGTTATCCGGCGGAAATGCCGGCGGCTCGTCCGCGGCGCAGCCGGGAGGAGGTTACGGCTTTTGAATCCTATACAGGAGAATAGATACGCCACCATATACTTCGATTTTGACGGTACGTTACAGGATACTTTAGCGGTGGATCTTATGGTCATCAATGCGGTCTATGACGAGGTGCGGGCACGGTACGGCTGTCCCGTGACGCCGGTGGACGAAGCGACGTTGCGACGCTGGCTGGGACATCGGCCGGCGGACTTCTGGCACGAGTTTTTGCCCGGTGTACCCGAGGCGGTGAAGCAGGAGGCGAATGAACGTATCGGCGAGCGGATGCGGACGGCCATCGCTGCGGGTAATTTTCTATTTCCCGGCGCAGAGACGATATTGCAGACGTTGTGGGAGCGGGGGATACACATCGTCATTCTGAGTAACTGTTATCGTGCTTATGCGGATGCGGTAACGGCACGCTATGATTTGACCCGCTTTATCGATGATTTTTTATGTGCCGAAGATTACGACTGGATGCCGAAGCATCGGATTCTGGCGGCGGACTTGCCACGGCGGACGGGGCCCTTTTTAATGGTGGGCGACCGCTTCGGTGATATGGAGGCGGGTCATAAAAACGGCGTGGATACGGCGTTTTGTACCTACGGTACGGGGGCACCGTCGGAAGGTGCGGGCGCGAAATATCTTTTAGGCGATATTGGCAGTTTATTGCATTGTACGGTAAAATAGAGAGGTGACGAAACTATGCTAAAAATTCAATCGGTCAGTCGCATGGAATATGCGGCGATGCTTAAAGAAGAGGACGCGAGATACTTTCTGAATCAAGATCCCCGTTTCGGTGAAATGAAGGAATCAGAGGGCCAGAAGGTATTGTATCTTCTGTTTCAAGAGGATGAGCGTACCGTCGGTTTTGCACTCGTCGCTTATTACAGCTATAAGCGTGTTCTGTTGACGGCACGTTGCACGTACGGACCGGTTTTGTTGGAGGACATCTCACCGTCATCCTATGAGACATTCATGACGTTGCTACGAAAAGAAGTATTCTATTCACCGCGGGTCCGCATGTTTCGATTGCAGCCGTTCCTGCCGGACAATCGTTATGAGGATGTAACGACGGTTGAAGAGAATGTTTCGGCGGAATATGCGGCGGTGCTGGAACGAATCGGCTATCAGCGCGTGATGGAAGACCCGTATGTCAATACATCCTATCCGCCCAACTTCGTTTATACGAAGAACATCGAAGGGTTGGATGAGGCGGAAGTACTGGAAGCGATTACACCGGCCTTGCGTTACAGGATGCGGAAGGCGGAGCGGGACGGTATCCGGGTGCACATGCTGACGGGATCGGATATTGAAGAATACATCCGTCTGGAGCAGGAACTGGCCGGGACTCGTGCTTATACGGGAATACCGGATGCGGCTTTTTATCATGACTTGCAAAAGTTTATGGGGAAAGATGTTTATTTTCCGGCGGCATACATCGATTGTGAGAAAACCTTGCAATGCTTCGGTGAGCAGTTGGCCGAATTGGATGCGGAACGGGCTGAATTGGATGCCCGTTATGCGGATAAGCCGCAGGCGAAGAAGTACAAGAATTCCGTCCGGGCGTTGGAAGAGATCCGTCAACGTATCGAGAAGAATATCGGGCGTGTGCAGAATTTGTCCGAGGAAAAGGGGAATATCATTAACGTATATTACGGATGTTTCGTGCGGATCGGTCGGGATATGATTTGTCTGACACTGGCGGGACGGAAGGAATACGGGTTCCTGGACGGCGGCAGTGCCATTCACGAACACATGCTTGGGGAAAGTGCACGTCGCAAGGTAACGTATTATAATTTATACGGTTGTTCCGGGCGGACGGATAAGGAAGCCATGGACTTTGGCGTATTGAAGTATAAGCGGAGTTTTGACGGTCGGTTTGAAGACGTACTCGGTTCTTATGAAATAAAATAATAAAAATGAAATGATGCCCGTACGGCGTGACTCTCGTATTCACGTCGTACGGGCATCGTTTTTCCCTTAGCGGTCATGCTTACGTTGTTTCCGTTTTTTATAGATGCTCATGGCATGGCGATACAGTGCACCGCGCAGCGGTTGCAGATGTGCATGAAATTCACCGATACCCTCATGAACGGTTGGATAGAAGTTTCGCTTGAACTGTGTCAGACCGTCGTCAAAGTAGCCGGAAATGCCGGTCAGATTCACGAAGGCGGCACCGCGTCGCGCGGCCTCTTCGAATACGTTGTGATAGACCGCAGTTTGTGCGGACAGGCGTTCAAAGCCGTTGGTCGTGCCGGCATACAACATATGTACGGTTTTTCCGAACCGGATGCAGAGGGCGGTTGCGAGCGGCAATATCGTTCCGTGTCCGGCCAGAGGGCGAATCAAATCTGCCTCCTCGGAAAGGGTAGTGATGCGGTTGTTGAGCTCCGTTGCATTTTTATGGTTTGGATTATCCGTCAGTCGTTGACGGACTTCTTCGATTTCACGGCGTGTCTTGTCAAGCACGTCGTCTACGTCCCAATGGGCATTGATCAAGAAGGCGTCTTCACCGTAGACGGTCATCATTCGTTCGAAGTATGCCCGGTTTCGTAATCGGATGCCCTGTCGCGCCTCCGTATCCCGGACGGTCCGAACCAAGTCATCAATACCTTCCGGCCCGTAGCAACCGACTTGGACATAGCGGTTGACACATCGGTTGATACGGCTGCGGGTGTTGCGGTTGTACGTTTTTTTCAAATCGCCTTCGCGGATTTCGTATACCATGGTGAAGCGCGGTTGGACGGTGGAGTCGATGTCCTTACTCAGCGGCGGATGTATGAAGCCTGCTTCGAGAAATTGCCGGATGACTTCGTTTGCGGCCGCGGGCATCGTATCTTCATAGGTTTTCAAGGGACCGACGTATTTTTCCGCCGGCGGATCCAGCGTGATGACGGTCACTTTTTTTCGCCGTGCCCATCGTTGCAAACCGGCGAGATATTCCGCTAGCGCTTTCTTGTCCGAATAGTCACCGACGGGTCCCTTGGGCATGTATAGTAACCGGACACCGGGCAGGACTTTGCGAATCATGGCCAGTCCGCAGAAACGGAGTTCGTCTTCTTCATAGAGTGCCGTTCGATGGCAGGACCAATCGGTTTTAATCCGTGCCCAGTCAGACGATTGCGTAACGGATACCTCGGGATGAGATGTCATGAATGCATCGAAAGATGTTGAGTCGATTTCCGGTGTGAATGTAAACATAAGCCTCCCAAACTACCGGCTCGGGCCGGATGGATGTATTTGCGTCTTAGTGAACAAGAGCCGTCTGTGGAACAGACGGCCTTTCATTTAAACGATATGCGGCGGGGTCGGTACGATGAGTACCTGTGCCTGTTGTTCCCGTATGGCCTGAGTGCCGTGTGCATCTTTGCTTTTTTTGATAATGCCCCGTGCGACGAAAAAGATGACAATGGCCAATATGACCATGACCACGAGGGCAATGATGCCGAGGACGAGACCGACGCCGGAACCCGGCTTTGCGGAGCGTTTCATCGGCCGGCCCGTGATGGAGGGTTTGTCGTACATTTCATCATACTTGGCCGCTTCGTGAATATTGTGATCCACCGTTTGCCGATAGGTAGTTTGCTTGAAACTATCCGGTAGATCCGCAGCTTGCCGTTCCCGTTCCGTGCCGTATGTTCGTGTTTGCCCCTGCGGATAACCGTTCATTTGGGGCTGTCCCTGCGGGTTGCCGTACATCTGCGGCTGCGCTTGCGGGTTCGCCTGCATCTGTGGTTGTCCCTGCGGATTGTTGTTCATTTGCGGCTGTGCTTGCGGTTCACCGTTCGTAGGTGGCACGCCGTTGCCGTTTCTTTCGTTTTCCATACTTCCTCCCTGCTATCTGTCGGAAACATTCTACGTCCCCATTCTATCATGTGTCGGCACGAAATTCAATAAGTGAAGCAGGGTGGCCGTCAACGCATCCGACAAAGTGGTACAGGATGTAAAAGTTTCATGTTTTTTCATCGTTCTCTTTTCATCAACGTATCCTTTTGCTATAATAAAACGGTCACCGATACTTATTGTAAGAAAGGAACATCATGAATAAACGGAAAGAAACGACATTTTTCGGCAACGAAATCACATTATTGGGGGAAAAGCAGGCAGTCGGTAATCCCGCGCCGGACTTTACCTGTCTGGATCAGGATCTAAAACCTGTTACTTTGAATGATTTCAAGGGAAAGGTCAAACTGATTTCGGTTGTGCCCTCGATAGATACCGGCGTTTGTGAGTTACAGACCATCCGTTTCAATCAGGAAGCCGGCACAATGGACGGCGCGGTCATATTGACGGTCAGCTGTGACCTCCCCTTTGCATTGGGCCGTTTTTGTGCGGCGAAGGGTATTGAGAATGCCAAGGTCATGTCCGACCATAAGGATCTCTCCTTCGGGCTGAATTACGGCTTCGTTATAGAAGAGTTTCGTTTACTCAACCGCGGTATTGTCGTTATCGATAAGGATAACGTGATTCGTCATATTGAGTACGTAGCCGAGAATACCAATCATCCGGATTATGATGCGGCACTTGGAGAAGTGAAGAAATTAATATAAGAAAAAGACGCACCAAGGTGCGTCTTTCCTCTTTAACGATGTCCCGTTACTTGGCAATACCCCGAACTGTGCTATAATGGGCAGCAAGAAGGGAGCGACCATGAACGACAAGATGAAAACGACGGAAGCAATTGCGGAGACGATGGCGCGCATGTTATCTGGATTTGAATACGGGGATGCCTTTTATAAAATTTTGATACCGCAGGTACCGGATGCGGTTTACATCTGGCGAAGTGCTGATGTACGGGGACGGTACCTCCAAATTATGCCGGGCGATTTACAATTGGCCCTTTTTCTTCAGGAGATGCATACCGATGACGTGGGAGAGTACGCACTCATCAATAATTTGACAACCGCTTATCGGGGCATCGTACTTGCAGGTGAAGAAATACGGATATTTAAGGAGGTCGCGGGTTTACCGGCGACCGAATGGACGGCGACCGATGTCGGTTTTTTGACGGATCTTGCCGGCATCTTGGCCTCGACGAAAACGATGCCGTCCGCAGATGAAATGACGGTGGCGGACGGTGTTACGGGACGGGAATACACGGTGGCCCGACCGGTATTTCCTGTACCGGAAACAAATATCATGATTGCGGATCCGACAGTCATCCGGTTGCTCGACAACCTAAGTCCGGGCAACGGATTTCTGGAAGTGGATTTGAATACGGGGTATGTGGAGACGGCCGGTGACGGGACCTCGTATTGTCCGCTGATTGTAACAATTATCGAACCGGCGAGCGGCGCCATTTTGATGATGGAAGCACCGTCCGTTTCGGCATATGTCACGACTTTGGTGAACGGTTTGGTCGGAGTGTTGAAACACGCCGGACGTCTGGACGGTATCTATTATATTAAGGAAGAGGTCCGGCGCATCACGGGTCATATCGCACAGTTGGCGGGCGTCCCCCTGGTGAAACGGTCGACCTTGCCGGTGACGGATGCCGTGATGACGAAGTTTCGGGCGGAGAATGTGTAGGCGTTGCACCGGGCGTTTGTACCGAATGGAAAACGTCATGTATCGGGGGCGCGTGTCGCGTGCCCGACTGCTTCAACGGCCGGGCAATTAAGTATAACGGTTGTCGGATATTACAAAGACCTTGCTGCGTCTGCGGTTCGTGCAATGTTTGAAGCCACATTGCATTGATGGGGGGACGGCAGACGGCAATTGCGGAGATCGTGGTAAAATCTGACAATAAATTTCCGGAACCTGATAATATGCACCGACAAGTTGTTGCGATTTTACGGATATTATCGTTCATATCGCGCGAAGGTCGGATTGTGATGATTCTATGAATGAACAATAGATGAATATCAGGAATGATTATTGATATTAAGAAGTATCGGTGGTACAATTTAAACGTAAACGACGAATCGAATGAATTGGAGGCGAGTATGTCGGAACAAAAAAATAATCCTTTGGTGAATGCACAGTTACAGGTGAAGAAAGCATGTGACGTGCTGGGTTTGGATGCATCGGTCTATGAGGTTCTGAAAGAACCGTACCGTTTTATAGAAATTGCCATTCCGGTGAAGATGGATGATGGCAGTGTGAAAGTATTTAAGGGTTTTCGGTCACAACATAATGCGGCCGTGGGTCCGACAAAAGGCGGTCTGCGTTTTCATCCCGGCGTTCATGCGGATGAAGTAAAAGCACTGTCCATTTGGATGACGTTCAAATGTTCCATTACGGGGATTCCTTATGGTGGCGGCAAGGGCGGCATTATCTGTAACCCGAAAGAAATGTCGGATAATGAGCTGGAACAATTGGCACGCGGATTTGTTCGCGGCATGCATAAATATCTCGGCGAAAAGATGGATATTCCGGCACCGGATGTCAACACGAATGCGCAAATTATGAGTTGGATGGTTGATGAATACATTCGGTTGACCGGCAGCAATGATTTGGGCGTGTTTACGGGCAAGTCGGTAACATGGGGCGGTTCAAAAGGCCGTACGGAAGCAACAGGTCTGGGCGTTGCCATTTCCGCACGACGGGCATTGGAAAAGGCGGGCAAATCCGTACAAGGAGCGAAGATTGCCGTACAAGGGTTCGGTAACGTAGGTTCATTTACGGTGAAGAATCTGATCGCCATGGGCGCAAAGGTTGTAGCCGTGCTGGTGCGCGGTAAAGACAACGGTACTGTTGCACTCTACCGAGAGTCCGGTCTCAGTTATGAGGAATTACAGGCCGAAAAAGATGCCAAGGGCTATATGTACGAGTTGGCGGACGTAAAACTGTTGGAAGATGAGATGGACTTCTGGGGATTGGATGTAGATGTCATTTGTCCCTGTGCCTTGGAGAATGCCATTGATACGGAGCAGGCGAAAGCCATTCGTGCCGGGATTGTGGTAGAAGGTGCAAACGGTCCCGTGACCATCGGCGGTGACGAAGTGCTGAAAGAAAAAGGCGTTATTGTCGTACCGGACATCTTGGCCAATGCGGGCGGCGTAACGGTATCCTATTTCGAGTGGGTACAGAATCGCTACGGCTATTACTGGTCGGAAGAAGAAGTTGCGGAGAAGGAAAGAATCGCCATGATGGAAGCATTCGATGCCATCTGGAAGGTTAAAGAAGACTATAATATTACCGTTCGCGAGGCGGCATATGTACATTCCGTAAAGCATGTTGCGGAAGTCATGAAGTTACGCGGTTGGGTATAGTCATAAGAGACGAAAAACGACGGACGGCGTCCGGGTACCGGTTATGGTATCCGGGCGCCGTTTGTCGTACCGGAAGGGGACGGATTTCAGCATGACGGATAGGATTGACGGGACAAAGAGATTGTCCGGTATATGTCGGTGTCTATAGCGACGCTTTAAAGCGTTGACATGAAAAAGTAACTATAGTATTATAGAGAGGACTTAGATGGCAGCCGTTTGTGAAGTAATGCGGGCGGCAGGCGGATTAGGAGGAGAGATATTGAAGATAAGGAAGAGGATTTTAACGGCCGCGCTGGCATTGGCGATGACCGCCGGTTTGCTTTCGGGGTGCGGTAAGAAAGAAGACGCAAATGCGAAGAAAAAAATCGGCATTATCCAGTTGGTGGAACATGATTCCCTGGATGCGGCGAGGAAAGGCTTTACGGACGGTTTGGCGGAAGCCGGTTATAATGACGGAGCGCAGATAGAAATCGACTATCAGAACGCCAACGGAGATCAGGCGAATAACAATACCATTGCAGACAAGTTCGCCAATGATGACAAGGACTTAATCCTGGCGATCGCAACACCTTCGGCACAGGCGGTGGCGAATAAAATCAAGGATACACCGATACTCTTTACGGCGGTGACGGATCCGGTATCGGCGGGTCTGGTTGCCGACAACGAGAAAGTGGGCGGTAACGTGACCGGCACCTCGGATAAGATTCCCATCGAGAAGCAGTTGGACATGCTCTTCGATTTAAAACAGGAGATCAAGAAGGTCGGTCTGCTCTATTGTAGTGCGGAGGACAACTCCATTGCGCAGATTGCCGAGGCGAAGGATATTTTGAAGGCGCGTAACATCGAGTTTACGGAGATTACGGTACAAAATGCAAATGACGTACAATCCGTTCTCGAATCGGCCATTGACAAGGTGGATGCCATTTACACGCCGACGGACAATGCCATTGCAACGGCTATGAGCACGGTGGCACAGATTGCCGTCCCGAAGAAGGTACCGGTTGTGGCCGGTGCCGTGGAGATGGTACAAAAGGGTGGTGCCGGTACGGTCGGTCTGGATTACTATACTTTGGGCAAGCAGACGGCCGAGATGGCGGTGAAGATTTTGAAAGACGGCATGAAGGCGGAGAATCTGCCGGTTGAGTTTTCGAAGGAAGACAAGATAGAGCTGAACGAGGAGATTATCGGAAAACTCGGTTTGACGGTTCCGGAAAAATACGTGAAGTAAAGGAGTAGAGGAATGGGATTGAAGAAGATATTGGCACTCGGTCTGACAACGGTTCTGGCGGTCGGAACATTGACCGGCTGCGGTAAGAAGGATGCATCCGACAACAAAGTGAAGAAGGTATCCATCATTCAGTACGTGCAACATCCGGCCTTGGACGGTGCGCGGGAAGGATTTTTGGCAGGGTTGAAAGAGGCCGGCTTCACGGAGGGAGAGAACCTGGAAGTGAAGTACGAGAATGCCAGCGCCGAGATGGCGACGGCGGGGACGATCGCGGAAACGTTCGCCAATGAGGGTCAGGACTTGATTCTGGCTATTGCGACACCGGCGGCACAGGCGGTGGCACAGAAGATCAAGGATACGCCGATTCTCGTGACGGCGGTGACGGATCCGGCAGATGCGGGTCTCGTGGAGAGTAATGAAAAGGTCGGCGGAAATGTTTCGGGGACATCGGATTTATCGCCGGTGAAAGAGCAAATCCGCATGATTAAGAAGGTAAAGCCCGACGCGCAAAAAGTCGGGGTGGTATTTTGCAGTGCGGAAGACAATTCGAAATTACTGGCCGGACTGGCTGAAGAGGAAATTAAGGCACAAGGGATGGAGTACATGGAGTTTACTGTCCAGAACTCCAATGACGTGCAGAGTGTCATGGAGTCAATGGCGGGAAAAGTGGATGCGATTTACGCACCGACGGATAACGTGATTTCCCAGAGCATGTCGACCGTGTCCGAGATTGCGATTCGAAACAAGTTGCCGCTGATTGCCGGTGAGGAAGAACAGGTGAAAAACGGTGCACTTTGTACGAAAGGTATCAATTATTTCAACTTAGGAAAGCAGACGGCCGCCATGGCGGTGAAGATTTTGAACGGGGAAAAGAAGGTGGAAGAACTGCCAATCGAGTACCAGGAGAATCTGTCTATCGAGGTCAACGAGGAGACCGCGAAGGCCATCGGCATTGAAAATATTAAAGATTTAATCAAATAGTTTGGAGATGGAGACATGTTAGGAGCAGCGGAAGGTGCCGTGATACAGGGTGTGCTCTGGGGCATCATGGCGATTGGCGTATTCATTACGTTTCGATTATTGGATTTTCCGGATTTGACGGTGGACGGCAGCTTCGCCTTGGGCGGGGCGGTATGCGCCCGTCTGATTGTAGAGGGCATGGCACCAATTTTGGCCATGATTGTGGCCGGCCTGACCGGCTTGCTGGCCGGCTATATTACGGCATTTTTGAATACGAAGTTTAAGATTCCGGCCATACTGGCGGGGATTTTGGCACAGATTTCACTTTATTCGGTGAACCTGCGGGTCATGGCGAGACCAAATACGCCCTTATTGAAGAATGATACGCTGTTTGACAACGTGAGGAAAGGACTGAAGAATGCATTCGGATGGGAAATTGGTCCGAATTACATTTCTCTCATCATCGGTCTGATTTGCGTCATTTTGGTGGTCCTGTTGCTGTACTGGTTTTTCGGTACGGAGATTGGATGTGCCATCCGGGCGACGGGGCACAATCCGGACATGGTCCGGGCCCAGGGACAGAATACGAATACGACGGTGGTGCTGGCACTGATGTTGTCCAACAGCCTGGTCGCCTTTTCGGGGGCGCTGGTAGCAATGCATCAAGGATATGCCGACGTTCAGATGGGTGTGGGTGCCATCGTTATCGGTTTGGCATCCATCGTCATCGGAGAGGTTATCTTGAGTCGGACGAAGTCGTTCGCTTCGGCACTGGCGGCCATCGTGGTCGGTTCTGTGTTGTATCGGATTATCATCGCGCTGGTATTGCAACTTGGTCTGAAGACGGATGACCTGAAGATGTTTACGGCCATCATCGTTTCGCTGGCACTGGGCGTTCCCGTACTAAAACGGCATTTAAATGTCAAGAAGGCGGTGAAGTGATGGCGAAAAAAATGTTGCAAATCAAGGACTTGCATAAGACGTTCAATCCGAATACGATTAATGAGAAGAAGGCCATTAGGAATCTGAACCTGACACTGTATGAGGGCGACTTCGTAACGGTAATTGGTGGAAACGGGGCCGGTAAATCGACCATGTTGAACCTGATTGCCGGTGTTTACCCGCCGGATTGCGGGGAAATCATTTTGGACGGCCGGCTCATTTCCAAAGAGAAGGAATATAAGCGGGCAAAGTATCTGGGACGTGTATTCCAGGATCCGATGCTCGGTACGGCGGCGAACATGCAGATTGAAGAGAATCTCGCCATGGCATACCGCCGTGGGAAGAAGCGCGGCTTGCGATGGGGGATTACCGCAAAAGAGAAAAAACTGTTTTGTGAGAAGTTAAAGGCCTTGGATTTGGGGCTGGAGGAACGGTTGAGTACGAAGGTGGGCTTGCTCAGCGGCGGTCAGCGCCAAGCATTGACCCTGTTGATGGCAACCTTGCAAGTGCCGGATCTTCTACTGTTGGATGAGCATACGGCGGCACTGGACCCGAAGACGGCGAAGAAGGTTTTGGAACTCACGGAACGGATTATCGAACGGGAAGGACTGACGGCCTTGATGATTACGCACAATATGCGGGATGCCGTTGCATATGGCAACCGTTTGATTATGATGCACGAGGGGCGTGTTATCTATGATGTCCGGGGGGATGAGAAGAAATCGCTCAAGGTATCGGATTTGTTGGAAAAATTTGAAGAGGCGGCAGGTGAAGAATTCACCAATGACCGGATGATTCTCAGTTAGGAATTGACCGGCAGGATGAAAACGCAACGGGAAGACCGTTGCGTTTTTCATTGACCACTGCGACATAGTTCGGGGCATGTGCCCGGAAAGGTTGAGCAATTTTTGATAAAAGAACGCCGGAGGGGCTCGGCAAGTTGGTCGTTCCGTTCGCCGGACGGGGCGTGTGAAAATACGGGAAACATCCGGGTCCACGTTTGAAAAACTTAATAAGTCGTGATATAATTGTTCCGTTATACGGAGCGGCGGACGAGCCATACGTTCCGATAAGGAGAAGAAGATGAGTAAGAAAAGATTTCTATTGAAACTGAGCGGTGAAGCGCTTGCGGGGGATCGTAAATTCGGTTTTTCGGAAGAAACGGTACAGACGGTCGCCAAACAGGTGAAGCAGTTGACCGACCTGGATGTGGAAGTGGCCATCGTCATCGGTGGCGGGAATTTCTGGCGCGGTCGGACCGGGGAGTCGATGGATCGTGTCAAGGCGGACCAAATCGGGATGCTGGCGACGGTGATGAATTGCATCTACGCGTCCGACGTTTTTCGACGTATCGGTCTGGCAACGGCCATCTATACGCCGTTTGCAGTCGGCGCATTTACCCGGTTGTTTTCCAAGGATGCGGCCATGGCGGATTTGAACGCCGGAAAGGTTGTGTTCTTTGCCGGCGGTACGGGTCATCCGTATTTTTCTACGGATACGATAACGACCCTGCGTGCAATTGAGATTGAGGCGGATGAGATTTTGCTGGCAAAGGCGGTAGACGGTGTTTATGACAGCGATCCGAAGACAAACCCCAATGCACGACGCTATGATACCATTACGCTGGAGGCGGTGATAGCCAATCGCTTACAGGTAATGGATTTGACGGCGACGATTTTGGCTTGTGAGAATCGGATGCCCTTGCGGGTTTTCGCACTGCGGGGCGATAATGCAATAATAAATGCGCTTTCGGATGATTTCGAAGGCACGCTGGTAACGGTAGAATAAAAGGAGGAAACCATGGCGGACTTACAACAATTTAGGGATAATATGAACAAGACCATCTCGGTACTGGAAGAGGAGTATGCAACCATTCGGGCGGGTCGTGCGAACCCGAATATTTTGAATCGGATTACGGTGGACTACTACGGTACGCCGACGCCTTTACAACAGGTTGCGGGCATTTCCGTACCGGAAGCGCGACTCATCGTCATTCAGCCGTGGGAAGCGTCTTTGGTTAAAGACATCGAAAAGGCGATTCTGGCCTCCGACATTGGGATTACACCGAACAATGACGGTAAGGTAATCCGTTTGAATTTTCCGGATTTGACGGAAGAGCGACGCAAAGAGCTTGCGAAGGACATTAAAAAACGCGGAGAGGATGCCAAAGTATCCATTCGTAATATCCGTCGGGAGGCGATTGACGTGGTCAAAAAGGAAGAAAAGGCCGGGGATATTTCCGAAGACGAGTTGCGGGATGAAGAAAATGAAATTCAGAAGATGACGGACGATTTCGTTAAGAAAATCGACCAAATGATCGACACGAAGTCGGATGAGGTTATGACGGTTTAGATGAATGACGGAATACCGCAACATGTAGGAATCATCATGGACGGCAACGGTCGCTGGGCCAAGCGTCGCATGATGCCGCGCAGTGTGGGGCACACACGGGGTGCAAAAAACGTTGAGGTCATCTGTGAGGCGGCGTACGACCTGGGCATCAAGTATCTCACGGTCTACGCCTTTTCTACGGAAAATTGGTCCCGTCCCGCTGATGAAGTGAAAACGTTGATGAAGCTGTTTTCAAGGTATCTCAAGTCCTATCGAAAAAAAGCGATGGCCAATAACATGCGGGTACGCATCATCGGTGATCGGACGGGCTTGAGTGAAGAGATGAACGAGGACATCCGAAGGGTCGAGGAAGAGACGGCGGGTAATACCGGTTTGCAATTTCAGATTGCCATCAATTACGGCGGGCGGGACGAGATTCTGCGTGCTGTCCGGCGACTGAAGGGTACGCCTGCGGCGTGGACAATTGACGACATCTCCCGTTTGTTGGATACGGGGGGCATCCCGGATCCGGATCTGATTATCCGACCGGGCGGCGAATACCGGTTGTCTAACTTTTTGATTTGGCAGTCGGCATATGCGGAATTTTATTTTACGGATGTATTGTGGCCCGATTTTTCACCGGAGGAATTAAAACATGCGGTGACATTTTATGCGGGACGTGATCGTCGTTACGGAGGAGTCTGATGTTTTGGACAAGGTTATTGAGTGGCATCATATTAGTGGCGCTCATCATTGCCGGTGTCGCCTTCGGGGACTTGCCGCTGGTGATTTTCAGTTGCGTCGTAGGGTTGGTCGGTTTGTACGAGTTCTATCGTTTGGAAGGACTTCAACGAGCGCCGGGTGCCTTTGTCTGCTACGCGGCAACCGTGGTGTACTATTTGAACATCATCTATCTGGATGACGAATATACCATGCAAATATTGGCGACGTTAACCTTATTAACGGCCGCATTGTACGTACTGCAGTATCCCAAACGCCGACCTTCGGAGTTTACGCATCTCGTGTTTGGCTTTATTTACGTAGTTCTCATGTTCAGCTTTTTGCTACGGGTGCGTCATGCCGATGCGGGCAGCGCCATGGTATGGCTGATATTTATCGCCGCTTGGGGATGCGATACGATGGCCTATCTGGCGGGTCTCTTGTTCGGCCGTCATAAGTTGACGCCGCAGCTGAGCCCGAAAAAGACCGTGGAAGGTGCCGTGGGCGGTGTCGTCGGTGCAGTCGGCCTCTCCTATTTGTATATCTTTTTATTGGAAAAGTTTTCATTCGGCGGGCTACGCGTATTTACGATGCGGACCTACGTAATGGCAATGACCATCGTATTTTGTGCTTCCGTTTTCTCGCAGTTCGGGGATTTGTTCGCTTCATCCTTAAAGCGGGCGAAGGGCGTGAAGGACTTCGGCCGTTTGATTCCCGGACATGGGGGCATACTGGATCGCTTTGATTCCATATTATTCACGGCACCGGCCGTTTACATTATTCTGACGTTGTTCCTGGGCTTCGGTCGGTAGTGAGGATTATATTGAAACGAAAAATCAGTTTGTTAGGTGCGACGGGGTCCATCGGTCAACAGACCTTGGCGGTGGCGGCGGAGCATCCGGATATCGATATCGTGTCCATGGGTTGTCACTCGGATGTGGCGGCCATGGAGACGGCGGCACGACGAGTTCAGCCGCAGACGGTCAATGTTTACCGTCCTTCCGCATACAGGGAGATGTGCGAGCGCTTGGCGGATACGAATATTCAAGTGACGGCGGGCATGGACGGCATGAAGGCCATGGTTGCGGATGATGCCGTGGACATGGTGGTATCCGGTATTTCCGGGATGATCGGTATTGAACCGACCCTCGCCGCCTTGACAGCCGGGAAAGATATTGCGCTGGCGAATAAGGAGACATTGGTCGCCGCGGGAGACATCGTATTGGCGACGGCCCGGTGCAACGGGGTAATTATCTATCCGGTGGACAGTGAACACAGTGCCATTTTCCAGTGTCTGCATGGTAGAACGGACGAGGAAATTGAGTCACTGATACTGACCGCCAGCGGCGGTCCGTTTCGCTGTTGGACGGCGAAAATGCTGGAACATGTGACGCCGGAACAGGCACTGCGGCATCCGAACTGGTCAATGGGACCCAAGATTACGGTGGACAGTGCGACCTTGATGAATAAAGGCTTGGAGATAATTGAAGCGGCGAAGCTCTTCAATATGCCGGAGGAACGGATTGAAGTACTGGTTCATCCGCAAAGCATTATTCATTCGATGGTTCGTTTCCGGGATGGCGCCATCATGGCACAACTCGGACCGGGCACGATGACGGGGCCGATACAGTATGCCATCTATCGTGGTGTACGGCATCCGTTGTCGATGAAACGTTTGGACTTTGCCGCCATGGCGAAGTTGACCTTTGAGACGCCGGATACGAAGACATTTCCGGCGTTGCATTTGGCAAGAACGGCGTTACGGACGGGCGGTACGATGCCGGCGGTTCTCAATGCCGCCAATGAGATTGCCGTGGCACGATTCCTGGCGGGACGGATTGCGTTCCCGGAAATCGTGGCGACGGTGGAACGCGTGATGGCGGCCCATCGCGTCGGGTCGGCGGAAACGTTGACTGATATCATGGACGCAGTTCGATGGGTCGAAGAAGAGTTGGGAGAGAAAGTATGAAAATAATTATCGGATTACTGGTGCTTTCCGTTATCGTCATCATTCATGAGTTGGGCCATTTTATTTTTGCAAAAAGAGCGGGTATCCGCGTGGAAGAATTTTGTGTCGGATTAGGTCCGAGACTCTTCCACGTTACCCGAGGCGAGACGATGTATTCCCTGAAGCTGTTTCCCATCGGCGGGGCTTGTATCATGACCGGGGAAGATGGAGACGAGGAAGGGACGGATGAACGTTCTTTCCAAAGTAAGACCGTCTGGCAACGGATTTCCGTCGTCATAGCGGGCCCTTTGTTTAATTTCCTCTTGGCTTTTTTTGTGGCGTGGATTTTCATTGCCGCCGCCGGCGTGGATTTACCGAAAGTCGGCAGTGTGGCAAAGGACAGTGCGGCGAGCGAAGCCGGGTTGCAAGCCGGAGACCGTATCTTGAAGTTTAACGGAAAGACGGTACATACGTACAAAGATCTGGGTTTGAAGCAGTTCGTCAATGGTGCTGAACCGGTCGAGCTGACTTATCAGCGCGGCGAAGAAGAGCGTACGACGACACTGGTACCTAAAGCGGCGGGCGGGCGTTATGTTCTCGGCGTGACCGGTACGGGTAAGGAGAAAGTCGGTTTCTTTGCTACCATCGGCTATGGTGCCAATGAAGTAAAATACTGGGTCGACAGTGTTTTCGTCAGTCTGAAAAAGATTTTTACCGGTCAAGTCAGCGGCCGGGATGTGGCGGGGCCGGTGGCCATCGTCAATATGATCGGCTCTTCGGTAGACTCCAGTCGAGCCGGTGGCCTCGGCGCCATATTGAGTACGCTGGCATTTTTCACCATCTTGATTTCAGCCAATCTGGGGGTCATGAATCTCTTGCCGATTCCGGCATTGGACGGCGGACGATTGCTGTTCCTGTTGGTGGAGTTGGTCCGTGGAAAGCGTCTCAATCCCAAGGTGGAAGGGTATGTAAATATGGCGGGCTTCATTCTGTTGATGGGGTTGATGGTCTTTATGTTCTACAACGACATTTCAAATTTAATACGATAGACGGGCACGGAGCGTGCTTTCGTCAATGCGGCGCGACAGTCAAACGACTGTCGCGTTTTTTTGTTTCTTTCGGTGCTTTTATATTCAAGGGCCGGTCGTACGGCAAGGATTTTGAATTGCCGGCGGGCAGGAAGGGCGTTGTATGGCATGCTGCGGAGCAAGGTATGAGGAATCGGCATGAAGGTGTTATCTTAGGCAATGGACTTTCGATACGGCGGATTTTAGAATGGATGTACGGTGACGGAAAGGAGGGACGACACGTTGGTCACATTACTATATGTCAGTCTGTGCGGTATTTCGGATATCCGACATGCCGCCATAAAGAACGGTCTTCATCTGGGTTATCTGGTGGTGATGGTATTCGTGAACGCGATGGCGAATGACGGTTCGGCACGTTCCTATCTCTTACGGACATTGACCGCATTGTTCATCTTCTTTCCGCTGTATCGATTCCGGTTGGCGGGTGGAGCTGATGTAAAGATGTTGGCATTGACGGGGGCGACTTTCGGTCCGATGCCGATGTTGAATATTCTGTTGTACGCCGCAATATGCGGTTCACTCCTCGGTTTATCAACGGTATTTTTGACAAGAATCCGTCGCGGAACTTCCCGGTGGACGGAGCGACAATTTTTACCGGTTGATGCCCTCAGACCTTCGTGGACGGGACGGGTTCGCCGGGGACCGATCTTCGATCAACCGATTCCGTTGGCTGCCTGTCTGGCGGTCGGTACATGGCAACAGATGATGGCGGAAGGAGGCGGTAGATGGCTTATTTAACGATAGTCGATTCGGATGAAGACTATTTATTACAGTTGGTGCGCCGGTTAGAAAAGATGAAAGTGTTGAATTATGAAATCAAGGCTTTTTCGGACATGGATTCGTTCCTGGCGTTCAGTCGGTCGACCCGTTCGGAGATTCTGATGATAGGGGAAGAATTAATCGATGAGCGGGCGCAATACAATGCGGACAGGGTCCTTTCTTTGACACGGGATGTGAATGTCGATGGAATCTACCGTTATCAGTCGGTGGGCGATATTCTGCAGTCGGTCATCGAAGAAAATCGGGATGCGATTCGGATTCGAACGAGAAGCCGGGCGGTTCGGGTCGCGGCAATCTGTTCTGCGGGGAGTCCTTTTTTACGGCAAATGACCGGTTTGGTCATGCTGCACCATGAAGGAGAGCGTTTGAGATGTCTGTATCTGTGTACGGACGGTATCGGCAGTGTCGGTCATCTGTTCGCCGACGGGGAACAAAGGGGTGGTTTATCGGAGATATTGTATTTCACAATGCAGGAAGGGGAGCATCTGATGGCGGAAATCTTGAAATATCGTCAACGAATCGGTTCGTGTGACGTGATTGCGCCGGCGGAGCATCTGCAAGAGCCGGGGGAGGCGGAAGCGGATACGTGGGTACGGTTATTTGCCGCCTTGGAAGATGGCGGCTTCTACGATGAGATTGTCGTCGAGGTAAACCCTGCATCTCCCGCTGCCGTATCTCTTTTGCGGCGTGCCGACATCATTTACTATCCGGTGCATGCGAATACCGTGACGGCGGCGATTGATGAGCGGTGGTTGAATTATATGGCGGACAGAGAAGGGGCGGTTTACGAGAAAATCCGTGTCATGGACTTATATGCACCCTTACCGCCCCGGCATTCGGATATGACGGCATTGCTGAGTACCCCGTTGGCGGAGGAGATTACACACTATGTCGGGATGTAATGGAGATGGGGAAGGGTTGTTCCGGTTTTTACGGGAACGGGTCTACGAGATGCTGGATCCCACCATCGTACCGGAGGATGAGGTGCTCTTGCCGATTATCGACGAGCTCTTATTGACGGAGCCGCGTTTCTCCGGGTTGCGTGCGGCGGAAAAAGTAGAATTGAAGCGGCAGCTGTATCAACGAGTGAAGGGACTGGATATTCTGAGTGAGTTGTTGGCGGAGGAAGAGATTACGGAGATTATGGTCAACGGTCATGACCGCATTTTCGTCGAACGGCGCGGTCGGTTAGAGAAGACCGCGGCACGATTTGAATCCGAGGAACGGCTGTTTCAAATCATTCAGCGGATTCTGTCCACCGGAAACCGGGTCGTGAACGAGAGTTCTCCCATCGTGGATACACGGCTTCCGGATGGTTCTCGCGTGAACGTGGTGCTGTCGCCCATATCTTTGGACGGGGCCGCATTGACCATTCGGAAGTTCCCTAAAGAAGTGATGACCCTTGATCGGTTGCAAGCATTCGGTGCGCTGGATGAAACGGTGGCGTCCTTCCTGAAAGATTTGGTGCGGGCCCGTTATAATATTTTCATCAGTGGCGGTACAGGGAGTGGAAAGACAAGTATGTTGAACGCATTGGCACAGTGGATTCCCGAAGATGAGCGTCTCCTGACCATCGAGGATTCGGCCGAGATTCAAATTGCGGGGGTGGATAATCTGGTGCGGTTGGAGGTTCGAACGGCAAACATGGCGGGAGAGAATGAGGTCAGTATGAGGCAGTTGATTCGGTCCGCTTTACGGATGCGACCCGATCGAATTTTGGTCGGGGAAGTGCGCGGCGAGGAGACGGTGGAAATGCTGCAGGCCATGAATACGGGGCATGCCGGTAGTATCTCCACGGGACACGCCAACTCCGCCGAGGACATGCTCGCCCGATTGGAAACGATGGTCATCATGGCTGTGGACATTCCCTTGAGTGCCGTTCGACGTCAAATCGCTTCGGCACTGGAGGTCATCATTCATTTGGGGCGTCTGCGGGACGGCAGTCGGAAGGTTTTGGAAATCCGGGAAGTGACGGGGATGGAAGGGGAAACCATTCACTTACGAACCTTGTATCGTTTTAAAGAAACGGGTATGACGTCGGGACAAATTACGGGAAAATTTGTTAAGGTCAATAACATGTTGCAGAAGGAGAAAGCGGAGAGGCTCAAGGCGGATGCGTGATTATAAAGTCTATCAGATGGATAGGAGGGAGCGTTTACGGTACCGATTGACCGGCACATTGATAATCGGTGTGGTGCTGTGGATATTTTTCCGGACGGTATGGGTCTTGCCGGCGGCACCCGTGGCTACGATTTTTTACATGCGAAAAAAGAGACGGCAGTTGTTGGCGCGACAGACGAATGAGTTACGCCGTCAGTTCAAAGAGATGCTGTTCGCCTTGCGCGATGCGTTGAAAACGGGCAATGCACCGGAGCGTGCTTTCGCGTATGCCTGCGAGGAGATGGAAAAGCTATATGGAAAAGATGCGATGATTACCGGCGAGTTGCAGGTACTCTTGAATCGTGAGCAGCTGAATATCGGCATTGAGCATTCGATGGCGGACTTCGCCGAGCGTTCCGGTATTCGAGAGATTGAATTTTTCGGTCGCATATTACAGATTGCAAAACGCCGCGGTGGTAATGTCATCGAGATGGTCGGTGATTGTACGGAAACGATATCGCATTTGATGGAAACGGAGGAGGAAATTCAGATGATATTGACGGGAAAGGTTCATGAGAAGCGCATCATGGAGAAGATACCGCTGTTCATCGTATTCTACGTATCCCTATTCTCTCCGGAGATGCTGAATCCGCTGTATGAATCGGCAGGCGGCCGCATCATTATGGCGGCGGCTTTCGTGATATACGGCGCGGCGGTTTACTGGGCCGATCGTATCGTGGATATTCGTGTATGATAGCAGCAGCGGCAATCCTACTTTTGGCGGCCTTGCAAGTGGCGGCCCGTCGATCAGGGACGGGACCTTGCCGAGAAAAACGTTTCATCCACCGGCTTTTTGAACGGCCGGCCCGCCTGCTTACGAAAGTCTATTTAATCCGGGCAACAGCATCGCCTTTTGCAAAGAAGTATGAAGGCCTACCGGTGGATCGCGAGACATATGTATATCGGAGCATCCGGACGAGTTTACAGCTGTTACTTCTTTTGTCGGTGGTCATCAGCATCAAGATGGCGGGTGATACGGAGTCGGGAGATTTCGTGGAGCGTTTGCAGCGGCCGGGCCATGAAGAATCCGACCGACGGGAGATTTTACACTATGAGACCGCCGGAGAAGAAGGTGTTCTTCCGGTGGAAGTACCGAGGCGTCGCTATTCGGACGACGAGCTGGATGCGATGCAATCAGATATTCGTGAACGATTGACGGAAGCATTGGCAGGAGAAAATGAGCGTCTCGACGATGTCCACAAGCCATTGCATTTCATTCGTCGTCTTTCGGCGGTGGATGCCGATGTGGTGTGGCAGTATAATCGCGAGTTCTTTGAGAGGGACGGGACACCGAAACCGCGGGTGAAGAGACGGGTCGGTACTGCGGTGAAGGCCGTATTGCATTACCCGTCCGGGAAACGGACGGAAGAGACGTTTTTCATTACCTTGTCGCCGTCGGAGCGGGTCGGACATCGGTTGTCTGAAGCCGTCAAGGTTATGTCGGAGGAGGTACGCTTGCCTACCGATATCGAGGGACAGCGGATTCGATGGTATCGTGAAGGAAAAAGCGGTGTCGGCGGTATCTTGATATTTGCCGTCATACTCATGGCGGCATGGCCTCTCTATCGGAAAAATATGATTGACAAGGCCTATGCTTTGCGTCGTCGAGCCTTGCAGTTGGAATATGTGGAAGTACTGAACTTATTGATTTTATATTTGGAAACGGGGCTGACGGTGCCGCAGGCATGGGTGCGTTTAACGAGTGTGTACCGGGCACGGGATACGTATTTGACCCGGGAATTGGAAAAAAGTCTTCACCGGATGCAGACGGGGCAGAGTACGGAGCGGATGTTCCGGGACTTTGCCGCCTCCTGTGACCTGAGGGAGTACAGAAAACTGGGGCAATTGTTGACCCGGAATATCAGGAGCGGATCGGATACGGTGTTACAGTTGTTGCGGCAGGAAGTCGAGACGACACAGCGAGAGCGGACCATGCGTGCCAAACGACTGGGCAAGCAGGCCGAAACGAAGCTCCTTTTGCCGATGATGTTGATGCTGGCGGTTGTCTTCGTTATTTTGGTGGCACCCGGCATATTGCAGATGAAAGGATGAGAAGATGTTGAAAGCGTTTTTATTGGATGAAGAAGCCTTGACTTCCGTCGAGGTGGTTCTACTTTTGTTGGTCCTGGTTGGATTGGTACTGGTGTTCAAGAATGAAATTACGGGAATCATAGATGGTGTATTTCAGAAAATCCGTCACAAGGAGCAACAAATGTAGTCGACGGTATCACAGACTCAAGGGGGCCGTTACACCTGCCGCAGCACTGATTTTGTTATTGATATTTTCCATGTTAACGGGGTTGATTGAAGCGGCCCGGATACAAACGGCCGTGACGGAAACGGAAATCAATGCATTTGCGGCGCAGCGTTCCGTCGCCGGATACTATCACAATCAGCTCTGGGAGGATTATGATATTTTGGCGATTGACATGAGCAAGGACCGTGACGAATTGATGCGGTCGTACATGGTATCGGCTGCGGAGTCGGCGGGGAATATATATTCCGCGGATTACGAATCGGTTGAATTGTTGCCGTATTATTTGACGGAAAACGGCGGTGACGAGCTGGTACGTCAGGCGACGTCCTGCATGAAGTATCGTATTCCCGCCGATATGATCAACAACCTGAAAGGGGGTGATTTACAGGAAGATGCGGACAAGAAACAGGTGGAGAATGAGAATCTGGAAGCGCGAGATGAAATCGTGCTGGATGAAGAAGACTACGAAGAACCGGATGAAAATACGGAAGATCCGCGGGAAGCTACGGCCGATTTGGCATCGGAAGACGGTTTTGCGGACTATGTGACGGGTGACATGGATGTTTCCGCCCGGGAGGGGGTGAAGCAGGTGCCGGTACACGGCACGTTACCGCCGCTTTCCGTGACGGATCATATCTTATATAACGAATACATCCTTTCCCATTTTCAGACGGCAACGGCACCGGAAGCGGGAGATCGTGCCATGCATTACGAGGTCGAGTACATATTATATGGTTCGACGAATGATGAGGCGAATCTCCGTGCCGCCATCCGGCGCATCCGGGCCATCCGGCTTGCCATGAATACGGCCTATATCATGAAACATGGAACCTATGAGCATGCCGCTTTTCTTGCGGCACTCGTACTGAGTGGCTGGACTTTGAGTCCGGCAACCGTGAAGGCGACGAAATATGCACTGATTGCGGCATGGGCGTATGCGGAGAGTGCGTTGGACATCAAGGCATTACTGAAAGGCAAGAAGGTCCCGTTGATGAAAGATGCATCAAGTTGGCAGCTTACTTATGCGAATATCGCATCCTTTCGTTTCATGAAGGAAAAGGACAACGGAAAGGGATTGACTTATGAAGATTATTTGCGCTCATTCCTAAGTTTGCAGAAGAATGCGGAAAAAACGGATCGGGTCTTTGATTTGATCGGCAGCAATCTCGAACGAAAGGGTAAAAACGGGTATTTGGCGGAGATGGCTTACGGTTTTGATACGTCGGTTCGTTACAATATCGATCGGAGGTTATTTCACTCATTGTGGATTCCCGAGGAACTGTATAGACGGGAATTTATCGCAGGATACGCATATAAATGAAAGTGAAAAATAATGAAGAAAGAAGAATTTCGGGTACGACAAAGACACTCTTCGAAACAGATACGTGCGAGTATGACGGTTGAAGCCAGTCTCGTCATCCCGATGATACTGTTTTTACTGATGTCTCTGCTGTTTCTGATAAAAGGATTTTCGACGCACCGGGAAATCCAGATGGCTTTAAGCCAATCCGTCTCGAAGGCTGCGCTCCGCCACACTTTATGGGCGGGGCTCGGTCACGGGACGGTCGGTGCGGATTTTTTGGCGGGGCCTGTAGCGGATACGGAGCCGGGGATGATTCTGCCCCGACCGGATGGTCGGGCGGTGGATTATGACTATACCTGTATGATAGAAGTCCCCTTATATCCGAATCCCTTCATGGTCCGTCATATGAGCCTGTATAATCGGGCACTGTCAAAGAAGTGGGACGGCGATTGTTCGGCATCGGAAGAGGCGGAAGATACGGTCTTCGTCACGAAGACCGGGACGGTATATCATGAAAGTTTGAATTGTCCTTATTTGAAGCCGTCTACAAGAGCCGTAGATCGACCGCTCATTTCAGATTTACGGAATGAAGGTGGTGCAAAGTATGTGGCGTGTCGGCTTTGTATGAAAAGCGAAGCGAAGCCGTCACCTCTCTATGTGACAAAATATGGGACGGCCTATCATCGTACGGGAAATTGTCGTGGGCTGAAACGGGATATCATGAAGGTGCCCCGCTCGGAAGTTATCGGGAAGCGAGGATGCAGTAAGTGCACACAATCGAAATAATTCGTCATGTAGTTTTGTTCCTGTACCTATCTTGGGCGGCTGTCATAGATATTCGTCATAAGCAACTCTGTAAACGTGGCTTACTTATCGCAGCGGCCATTATGAGCGGACTGTATATCCTAAATCCCTTCGGGAGTCGGTCATTGTTCGCGGGCTTGGCAGTGGGCGTATTTGTCTGTATTGCCGCGCTGTTGAGCAAGGGAGCCGTCGGTTTGGGAGACGGTTTGATTTTACTGGTAATTGCATTGGGGACGGGCAGGACGACCGTGTCAATTTTTCTGTATGGCATCACTATCGTTTCGATGGTTGCGATGATTTCATTGACGGTATTTCGTCGTAAACGCCAATTCGAAATTCCGGTTATACCCTTCTATCTCATTGGCTTTGTAATTCAGGTATGCTATGAACGGTTTACGCATTAGAGGGATGATGACGGTAGAGGCGTCCATCGTGTTGGCGATTATGGTGTATGTCATCTTGTTTATTACGGATACGGCATTGTTCTTTTACGACACACATATGGTTGCCAATGAAATGACGCGAAGCCTGCTCCGCATACAGAATTGTCAAGAATGCGGTACGGATCCGGATAATGGCACAATACGGCCCATGCGGGAAGATGTGCCGCTTATTGACAAGGCGGATTACATTCGTCGTGCAGCGAGGGGGAAAACATTGCGGACGGATATCGATGACGTGTTGTCGGAGGAGGGTATATTCGGGGACACATGGACGGTTGAGGCCCGTTACGATGGTCTGGTATGGCCTTTTCGTTCCGTGAGATTTAAGAGAAAGGTGTATCTTCCGTCATTTCGGCCCGCAGGAGCCATGCGGAGGAATCGGGAGATTCATCATGTGATAGACGGAGATTAGTATGAGTTTCAAGTATTGGCCGGAGAAGAGTGACCGGCGGACGCTGATGTTCGTTACCGACGATAATATAGGTTATCGTATGGAAATGGCATGTGCCGTCCGGCATCCGCAGATTTTGCCGCCGGCACGCATTTCGTTGAATGGGCGGGCGTGTCTTTCCTATAAATGTGACATGATGCGGACTATGAGTTCGGCAGTCGGCGAAGGCATGATAGATGCGGCGGCAGTCCGTCGATTTTTTATGACATGGTCGGTTCTTTGCAGTCTCTTATCGGACTATTTGATGGATGCGGGTGACCTGTGTTTGTCACCGGAGTATATTTTTTTTGACGTTGGGGGCGGATGGTGTTTTATCTGTTTGCCCGGCAGTACGCCGGATGTCCGAACGGGTCTGCAAGCATGCATCGACTTATTGGCCGACGGATTGGCCGATCATGATACGGAGACGGCGGGGCAACTCTTCCGTGCCCGTCGCTTAGCGGCAGGCAGTCCGGAGGCGGTGGATTGGGCTGCCGTTTTTCGAACGGGTAAGACGTTGCCGCCGGTTCAAATGGAAGCGGTTACCACATTTTCGACGGACAAGATACCGGCCTCGGATTGCGGTACGGTCGTGAGTAAGTGGCGGCCGCCATGGCGAAAAAAGGACGGGAGCCAAGGGACAATCGATGCGGACCGGACGGATAAGATGTATCGGGGCATTATCGGTGTAATGGTGGCAGCCGTTATGGCGGGTCTCATTTTCCATCTGCCGGCCAAAGGAATCGGCATCATTTTGGCCGTTGGCGGTGCGGGACTTGTGGTCCTGAAAAAGAAGACGTTATTGAAGCGATTTCAAGAGAGAGCTCCGGTGACGGATATCCCCCTTGTTACGGATACGTCGGTACACTACAAGGAAAATGCCGTGCATGATGCGACCCGCTTGCTATGTTTACCGAACGTGCCGCTCCTGGCGGGGCCGATGGGGGATGTGCCCGTTGCGAAAACGCCCTTTCATATCGGCAGTGACACGACCAATGATTTGGTTCTGCCGCAGTCACATATCAGTCGTCGTCACGCGTTGATAACGGAGGGTGACGGAATATACTATTTGGAAGATTTGGATTCGACAAACGGTACGTCCGTCAATGATGTCATTTTGACAAGTGGTGTTCGTCACCCGTTATCGGATGGCGATGTCCTGCGATTTGCCGGGGAGGCGTATCGCCTGATGCTGACGATGGGGGATGGAGCGGTGGATTTTACGAACCATTCATGATAAAATGGATGGATACAGAACGGTTGAATGAAACGGGGAACGGATGAGAAAATATTATGCGGTACGTCGCGGAAAAACGGTCGGTATTTTCGATAATTGGACGGATTGTCTAGCCAGCGTAAATGAGTATCCCAAGGCGGAATACAAGAGTTTTCGGAAGAAATCGGATGCGCAGGCATATCTTGACGGGGAAGACATGCCGGAAACGATGTCGGAAAAAGCGAAAATCACACCGCCGCCGGGAACTGTCATCGCTTATATTGACGGGAGCTACAACGCAACGGACGGAGTATACGGATATGGTGCCGTCGTCTTCCACGGAGACGAGATGCGAGAATTAAGGGGCCGGGGGACGGATGAAGAGCTGGCGGAGATGCGTAATATCAGCGGGGAGTTAATCGGTGCCGGGAAGGTGATAGAATTTGCCTTGGCACTGGGGGCGTCACGTATTGAGATATATTATGATTATGAGGGGATTGAAAAGTGGCCGCTGAAGATATGGAAGGCGAAAAAGACATTTACACAAAAATATGCGGCCTTTGTACAGGCAAAAATGAAAGAGATGGATATCGTTTTCCACAAGGTGGCCGCTCATACGGGGGACACATGGAATGACCGTGCCGACCGGTTGGCGAAAGAAGCTGCCGGGGTGGTACAATAGCGGAACGGACGTCTTCGAACGGTCGGGGCAGGGGATATGTAGTAGGCATGACCTTCCGATTGCTCGACGGGCGTCCGTTTTGTTCGTACGGGTTTCGGGGATTCGGAATTGAATTACATCCGCATTTTCGTTATAATAGGTGGCAGATAGAAGGGAGAATCGGTCCAATGAATGAACACCCAGAGAACGGTTATAATGAACCGCAGCGGCCGGCAACGAATCCGTATCAAGAGTCGGTGGAAGGGTCGGCAGTCGCGGAAGAAGCCGTACAAAGGCGGGATACCGACAATCAAGAAGCGGTTGAAACGTCTGCGGGTTCGGTTTCAACACCGGAACCGATGCAGGGGTCATCACCGCGACATGTAAACGATAATCAACGTTTTTCCGGCGGGTCGCCCTCCGCCCGTGAATTGGCGGAGGATCAACCATCGGATGCAGTGAGAAAGATTCGCATTTTACCGCCTGAATCCCTGAACGCGGCGGACACGCCGAGTGGACGAACGTCGATAAAACGGGTGGTCGGTTTTGCCGTCATCCTCACGGTAGCGGTCTTAATCGTTATTTACGGTATTGTTCGCTATATGCGGGGTGCCTCACATTTGACAAGTCGTTTTGAAAAAGCATTCCGGGCACGGGATTATACGGAGATTGCAGGGATGGTTTCCGCTCAAGACAGGGCATGGCGCCCGGAGGAAATAGAGGCGGTTTGCAGCACCTTGGAAGGGACGGACATTTCGGCGTACTTGGACGGTTTAACCTTCTCCGAACAATCGTCATGGGAGTTGCGAAATGGGCGTGGAACGACGGTGTTTCAGATGGTCCGAACGGGGACGGATGTGCCGTTTATTCCCCGTTACGCCTTGCGGATACCGGACTATGTTCTGGTTCTTTCATCCGATCATGACATTACCGTATCACTGGATGATATGGAGTATAAAGTGGCAGCGCATACGCCATTGGAGTTGGAGCGACCGCTTATTGGCTCCGTATTACGGATTTTGGATTCGGACGGTACGTCCGTGGACTACGATTTGCCCGTTTCGGCGGTTGAAAATAATCGACTTTTATTTGTCCCCGACAAAGATGAATATCGTTTACAACTGGTGCTTCCGGAGAAGATCCGCGAGGCGGATACCACCGGTGCGTTGCATATCGATACGGTGCATGTTAACGGAGACGATTATCCGGCACCGGATGACGGCCGATTGATTTTTAAGACCTATCGCGGCAGGAAGCTGTCGGTGACAGTTGTCGTGACGGTGGATAAAGAGAGTTATACGTCGAAAGAGGTGGAAGTGGTAGCGGAGAAATCGGGTAATATTCGAATTGATATTGACTTTTCCGAAGAAGACGTGGCGGAGATAAACGAGACATTTGACGTCTTAAAGGAAAAGGAGGCATCAAAACGGCGCTTGGCCCAAAATAGGGATGCAATAGAAAACTTCATCAAGAACGCACGGACAGCCATTTTTGACTCAATGGGGGATAAACAGGTGCGATTTGCCGATTATTTTATGGAGAATTGTGAACGCTATCGGAATCTTTCGGATTACATTAAAAATGGTGATGCAAAAGCGCAAAAAATAGATTATTATGAAGACCTGGGGATGGAGATTCTATCCATGTGGGAAGATGGTGAAGATGTGGTTGTTGAGACGAAAGAGCAGTTTCGGATTCATTATACGGATGATACCGAGGGGGAGATACAACTGCGTGCCAAAACATACGTCCTGCAAAAAGGCGGTGTAAAAGGGTATAAGATTAAAGACGAGACAACGTCGGAATAAAATGTGCGATGCACGAAGGAGGTTGCCATGAAGCGACAATTGGAGTTCAGTTTTAGTGATACCGGTGCGTTTGTCGCGCCGCGTGAGTGTGAGGAAATTCGGGTATTGACGGAGGCGGCATTTGATACGCTGACGAAGCGGACCGGCGCGGGCAGTGACTATACCGGCTGGATTGATTGGCCCGTGGATTATGACAAGGAAGAGTTCGAACGGATTCTGGCGGCGGCCGAGCGAATCAAGTCGGATTCCGAGGTGTTGGTGGTTATCGGTATCGGCGGTTCTTATTTGGGTGCCCGGGCGGCCATTGAATTTTTACGTCACGGTTTCTACAATAACGTGCCGGCTGCTATCCGAAAAACACCGGAAATTTATTATGCGGGTAATAACATCAGCGGCCGTTACTTGGCGGAATTACTGGATGTTATCGGTGAACGGGATTTCAGCGTAAACGTTATTTCAAAGTCCGGGACGACGACCGAACCGGCCATCGCTTTCCGTGTGTTGAGAGACCGGCTGGAGGAAAAATACGGAAAAGCGGCGGCGGCCAAACGGATTTATGCAACGACGGATGCGAACAAGGGGGCTTTGAAGACCGTAGCGGATACCGAAGGTTATGAAACTTTTACCGTGCCGGATGACGTGGGCGGTCGTTATTCCGTATTGACGGCGGTCGGCCTGTTGCCCATTGCGGTCAGCGGTGCGGACGTGCGTGCCCTGGTGGAGGGTGCGGCGAACATGCGTGAAACGTTGTTAAAGAAAGACTTTGATAAAAATATCGCCATGCAATATGCGGCTGTACGAAACATTTTGTATCGGAAAGGCTATAACACGGAAATCATGGTTAATTACGAACCGGGTCTCCATTACTTTAACGAGTGGTGGAAGCAACTCTACGGTGAGAGCGAAGGAAAAGACCAAAAGGGCATCTTCCCTGCGGCAGTTGACTTTTCGACGGATCTTCATTCCATGGGGCAGTTCATTCAAGACGGTTATCGGAATTTATTTGAGACGGTGGTCCTCGTGGACGAATCCACCCGGAATATGACCGTACCTACGGCGGCGGATGATTCGGACAACCTGAATTATCTGGCGGGTCGGACGATGGATGCCGTCAACAAATGTGCTGCGGAAGCGGTTGTTGCGGCACACGTGGATGGTGGCGTACCGAATATGAAAGTATGCATGCCCGCTCAAGATGAGTACAGCCTCGGTCAGGCGTTCTATTTCTTTGAGTTTGCCTGTGGAATCAGCGGGTATTTGAACGGCGTGAATCCGTTCAACCAGGAGGGCGTAGAGGATTATAAGCGGAATATGTTTGCTTTGTTGGGCAAACCGGGCTATGAAGAACGCCGTGCGGAGTTGGAAAAACGATGCGACCGGAAGAAATAAACGGCGGGCCGTCGCTCCGACTTGGAAAGCTCAATCGGGTACAGACGGGGATGAAATGCCTTATCATCCTCTTGGGTCTGACGGCGGCATTGTCCCGGCTGTTTATCTTTCGGATGATATTGACGGTAATATTGATAGCCTTTATCGGCCGTCAGATTTTCCGGCATCCAAAGACCTTGAAGCGGACCGAAAACATCATCCTTTTGTTGTTCTGCTTGTTGCACGTGATTATGACGGTGTACAATTACAGTCATTACACGGCTGACAACCTGACGGAATTAACCACGATGATTCTGTTGTTTTTCGGCCTGGCACAAAATGAGGATTCGGCATCTGCCGCGGCGGAGCGTCGCTTTTTCCTGAATCTGGCCGTGCCCGTTCTGTTTCTTATCGGCATTGCGGATATAATCATGTATCTGTTCTACATGCACGGGTCGTACTATCTGAACGGCTTTGAAGAGGTATTCGGGGTCTATGAAGGCAGACTGTGGGGATTGTTCAACGCCAACATGACGGCACTGCTGGCCTTGGTCGGCATGTTGTTTTCGTTTTGTCTATGGCGGACCACTCGTCACAGAAAATTTCATATTGCCAACATCATTCTTCAGCTGCATGTGATGATGTTGGCACAGAGTCGTACGGTATGGGTATTGTTTGCGTTTATGCTCTTTACGGGCGCCGTATTCTTATACGGGCGGCAAACGTGGAAGGCGCGTTTTCGTAGGATGCCGATCGCCATACTGGCCGTAGTCATCTTGTATTTCGGTGCCGATTTGTATATCGGCCATGTGACCATTCAGCCCGTACGCATGATTCATCGACTGATTTCGGAAGAGAGATTTGACCCGGAAAAGATGAAGGAAGAAGAGGAGCTGGAAGGGACTAGAGCAGTTCTCAGCGGAAATATTACGCAGGGTCGGATGGGGCTTTGGGCGTCGACCTTGCCCATTATCCAAAAATCGCCGGTTATCGGGAACGGTTTTTACGAGTTACGAACGGATTCGACGCGATACTTTGGTGAACACTGGGGCATTATCGTCCGTCTGTTCGGTAATCATAATATCTATCTGATGATTCTGACGGTCGGCGGAGTCTTATCATTGGGTGTATTTTTGGTTTTTGCGGTACTTTGCGTTGTCCGCTACATCCGTTATATCTTGAAAGAACCGGGCCGGCCCGCGATGAAGATGGTGATGGCATTTTTGATTATCATGTTCGTGGAGGAACTCGTCGAGTCCAGAATTTTGTATATTTTCAACTACTCTTCGATTCTGTTCTGGCTGTTGACAGGTTACGCCATGCTGGCCGTTCGGGAAGCCCGCAGTCGTTGTGTAACGACGGAGACCGCCGGGTGAGAGCGTTATCCCGTTCAAGAGGGAAGCGTACGATAAACGCCGTCATCGGCGATGTATTCGTTTCATTCGAGACATCGCCGATGACGGCGTTGTGGTATCCGATTATAAAAAATGCCGGCAGACGAATTATTTCTGCCGGCATTTTTTATAATAAACATTTATTCGACCGTGACGGATTTCGCCAAGTTACGGGGATGATCTACATCCAGCCCCTTGTGATAGCTCACGTAGTAGGCAATCAGTTGGAGGATGATGCTGACCGGGATAGCCGTATAGAAGGCGTCCGTTTTCGGGATGTTAATACGCCATTGAGACTTCCCTTCGTCACCCGTATAGTCTTCATTTGTTATGAAAATGACCTTGGCACCCCGGGATTCCACTTCCCGGATGTTGGAGATCATCTTCGGAATCAACCGGTCCTGAGAACAGATGGCGATAACGGGCATCCCCTCGGAAATCAGGGAGATGGTGCCGTGTTTCAGTTCGCCGGCGGCATAGGCCTCCGAATGGATGTAGGAGATTTCTTTCAGTTTCAGAGAACCTTCCAGTGAGAGGGCATAGTCGATGCCGCGCCCGATGAAGAAGAGATGTTCTTCATGAATCAGTTCCTTTGCAACGGCTTCAATTTCTTTTTCGCGGGCCAAGATGTCGGGAATGAGATCCACGGTCTCCATCAAACGGGTGATTTGATGGGCAACGGTCGGTTCGTCCAGTCGACAGGTGACCAGCCCGAAACGCAGGGCGATGAGGTAGATGAGGCCCATCTGAACGGCATACGCCTTGGTGCTGGCCACAGCGATTTCCGGTCCGGCATGCGTATAGAGTACGCGCTGTGCTTCCCGGGCGATGGCCGAGCCTTTGACATTCACGATGGCGAGCGTTTTTGCACCCCGTTCATTTGCAAGACGCAAGGCTGCCAGCGTGTCTGCCGTCTCACCGGATTGGCTGATGACAATCAGGAGCGTCCGTTCATCCAGAATCGGGTTGCCATAGCGGAATTCAGAGGCGATTTCAACGCGCGTTTCAATACGCAGCAACTGTTCCAGCAAATGGCTGCCGACCATACCCGCGTGCAAGGCCGTACCGCATGCGGAGATGACGATACGATCAACCTGCTTGAAAAACTCATCTTCCACATTATCCGCACTGAAATCCGGTAACGCATGGATGATGCGGGGGCGGAGTGTGGCTTGAAGGGCGTCATATTCTTCGTGGATTTCTTTGAGCATGTAATACTCGTATCCGTCCTTCTTCGCACTCTCCACGTTCCAGGAAACCGTTTCAACCGGCGGTTTGATATTACGGCCGTTGAAAGTGATGACCCGGACTTCGTCCGTCCGAAGTCGTGCAACGGCACCCTCCGGCAGAACGGAGTAGGTGTCCGTATAGGCCAAGATGGCGACGATGTCGGATGCTACGTAGGCACCGTCCGAGGTGGTACCGTATATTAACGGGCTACCCAGGCGTGCGATGTAAATCTCATCCGGATGGTCGGCGAAGAGGACGCAAATGGCATAGGAACCTTCTACTTCCGGCAGACACTCGCGCATGGTTTTTATGGGATCGCCGTCATAGCGGGCATCCAGAAACATGGCGAGGATTTCCGAATCCGTTTCGGAAACGGGCGTCCGGCCTTCGTTGGCCAATATGCCGGCCAATTCTTTGTAGTTTTCGATGATACCGTTGTGAATCAGGGTGACCCGCCCACTTTGGTGCGGATGGCAATTGTTCTCCGTGGCACCACCGTGGGTGGCCCAGCGCGTGTGCCCGATGGCACACGTGCCTTCCGGCTGTTCCCGGTTGACCGCTTCGGCCAAGTTTTCCACCCGACCGACCGCTTTTCGGACGTATGTTCCCTCTTTATCGGCAACGGCCATGCCGGCACTGTCATAGCCCCGGTACTCCAATTCTTTTAAACCATGCAAAATGATGTCGCGGGCTTGCTGCCGGCCGACATATCCTACGATACCGCACATAGTATGCCTCCTTTATTGCTTCGTCATAATCGACGGCTGCCGATTGTCTCGCAAAGCGAATCGTTTTATAATTCATCAAACATTAGACATATAATTTTATCATGGGCAAAAATAAAAATCAATTATAAACTTGATAATACAAAGGAAAAGGCTTATAATGACCACTGTAATTATGCAAATTGAAATTGATCGGGAGGAATCTTAATATGAAAAAAACGAAACTCTTTGCAGGTCTGCTGGTGGCCACCATGGTGTTGGGAACGGGCTGCTCCGCCTTTGACCGCGCAGTCGGTAATGTGACGGAAGAGACTTTGCGGGAAACATCGTTTATGACGTACGGAAAAGAGACGATGAGCGACGAGATTGGTCGTATGTTTTTCTATGCCGAAGAATTGGGCGAAGAAGTGAACATTGCCAACAGCGGGATGCCGGTAGAAGGCATGTGGGCCGAAAAAGCGAATGAAGCGTCCGACAAGACCCGGGAAGAAGTGGCAAAAGAACGGGCCGTGAAAAAGGGCAAAGAGATGCTGGCACTTTTGGCACATGCGAAGGATTATGACGTGTCACTGACGCAGGAAGAGAAGGATCGGTTGACGGAAGTCGTAAAGACGCAACTCGGTCAGACCTATAAAAACAATATCGTGGACTTTTTTGCGAGCAAGGGCGTGAATCTGACGGAAGAGGCGATGATAGAGTTTTATACCAAAGACATGCTGGCAGGGAAGGTCCGCAAGAAGGCGATTGAAGCGGAACAGGTAAATGAAGACTTCGGCAAGGTCGTACTCTATGATCAAATCATCGTACCCGTGCAGGCCTCGGAGGGTGAAGCACGTTCTTCGGCGGAAAAGATGCTGGAAGAGTTGAAGGGCGGCAAAGGCATTCAGGAAGTGGCGCAAGCCGCAAAGATGGCACCCGTGCCGGGAGTCATAGCAAAGAACGTGCCGGCGGATACGATGCAGGGCATGGATATCCCGTTGGATAAGGTACTGAACATGAAGGAAGGCGATGCCGACATCATGGAGGTAAAGCAGGGCGATGTAATCAACGGTTTTATCGTTGTCCAAGTGCGGGAAATCGATACCGAACAGGCGAAAAAAGAATTGGTGAGCAAGGCACAAAGCCTCGTTCAGAAACGGGAAGAAGCCTTCAATGAACGTCTGGGCACATGGACACAGGACGTATACGTTAATGAGGAGAAACTGGCATCGATTTCTTTCCAAGCGGATACGGATTACTGGGAGAAGTACAAACAAGTACAACAAAACGCGCCCGTACAAATGAAGTAAGATTGTATTTTTGGGACGGGGACGGTTCGGGATTTGAAATAATCCTTGACAAAGTCGCTAAAAAAGGATATAAAGGAAATACTGATACAGGAGGAGGAAGAAAATGAATAAAACCGAATTAGTAGCAGGTCTTGCTGAAAAAGCGGCCATCTCCAAGAAGGATGCTGAAGCAGTCGTAAAGGCATTTGTCGAGATTGTGACCGAAGAACTCCAAAAAGGAGAAAAGGTACAACTCGTCGGTTTCGGCACGTTCGAGGTCGGTGAAAGAAGTGCTCGAATCGGCAGAAATCCGAAGACGGGTGAAGAAATTAAAATCGCCGCATCCAAGTCTCCGCGTTTCAAAGCGGGTAAAGCGTTGAAGGATGCCGTGAATAAATAATCGACGATTGTTTAGAGGGATGCCGTCAGGGCATTCCTCTATTTTAAATTGCGGGAGAAACATGAGAATTGACAAATATTTAAAGGTGACCAGACTGATTAAGCGGCGTACCGTGGCAACGCAGGCCTGTACGAACGGTCGCGTTTTCGTAAACGGTACGGCGGTGAAGCCTTCGTTCAAGGTCAAACCGGGGGATATGATCGATATCCGATTCGGTGAACGGACGGTACGGGTGGAGGTGCTGGCACTGAAAGATACCACGAAGAAGGAAGAGGCGGAAAGCCTGTTCCGTTATCCGGAGGCATAGCATGAAAGAATTTCTACGCTTGTTGCGTGAAGCGCTCGAAGGGGAGATGAGCGAGCGTGAGATTGCGGCAAATGAAGCGTATTACAGAACATATTTTGCACGGGAGAAGCGGAAGGGACGTACGGAAGAAGAAATTTCCGAAGAACTCGGGGATCCGCGTCTGATTGCCCGCAGCATCCTGGATGCGGACAAAATCAGCGGAATGCGTGATGACAACTATACATACTATGACGGGGAAGAAGTGTCCACCGGACGGTCGGACACACCGCCGCCGCGGCAGGACCGACCGAACGGTGCCGATGTTCGGGATGGCACTTCATTCGGCGTCGGCACATCCGGTTGTGCGCCGCGTTTATTGCTTGCGCTCGTATTGGTACTGGTTGTCGTCGCCCTGATTTTGGTGGCGATATTCAAAACGGTGATACTGGTCGGCAAGTTGTTTCTGTGGGCCCTGCCGGCGATTTTGCTGGTTGCGGGCATCCTATGGTTAGTCAGGAAACTTAAATGAGTACTTATTTATTAACGGCCGTCTGTCACTTCGGTATGGAGGCCGTGACGAAACGGGAGATATATGATTTAGGCTATGAAATTGAAGCCGTATTAACCGGACGCGTGAAGTTTTTGGCGGACGCGGAAGGGATTGTTCGTGCGAATATGTTTTTACGGACGCCGGAACGCATCCTGCTGGAATTGGGGTTTCAGCATGTGGAGACCTTTGAAGAGCTGTTCGAGAGTGTCTACAGTCTACCATGGGGCGATTTTATTCCGGCGGACGGGGCTTTCCCCGTATCAAAGGTGACGACCCTTCGTTCGGCTTTGTTCAGCATCCGCGATATACAGGCCATTACGAAAAAGGCTATTGTCGAGCAACTGAAGAAGGTACACAAGACAACCGTACTTCCGGAGACGGGGGCGGTTTACCCTGTGACGGTCAGCATTATGAATGACACCGCCACCTTTTCGCTGGACACGACGGGGCCGTCCCTGCATCGTCGCGGTTATCGGCGTTATGTAAGCAAGGCGCCCTTGTCCGAGACCTTGGCGGCATCGATCATTCAGCTGTCGCCGTACAACGCGGGGCGTGCGCTGGCGGATCCGTTTTGCGGCAGCGGGACGATTCCGATTGAGGCGGCCATGATGGCGATGAATATCGCGCCGGGCATCAAACGGAAGTTCGACAGCATGAATTGGCGAAACCTGATACCGCCCCGTGAGTGGGTCCTCATTCGAGAGGAGGCTTACGATGCCGTTGAGAAGAATCCGGAGATCGATATTCAGGCCTTCGACATCGACCCGCGGATATTGCGGGCGGCCAGAGAAAATGCGGCCGCTGCAGGCGTGGCGGAAGTGATTCATTTTCAGCAACGGGACATCAACGATTTTTCAACGTCCAAAAAATACGGTTTTATGATTACAAACCCGCCGTACGGTAAACGGTTGGCCGATACGGATGCGGTGCACGGATTGTACGAAAAGATCGGTGAAATCATTCGTATGAATCCGACATGGTCCTTTTTCATTCTCAGTGCATACTCGCGCTGTACAAAGGCCATCGGTCGGGAGTCCACAAAGAATCGCAAGGTCTACAGCGGCATGTTAAAGACCTATTTGCATCAGTACATGGGTGAGAAGCCGCATAAAAGCCGACCGGTCGATAAGGCGGCAACGGATAGGGAGCCATCAGCATGAAAGAAATTATTGTAGCAACGGGAAATCAAAATAAGGTACGGGAGATTCGCGAGATGTTACCGGGATACCGGGTGCGTACCGTAGATGAGGTATGTCCGGGGTTGGAAATTATCGAGAACGGAAAGACGTTTGAGGAGAATGCCGTGATTAAGGCACGGACCGTCTGTGACCAAGTCAATCGGCTAACGCTTGCGGATGACAGCGGTTTGGTCATCGATTACTTAAATGGTGAACCCGGCATATATTCGGCCCGTTACCTGGGGCATGATACCCCGTATGAGGAGAAGAATCGAATTATTTTAGAACGCATGCGGGCGGCTCGGGGAATGGCCCGGAGTGCCCGTTTTATTTGTGCCATAGCCATTGCTTGGCCGGACGGTCGCAATGAAGTGTTTCGCGGTGTATTTGAAGGACGTATAGCGGAGATGCCGGCGGGAGAGGGCGGGTTCGGCTATGACCCGATTTTTTATGTGCCGGAATTCGGCATGACTGCGGCGGAGATGTCGCCGGCACGGAAGAACGCCTGCAGTCATCGCGGACGTGCCCTGCGAAGTGTGGCTGAACATTTGGGCCTGTAAGCGGTGCCGAGTTCGGCTGAGACGGATTGGCACAAAGGGGAAGACGGAGACACGGTATTTGACAAAACGGGCGGATGACGGGGACGAAATCTGCTTGACAATCCGTACCCGTGTGATATGTTTTTAAAAGAAGAAACGGACAGGCGGAAGGAGAGCGTATGTCGGTAGATGTTGGCATTGATTTAGGAACAACCAGTATATTGGTTTATATTCGCGGACGGGGCGTTGTGGTCAAGGAACCGTCCGTCGTTGCTTTTGATCGCAGTGTGAATAAGATTACGGCTATCGGGGAGGAGGCGCGGCAGATGCTCGGACGAACACCCGGAAACATTGTCGCCATTCGACCCGTAAAGGAGGGCGTCATTTCCAATTTCACCCTGACGGCGGAGCTGTTGAAATATTTCATCAACAAGGCCATCGGCCGCAAGACATGGCGGAAACCTCGGGTATGTATCAGCGTGCCGACCTTGGCAACGGAAGTGGAAAAGCGCGCGGTGGAAGATGCGGCCATCCGGGCGGGTGCAAGGGAGGTCTTTACGATTGAAGAACCGATTGCTTCCGCCATCGGTGTCGGCATCGACGTTTCGAAGCCGGTGGGCAACCTCATTGTGGACGTGGGCGGCGGTACAACGGACGTGGCGGTGATTTCCCTCAACGGTGCCGTGGAGAGTACGTCCATCAAGACGGCCGGAGAGGATTTCGATAAGGAACTGGCCTACTACATCCGTAAGGAGCATAATCTGCTCATCGGACAAAATACGGCGGAACAGATTAAGATGAAAATCGGCAGTCTGTTCAAGCGGGACGAGGTTGCCATCATGGAAGTGAGCGGAAGGGATTTGATGTCCGGCTTACCACGCATGGTCGAGGTTTCCTCTGATGAGACAAGGATGTGTTTCGAGGATTTGAGTGAGCAAGTCATTCAGGCGATTCAGACGACGTTGGAGCGGACCCCGCCGGAGTTGGCGGCGGACATCGCTTATCGCGGCATCGTTCTTTCGGGCGGCGGCTCGCTGATTGACGGATTTGACGATATGATTGAAGCCCGGACGGGCATCAGTGTCGTGCGGGCGGAAGAGCCCATGACGGCGGTCGCCGTTGGCACGGGACAGTATATGGAACGTATTAAATAACGGGCGGTTCGTTTGGAGAGGGGCACGCTTTGTCGGCGTATGATGTAAAAGGGTATGTGACGGAAATAATATTTCGGAATGAAGAAAATGGCTATACGGTCTTTTCCATGGATTGTGAGAATGATGACGAGATGGTCTGCGTCGGCAGTTTTATCGATTTGGACGTCGGGCTATATTTGCATGTGGGCGGTCAGATGGTCGTCCATCCTTCATATGGAGAGCAGTTGTCCGTACGCGAATACACTGTCATTCAACCGGAGAATGCGGCGGCGCTGGAGCGTTATCTCGGTTCCGGTGCCATACGCGGTATCGGTCCGGTATTGGCCAAGCGTATCGTGAAGAAGTTCGGTGAAGAGGCTTCCGCCGTGCTGGAAAACGATCCTGAGAGCCTGGCGACCGTGAAGGGGATCAGTATGCGGAAGGCGTCGGAGATTGTCGAGCAGTTTGTGGAAAAGAGCGAACAGCGTGCGACGATGATGTTCATGCAGAATTTCGGTTTGAGTATTCGCGTGGCAACCCGACTTTATCAAAAATATCGGATGGACACCTTGGCGGTGTTACGGAAGAATCCCTATCAGATTATAGAAGATATCCGCGGCGTCGGCTTTAAAACGGCCGACGCTATCGCTGTACAAATGGGGATTGCCGCGAACAGCGAGGCGCGAATTTTTGCCGCCGTCGTGCATGTGTTACAGAGCGCACTCCAAAATGGTGACACCTATATGCCAGCGGAAGAATTGAAAGCGGAGGCTTTGGCACTTCTTCAGATAGAGGTGGCGGATTTTGATGCGCTGTTGACGGAGATGATGTTTCAAAATCGCATTCGCATTTCGGATGGGGCGGAGAGCCCCGTTTATCTGGACTATGTGTATCAGACGGAAGTTGCAACCGCCTTACGGATTCATGAGCTTTCCGTCCGGGCGACGGTAGATGCGGCAAAGATGAATCGCGAGCTGGATCGGATTCAGGAGCGGTTACAACTCGACTTGGATGACCGGCAGCGGGCGGCGGTGACGGCTGTAGCGGAAAACGGATTTACCGTCATCACGGGCGGCCCCGGTACGGGCAAGACGACCATCGTCCGGGCGATTCTCGAGTATTTCCTGTCCCGGGAACAGGAGGTCGCATTGGCCGCACCGACCGGTCGTGCCGCAAAACGTATGACGGAAGCGACGGGCTTTGAAGCCAAGACCGTGCATCGGTTGCTGGAAGTGGGCGGTGATCCGGAGGCGGGCGCCTCCTTCGGACGGAATGAAGACTATCCGATAGATGCGGATTTGGTCATCGTGGATGAGGCATCCATGATTGACATATTTTTAATGCATGCCCTGCTGAAGGCGGTGGCGACGGGGACCCGATTCGTTCTGGTGGGAGACCATTGCCAGTTGCCCTCCGTGGGCCCCGGTTGCGTGCTTCGGGATATTCTGGATGCCGGATGTGTAAGGTCGATAGCGCTGGAGCGGATTTACCGGCAGCGGGAGGACTCGACCATAGTCGGGAATGCCTATAAAATTTTGCGGGGTGAAACCATTGACGTCAGGGAGAATCATGACGACTTTTATTTTATCGGCGGTCATGATGCGGCGGATGTCATCGACAAGGCGGTCCGGCTGATCGGCGATCGGTTGCCGGCCAAGCTGGGTCTGGATGCGGGAGAGTTTCAAGTGCTCTCGCCGACCAAGCAGGGGGCATTGGGTGTCGATGCATTGAATGAGGCGCTACAAGAAGGACTGAACCCGCCGGCGAAGAACAAGCGGGAAATCAGACATATGGACCGCGTCTTCCGGGAGGGAGACAAGGTCATGCAGATTAAGAATAACTATAATACGCCATGGGCACTTATGGGGGAAGGTGGCATTTTGAGTCGGGGCGCCGGGGTCTTTAACGGAGACATCGGTTACGTGCAGAAGGTGAACCCGCTGTTCAAGGAGGTTACCGTACTGTTTGACGACAACCGGGAAGTAACGTACGAGTATAAGATGTTGGATGAGTTGGAGCGGGCCTATGCGGTGACGGTTCACAAGAGTCAGGGGAGTGAGTATCCGGCCGTCGTATTGATTCTTTTCGGCGGACCACGTCTGTTGTTGACGCGGAATATCCTTTACACCGCGGTGACGAGGGCGGCACGATGCGTCGTCGTACTCGGAAACATGCAAACCTTTCAGGATATGGTGGACAATGCCAGCATGCGTCACAGGCGGACATCGTTGGCGGAAAGGATAGCGGCGTTTGAAGAGTTGGCGGAATAGACATCATGTTACGGCAAGGAAGCGGACGGGCAGGGATCGGATGCCTCTGTCCTTTGTCGATTTGATTTGGCCGCGACGTTGTGCCGTTTGTGATGAACCGTTGACGGGAGATGCCGTCGGCGCTTGTCCGACTTGCGCGGCCGCCTTGCCGCTCGTAACCGGGCCGCGGTGTTTCACCTGCGGTTGTCCCGTACACGGTACGGAACGGTTGTCCTGCGGACCCTGTCAAAAACACCCGCATGATTATGATCGGGGACGGGCGGTTTTTATTTACAACCGGCAAATACGAAAGGCGCTGGTCCGCTTTAAGTACGGGGGGCGGATGGAGTATGCAGGATATTTTGCAGCATGGATGGCGAGTCGTCTGCCACGCCCGAATATTTTACCGGACCTTTTGGTACCGGTCCCCGGGCATCCGAATCGTGCGCTGCACTACGGCTATAATCAGTCGTTATTGTTGGCGGATGCCCTGAGTCGGCAAATTAATGTGCCCGTCGCGGATCTATTGCTGCGGCGACGGAGCTCTTTGCCGCAGAAAACGTTAAACCGGGTACAACGGATGCGGAATATGGAGAATGCATTTAGCATTCGACCCGTGGATTTGAACGGTGCTTACGTGCTGCTCGTCGATGATATCTATACGACGGGCAGTACCGTTGATGTATGCGCGAAACAATTGAAATCGTGTGGTGCACACCTTGTTGATTTCATGACGGTGGCCATCGGTATTGATGATTAGGAGGAGAGATGTTTTACGATAAAACGGTACGGGAGACGGAAGAAGCACTGGCGGTAGACCTGTCTTGCGGATTGGATGAGACCGCGGTACGGGAGCGTCGGGAGAAATACGGACCCAACCGTGTGGAAGAAGGAAAAAAGAAAAGCCTTGCCGGCATGATATGGGACCAGTTGAATGACCCGCTGATATTCATTCTCGTGATTGCGGCGGTGATTTCCGGCGTAACATCGGAAATCAGTGATGCAATCATGATTGGTGTCGTGGTTCTGATTAACGCCGTCATCGGTGTAACGCAGGAAAGCAAGGCGGAAAAGTCGATGGAAGCACTGAAGAAACTTTCCACACCTAAGGCTTATGTGCGTCGAAACGGGGGCGTCGTTGAGTTGGATTCGGAAGAAATCGTACCGGGAGACGTCATTCTGCTCGATGCCGGCCGCTACGTGCCCTGTGATATGCGTCTGACGACATCCGTCAACTTACAGATTGAAGAGTCGGCACTCACAGGTGAGTCGGTTCCGGTCATGAAGGATGCCGCGTTCAGAACCGATGAGATGACCGCTTTGGGGGACTTGAAAAACTTGGCTTTTTCATCCACCCTGGTAACCGGCGGTCGTGGGGAAGGCATTGCCGTTTACACGGGAATGCAAACGGAAATCGGAAAGATTGCGGGGATGCTGAACCGACGCGACGAGAAGACGCCGCTACAACTCAAGTTGGGCGAAATCGGTAAGATACTGGGCTTTATCGCCCTCGGCATCTGCGTTTTGATGTTCGGTATCGGTCTCTTACAGGATCGTAATCTCCTGGATATGTTCATGTTGGCCATTTCCTTGGCCGTTGCGGCAGTACCGGAGGGTATGCCTGCCATCGTATCCATCGTACTGGCGATGGGCGTACGGCGGATGGTGAAGCGGAATGCCATCATTCGTAAACTCCCGGCGGTCGAGACGCTCGGCTCGGTAAGCATTATCTGTTCGGATAAGACCGGAACGTTGACCATGAATAAGATGACCGTTCGCCGCTATCAGATCGAAGGGAGATGGTTGGAAGCGGATGAACTTCGTCCGGATTGCGAGGCGGAGGGTCTGTTACTTTACGGCATGGCTCTCTGTGCGGATGCAACGGAAACGACCGGCGATCCGACGGAGATTGCCCTGGTGGACGTGGCGGCAAAACATGGTTTGAAGAAGACGGATTTGGATGTCCGCTATCCCCGTTTGGCGGAGATGCCCTTCGATTCCACGAGGAAACTCATGAGTACCGTCCATGACATGGATGGTAAAAATGTCGTTTTTACCAAGGGGGCAACGGACAGTCTTCTGGCGGTTTGCGATCGCGTTCGGACGCCGGAAGGTATCGTGCCGTTGACGTCGGAACGAAAGACGGCGCTCATGGAAGCGGCGGACAGCATGTCACGGGAGGCACTTCGTGTCCTGGGGCTGGCCTATAAGACGGTAGCCCGTACGGATTTAACGGAGGAAGAAACGGAATCCGGATTGATATTTGCCGGGATGACGGGCATGATTGATCCACCGCGCTTGGAGGTTCGCGATTCCATCGCCCTCTGCCGTGAAAGCGGTATCCGTACGGTAATGATTACCGGAGACCATCGGGTGACGGCGTTGGCGATTGCCCGGGAACTCGGTATTGCCCAAGCGGAAGAAGAATGCATGAGCGGTGTGGAACTGGATGACTATACCGATGAAGAACTGCCGGAGCGACTCGAAGGGGTTCGTGTCTTTGCCAGGGTATCACCCGAGCATAAGGTACGAATCGTACAGGCATTCAAACGTTCCGGGAACATCGTTTCCATGACCGGTGACGGTGTGAACGATGCGCCGAGTTTAAAGGCGGCGGATATCGGCGTAGCCATGGGCGTGACGGGCACGGATGTGGCGAAGAATGCTGCGGACATGACCTTGACGGATGATAATTTTACAACCATCGTCCATGCGGTGGAAGAAGGACGGAATATCTACAACAATATCCGCAAATCCATTTTCTATCTGCTGTCGTGCAACATCGGGGAAATCTTTGCAATTCTATTTTCTGTTTTGCTTGGCTTTCCGACACCGTTACAGTCCATCCACCTGCTGTGGGTGAACCTGGTGACGGACACGACACCGGCACTCTCTCTGGGCGTGGATCCGGAGGATTTAGATGTCATGCGGGAGAAACCGCGTGATCCGAAGGCGAGCTTTTTCAAAGGGCGGATTGGCTTTTTGACCTTTAACGGATTCCTAATCGGTCTCATTACCATTGCGGCGTTCATCATCGGTATCTTGCGATATACGGCCGGTATCATTCCGGTCGGGAATCTGTCGGATTTAATGGCGGCCGTCATCCAAGGGGCGGAGACGACGCACGATGCATTAATAGAAGATGCATTGGTACATGCACAAACCATGGCGTTCATGGTACTGAGCATTTCCCAACTTTTCCATGCGTTCAATCTTAGGAGCAGCCGGCATAGTCTGTTCCGAATCGGCGTATTTGGGAACAGATGGCTTTGCGGTTCCTTCCTTTTGGGCTTGCTGCTTCAGACGTCCATCGTTTACATACCGTTCCTGTCAAAGGTGTTTCACGTACATGCCTTAACCGGTTCGGATTGGTTGATTGTTTTCGGCCTGGCCGTCTTGCCGTTGGTATGTTATGAACTTTATAAATTGATATTCGTGCGCATGCGTCGTAGTACGGTGTAGCGGCATGAGGGAGGTCGTTTACCAAGAGGGTGGACGGCCTCTTTGATATGAAAACAGGGGCGGAAAATGGCCGTTTCCAATCTTGCCGCCCCTTGTACGGACGGTTTGTTTGTGATAAAGTTATAGTAATTGACGCGGAATGAATAAACAGGTGATAAGATGATTCAAAAAGAGAAGATATATATCGAGCGGGATATTAACGGTCCTGTTTTCGGTGACTTCTGGTTGCGGGACGTAACCGGAACCCGGGGGCGGATTCGAGCAGAGCATCCGGGGTTCATATTTAAAGCGACCTTGTATAAAGACGCGATGAAGGTGGACTATCATTATAAGTTGCCGCTGCATCGTGCCTGTGACATGAAGGGTGTCTTTACCATCATTACGGATAAAGAGGACATCATCGTACCGTATCATTTTCGATTTACGGACCATGCGGTGGATATTCCCGACGTCTATAAAGAGAAGGAGCGGGTGACGCCGGATAATTTTAAATTACCGGCGTTCGGGGAGCAATTTCCGGATGATTCACGGGAGCGGATTCTCTGGGAAGCATATATTGCCAAGCCGGTCCGTCCGGAAGACATCCGGGAGTTTTTTATTGCCGTCGGCGCGGAGAAACGTCAAAAACCGGTCCCGACCGTGGAGGAAAAACGGATTATTCTCCACGATGCACCGACTATGATTTACGTTCGCGTACAGCGGGCGGTTTTCAGATGGTTGGCGGATAAGACGGAGCGTCAAGCGGTTTCGGAGGCCTTGGCAGACTGTATCCAGGAATTACGTGGTATGAACGAAACACCGTTTCGTATCAAGATTCTGGAATATGTCTGGTCGCTGGTGAATGAAGACGAGTATCGCAAGACGGCGGTATTTCAAACCATTGCGCCGCACGCGGACACGGAAGATGCACCTTTTTATGCGTTGTATCGTTACTTTAAGCTTTTGCAACGGCCCGAGAAAGAGGACGTTACCGCCGTGGTTGCCGCATTGTCGACCGTGGCGACAGATACGGGGATGGATGTGTTTCTGTGGCTCTCCCATCTGGCACGCCGCCTGAATAATCCGGTGGCACAGGCTAATTATAAAGAGCTGAAAAGAGATATTATGGCGGGCAGCTGCAGTCCGTTCATGTATCTGGACGTATTACATTTTATCGACCGCTACGATACGGCCATTTTACAGATGGATCATGTGGATATCAAGGTGCTTTACTGGGCTTATCGTAAAGGGTTGCTGCCTGAACGGATTTTAGAATGTATTACGGCGCAGGCCGCATCGGTCAGTGCCTATCATCCGCAGCTGGTCAAGATTTTGAGTGCGGAATATGAGCGGGAACCGGCATCCCATGTGCTTCAAGCCATTTGTACTTTGCTGATACGGGGGAATCGGACGGATGAGGATGCCTTTCATCGATATTTGGCGGGTATTCGTGAAAAACTGCGAATAACCGGGTTGTATGAGCATTGTCTATCGGCCATGCCTTTCCGGTATGACGCCCTCCTGCCGGAAGCGCTCTATCACTATTTTAAAAACGCCCGCATGCTCGCCGGACGGAGTATGCAGAGTCTTTATGCAAATATCGTGGTTAATAAGGCGATCATCGGGGAGATTTACAAGGCGACCCGTGCGGAATCGGAGGCTTATGCGTTGCAGTCATTGCGTAATCGTCGGATTAACGAGAACCTCGTCATATTGTATGATGATATGGACTTGCGGGCACGGATGGACAAAGCTTTAAGTCATTGTCTCCTAAATATATATTGCGCCTTTCGTTTCCGTTGTCTGCGAGATGACGTGGAAAGTTTGACGGTCGTACAGGAGCGGCTGGCGAATATCATCGACGTGCCGCTGCAAAACGGGGTTGGTGAAGCGCGGATTCCCGATGCATCATTTCATATCATTATGGAGATGAAGGATGGCAGACGGGTTGTGGCAAGGCGGGAAGACGTTGCCTATGAGCGGCTGATGCGTCGGACGACGGATGTGGAACTGGCTTTACATGTCGGTTCGACGCACATCGTGGCACTGATGGAAGAAGAGGCACCGGATGCGGAAACGCTTCGGATACTGAACGGAAAGCGGTGGCTGCGCGGTCATTTCCAACGAAAATTACAGACGGCACTTTATCAGCGTTACGTCACGGCGGGCACGCTGGAAGAACACTTGGACGAATTCCAGTTGAAGTTTGTCGGGGATAAACGGGGGCTGATAGAAGCGTATATACGGACCGGTCGTTTCAGGCAGGCATTGCAGGGGATGATACGGGAGGGATTTGACATCATTAATCCGACGATGCAACTTCGTCTTCTGTACGGCATGTTGGCAGAAAAGGCGGCCGTCACCGACCTGATGCGCGACATTGCGTATCATCTTTTTCGAAACGGCGTCCATGAAAATGAATTGATTCTATTTCTATATGAGGACTTCGAACTTACAATCGGTGAACAGATCGAATTCTATGAGATTTTACAGGAACATTTGACCGTCGACGAGTGTTTTTCCGACAAGTTGGAGCGTTACTGTATCTATCTTCTTCGTCAAAACGGGGAATTTGCAGAAGACAAGCTTTATGAAATTCTCCGCATGCGGCGGGAAGATTGTCGACCGATGGAAATGCTTGAGTTGATGCGTTATTATTCCGTACAGCGGACGTTATCGGCGGAAGAACGGAGCTTTCTCGTGCCGGCATTGGCGTCCATGGTTCGTGCACATATCTATCCCGAATGGATGATGCGATTCAAGCGTCACGGGATACTGCCCTTCGAGTTGGCGGATAAGGTGATTATGACGTTTAAGGCACCGGGCTACATTTCCTATCGATATGTTTCCTCGACATCTCGACGTTTTCGGGAATTGCGGCTGAATAAGATTACGGACGGTATGTACGTAGTAGCCATTTCCATGTTTTACGGCGATTGTATCGAGTTCAGTTTGCTGGATGAGCAACATCGGGCGACGACGGATGTCTATGTCTATAAGTTCGACAAGCCGGTTATTCCCGGGGAGCCGCGGGATGGATACGATCGCCTGAATGAAATCATCTATGCCAGGATGAACGATATGGACAGTCTGGGCAGTCGGGTTGCGGCCTTCAGGAGTCTTGAGGATATGGCGGAGACCGTCTTCAAGCCGGAGATGTAGGTGGAATATGCAAAAGATATTATCGATTGAACGGCGGGAAGACGGGGTCTACGGCTTCTATTCCGCCGAATATCCCGGAGAGGACTATAAGATTTCAAAGCACGGGAGCGTCGACGAGGCGTTGCAGTTTTATGCAGCGGCGGCAGGAGAGACGTTGGTCGTCATTACGTCGGCGGATCCGGATGTGTTAAGTTGCCGGCATGCGGCTTTTACCGCAGAGAGTTTAGGTTATCAACAAACGTTGTTTACGGACTACCTGGAGGCGGCAACCTACTATCGTCTGGCATTCAGCAAGAGCATTGCCATGACGGACTTCGCTGTGCTTCATCAATACGGAAACCGTCTGAGAATGATTCACGGCCGGGCGAATATCGGCGTTCGGACGACCGTTGACGTGTCGGAAGAAATTTTGGATATCGAGATTGCACCGGATGCGACGGCGGCGGAGAAGGATGATATTCTCTATTCGTTTGCCGAGTCACATCTCACGCCGGAGATTCGCCTGTTCTATTTTACCGGTGACGCATTTCGCGACGGTTTCATGAATCGTTCTCTTGGTGTGTTATGCAGTGGCCGGAGGGTCTACCAAGAGAGTAATCTGTTTATTTTCGGTGGATTCGCCTATGCAAAATTGCGCTATGATGAAGAATTGAATCGACGATACGCCATACATACGACGGCCATGGCCGGAGAAATTGTGGAAGTGCCCGTCGAGACGCGGGCCGGCGGGACATGCCGTTCATTGGTACAGCCGCAGACACGACTCTTCGATCCGGAACCCGGCTTTGCGGTATTGACACAGACGGCATCCGTAATTCCCGTTTTCCATAAGGATACGGATGGCACGATGATTCGCAAAATGGATATCCCGGTCGCACACATGGTGCGCGGTCTCTCCAAGCCGACACGTTTGCGGCTCTATGCCGATTTCACGGCGGACGGACGGGAAGTTCGCGTTACGGTGGAAGATGAAGGCTTTGGCCGTTTTCTGAAGTCGGGCGGGATGCGGGTGACCTGTCGCATGGAACGGAAAGGAGCGGGCGTATGCGGGAACAGTTAAAACTGTGCATTCCGGAGCGGAAAGTGGCACCGTATTATTGTCGTATCATGAAGCGGGAAGTATATACCGTGGAAGAACTCAGCTACCTGCTTTACGAGAACGTACATATGATTGACGAAAGTTTTCCGAATAAGGAACTGATTCGATTTGTGCGTGAGACGACGGGGATCGACTTAACCGGCTTGCCGTTTCAAGATATGGTACTCGTTATTCTCCGATCGAACAACCTGTATTCGGAAGAAGATGTACAATTGGTGGAACGTATCTTAAAGCACTTTGAAGAGGGCGACCACCTGCTCCGCTCCAAGATGATTGGTGATAAATGTCTTCTGGACCGGGATTATCAGATGGCATTGAAACATTATGATAACATCATCGAACGTTGTGAAATCAGCGTTGTGCAACAGTCTTTTCTACATGCCGTCCGTCTCAATAAAGGCGTGGCAATGGCACGGATGCTGAATTTTAAAGATGCATTCTTTATTTTCGATATCTTACTCGATGAGGGGTATATGCATGAATTCTTGCCCGTATACCGTTTGGTCGCCCTTCGATTTTACCGATTGGCACAGTTTGAGGAGGAAATGAAGACGGCGCCGGAGGAAATTCGCGTGGGCGTGGAAGCGTTTATTGGTCCGTATCGGACGGATAATCCACCCGTCAAATCGGATAATAATCGTTATATGTTGATTGTCGATAATCTGATTGAGGAGTGGAAGAGGCGGCTCGGGGGCGGTTATCAATAGTTACCCGGTGGCATGAAAAAAGGTAAATCTGTACAACGGTACTGTATGAAATCACGAAAATGAGGAAAACCCACGACATAAATTACTAACAAAACCTACGAAAACGACGAACAGGATGGATAAAATCATGTTAATTTTATATCAAAACTTGAAAGCTTGAATAATCCGTGCTACGTTAAATATGTATTGAGACGAAACGAGGCGACTATGAAATTAAAACAGGAAGTGGAAATCACGCGTCATTACAAGGACGGCACGGCAGAGCGAATGAAGGATGAGATACTGATTGAATATGATTTCGGTATCATGTTGAACGATGTCCTACTCGTAGAACTTTTAGCAATTCCCAAGAAGTTGAAAGAGCTTGTTGTCGGCTATCTTTATACGGAGCGGATGATAACCTCCGTGGAGGACATCGATTCCCTGATAATCGATGAAGAAGCATGTTGTGCCCGGGTTCGCCTGAAAGAAGCGCCGGCGAGCGCTGAAGAGGGTGCAAAGGTTACGACGGACAGCGGCGATTACCGCATGGTTCCCTATCAGTTTTATTCCGAAGAGGATTTGAAGCCGTTGGCACGAATTGAATACAAACCGCAAACGGTATTGGAGAATTTTCAAAAGCTGATGACCGGTTCGGACTTGTTCCGAAATACCGGGAACGTCCACAGCGTTTTGTTGTGCCGGGGAGACGAGATCTTGTATTTTGCGGAAGATATCGGACGCTTCAACGCCTTTGACAAGGCGGTCGGGATGGCATTGCTGGACGGAGTAAACCTGAATGAATGCAGTCTCTATACGAGTGGTCGAATCCCGAGCACCATTGCCATGAAAGCGTTGCGTGCCGGTATCCCCATGATTGTGTCCCGTTCGGCACCGTCCGATCGGACGTTGGCCGTTGCGGAGAAGTATAACCTCTGCATTATAGGCTTTACGAAGCGGGATCAATTTAATGTCTATCATGAGCAACGGTAGACAACGTCAGTTTAGGGCGTCATTAACATACGGAACGGTTTGGGCCGGATCGTATTAAAATTTTTAGGAGGTTCGTATGAAGAAAGTAGTTGGTAATTTTTGGTATGCAATCCTGGCAGGTGTGGCGATTGCGGTAGGCGGGACTTCATTCTTGTTCAACATGTCGATGGACGGATCCAAGCTGGTCGGCTCGGTATTGTTCTGTGCCGGTTTGTACGCGGTATGTACGCTGGGCTTTAACCTGTTTACGGGTAAGGTCGGTTTCGTGTTTGAAAATGACCCGAAACAGTACCTTCCGTTCCTGGTTTACGTTTGGATCGGCAACTATGTCGGCAGTATTATTTGGGGTACCGTTATCCGTTATGTCTATGCCGGAAATGAAAAGTTTTTAGCGGCGGCCGAGAAGGTGGCGACCGGTAAAATCAACAAGGCCTCGGCGACACCGTTTGCTTTGTTCGTCTTGGCAATTCTCTGTAATTTCCTGGTCGTGTTGGCGGTGGAAGAGTTTATCCATAACAAGCATGAGCTGGGCAAGTACCTCGGCATCTTGGCGTGTATCACGACGTTTGTATTCCTGGGCTTTGAGCATAGTATTGCGAACATGTACTACATGGCCGTTGCCGGGAAGACAACTGCAGGGTTCCTGAACATCGTCATTGTTACTTTGGGTAACATCGTGGGCGGTGTTATCATTCCGGGTTCCAGAAAATTCAAGGCCTGGTGTGATCGTTAAGCGGGAACATTTAATAATTTATAGAAATGAAAGGTTATGAGATTAGAAGTGGAAGAAGCGATTCGCCGACTGACGGATAAGATGCGTCGGCAGGAATCGACAGAAAAAGTCAATCTCGTAAACGCTTCCGGACGGATTACGGCCGAAGACATACGGGCGCCGTTTTCCGTACCGAGCTACCCGAAGTCCGCGATGGACGGGTATGCTGTAATAAGTGAAGATGTGACAGGGGCTTCGAAAGAGGCTCCTGTTCATTTAAGGGTGACGGGGCAAATCAATGCAGGAGACCCGGCAAACTTTGCCTGCACACCCGGCACGGCGGTGCGTATCATGACCGGTGCGGAAGTACCGGCGGGTTATGATGCGGTCATCCGTCAGGAGGATACGGATTACGGAGCGGATACGGTGGCAATCTATACGGGTATTTCCAAGTGGCAGAACTACTGTCGTCCGGGCGAGGACATCGAGGCGGGCACCTGCGTCATTCCCGCAGGAACGATGTTGACACCGGCGCATATTTCCGTTATTGCGAGCTTGGGGATAGCCGATTTCCGTGTTTTAAAACCCATGCGAACGGCAATCCTGTCGACGGGTTCCGAGTTGTTGGAGCCGGGCTTGGTCAGCGATAAGGCGCGGACCTATAACAGTACCGTCTACCAGTTGCAAGCGGCATTGACGGATCGTCATATAGAGGTCGTTGAACGGGGGCATGCACCGGATACGATTGATGCAATCGGCGGTTTTTTGAAACGGCATATTGGCAACGTCTCGGTCATTATTACGACGGGCGGTGTATCCGTCGGTGATAAGGATTTGATGCCGGCGGTATTGGCGGAACTGGGATGTGAGATTCTTTTTCGGGGTGCGAATATCAAGCCCGGCACGCCGGTTACCGCCGGATATAAGGACGGGACGGTTATACTCTGTTGTTCCGGTAATCCTTTCGCATGTGTCGTGAATTTTCAGGTATTCTTTTGGCCTATGGCGGCGGCCGTAACCGGCTGTTTCGCATTTTTACCGAAGGAGCGGGAAGTGACTTTGATGTCGGGCTACTCCCGTCCTCGGCATTTACGCGGATACCTTCGGGCGCGATGTGATGGAGACGGCGTTTATATTCCCGACAAGGGACACAGCTCCAGTATCATGTCCTCAGCTGTAGATTGTAACTGTATGGTGATACAACCGGAGCAGGTAGAACTCAAGGTGGGCGATAGGGTCCGCATTCGGGAACTGTTATAGGGGCGTTATTATGGCAGAACGGAGATTCGAGATCGGTCTTCTGGCCGGCGGCAAGAGCAGCCGGTTCGGTTCGGATAAGGCGCTGGCTGAAATCGGCGGGCGAACCATGTTGGAGACCCTGTATGACCGGTTCAGTGTTGCGGGCAAGGTGTCCGTGAGTGTGAATCATATCGATCGGTATCGCGGATTATCGATACCGGTATCGGCTTTCGTGCCGGATGTGCAGCCGGATATCGGGCCGATGGAGGGTCTGCGCCGTCTATTGTATCAAGCATCGACGGATTATATTTTTGTCACGGCGACGGATACGCCGAATGTTACGCCGGACGTGATGCGTTATCTGTCGGGTTATCTCGGCAGTGACGTTGCCGGCGTGGTATTTCGAAACGGAGAGACTATTCATCCGTTAACGGGATTCTACCATCGGGATTTGGCACCGTTGATGGATCGGGCAATTGCCGAAGGACATTACGGGGTGACCCGTTTCATATGCCGGCAGCCGGTGAAGCAGGTTGCAATCGAGGATACGCGATTCGGTGCGGCCGCTCTCTATAATGTGAACCATCGCCGGGATTGGCGTCTTTTGACGGGCCGCCGACACGTCCTTTGCATTTCCGGCATCAAGAACAGCGGTAAGACGACCTTGATTGAACGCTTGATTCCCGCGTTGAAGCCGTTTTTTCCGACAATCGGCGTCATCAAACATGACGGGCATGATTTCGTCATGGATTATCCGGGGACGGATACCTCACGATATGTGGCGGCGGGTGCTCGGCAGGTTGGTATTTTTTCCGCCCATCGGGCCGCTTTTTTGGAGATGCGACCCGGACGGACGGAAATGGATTTGCTGGGGATGATGCCGGATTGTGATTTGATTCTTCTGGAGGGATTCAAACATCATCCCTATCCGAAGATTGAAATTGTACGGGAAGGCATCGGCGTGACACCTGTGACGGATGCCCGGCACCGACTGGCCATCGTGACCGACATTGCGGATTTCGAATCGGCGGGGCCGGTGCTGCCATTGGATGATGTAGAGCGTCTGGCCGCTTTCGTGTATGCGCAGCGGACCGCGTTAATAATTGAAGGACAATGACACGCATCCGTTACGGCAGTTGCCGTAACGGATTTTTTCGTTGCCGCGGTAGGCGACATGATTGTCATGCTAGGTGTAGCCGGAAAAAGTGTGCATATCAAGTCGGAAGTTTGTTCATTGTGTTAAGCTTTTGTGCATATGGGCAAGTAGGGGTCAAAATAGGGAAAAATCTTTAATGTAGGGGCATCCAGGTTGATTTTAAAGACCGTTGGTGGTATGATACTGGGTGAAAAACGGGGTCGTACCCTTCCGGAATGTCGGACTTTGTGCGATGTCGATAACGAATGGAGTGATATAATGAAGAAGGTCTTACGATTGGGATTGGACGTAGGCTCGACGACCGTAAAGGTTGTCGTTTTGGACGAACAATCACGGGAAATCTTCAAAGAATACAGACGGCATTTGAGTGATGTTCGGAATGCCGTATCTAAAATAGTCCATGATGCCCGGTCGGTATTGGCGGGGAACGAGATTGCATTTGCCGTGACGGGTTCCGGCGGACTTTCTTTGGCAGAGGCCGTGGATGCGGACTTCGTGCAGGAGGTTATCGCCTCTACGGAAGCCGTGGAGCATTTGATTCCGCATACGGACGTCGCCATAGAGTTGGGCGGTGAAGATGCAAAAATTACGTACTTCGGCAAGAGTCTGGAGCAGCGAATGAACGGAACCTGTGCCGGCGGTACGGGTGCGTTCATCGACCAGATGGCGGCCTTGTTGCAAACGGATGCGGACGGATTGAATGAATACGCGAAGAATTACAAGACGATTTACCCCATCGCTTCCCGATGCGGTGTCTTTGCAAAGACGGATGTACAACCTCTGTTGAATGAGGGCGCATCGAAGGAGGATATTGCGGTATCCGTTCTCCAGGCAGTGGTCAATCAGACCATCAGCGGATTGGCACAGGGAAAGCCCATTCGGGGCCGCGTTGCCTTTTTGGGCGGACCGCTGCATTTTATAACGGAATTGAAGCGCCGTTTTATTGAGAGCTTGGAATTAGGACCGGAAGATGTCGTAAAGACGGAAAATGAGCAGTATTACGTGGCCTACGGTTGTGCGTTGAGTGCAAACGCGGATCATCATCGGAGTTATGAGCGATTGCTACAAGACTTGGATGATGTGGAAAGTGAAGTCAGCGGCGGAAGTGTCTTTCTCAAGCCGCTCATCGCCACGGAAGAAGAGCATCGGGCATTTCAAGAGCGGCACGCCCGCGCCGCCGTACCGGAAGCGGACATGGCGGCATACGAGGGCAATGCGTTTCTAGGCATCGATGCCGGTTCAACGACGACAAAGGTGGCATTGATTACCGAAGATGGCAAGTTGCTGTTTACACATTACGGCTCGAACAAGGGAAAACCGCTCGAGTCGGTTGTTGAGGCCTTGCTGGATATGAATGAGAAGATGCATGACGGCATCCGGGTGGTGAATACCGCCGTGACAGGATACGGGGAGCATCTGCTCAAAGCGGCGTTACGCATCGATATCGGTGAGATTGAAACGGTGGCACATTATAAGGCGGCACAGTTCTTCATGCCGGAGGTGGATTTTATCCTGGACATCGGCGGACAGGATATGAAGAGTTTGAAAATCCGCAACGGAACCATTGAATCCATCATGCTGAACGAAGCGTGTTCTTCCGGCTGCGGTTCGTTTATCCAGACCTTTGCGGAAGGTCTGGGCATGGATGTGAAGTCGTTTGCAAAAATCGGTTTGACGGCGAAGGCGCCGGTGGATCTGGGTACACGTTGTACCGTATTCATGAATTCCAAGGTGAAGCAGGCTCAAAAAGATGGTGCCGAAGTGGCGGACATTTCAGCCGGCTTGGCGCTGTCCGTTATCAAAAACGCCTTATTTAAAGTTATCCGGATTCGGAATATGGAAGAACTGGGTGAACATATCGTGGTACAGGGCGGCACATTTTATAATGATGCGGTTCTTCGGGCATTGGAACAGGTAACCGAGCATGAAGTGGTACGACCGACAATTGCGGGTATCATGGGTGCCTTCGGTTGTGCGCTTATTGCCAGGGAACGATATGAAGAGGGATATGAGACATCCTTGATTCCGCTTTCGGCGATGCAGGCATTTGAGGTTTCAACTTCGATGAAGCGTTGCGGAAAGTGCGGAAATAATTGTTTGATGACGGTGAATCATTTTTCCGACGGCCGGGATTTTATTTCCGGTAACCGTTGTGAGAAAGGACTGGGTCTGAAAAAGGCTGAGAATGACCTCCCGAATCTGTTCGACTATAAATATAATAAATTGTTCAGAAGACGTTCGTTGCCGGCGGCCAAGGCCCCGCGTGGCGTCATCGGGATTCCCCGTGTACTGAATATGTACGAGGATTATCCGCTCTGGCATACCTTTTTGACGGAACTGGGCTATCGGGTCGTTTTGTCATCCCGTTCGTCAAAAGAAATCTATGAGAAGGGCATGGAAACCATTCATTCGGAATCCATGTGTTATCCCGCGAAGATAGTCAACGGTCATATTGCGGATTTGATTGAACGCGGTATCGAGAAGATTTTTTATCCGGGCATTCCCTATACGGTCAAAGAATATGAGGGGGCGGACGATCACTACAACTGTCCGATTGTCACCTCGTATCCGGAGGCTATTGCCAAGAATGTCGATGCCGTGACCAATGAAGAAGTAACTTTCTATTATCCGTTTTTACCGATTGACCACGTCAAACGTTTGAAGCGACGCTTGATGGAAGAAATGGGTGAGGCGGAAGGATGGACGTATGCGGAAGTCAGCAAGGCCGTCGACAAGGCCTATGAAGTTTGGGATGCGTTCAAACAAGATATTCGGGACGAAGGCGAACGTGCCTTGGCCTATATGAAGGAGCACGGTAAAAACGGTATTGTTCTTGCGGGACGGCCTTACCATGTGGATCCTGAAATCAATCACGGCATTCCCGAGTTGATTAATTTATACGATTTCGTCGTACTGTCCGAGGAATCGGTTGCGCATTTATCGGAGAATCCCGATCGTTTGCGCGTTGTGAATCAGTGGACCTATCATTCCCGATTATATCGTGCGGCGGACTTCGTATCGGAACGGGATGATTTGGATATTATTCAGCTCAATTCCTTCGGTTGCGGTCTTGATGCGGTCACGACGGATCAGGTTCAGGAAATCATGGAAGCCTTCGGTAAAATCTACACGGTTATTAAAATTGACGAGATTTCCAACCTGGGCGCTGTTCGAATCCGTTTGCGGTCTCTGATTGCGGCCTTGGATGAAAGAAGAAAAAATCGTATCACGGCCAAGCGGACGAAGCCGGAGCATACGGTCGTGGAGTATACGGAGGAGATGCAGAAGGCCGGTTACACCATCCTCTGTCCGCAGATGTCACCGATTCACTTCCGGTTTGTGGAGCAGGCGTTCCGCTCATTCGGCTACAATCTCCATCTTTTGGAATATGCCGATCACCGGACGGTCGAAGAGGGGCTGAAATATGTCAACAACGATGCCTGCTATCCGGCCATCATCACTATCGGTCAGATGATGCAGGCGCTGAACAGCGGCAAGTTTGATCTGAACAAGACGGCATTGATCATGTCTCAGACGGGTGGCGGTTGCCGGGCGACGAACTATATCGCTTTTATCCGGAAGGCATTGAAAGATGCCGGTATGGAGCAGGTTCCGGTCATTTCTTTGAATGCGGCGGGGATTGAAAAGCATGCCGGATTCAAATTGACGGTGCCGATGATTAACCGTGCCATTATGGCGCTTGTCTATGGTGATTTGTTAATGCGCGTGTTGTACAGGGTGCGTCCTTATGAGCAGGTGCCCGGGTCGGCAAATGAATTGTATGAACACTGGTCGGCCGTTTGCGATGAGACCATACGGACGACCGGCAGCTGGCGGGCATTCCGGAAGAATATCCGCGGTATCGTCCGTGCTTTTGACGAGTTGCCCATTCATGAAAATATGGTAAAACCGCGGGTTGGTATTGTCGGTGAGATTTTAGTAAAGTATCATCCCGTGGCAAACAATCATGTGGTCGACTTATTGGAAAAAGAAGGGGCGGAAGTGGTTTGCCCGGATTTGATAGACTTCTTTATGTATTGCAGTTATGATACGAAGGTAAAACGTGAACAGTTAAGCGGTTCCTCGACGGCAAAGTGGATCGGTCAAATTGCCATGAAGGGTATGGACATGTATCGTCGAACGCTCATGCAGGCGTTACGGGATTCCAAGCGATTTGATGCACCGTGTAACATCGACCATATCGCGTCATTGGCGGAACGCCACATCTCCCTCTGTCATCAGACGGGAGAGGGATGGTTTTTGCTGGGTGAAATGGTCGAACTGTTGGAGAGCGGTGTGGATAACATCGCCTGTCTGCAACCGTTTGCCTGTCTGCCGAACCATATCGTGGGTAAGGGGATGATCAAAGAATTACGACGTTCCTATCCCTATGCGAATATCGCACCCATCGATTATGATGCCAGCGCGAGTGAGGTTAACCAAATCAACCGGATTAAGTTGATGTTGTCAATCGCATTTAAGAATTTGAAACGACAACGGAAGATTGCGGAAACGGAGACGGATGTGGCAGTCAAAAATCCGGTTGCCGTTAAATGGAGTTAAAATGATAGAAGCGGAAAACCTGTGTTACCGGTATGATGAGGAAGGTGAAGACGGAAAAAACCGTTCGGTACCCGCCTTGGACAGTCTGAATTTAAAAATACGGTCGGGCGAGTACGTGGCCGTGCTGGGGCATAACGGTTCCGGAAAGTCGACTTTTGCAAAGCTCATCAACGGGCTGATTCTGCCCTCATCCGGTGTCATACGTGTGGGCGGATTGGATACGACAAGCGAAGAGATGATGTACCGTGTACGCCAGCTGGCCGGCATGGTTTTCCAAAATCCGGACAATCAGATTATCGGAGCCATGGTGGAAGAAGATGTCGGATTCGGACCGGAGAACTTACAGGTGCCGACGGAAGAAATTCGTGAACGTGTGGATGCGGCGTTGGCGGCGGTCGGGATGACGGAACATCGAAAGGCTTCGCCAAACCGCTTGTCGGGCGGGCAGAAGCAGCGGGTCGCCATCGCCGGCGTGTTGGCTATGCGGCCGCAGTGCATCGTTTTGGACGAGCCGACGGCCATGCTGGATCCGATTGGTCGTCGGGAGGTTATCGAGACGGTATCCCGTTTGAACAAGGAAGCGGGGGTTACGATTGTTCTAATCACCCATTTCATGGAAGAAGTGGTGGATGCGGATCGCGTTATCGTAATGGATGAAGGTCGTGTCGTGATGGACGGTACGCCGCAGGACGTTTTCATGGAAGAGGAAACCTTACAGTCCATCGGATTGGATGTTCCGGATATTACCGCCCTGTCCTTGGCGTTGCGCCGGGCGGGGATGGACATGCCGGTCACCTTTGATGTGGCCTCTTTTCTGGCGGCCATGGATAAAATGAAGAAATGAGGAGCAAATGGCGATTGAGCTCAAAGGCGTCTCTTACGCCTATAATCCCGGAACGGTCATGGCGGTACGGGCATTGGTCGATATCAATCTGCGGATAGAAGAGAAGAGTTTCATTGCGATTATCGGCCATACGGGTTGCGGTAAATCGACTTTGATGCAGCATTTAAACGGCTTGATTCGTCCGTTGGAAGGGACGGTCACCTTTGAAGGGGAAGATATCCATGCCAAAGGCTTTGATAAGCGGACACTTCGAAGCGAGGTCGGTCTGGTGTTCCAATATCCGGAGTATCAACTTTTCGAGGAAACGGTCTTTAAGGATGTGGCTTTCGGACCGAAAAACATGGGTCTGGAAGAGGCGGAAATCCGGGAGCGGGTTATTGAAGCCTTGACACTCGTCAACATGGGAGAGGCATATTATGAAAAATCACCCTTCCTTCTTTCCGGTGGAGAAAAACGGCGGGTGGCGATTGCGGGTGTATTAGCCATGCGACCGCGTTATCTTATTTTAGATGAACCGGCGGCAGGGTTGGATCCCGTCGGTCGGCGAAATATCCTGAAGGGAATTCGCCGGCTGAATCAGTCGTTGGGCATGACCATCATCATGGTCTCTCACAGTATGGAAGATGTAGCAATGTATGCGGACCGCATCGTCGTCATGAATGACGGAAAGATTGTCTATGACGATGTCCCGGCGGATGTATTTTCCCACGATGAAGATTTGGAGGCCATGGGTCTTTCCGTACCGGTCATGACCAAGGTCCTCTTGGGCCTGAAGCGGCGCGGCTGGGACGTACGCACTGATTGCCATGATATGGCGTCGGCCAAAGCGGAGATTTTGAAGGCGGTGGCGCGGTGATACGAGATTTGACGCTGGGACAGTACTATCCCTCCGATTCCGTGATTCATCATCTGGACGCAAGGGTCAAGCTGTTTGCGACGATGGTGTTTATCGTCTCGTTGTTTTTACTGAAATCACTCTATGCCTATATTCCGATTGCGGTGGTTATGACCGCTGTTATCATCGTGGCGAAGATTCCGTTCAAATATATCTTAAAAGGTCTCAAGCCTATTCTCTTTTTGCTGATTCTTACCGTGGCGTTCAATATCTTTTTCATTGACGGGACGGTCGTCTTCCGACTCGGTTTTATCCGCGTGACGGAGGAGGGGTTGATTTTTGCGGCCTTTATGGCCATTCGGTTGGTCCTATTGATTATGGGGACCTCCCTTTTGACCTTTACGACGACGCCGAATCAGTTGACGGACGGTATCGAAAAGGCGTTGGGCTTTTTACGCTATATTAAGGTGCCCATTCATGAAATCGCCATGATGATGTCCATTGCATTGCGATTTATTCCCATCCTTGTGGAAGAGGTGGATAAGATTATGAAGGCGCAATCGGCACGCGGAGCGGATTTCGAGTCGGGCGGATTGCTAAAGCGAATCCGAAGTATGTTACCCATTATGGTACCGTTATTCTTTTCGGCTTTCCGGCGGGCGGATGATTTGACGATGGCGATGGAAGCACGTTGTTACGTATGTGGACGTGCTCGAACGAAGATGAAGCCGTTAAAATATAAGCGGCGCGATTTTATTGCTTATTGCGGCGTCCTTCTCTACCTGGGCGGTATTATCGGAATGCGGTTTATCGGATGAAACGAATAAGAATCAGGGTCGCCTATGACGGGACGGCCTATACGGGATTTCAAAAGCAAGGAGACGGAACGGCCGTCCAGGATATTCTGGAAGCGGCCGTTTTTGCGGCGACGGGTGAACGCGTTCGCTCACTGGGGGCGAGTCGTACCGATGCCGGCGTTCACGCAAGGGATAATATTCTGGTTTTTGACAGCAGGCATCCGATACCGGCGGACCGGTGGTCGTATGCTTTGAACTGTCATTTGCCCGAAGATATCGTGGTATTCCATTCGGAAATCGTGGCGGCGGATCACCATCCGTTGCGGCAGCATTATAAAAAGACGTATGAATATCATGTGACGCAGGCGCGTTTTCCGAATCCGCTTACGGCTCGTTACAGTTGGTGGATACGGGAGGTCTTGGATGTGGAAGTCATGCGTTGTGCCATGAAAAAATTAATCGGGCGACATGATTTTGAAGCCTTTCGGGGCGGCACGCATGAGTACAAATCCACGGTTCGGACCATTTATACGGCAGACGTGTCACAACGAGGTGAGGAAATTATTCTTTCCGTGACGGGAGACGGTTTCCTCTATAATATGGTACGCATCATTGCGGGGACGGTCATCTATGCGGGAAAAGGGAAATTTGGACCGGATCGGATAGATGAGATGCTGCGGACAAGGGATCGCCTACTTTCAGGGCCGACCGCACCGGCATGCGGATTGGTACTTGCCCGTATCGAGGAGACGGACAACCCGGATAATATGTAGAAGATGTCGGTTTTTTGTGATCTTGGCAAGAGGCCCTTACCGACAAAATAACGAAAATGTTTCAAAAAAATCGTAGATTCTAACGGTGGAAATCCGGTAGTTTTTCGATATCGGATATGTTATACTGAGCCGAGGAGAGAGATGTACTATTTAATGACATTTGAGAATACGCATACGGCGATTCAAACGAAGAAGACGTTAAAGGTCCACCTCCCCTTACGGACGGTTCCCGTATTGCGGGAGATTTCCGCCAGCTGCGGTATCGCATTGCGGATAGAACCGGCCTATTTTGAACGGCTGTCCGATTTCCTGCGGACAAGCGGATTGGCACCTGCGCATTATGCGCTTTACGCCGTTGAAACGGCGACAACCGGCGGTAAGGGGTTGAAAATCAAAAAACTTGCCCCTGACAATTGACTTTACAGTTTGTATGTGCTAATCTATAGCCGAGTTATAAACAGTTTATAATTTAGAAAGGTGGTATTCATATGAGTAAAATCGCAATCATTTATTGGTCCGGAACCGGAAACACGGAGGCCATGGCCGATGCAATTGAAGAAGCGGTGAAAGATGCCGGTGCGGATGTTTCCGTATTTGAAGTAGGCGATTTCAGCGATTCTCTGGACGATTACGACGGTCTTCTGTTCGGCTGCCCCGCAATGGGCGACGAAGAGTTGGAAGAAGATGAGTTCGAACCGTTCTTCGCAGGTGTTGAAGAAGACCTCAAAGGAAGAAAAATCGGCATCTTCGGTTCTTATGAATGGAATGACGGAGAATGGATGGGCATCTGGGCCGATCGTTGCAAGGCGGTAGAAGCGGACTTGTTCCGTGGTGAAGGTCTGATGGCTTATGACAATCCGGATGATGAAGCACTGGAAGCATGTGCAACATACGGAAAAGAATTCGTAGAATTTGTCGGCTAAAAGACAATGATGTAAAACATGACGACCGATGTGGCAGCGCATCGGTCGTTTTCTCTTGTATGGAGCGGTCGGTATTGATGTCGGCATGACGGCATGGTCCGTAACGGGCCGGTGGAATTTCGGAGGATGTATGAGGGGCAAGAAGAGATGGTTGATGCCGGCACTGATTGCTGTTATGGCGGTGGTGTTTCTGTTCGTAAAACGTGGCGGGGAAGAGGCGTCGACGGTCGACCGCCAACCGGCACGGACACAAACGGTGTCCGGTGTTGATACGGAGACATTCCTGGCGGGCATGCGAACGGCGGGCTGCCGGGTGATGCCGTTGGCCCATGCGGAATTGACGAAAGCCGTGGCGGGAGAACCTGTACGGGCTTATCGGATAACCGGCGGTTCAGGTTACGAGACACTCGTGGCACATTTGTGGATTTATCCGAATCGACATGTAGCTGCCGAAGCTTTTACGATGCTCACCGGTATGTCGGTCTCGTCGGAGGACGGGTTTGTCGATTTACCGGCGTCGACGGACCGGGAGAACTTGGTATATATCTCCGGGGATGCCGTGCTGGTGGTGAATACGGATACGGTTCGGAAGAATAGAGCGATAGCCTTGATGGAAGAAAACGGGTTTATGATTCATAAAACGGAGACGGAGTGACGGCATCGACATGCTGTAATACGAGCCCCCGTATCGGCGATAATTCGCCGATACGGGGGCTCGTATTATGCAGGAGGCTATAATCGGAAATCCTTATTTTACGGGCAATAGCGGGTCGGCAGGCTGAAAGATTTTTGTTGACAAAGCGTCATCCCGTGGTATAATTGCATAGTGTATTGTAAAAACGATACCGGGCAACCATTATTATAATAAACGGAGGTGAAGAAATGCCAACATTTAATCAGCTTGTCAGAAAGAGCAGAAAGACTTCGACCAGAAAGTCCACTGCACCGGCACTTCAATATGGGTACAACTCATTAAAGAAGAAGCAAGTAGCGGGAAATTCTCCGCAAAAGCGCGGTGTGTGCACGGCCGTAAAGACGGCTACGCCGAAGAAGCCGAACTCCGCTCTGCGTAAAATCGCCAGAGTACGTCTGTCGAACGGAACGGAAGTTACAAGCTATATTCCGGGTGAAGGACACAATTTGCAAGAGCATAGTGTCGTTCTGATTCGCGGCGGTAAGGTCAAGGACCTGCCGGGTACGCGTTACCATATCGTACGCGGTACGCTGGATACGGCCGGAGTAGCAAACAGAAGACAGGCCCGTTCTAAATATGGTGCTAAGAGACCCAAAAAGAAATAAAACGATAACATATCTGTAAATCTTAAGGAAGTTTGCCAGTAATGTCGGTGTTGTATTATTCTAATCGGTTGCCGGAATAGATACATGTCGGGCATGTTACACTGCAGTGAGTACCTATGATTTAATCTGATGTTTAAGGAGGGAAGAGTCGTGCCACGTAAAGGAAGTACGCAAAAGAGAGAAGTATTGCCGGATCCGCTTTACAACAGCAAGGTTGTTACGAAATTGATTAACAACATCATGTTGGACGGAAAAAAAGGCGTAGCGCAGAAAATTGTTTACGGCGCATTTGAGTCCATTGAAGAAAAAGCGGGCAAAGCGCCGCTGGACGTTTTTCAAGACGCCATGAGCAATATTATGCCGGTACTGGAAGTAAAAGCACGCCGTGTGGGCGGTGCCACTTACCAGGTACCAATTGAAGTTCGTCCGGCCCGCCGTCAGGCGTTGGCCCTCAGATGGTTGACCGCTTTCTCCCGCAAACGCGGTGAGAAGACGATGAAAGACCGTCTGGCGAACGAAATATTGGATGCATCCAACAACACGGGCGCATCCGTAAAGAAAAAAGAAGAAATGCACAAGATGGCGGAAGCAAACAAGGCTTTTGCACATTATCGCTTCTAGCTTGTGCATAAAGATTGGAGGGAGTTTCCGTGAGTGGAAGAGAATATCCATTAGAACGAACGAGAAACATTGGAATCATGGCGCATATCGATGCCGGTAAAACGACATTGACGGAGCGCATCCTGTACTATACGGGAAGAACATATAAAATCGGTGACACGCATGAAGGTACTGCGACCATGGACTGGATGGAGCAGGAGCAGGAGCGGGGTATTACCATCACTTCAGCGGCAACGACCTGTCATTGGAGTCACCAGGAAATGGGCAAGAAGGGCAACGCCCCGGCATGTCGTATCAATATCATTGATACGCCGGGCCACGTGGACTTTACCGTCGAGGTAGAACGTTCTCTGCGTGTGCTGGACGGTGCGGTCGGTGTCTTCTGTGCCAAGGGCGGCGTTGAGCCGCAGTCGGAGAACGTTTGGCGTCAGGCCGACAAGTATAACGTACCGCGTATGGCGTTTGTCAACAAGATGGATATCTTGGGGGCGGACTTCTACAACGTCGTTGAAATGATTAAGGATCGTCTCGGCAAAAATGCCGTGCCCGTTCAGCTGCCCATCGGAAAAGAAGACAGCTTCAAGGGAATCATCGATCTTTATGAACGAAAAGCATATTTTTATCATGATGATAAAGGTGATGACATTACCGTGGAAGAAATTCCGGAAGATATGGTTGATGACGTGGAATTGTACCGCACGGATTTGATTGAAAAAGTCTGTGAGACGGATGATGAGCTCATGATGGCCTATCTGGAAGGGGAAGAAATTTCCACGGAAGACCTGAAGAAAGCAATGCGTAAGGCAACCTGTGCCGGCACCATCATACCGGTTTGCTGTGGTTCCGCATACAAGAACCGCGGTGTACAGAAGTTGTTGGATGCCGTACTCGATTACATGCCGTCACCGTTGGACATCCCGGCTATCCAGGGTGTCGATGAGGACGGCAATGAGGTGGAACGTGTCACTTCGGACGAGGAACCGTTTGCCGCATTGGCCTTTAAGATTATGGCGGATCCCTATGTGGGTAAGCTGGCATTCTTCCGAGTATATTCCGGCACGCTGAATTCAGGTTCCTACGTTCTTAATGCCACGAAGGGCAAGAAGGAACGTGTGGGTCGTATTCTGCTGATGCACGCAAATAAGCGGGAAGAGCTGAACAAGGTATATTCCGGTGATATTGCCGCAGCGGTCGGCTTCAAGACGACGGCTACGGGTGATACCATCTGTGATGAACAACATCCCGTTATTTTGGAATCGATGGAATTTCCGGAGCCGGTTATCGCCGTGGCCATTGAGCCGAAGACGAAGGGTGATCAAGGTAAGATGGGTGAATCGCTCGCCAAGTTGGCGGAAGAGGATCCGACGTTCCGGGCGCATACGGATCAGGAAACCGGTCAGACCATCATTTCCGGTATGGGTGAGTTGCATCTCGAAGTCATCGTCGATCGTCTTTTACGTGAGTTTAAAGTGGAAGCGAACGTCGGTGCCCCGCAGGTAGCTTACAAAGAAACCTTTACAAAACCGGTGGATGTGGACAGCAAGTATGCGAAGCAGTCCGGTGGTCGCGGTCAGTACGGTCACTGTAAGGTCAAATTCGAGCCGATGGATCCGAATGCGGAAGAAACTTTCCTGTTTGAATCTACCGTCGTGGGCGGTAATATTCCGAAGGAATACATCCCCGCCGTCGGAGCAGGTATCGAAGAAGCGGCCAACAGCGGTGTGCTGGGCGGATACCCGGTACTGGGTGTACATGCCACCGTATATGACGGTTCTTATCATGAGGTCGACTCCTCGGAGATGGCCTTCAAGATTGCCGGTTCTATGGCTTTCAAAGATGCCATGAATAAAGGTGGCGCCGTGCTGCTCGAACCGATTATGAAGGTCGAAGTGACAACGCCGGAAGACTATATGGGCGATGTCATCGGTGACGTAAACTCTCGCCGCGGTGCAATTGAAAGCATCGAGGACGTGAGCGGTGCGAAGATGATTTCAGCACATATTCCGTTGTCCGAAATGTTCGGCTATGCAACGGACTTGCGTTCCAGAACGCAGGGTCGCGGTAACTACTCGATGTTCTTTGAAAAATATGAGCAAGTACCGAAGTCCGTACAGGAAAAAATCCTGTCTAATAAGTAATAAAACTACTTGAATTTAAACATATAATACAATATAATTGAGGGTAAGAGCGCATAGAGCGAGTATCTGCCAAATGTTAAGGAGGATGTTAAAATGGCTAAAGCTAAATTTGAAAGAAGCAAACCGCATTGTAATATCGGTACGATCGGTCACGTAGACCATGGTAAAACTACGTTGACGGCCGCTATTACGAAGACGTTGCACGCCCGTACCGGTACCGGCGTTGAAATGGATTATGATAAAATTGATAACGCACCGGAAGAAAAAGAGCGTGGTATCACGATTTCCACGTCTCACGTAGAGTATGAAACGGCAAACCGTCACTATGCTCACGTGGACTGCCCGGGACATGCCGACTACGTTAAGAACATGATTACGGGTGCCGCTCAGATGGACGGCGCAATCCTGGTTGTAGCGGCTACGGACGGTGTTATGGCACAGACGAAGGAGCATATCCTTCTCTCCCGTCAGGTAGGCGTTCCCTACATCGTCGTATTCTTGAACAAGTGCGACATGATGGATGACGAAGAACTCCTGGAGTTGGTTGAGATGGAAATTCGCGACCTGCTGTCCGAGTATGGATTTGACGGAGACAACATTCCTATCGTTCGCGGTTCCGCTTTGAAAGCAATCGAAGATCCGAACGGCGAATGGGGTGACAAAGTCATGGAATTGATGGATGCCGTAGATGCAACCATTCCCGATCCGGAAAGAGATACGGACAAGCCGTTCTTGATGCCGGTTGAGGACGTATTCACCATCACGGGCCGCGGTACGGTTGCAACGGGTCGTGTTGAGCGTGGTACGTTGAATGTCAACGATGAAGTTGAAATCCTCGGTATGACGGAAGACGTACGTAAAGTCGTTGTAACGGGTATCGAGATGTTCCGTAAGCTCTTGGATCAGGCACAGGCCGGTGACAACATCGGTGCACTGCTTCGCGGTGTTCAACGTTCCGAAATCCAAAGAGGTCAGGTACTGGCTAAGCCGGGTTCCGTAACCTGCCACAGCAAGTTCAAGGCACAGGTTTACGTCCTGACGAAGGAAGAGGGCGGACGTCATACGCCGTTCTTCAACAACTACCGTCCGCAGTTCTACTTCAGAACGACGGACGTAACGGGCGTCTGCATGCTCGAAGCAGGTACGGAAATGTGCATGCCGGGTGATAACGTAGAGATGGAAGTAGAACTCATCTACCCGATCGCTATGGAAAAGGGTCTGGGCTTCGCCATCCGTGAAGGTGGTAGAACGGTAGGATCCGGTAAGGTCATCGAAATCGTAGAATAATTCGGACGACATGAAGATGTCGACCGCAAACAACCTCCCGAACGGGAGGTTGTTTTATTTCGAGTCGGCATCGCGAGCAGCGGCAGATGAAAAAGCGGGCGTTCTCCTCGGAGAGAACGCCCGCTTTTTGTTATTGAAGTTATACGCTTCGCAGTTTCCGTTTTCGTAAGGCGAAGAGAAGAATCAAAAAGGTAATGGCCGCATAGACGAGCAGTCCCTGTATCGCCGGTGCGGCACTGACCACCTTGCCCTGCCATATATCGGCGAAGTGCGTATAAAAGAAGGGGAAGGGAGTCTGTTCCGCAATGATGCGTATGAAAGCGGGCATGTCATCGAAGGGGATACCCATTCCGCCGCCGGCAATCATGAAGGCGAAGTAGATGCACATCAAGACGGCATAGGTGGCGGAAAACTTTCCGATAATCAAAGCGATGGCATGAGCAAGTATAAATGAAATCAGTCCGGTCACCATCGTATATGTCAGGATGCCGATTAGTCCGCCTGTAGTCGGCAACGGCAAGTCGAGACCGAGTCCGGTGGCGGTGAGAAAGACGCTGACACAGAAGCAGAATATGATGAGTTGTGCGATGGCCCGAGCCTTAATCATGGCGATTTGATGGAAGCCGAAGAGTTCCAAGCGTATTGGGATATTCTTTTCCGTTTCCATGGCGTAGACCAAACCGTGACCAAGCAAGAAGATGGACAGGGTAATAATAATCAGCTGTGACATGACGAGGGTTAAGCGGACCTCCGGCAAGACGGCAGGCGGAATTTTCTGCAGTGCATACTTGCCAATCAGAAAGGCCAAGCCTGTCGGGAAAGCAAGCCCGAAGAAAGGCACATACCAATTTTTTATAATGCCGTTCAATTCGTAGCGAATGAGCCGGGAATTTATACGTTTACTCATCGGTAACTCCTTTCTTTGCCATCACCGTTTGTGCCAAAATTTCAATGTCCATGTGACAACGGCGGTAGGACAGGTGATGTTTTTCAAGTAGGCGGAAGACCGCTTCGGCTTCGGCATCATCCGGTCGAAGGGCCAGTTCATCTTTGAGCGGTAGAATCGGTACGTCGGCAAAGATTTTTTCGGTCTCCGCCGTTTTTTCGGTGATGAAGAGGCGTTCACCGCAGTAGGTACGAAACAACTCCTGAGGATGGCCGAAGGCGAGCAGCCGACCCCGGTCCAGGATAAGCAGCTTATTCACCAAGTTCTCAATCTCTTTATAATAGTGCGTGATGAATACGAGGGTTGCATCACGATTCGTATACCAATCCCGCAAGAGTTGCATTAAATGGTCCCGGCTGACAAAATCGAGGCCGGTGGTTACTTCGTCAAAGAAGACCAGGGGTGTTTCCTTGGCGAGGACGAGAATCAGCGTCATTTTCTGCTTTTCACCGCCGGACATTTTTTCGAATCGTTTGCCCAGACAGTGAGAAAAGTTGAAATAATCGATTAATTTGGCTGCGATGGGGTGTGCTTCCGGTTTACAGCCCAGAATCAGGTTCATCACGTTGCGTACGGGGACATTGCTGCTGTATTCATTGTGTTGCATGTGAACGCCGATATCTTCGGGTTTCGCGTCCAGATGAAAGGTGCCCGTCGCCGGAATGAGGCCCAGCAAGGCGTTGATGAGTGTGGTCTTGCCGGCGCCGTTGGACCCGATGACACCTACGCGGTCGCCGGCGTTGAACGTGACGGGTTCGTCGATGCACAAGGCGAGTCGGTCGCCGTAGTGCACGCTCAAGTTGTCGATATGTATCATGTTATGCCTTCTTTCCAAGTGTGACCGTTACGCCGCCATCGACATTGCGAACGGTCAGAACCAAGTTGAGTCGTCGGGCATCATAGGCCGCCAAATAGAGGCCCATGCCGTGTCCGTCCCCTTCTCGTGAAACGAAAGGTCGTGTAATATCCCGCAGGATTTCCGCCGGAATTTGTGTTTCCGTATTACGAATGGAGAAGACGTCATCACTGAGCTGAATTTGAATTCGACCTGCCGGGTTACCGTGGCGGACGGCGTTCGTGATGAGGTTATCCAAGATGCGGCCCAGAATATCCGGGTCGGTAATGAACTGCCCGTCTCCTTCCACGCTTATCACTTCTTGAACGTCTGCATGCAGTTGCAACAGCGGCGTGAGGAGACTGCGCAGGTCAACCGGGACGGCTTCCGGCGTCTGCTTATCCTCCAGACGCAGCATGTGTTCGATAATATTACTTACGGCTTTCAGACGTTCCCGCAAAACGGGCAGATAACGGTCCCGGTCCTTATATTTTCCGACGTTGGCCGTCATGCCGTCCGTGAGAAGCAGAGCACCCGAAACGGGTGTCCGCAGTCGGTGTGCTGTAGCTTGCAGTAACATCTCCCGTCGCTCATTTTCATCGGCCAACCGGTTGTAACGAGTCTGTAAGCGTTTATACAGGCAATCGATATCACGGCTTAAATCCCCGATTTCATCCGTCCTTAATGAAATGTCGGACGGTTCGTACGTGTCGGTTGCATGTGCGGCGGATTGCGTATGGCGAGCCAATCGTCGCACCGGGCGCGTTATGCTGCCGGAGAAGAGCAAAGATGCCGACCAGATAATCAGAGCAGTCAGACTCAAAGCCATGGGCAGGCTCTTTACGAGAACGGGCATGATGTCCGAGAGTGTGGCGACGGCGACGGCTTCATAGGTACAGTATACCTTGTCCTCCGTTATTGTAACACCTAGGTGAATGGCATACTGCGTATCCTCCGTATGATAGGCGGAAAGAAGAAAACTGTTCCTTCCGGCTAATGATTTGACTTCGATTCGACCGGTGTCCTCATTCGGTAAGGGGCGCTGGTTACGGACTGCATGTAAGCCCCGTATGCCATGGACGTTGTCCTTCATTTTTTGCATCGGTATTTTGAAAGACATATCGTCCGCTTTGTATTCAGGCTCTTTCCCGTTCACCATATCCGAAACGAAGGTTAGCAATCGGTCTTTCCACTGAATCAGCTCCGGGGCATCCAAGGTGAGATTGAGGTGACCATATGCATGGTGCAGCACAATGTGTTGGTCGTGCCGGTCGATGACCGCTCCTGCCGTCGTGGTCGGATGGTCCATTCGAAGGTTGTCGAAATTGCCTTGTGACACAAAATCCTGATGAAGAGCGGCTGCCTTCTCCCGAAGGTCGTTATTACGGTAGTCCGTGTAGAGACCGGGTAAGAGAAAGAGGTTATAACTTAAAAAGGCAAAAAATATGATGCCGCTCAGGATAATACTGTAAATGACAATGCGCTTATTCAGTTTCATAGGATTCCTTTCGACGATAACCCAGGCCGATGACGGTTTCGATGATATCAGTGCGGAGTTTTTTGCGAATGTTCTTAATGTGGGAATCAATCACCCGATCCGAACCGTAATATTCCGTGTCATAGACAAGATTCAACAGTTCCGCGCGGGTGAACACCTTGCCAGGTCGCTTATACAAGGCGGCCAGAATGAGATATTCCGTTACGGTCAGCGGGACCTTTTGTCCATCCTCATAGAAAGCGTAGGCAGCCGTATCGAGACTCAGGCCATCCGGATGAGGCGTGGCCGGTCGTGCGGTACGTCGTAGAATGGTTTCGACCCGTTTGAGCAGGAGAATACCGGAGACCGGCTTGACGATGTAGTCGTCACATAGACCGTTGAAGGCGTGGAGCTGTGTTCCTTCGTCATCCAATGCACTGAGCATGATGATACCGATATCGGGGTCGCTTGTCCGCAAATGTTTTAGGATGTCGATGCCGTCGGTGTCCGGCAACATGATGTCCAAGATTGCCAAGTCGAAGCGTTCCGCCGCAAAGGCGGACAGGGCCTCGTTACCGTTCAGATATCGATGGACATGGTAGCCGGCCGTTTTCAAATATTCTTCAATGACTTCCCCGATAACGGGGTCATCTTCCACGTAGAGGATATTATATTTCATAGCTTTCATCACTTTCATTATAATGTGCGGATGTGGATTTCATATGGAGACGGTATGTTCTTCCGATAGAGGTGAAAAACGCCGTCCCGGAGGACGGCGTATATCGATTTATTCATGTTTCGGCAAGACGGCGGGGTATACGCGTTTAAGCAAACGTAGAAAGTACCGACCGCCGGGTAAGGTACGGACATCCTTAAGGTTGACGATATTCATCTTCAGAATAAGTACCAAATAGATCACAATGCCGGAGGCCACCGCAATCAACAACGCCGGAAAGTTAAATCGGAAAATAAACTTGGCGATGTGATAGACGGCAAAGGTCATCAGCCCCATCAGACTGCTGGCAATCAAAGGGAGAATCACCGGTCGCATGAACCGTTGCCGGAAGCCCGTATATCGCCGGAGGAACCGGTAGCTGATATAACCCATAACCAGTGCATGCGGAATAATGGCCGCGACGATGCCGTAAACACCCAAATTCGTCAGTGCGAGCAAGGGAATGATAATGACGACGTTCACGCCGATGGCGATGATGCCGGCATAGAGTGCCAACTTCGGTTTGCCGATGCCCTGTAAAGCACCGGAAAGGACGGTGGAGTAACTCATGGTTACGATGTTTACAGATACAATCATCAGCAAGCCGCGACCGATGGGCGGGGTGCCGGAAAAGAGCAGATTCATAATCGGTCCCGCCAGGACGAACATGCCTACGGCGGCAGGAAAGGCAATCAGCATGGCGAAGTTGACGCCCTCATTGATTCGATAGTGCAGCTCCCGTTTGTTCTTACGGGCATACGCCGCTGAAATCAGCGGCAATGCCGCCACGGAGACGGAATAAGCGAGTGCAGACGGCACGTTGGCCACCGGGATGACCTTGCCGACATAAATTCCGTAATCTACGCCGATTTGTATGGCGTCCCATCCTTTTCGACTCATGATACCGTAGTAGATGTATTGGTCCAAGATACCGACCACGTTGTAAATGAAGGTACTGAGTACCACCGGCAGCAAGAGATAAAAAACCTGGCGGAAAATCGTCCGGTGAGAAACGTCAATCCGGGTTCGATCCCGTCGCATTTGTCGTTGAAAATAAGGTTGATTCAACTTGTAAATGAAATACAGAACGGCACCGGCCGTGATAACGCCGCAGAGTGTACCCAGCGTACCGCCCAGTGCACCGAGTGATGCCGTTTCGACACGGTCATCAATTACGGCACGTGTTAAAACGAAGGCGAAGAAGATACTGGTAACGGCATTGACGACTTGTTCCAGAATTTGAGCCGTTGCGGTGGGCAGGGTGTTGTTTCTTGACTGAAAATATCCCTGCAATACCCCGATAAAGCCGGAAATGAATAATGTCGGTGCCAGTGCACGTAAGGCGTAGACGGCGGGGGCACCGTCTTCCGGAAGAATAAGGGGTGCGAAGGCATACAGTAATAATGCCAGAAGACCGCCGAAGACGGTGATAAACAGCATGGATACCTGGAATACCTTATGTGCATTCCGATGTTGTTGCTGTGCCAGGTACCCGGACGTGATTTTGGATACCGCCACGGGGATGCTATAACCGGACAGCAATAATAACATGGAATAGATATTAAAAGCGATACCGTAGTAGCTGTTACCCAAATCGCCGATGATTCGGCTGAGCGGAATGCGGTATAAAAGGCCGATGGCCCGAACAACGATGCCGGCAAAGGCGAGGATGCTCGCTTGTCGCATCAGGGATCCTTTATTCGACGAACTCATAGTTGTATTTCCTTTCTGAGCGATATTATAACACAACTCCCGGATGAAGTATACAACCGGAATGGTACAATCGGGCAGCCGTGCGGGTTTAACGTTGCAATCCGTCCATCGGTTCAGTATAATATTAACGTGTATGTACGGAAAGTAAGAGGGAATGATTGAAGAATATCAGGATGATTGTGTCGGATTTGGACGGCACACTATTGAATCGACAGCGGGCAATATCCGAGCGTACCGCACGTGTTTTGCGCACGGCGGAGGCGCGCGGGATTCGTGTGGTTCTGGCGACGGGACGATTCTTTCGGGATGTGGTCCCGGTTGCAGAGACGGCGGGCATTCGACCGTCGTTCATCCTGATGAACGGCGCGGAAATCCGGGATGCGGACGGCAACCTGCAGGCGGCAATCAATCTGGCGGCCGCGGATTACCGTGAAACGATGCGGATGTTCCGGGAAGACGGCTTTACGCCGGAGATTTATACGTCGGCAGGGGAGTTCCTGTGTGCCGACGAGGCGACATCCTTACGGGAGATGCATTTACGGATGCGAATTATGCATTCCGGTCAAGCGTTTTCGGATACGATGTTGCGGGCATTGCCCCGATTCCGGGCACGCCACTACATTACAGATGTGGAAGACCTGCCCCGGGCGGATGTTACCGTACGGAAGGTCATTTGTTTTTGTGAAGATACCGTACGGATAGCAAAGTGGAAACGGCAGTTGACGGCAATGCCGCAGGTTATCGGTCTATCCTCGTCTATCTACAATTTGGAGGTAACGGACCGGACGGCGCAAAAGGGCATCATTCTGTCGGATTATATCCGGCGGGAAGGAATTGCACCGGAAGAAGTCATCGTTTTCGGCGACGGAGAGAATGACTTGTCGCTGTTTGAACGTTTCCCGCTCAGTGCAGCGCCGGAAAACGCCCTGCCGTTGATTCGGGAACGGGCGAGGTTTCATATCGGTCACCATGACCGGGACGGCGTGGCGGCGTTTATCGAGGAGAAGATACTATGAGTTTCACCCACCTGCATTTACATACCGAATACAGTTTGCTGGACGGTTCCGGTCACATTAAAGAGGTCGTCAGCCGGGTCAAAGAGCTCGGAATGGACAGCGTGGCCATTACGGATCACGGCGTGATGTACGGCGTGATTGACTTTTATAAAGAATGTAAGAAGCAGGGTGTGAAGCCGATTATCGGATGTGAAGTCTATCTCGCACCCGGCAGCCGGACCGACCGGGATCGGCAGGGAGGCTATTATCATCTGGTCTTGCTGGCGGAGAATGAAACCGGCTTTCACAATCTGATGAAGTTGGTGTCCATCGGTTATACGGAAGGATATTATTATAAGCCGCGGATTGACAAGGAAGCGTTGAAACAGTATGCCGAGGGTCTCATCGGGCTCAGTGCCTGCCTTGCAGGAGAAGTGCAACGACGCGGTTTGCAAGGCGGTTACGAGGAGGCGAAGGCGGCGGCCCTGTCCTACCGTGAAATCCTGGGGAAGGACAACTTCTATCTGGAAATTCAGGATCATGGGATGACGGACCAGAAACGGGTCATTGCACAAAACGTCCGACTGGCCGAGGAGACGGGCATACCTCTCGTCTGTACGAATGACTGCCATTATGTTTATGAAGATGACGAGCAGGCCCATGACATTTTGCTCTGCATTCAGACCGGGAAAAAACTGCAGGACGAGAATCGGATGCGTTATCCCGGCGGCCAATTTTTCATCAAGTCCGAGGCGGAGATGCGGGCACTGTTTCCGGAACATCCGGAAGCCGTGGACAATACGGCCGCGATTGCGGCACGTTGTACGGTCGACATAGCGTTCGGGGAACTGAAATTGCCGCATTTTCATATTGAGACGGGCGAGGCACCGTTCGATTATCTGGAACGTCTCTGCTATGAAGGTTTGGCACGGAAATACAAGGCGCCGGGCGAGTTGCATCGGGAACGTCTGGCGTATGAGCTGGATGTCATCCGGAACATGGGATATGTGGACTACTTTCTCATTGTTCGCGATTTTATTCATTATGCGAAACGAAATGACATCATGGTCGGTCCGGGCCGGGGGTCCGCGGCGGGTAGTCTGGTGTCCTATACCTTGGATATTACGGAAATTGATCCCCTCGCTTTCGACTTGCTGTTTGAACGGTTTTTGAATCCGGAGCGGGTGAGCATGCCGGATATTGATGTGGATTTCTGCTACGAACGTCGTCAAGAGGTCATCGACTATGTTATCCGCCGTTACGGTGAAGAGAGCGTAGTGCAGATTATCACCTTCGGAACGATGGCGGCCCGGGCCGTCATCCGTGATGTGGGGCGTGTCATGGATTTACCGTATAATCGGGTTGATCGCGTGGCAAAGATGATACCCACCGACTTGGGCATCACCATTGATAAAGCCTTGAAGATGCAGGCGGAGTTACGTGAGATGGCGGAGAAGGAGCCGGACATTGCCTATCTTATCAAGATGGCCCGCCGGTTGGAAGGTCTGCCGAGACATGCTTCCGTGCATGCGGCGGGCGTCGTGATTTCGGAAAAACCGATTACCGAATATGTTCCTGTGTCACGCGGTTCGGACGGTGTGGTGACGACGCAGTTTCCTATGGGGACACTGGAAGAATTGGGCCTCTTGAAGATGGACTTTTTAGGGCTCCGGACCTTGACCGTCATTCGGGATGCCATTCGTATGGTGGCATCGGGTGGCGGGCCGAGAGTGGACTTTCAAACGATGGGGATGGACGACCCGGACGTGTACCGGATGATTTCGGCCGGTGATACGACCGGCGTCTTCCAGCTGGAGAGTGCCGGCATGCGTGCATTCATGAAGGAACTGCGACCGGATAATCTGGAAGATATTATTGCGGGCCTTTCCTTATACCGACCGGGCCCCATGGACTTTATTCCGACCTATTGTCGACGGAAACACGGGATGGAACCCGTCGTTTACGAGACGCCGGAGCTGGCGGAAATCCTGGATACGACCTACGGATGTATTGTCTATCAGGAGCAGGTTATGCAGATTGTGCGCCGACTTGCGGGGTATACCTTGGGTCGAAGCGACTTACTACGACGCGCCATGTCCAAGAAGAAGTCGGACGTGATGATGCAGGAGCGGCATAACTTCATCTACGGCAATGAAAAAGAAGGCATACAGGGCTGTGTCAACAACGGCATCGACGAAAAGGTGGCGGGTGCCATCTACGATGAGATGCTCGACTTTGCGAAGTATGCGTTCAACAAGTCCCATGCAGCGGCCTACGCAGTACTGTCGTATCAGACGGCCTATTTGAAATGTCACCATCCCGTAGAGTACATGGCGGCTATCATGACGAGTTTCATTGACAATGCGATGAAGGTGACGGAGTATATCGAAGCGTGTAAGGGGATGCAAATCGACTTGGCGGCTCCGGATATCAATGACGGACATCGAGATTTTACCGTACGCGGTAAGCACATTATTTTTGCCTTATCCGCCGTCAAAAACGTCGGACGGCGAATCATCGATTTGATTGTTGCGGAACGGACGGCTCGCGGGCGTTTTACGGATTTACGGGACTTCATCATGCGGACGGCACCGCAGGGTGTCAATAAACGGGTGGTCGAAAGTCTTATCAAGGCGGGGGCCTTGGACGGCTTGCCCGGCAATCGCCGGGAGAAACTCTTCGCCTATCAGGATATTATGGCGGAAGAGATGGCGGGTCGTAAGGGCCAAATCAGCGGGCAGATGAGTCTGATGGATTTTCTGAGCGAAGAGGAATGTCCGACCGAGACCTTGACGGCGATGCCGGAATTTCCGAAAGAGGAGCTGCTGGATTTCGAAAAAGAGATGCTCGGCGTGTATGTCAGCGGGCATCCTCTGGAATTTTTTAAAGAAGAGATGGAACGTATTGCGGATATAACGACGTTGGACATTGCGAACATGAGTACGGCCGATTTGGAGGCACGGGCTTATGATACGGTGACCATCGGGGGTGTGATCCGAACGGTGCGGGAATTGACGACGAAGAGTAACCGGCGGATGGCGTTCGTGACCTTGGAGGATCGTTTTTCGGTCATTGAGGCGGTCGTATTCCCTGAGATATTTGACAGGACTCGCGACCTTTTGACAGCGGGCATGAAGGTATTTATCAGAGGGAATATTCAGACGGATGAGAATCGGCCGCCCAATATTATCGTACGGGAGGTATATGACATGACGAAAGTGAAGAAGGTACTGTGGGTTTCCTTTCCGCAGAAATCGGCATATGATGAGCCGGCGTTGCGAACGCTGTTGGCTGAACATCCCGGCGGGAATGCGGTGAATGTATGGATTGTACAAGAGCGATTGCTCAAGACGTTGACCGATTGTTCGGTGGAGGCGTCGGAGGCATTGTTGGCGGAACTTGTTGCCCGTTATGGTGCGGACAATGTGAAAGTCGTCAGCAGTATAGGATAGGAGAGGATGATGAAAACAATCGGGGTACTGACCAGCGGCGGAGACGCGCCCGGCATGAATGCGGCCATCCGGTCGGTCGTGCGGACGGCACATATCCGCGGATTGAAGGTGAAAGGTATCATGAAGGGATACCAGGGACTGATTGATAATGAAATACGGGATTTGAATCCGGTAGACGTGTCGGATATTATCTCTTGCGGCGGTACGATTTTGTATACCGCACGTTGTGACGCATTCCGGACACCCGAGGGGCAACGAAAAGCGGCGGAAACCTGTCGTGCCAACGGGATTGACGGGGTGGTCGTCATCGGCGGCGACGGTTCGTTCCGCGGGGCACAGGATTTGTCTGCACAGGGTATTAATACCATCGGTGTGCCGGGGACCATTGACCTGGACATCGGCTGTACGGACTATACCATCGGCTTTGATACGGCCATCAATACGGCGGTGGAGGCCATTGACAAGATTCGGGATACGTCCACCTCGCATGAGCGTTGCAGTGTCATTGAAGTGATGGGGCGGAATGCCGGTTACATCGCGTTGTGGTGCGGTATCGCCACCGGTGCGGAGAACATCCTCATCCCCGAGCGGTACGACGGCGATGAACAGAAACTCATCAATATGGTGATTGAAAAGCGACGAAAAGGCAAGACACATCATATCATCATCAATGCGGAGGGTATCGGCCACAGCATGAGTATGGCACGCCGTATTGAAGCGGCGACGGGGATTGAGACCCGTGCAACCATATTGGGTCATGTTCAGCGGGGCGGTTCACCGACGTGCAAAGACCGCTTTTACGCTTCCATGATGGGGGCGCAGGCGGTGGAGTTACTGATGGAGAAGAAGACCAATCGCGTGGTGGCATTTCGCGGCGGCGTCTTTCGGGATTACGACATCGGCGAGGCATTGAAGATGACGAAGCAAATTGACCCGAAGCATTTCGACATGAGTATGAATTTATCAAGATAGGGAGGCTGTATGTCTAATAAAACGTATGCGGTATTGGGACTGGGCAAGTTCGGTATGGCCGTAGCACGCGAACTGAGCGATTTGGACTGCGACGTCATTGCCGTAGATATGGATGAAGAAATCGTCAAGATGATGTCGCGGGAAGTGGACTATGCCGTTGCCGCGGACGTGACGGATAAGAATGCCATGAAGGAAATCGGACTGGCGGATACGGACGCCGTGTTTATATCGATTGCAGAGGATCTGGAGGCGAGTATTTTGGCGGCGCTGATTGCCAAGGAGCTGGGCGTGAAACAGATTATCGCCAAGGCGTCATCCTACATGCACGGGAAGGTACTGGATAAGATTGGTGTGACGCGTGTGCTCTATCCCGAGCGGGAGATGGGGCGGCGGATGGCGAGAAATATCGTTGCCGGTAATTTCTTGGACATGATTGACCTGTCCCGGGAATACAGTCTGGTTGAAATCAAGGTGCCGGAGAAGTGGATCGGTGAGACGATTTTGGGCTTGAACGTGCGGCAGAAATACGGTTTGAATATCGTGGCCATGAAGCGCGGGGAGGATATTTTCGTGAACATAGATCCGAACAAACCGTTTGCCGAGCATGACGTTCTAATTGTCGTCGGTTCAAATACGGCCATATCCGAATTGGGTGAGTAGGATGAAACATCTTTCATCGAAGCAGAATCCACAGCTGAAATACGTACGGAAGTTAATGCATAAGGCGGCTTTTCGGGCTTCGGAAGACCGTTATGTCATAGAGGGGCTGCGCAGTGTGTCGGACAGCAATCCGGACACGCTGCGGGCCTTATTTTTGCGTACCGATGCGGCTGATCGTGCGGGCCGTATTATTGCCCGTACGGATTGTCCGATATATGTGGTGACACCGGAGGCCTTCGATGCCGTAGCGGATACGGCCAACAGTCAGGGCATCCTGGCTGTTGCACAACGGCCGTCCCATACGGCGGAACGGTTGTTGCGGGAATCCTTTCTCGTGCTGACGGACGGGGTGGCCGACCCCGGGAATATGGGAACCTTGCTTCGGACGGCGGAAGCGGCCGGAGCGGGCGGCGTGCTTTGCGGACCCGGGAGTGTGGATGTGACCAATCCGAAAACCGTTCGCGCCGCCATGGGCTCCGTCTCCCGAATGCCCGTCGTCCGTTTTACGGACGGGGTGGCCATGATTCGTGCTTTAAAAGAGGCCGGTCATGTTCTTGCCGCGGCGGATTTAACGGACAGCGTGGATTACCGGGCCTTACCGCCGGTGGGGCGGGTGACCTTGATTACGGGCAGTGAGGCGAACGGTATCTCCGCCTTATTCCGGTCGGCGGCGGACTATCGTTTGCGCATCCCCATGGCCGGTGGGGTGGAATCGCTCAATGCCGCTGTCGCAACGGGAATCTTGCTTTATACCTTGCGCGAACGGTTGACGACGGATGTGGGGGAATAGACGTATCGGCGGTTGCCATCCGGAAACATTTCATTTCAATGACTTGACTTTATCGAAATATCGTTATAAAATTACAATGTTGTTACGAAGTTGTAACGCAATATTCGAAACGGAGTATGAAATGAAACATCACATAAAGATGGCGGTCGCCGCATTGACGGCAACGGTGGCGGTAACGGGTGTCATGATAACTTCCCGATACACGGTAACGTCGGCCCCGACATTGAACCATAGTACACGCCGGTCGGTCTCGGACATCGAAGGTCTGTTGGCAAAGAGTCAAACGGATGCCGGTCGGAACATCAGGGTGTTGACGGCGGCGGACAGTGGTATTCGGTCGTTATTAACAGATACGGTTACGGCGGGGGATGTCGTTGCGGCAGATGAGACCGTGGCAAAGCGGGCACGAGAAGACGTGTTGGCGGCCGCTGCGGCAGAAGAGGCGGCGGCCGCGGAAGAGAAGGCGACGGCGGCAATCCAAGAAGCAGCGGCGGAAGAAGCACCTGCAGTGACGGAAGCCGTTCCGGTATCAGCACCCGCGGAGAAGGCCGAAACAGTGTCGGCTACGAAGCAGGAAGCACCGACGCAGGTTGCAGCGGACGACTATACTTTATTTGTTGCCATCGTGGACGTGGAAGCATCCGGTGAGCCTTATGAGGCGAAGTTGGCGATTGCCAATGTCATTTTAAATCGACAAAAGAGCGGTTACGGTGCTACGATTCATGATATCGTTTATGCACCGGGACAGTTCCCGCCGGCCCATAACGGTGTACTTGCAGCACGGATTGCGAACGGCCCGTGGTCAGCCGATTCCAAGCGGGCCGTGGATGCGGCACTGGCCGGTCAAAATAATATTTCGACGGCGAAGTCTTTTAACATGTATTACGGACAAAGTTTCAGCGGACATACGGAAATATTGGGTACGACCATTTTTTACAATTATTAAGATGCGCGGTACGGTATATGACCTGTGACGAGATGTACATACAGGTGGTGTGCCGTACCGTTTTTATATTGCCTGCGGTATGAGGAACGGTTTACCGACGGATATCGTTTATCGCGGCATAAAAAATGAGCCCGGAATATTCCGGGCTCGAGAGCTTTGTTTCGTCGTACGACGAATTATACTTTACTTTTTACTTTCTTCGCCGCATCGGATACTTTGTCAGCTGCATCTTCTACCGCGTCTTCGGCGGCATCCTTGACATCTTCAGCTGCATCTTTTGCATCTTCCGTATCCGGCAGTTTGATTTCAACGTAGTCATCGGAAAAGATGTCATCGTCGTCATCGAAGAAATCTTCAAAATCATCAGAGAAATTATCTCTGTTGATGAAGTAGATTGCCAGAGCAACACCTGCGCCGATAACCGTCAGAAGGGTTAACAGCTTTAAAAGAGTTTTCAGTTTCATTTTTCTCCGCCTTTCTGTAACCTTTCTGCCATTATAATACATATTGTCAAAAAAAGATAGGGGGAATCGCGAAAAATACAAGGGGCCCGGGGCAGCGGCTTGCCCGTATACGACATCCGGCGGCTTGCAGCGGACGATACGGACGGTGCCGGGGTCGTAAATTTAGGGATTGTCCGGACCGACCGCCTTGAAAAATCTCGAATATGTGATACCATAATACGGGAACGAGAGAGGTGAAGAAATGGGTAAAATAGTTTTCTTTGACGTGGACGGAACGATATATCATAACTCGACCGGTGTCGTGCGTGATGCGGCGGCAGGTATCCGGCAGTTACGGGCCAACGGACACCGTGCGTTTATCTGTACGGGACGATCCCGTGCGGGGTTGGATGATGACATCGTGGGTGTCGGTTTTGACGGCATCGTCGCCTCCTGCGGGACGTATATCGAAGTGGACGGTCAGATTATAAAGAACGAGACTTTACCGGAGGCGGTGACGGATCATGTCATCGATACTTTGGCGGATCGGGAGGGCTATTATCTTATTTTGGAAGGCAGCCGTTACATGTACATGGGCTTGGAGGCCGCTCCGCCGCAGGAGAAGAAGCGATTTACCCGTTTCGTGAAGAATAATGCGGAGCGCATCAAAACGTTCCAAAAGGGCATCAAAGATGTCAATAAATTCTGTCTGCGTCTGGCAAGGCACATCGACTATCGTATCGTGGAGCGGGAAATGTCGGCATATTTTGACGCATTGGTCCACACGCCCTTCACCTTGGAATTCGTACCGCACGGTTATGACAAAGGGACCGGCATTGATGATATTTTAAGGCACTACGGTATGGCCATCGAGGATACCGTCGGTTTCGGCGACGGGGTCAATGACGTCCCCATGCTCAAGCGGGTGGAAACGGCGATTGTCATGGGGAACGGAAGTGATGCGGCGAAAGCACATGCGGACTACGTGACCAAACCTATTTTGGAAGGCGGCATCGGCCATGCGCTGGAACGTCTGTCTTTGATTTAACATGCGGCATTTGCCGCGACTGCATACGGAGGAGGAGAGTCCATGCGGGACTACATCATCGTCGGCGCCGGCTTGTACGGTGCCGTTTTTGCTCGAATTGCGGCGGATAACGGGAAAAACGTGCTGGTCGTCGACCGGCGTCAACATATCGCCGGAAATATATATACCGAAAGGATGGCAGGCGTGACGGTACATCGTTACGGAGCGCATATTTTTCATACGGACGATGAGGACGTGCAGGCGTTTATCGCCCCGTATGCACGATTCCGGCCGTTCGTGAATATGCCGTTGGCACGTTACGGGGACCGCCTCTATAACCTGCCCTTCAACATGAATACCTTCTATGCCTTATGGGGGGTACGGACACCGGCTGAGGCTCGGGCGGTTCTGGCGGAGCAGACCGCACCCTATGCGGATATTACGCCGACCAACCTCAAGGAGCAGGCATTGAAACTGGCGGGACCGGATATTTACGAGCGGTTGATTGCCGGTTATACGGAAAAACAATGGGGGCGACCTTGCGAATCCCTACCGGCATCTATTATTCGGCGATTGCCGTTTCGATTTACTTTTGACAACAATTATTTCAACGATAAGTACCAGGGTATCCCCGAGGACGGTTATACCGCCATGACGGAACGTTTGCTGGCCGGCATTGCGGTACGTACGGGTATCGATGCGTCTCGGGATCGCAGTTTTGAGGAACAGGCGAAACGTATCATTTATACCGGTGCGATTGACGAATATTTCGATTGCAAGCTGGGGCGTTTGGCATACCGCAGTCTGCGATTTGAAACGGAAGTATCGGATACGGAGAATTATCAGGGAAATGCCGTCATCAACTATACGGATGCGGCCGTACCCTATACGAGGATTATTGAACATAAACATTTTCTGAAAGAAGAGAGCGAACGGACCGTTATCACACGGGAATATCCGGCGGCATATAAGCCGGGCGGGGAAGCCTACTATCCCGTAAACGATGCACAAAACAATGCGCTGTATGAATCCTATGTACGTCTGGCGAAAGGACGACCTGATATCCGCTTCGGCGGACGGCTTGGCGAGTATGCTTATCTGAACATGGACCAAGTCGTACGACGGGCGATGGATGCGGCGAGAGAGGAAGGATTACGGATTGAATAAGAAACGTTATATGGCCCTCGGCATTTTTTGCATCTTGATTTCATCGCTCGGTTTTGCACTCATGCAGTTGTTCGTGCGTTTGGCGGGTGATTTGCCTTCTGTACAAAAGACCTTTTTCCGCAATCTCATCGCGACGGGGGTCGCCCTGATTCCGGTTTTGAAAAATCGGCAGCGCGGTGTGGCACTCAAAGGGAGTCGATGGCTGTTGCTTCTGCGAAGTATCTTCGGAACGGTCGGTATCGTTCTGAATTTCTTTGCCGTGGAGCATTTATCTCTGTCGGATGCGTCGATATTGCAGAAACTTTCACCGTTCGTGGTCATCATTCTGTCCTTGATTTTTCTGAAGGAAGTGGTGAAGCCCTATCAATGGGCGGCCGTAGTGTTGGCTTTCATCGGCGCGATATTCGTCATCAAACCGGGCGGTGAGACCTTCATATCCGTGGGTGCCCTGGCGGGGCTTTGCGGTGCGGTAATGGCCGGTTCGGCTTATACTTGTCTGCGGGCATTGAGTTTGCGCGGCATCCGGGGCGAATTTATCATCTTTTTCTTCTCGGCGTTCAGCTGTATCTCACTCTTACCGTTCGTCATTTTACAATTTCAACCGATGAGCGGCATGCAGATGATTTATCTCCTTCTGGTCGGCCTGGCCGCCACGATGGGGCAATTCGGGATTACCTTTGCTTATGCGTTTGCCCCGGCGAGCCGGATATCGGTGTTCGAATATTCGCAAATCGTTTTTGCGGCCCTTCTCGGCTTTACCGTATTGTCACAGGTACCGGACATATACAGTATCATCGGCTATGTCATTATTATCAGCGTGGGCATCTTCATGATGCTCAGAGGGGCAAAGGATTAAAATGAACGGACAAACGAGAACGGCCGTACTCACGGCGATACGGGGACATAAACTCTGCTTTGTGTATGTGGCGGATTCGCTCCGGCCCGACAGCGGATCACGGCGATTAACGGATATTTTTTTCGCAGATGAAAGTCCGGTGGGCGGCATCTATGTCGGCCGTGTGGAAAATCTCCTGCCGGAGATGAACGCATGTTTCATCCACATCGGCGACGGACGCACCTGCTTGCTGCGTAATTGTACCGATGTGCAATCGACGGATGGTCGACCGCTTCATAAGGGGGCAATGGTCATGGTACAGATTGCGAAAGAGGGGAAGGAACGGAAGGCGCCAATTGTAACGGCCAAGCCGGAGCTGCATGGTCGCCATATTATTATTACCCTCGGTAAGCATGGGGTCGGCCTTTCCCGAAAAATCAGCGACGAAGAGACCCGGCGTCGACTGAAAAAAACGGGTCGGAAACATGTCTTGCCGGGTTGCGGTGTCCTGTTTCGGACGTCGGCGGAAACGGTGTCCGAACAAGTGCTGGCGGCGGAGATGGCGATGTTAAACCGTCGGGCGGAAGACCTCTTGCAACGAAGTCGTCATACGGTCAAACCCCGTCAACTGCTGGCGGCGGAAACGGACATGCTGAAGCATGTTCCGGACGATGCCGTATGCCATACGGATCTTGCCGATGTCGCAGATGCTTTGATGGCGGCCGGTCGGCCGGTGCACCTGCATTCTCCGGCAGATTTATCACGGATTTTCGGGACGACGGCGGATGTGGAACGTGCATTGCGTCGTACGGTTTATTTGAAGAGCGGGGCCAATATCGTCATTGAAGAGACGGAGGCCATGACGGTTATAGACGTCAATTCGGCCGGTGCCATTACGGGCGGTCGCGGCAGTCGGGATTTTGCCACCTTGAACCAGGAGGCGGCCATGGAAATCCTTTTTCAACTGCGGATTCGAAATCTGTCCGGCATCATCATGATTGATTTCGTGAACATGCGTACGCCGGCGGAACGGATGGAACTTATTGAGGCGATGACCGCCTTTGCGGCGGACGATTATGCGCCGGTCACCCTATATGGCTTCACGAAACTCGGCATCCTGGAGATGAGCCGGAAACGTGTCCGCACATCTTTGCGGGAATATTTGAAGAAAGAATAATCATATGAATATCGGAGAAATCGAAACATTAACGGCACGTCGGATGACCGAAAACGGCATGTACTTTACAGATGAGGCGGGGACGGAAGTCCTGTTGCCGAAGAACGAGGTGGACGGGACGATGAATATCGGCGATCGTGTGCCCCTCTTTCTGTATCGGGACGGAGAGGACCGTCCCGTTGCCACGAAGTGGACACCGAAGCTGACCTTGGGAAAACTTGCTCGTTTGAAGGTGGTAGCGGTGACGCGAATCGGCGCGTTTTTGGACTGGGGATTGGAAAAGGACCTGTTCATGCCGTTTCGCGAGCATACGGGAACGGTAGCGGAGAATCAGACGCATCTCGTCGCGCTGTATCTGGACAAGTCTTCAAGACTCTGTGCGACGATGCGGGTCTATCCCTATCTCAGCAGTGCCAAACGTTATGCACCCGGGACGAAGCTCATGGCATCCGTCTATCATGTCGATCAGGAAAAGGGGGCGCTCGTCGCCCTGGAAGATGCGTATTACGGTTTCATTCCGGCCCATGAAGTGGTCGGTAAAATTTGTCCCGGAGACGAGGTTGCGGTTCGCGTTCTATTTCGTCGGGAGGACGGCAAACATAATGTGACGATGCGCAAGCCGATGCTTGCAGAACGATCCGATGATGCGGAAGAATTGATGCGGCTGATGGATGAGTGGTCCGGCGACCTTCTCGTGACGGAGAAAGACAGTCCGGAAAAGATTCGACGTGTCTGCGGTATGAGCAAGGCGGCATTCAAACGGGCCGTCGGTAAACTGCTGAAAGAGCGAAAGATTGTCATCGAATCGGACGGTACGATTCGGCGAAAGTAAAATCGGATAGGAAAGGGGTCGGCGCATTCTCCGACAATATTGACAGACAAAATAAAAACCCGTGCTGCGGACTGCTGTCCGCGGCACGGTTTCATTCTTTTAAAGGTCGACATTCTTCAGCAAGTCCGCCAGCGAAGTGGTTGCTTCTCCGGCAGCCGGATTTTTGAAATTTCCGGTTGCCACATGGTCATTATTCCTGCGCGTCGGCTCCGGCGCTTTTTCCAGGGCCTTAATGCTTAAGGAAATTCGGTCCCGCTCAACATTGATGACACGGACCGGCACGACTTGACCGACTTGTAATTTCACATCCGGATGCTTGATACGCGTATGTGAAATCTGCGAGACATGGCACAGCCCCGTCAAACCGTTCTCCAACTCAATGAAGGCACCGTAGGGGGTCAGGTTTACGACCTTTCCTTCATATCGTCCGCCAATTTTCAAGGCGTTCAGGAGTTCCCGCTTCCGTTGCTTCCGTTCTTCATTCAGAACGACGCGGCGATTGAGGACGATGGACTCTTTCTGAACGCTGATGTTGCTGATGCGACATTGCAACTCCCGGTCCAGATACCGCTCCAAGGATTCCGGCACGCGCTGTTCCACCAGGTTGCGCGGCATGAAGGCCTTGAAACCGTAAAGATCCACGGTCAGACCCTGGTTTGTCAGACCGGTTACGTGGCCGACGAGGGTTTCTCCGTTCTCGTACGCCTCAATCATCCGATCCCAGAACTCCGTACCGTTCGGTTCATATTTGAACGTGTTGGTGTCTTCACTATAGTATTCATTCATCGATTCCATAGGTACCTCCTTTTATACTGCCATAACGGTACGCTTCATCATCTGAAACGACCGGGCTGTCATCTGCTTCTTTCTCCATTATAGAAGAATTGTGTTATAAGTGCAACAGGAACGTGGCCAATTCAAAGTATAGTAACAAACCGAGGCCGTCCACGATGGTCGCAATCATCGGTGCGGCCATGATGGCCGGATCCACGTGACAGGCTTTTGCAATCATGGGCAAAACGGCGCCCAACATCTTTGAGAGGATGACGATGATGTAGATACTCAGGATAATCGTCAGAATAATCATCGTCTTGCCGGGATACATAATACTCAATCGGATGTAGTTGATGAGGACAAGGACCGAGCCCGTCAGCAGGCCGACTTGAAATTCTTTGAAGACAACCCTGAAAAAGTCCTTCAAAGTAATTTCACCCACGGCCATACCTCGGATAATCATGGTGGCACTCTGGCTGCCCGCATTACCACCCGTATCAATCAGCATCGGAATGAAGCTGACCAAAAGCGGGATTGCCTGAAAAGCTTCTTCGTAGCGATGCAGGATGATGCCGGCGATCATGTCGGCGAACATCAGGACGGCAAGCCACAAGATACGGTTCTTCGCCAACGCGAAAGCGTTCGTCCTCAAATAGGGACGTTCACTCGGCGCCATGGCGGCCATCTTCTCGAAGTCCTCCGTGGCCTCCTGTTCCATGACATCCAAGGCATCGTCGATGGTGATGATGCCCACCAGCCGGTCTTCGTTATCAACGACCGGGAGTGACAGGAAATCATATTTATTCAGCATATCGACCACGGCCTCGCGGTCATCATGTGTATGGGCCGTGATGACGTTTGTATCCATGATGTCGGCGATGACGGCGTCATCGTCGGCGAGAAACAAATCCTTGATGGTCACCACACCCTCGATTTGCCGCGTATCATTCGTCACGTAACAGGTATAAATGGTTTCCGACGTAATGGCATGTGCCCGGATATAGTCAAAACAGTTACTCACCGTCATGTGTTTTTTCAGACCGATGTATTCCGCCGTCATAATGCTGCCGGCGCTGTCCTCCGGATATTTCAAAAAGCGGTTGATCAGCCGCCGTGTCTGCGGATCCGTATTTTCCAACACCCGACGGACAATACCGGCAGGTAATTCTTCGATGACATCGACCGCGTCATCAATGAACATGTCATTCAGAATGCCCTGCAATTCCTTGTCCGTGATGCTGTTAATGATGGACTGACGGTGTTCCGGTGACAGGATGGCAAAGACCTCCGCCGCCCGATCCTTAGGCAGCAGGCGGAAGGTCGTGATGGCCCGTTCCGAATTCAATTCGTCGGTCACCTCGGCAATATCCGCCTCGTTTTCCCGGGCGAGAAGAGACTGCAGGCGGCGGTAGTCTTTATGGTCTATCAGAGAAACAATGGTTTCTTTTGTGAGTTTCATAATACTCCTTTCCGCTGCTACAGCCCGATAAGATGGGTTGCCAATTGAAAGTATACGATGAGTCCCAACGCATCCACGATGGTCGTAATCAAGGGTGCGGCCATGATGGCGGGGTCAAGTTTGACCGCCTTGGCAATCATAGGCAGGACGGCACCGATAATCTTTGCACAGATGACGATGATATGGATACTCAACACGACCGTAAGGATGACCAAGGGTTGTCCGGGGTAGAAAATTATCAATCGTATGAAATTGATGATGCCCAAGATGAGACCGGAAATAAAGCCGACCTGTAACTCTTTGAACAAGACGCGCATATAGTCACCCAGGTGAATCTCACCGACGGCCATACCACGGATAATCATGGTAGAGCTTTGACTGCCGGCATTACCGCCGGTACCCATGAGCATGGGGATGAAACTGACCAGTAACGGGAGCGCCCGGAACGCGTTTTCATAGCCGGCGAGGATGGTTCCCGCGATGGTATCACTTAACATAAGCACGGCGAGCCAGAGAATCCGGTTCTTCGCCAAAATGAATGCATTGGTTTTCAAATACGGACGCTCACTCGGTGCCATGGCGGCCATCTTCTGGAAGTCCTCCGTGGCCTCCTGCTCCATGACGTCGAAGGCGTCATCCACGGTGACGATGCCGACGAGACGATTTTCGTTGTCGACAACCGGCAGGGACAGGATATCGTATTTGTTGAACATATCGGCGACGGCCTCCCGGTCGTCATGGGTATGGGCCACAATGACATGGGTATCCATGAATTCTTCAATCCGCTGCGGCTTGGGATGGAGGAAGAGGTCCTTGACGCTGACCACGCCTTCAATCCGTCGATATTCATCCGTAACGAAACAGGTATAGATGGTTTCGCTGCGGATGGCGTGCTTCTTGATGTAGCGGAAGCATTCCTGAACGGTCATATGTTTTTTCAGACCGATATATTCCGCCGTCATGATACTGCCGGCACTGTTTTCCGGAAAATTCAGGAATTGATTGATGAGCCGTCGCGTCTCATCCGATGAGTTCTCCAGAACGCGTCGTACGACGCCTGCCGGTAATTCTTCCACCATATCGACCGCATCGTCAATGAACAGGTCATCGACCATACGGCCCAACTCTTTATCCGTAATGCTGTTGATGATGTCACGCTGGTGATCCGGAGAGAGACAGGCAAAGACTTCCGCGGCCTTATCCTTGGACAGAAGACGGAATGCCATGATGGTTTCTTCCGAATTCAATGCATCCAGAATTTCCGCGATATCCATTTCGTTTTCACGATCCAGTATTTCCTTTAATTCCCGAAAAGCGCGATTTTTTAACCGCTCACGGATATTTTCTTCCGAAAATTTCATGCTGACCTCCATACCGCTTTCATTGCCGACATCGTCCATCAATTTTATCATCTTTCAACGGAAAAATCAAAGGCGTTGATTTCCATTGCGAGCCGGAAAATACGTATAAAAAATGAAATGAATGTTAAACGGGCTATTTATCACGTTAAAGTGTTGACAAGCGGTAGAATGGACGTATAATTAAAGTAATATGTATATATGACCATTAAGGTATAGTATTATAAACGGAAAGGGAGGACCGATGCGAATATCTACAGAGGCGGACTATGCGTTACGTATCACGGCCTATCTTTCGGAAATAGGGATAGATGGACGGGTCAATTCCAGGATGGTGGCGGAAAAATGTGTCATCACGGAACAATATGCACTGAAAGTGTTGCATAAATTGCTGAAGGGGCAGGTCGTGAAATCATTTCGCGGTATCCACGGCGGATACAGCATCGCCCGGAACCCGGGGGATATCACTTATCTGGAAGTGATTGAACTGATTGACGGCCCGCTGTATATCAATCGTTGTCTGGAGTCACCGTCGGAATGTTCGGCCGGGGTGGCAAATCACTGTATCGTACACAGACGGTTGGCGGAAGTGAATCGTGAAATGTCGGCAAGGTTGCGGTCCTATAATTTTGATCATGGGACACAGGCATAGGCGGATACGAAATACGAAGTTGGAGAAGAGCGAAGGGGCTCTTCTTTTTTATATGCAAATGTGCAGAAGCGATTACGCGTTCAATACGGTTTCACAACAATGTCACATTAATAGCTTGACAAATAGAGAGGGCGGTGGTACATTAGAGTCAACAATTAGCACTCCCCATTGATGAGTGCTAACAACGAGCGGAGGTGAGGTTGTGGCATTAGACGGACGAAAATTAAAGGTCCTCAATATTATCATTGAGAACTATATGGAAACCGGTGAGCCGGTCGGGTCTCGGACCATATCGAAGTATCCCGGTTTGAATGTTTCTTCCGCCACGGTGCGAAACGAGATGGCGGACTTGGAAGATATGGGCTATATCGTGCAACCGCATACCTCGGCCGGTCGGATTCCGACGGACAAGGGCTATCGCCTTTATGTAGACCTGTTGATGCAGGATCGACTGGAGGATATCCGACAACGGGAGCAGGACATGGATGAGAAAGAGGCGGACCTGAACAAACAGAGCGCCCTCCTGTTCGAAAAGGTGGATCGGGTACAACAGTTGTTGAACCGGGTGGCGGACTTGTTGGCACAGAGCACGAACTATACGACCATGATTACGGCGCCGACGGCCAAGCACAACACCATCAAGTTTTTGCAGTTGTCCATGATTGATGTACGGAAGATGATTTTGGTCTGCGTTCTACAAGGGAACGTCATCAAGAATCAGATTATCATCCCGGATGAGCCGGTAGAGGCGGACGTCATCTTTAAGTTGAACATGCTGCTGAACACCAATCTCTGCGGTGAAGTGGTGGACGACATCAGCATCTCGCAGATTATGAAACTGAAGGAACAGTCAGGTGAGCATGCGGATTTGATGTTGATGGTCATTGAAGCACTGGGCAATACCTTGGTGGAAGATGACGGTTTGGAAATCTACTCCGGCGGCACGTCCAATATTTTGAAATACCCGGAGCTGAGTGCCGAGGGGAACATCGCCGGCCTTTTGACCGAGCTGATGGAAAAAGATGAGTTGGCCGAGTTTATGATTGATGCCAATGCGGAAGAAACGGGTATTCAGGTCTACATCGGTGATGAGACAAACGTTTCCACCATGCAAAATTGCAGCATCGTGACCATGAACTATGAGATACAAGACGGATTGAAGAGTACAATCGGCATTATCGGTCCGAAGCGGATGAATTACAAGAAGGTTGTACGGGATTTGAGCGAAGTAAAGAACCAGTTGGACCGTATCTTCAGTAAGCATGAGGATGCGGGCGGAAAGGCGGAGGGAAATACATGACGGAAGAGAATAAGGAGACCTTACAGGAAGAAAAGGTGAAGACGAATCCGACGGAAGAACGGAATACGGAAGAAACGGTTGCGAAAGCGGCGAATGAAACACCGGAGGAAACCGCAGCTTCAAAGGAGACGGCCGGTGCATCGGAAGATGCAGCAGTGGAGAACGAACCGGCGGAGGAAACGCCGGATCAGCGATTTGAAGCACTGACGGACAGGTATCAGCGGTTGATGGCGGAGTTTGAAAATTTCCGTAAGCGCAGCAACAAAGAAAAGTCGGAGATGTTTGACAACGGCGTTTCTTCTTTGATTCTGAAGATACTGCCGGTTGTCGATAATTTTGAGCGGGGCCTGGAGGCGGTCGACGAAGACAAACGAGATGATTCGTTCTATCAGGGCTTTGAACAAATATATAAGCAGTTTATGGAAGTGCTGGAAGGCATCGACGTACGACCCATTGAGGCGCTTGGACGGGCATTCGACCCGGATTTTCATAATGCCGTGTTACATGAAGAAGATGAGCATTACGGCGAGAACGAAATTACGGAAGAGTTTCAAAAAGGATATACATACAAAGATAAGGTCATACGATACAGTATGGTTAAGGTTGTAAATTAAAGGAGGATATTACCATGGGTAAAATTATAGGAATTGACTTGGGTACCACGAACTCGTGTGTAGCCGTTATGGAAGGCGGAAAGCCGGAAGTTATTACGAATGTGGAAGGTGAACGGACCACGCCGTCTGTTGTCGCATTTACGAAAAACGGGGAACGTCTTGTCGGCGATCCGGCAAAGCGTCAGGCCGTGACGAATGCGGACCACACCATTTCATCCATCAAACGATACATGGGTTCGGATTACCGGGCACAGATTGACGACAAGAAATATTCGCCGCAGGAGATTTCGGCGATGATTCTTCAAAAATTGAAGGCGGATGCGGAGGCATTCATCGGTGAGACGGTAAGCGAAGCGGTGATCACGGTGCCGGCTTATTTCAACGATGCGCAACGTCAGGCAACGAAGGACGCCGGTAAGATTGCCGGCTTGGACGTAAAACGTATTATCAACGAGCCGACGGCAGCCGCATTGGCATATGGTTTGGATAATGAAGATGAGCAGAAAATCATGGTTTACGACCTGGGTGGCGGAACTTTTGACGTGAGCATCATCGACATCGGTGACGGCGTTATCGAAGTATTGGCTACTTCCGGTAACAATAAATTGGGCGGCGACGACTTCGATAAGAAGATTGTGGATTGGATGATTGCGGACTTCAAAAATAAAGAAGGTGTGGATCTCTCCAATGACAAGATGGCGATGCAACGGTTGCGTGAAGCCGCCGAACAGGCCAAGAAGGAACTGTCTACCGCGACGACCACGAACATCAACCTGCCGTTTATTACGGCAACGGCGGAAGGACCGAAGCATTTCGACATGAGCCTCACCCGTGCGAAGTTCGATGAACTGACGCATGATCTCGTCGAGGCGACGGTGGAACCGGTGCGTAACGCCATGCGGGATGCCGGACTGACGAACTCGGACATCGGTAAGGTGTTGTTGGTCGGCGGTTCGACCCGTATCCCGGCGGTACAGGAAAAAGTAAAACAATTAACGGGTCAGGAACCCTCCAAGACCTTGCATCCGGATGAGTGTGTTGCCATCGGTGCGTCGGTACAGGGCGGTAAGTTGGCCGGTGACGAGGGTGCAGGCGATATCCTGCTCCTGGACGTGACCCCGCTGTCTCTCAGTATCGAGACGATGGGCGGTGTGGCGACCCGCTTGATTGAGCGGAACACGACCATCCCGACGAAGAAGAGCCAAATCTTCTCGACGGCGGCGGATAATCAGACGGCCGTGGACATTAATGTCGTACAAGGTGAGCGTCAATTTGCCCGGGATAATAAGAGCCTCGGACAATTTCGTCTGGACGGCATTCCGCCGGCAAAGCGCGGCGTACCTCAAATTGAAGTAACCTTCGATATTGACGCGAACGGTATCGTCAACGTCAGCGCGAAGGACCTGGGTACGGGCAAGGAACAACATATTACGATTACGGCCGGCTCGAACCTCTCCGATGAGGACATCGACAAGGCGGTCAAAGAGGCGCAGGAATTCGAGGCGCAGGATAAGAAGAAGAAGGAAGGCATTGAAGCCAGAAACGAAGCGGATTCCATCGTGTTCCAGACGGAAAAGACGTTGGAAGAAGTAGGCGACAAGCTGGATGCCAAGGAAAAAGAGGGCGTAGAAGCCGAACTCAAGAGCTTGAAGGAATTGGTTGCATCGACCGATGCGGATAATTTGACGGATGAGCAGATTGAGCAGTTGAAGGCCGGTAAAGAAAAACTGATGAATGCAGCGCAGCAGCTTTTCACCAAGATGTACGAGCAGCAGGCGCAAGCACAGGCAAACACCGCACAAGCGGGAGAGGCGGAAGAAGCAAAGCCGGATAACGATGATAACGTTGTAGACGGTGAATACCGGGAAGTATAGGCGACGGCAGTGGACGTGGTAGTTTACCACGTCCGCACCGCGTATTGCGGAAAGGATGAAAATGGCCGAAAAAAAAGATTATTACGAGGTGCTCGGGATTCAGAAGAATGCCAGCAACGACGACATAAAAAAAGCGTATCGAAAGCTTGCCAAGAAGTATCATCCGGATGCCAATCCCGGAGATGCCATGGCGGAAGCCAAATTTAAGGAAGCTTCGGAAGCATATGCCATCTTGAGTGATGAGCAGAAGCGGCGAAACTACGATCAATTCGGTCATGCGGCGTTTGAAGGTGGCGGCCCGGGCGGCGGGTACCACTTCAATATGGACGATATCGATTTCGAGGATATTTTGGGCGGCATGTTCGGCGGCGGTTTCGGCAGCTTTTTCGGCGGTTTCGGCGGCGGACGCGGCCGGAATCCGCATGCACCGAGGCAGGGCGCCGATGTTCAGATTCGCATGGCGGTAACCTTTGCGGAGTCGGTGACCGGTGTCACGAAGAAAATCGAGATGGACTTCAAGGAAGATTGTACGACCTGCCACGGAAACGGTGCAAAGCCCGGGACCGCACCGGAGACTTGCGGTAAGTGTAACGGTCGCGGACAGGTGGTCTATACGCAGCAGTCCTTCCTGGGTCAGGTACAAAACATACAGACTTGTCCCGACTGTCATGGGACGGGTCAGATTATCAAAGAGAAGTGTGATACCTGTCACGGAGAGGGTTTTGAACGGGTGAAGAAAACCGTCGAGATTCAAATACCGGCCGGTATCGACAACGGAAACATCATCCGGATTGCCGCCAAGGGCGAGCCGGGCATCAACGGCGGTCCGCGCGGGGATTTGCTGGTCGTCATCAGTGTGGCCCGGGATCCCGTCTTTATCCGGCGCGGGAACGACATCTTTACCTCCAAATACATTACTTACAAGGAAGCGGTCCTGGGCGGCGACATACGGGTCCGCACCGTGGACGGTGAAGTTATTTATGCGGTACAGCCGGGAACACAGACGGATACGAAAGTGCGTTTGCGCGGCAAGGGGATGCCCGATGTCAACCGCGGCAACCGGGGCGATCATTACGTCACCTTGGTCGTCGATGTACCGAAAAAACTGAACAAGAAACAAAAAGAAGCGCTGCTGACATTTGATAAGCTCATGCAGGAAGCGTAGAGAGAACACCGGTTTCCCGGAACAGGGGACCGGTGTTTTTATGTGTTCATTCCGGCACTACGGTCTCCGTCGTCGTTCTCCGTGACGATGGTCGTTCACAAAGTAGACGTATTTTGCGACATTATTTTCTTTTCGCCGTAACATCAATTGATTTTAGTGCGTACTTACACTATACTGATGGGGAGAACGATATCGGGGAGTAGAAAGGAAGGATGCCATGAGCGTAATCAGTAGAAAACGATCCCTATTGTTACCGATTCTGTTGATTGGTCTGCTGTTGACCGTATTCACCGGTTGCGGTAAATCCGGGGGACAAAGCATGAAGCCGGGGACCTATGAAGGGGAGGCCGAGGGAATGAACGGACCGTTAAAGGTTTCGGTCAAGGTGTCGGAAGACAAGATTGAAGACATCGAGATTTTGTCCAGCGAAGAGACCGGTGCATTGACGGAAGAAGTATTTCGTCAACTGCGGGAAGGTATTATCGGTCAGCAGGGGCTGACTTGTGATGCCGTTTCCGGTGCATCCACCACTACGGAAGCCTATATTCAAGCCGTATCGGACGCCGTGGTCAAGGCCGGAGCGACCCTGAAGAATTTTAAGGCCGTAAAGCTGAGTCTGGATGACGGTGTACGGATTGATCGGACGGATTTTGATGTCATCGTAGTCGGCGCGGGTGGTGCCGGCTACAGTGCCGCCATTACCGCCGCCGAGAACGGTGCCGATGTCCTCATGTTGGAAAAAATGGCGGTTACCGGCGGAAACACCTTGATTTCCGGCAGTGCAATTGCCGCACCGGGCAATGACTTGCAGAAGAAGGAAGGCATTGAAGATTCGGCGGATCAGCTGTATGAGGATATTCTCAAGGGCGGTGACAACAAGAACGATCCCGAGTTGGTACGTGTGTTGGCGGACGGTGCCCTGCCCGCCTATGAGTGGTTGCGTGACGATCTGGGCGTGAAGTTCGAAGATCACCTGCTCTTTTTCGGTGGCCATTCGGTAAAGCGTTCCCCCGTACCGCTCGGTGGTTCCGGCGAGGAGACGATTCGAAAAATGCGTGCCAAGGCGGCGTCACTCGGTATTACCGTCTATACCGGCACAAAGGCGACGGCATTGGTGAAGGATGACGCCGGCAAGGTGAGCAAGGTCGAGGCGGAACATGGCGGTGAGCAACATGTATTCACGGCGAAAAAAGGCATCGTTTTGGCCACCGGCGGTTTCGGTTCAAACTTGGAGATGCGGAAAAAATATGACCCGTCCATGGACGAAAAAATCCTTTCCACGGATTCCGTAGGCACGACGGGTGACGGTATTCAAATGGCGGAAATGCTGGGGGCGGATCTGGTGGATATGCAATATATTCAGACCTATCCCACCTGTCATCCGGATACGGGGCGTCTTCTCTACGTCGGTGACGTGCGTCTGATGGGCCGGGGTATTCTGGTCAACAAGGAAGGCAATCGCTTCGTCGAGGAATTGGAACGGCGGGACGTCATCTCCAAGGCGACCGCGGATCAGACGGGCGGTTGTTCCTATCTGTTCTGGGACGAAGATGCCATGAAGGACAGCAAGGTCGGCAGCATTTACAAGAACGAGTATAACTCGTTGCTGAAGGCGGGTGTTCTGCACAAAGCGGATTCCATTGAAGAAGTGGCGGAAGCGGCAGGCGTTGACCCCGCACAGTTGCAAAAGACCGTGGACCGGTTCAACGGTTTTGCCAAAGCGGGTGTGGATGAGGATTTTCATTACGAAAAACGGAAACCGCCCGTAGCCTTTACCGAGGGGCCCTATTACATTATGCGTTCGAAACCGGCCGTACATCATACGATGGGCGGTATCCGCATCAATGCCGAGGCACAAGTTCTGGATAAAGACGGCAAACCGATTCAGGGATTGTATGCGGCGGGTGAGACGACGGGACATATTCACGGTACGAATCGACTCGGTTCCGTTGCCATAGCGGACATCGTGGTCTTCGGTCGTATTGCCGGCAAGGGGGCATCAGAATAGAGAACAACCTTGTTATCCTTTACAAAACCGTTAGAAGATGGTAACATTGAAAATGAAATGTTTTTATAGAAAGAAGGAAAGCGTATGAAGCAACGAATTATGACCATGCTTGTCATGGTACTGATGCTGTTTACGGTATTCACCACGGACGTAATGGCCGCAAAGGATCACTATGATACTTGGCAGGATGTTGCCCGTGCCATGGGTGAATTCTTTGACGATGCCATTAAAAATGTGGATAAGGATGAATGGCAGACGGCGCATGACGACATGAACAGTGCGTATTTCAAGCTCTATGAGACGCAGGGCTTTGAAAAGAACGTCATGACGGCCATATCCGCAAAGCGGGTGGGTCATATTGAGGGACAATTCCGTGACATCAAGCACTCCTTACTGGGGCATCAAGATGCGGATAAGGAGGCGTTGAAGGAACAGATTCAACAACTCAAATATAAGGTGTTCCGTGATGCCATGGTCTTGGACGGTGCCGCGTCACCGGACTCCGAAGATGATGTGGGACGTGCCATCGACGGTACGGAGAACGTGCAGGCGGATGAAGGTGCAGCGAAATTGCGTTCATTTTTGGCATCCTTCCTGCTCCTGTTCCGTGAGGGTCTGGAAGCCATCCTCGTCGTGGTTGCCATCATAACGTACTTGATTAAGACGGGGAACAAGCATCTTTGTCGTGGCGTCTACATGGGCGTACTGGCGGCCGTCATTTGCAGCTTCGTACTGGCCGGCGTGATTAAATTCATCATGGGTGGTGTCGGTGCTTCACAGGAATTGGTGGAAGGTTTGACCATGTTCCTTGCCGTCGGTGTCCTGTTTTACGTCAGCAACTGGATGTTGCATAAATCGGATGAAGCGGCGTGGAAGGAATATATCCAGGATCAAATCAACACGTCCATCGATAAGCAGAGTCAACGCGGTCTCATTTTTGCGGCCTTTATCGCGGTATTCCGTGAGGGTGCGGAGCTGGTGCTGTTCTATCAGGCATCGTTCAGCGGCGGTAAGACGGATATCGGGATGGCGGTTCTGGGATTTGTGGTCGGTGTCGTTGTACTGGCGGTTATCTGGATTCTGTTCCGGTTTACGACGGTACAGTTGCCGCTCAAGCCGTTCTTTGCCTTTACGAGTATCTTGTTATTTGTAATGTGTATTTCCTTTGTCGGCAAAGGTGTATTCGAGTTAACCGAGGCCGGTCTCATCACGGGTGGTACGACCATTCCCATCATGAATGGCTTTACATTTGAGCTTTTGGGCATCTACGATCGTGCGGAGACGCTGTTACCGCAGTTAATTATTCTGATTGCGGCCGTCTGGATTTACGTTGCGCACAAGAAAAATACGAAGCGTCGTATCAAGGCACATGAGGCAGCTTTGAAAAAAGAGGCACAAGCGTAAATTCCCGGATAATGGGACACCGAATGCGCACATCAACGATATATTAAGGCACGCTTTGTACTGAATTGTACGAAAGTTCGCAGATATATGAAGAAATTGTAGATAAGACTTGACAAATTAGAGAACTCTAATTATCATGAAACATGTAATAACATTATTGTGTATGTCGATATCGGCATAGTTTGGGAGGTATTATGAGAAAATTAAGATTGTTGGCTTTGGCCATGGTTGGTGTTATGGGACTGAGTCTCGGCTTAACCGGTTGCGGTGAAACGAAGACGGATGACAAGAAAACGGAAACAACCAAAAAAGAAGACGACAAAAAAGAAGAAGCTAAAGATAAGGCGGAAGATAAAAAAGATGAGCCCGAAAAGCAAGCTGAAAAGCCGGGCGAATCCGGTTTTGAAGAGTTTCCGGTAGCGGATCAAATCGAACTCGGCCCGTACGTGGTTGCACCGGTTTATTTCCAACCGGTTGATATGTATCCGAAACAGGCTGCGGGAACAAGCAAGGAAGATTCCGCTTGTCACTTGGAAGCAGACATCCATCTGCTCCCGGAAAAATCGCAGGCATTCGGTTTCGGTGCGCCTGAAGAAGGTGAAGACGGTGAGCTGGAAGGTGCTTGGGTACCGTACCTGACCGTTAAGTATGAAATCGTTGATAAAGACGGCAAGACGACGGACGAAGGCGTATTCATGCCGATGAACGCTTCCGACGGACCGCATTACGGCGGTAACATCAAGAAAGAAGCATTGAAAGACGGCGAACAGTATAAGTTGAAGCTTACAATCGTTCCCCCGTCGGAATATCTGTTGCATATTGACGACGAAACCGGCGTCGACGGTGCAAAGGGCGGCAAGAAAGAATACGAAGAATTCTACAAAGAGTTAACACATGAATTCGACTGGTCTTACGCTGAACAGTGGCAATAATCAGCCGCATGAAAAACCCTCTTCGGAGGGTTTTTCCTTTATTATACGGAGGTGATAGAAATTCTTAAATACTTGGTTCTTACAACTTACGACCTAACGGAACTTCTGTTATTTACAGGCGTATTGACGGCACTCTTTCTCCATGAAAAGAGAAAAAGTGCAAAATGGATGCTGACCGGCGGTTGGCTTGTCGGTTGGTGCGGGGCCATTGCGCAGTTCGTACTGAAGACGTTGTATCCGAAGAAAATGAACATTCAGCTTAACCGGATTCATCGTTGGACGACGGTACTGGCCGGCCTGTTCTTTATGTTACTGTTTATATGGTTGATTATTGAATTTCGGAACAAGAAGAAGTCGGCAAAGATGATTGCCGTCCGAAACGGCCTGGCAACCGTGACATCCGCTTTTCTCATCATGCGGGTCGGTCCCGGGTTGATTCGATACACGACGGAGTTCGTCTATTTTGGAGAGAAGACCATTTCCACGATGTCTCTGATGCGTTCCATCGGCTACGCTCTGGGTATCGGGGTAACGGTCCTCGGGTTTTTCGCCGTGCGGCATCTCTGTAAAAAGGAGTCTCATCGTTTTGCGAAGAGTGTCTTCCTGCTTCTGACCCTGGTTATCAGTCTGCACTATGTCATGCTCGCCATCGGTGATGCAGCAAAGTTGCGCCTGATTCCGGTTAAGAAAGTTTTTCATATTCTGGGTTGGGGCGTCAGCTTCAACTACTACAGCGTTTTCATTTCGGTCATTATTTGCCTGATTGCAGCGCTCATCGTCATCATCCGGAACCGGAAGGTGGTAGGAAGTTTCGCCAACAGCGCGTTGTACCGCAAGGAGCGTGCCCGTTTGCGTAATAAGCGGCGGTGGTCCTATTTTACGGGTGCATTGGCAATATCGGTCATCCTTATCGGTACGGTTGTCAAGGCTTATGACGAGCGGGAAGAACAGGCAACACCGCCCGAGCAGGTGGAGGAGACGGACAGTGAGGTGATTGTTCCTCTGAGTATGGTAGAGGACGGACATCTGCATCGTTTCGCCATCAAAGGACCGAACGGTAATCAAATCAAATTCCTGGTCGTACGTAAGCCGCAGGGCAATGCATACGGCTTGGGACTGGATGCTTGCGAAATCTGTGGTGTGGCGGGTTATATTGAGCGGAAGGACGAGGTCGTCTGTAAGAAATGCGACGTCGTCATGAACAAGGCAACCATCGGTTTCAAGGGTGGATGCAATCCCATTCCGTTCGACTATGAAATCAAGGATGCAACCATCCGGATTCAAAAAGAAACCCTGTATAAATTTGAACACATCTTTCGGTAGGAGGTTATATGTTTTGGAGAATGATTCGCGGCACCTTGCTGCGGCAAAAAAGCAAAATGTTCATGATAGCCTTCACCGTCGCATTGGGTGTTTCTCTTGCGACCGCCATGATGAACGTCATGCTCGGTGTAGGGGACAAGGTCAATGAGGAGTTGAAAACCTATGGTGCGAACATCAATGTCGTGCCGAAGGATGCATCGCTTCTGGGGGACCTTTACGGCTTGGATGAAGGTGTGGGCATCAACGATAAATTTTTAAAGGAAGAAGACCTGCCGAAAGTAAAGCAGATTTTCTGGGGTTTTAATATTGTCGATTACACTCCGTACCTGGATACGAAGGTGAGTATCAAGGATAAGGAAAAGAGCGTCAACCTGGTGGGTACCTGGTTCGACAAATACCTGAAGTTGTCGACGGGGGAAGAAGTGACCACCGGCATGATTCATATGAAGGCATGGTGGACCGTTGACGGTGAGTGGCTCAAAACCGAGGATGCCGACGGGGTCATGGTCGGTAGTATATTGGCCCAGCGGGACAATATCAAAATTGGCGACACATTGAACCTCAAGACGAAAAAGGGGTCGCGGGATTTAACCGTGCGCGGTATCTTTAATGCCGGCAGTTCGGAAGACGAGAGTCTGTATGCGAACCTCTCGACAGTCCAGGAGATGACGGGCTTGACCGGAAAGGTCAGCAAGATTGAAATTTCTGCCATCACCACGCCGGACAACGATTTGGCGAAGAAGGCGGCCCAAGATCCGCGGAGCCTGCAACCGGACGAGTATGAGACATGGTACTGTACCGCTTACGTAAGTACAATCTGTTATCAGATTCAGGAAGTCGTACAGGACGGTGTGGCAAAGCCCATCCGTCAGGTGGCGGAGTCGGAAGGCTCCATCCTGAATAAGACGAAGTTGTTGATGCTTTTGATTACGATTCTCTGTTCCATCGGGTCGGCGTTGGGTATTTCCAACTTGGTAACGGCGAGTGTTATGGAACGGAATGCGGAAATCGGTCTGATAAAGGCGTTGGGCGGCACGGGACCGGCCATCGTGGGACTGATCTTGACGGAAATCGTCTTGACCGGTTTCATCGGCGGTATTTTCGGTTACGGTGCGGGCATCGGATTTACGCAGATTATCGGTAAGACGGTATTCGGCTCATATATTGAATTGGCGCCAATGGTTATTCCCATTGATATCGTGCTGGTAATACTGGTGACGATGTTGGGCAGTATCCCGGCCATTCGGTATATGCTGAAGTTGAAGCCGACGGAAGTGTTACACGGCAGATAGGAGAGAGCACAATGAAAAGAAATAGAATGTTTTTTAAGATGTTGTTCAGTTCCCTCTTTCGACGTCGTTCCCGCTTCCTGGTAGCCATTCTGGCCGTTGCCATCGGTGCGACCATCCTTTCGGGTTTGGTCACCATATACTATGATATTCCGCGTCAGTTGGGTAAGGAATTCCGTTCCTACGGTGCAAATATGGTCCTCTTGCCGGCGGGTGAGAAGGAAAAACTGTCGAAGTCGGATGTTGAGACGGCACGGAAATCCATTCCGGAAGGTCAAATCGTGGGTATGGCACCCTATCGTTATCAAACGACGAACGTGCATGAGCACCCGTACGTGCTGGCCGGTACGGATATGGAGGAGGCAAAAAAGAATTCGCCGTTTTGGTATATCGACGGCGAATGGGTCGGGAACGGTCACGACGACCTCGTCATGGTCGGCAAGGAGATTGCCAAGACAATGAACCTGGGTGTCGGGGACGAGATTGAAGTTACGGGCCCGAAATACGGAAAGACGACGGAGGCGACCTCCATTACCGACGACAGTAAAGAAGTGGCACGCCGTCATGAGGCCTCACAGAAGGAAGAACCGGTGGCGGACGATACTTATACGCGGCGCTTTACCATCGGCGGCATCGTGACGACCGGCGGTGAAGAGGAAAACTTTATCTTCATGGACATCAACGTATTGAACGAGATGTTGGAGGATCAGTACCGCGTGGACATCGTAGAATGTTCCATTGAGGCGGACCGCGAACATTTGGACCGGGTTGCGGAAGATATTCAGAAAAATCTGGATGGAATTTCCGCGCGACCCGTTCTGCGCGTGACGCAGTCACAGGACGTGGTGCTGGGTAAGTTACAGGCGTTGGTATACATCGTTACGGTGGTCGTATTGATTCTGACCATGATTTCCGTAACGACGACGATGATGGCCGTCGTCACGGAGCGGCGACGTGAAATCGGTTTGAAGAAGGCACTCGGTGCACTGAATCGTGAAATCGTCAAGGAGTTTGTAAGCGAGGGGGCCATGCTCGGATTTTTCGGCGGCGTATTCGGCGTCATACTGGGCTTTCTGTTTGCACAGAATGTCAGCCTGAGCGTGTTCGGTCGGGCCGTGGCATTCCAGTGGGGACTTATTCCAATTACGATTGTGGTGTCCATGGTGATTACGGCCATCGCCTGCGTTATTCCGGTTCGATCTGCGGTACGCATTGAGCCGGCGCTGGTGTTGAGAGGAGAGTAAGATGAACGATAGAAGACCATTATTGGAATTAAAAGGTATTTCCAAAATCTACGGGGAATTAAAGGCCTTGTCGGATATCAATCTGACGGTCTGCGAGGGCGACTGGCTGGCCATCATGGGTTCCTCCGGTTCCGGTAAAACGACGATGATGAATATTATCGGCTGCATGGATCGTCCCTCTCTGGGCCAAGTGTGTATCGACGGCCAGGACATCGCGAAAGAATCGGCGAAGAATTTGACGACCATACGGCGTGAAAAGATTGGCCTGATTTTTCAGCAATTTCATCTCATCGGCTATCTGACCGCGTTGGAAAACGTGATGGTGGCGCAATACTACCACAGCATGCCCGATGAGGAAGAAGCCATGGCGGCCTTGGAAAAGGTGGGTCTTAAAGACCGTGCGAAGCATTTGCCCAACCAGCTTTCCGGTGGTGAACAACAGCGTGTCTGCATTGCGCGGGCGCTCATCAACCATCCGGAAATCATTCTGGCGGACGAGCCGACGGGTAACTTGGACGAGGCCAATGAAAAGATGGTTATCGACATTTTGAAGGAACTGCACAAGGAGGGGTCGACCATCGTGGTCGTAACCCATGATCCGGAAGTCGGTGATGAGGCGGAACGGAAAATCATACTGGAATATGGTAAAATCGTGGATGATATTGACCAGACGCCGGACGGCAGATTCGGAGGCAAGCGTGAGAAAGAGTAAATTATTACGGGTGGCGGTACTGGCCGTTGCATTTCTTACGGTTTTGAATCTGTCCGGATGTGGAAAAGTTTCCTATAAGGATGGCACCTATACGGCGCATGTTGATGCCAATGACGTACCGAAAGAAGAATTTGATGAATTCGAAGAGTCCGAGGACAATCCCTCCGGTTCGACCGTATTGGGCGAGGCGGACGTGACAATCGTCATCAAGGACGGGAAGATTACTTCCTGTGAGTACAAGGCGAAGGACGCGAAGGGACAGCCCAAGGATGAAAATTACGGTCGGGACGGTGCGCCCCTGAGTCAAAAGAAGGCGCAGAAGGCCGTGGCCGGATTAAAGGAGTACTGCAATCAACTCGTTGAGAAGCAGAATATTAATGATGTAGATACGGTAACCGGAGCGACTATAAGTTACGACGAGTTTATTGAAGTAGCAAAAGCCGCGCTTAAAAAAGCGAAAGAATAGAGGTAACGTACTATGAAGAACAAAATTATTAGTGTTTTACTGTTAATTGCGGGTATTGCCATGACGGCCATTCCCCTCAACACCGACTGCGCGGCACATGGTCATTTTATGAAAAACGGGCAGCCCATGGGTTGTCATTACAGTGCGATCGGATTGACCATTTTAGGCGGTGTTGTTATCGTGGCGGCATTACTCGCCATTTTCATCAAGAATCGCGGCGTGAGTATCGTCATGTATCTGCTTGCAGCGGTAGCCGCCGTACTCGGATATTTGATTCCGCGCGGAATTATTAAAATCGGTAATGGCGTACCCATGAAGGAAGGCGGCTGGATGTGCGGCGTATGTAAGAGCCCGGACATGGCCTGTCATCAATCCATGATGCCCATTATGAATATCGTGCTGGGCGTGGTACTCGCACTGAGTATCATCGGTTTGATTATGCGATTTTTAGGACGAAGAGAAGGCTGATGCAAAGAAAAGCGTTAACGAGTCATCGTATAGCGGTCGAGAATATCAGGCGGAAACCCTTTCGGAGTTTCAGCCTGATTCTCCTTGTACTGTTATTTACAGGTGCTTTAATGGTAGGGACACTGACATCGGTCAGCCTTCATCGGGGTGTGACCAGCCTGACGAATCGTTTGGGTGCAGATTTGATTGTCGCACCGCATGGCTACAAGGGGACGGTGAAAGGTGTACTGCTGACGGGTAAGCCCTCAGATGTATATATGCCGCCCGACTCTTTGAGTAAATTGAAGCGATTCGATTTCATCGATACGGCATCGCCGCAACTTTACATTACGACAATGAAGGCATCCTGCTGTTCCTATCCGGTTCAACTGATCGGATTCGACGAGGAGACGGATTTCATCGTCAAGCCGTGGCTGGAACAAGTCTATCACGGACGCCTGGCGGAGGATGAAGTCATCATCGGGGATAAGGTACCAAGTGCCGTCGGCGAAGAGGTCCGCTATCTCGGAAAGACCATGCGTATAGTTGGCAAGCTGGAGCGGACGGGCATCGGTTTCGATGCCTGCGTGTTCATGGATATGGATACGGCACGGGAGCTGGCCCTTTCCTCTCAGCGGTTGAAGATGAGCTATGATGCGGAAAAGCATGACTTGGTATCCATTATCATGGTGAAACTCAAGCCCGGAACGGACGCGGAAAAGGCGGCCCGTACCATCACGGAAGAGCTGAAAGAGGATAAGATGTACGGCTTCAACAGCAAGAGTTTTGCCGGACCGATTGCCGCCAATCTTCGGATTCTTTCCGGTTATATCAAGTTCACCCTTGTTCTGTTGTGGGTGGTTGCGGCCATCGTTTTAGCGATGATTTTCTCAGTCATTGTCAATGAGCGGAAGAAGGAAATGAACATTCTCCGTGTTATCGGTGCAACGCGAGGGAAGCTCCTGGGATTGATTCTACGGGAGGCGGCGATAATCTCGGCATTCGGTGCCGTTCTCGGTGTGGGTGTTGGCGGATTCATTTCATTTATCGTCTTGCCGAAGATGAGTGAGGTGCTGAGTATCCCCTATTTGATTCCCGAGTGGGGCAGCCTGCTGCTCTATGCGGGTGCCTGTCTGTTAATCGGCGTGCTGACCGGTCCCGTTGCCTCGCTCTATGCGGGTGTGAAGGTGGCGCGGCGGGATGCCTATACCTCGACAAGGGGGATGTAATGATACTGGATTTGAACAATGTGACAAAGGAATATGTCCGCGGTGGAAAAACATTTCGTGCAGTGGATGAGGTTTGTCTTCAGATTGATGCGGGCGATTTCGTCCATATCATCGGTCGTTCCGGCAGCGGTAAGTCCACCCTCTTGAATATGGTGAGCGGCTTGCTGACACCGACCGGCGGTAGCATTCGTCTGGCCGGGGAAGAAATCACGGAAAAGAAGGATGCGGAGATGTCGAAGTTTCGGAATTTCAACATCGGGTTCGTTCCACAGGGGGCGGACTTGCTGTACAATCTGAATGTCTTCGATAACATTTCACTGCCGTATTTTCTATATAAACGCGAGGGTGACCCGATGGGCCGGGCGGCCTATCTCATTGAGATGCTCGGTCTTGAGGATATGCGGGATGCCTATCCGGCGGAATTATCCGGCGGTGAATTGCGCCGGGTTCTGATTGCCCGGGGGTTGATGAATGATCCGAAGATATTGATTGCCGATGAGCCGACAGCGGATTTGGATATTGAAAATACCGAGGCGGTGATGGAAATTTTTCAAAAAATCAATCGGGACGGTACAACGCTTCTGATTGTGACCCATGAACTGGACACATTGGCCTATGGGAAAACGGTGTACACCATGTCCGCCGGTCGATTGACCGAAGGGACACATTTGAAGTCGACACAAGAGTAAGCGCTTCTTTGTCGGATGATGTCGATGTCTTACGACATTGTTCATGGCGGAAGCGGATAAACATGTATTGAAGACAATACGGATATAACGGCAAGTCGTCCAAATGGGATGTTCTCATTTGGACGACTTTCATTTTGTAAGAAGCACCTTGCGCCGGATATAAATTTCAGCTGCTTCCCGTCATGGAAAACCCATTTGGAATAAGGGGCGGGTCGGATGTAGTTTGTAAACAAACAGACTGTGGAGCAAATTTTTAAAGACGGGAATTTCTCCCAGTTTTCTTGATTTATAAAGTCCCATCGGCTATAATGATATGCGATTGAAGATAGGTTGATACAAATGGTTGTATGGATTGATTTATGATTGAGAGGGTAAGATGAGAAGAAAAGCGTTTCAGTTGTTCGGCGGTGCCGTAATCGCTCTTTGCACCGTTGCGATGGTACATGCGCAAGATGGCACGGGTATTGTGACGGATAACAACGCCGTGACAATGCATGATGTCGGCACGGCGGGGACGAATCCCGACGGCAGTGTCGTGCAGCCCGCCAAATTAACCGGGTGGCAGGTAATCGATGGTAAAAAATATTATTACGATGAGAAGGGCGAGCCGTTGACCGGCGGGTTGAAAGAAATCGACGGTGTAACTTATTATTTTGATGCGGCGGGCGTTATGGCTGCGGATAAGGTGGTCGTTGTCAACGGTGTCAAACGTTTTTTCAAGCCGGACGGTGCAATGTTGAAATCCGGATGGTTTCATAACGGCGGCATCCGTTCTTATGCGGATGCAAACGGGAATGCTTATGCGTCGCAGTGGTTGAAGCATAACAATCTCTGGTACTATTTTAATGAAACGGGTCATGCGCTCATAAGCGGTGATTTTGCCATCGGCGGTGCACATTATCGCTTCAATGAACAGTCCGCAATGATAACGGGCTGGCATTATGATGGCAAGGTATGGGCATACTATAAATCGAATGGTGCGCGTGTGACATATTGCTGGGATTTCATCGATGGACACTGGTATTTCTTTGATGAGAGCGGCAATATGTTGGCCGAGACCGCACGGGTCATTAACGGAAAGAAATACTATTTTCGTTCGTGGGGCGGACATCTGAAGCATTCATGGGATACGGTAAGCGGGAATCGTTGGGCGTATGCAAATGAACAGGATTTAACCTATATCAATGAATGGAAAAAGATTGGCGGTCACTGGTACTATTTCGATCAAAACGGCCATACCATGGCACAGGGAGACCATAAGATCGGCAATACGGTGTATCGATTCGATGCAAATACCGCGATGATAACGGGCTGGCACTATGACGGCAAAAACTGGTATCATTATAACCGAAGCGGTGCTAAAGCCGTTAATGAATGGCGGAAGATTGGCGGTCACTGGTATTACTTTGAACCGGAAACCGGTAAGATGGTGGCCAACGTATGGCGTATTATCGGAGATAAATGGTACGTATTTGACAGTTCCGGTGCGATGAAGTCGGGTTGGTTCTATAGTGGCGGTCGTTGGTACTATCTGCGTCAGAGCGGTGATATGGCGACGGGCTGGGTTGCCTTTGGTCGGGACTATTACTACTTCTGGCCGAAAAATAATCCGGAAGGCAAGGTCGAAGGTTCCATGGCAACCGACACAAAGGTGGACGGTTATTACATCGCGCCGAACGGTATTTGGAACAAAGCGTACCAGGCAGCGGGTGAGATTCTGGCGATTCGCGGTCGGAGTTTGAGAAATGCATTTCAATATGCAACGAGTCTGCGCTACAGAACCATGACGACGAGTCCAAATTCCGGGTCGTACTACTTTGCAACGAATACGTTCCAAAACGGATCCGGGAACTGCTACGGTATGGCCGGCGTATTCTATTACATGGCCGATTTGATGGGCTACAAGGCTTCTCATATCTACGGAGCCGTTGGTCTTGGCGGCGGTAGAGTTGGTCCGCATTCATGGGTGGAAGTTGTAAAAGACGGAAAAACTTATGTATGCGATCCGGACTTCACCGTGGAGTTGGGTCGAAACGGCTATATGATTAACTACGGGGATAGCGGGACCCTGAAGTATAAGTGGTACGGGGTAATGCCGCGCTAGCGGATACTGAAAGGATGAATTATGAATAAATTGAAAATGCTGAGTCATCTGCTGATTTTTCCGGCACTGCTGTTTATCGTCGGCTTCGCATTCACCGGTTGTGGTAAGGAAGCGTTGAAGACCGTGGGGAATCCGGAGGATGCACGAACGGTCATCTTGAAGAATGAATCCGGCATGACTTTGACGGAGTTACGTTTAAAAATCGGTGAGGGTGACAAGGCCGAAGAAAAAACGTTGCAGATGACGGAAGGATTTGCACCCGATGAACGTCGGCAAATTCACCTTCCGGAGACGGGCAATGCCAAATGTGCCCTGGTGGTTAAAACGGAAGAGAATACGGAGCGAATTTTGCATGATTTTCCGCCGGCAGATATGAAAGAGGGTGCTATTCGCTTTGAAAATTATGAAAATCAGTCGATTGCTTTTCTGGCCTATATTTCCGAAGAGAGCAAAAAGGACATGACAACGCGGGATGCTGAGTGTAAAATAGCGGACGAGGTCAAGAAGGCGGCGGAAGAAGCGGCAGAAAAAATGAAAAAAGAAGAGGCCGAGCGGCAGAAAAAAGAGGAAGCGGAACGGAAAGAAAAGGAAGAAGCGGCACGGAAGGCGAAAGAAGAGGCGGAACGGAAAGCCGATGAGGCGGTTTCCGAGGATCCCGGACAGCCGGAAGCACCGGTTGCGCCGATTACGCCAAAAGCCCCTGTCGCCCCCGCAACGCCCGTCGCTCCTGCAGCCCCTGCAGCCCCCACTGTAAATGATAACGGATGTGTCAATGACGCGATACTCAACTGATAAGACGACAGGCGTGCCTGCGGCGGGGAAAGATGCGAACGGGAAGTGTATGGCGGATATAGCGGCGTATCGTCTTTTACGTGTCCTTGCCGTATGGGCGGTTGTTCTTTTGCATGCACTATACGTTTCCTATAATTTGTTTCAAACACAATTGAGCGGTGCCGTCATCGAATGGGCGGCGTTGCTGACGAATGAGCTTTTATGGGCCGTTCCGTGTTTTCTCATGGTGACGGGTGCACTCCTCTTGACACCGGAAAAACCGCTCACATGTCGGAAGGTCTACACTCGGTATCTGCCGCGCATCCTTGGCGCATTAGTGGTTTGGACACCGCTTTTCGCCCTCTTTGACGTGGTGGCTTCGGGCACACCGATGAATGGAGAACGGATTGTAGAGGCCTTTCGGCATATTATTGTCGGAGATGGTTGGACGCACCTCTGGTACCTGTACTTGCTGATTGGACTGTACTTGTTGATGCCCTTTTTTCAACGAGCACTGATTGCTTCGTCCCGTCGGGAACTGTACGTTCTGACGGGTATACTGGTAGTCTTCCTGTCTATTGTTCCCTTTTTGCAAAGTACGGGCTTTGTCATCGGCTTTACCATTCCGGTGACGACTATTTTTCCGCTTTATCTGCTCTTGGGATATGGTCTGCGGACGGGCCGTTTCCGTCGTTTGGGGATTCCGCTTTTTCTGGCGGGGACGGCGGCTTCGGGATTCATCTTCATCTATATGATGAGGACGGGACTGGAGACGAAGGGGTCATGGTTTTGGTCCTATGCATCCCTTTTCATCATTGTACAGGCGGTCGGTCTTTTTTTGACCGTACAGCGTTTGTTTCGAAATCATCGGAGCGGTCGTATCTTACGTCTTTTGGATGAAACATCGTTTGGCGTATACCTGTTACACATGGTCTTCATTCGACTGCTGTTTCATCATTGGCGTATCAATTTATTGAACCGGCCCTTACTCTTCGCATTGGCGGTCATCGGCATTTACCTGCTGTCGTTCATCTTGACGGCGGTCGGACGGCGAGTGCCGCTGTTGCGAAAGATTCTGTAGGCAAGTTACGGCGTTACGCCAATATCAATGCATAATTCGGCGTTTATGGACGGACAGTTACGGTCAGTGACATCGTTGTTACCGATCGTAACTGTTTTTACGTATTCGGGTGTTTGGCAGGGGTCTGTCAGTTTGACAGAAAACTTTTCGTATGTTACAATTTCAGGATGTTTAGAGGTGAGAAGATGAAGTTTACACGATTTGAAATTCGGACTACAACCGAGGCGGAGGAAATTCTGGCCTACAATCTGAATGAGATGGGGATTGAGGGGGTTGAGATTATCAACCGGACCGGTCTGTCCGAGGCGGATCGGCAGCGGATATTTGCGGACATCTTGCCGGAAGAAACGGATGACGGGATTTCCGTCTTACGTTTTTTCGTACCCGAGGGAGCGGATATCCGGGCGACGGAACAGATGGTCGTTGCGGAAGTCACCCGACTCCGAGAATTTTTTGATGTCGGGGCCGGAACGCTGACTATGAGTGAAGCGGATGATACGTCATGGAAAGATAAGTGGAAAGAGCATTTTAAACCCTTCACCGTGGCGGATATTTTGGTGACACCGACGTGGATAGAACCGCCCCCTCATGACGGCCCCGTAATACGGATTGATCCGGGGACCGCCTTCGGTACGGGTTTACATGATACGACCCAACTCTGTCTGTGTGCCTTGCGGAAGAATATTCATCCGGGGTGTGAGGTGCTCGACATCGGTTGCGGCAGCGGAATATTAAGTATTGCCGCCTTGAAGTCGGGGGCCAACCAAGTGACAGCGGTCGATATTGACCCGGAGGCAATACGCGTTTGTAAGGAGAATTTCGGGGTGAACGAAGTCGGCAAAAAAGCCTATCGTCTGTTTCAGGGGAATCTGATAGAGGATCGGGTTTTGGCGGAAGAGGTCGGTTTCGGACGCTATGATTTGATTACGGCAAACCTTCTGGCGGAGATTATTGAAGAGATGGCGGGGTGTTTTCTGCCGCATCTCAAGCGTGACGGGCGGCTGATTGTGTCCGGTATTCTGGCGGAAAAGGAAGACCGCGTTATCGATGCATTGAAACAATACGGATTTAAGAGATTCGAAAGCACCTATGCGGGTGATTGGGTCGGCATTACGGCCAAGAGGTAGGCATGCAACATCTGTTATTAAGCGGAGAGAATCATACGGGAAAAACCGCGGGCGATATCATGTATCCGGATAAGGCGTGCAGTGATCACCTTCTTCGGTCTTTGCGAATGCGCATAGGGGACGAACTGACCGTTTCCGATGGTATCGGCGGCAATTTTACGGCACGGATTACAGCCGTTTCAGACGGAAGGGTTGAACTGCTTTTAACGGGGGAAGATATCGTACAACGGGAGTTACCGGCGGACTTGCATCTGTTTCAAGGCGTTCCCAAGGGTGATAAGATGGACCGGATTATTCGACAGGCGACCGAACTGGGCGCCGTGAGCGTAACGCCGCTGTTGATGAATCGTTGCGTCGTGAAGCTGAAAGCGGAACGTACGGCAAAAAAGTTTGCGCGTTGGCAGCAAATTGCGGATGAGGCGGCCCATCAGTCGAAACGTCAGCGACGTCTTGTGGTCCATGAACCCATTACGGTTGGGACGTTATGTGAGCGGGCGGGGATATATGACCGTCTTTTGCTCCCGTATGAAGCATCTGCGGGCATGGCTTGTGGTGAACCTGCGGAGACGGCCTCCGACCTGTCGGAAAAACGTATCCGCAGCGTGGGCATCGTCATCGGTCCGGAAGGCGGTATAACATCGACTGAGGTTGCAATGTTGACGGCTGCGGGCGCACGTATTTGCAGCCTGGGTTCAAGAATATTACGGACGGAAACGGCGGGACCGGCACTGTTGGCCCGCTTGATGTTGAGTTTGGAGGAATAAATGAGCGCCTATTTGGATAATTGTGCGACAACCCCGCCCTACCCGGCGGTCATTGAGACCATGCGGTCGGTGATGGAAAAAAATTATGCGAATGCATCGGCCATGCATCGCTTCGGCTTTGAAAGTGAGATGATTGTACGTCAGGCGCGGGAAGTGATTGCGGACAGTCTGAATGTAACGCCGGAGGAAATCATCTTTACTTCCGGCGCAACGGAGAGCAATAATATGGCGCTGTTCGGTGCGGCGAAAGTCCGTCGTCGTCATGGCAGGCACATTATTTCGACGAACGTGGAGCATCCTTCCGTCCGCAAGGTGCTGGATCATTTGGCGGACGACTATGGTTTTGAGTTGACGCTATTGCGTGTGGACGAAAATGGACAAATTGACTTGGCGGAACTGACGGCGGCGTTGAAAGAGAGTACGGTGCTCGTCAGCATGATGGCCGTGAACAACGAAATCGGTGCCATCCTGCCGGTTAACGAGGCGGCTGCCGTGGTTAAGGCTTACAACAAAAATATTCTGTTTCACGTGGATGCGGTGCAGGGTTATCTGAAGTATGCGTTGGATATGAAGAACATTGATTTGATGAGTGTCAGCGCCCATAAGTTTCACGGACCCAAGGGCGTCGGGTTCCTATATAAGGGCGCGGATATTCATCTGGCACCGATGATTCTCGGCGGATCACAACAGCGCTTTATGCGGGCCGGTACATTGAATACGGAGGGCATTGCCGGAATGGCAAAGGCCGTGGAACTGTATCGGGCGAATGAGGCGGAACGGGATGTCCGCTTACGAGAGTTGAAACGTTATTTTTTGGATCGGTTGGCGGATATTCCGAACATCCGAATCAACGGGGATCCTTTACGGATGGCACCGCACGTATTGAGCGTGTCATTTTCCGGCGTGCGCAGCGAGGTCTTGCTGCACGCACTGGAAGAAAAAGGTGTCTACGTATCCGCCGGTTCCGCCTGTGCGGCACATTCCAAGAATGTGAGCAGTGTGTTGGTGAATATCGGTTTGACGAAAGAGGAGGCCGAATCCACACTTCGTTTCAGTTTCTCGGAGATGAATACGAAGTCGGACGTGGATGTCGCGATGACGGCGTTACAGGAAGTGATACCCATGTTGCGAAAGTTTGTCAGGAGATAAAATGGACGTTCAAATGTTTTTGTTAAAATACGGAGAAATCGGTATCAAGGGAAAGAACCGGTATCTGTTTGAGGACCGATTGGTGCGGCGCGTAGCGGAGGCGCTGCGACCTGCCGGTTCGTTTAAGGTGTGGAAGGCGGACGGCCGGATTTATGCGAAGGGTTTGTCGGCCTTTGACAGGGAAGACGCCGTTCGCCGACTACAAACGGTGTTCGGCATCGTGGGCATCTGTCCGGCGGTGACTTCACAGGCTACGGATTTGGCGACCTTATTGGATGATGCGGAAATCTATTGGCGAAATGCCATCGGCGACGGGACACCGACGTTCAAATGTGAAGCACGGCGTTCCCGAAAAAACTTCCACAAGAATTCCATGGAAATCAACTGTGCCGTGGGGGAACGGATTTTGGAGACATTTCCGGGGACACGTGTTGATGTGCATCAGCCCGAGGTCCTCTTGCGCATTGAGGTCCGGGGGCAGGTCTTTTTATATCATGAAGAGGTCCGAGGTGCCGGTGGAATGCCGGTGGGTTCGGCGGCGCCGGGCATGCTTTTGCTCAGCGGCGGGATTGATTCGCCGGTAGCCGGTTACATGATGGCAAAACGCGGGATGCCTATCCGGGCGACGTACTTTCATGCCCCGCCGTACACAAGTGACCGGGCACGGCAGAAGGTCGTGGATTTGGCAAAAATCGTTGCGCGATATGCCGGCGAAATGACTTTGAACATTGTCAATTTTACGGCGCCCCAGTTACACATCTATGAGCGCTGTCCGCACGACGAGTTGACCATCATCATGCGCCGATACATGATGCGGATTGCGGAACATTTTGCGAAGGAGCAGGGAGCATCGGCCCTCATTACGGGGGAGAGCGTGGGACAGGTGGCATCCCAGACGGTGGAAGGCTTGCTGACGACCAATGCCGTGTGTAATTTACCGGTGTTTCGTCCGTTAATCGGGTTCGACAAATGGGAAATCGTCGAATTGGCACAAAAAATCGGCAGTTTTGAAACATCAATACTGCCGTATGAAGACTGTTGTACGATATTTGTAGCAAAACATCCCGTCACCAGACCGAAGCTTGAGCGCATGTGCGCATCGGAGCGGAAGTTGGCACCGGAGATGGAAGAGTTGGTAGCCGAGGCAATTCGTACCGTGGAAACAATCACGGTACGTGCAGACGGAAAGGAGCCGTTATCTCTTTCGAAATAACGGCTCGCAGTTATGCCAGATAGGGTTTAAGGGTGTCCAGAATGTCGTTCTCTTCGCTTTCCCCTGCATGTACGTGCAGATCAATGGGACGCGACAGATCCAGACTGAAAATGCCCATGATGGACTTTGCGTCGATGACATATCGACCGGATACAAGATCAAAATCGCAATCGTAACGGCTGATGTCGTTAACGAAGTTCTTGACCTTGTCGATGGAATTGAGTGATATTTTTACTTGTGTCACACTGCACCTCCTATTTGTATGCTTCTGTCTGTATTTTATCATAATCGAACGGAATGGGCAAGGCGGGAACGGAATGAAAAAAGTCGCATTACATAATTTGGGCTGCAAGGTCAACGCATACGAGACGGATAGTATGAAGCAGCAACTGCGAGAAGCAGGCTATGAGATTGTCCCCTTTCGGGAGGGCGCGGATATCTATATCGTGAACACCTGCACGGTGACGAATATTGCGGACAGAAAGTCCCGGCAGATGTTACATCGTGCGAAGAAGCTGAATGCGGAAGCCATCGTCGTGGCAACCGGTTGCTATGTTCAGTCCGCCGGGGAAGATATGGCGGTGGATGCGTGTATCGATGTCATTGTGGGGAATAACCGGAAGGGAAAGATTGTCGAAGCGATTCAGGCGTATGAGGCGGAGCGTCGGGCATCGTTTATCGTGGATATCAACGATGCCGAATGTGCATACGAGAACCTCTCGGTATCGGAGATTACGGGGCATACGCGGGCATACATCAAGATTCAGGACGGGTGCAATCATTTCTGTCACTACTGCATTATCCCTTTTGCGAGAGGACGCGTCCGCTCGCGATCGGCGGATTCGGTGCTGACAGAGGTGCGTGCATTGGCGGCCGGCGGTGTCCGTGAAATCGTGTTGACGGGGATTCAGTTGAGTGCTTACGGGCAGGATTTTCACCGGCGCGGGACGGCCTTGATTGAATTGACGGAGGACTTGGCACGAATACCGGGTATTGAGCGAATTCGGCTCGGGTCACTGGAGCCGACGGTCATTACGGAGGATTTTGTCCGGCGGTTGGCGGCGATACCGCAGTTTTGCCCGCATTTCCACCTGTCTCTTCAGAGCGGCTCGGATTCGGTGCTGAAACGGATGAACCGTCACTATACGACGGCGCGGTATCAATCAGCCTGTGACTTGTTGCGAGCGGTCTTTGACGACCCGGCCATTACGACGGACATCATCGTCGGCTATCCGGGGGAGACGGCAGAGGAGTTTGCGGCGACGGTTCATTTTGTAAGGACAATCGGACTTGCACAGACCCATGTTTTCAAGTATTCTAAAAGAAAAGGTACGCGGGCGGCGACGATGCCGAATCAGGTCGATGAGACCGAGAAAGGGCGCCGGAGTACAAAATTGATTGAAGTTTGCAAGAAACTGGAGTATAATTATAGTTCAAGAAGTATCGGGCAGCGGGAGATGGTCCTGCTCGAAGAGCATGGTCGGTTAAACGGTGAACCGGTGACGTACGGTTATACGGCACGGTATCGTCGCGTTGCGGTCCCGGGGCATGTACCGACAAACGAGATGATTGAGACGTCCATACGCGGGATGGATGATGATAGTTGTATTTTAATCGGCGAATAGGAGGTATCATGAGGGACACGACGACACAGTTCTTCGATGTCAGTAACTTACCCGCACCGGGTGCGGCGGAAATTATAGCGGAAGTCTATGATGCGTTAACGAAAAAAGGATATAACCCGAATAGTCAGCTCATCGGTTATATCATTTCGGGCGATCCGACGTATATTACCAGCTATAATAATGCCCGAACGTTGATTATGAAAATCGACCGGGACGAACTGTTGGAAGAATTATTGAATAACTACATTGAAACGAAATTGCGTTAAACGCTACATGGGATTGGATTACGGCAGCCGGACCGTCGGTGTTGCCGTCAGCGACGGCATGAATATGATGGCTCTGCCGTTGGAAACGATATGCCGTAAGCGGGAGACGAAACTGCGACAGACCGTAGCGCGTATTCTGTCTTTGACCTCGGAATACGATATCGGTCTTATTGTCATAGGCCTGCCGTTGAATATGGATGATACGGAAGGGGAACGTTGTGAAAAGACGAGGGCATTTGCGGAGATACTGCGTCGCAGATTGCCCGAAGGGATTGATATCCGTTATTGTGATGAGCGTCTGTCGACGTTTGAGGCGGAAGAGATTGCGGCACAAATGAATATACCGCACGGTGAGCGAAAGCGTCACGTGGATGCGGTTGCAGCCGGTCTGATTTTACAACGGTTTATGGATGAGGAGCAAGATGGAAGAAAAACTGATATTTGAAACGGCGGACGGTGAGACGTTGGCATTGACGATAGTCGGAGAGACGACGCTGAACGGCCGGCAATATCTGTTAGCGGAACAGGACGATATGGCGTATATTTTAAAGAATACCGCGGCGGATGACGAAATGGCTTTCTATGAGGTCGCAGAGGATGAAGAGGCTGTTATCGTAGCAAAGGTGTTCGAAGAGATGATGGATGATATCGAGATTGAGTTGTAAAAAAGGAGAGACTCGTGCGTGATGTGGATTTTTATAAACAGGTAATCAGAAACAACGACTTGAAAGTAACGAGGCAGCGTTTATCCGTTCTTGAGATACTGGCGGAGAACAAAGGGGAACATTTGAAGGCGGAAGAGGTGTTTCAACGCATTAAGTGCCGACATCCCGAATACGGTATTGCGACGGTATACCGTACCCTTCAGACGCTGTTTGAAATCGGGCTGGTGGATCGTCTCCGTTTGGATGACGGCGTGGCCCGTTACGAGCTGTTGCCGCCTACGGCCAATGCCAATCCCAAGCGCGTTCGTCAGCGTCAGCACCATCATCTGATTTGTACGGTTTGTAACAACGTACTGTCCTTTACGGATGATATTTTAGCAGATAAAAAGGCAGAATTGGAAGCGCAGTACGGATGTAAGATAACGGATTATGAACTGAAAATATACGGTTCCTGTGCGCAATGTGCAAAACCGGAAAGTGAGGAACAACATAGTGAGTAGGAAAGAAAGACGGGACAAAAGACCGGGAATAAAGGTTATCCCGCTCGGCGGTATGGAGCAAATCGGTATGAATATTACCGCCTTTGAGTATGACAACCAGATTATCGTGGTCGATTGCGGTCAAGCCTTTCCAAGTGATGATATGCCGGGTGTGGACAGAGTTATTCCGGACATATCGTATTTGGTAGACAATGCATATAAGGTCAAGGGTTTATTTATAACCCACGGTCATGAGGATCACATCGGGGCAATTCCGTACTTCATGAAGAAGCTGAACATCCCCATATATGCGACACGATTGACCATGGCCATTATTGAGAACCGGTTGGCGGAGCATCGCCTGCTGGATAAAACGAAACGGAAGGTGGTACAGTACGGACATTCCGTGATTCTGCGGGACTTCCGCGTGGAGTTTATCCGCAGTACCCATTCGATTCAGGATTCGGCCATGTTGGCCATCCATACACCGGCGGGTACCATTGTGCATACCGGTGATTTCAAGGTTGATTATACACCCGTATTCGGGGATCCCATGAACCTGAGTCGGTTGGCGGAAATCGGGAAGAAGGGCGTTCTGGCCGTTATGTGTGACAGCACAAACGTGTTACGGCCGGGTTATACGGAGTCGGAAAAGACGGTCGGCAAGAAGCTGGACACGATTTTCTCAGAGAACCGGAAACGGCGGATTATCGTTGCAACCTTCGCATCCAACGTGGATCGGGTGCAACAAATCGTGGACATGGCGTATAAATACCGTCGGAAGGTCTTCGTGGAAGGCCGGAGCATGGTCAACATCATTGCCGTGGCATCGGATTTGGGCTATTTGAATTTACACAAGAACGTCATCGAACCGACGGAGAATATGAAGAAGTATTCGGACGAAAAAATTGTCCTGATTACGACCGGCTCCCAGGGTGAATCGATGGCGGCTCTATCACGGATTGCGGCGGATATTCATCGCAAGGTGAAGATTAAGCCGGGCGATTGCGTCGTATTCAGTTCGTCGCCGATTCCGGGTAATGAAAAGAGTATTACGAAGGTCGTCAACGAGTTATCCATGGCGGGGGCCAAGGTGATCGTTCAAGATACGCACGTATCAGGGCATGCTTGTCGGGAAGAGATTAAGTTGATTTACAATCTCTTGAAACCGCGGTTCGTCATTCCGGCGCACGGCGAGTTCCGGCATTTGATAGAACACGGCCGTTTGGCACGGACACTGGGATATGACAACAAGGATATTTTCATCCTGCATTCCGGTGACGTGTTAAGTCTGAACCAGAAAAGCGGCAAAGTTATCGGGCAGGTACCTGCCGGTGGCGTTTATGTGGACGGTCTAGGGGTCGGCGATGTCGGCAACCTGGTTATTCGAGACCGTCAACGCATGGCGGAGGGCGGTGTCATTGTCATCGTGGTCGGCTTACGTCGCGGCAGTAATAAGCTGGTATCGGGACCGCAGATTGTATCCCGCGGTTTCGTATTCGTGAAGGAATCGGAGTCGTTAATGGAAGAGGCACGGAAGGTATCCAAAGATATCTGTATCAAGCTGGGTCTTGACAAGGGCCGGCGGATGGAATGGAGTGTCATCAAAAACGACTTGCGTGACGGATTAAGTAAGTTTATGTGGAAGAAGACGAAGCGGGATCCGCTGGTTATTCCCATGATTATGGAGGTATAGTATGAGCAGTCCGAAGGGAAGACGGCCGGTACGGTCGGGCAAGCCGGCACGGCGGCGTGCTCCGCGGAAAGCGGCGAAGCAGGCGTCGATATTGGCCACGAAGGGTGTTATCAAACTGGTCATCATCGTTTTGTTGAGCATTGTATTGATTAAAGTGACAACCTTCACCTATCGGACGGCCTACAATATTTTCAGTGACAAACCGAACTTGACGGGCGAGAAACGGGAATACACCATTAACGTGGAGCAAGGGATGGATATGGAACGAATTACGGACATCCTCTATGTGAACGGTATCGTCAAGGATAAGCTGCAGTTTAAGATTCAGGCCAAGTTGGGCGGTTTGGAAAAGAGTATCCGAACGGGTAGTCATAAGGTGAATTCTTTTATGACGGCGGAGGAGATTCTCAGATCGTTGTCCAGCGAAGGGATTGCAGTGCAGGAAACGAATGAAGTGAAGAATGAATAGAGAACAAACGGAACGGTATTTGGAATTTCTGGTCCCCGACGAGGACTGGGCACGACCATTTCGCGAAGAAGCGGAACGGGATGATGTGCCCGTTATCCGGCGGACGACGCAGCAGTTTCTGACATGGACCGTCATGGCGGAGAAGCCCGAGCGCATTCTGGAAATCGGAACGGCGACGGGCTTTTCCGCCGTTGTGATGTACAGAGCGGTGCAGTCCTATGGGCGACCGGATATTTTGACGGTGGAAAATTATCCGCCGCGTATCGCTGCAGCGACGAAGAATCTGGCAGCCTATGCGGACGGTATCACCTTGTTGCCGGGCGATGCCGCCGATGTGATACGGCAATTGCGGGGGCCGTTTGACATGATATTTTTAGACGGACCGAAGGCGCAGTACGGCATCTATCTTCCCCGTCTTTACGATTTGTTGCGACCGGACGGCATTCTGGTTACGGATAACGTATTACAGGATGGCGCGGTATTGCAGAGTCGGTTCATGTTGCCGCGCCGGGAACGGACGGTACATAAGCGGATGCGGGATTTTTTATATGAAATCATGCATGATGATCAGTGGCATAGTGTCATTGTCCCTGTCGGAGACGGGGTGGCGCTCAGTCGGAAACGGAGTAAGGGATGAGGCGGTTGGAATTATTAATTCCCGCAAATAACTTGGAAGTGTTTCGTATTGCGGTACGATACGGTGCGGATGCGGTCTATATCGGCGGTGAGATGTACGGCTTGCGGGCGAAAGCGAAGAATTTTACAGAAGCGGAAATGGCGGAAGCGGTTCTCTATGCACATGAGCGAGGGGTCAAGGTCTTTGTGACGGCGAATGTCATGGCGCGAAACGATGATTTGGCAGGAGCGGCGGCATATTTTCAATTGCTGGCGAGAATTCGGCCCGATGCGGTCATCATCGGTGATCCCGGGATGTTCATGTTGGCAAAACGATATTTGGGGGATATTGATATTCATATCTCCACCCAGGCCAACAATACGAATTATCAGACCTTCCGTTTTTGGCACGAATTGGGGGCGGCACGTGTCGTAGCCGCCCGGGAACTATCCCTGGCGGAGATACGAACCATCCGGGCGAATATTCCCGAAGAGATGGAAATCGAGGCCTTCATGCATGGTGCCATGTGCATGTCTTTTTCGGGTCGCTGCCTGCTCAGTAACTTTTTCACCGGGCGAGATGCCAATCAAGGTGCCTGTACCCATCCGTGTCGTTGGAAGTACCATGTGGTGGAGGAGAAGCGGCCCGGGGAGTACATGCCCGTCTATGAGGATGATGAAGGGACCTATATATTCAATTCGAAAGATTTGTGTATGATAGAGCATATCCCGGAGATGGTGGAAGCCGGTATCGACAGTTTTAAGATTGAAGGTCGGATGAAGACGGCACTTTACGTAGCGACGGTAGCGCGGACCTACAGACGAGCCATCGACGATTTTCTGGAGAGTCCGGAGATGTACGAGAAGAATCTGGAATATTACAAGCGGGAAATCGGTAAGTGCACATATCGGAATTTTACCACCGGGTTTTTCTTCGGGAATCCGGATGACGCACAAATCTATGACAGCAACACCTATGTGACCAACTATGTGTATTTGGGCATTGCGGAGGGCACGGATGCTTGCGGCCGTACACGTCTGACGCAGCGGAATAAGTTCAGTACGGGGGATGCTGTGGAAATCATGAAGCCGGACGGTCGGAATGTCGAGTGTATCGTGCGGGAAATCATCGATGAAGAGGGTGCGGTACAAGAGAGTGCACCACACGCAAAGCAGGTGATTTATGTCTTACTGGATGAGCCGGCGGAGACCGGTGATGTCATCCGGATGAAAAAAAGCGGGGCGAATTCTGTACATTAGGAGCGGTTTGTGTTAGAATAAGTGCAGACATTTTTTTTAGGAGGTAGAACATGGAAAGAAAAGTAATTGAAGCAAAGAACGCACCGGCGGCTATCGGACCGTATGTACATGCGGTACAGGCAGGTGATTTGGTATTTACATCCGGTCAGTTGGGTATTGATGTGGAAAAAGGCGGCATGGCAGACGGTATTGCCGCACAGACGGAAGCATCGTTGAAGAACTTGAAAGCAATCCTGAACGAAGCGGGATGTGATGCGAAGGATGTCGTAAAGACGACGATTTTCCTGGCGGACATTAATGACTTTGCGACGGTAAACGAAATTTACGGTAAATTCTTTGAAGGCGGCGCACCGGCACGTTCCTGTTTTCAGGTAGCGGCATTACCGGCGGGCGGTTTGGTGGAGATTGAAGCCATTGCCGTAAAACCGTGTAAATAGTAAATATACGACAGTTTGATAGGACGGTTCTCTCCGGGACGCACTGCGTTCCGGCGGGGGCCGTTTTTTTGTGTAGTGCCCGCGGTTCGTTGAGATGCTGAGACACGTTGTTCCGGTCATCAATGCAAGTTGACAGTCTATCGTCCGGTCGTGAAGCGTTGGAGAGGAGAATTGTCTTATGAATATTTTGAACGAATAATCCGCGATAGTGGGCGTATATAGCATAAAGGAGTTAGCGTTAACTATTTTAAGGGCGGCCGGAGACTTCGGGACAAGAATGGAGGGGGTGTCCGGTATTGTTGCGGGTAAGCGGAAATGATGAAAAAATCGTAGAATTATGCACTATTTTTGATATTATAGATATAATAAGGCATAAAATACAATTATAAAAAGGAGTTTCCTCTATTCCGAGGTTTTGTGTATGAAATATGACGAAATATCAAATAATACTTGAACCGATGGGTTGGTTAATGTATACTAATAGGGTAACCGAAGTAATTACTTCAAGTTTGTGTAAGGAGGTACAATGAAACAGAAAGCAAGGAAACGTTTCACAGCCGTTATTACGGCATGGTTGATGGTTTTCTCCACATTTGCAGGGGTTGTTCCGGCAGCGGCGCAAGACCCGTCGGGAGGATACACGCCACGTGAAATGCAAACACCGGCAGGGGAGTATATGCCGACGGCGGACACCCTGGTATATACATTCCGTGACGGTGACGTTGAGGAGGTTCCGGCGGATGCGACGGCCGTATACGAGGTGCCGGTTCGTTTATGGAACAACTACGAGGACCGTGCCTCAATGGGTAACGGTGCGATGTCCCAGACGGGTCAAATTGTCGTGACACCGGATAAGACGTACTTCGAGGTTCGCCTTATCGGTCTTAAATTCCTGGGCATGTACGGTCATTTGCTGCAGATGAGTTATAATCCGCAGGACCCGACGGCACAGCCGGCAAAAACGTCGGATCTGACAACTGTCGCAGATGTCGTCCATTATCGGACGGACTTCTCCCTGAACACCAGAGAAGCGACGGCGGAAGAGATTGATGCATTGCCGGCCAACTATCCGAATCGGGACGAGGCAAAGTTTGGTGAAATTCGGGAGTTCCCGCATCTGCTGCGCATGACCTATGACAACTTTGATATGGATGCGGCCCTCAATTCGACCGAGTCGTACAATACGTTTATTCGGATTGCTGTTGTTGTGGATGCGATGAAGGCTTTGAGCGGCGGCGATCCCTATGATCCGAGTGATCCGAATGATGGTGCACAGTTTGCCAGACTGCAGTTTGATGTGGCCAATGCAAAGAAAACATGGGCCAAGTACGTGGTGAAATTCAATCCGGATAATGGTGAGGCGACAACGAGTGTAACCGTGAAAGAGGGAGAAACGGTTGCGGAGCCGACGGCACCGACAAAGGAGTACCATGAGTTTACGGGCTGGTATGCGAATGACGTGCTCTATGATTTCACGCAACCGGTGACGGGTCCCTTGGAGTTGAAGGCGGGCTGGAAGGTGATTCCGGCATCGACGGATGACCTGCAGGCGGCGGTTGACAAAGCAAAGAAGGTCATCAATAAGTCGGCCGAGTTGGTAGCGGCCTTGGATGAGGCGGAGCAGGTATTGGCCAATCCGAATGCCATCCAGCCGGCGGTGGACGCCGCACTGAAAAAGGTGACGGATGCCACACCGGACGAAGTGACAATCACCTTGAAAGATTCGGACGGACCGGAAATAAAACAGGTACAGGCTTTTGTTGGGGATCCGTTTGAAGCGCCGGAGGAGCCGGCGGCAAAGCCGAATAATACATTTGCACATTGGGCAAAACGTGCTAATTCAAACAAAGCGGAAGAATTCCCGTTCACAGTTGCTAAGGATAGAACACTGTATGCGGTATATTGGTATAGTATGGATGCCCCTATGCGTGAACAATTCCGTAAAACGATGGATGATATCCAATTTATTTATGATAACTTGAGAGATAAGTCGAAACTCAAGCCGGCATGGGTGGGAGCAAATGATAATTTTCTCGCTGAGTGGTCAGCTAAACATAACAAACCAGAGATGTCACAAAAAGAGGTTGAACAATGGCTTAAAGAAACGCAGGGTCCTTTGCTTGGTTTCTTTACAAACGCGTGGCGTCTTGACCAGGGTGAGTATGTAGAGGCGAATGTCGGTGATTTTGTTCATGAAGCGATGATGGTAGAACCGCATTTCCGGGAAGGTGAGGCTAAGCCGGCTTATAAGATGAAAAAATATGAGGTGCCCGTTCGTTTGCATCAATGGAAAGATGATAAATATCTATCCATGGGCGCCGGCGGTTTAGCGTCCACATCTTACTTCTATGAAGAAGACGGCAAAGGTAGTTTGGATCTCCGTACAGAAAGTATTTCCGTGTTGGGCTTTATGGGTCATCTTTGGGGTATAAAATATAAAGAAGGTGATCCGTCGATGCCGGCAGATGGAGAAACAGATGCTTGGGAAGAGTCGCTAGTTTTTGCACAAGCTGGGGAGTATTTCCGTGACATCAGCTTAATAGCAAGAAAGGCTAATCCTGAGCATTATCCGGTGAATTATACGGTGAAGGGTGCATCATTCGAGCACATGGTTCGAGAATTCCCGCACACCTTCCGTCTGTTTGATGATAACTTTGATATGGCGACAGCATCGGAAAAAGCATGGGGTTACACGATAGCCATGCAAATGGTTGTCGATGCCATGGATGCGATGCAAAGTGTAAAGCCAAAACCGGGCGAAGTAAATCCAATTGAGGACTTGAATCTGTACGACAGAATCAAGTTTAATACATGGACACCGGAAGCGGAATTGAAGTGTGACTTCAAGCATGCAACCTTAATCTATGATAAAACTGATTTGCGTGCAGCCATCGCGGATGCGGAAACCGTGGAAAATCCGGGCGCCGTATTGACGGCGGCCATCGAGCATGCGAAGCAAGTCTTTGATGACTGTGACACGGATCAGGTGACCGTGGACAAGGCGGAAGATGCATTAAAGCATGGCAAGACTATCGATGCGCTGGAAAAAGCTATCGCGGACAAGGAAAATAAAAAAGACGAGATACCGGCGGAAGGCTGGTTTACCGCAGATAACGAGTGGTACTATGCCGACGGTCAGGGTGGCGTAAAGACGAATGCCTGGATTGAAACCGACGGTCAGTGGTATCACGTAGCGGGCAGCGGACAGATGGATCGCAATACCATGGTCATTTCAGACGGTGCCATGCGCTGGGTCGGCAACAGCGGCGTAATGGCCCAAAATCAATGGGTGTATGATGACGGTGCATGGTATTATGCCATGAATACCGGTGTACTGGCTCAAAATCAATGGGTGCTGGTAGACGGTTTATGGTACTATGCAAAGAGTACCGGTGTTATTGCACAGAGCCAATGGGTATATGTAGACGGTGATTGGTACTATGCCGGAAAGAGCGGTGCGATAGCCCAGAATCAATGGGTGTACGTGAACGGCGTATGGTATTATGCGACGAACAGCGGACGCATTGCGTTAAATCAATGGGTGTACGTGAACGGTGTATGGTATTATGCAGTCAAGAGCGGTGCGATAGCCCAAAATCAATGGGTATACGTGAACGGCGAATGGTACTATGCGACGGAGAGCGGTGCGATAGCCCAGAAGCAATGGATATGTGTGAAAGGGACATGGTATTTTGCCGATGCGAACGGTGTGGTTCGCTAAGCGATTCCATAATATAAAGAGCACGGATGATATTATGTCTGATGGAAGCCCCGTACGGCGATTGGTCGTGCGGGGCTTTTGCGTCGCTGTGTATCGTGAGTCCGGCTCAATGAATGCATTACCGCTCGATTGGCTACAGGATAAGAGGATTCACAAAAAAATCATACTTTTTCTTGCTTGTTTCTTGCTTTTTGAACACGGTTGCGATATAATGACGGAGTTGTGACATGATAGCTGTGAAGCGGAGGTTGTCATGGGAGAGTAGGTTTCTCATGGGTTTTTCCGTGGAGCGAATGTCTGTGTAAAACTGACGACAAGTCACTGTACCGTTTTATATCTTCGGGTGTAACATCGCGATACGCCCGGATAAGTGTACAGTCGCCACTTGTCGTGCTATAAGTACGAAAAGGAGGAGACTTTTTTTATGGGTCAAATAATGCGATTAACATTAAAGGCTTATGATCACCAGTTGATCGATCAGTGCGCGAAGAAAATTGTGGAGACGGTGAAGAACACGGGTTCTCAAGTCAGCGGGCCGGTACCGCTGCCGACGAAGAAGGAAGTGGTTACAATCATCCGTGCGGTACATAAGTACAAGGATTCCCGTGAACAATTTGAGCAGAGAACGCACAAACGTCTGATTGACGTTATCGCTCCGACATCGAGCACGGTTGCGGCTTTAGGTAAGCTGGACATGCCGGCCGGCATCAACATCAACATTAAGATGAAGGAGAAATAAGCGACCGCAGTTACGGTCTTCTAGTATGATTGCATGGCAATCCGCTGTAGAAATGGAGGAAAGAAATGAAAAAAGCGATTTTAGCAACAAAAATCGGTATGACACAAATTTTTGATGATAACGGTGTATTGACACCGGTTACCGTTCTTCAAGCAGGTCCCTGTGTGGTGACGGCCGTGAAGACGGAAGAAAAGGACGGTTACAATGCCGTTCAGGTCGGATTCGGCGACATCCGCGAGAAGCTGCTCAACAAGCCGCAGCGTGGTGCCTTCGATAAGGCCGAAGTAGATTACAAGCGTTTCGTTCGCGAGTTCCGTTTTGAGAATGCGGGCGAATATAACGTGAAAGATGAAATCAAGGCGGACATCTTTGCGGCAGGTGACAGAATTGACGCCACGGCCGTATCCAAGGGTAAGGGTTTCCAGGGCGCCATTAAACGCCACGGCCAATCCCGCGGACCGATGTCTCACGGTTCCAAGTTTCATCGTCACGCCGGTGCAAACGCCATGGCGGCAGATCCGGGCCGTGTACCCAAGGGTAAGAAGATGCCGGGACAGATGGGCAACAAGCAGATTACGGTACAGAATCTGGAAGTTGTCAGAGTAGATGCGGACAAGAACCTGATTCTCGTGAAGGGTGCCATTCCCGGACCGAAGAAGGCCATGGTTACGGTTAAAGAGTCTTGCAAGGCTTAATCGGCAACGGAAGGAGGACATTCAGATGGCAAAAGTATCTGTATTTAATATAGAAGGCGAACAAGTCGGCGATATCGAATTGAACGACGGGGTGTTCGCGGCAAACGTGAATGAACATCTCATTCATAAAGCGGTAGTTCATTACTTGGCGGAACGTCGTCAAGGAACGAAGGGTACGAAGACGCGCGCGGAAGTACGCGGCGGCGGTAGAAAACCCTGGCGTCAAAAGGGAACGGGTCATGCCAGACAAGGCTCCATCCGGTCTCCGCAATGGAAGGGCGGCGGTGTCGTTTTTGCACCGAAGGCCAGAGATTATTCGTTCAAAATGAACAAGAAAGAAAAGATGGCGGCTTTGCGTGCCATTTTCACGCAGAAAGTGAATGACGGTAAGTTCATCGTTGTTGACAATCTGGCGATTGAAGAAGCGAAGACGAAGCAGCTGGTACGGGTTCTGGAGAACTTGAAGGCCGCAAAGGCATTGGTTGTTACGGCCAATGACGAGAAGATTGAAAGAGCGGGCAAGAACCTGCCCACGGTAAAGACGGCCAATGTACGGACGATTAACGCATTCGATATGTTGAAGTTCGACAACGTCGTTGTGGATAAGGCACTCGTATCTAAAATCGAGGAGGTGTACGCATAATGGCGGATATCAAGTATTACGATGTAATCATCGAACCGGTCGTTACGGAGAAGAGCATGGGTGAAATGGTGAACAAAAAGTACACCTTTTACGTGCGCCCGGAAGTGACGAAGGGTCAAATCAAAGAAGCAGTCGAGAAAATGTTTGAAGGTGCCAAGGTGAAAAAGGTCAATACCATGAACCTGCCCGGAAAAACGAGACGACGCGGCATGACATCCGGAAAAACCGCAAAAAAGAAAAAGGCGATTGTTCAGTTAACGGAAGACAGCGCCGATATTGAAATCTTCCAAGGTCTCTAGGCCGGAAGAAATTAACTTAGCATGAGGATAAAATGTGAAAGGAGTGTAGATTATGGGCATTAAACATTATAACCCGTATACACCGTCTAGAAGAAATATGACAGGCTCCGATTTTGCGGAAGTAACGAAAACGACCCCCGAAAAATCCTTGCTTGTAACCATACAAAAGCGTTCCGGTCGGAACAATCAGGGTAAGATTACGGTAAGACATCGCGGTGGCGGTGCACGTAAAAAATACCGTATCATCGATTTTAAGAGAAACAAAGATGGCATTCCCGCAAAGGTTGTCGGTATCGAATACGATCCGAACAGAACGGCGAACATCGCACTGCTGGCCTATGCGGATGGCGAAAAGCGCTATATCCTGGCACCGAACGGTTTGAAAACGGGTGCCACGGTCATGAGCGGTGAAAAAGCGGAAATCCGCGTGGGCAACTGTCTGCCGTTGGCAAACATTCCCATCGGTACGACGGTTCATAACATCGAGCTGTATCCGAATCGCGGCGGCCAGTTGGTACGTGCGGCAGGGAACTCCGCACAGCTGATGGCGAAGGAAGGCAAGTATGCAACGCTGAGACTACCTTCCGGTGAAATGAGAATGGTACTTCTGAACTGTAAGGCGACAATCGGTCAGGTCGGTAATATCGACCATGAGCTGATTAACATCGGTAAGGCGGGACGGAAACGTCACATGGGCTTTCGTCCGACGGTCCGTGGTTCTGCCATGAACCCTAACGACCATCCGCACGGTGGTGGTGAAGGTAAATGCGGTATTGGACGTCCGGGACCGGCAACGCCTTGGGGTAAACCGGCACTCGGTCTGAAGACGCGTAAGAGAAATAAAGCGTCCAACCGTTTGATCGTCCGCAGAAGAGATGGCAAGAGCGTTAAGTAATAGGAGGTAGGAATGGCTCGTTCACTGAAAAAAGGACCGTTTGCCGATGCGCATCTTCTGAAGAAGATCGATCAGTTAAACGAAAACAATGATAAACAGGTTATTAAGACATGGTCACGTCGTTCGACCATCTTTCCGTCCATGGTAGGCCATACGATTGCCATCCACGACGGAAGAAAACACGTGCCGGTGTACATTACGGAAGACATGGTCGGCCATAAATTGGGCGAATTCGTTCAGACGAGAACGTACAGAGGCCATGGCAAAGATGAGAAATCATCGAAGTAGCGGGAATTAAAAGGAGGTTAATCTATGGCTAAGGGACATAGATCCAGAATAAAGAGAGAAAGAAATGCGCAGAAGGATACCAGACCGTCGGCAACCCTGTCGTACGCTCGCGTGTCCGTCACGAAAGCATGCTTTGTCTTGGATGCCATCCGGGGAAAAGACGTCAACGCGGCGATTGCCATTCTGAAGTACAACCCCAGATACGCAAGTTCACTCATTCTTAAGTTATTACAATCGGCCATTGCCAATGCGGAAAACAACAACGGCATGTCGGCGGAGAATCTCTTCGTGGAAGAATGTTATGCCAATAAGGGCCCGACCATGAAGCGCATCAAACCGCGCGCACAGGGTCGTGCATATCGCATTGAGCACAGAATGAGTCACATTACGGTTGTATTGAACGAAAGATAGGAGGGAATCATGGGACAGAAAGTTAATCCTCATTGCATGAGAGTCGGCGTCATCAAAGACTGGAGTACCAGATGGTATGCAGACAAGAAGGACTTTGCCGATCTGTTGGTTGAGGACCACAAAATCAGAAAATTCTTAAAGAATAAACTTTACAATGCCGGTATCTCTCAGATCGACATCGAGCGTTCGACGGACAAGGTAAAGGTGATTGTTTATACGGCGAAGCCCGGTGTCGTTATCGGTAAGGGCGGCGTTGAGATTGAAAAAATCAGAAAAGAATGCGCAAAGCTGATTTCAGCCAAGCGTCTCTTTATCGATATTAAAGAAGTAAAGAAGCCGGATATGGATGCACAGCTGGTGGCGGAAAACATCGCACAGCAACTGGAAAATCGTATCTCCTTCCGTCGCGCAATGAAGGGCTGCATAGGCAGAACCTTGCGTGCCGGTGCACTGGGTATCAAGACGGCCGTTGCCGGTCGACTGGGCGGTGCGGACATGGCTCGTACGGAGTTTTACAGTGAAGGAACCATTCCTCTGCAAACCCTGCGCGCGGACATCGACTACGGCTTTGCAGAAGCGGACACCACCTATGGTAAGCTGGGTGTGAAGGTCTGGATTTACAAAGGAGAAGTTCTTCCTCAAAGATCTAATGAGAAGGAAGGGAGAGACAGATAACCATGTTAATGCCTAAGAGAGTTAAGCACAGAAAGCAATTTCGCGGTTCCATGAAGGGACGCGCGTTGCGTGGAAATAAGATTTCCTACGGCGAATTCGGTCTGGTCGCTCAGGAGCCGGTATGGATTCGCTCCAATCAAATCGAGGCGGCCCGTGTCGCCATGACGCGTCACATCAAGCGTGGCGGTAAGGTATGGATTAAGATTTTCCCGGATAAGCCGGTAACGAGTAAGCCGATCGGCGTACGTATGGGTAAAGGTAAGGGTGCCCCCGAATATTGGGTGGCCGTTGTAAAACCGGGACGTGTTATGTTTGAGATTGCGGGAGTTCCCGAGGCTACGGCGAGAGAAGCACTGCGTCTGGCGATGCATAAATTGCCGGTGAAATGTAAAATTGCTTCCAAAGAGGAACTGGAAGGCGGTGTGAACAATGAAAAGTAGAGATTTTGTTAAGGAATTGGATGCCAAGGAAATCGGCCAATTACAAGAAGATTTAGTCGCTGCAAAGAAGGAATTGTTCAACCTGAGATTCCAGAATGCGACGAATCAATTGGAAAACACCGGTCGAATTAAAGAAGTTCGCAGAAATATTGCCCGTATTCAGACGAAGATTACGGAGAAGCAGGCAGTAGCGGAACGCTAAACCTTGGGAAGGAGGAACAACGGTGGCTAGAAACGAAAGAAAAGTTCGTGTCGGTAAAGTGGTAAGCAACAAGATGGACAAGAGCATCACGGTTGCAGTTATCGATAACGTAAAACATCCGTTATATAAAAAGATTATCAAGAAGACATATAAGCTGAAGGCACACGATGAAAACAACGAATGTAACATCGGTGACACGGTAAAAGTCATGGAGACGAGACCTCTGTCCAAGAGCAAACGATGGAGACTGGTCAATGTCGTGGAAAGAGCGAAATAGAGGAGGTAGACCATGATTCAGCAGGAAAGTAGAATGGTCGTCGCTGATAATACGGGCGCGCGGGAAATCCTCTGCATCCGTGTAGTTGGCGGTTCGACGAGAAGATATGCGAACATCGGTGATGAAATCGTTGCCAGCGTCAAAGAAGCAACACCCGGCGGAGTTGTTAAAAAAGGCGATATCGTGAGAGCGGTCATCGTTCGTACCAAGAAGGGCGCGAGAAGACGTGACGGTTCCTATATCAAGTTTGACGAAAACGCTGCGGTTATCATTAAAGATGACAAGAACCCGAAGGGCACCCGTATCTTCGGACCGGTCGCCAGAGAATTGAGAGAGAAACATTATATGAAGATCGTTTCTCTTGCACCGGAAGTACTGTAGGAGGTAACACCGTGCTTAAGATTAAAAAGAATGACAAGGTAAAAGTGATTGCCGGTAAAGATAAAGATAAGGTGGGCAAGGTGCTGGCCGTGAATGCGAAGCAGAATACGGTTATCGTGGAAGGATGCGGCATGATTAAGAAGCACAGCAAGCCTTCCATGCAGAATCAAGCCGGCGGCATTATCGAAAAAGAGGGCCCGATTCATATTTCCAATGTGATGCTGATGGACGGCGACAAGGCGGTTCGTGTCGGATTTGAAATCCGGGACGGAAAAAAAGTCCGTGTTGCCAAGCAGACCGGAAACGTGATTGATTAGAAGGAGGGCATGACTTGAGTAGATTAAGAGAACTCTATGACGGCGAAATCAAAGCCGCCATGAAAGAGAAGTTCGGATATACGAATGAAATGGCGATTCCCAAAGTGGAAAAAGTCGTCATCAATATGGGTGTCGGCGAGGCGAAGGAAAATTCAAAGTTATTGGATGCGGCCATGGGCGATTTGGAAATCATCTCCGGTCAACGGCCGATCAAGACCATTGCCAAGAAATCCGTCGCAAACTTCAAACTGCGTGAAGGTCAGGCCATCGGCTGTAAGGTGACCCTGCGCGGTAAGAGAATGTATGAATTTATGGATCGTCTGATCAACCTGGCATTGCCGCGTGTACGTGACTTCCGCGGGGTAAACCCGAATGCGTTTGACGGACGCGGAAATTTTGCACTGGGCATTAAAGAACAACTTATCTTCCCCGAAATCGAATATGATAAGGTGGATAAGGTGCGTGGTATGGACGTCATCTTCGTAACGACTGCTAAGACGGACGAAGAGGCTCGTGCATTGCTGACATTGTTCAACATGCCGTTTAAGAAGCAATAAGGAGGAAGACATGGCGAAGAGATCGATGATCGAAAAGCAAAAGCGTAAAGCAAAGTTCTCCAGTAGAGAATATAATCGTTGCAAAATCTGCGGTCGTCCGCACGCATATCTGCGTAAGTACGGTATTTGCAGAATTTGTTTCCGCGAATTGGCCTACAAGGGTGAAATTCCGGGCGTGAAAAAAGCCAGCTGGTAAAATAATATAAGAAGGAGGCAACACACATGACAATGAGCGATCCTGTAGCAGATATGCTGACAAGAATTCGTAATGCGAATACCGCGAAACATGATGATGTGATCATTCCCGGCTCCAAGATGAAAAAAGCAATCGCTGATATTCTTCTGGACGAAGGTTATATAAAGGGTGTTGAAGTCGTTTCCAACGGAAACTTCGAAGACATTAAAATTACGCTGAAATACAGCAACAAAGATAAAAGTGAACGAGTTCTTACCGGCCTGAAGAAGATTTCCAAACCGGGCCTGCGAGTTCACGCGAGCGCAACGGACATGCCTTATGTCCTGGGCGGACTCGGCATCGCCATCGTATCAACGAACAAGGGCATCATTACCGATAAGGAAGCCCGCAAACAGAACGTGGGCGGCGAAGTCCTGGCGTTCGTCTGGTAAGAAATTTAGAGGAGGAACGAAATGTCACGAATTGGTAGATTACCTGTTGAGATTCCCGCCGGCGTCGAGGTGAAACTCGCAGACGGAAATCATATAACAGTAAAGGGTCCGAAGGGAACCTTAGAGAGAGATCTTCCAAAAGAAATGGAAGTTGCGATGGAGGACAACACCATCGTTGTCAAACGTCCGAACGATTTAAAGAAAATGAAGTCACTTCACGGTCTGACCAGAACCCTCGTGTTCAACATGGTTGACGGCGTGGTAAACGGCTTTACCAAGACCTTGGAAGTAAACGGTGTCGGTTATCGTGTTCAGGCGGCCGGTCAAAAGCTGACGCTGAACCTCGGTTTCTCCCATCCGGTGGAAATGGAAGTTCCGGCCGGACTGGAAGCAAAGGTAGAGGGAAACAAGATTCACATTACGGGCATCAACAAGGAATTGGTCGGCCAGTTTGCGGCGGAAGTTCGCGACAAGAGAAGACCGGAACCCTATAAGGGCAAGGGTGTGAAATATGAAAACGAACACATTCGTCGTAAAGTCGGCAAGACCGGTAAGAAATAATTAAGGAGTGACGGAACATGATTAATAAAAAATCAAAAACCGAGGTTCGTCGCCTCAAGCATAGAAAACTCCGCAAGAGTTACAGCGGAACGCCCGAAAGACCCCGTTTGGCGGTTTTCCGGAGCAATAACCACATCTACGCTCAGGTTATCGATGACACGGTCGGCAATACAATCGTAAGTGCTTCTACACTGGACAAGGCCTTTACGCCGGAAAAAACGAACGACATTGCTGCGGCAACGGAAGTCGGTACCATGATTGCCAAGCGTGCCATGGAAAAAGGCATTGAAACGGTCGTATTCGACAGAGGCGGCATGATTTATGCCGGCAAGGTGAAGGCGTTGGCGGATGCGGCACGCGAAGCCGGCTTGAAGTTCTAAGAAGGAGGAGCGCGATGAAACGTACAAACATTGACACGAGTCAAATGGAATTAAACGAAAAAGTCGTTACGATCAAACGTGTTACGAAAGTAGTCAAGGGCGGTCGTAATTTCCGGTTCTCCGCCTTGGTCGTTGTCGGCGACGGAAACGGATATGTCGGTGCGGGACTCGGCAAGGCGGCGGAAATCCCCGAAGCCATCCGCAAAGGCAAGGAAGATGCGATGAAACGCCTCATCAAGGTGGACATCAACGAGAACGGCAGCATTGCACATGACGTGACAGGTGCATACGGCAGCGGCAGAATGTTGCTCAAGAGCGCACCGGAAGGTACGGGCGTTATCGCCGGCGGACCGGCACGTGCCGTACTGGAGCTGGCAGGCGTGAAGAACATCTATACGAAATGTATGCGTTCCCGTAATAAGCAAAACGTCGTTTATGCGACTTTGCAGGGACTGCAGAGCATCAAAACCCCGGAAGAGGTGGCGAAGCTGCGCGGTAAAACCGTAGAAGAAATTGTAGGCTAGGGAGGACATCATGGCGGATAAGTTAAGAATTACATTAATCAAGTCGCCCATCGGCGCAATCCCGAAGCATCGCAAAACGGTGGTAGCGCTCGGCTTGAATAAAATGCACAAGACGGTTGAACTGCCGGACAATGCCGCAACGCGCGGTATGATTCAGCAGGTTCGACACATGGTAAAAGTTGAAGAAGCATAGGCTGGAGGCGAATATGAATTTATCAAACTTGAGCCCGGCGGAAGGTGCCAAGAAGACGCGGACCAGAGTGGGACGCGGTCATGGTGCCGGAAGCGGTAAAACGGCCGGCAGAGGACATAAAGGCCAAAAGGCCCGTAGCGGCGGCGGTGTTCGTCCGGGATTTGAAGGCGGTCAGATGCCGCTGTACAGAAGAATCCCGAAACGGGGCTTCACATGCAGAAATTCGAAGGATATCGTGGGCATCAACGTGTCCATGTTGAATCGCTTTGAAAATGACGCCGTAGTCGGTACGGAAGAGCTCATTGCCGCCGGCGTTATTAAGAATCCCCGCGATGGGATTAAAATACTCGGTAACGGCGAGCTCGAGAAAAAACTGACGGTGAAGGCAAGTGCCTTTAGCAAGTCGGCAGAAGAGAAAATCAAAAGTGCAGGCGGAAATATAGAGGTGATTTAGTGTTATCTACTTTGAAAAATGCGTTGAAGATTCAACACATCCGTAAGAGACTACTATACACACTGTTGATGATCGTTTTGGTACGAATCGGTTCACAACTGCCGATATCGTTGGTTGATGCCGCGGCCTTCTCCAATATGTTTAAGGAGATGGGGGACGCATTCAGTTTCTTTGATGCCATCACCGGCGGATCGTTTCAACGGGTATCCATTTTCGCGTTGAGCATTACGCCGTACATCACATCATCGATTATCATGCAGCTCCTTACGATTGCGTTCTCCCGTTTGGAAGAAATGCAGAAGGAAGGCGAAGAGGGCAGAAAGAAAATTCAACAAATCACCCGTGTACTCACGGTCGGTTTATCTCTGCTCGAAGGTGTGGCTATTGCGATCGGTTTCGGTCGCCAAGGTTACATTCACGGTTGGGTGCCGGGTCAGACCGGACTCGGCCAGAAGGTATTTACCGTACTGTTTATGGCGTTGATTTTGACGGCCGGTTCCGCATTGTTGATGTGGATGGGCGAACGTATCACGCAAAACGGTGTCGGTAACGGTATTTCCATCATCTTGTTGGTAAATATCATTTCCCGCTTGCCGCACGACTTTATCGGTCTGTACGAAAAGTTCATGCGCGGCAAGTCCGTACCCTATGCCATTTTGGCGGGGCTCATCATTTTGGCCGTTGTTTTGGCCATGGTGGTATTTGTCATCTTCCTGCAGGACGGTGTTCGGAAGATACCCGTTCAGCATTCCCGGAAGATGGCCGGCCGGCGACAGGTCGGCGGTGCCGGCGGTTCCATTCCTTTGAAAGTGAACACGGCGGGCGTTATTCCCATTATCTTTGCACAGTCCCTGTTACAGACACCGGTGGTAATCGCCAGTTTCATGACATTGTCACCCGACGGTTGGGGCCGTAAGATTATGGATGTATTATCCCAGCAAAACTGGGCGAATCCGCAAAGACCGCTGTTAAGCATCGGTTTGCTGATATATGTTTTGCTGATTATTTTCTTTGCTTATTTCTACACGTCCGTAACATTTAATCCGATGGAGATTGCGGACAACCTGAAAAAATCGGGTAGTGCGATTCCGGGTCGCCGTCCGGGTCGTCCTACGGTGGACTATCTCAACGGTATGCTCGGTAAAGTAATCTTTATCGGTGCGGTAGGCCTGGTGATTGTTTCCATTATTCCGATCATCTTTTCCGGCGTATTCGGTGCACATGTATCGTTCGGCGGTACCTCATTGATTATTATTGTCGGTGTCGTGATTGAGACGTTGAAGCAGATTGAGTCACAGGTTGTAGAGAGAAATTATAAAGGGTTTTCGTTAAATTAGTTTGCCGACCTGGTCGGACAGAAGGAGTTTGTCGATGAAGATTATTATGTTGGGTGCGCCCGGTGCCGGTAAGGGGACACAGGCGAAGTTGATCGCGAAGAAATATGCGATTCCGCATATTTCGACGGGCGATATCTTTCGGGAAAACATCAAGAACGGAACGGACTTGGGCAAACTGGCAAAGGGTTACATGGACCGCGGCGAGCTGGTACCGGACGAAGTGGTTGTAAAGTTGGTTGTAGATCGGATTAAGGCCGATGACTGTGCGGACGGATTTATCCTCGACGGATTCCCCCGCACGATTCCGCAGGCGGAGAGCCTGACGGAAGCGTTGGCGAGAGAAAAGATGGTCTTGGATTATGCCATCGACGTAGAGGTACCGGATGAAGTGATTATCAAGCGGATTTCCGGACGCCGTGCATGTACGCAATGTGCGGCCATCTACCATGTCGACTTCCAACCGCCCAAACGGGAAGGTATCTGTGATACGGACGGTTCCGAACTCGTTCTCAGAAATGACGATAAACCGGAGACGGTGCTGAAGCGCTTGAATGTCTATCATGCACAGACGCAGCCGTTGATTGACTATTACAAAAAGGAAGAGATTCTCTTCGCAGTGGACGGCACCCGTTCCACGGATGACGTTTTTTCCGAGATTGAAGAACATTTAGGGGATTAGTATGGCCGTAACCATTAAATCAGCACGTGAAATCGAGTTAATGCGTGAGGCCGGTCGGATATTGGCCATTGTTCATGAAGAACTGGAGAAATATCTGCGGGCCGGCCTGACAACGGCGGACCTGGATCGGCGGGCGGAAGAAATTATTCGAAGCTATGGCTGTATCCCTTCTTTCAAGGGATACGGAGGCTTCCCCGCCAGTGTTTGTGTGTCCGTCAACGATGAAGTCGTTCACGGCATTCCGACGGATGAGCGTATTATCCGGGACGGAGACATCGTCAGCATTGATGGCGGTGTGATTTATAAGGGTTTCCAATCCGATGCGGCCCGTACGTGGGGGGTCGGCGAAATCAGTGATGAGGCCGCCGAGCTGATCCGCACGACGAAGGAGAGCTTTTATCGGGGGATTGCACAGGCGAAAGCCGGCAACCATCTCTACGATATTTCGAAGGCCATCGGCAACTATTGTGAAGAACGGGGCTACGGCGTCGTTCGCGAGTTGGTGGGCCACGGCATCGGTCGGGAATTACATGAGGATCCGCAGGTTCCGAATTTTGAACAAGGTCGACGCGGCATGAAACTGCGCGCGGGCATGACCTTGGCGATCGAACCGATGGTGAATGTCGGCACATACGAGGTGGATTTTGACGAATATGACGGCTGGACGGTTCGTACACGGGACGGTTCATTGTCGGCACATTACGAAAATACAATTCTGATTACCGAAGGAGAACCTGAAATACTTTCAATCAGAGGAAACGGAGGGAAATAATGGCGAAGTCGGATGTTATCGAGGTCGAAGGAAAAGTGGTGGAAAAGTTGCCCAATGCGATGTTTCGCGTGGAGCTGGAAAACGGACACGTCGTCCTGGCCCATATCAGCGGCAAATTACGGATGAATTACATTCGGATTTTACCGGGTGATAAGGTGACCATGGAACTGTCACCCTACGACTTGACCAAGGGCCGAATTATCTGGCGAGACAAGTAATTACTTGTAAAGGGCATGGTTACATGCTATAATAATCGATAGCTTTTTTGTGGAAGGAGGTATTACGATGAAAGTAAGATCATCTGTTAAACCTATGTGTGAAAAATGCAAAGTTATCAAGAGAAAGGGTTCCGTCAGAGTAATCTGCGAGAATCCGAAACATAAACAAAGACAGGGCTAAAACCCGGGTTGTAATGTCAAGACATGCAACCGGTCGATAAGACGTACTATACAAATAAAAAACATGGAGGTGTAAAACGTAGATGGCTCGTATCGCTGGTGTAGATTTACCAAGAGAAAAAAGAGTTGAAATCGGTTTGACCTATATTTACGGTGTAGGCAGATCGAGCTCGAACAAGTTGTTGGCAGTGGCGGGTGTAAACCCGGATACACGTGTCCGCGACTTGACGGATGAAGAAGTCGGTAAGATTCGTGAAGCAATTGAGACCACGGGTCTCCTCGTAGAGGGTGATTTGCGACGTGACGTAGCGCTAAATATCAAGCGGCTGCGCGAGATCGGATGCTACCGCGGAATTCGTCATCGTAAAGGCCTTCCCGTACGTGGTCAAAAAACAAAGACCAATGCACGTACGCGAAAAGGTCCGAAAAGAACAGTTGCAAACAAAAAGAAATAATATGAAAGGAACCCGTAGGGTAGGTTAGTTTAAATATGGCTAAAAAAGTTACGAAAAAAGTGACAAAAAGACGTGTCAAGAAAAACGTTGAACATGGACAAGCTCACATCCAGTCATCCTTTAACAACACCATTGTTACGTTGACGGACACCCGGGGCAATGCATTGTCTTGGGCAAGTGCGGGCGGTCTCGGATTTAGAGGTTCAAGGAAATCTACTCCTTATGCAGCTCAGGTAGCAGCTGAAACTGCGGCGAAAGCAGCTTTAGTTCATGGACTGAAGAAGGTAGATGTCAAGGTAAAGGGTCCCGGTTCGGGACGTGAAGCGGCAATCCGTGCATTATCCGCATGTGGCCTGGAGATTTTGAGTATTCAGGATGTCACGCCGGTACCGCATAACGGATGCCGTCCGCCAAAGCGTAGAAGAGTGTAATGGAGGTGTAGTGAATGGCCAGAAATAGAGGACCTGTACTGAAAAGATGCAGGGTCTTGGGATTAGAGCCCCAGGTTTTAGGAATTGATAAAAAGTCTTTCAGACAGAGCAGACGGGGTAACCGGAAAATGAGTGAATACGGCCTCCAGCTGCGTGAAAAGCAGAGAGCAAAATTCATTTACGGTATACTGGAAAAACCGTTCCGGAATTACTTCAAGAAGGCGTCCAAGATGAAGGGACAGGCCGGTGAAAACTTGATGCAATTACTGGAGCGTCGTCTGGACAACGTTGTATTCCGTGCCGGATTCGGCAGAACGCGTGCGGAAGCGCGCCAGATCGTCAGACATCAGCATATCCGAGTCAACGGTAAGCGGGTGGATATTCCGTCCTATACCGTACAACCGGGCGATGTCGTGGAAGTTGCGGAGAAATATAAGAACGGAACACGTTACAAGTTAATCTTGGATGAGACCGGCGGACGGATCGTGCCGGAATGGTTAAATGCGGATCAGGAAGCGCTGAAGGTGGAAGTGAAACAGGTACCGGATCGCGACATGATTGATGTTCCCGTCAATGAGATGCTTATCGTAGAGTTGTATTCTAAATAATAGATTATGACCCTCAGAAGTACCCATAAGGAGGGCGTATGTTTGAATTTGAGAAACCGAAGTTAACCATCCTGGAAGAGTCCGACGACAAACGCTACGGAAAATTCGTGATAGAGCCGTTGGAACGCGGGTACGGCATCACGTTGGGAAATTCCCTGCGTCGTATCATGCTCTCCTCTTTACCGGGTGCGGCCATCAGTCGCATTCAGGTGGAAGGTGCATTGCACGAGTTCGGCGGTATCGAGGGCGTCAAGGAGGATATCTCCGAAATCATCCTCAATATTAAAGAACTCGCCATCCGTGATAACAGCAACAACGGGGAGCCGAAGACGGCCGTCCTCGATGTAAAAGGAGAAGGTGTCGTAACGGGTGCGGATATCCAGACGGATTCCGACATTGAGATTCTCAATCCCGAGACGGTCATCGCCACGCTGGATAACGAGAACAGCAAGTTGCGCATTGACATGATTATCACGAAGGGACGCGGTTACAACAGCGCCGATAAAAACAAGACGGAGGACGATCCGATCAACATGATTGCAATCGACTCCATCTATACCCCGGTGGAACGTGTCAATATGGAGGTGGAGAACACCCGTGTCGGTCAGATTACCGACTTTGACAAGCTGACATTGGACGTATATACCAACGGGATTTTGGAACCGAGTGAGGCGGTCAGTCTGGCGGCGAAGGTGTTGAGTGAGCATTTGAGCTTGTTCATCGACCTCTCCGAGCATGCACGTGTCGCCGAGGTGATGGTTGAGAAGGAAGAGACGGAAAAAGAGAAGGCTCTGGAAATGAGCATCGATGAATTGGAACTCTCCGTCCGTTCGTTCAACTGTCTGAAGCGGGCCAATATCAATACCGTGGAAGAGTTGATCAGCAGAACGCAAGAGGATATGATGAAGGTGAGAAACCTGGGTCGCAAGTCTCTTGAAGAGGTCACGAATAAATTGGATGAGCTGGGCCTGTCGTTCGCAAGCTCAGAAGAATAATCAGCACATTAGGAGGTCGTAATGGCAAAGTACAGAAAGCTCGGCAGAAATTCCGGCCAGCGGAAAGCCTTACTTCGCAATCAAGTAACCAACCTTCTGTATAACGGAAAAATCGTAACGACGGAAGCGAAAGCGAAAGAAGTTCGCAAACAAGCGGAAAAATTGATTACGATGGCCGTAAAAGAAAAAGATAATTTTGAAACGGTTACGGTGAAGGCAAAAGTTGCACGTAAGGACAAGGACGGAAAACGCGTGAGCGAAGTGGTAGACGGTAAAAAAGTAACCGTTTATGATGAAGTGGAAAAGGAAGTGCGTAAAGATAAGGCTTCCCGACTGCACGCACGTCGCAAGATGATGAAAGTCCTGTATCCGGTTAAGGAACTTGCCGAAGACGGTAAGAAGAAGAGTGCACAGTACGTAGACATGGTAGATAAGATGTTTACGGAGATTGCACCGAAATATGAAGGTCGTAACGGCGGATATACCCGTATTATTAAAATCGGACAACGCAAGGGCGACGGCGCGATGGAAGTTTTACTGGAATTGGTATAACAAATCGACACGGAACTTCGTTTGTGAGTTTGCTCGCAGACGAAGATTTTGTGTTTTAAATGAAATGTAACGACATCACGGGAAAGGAAACGGGGATGGAATTATCGGAAAAAATTTATCGTTATTTGAAGAAGCAGGATGATTACGTTTCCGGGCAGATGATGGCGGAGGCGTTCGGCGTCAGCAGGACCGGTGTATGGAAGGCCGTGAAGCGAATGCGGGAACGCGGCATTCCGGTGGAATCGGGGCGAACCGGTTACCGCCTGCCGGATGGTCTGGATATTATTACGGCGTCGGATGTGGCGGATGCTTACGGGATGGCGGCACTGCCTTATGACCTGACAGTACTGGATACGGTGACATCGACGAATGACGTATTACGGGATGCATATCGACTCGACCCGACGGTCAACAAGGTCCTGATTGCAAGGGCACAGACGGCAGGTCGGGGCCGGACGGGACGCAGCTTCGATTCCCCGGCGGATTGCGGACTTTATATGTCATTCCTTCTGCCACCGGACTATCAGCTGGATAAATCCCTTGTCATTACGACGATGGCCGCGGTCGCGGTCTCCGAGAGTATTGAAGAGGTGACGGACTTGGCGACGCACATCAAGTGGGTAAACGATATCTATATCGGTGATGCAAAGGTGGCCGGCATCTTGACGGAAAGCAGCGTCAATCTGGAAAGCGGCAGACCGGAATACATCATTTTGGGTATCGGTATTAATACGGAGCGGCCCGAAGAGCTGTCCGAGGCGGTACGTCCGACGGCGACGGCTCTGTTTCCAAGCGGCGGTCATGCGGCCGTCAAGGCGAAGTTGGCGGCCGCCATTGTCCGCCGTGTCGAAAAATACTATCGGGATTTGGCAGATCCGCATTTGGTACGTTACTATGACGGGAAGTTGTATAAAAAAGGACAGCAGATCGACTGTCGTCTGCGGGAGAAAGATCCCTGGACGGCGGCCGTCGTGGAGGGGATTGACGAACATTTCCGTTTGATTCTTTCCATGGGCGGGAAGCGTCGGATCATGTCTTACGGGGAGTTTTTCATTCGACCGCCGCATGGGGGAGCGGATGACATGTAACGAAATGGGAGAAGATGGTGAGGAGAGCGTTGCGGTACGCTTTTCCCTTCACCGTGCCCATATTACTGGGGTACGGTTTCATGGGGATGGCGTTCGGAATATTATTGAGTAAGCTGGGCTACGGCGTGCCGTGGGCCGTGCTGATGGCGGTGACCATTTTCGGCGGGAGCATGCAGTTTGTCGCCTTGGGGCTGTTGAGTATGAGTTACGACCCCCTGGCCTGCGTGATGCTGACATTGACGGTCAATTGCCGCTATATGTTTTACGGAATTTCCCTCTTGGACAAGTACGGGGATTTTCGCTGGCTGAAACCGTACATGATTCATACGATTACGGACGAAACGTATTCCATCCAGTGTACGGCCCGGATTTTGCCGGACATTGATGAAAAGGCATTTCGCCTCGCGGTGGCGGGACTGAATCATCTATATTGGATTGGCGGTTGTACGATTGGCGCCCTGCTGGGCGACCGCATTCCATTTGACACGACGGGGATTGATTTCACGATGACGGCCCTGTTTATCGTCATTGCGGTGGATCAGTGGCAGAGTGTAAAACGCCATCTGCCCGCCGTCATCGGTTTCATCGTTCCGCTTATCTGTCTGCCGATTTTCGGACGGGCATATTTTGTTGCGGTCTCCATGGTCGGCATCATAGTTGCCCTCTTTATCTTCAAACCGCAGATTCAGAAGGGAGGGGACGATTATGAGACTGCCGTTTAACGAGTCCGTGGCTGTTGTGGCTATTGTGGCGGGATTGACCTACCTGATTCGCCTGCTGCCGTTTACCATCTTTCGGAATGCACAACAGTTACCGCCAGCCATCGTCTATCTGGGGAAGGTGCTGCCCTTTGCGGTCATCGCCATGTTGGTGGTATTTTGTTTTAAGGACATTACCTTGAATGTTCGGGAGATCGGGATTCATTTGGCGGCCGCCCTCTTCGTGGTGGTCGTCCACCGACGTTTTCACAACATGTTGCTGTCCATCGGTGGCGGTACGGCGGTATATATGATACTATTACGTATTGTCTGAGACAGGAAACGGCATCGGCCACAGTTCATGCGGTCGATGCCTTTATTTGCTTATATGGTGTTTGTATTGCAGAGATGATTGATGACCGCAAGGGAATTTGCCGAAGCGATACCGCAAAAACGGTCGTAGTCCATATCCGCCGTGCCGTCCGCTTTATCAGAGATGGAACGGACGACGAGAAAGGGGATATTGTTCATAGAAGCCGTCTGTGCGATGGCCGCGCCCTCCATTTCCACGCAATCGGCCTGCCAAAGTTGGTAGAGATGTCGCTTTTCCGTATCGTCCGCCAGAAAGCGATCGCCCGTGATGATACGGCCGGCATAGATGCGTCCGCCGCCGATTTGTACCCCGGCGGCCGCTTCCCGCAAGAAATCCGAGGCGGTCCAAGTGCGCATTGCCATGCCGGGAATCTGTCCCGGTGCATGACCGAAGGCGGTGACGTCCACGTCATATTGCGCGACGTCCGTACTGAGGATGACGTCTCCGATATTTACACGGGGAGAAAGGGCCCCCGCAATCCCCGTATTGATAAGGCTGCGTATTTCAAAGCGGTCGATGAGAATCTGTGCCGTTACGGCGGCATTCACCTTCCCGATGCCCGATTCCACGACCACGACATCACATCCGTGATAACGGCCGACATAAAATTTCCGACCTGCGATTTCCCGTATCGTTACGCTTTCCATGCCCTCTGTCAGGGCTTCCACTTCTTGTGCCATGGCACCGATAATTCCCGTTTTCATTCGTATCCGTCCTCTCCCTGAAAATTGCAAAGGCCCCCGTTGCGTGGTATAATACATCATACATCACGACAGGGGCAAACTGTACCGTCATCGTCATTATATCACGACGGACGACGGATGGAAAGGGGCGAAATTTTGAAGCACATCATCTTAACCGGTGGCGGGACGGCCGGTCATGTCACACCGAATCTGGCACTGTTGCCGGGACTTCGTGATCGGGGATACCGCATCACCTACATCGGCTCCTATGAAGGCATTGAACGGGATCTCGTTACGCGCGAAGGGATTGAATACATCGGCATTTCTTCCGGCAAACTGCGGCGTCAACTTGCCATGAAGAACATTACGGACGGCTTTCGTGTCTTCCGAGGACTTCATCAGGCAAAGCGGATTATCCGGGAATTGCAACCGGATATTGTCTTCTCCAAAGGCGGGTTCGTCACGGTACCGGTTATTTTTGCCGCAAAAAAATACAAGGTACCGATTGTCATACACGAGTCGGACCTTACGCCCGGATTGGCCAACAAACTGTCCATACCGAAGGCGGATCGAATATGCTGTAACTTCGAGGAGACCTTGCGTTATTTACCCGAAGAACGTGCCATGCTGACGGGCCTGCCCATCCGGGAAACGTTGCTGCAGGGAGATGCCGCGGAAGGTCGGGTATTGACCGGCTTGCAGGGGAAGAAGCCCGTCTTGTTGATTATGGGCGGTTCACAAGGTGCCTTGAATATCAACAAGGTCATTCATCGTCACTTGGACGTGTTGTCTGCATCATTTGATATTATTCATCTTTGCGGTCGCGGCAAGTTGCGGACGGATTTGACGGGGATGGACGGGTATGTACAGTATGAATATGTAAATGAGGAGTTGCCGCATCTGTTGGCCGTGGCGGATGTTGTCATTTCCCGTGCCGGGGCCAATGCCATCGGCGAATTGTTGGCATTGAAGAAGCCGCACATTCTCATACCGCTGACAAAGGCAGCCAGTCGCGGCGACCAAATCCTGAATGCCGCCGCCTTCGAGCGGGCGGGCTTTGCTTACGTACTTCCGGAGGAGCAATTGACCATCAATTCTTTGCAGGAAGCATTGACGCATGTTACGACCCATGCCGGTGAATACGTGGAGAAGATGGTTGCAGCCGGTGCCGGACGGGCGGTTGATATCTTGCTGGATTTGTTCGATGACCTGATTGTGGAACGTACAAAGGGAAATGCCGTACCGGAGGCATAAGCTGTCGGTGCAAATATGAAACACCCCGTATCTTAGGATACGGGGTGTTTCATATTTTCTACGGATTCATCCGCATTGATGTAGTTTTTGACGGCCTGCAGCGCATTACGTCGTATGATGCAACGGTAACTTTCTTCAAAAAAACCTACGTTTACTTTTTCATTGGAGAGGCGTCTGCCGTACTCACTGATAAAGTCCAGATAGTGGTTAAAATGTTTTTGGTTGAAGTATTTGTTGCAAACATAGAGGATATAATGCCTGTTCTTCGGATTTTGATACAGATAGTTATCCAAATGACCCAGATGGCGTGCTACCTTTGCAAGATGGTAGACATCTCGAATCCCTTCAAATTCGTAGGCCGCCTCATCCGCCTCTCCCGGCCGTTTTACGGTCGGACCGCCCACGGGCCCCTTTATCGGGGCCGCAAACGATTTTTCGCTCCCCTTCGGCGCCGTCATGTTTACGGACAGACTGTGCATTCGGTCCGTAAAGGTGGAGAAACGATTATCAATCTCTTCGATATTGTCAATCTTGCTGATGAGCAGGGTCAACACGAAGTTCTTGGACGGAATGGCTTCCACCATCAACGGGGAGGCCTCCGTATTAAAGTCGTATTTATCACGGGCAAGATGCAGCACATCCCGGAACAATTCCTGTATCCCGTCAGAGTTGTACGAGAGATGTTCCGGTGTCAGCTTCCGCTCGATAAGATCGGTCGGATGAAGCGTGCATTTGATTTGGTTGTCATTCAATTTTTCCAATTTCATATGCCATCCCTCCTTACGGTTTATGATACCCCGAAATGTGCTAGGTGTCAAGTTGCGGTGCAAGGTGAAACATAGTCGAATTTCGGAAGGATTCAACGATACCGGCCAACGAAGCATCAATAAAAAATCGTCTTTCCGCTCAGAGAAAGACGATTTTTTCAGGGTCGTTTCTTAAAGACCCGTCGTTTTTGTATTTGATGATTGAATCACTGTCATTTTTACAGGAACTAGTGTCCGGACGTCGCATCCTTCGGATACTGCGGATAGCTGATGCGTCCTTCCATCTCGTTACGTTTGATGGCTGCCAGTCGTTTGGATGAGAGGTAATAGAGAATGGCGAAGCCGATACCGACCAGTGTAAAGATCATGGTGATGACATAGAACGAAATGGCATAATTTGAACCGACCGAGGCCAGGTTGGAGTCCGCCAGTGACAAGGTCCGCAACGTATCCATATCCAAGTAGTAGTAACTCATGTTCTGCGATCCCATGAAGAAGGTAAAGATGGCGGTGATGAATGACACCACGGAACCGATGACCCAGAAAATCGGAACATAGTTCTTTACGTCGTCCACCTGTCCCAAGAGGTTCACACCCAAAAGACCGAGAATAATCATAATCGATCCGACGATATGGGACGGAAACAGCGTTTCACTCAGGATAATGACACCGGCCAGAATCTGAATAACAGTACCGAGGTTGTTAAATACGACCATCTTGGATGCATCAATATTCGCCAGCGCGAAGTTGATGAGGAAACCGCTGATTAAGGTCGAAAGTATCGACAGATAGATGAGACCGACGGAGAATTCCGCGTTGGTCCATGGCGTAAACAGCTGATTGAGCGTGCCCATGGCGGTGTTCTTTATCAGAGAAATGACCAGGAGATATGAAAAGCCCGAACCGACCGTTACAAACAGCATTTCATAGTTCGTATAGTTCTTCTTATGTTTCTTCGCCAATACGGTATAGATGGCGAACGCCAGTGTTGAAATTAGGGCGATGGCCAGTCCTTCCATACGCGGAGAGGTATTTTTCAAGAACTTCATCACGACGATGTAGACCACGCCACCCACGCAGAGGAGGACGGAGAACTTCTGCAAGAGGTTCGTGTGCTCTTTCAGAATGACGGCCGCTAAAATCAACGTGAATACGGGTGCCGTCGCCTGTACGGCACTGATTTCAATGGAAGAGGAGACACTCAGCGCCACCGTCTGCATACCGAAGAAAATCAGCGGATAGAACAGACCGAGAAAGAGCAACACTTTCACGCGCTTCCAGGTGAAAGTGCATTGTTTCCTGCGTAGCGGATAGAGGATGAGCAGGGGGATAAATGCCAGGGCGAAACGGAACATCAATACGTCAATGACGTCCGCATAATTCAGGATCCCTTTTACAAAGATAAAAGAAAATCCGATGATTGCCGCATAACCCAGGGCGGCAAGGTAGCCAAGTACTTTCTTGGGCTTCATTTCATTCTCCTTTCAATTACGGATTAGTTTCCGTCGGGTGCAACCGGTGATTCCGGCGGCGGTGTTACGGGTGCCACGGGCGGTTGCGGTTCTGTAGGTGTCGGTGCCGGGGGTTCAACCGGCGTTGCGGACGGTGTTTCCGGCTCCACGGCAGGTGCGGGTTCTACCGGTACGTCCGGTGTTTCAACCGGCCGGGTCGGTGTCGGCGGTTGATAATAGTTCGTCTCCGGTTCCGGTGATGTGGGCGGCGAATAGGGGGTGACGGGGGCATTCGTATTGCCGTCCAGGATGGTCGGATTGACGGGTTCGTAATATTTGTCCGTTACGGTAAAAGCCGTCCCTTTAAATATTTTTTCGATACACTCTTTTGCGTAGTCAATGGTTTCCTTGTAAGGCATCATGACATAGAGTGCGGCATCCGGCATCATATAGCTGTAGTAGCCGGTGGCACCGGCACCGTTTAGGCTGATGCTTTGAATCTTCCAAGGCCGGTTATCATCCAGCTGCATGCGAATGAGGGAACCGATTTCATCCTGCGTTAAGTTGGTCTCGTAGATATTACCGAGGTTACTCAGGATGGTGCCGAAGTTGATGATGTATTCGGGGGACGTAATCTTTTGGATGAGTCCCGCAATAACACGTTGCTGATTCTGTCCGCGGACCCTTTCGTCGCCGAAGAAGTACCGTTCACGAGAGTAGGCAAGGGCCTGCTTGCCCGAGAGCTCGATATTACCTTTAGGAAAATCGAAAGGCAGTTCGCTGATGTCGTAAGTATTGAATGCCTCCGGATTATCGACGCGGATACCGTCTACGGCATCGACGATTTTAATCAAGGAAGAAAAGTTTATCTTGATATAATAGGAAATCTTGATATCCAAAAGGTTTTCCAAGGTTTCCACCGAAGCCTTCGTACCGAAGTTCGATGCATGCGTCAACTTATCATAGGCCCCCGGCTGGGAAATGGCCATTTCCACATAATAGTCGCGCGGCACGGAGGTCAGGAGAATTTCCCGTGTTTTGGGATTAACCGAAGCGATGATATTCGTGTCACTGCGGCCCTCCGCCGTCAAATCACCGAATTGGTCGTTACCGCTCAGATAAATGTTAAACGGTTCCGTCGCGATGTCACCGATATTATGTGTCAGGTGCACTTCTTCCTCTAAAGAAATGGAATAAAGGATTCGCGTCTTGTCCGCAAAATTCGGAATGGCATTTTCCACCATGGCACGATAATCGCTGTTTAGCACCATGGCGGGTGACTCTTTGCTCATCAGGGCATTCGCCGCATCGACGTATGAGTTGGTCTTTTTGTATCGTAGCTGAACGGAAAAGTCCCGTTCAATACTTTGCTCCAACTTTTTGATATTTTCCGCATCGACTTCGGACGGCGCGGCAATGTTTTCTTTTTTTAACTCCGTTACACTCTGATAAGGAGCTTTTTTCAACACGATGATTTCAATCGTGCGTTTCTGCACTGCCGTTTTTTGTGAGGAAAAGAAATCACCGATACCGGATGCCTGAAGCGTAGCCCAGAACATGGCAAGGACGCTTATCAGCAGTAGGAGAAACCCGCCGACTTTTATCCGCTTCAGATGATAGGTCACCAGGCGTAAGATAATGAGAAAAAGCAAGAGGCCGATAACGCCGAAGATGGCCAGATATTTAACGGGCATGAGGCCCAGTTGCCAAACGCGAAATAAAGAAAGCCCGAAAACCAATAAGTACAGGACACAGAGCCACGTCGTTTTCGAGCGGAGTACCAGTTTTAATTTTCCGTTCATAAATGAGTTCCTTTCGCCGCCGAATGCGTATATCCCGCTGTCTTGACAGGGGTTTCGGCTTGTTATAATATAAAGGAAAAAAGCTGAAAAGTCAAGGAATAGACAATGTTTGAGAGGGGACGCATGTTAGACGAATTGCTGTACGGATATGATTTCGAAGCGCATTATCCGCTGCACATGCCCGGTCACAAGAGACGGGGCGGCGGCGTCCATACTTATGACATTACGGAAATCCCCGGCTTTGACGATTTGCATCAGCCGACGGGACCGATTGCCGAGCTGATGGCGGGCTATGCCGCACTGTACGGAGCCGCCTATACCGGTCTTAGCGTAAACGGTTCGACGGCCGGCGTTTTGGCGGCATTGTTTGCCGCTAAACAGCATGGCGCGGATGTGCTGATTGGCAGACAATGTCACCGCTCCGTGTATGATGCTACGGCCATCCATGATTTGCGACCGCGTTTCTTTTATCCGAAGACGGATCCGATAAGCGGTATCGTCACGGGATATGACTACGAGGCCTTGGCGGATGTGTTGCACCGGCATCCGGAAATCGGGAGCATGGTCTTTACGTCACCCACCTACGAAGGTGTTTGTGTGGATATTGTCCGTCTGCGCGAGATTGCGGATGAGACGGACACCTTGCTTATCGTGGATGAAGCCCACGGGGCGCACCGGATTTTCCGGACGGGCGGGACGGCGTTGGCGCAAGGGGCACATATCGTGATTCAGAGCTTGCACAAGACGCTCCCGGCCTTGACCGCCACGGCCGTTGTACATGTTCATGCGGATACTCCGCAGGCAACGGCGGCGGCACTGCGGACGGGGATGCGGATGTTTCAGACATCCAGCCCGTCATACATTCTTTTATCGTCCATCGCCCGCTGTCTTCGCTATCTGAAGACCGAGGGTGCGGCGGCGGACAGGGCGCATCGGGCAACCCTGTCGGTGTTACGGGAGCGGTTTCGCGGGCTGAAACATATACGGCTGTTTGAAACGGCGGATTATGATGATTATAAGCTCGTGTTCGTTACCAACGGCACGAACGGGACGGGGCCGGAGTTGTACGAACGGTTGTATGAGGCCGGCTTTACGCTTGAGATGGCTGCAGACACCTATGTTATCGCCATGACGAGCGCCGCCGATCGGCAGGCGTGTCTGTATGCGTTTGCGGATTGCGTGACGGCGGTGGATGCGTCGATGACAGCGGCGCCGTTACGGCAGTTGCCGCACCAGGCGATACAAATCATGACACCGGAAATTGCCCCGTCCATTGCCGTCCATGCTTCGCAAACAACTGTCGATATTGCTGATGCAACGGGGCGCATTGCGGCGGCACCGGTTTATTTGTACCCGCCCGGCGTACCGATTGTAAGCTACGGAGAACGGTATACGCCGGCGGTAACGGCATGTTTGACCGCTTATGATTCACTTGGTCTCTTGTCGACGCGGTGCGTACAGGTACTGAAGTGAAAACAGTGGTGAAAAGGTTGTTCTTCTTACGAGTTTTTGAGCGGCGGGCACTCCGCCGTTTCTTGCTTTCAAGCGGGAAATATGGTATTATCAGTATGATTTTGACGAGGGATGTTCGGCATTGGGAACGGTATGGCGGCATGACGGAGGACGTATGAAAGGTTTGTTTTATATTATGGGCAAAAGTGCATCCGGAAAGGATCGCCTCTTTTGCACTTTGCAGTCCCGTCTGCCCGATTTTCACCGAGTGGTTCTGTATACGACAAGACCGGCCCGATGTGGTGAAACGGACGGTAGCGAATATCATTTTATCAATGAGGCGGAGCTGGCACGTTTGGCAGCGGCGGGACGCGTCATCGAAAAACGTTGCTATCAGACATGCTATGGGCCTTGGTACTATGCCACGGTGGATGACGGACAGTTTGATGCGGATGCATTTTATCTGGCCATCGGCACGCCGGCATCCTGCCTGCAGTTACGACGCCACTTCGGCTGTGACCGGGTGCACCCTATCTATCTGACCGTGGATGACGGGGAGCGGTTGATTCGTGCCGTTCGTCGGGAACAGGCGGAAGCAACGCCCAAGTATGATGAAATATGCCGCCGTTTTTTGGCGGATGAAGCGGATTTTTCCCCGGAGGCACTGGCGGCTTGCGGGGTAGAGCGTGCCTATGTCAATGATGACTTTGCGGCATGCACGGAAGCGGTCTGTGCGGACATAGACGCCATGCGGAGGTGAGACGTTTTGAAAGGCTTTGAGAATATAATCGGACATGAGCGGCAAAAGAGTTATTTGAGCCGGGTGGCGGCCGCGGAAAATCCCGCTCATGCATACATCTTTGCCGGGAGTCGCGGATTGGGCAAGCGTCGGGTGGCGATGGGGTTTGCGGCCTTACTGCAAAAGACGTCGGAAACGACCTTGAGTGACTGCCGTATCATCGACACGCAGGGAAAGAGCATCGGCGTGGACGTGATTCGGGAGCAGCTTGTGGAAGATGTGCAGATTGCGCCGTTCAGTAAACAATGGAAGATATACATCATCAGAAATGCGCAGAAGTTGACCTTGCAAGCACAAAATGCCATGTTGAAGACGCTGGAAGAACCGCCGGCGTATGCAGTCATCATTCTTTTGGTGAACGATGAGCGAAAGCTGACGGAAACGGTGAAATCCCGTTGTGTCATGTTGCAGTTCTCCGCCCCGTCGGAAGAAGAGGCTGTTGCACATTTGATGGCGGTCGAGGATTTGTCGCGGGCGGATGCGGTCAAGCTGGTACGTATTACGGATGCGAACATCGGACGGGCGCTGAAGTTTGCCGAACGCTATAAAGAGGGGAAACCGTGGGCGGACATCATCTACGTCTTGACCCACCTCGGGGAGATGAAGACACATGAAATCCTGTCGTTCGTAAAAGGGTTGGATGACGATTCGACGGACTTGTTTCTCTCCGTCCTCTATACCTATTATAAGGACATGCTGTATTATAAGCTGTCAAATGAAATTAACGACCTGGTGCTGCCGGAGTTGCAGCGGTCGGTCATGAACAATGTCAGAACGATGTCTTATAAGAACATGTACGAATCGGTGGACGCTATAACGGAAGCCATTCGTCGCCTGGAGGCGAATGCCAACCGGGCCACCGTGTTCGAGATTTTGTTGCTGACCATAAAGGAGTATGGGAATGGAATCAGTCATCGGCGTCCGGTTTGAACCGGCCGGTAAAATATATTACTTTAAGCCGGACGACAGTCCGTTGACGGTAGGCGACCATGTTATCGTTCGAACGGTCCGCGGTGTGGAATACGGCGAGGTGGTTCAACCACCGCACGAGGTCCCGTCGTCGGATATCCGCAAGCCCTTAAAAGGCATGATGCGAAAGGCGGATGCTTATGACGACCGAACGCACGAGCGTTGTCTCGAACAGGCGGAGATTGCCCTGGAAGAGTGTAAGAAAATCGTGGTGGAAGAACAGCTGGACATGAAAATGGTGAAGGCGGTCTACACCTTTGACGGACGGAAGTTACTGTTTTATTTTTCAGCAGAAGGTCGGGTTGATTTCCGAAACCTGGTTCGGCGTTTGGCGGCCCGGTTTCGGACACGAATCGAGTTGCGACAAATCGGAGCTCGGGATGCGACGAAAAAAATCGGCGGCCTAGGGACCTGCGGACGGGTACTCTGTTGTCGCAGTTTCTTGCCGGAGTTTGCACCGGTCAGCATCAAGATGGTGCGGGCACAGAACGTGTCCCTCAATCCGGCGAAGATATCCGGGCACTGCGGCCGGCTTCGTTGTTGTCTCTCCTATGAGCATGAAACGTATAAGGAATTGAACAAGGGCGTACCGAAGGTCGGCGCCACCGTACGTCTCAAAGAGAGCGGTGAAGTCGGTCGCGTGCAGAGTGTCGATGTATTGCGTCGACAACTGCGGGTATTAATTGACGAGGGAGATGAGAAGAATATCATCCAGTGCGACGTCGATGAAATCAAGGGTTGCCATGGAAAGAATCGATGACCTGATGTTGCGCGGTCTGCGTATCATCCAAGATGACGATCTGTTCGGTTACGGGATTGATGCCGTCCTGCTGGCGGATTATGTCCGTGCGGGTAAGCGGGAACGGGTGCTCGACATCGGAACCGGGACGGGGATTCTCCCCCTGCTCCTCCATGGTCGCGGCAAGGGAGCGTGTATTGACGGGCTGGAGATTCAGATGCCGGCGGTCAATTTGGCACGGCGCAGTATCGCGATGAACGGTTTGACGGAGCATATTCGTATCATTCACGGGGACATCAGAACCCATCGGGATGAGCGGCCCTATGACGTACTGGTGACAAATCCGCCCTACATGCGGGTCGGCAGCGGCCGGACGGTTAACGAACCGTGTATTGCAAAGGCACGCACGGAGATTTGTATGACGGTGGATGATGTATTCCGGGCGGCCGGCCATCTGCTCAAAGAGCACGGTCGTATCTACATGATTCATCGGCCGGACCGACTGGGTGATATTTTCTACGCAGCCCGGTCACATCGGATGGAAGCCAAACATATGCGGATGATTAAGCCATATCCGGACAAGGCGCCGACCATGGTATTGATGACATTTGTAAAAGGCGGGCGGCCGTTTCTGACGGTGGCGCCCGATTTGATTGTATATGAGGCGGCGGGCATCTACACGGATGAGGTACGCCGTATCTATAATATGTAAGGAGGATCGCGTGGGTACACTGTATCTCTGTCCGACCCCCATCGGGCATCTGGACGATATTACCTATCGGACGGTCCGGACACTGGCGGCGGCGGATTTGATTTGTGCGGAGGATACGCGGCACAGCCTGCGACTGCTGCGGCACTATAATATTGAACGACCGCTGTTGAGTTTTCACGAGCATAACAGCGTGCAGCGCATACCGCAGTTGCTGGAGCGTTTGCGCGGGGGCGAAGACATCGCCTTGATTACGGATGCCGGGACCCCCGCCATTTCCGACCCGGGGGAGGATTTGGTCCGGGCGGCCATCGATGCGGGCATACGGGTGGTACCGTTGCCCGGGGCGGCGGCGGTCATTACGGCGCTCATCGCCTCCGGTTGCAGTACGCGGGCCTTTGTTTTCGAGGGTTTTTTGCCGACGGATAACCGGAATCGCCGGCGCATTCTATCACGGAATGCCGAGGAGGTGCGGACTATGATATTCTATGAGGCACCACATCGGTTGCAGCAGACTTTGGAAGAGATGGCGGAAGTATTCGGTGCACAACGGCAGGTGACTTTATGTCGGGAAATGACGAAGGCGCATGAGGAATTTGAATATACGACCTTGGGGGATGCTTCGGCCCGATACGGCGAACGGATGCCACGTGGCGAATATGTATTGGTCGTGGCGGGGCGCAGTGAACGGGCATTGACGGAAGAACGGTACGCAGCGGCCCGACGCGGTGATTTATCGGAAGACATGCGACGACACATGGACGCCGGCCTGACGGAGAAGGAGGCCATGAAGGCCGTTGCCCGCGAGCGAGGCGTATCGAAACGTGCAATCTATTCAGAGTGGAAGAGGAGATAACGATGAAAAAAACCTACTATATTACGACGCCAATCTATTATCCGAGTGCAAAATTGCATATCGGCAATGCTTATACGACGGTCGCGGCAGACGCCATGGCCCGGTATAAGAAGTTGCGCGGCTATGACGTGAAGTTTCTGACCGGAACGGATGAGCATGGTCAAAAGATTGAGCGCGTGGCAAAGGAAGCGGGCTTGGCGCCGAAGGTTTATCTTGACGACATCTGCGACTGGATTAAGAATCTCTGGAAGGTATTGGACATCGATTACGATATCTTTATCCGGACCACGGACGACTACCATGAGCGTGCCGTTCAAGAGATATTTAAGCGGCTCTATGACCAAGGCGATATTTACAAGGGGGAATACGATGGCTTGTACTGTACCCCGTGTGAAACGTTTTTCAGTGAACGGGATGTGGAAAACGGTTGCTGTCCGGACTGCGGTCGCCCGGTAGAGGCGACGAAGGAGGAGAGCTATTTCTTCCGTCTGTCGAAGTATCAGGACCGCCTGATTGAGTACATTGAAAGTCATCCGGAATTCATCCAACCGGTTTCCCGAAAAAATGAGATGATTAACAACTTCCTCAAACCGGGGCTGGAGGACCTTTGCGTGTCCCGGACCTCGTTCAAATGGGGGATTCCCGTTACCTTCGATCCGGACCATGTCGTGTATGTTTGGGTCGATGCTCTAAGCAATTATATCACCGCGCTGGGCTACGGTTCGGAAGACACATCGGATTACGAGCGTTATTGGCCTGCGGACGTTCATCTGGTGGGCAAGGACATCTTACGTTTTCATACCATTATCTGGCCTGCCATGCTCATGGCGTTGGGTGAACCGCTGCCAAAGCAGATTTTCGGTCACGGCTGGCTGATGTTTGGTGATGATAAGATGAGTAAGTCCAAGGGGAATGTGGTCGACCCCCTCATGTTGGAAGAACGATACGGCGTGGATGCCATCCGCTACTTTCTGTTACGGGAGATGCAATTCGGTCAGGACGGCAGTTTTACGAATTCGGCCCTGATACAGCGTATTAATTCAGATTTGGCGAACGACTATGGCAATCTCGTGTCCCGGACGGTCGGTATGATTGAAAAATATTTCGACGGCACCTTGCCGGAAGAAATCGGCACGGCGGCGCATGATGACGAAATTGAAGGGATGGCCATCGCGACCGTGGCATCCGTGGAACAGCACATGGATGAGATGCGGATGACAGCGGCATTGAAAGATATATGGACGTTTATCCGTCGTCTGAATAAGTATATCGACGAGAACGAGCCTTGGATTCTGGCGAAAGATGCTTCGGCACGGGATACGCTGGCGGCCGTCATGTACCACTTAGCCGAGGGCATTCGTTACGTCACGGTGATGATTTCTCCCGTCATGACGACGGTGCTCCCCAAGGTACGGGAACAACTGCCCGCGTCGGATGATTTATGGACATGGGAGAGTCTGGCAAATTGGGGCGGACTACCCGCCCGTGTCAGCGTAACCAAGGGCGCGGCACTCTTTCCACGTCTGGACATGGAGAAGGAATTGGACGAGTTGAACGAAATTTTCGAGCAGCAGAAAGCGGCGGCAGCGGAAGAACAATATCCCGCGGTCGAAGCACGGCCGGCAATCGACATCGACACGTTTTTCCAATCACAGATTCAAGTAGGCGAAGTGCTTGCCTGTGAGAAGGTGAAGAAGTCGAAGAAGTTGTTGGTATCAAAAGTACGTGTCGGTGAAGATGTACGACAAATCGTATCCGGTATTGCGGCATATTATACGCCGGAAGAGATGGTCGGTAAACGGGTACTTGTTGTGACGAATTTGAAACCCGTGAAGCTCTGCGGCGAATTGTCCGAGGGGATGATTTTGGCGGCGAGTGACGATAACGGAAATTTGGTATTGGCGACGACGGACAAGGCCATCATCAGCGGAAGTGAGGTAAGTTAAAATGGGGAAATATTTCGGGACGGACGGGTTCCGCGGGGAGGCGAACGTCTCCCTGACCGTAGAACATGCATATAAAATCGGTCGTTATCTCGGCTATTACCTGAAGGAGCGGAAAAACGGGAAGGCGCGCGTGGTCATCGGCAAAGATACCCGCCGCAGTTCTTACATGTTCGAGGATGCGCTCTCCTCCGGGCTGACGGCCTCGGGTGCGGACTGTTTTCTGTTACATGTAACGACAACCCCATCCGTATCCTATGTGACGCGGACGGATGATTTTGATTGCGGCATCATGATTTCCGCCAGCCATAATGCGTATTACGACAACGGTATCAAATTGCTTAATGCCAAGGGCTATAAAATCGAGCCCGAGGTGGAAGCGGAAATTGAACAATATATTGACGGTGCAATCGGTGAAATCCCTCTGGCGACACGGGATGGAATCGGGCGGACGGTCGATTATGCTATGGGCAGGAATCGATACATCGGCTATCTGATTTCCCTCGCCACCCGTTCTTTCAAGAACATGCGAGTGGGGCTGGACTGTGCAAACGGCAGTGCATTTATGATTGCCAAGTCCGTCTTTGATGCGTTGGGGGCAAAAACCTACGTCATCAACAATAACCCGGACGGGGTCAATATCAATCGCGATTGCGGGTCAACTCATCTATTCGGTTTGCTTGATTTGGTACAACGGGAATCGTTGGACATCGGCTTTGCTTTTGACGGGGATGCCGACCGCTGTCTGGCCGTTGACCACGAAGGCAATGTCGTGGACGGTGACAAGATTCTCTACGTCTGCGGAAAGTACATGATGGAAAAGGGCGAACTGAAAAATGACACCCTCGTGGCGACGGTGATGTCGAATATGGGCCTGTTCAAGGCGTGTGAAAAAATCGGTATCAAGGTCGACGTGACGGATGTCGGTGATAAGTACGTGTCCGAAAATATGCGGCGAACGGGCAACCGCCTGGGGGGTGAGCAGAGCGGCCATATCATTTTCAGCAAGTTCGCCAATACCGGGGACGGTGTACTGACGGCTTTGAAAGTGATGGAGGTCCTTGCGGAAAAGAAAGAAAGTCTGGCAAAACTTTGTGAGGAATTCCGGACCTATCCGCAGCTCCTCCAAAATATCCGGGTAAAGAGCAAGCCGGAGACGCTGGCAGATCCGGATGTCCGGGCGGCTGTCGCCGAGGTCGAAGCGGCATTGGGAGACGATGGCCGGATTTTGGTTCGGCAGAGTGGGACGGAACCCGTCATCCGCGTCATGGTTGAGGCGGAGACGGATGAAATATGCACGCGGCACGTCAACAGCGTGATTCAAAAGATAAAAGATAAAGGCCATGAAAAAGTCTGAGATGTTATTATTCGAAACCCATGCCCACTATGATGATGAACAGTATGACGGTGACCGTGAGGAATTGCTGCCGCTCTTACATGAGAGCGGTATTGCGGCTATTGTAAACATCGCCTGTGATGAAGAGAGCAACGCCCGGGCGTTCGCATTGGCACAACGTTATCCCTATGTGTTTGCGACGGTCGGTTATCATCCCTGTGATTGTGGCGGTTTGACGGATGCACATTTTGATACGATGCGGGCACGGGCGGCAAACGAGAAGGTCGTGGCTGTGGGAGAAATCGGTTTGGACTATCATTGGGATGACGTGCCTCGTGCCGTGCAGCAGGAGATGTTCATCCGTCAACTGGATTTAGCACGTGACATGGACTTGCCGGTGGTCATTCACAGCCGGGAAGCGGCGCAGGACACCTTCGATATTCTGCGGGGACACGGTGTCGGTCGCGGTGTTATGCACTGCTACGCTTACAGTACCGAGATGGCGCGAGAATATATCAAGCGCGGCTACATGCTGGGTATTGGCGGGGTGGTGACGTTTAAGAACGCGAAGACGGTGAAGGCGGTCGTTGAGGCGATACCGCTGGAGCACCTCGTGTTGGAGACGGACAGTCCCTATCTGACGCCGAGTCCTTATCGGGGAAAGCGGAACTCATCGGCCCATCTGATTTACGTGGCGGAAGCCATTGCGAAGATTAAGGGGACGGATGTGGCGACGGTTTGTGAACAGACGTTTGAGAATGCACTGCGGTTATACGGTTTGGACCGTCAACGCGTGTGCGGAGCATCGATATGATGAAAGAAGAAAATGCGGCAACGACGACGAGCCGACTTTTGCGTGCACATGACATTCATTTAAAGAAACGATATGGTCAGAATTTTCTGATTGACGATAATATTTTGGATAAAATCGTGGCGGCGGCACAGATCGATTCGGCGGATGCGGTGATTGAAATCGGTCCGGGCATCGGTGCATTGACGGCGAGGTTGGCGGATGCGGCCTATGGCGTGACGGCCGTGGAGATTGACGAATCGTTGATACCGGCATTGACGGAGCGGTTTGCAGACCGTCCGAACGTGACAATTCATTGCGGTGATATCTTAAAGACGAATCTTGCCGCCTTGACGGCACCTTACGGCGACCGGCCGTTGAAGATTGTGGCGAATCTGCCATACTACATTACGACACCGGTGGTTATGGCGCTGCTGGAAGGTGATATCACCTGGTCATCCATTACGGTGATGGTACAGAAGGAAGTGGCGGAGCGAATGCAGGCCGGACCGGGGAGCAAGGCGTACGGTGCCCTGTCGTTGGCGGTACAGTATTATACGACGGCAAACTTGCAATTTACGGTATCACCGAATTGCTTTGTCCCGCGACCGGCGGTTTCTTCGGCAGTGATTCGCTTGGATGTCGGTCCGCGGCGCATGACGGATGTCGGGATGGAACGGATGATGTTCGGTATCATCCGGGCGGCGTTCAATCGGCGACGGAAAACGATGGTAAATGCCGTTTGTAAAAGCGGCGCGACGGACATTACGGTGGCGGAGCTGACGGCGGCATTGGCGGCCGTCGGATATCCTGCAAATGTACGAGGCGAGATGCTGACGTCTGCGGATTATGAGGCGGTAACACGGTTTATTTCAGAAAAGAGAGGATATGATGGGCGAAGTTCATGAAGCGATGATAAAAATCAAGCAGCAGATGGTCTACCAACAGGATGATCCGATGGAGTTTACGCTCAACGGCACGTACGAGGAGCGGGACGGGCGGCATCGTATCGCTTATACCGAGTTTGATATGGAAGATGCGGCGGAGACACAGGTCGTGCTTGACTTCGACGATGAAAACATCATCATCCGGAAAACCGGCCATATCAATACCGTGATGACCATCGATTGTGATGGCGGTACGGCGGAGGGCGTGTATCAGACACCGTACGGTACGTTTCCGATGAAGATTATTTCCAAGCGATATGATTGTATTGAGATTCGGGGATTGTTCATTTTGGAATTGGAATACCGACTTTTGTTGTCTTCCCGGCTGGTGGGGGACAATCGGATGAAGATTTCCGCCTTGGTACGACGTGATTACGGGCACGAACATTAGTGTATTAAATAAAGTACAGTTACTTACTGCTCACAATCGGGCCATTCCGTTGACATTCCTGATAACGGGTGATACCATAAGGATATAAACGGAGATGGCTTGGTGAAGTAGATTGCACGCATTGCGGCATAGATGGGTGCATATATACGGAACTCGATTTCACGCATGGGAAACTTACGGGGCATGGTCCCCGGCAGTTTGCCGTACGGGAAGTCGGGTTCTCTTTTTGTTTCCGATATAACGGGGATCAATGATATATGGTGCAGGATGTGCGAAAAAACGGCGTCGGTGAGATATGCGATCTCATCGACGCCGTTTTTGCGTTTATTATGGCAGTCGCATCAGCGCGACGGTCAGACGGACACTGTCCAATAAGTCCTGCACGGCGAGGTATTCATCCACGCTGTGCACATTTTTCATGCCGACGCCAACGGTCGCGGCGGGGATGCCGTGCTGTACGAAGTTGCTGGCATCGGCACCGCCACCGGAAGATTCCGGTCGGTACGTAAAGCCCGCTTCTTCACAAGCGGCGCGAAAGCGAATAAGGACGGGATCTTCTTCCTGTAAAGCAATGGCGGGATATTCAATGACGGCATGGATGTCAACGTTGCCGCCGAACCGTTCCGCCGACTGCTTCAGAATATCTTTCATCTTTGCCATTTGAATCTTGACTTTATCGTTGTCCAGGCTGCGGGCTTCAAAGGTCGCCGTACAGGATTCGGCGACGATATTGTCTGCGGCGCCGCCGTGAATTGTACCGACGTTGGCCGAGGTTTCCGAATCGATGCGCAAGAGCGTCATTCGACTGATGGCATCCGCCGCCATCTGAATGGCGCTGATACCGTTTTCCGGCTCCAGACCGGCATGCTTGGCAAGCCCCGTGAAATCTGCGCGAATGAATCCGTGGGCCGGAGATTGAACCGTCACGGCCCCCGGTGCGCCGTCCCCGTCCAGTACATAGGCCGTCTTTGCAAACAGCCGGTCGACATCCAAGTGTTTGGAGCCCAACAGACCGACCTCTTCGCAAATCGTAAAAACGATTTCCAGATTGCGGTGGGGGATGTCATGTTCATTGAGGTAATGTAAGGCTTCCAAGATGGCTACCACGCCGGCCTTATCGTCACCGGAGAGAATGGTATCGCCGGCCGAGCGGAAGATACCGTCGTCAATCTGCGGTTCGATGTGCTCGCAGGGCGTCACCGTGTCCATGTGTGCGGAAAAAAGAATCGGGTCGCCGGGCAGGCTACCACCCTTGTAGGCGATGAGATTGCCACAGTTGCCGTCTACCGCCTCGCCCGCATTATCCATGAATACGGTACAGCCGCAGGCCCGTAGTTCGTTCATGAGGACGTTGGCAAAGCCGGCCTCCTTGCGGGAGGGGCTTGTAATTTTTACGTAATCGGTAAATCGCTTGATAATTCGTTCTTCGTTCAGTTCCATAATGTTTCCTTTCCAATCTAACCCCATTTTACAATATGTCGAACCGTTCGGCAAGGCATTTACGATGCGGGTGCGAACGAAATTTGTCCGCTGCCGTTTCTTTTCGCGGTTGCGGGCTGCCGGTGCGAAAGCGGTCGTAACAGGTGGGCAGCGCCGCAGTAGTACAGCTCGACGTGCTTCTCATAATTTCATTGTCAGCGGACCTCGTTTATAGTATGATGGGGGTAATCGGAAAGGATGAATTATGGAAACATTTTCATTAGATTCACGGACGGTCGAAGAGCGAAAGACCGTCGGTGCGGTGAATCGGTTTGAATTAAAGGCGAATCGTCGTACGAAAGATATTATCATAGCCAATATTTTTACGCTGTTTAACTGTATCAACCTCATTTTGGGCGGATTGGTCATCTTTACGGGCAGCTATAGAAACCTGTTGTTTCTGCTCGTTATTGTCATCAATACGGCCATCGGTATTTATCAGGAAATTAAGGCCAAACGGATTCTGGACGACCTCTCTCTTTTGGTTGCGGCGAAGGTCCGTGTGGTTCGGGATGAACAAATCACAGAAGTGCCGCCGGATGAGGTCGTGGTGGGAGAATATATTCATCTGAAAACGGGTGAACAGATTGTCTGTGACGGCAAGCTGGTGTCCGGCCATTTGGAGGTCGACGAGTCCCTGTTGACCGGTGAAAGTGATATGATTACGAAGAATGTCGGTGATGCGTTGTTGTCGGGCAGTTTCGTAACATCGGACACGGGTATCATGCAGGTTGAGAAGGTGGGGGCGGATAATTATATCAATCGGCTCGCCGAGCGGGCGAAGGTCTTTCGGAAGCATCCGTCCAAGCTACGGGACAGTCTGAACTTCATCTTAAAAATGGCCTCATTTTTAATCGCACCCATCGGTGTCGCATTGTTCATCAAGGGATACTTTATCATGGGGAATCCCTTGAACGATACGATTCTTCGTATCGTGGCGGCGCTGGTCGGTATGATTGCGGAAGGATTGATTTTATTGACCTCGGTCAGTCTGGCCGTGTCGAGCATTCAGTTGGCGCGTAAGCGGATATTGGTGCAGGAACTGTTCTGCATCGAAACCTTGGCACGAGTGGACACCCTCTGTTTTGATAAGACGGGTACGATTACGACGGGTGAGATGCGCGTGGCGGAGATTACGGGCGATGCATCCGTTTCGGGGATTTTGGGCGACTATGTCCGTGCTTTCGGCGATATGAATACGACGGCCACGGCCATTGCCAAGTATACGGAAGGTACCGGAAAACGGACGGTAACGGCCACGTTGCCGTTTTCCTCCCGGCGTAAGTATTCCGCCGTTGCGTTTAAGGGAGAAGGAACTTACGTGATGGGGGCATTTGAATATCTCTATCCGACGGCGGATGCGGAGAGCTATCCCGTGATGCATCGAGCATTGGCGGCAGGTAAGCGCGTCTTGACTTTGGGGTGGACGGACCGACGGCCGACGGAAGAATTCATCGGGACATTGTCGGAACCGACGGCGTTCATCATTTTGGAGGATGAAATCCGGCCGAATACGAACGAGATTTTTGAATATTTTCGTTCTCAGGACGTGGACATTAAGATTATTTCCGGGGACAATCATATCAGCGTACTTGAGATTGCCAAACGGGCGGGTCTTGCGGAAGACGGACGTGCCGTGGATGTGAGTGCCATGACGGATGATGAACTGCGGGCGGCGGTCGATGCGTATCAGGTCTTCGGCCGGGTGAAGCCGGAACAAAAGAAGTTGATGGTACAGACATTGAAGGAGGCGGGTCACAAGGTCGCTATGAGCGGTGATGGCGTCAATGACGTACTCGCCTTAAAAGAAGCGGATATTTCCGTGGCCATGGCAAACGGCAGTGCTGCGGCGAAGCAGATTGCGAATATTGTACTTTTAAACGGTGATTTCTCGAATTTTTATGCGATTCTGATGGAAGGACGGCGCGTCATCAATAATATTCAGAAGGTGGCATCATTATTCTTGGTGAAGACTTTCTATTCGGCGGCCATTGCCTTGTTGTCCATTTTCACCACCTTGATTTATCCGTTCCTGCCGATTCAGCTGACGCTCATCAGCACTTTGACGGTCGGCACACCATCATTTTTCATTACGTTTGAACGGAGTAAGGAGCGTATCAAGGATAACTTCATCCGCGAGGTATTTACCCGCTCCGGCATTTCGGCGGCACGGTTGGTGGCGGCGGTTATCGTGGTCAACATGTTACATTTGGAGAAGGAACGGGTTGGTGATTTGATTGTCATCTTGACGCTCTTAAACGGGATTCTCATGTTACACAGTGTCTTAAAACCGTTCAACCGATATAAGACGGGCTTGTTCGCCTTGATTATCGGCTTGAGCATGGTGGCCGTAACGGTGTTTGCCGGCTTCTTCAGTTTGAGCATCCTTTCCGTCTGGGATTATTTGACGGCGGGGATTATGATGACGCTCATCTATTTTTCAGTAGAATGGGTGTATCAGCGAATTGTCCGTGTGAATGAACGGGTACGGGGAGCACGCCATCGAAATGAATAGCGGCTTCCAGGAGTGAAGATTCAGAAAGAATAAAACAATAAAAACATCCCCTGCGGTCGGCGCCTGTTGCCGGTTGCGGGGGATGTTGCCGGTTGCGGGGGATGTTTTTTATACGATGTCGAGCGGTTCCTTTCGGGTCGGCGGCGGGAAGCTTTCATCCAGTTTCTTTCGCTCCGCATCATTGAGGGAGACATTCAGCGCCGCCAGATTTTCCAGGACATGTGCTCGCTTGCCGGAACAGGGGATGGGCAGTACGAGCGGATGTTTCAGGAGAAAGGCGAGAAGAAGGGCGTAGATACCGACACCATGTGTCGCCGCCATCTCTTGCAGGACGGGCGAATCAATGAGCTTCTGTCGGAGTCTGCCGCCCTGTGCCAGCGGACAGTACGCTTGCAGAGAGAGATTACGTGCCGCCATTTTAGGCAGGAGATCGTATTCAATGCCCCGGCTGCCTAAATGATAAAGGACCTGGTTGGTTCGGCAATGTTTTGCATTATCCAGTCGATAGAGCTCGTCAATATCGTCCGCATCAAAGTTTGAGACACCCCAGTCGCGGATAAGACCACGGTTTTTCAGCGTTTCCATACATTCGACGGTGTGGGCCAACGGGACCTTGCCGCGCCAGTGCAGGAGATACATATCCAGATAGTCGGTATGCAAACGACGCAGACTTGCTTCGCAGGCTCGGTAGATATCGGGTGCCCCGGCGTTGTAGGGATAGACCTTTGAAACGATGTACAACGATGCACGGTCAAAGGGGCGGATTGCGTCGCCGACCAGTGCTTCGGCCCGACCGTCCGCATACATTTCCGCCGTGTCAATCAAGCGTAATCCGGCTTCCAGGCCGGCACGCAGAGCATCCCGCTCGGCGTTGTAATTTTCGCGACGTTCGGCCATGCGCCAAGTGCCCATACCCATACGACCGACATCGTCACCATGCAATGTTTTATACATAGCGCCTCCTTTCTTTCGGGTAACGGTTTTGTTTGTAAGTTTATTATGGCAAATGGAATGAAAAAAATCAAATCGGCAAAGGAATGTGTCCTATTTGTGAGCTTGTCACAGACAAAGTAGCCAATTATTTTTTCAAAAATTCATTCCGTCTATCAATATACATAATAAAAAGAGAGTGTTATAATTTTCTACAAGAGAGGGGTGTCATTATGACGATAAAGGATATCGCACGAATGGCGAACGTATCCACTGCGACCGTTTCGCGGGTTATCAATTCTTCCGGTTATGTCAGCGAAAAAACGAGGGCACGGGTTTTGGCCGTGATTGAGGCGACGAATTTCAAGCCCAATGCCGTGGCGAGAAGTTTGATTACGAATCTGACAAAGATGGTTGCCGTGATTGTACCGGATTTGGAGAATGAGTTCTTTGCCAAGGTCATTGCGGGTATATCTCATGTTGCCAAGAAACATGGCTATACGGCGGCAACCCTTTCGAGTTTTGAGCATCCGACCGACGAGGTCCGGTTGCTGGATACAATTATGAGGCAGCGGGTGGACGGGCTGTTGATGACGCCCGTATCCGAACATTCGGCACGGACAGCCGATATGTTGGCACAGGTGCGTCGGATGGGTGTGCCGGTGGTTTTGATTGATCGGGACATTGCCGAATCAGATTTTAGCGGTGTTTTCGTGGACAATTTCGATGCCTCGTACGAAGCGGTAGGGGCATTGATTGAAAACGGTCATCAGCAGATTGCCATTGTAACGGGTCCTTATTCATCCACACCGGGAAGGGAACGGACGGAAGGATATAAGCGTGCTTTGGCGGATAGGGGGATGTCCCTGAATCCGGCATATGTTATTCCCGGAAATTTCAAGTGGGACGGCGGCTACCGGGCGGCAGAAGCTATTTTTGCCATGCCGGGGAATCGGCGACCGACGGCGGTTTTTCTCTCCAACAACTTGACCAGTATCGGTTTTTTACAGTATATGATGGCGCATGATTTACAACCGGGACGGGATATTGCACTTATCGGTTTTGATGACATCGACGTGTTGAACCGATTGGGCATTCCGCTTTCCGTAGTTCGTCGGGACGCCTATCAGCAGGGTATCAAAGCGATGGAACTGTTATGTGGAGAAATGCGTGTCCGTACGGCGCGAAAATCACCGGAACGGGTCATGTTGAAATGTACGTTGGTACTTCGCGGATCGGAAAAATGATAGGAGCGGGCACATGATACCGTTTCTTTTTTGGCAGAATATGTAAACGTTTACACAAAGGAGGCGTTATGGGATTAAACGAACGGTTGGAACATACGATGTTGAAAGCGGATGCCACGGAAGAGATGATATTACGATATTGTGAGGAAGCAAAGCAACATCGATTCCGGATGGTCATGGTCAACGGATGTCACGTAAAAACGGTGGCGGGGGCATTGGCGGAGACAGATGTACTGACGGGTTGTGTCGTTGGATTTCCGTTGGGGCAGATGACCTCGGTGATGAAGGCTGCGGAAGCCGCCGGTGCGGCGAATGACGGGGCCCGGGACATAGACATGGTGATGAACATCGGTGCGGCGAAGGCGGGCCGGTGGGATGTGGTGACGGCGGATATTCGGGCGGTGGTCGATGCTGTGCCGAATGACTGCGTCGTGAAGGTGATTATCGAAACTTGTCTGTTGACGGATGAGGAAAAGCGACGGGCGGTGGCATGCATTGTCGAGGGCGGTGCAGATTATGTCAAGACATCAACGGGGTTCAGTACCGGTGGGGCGACGGAGGCGGATGTCCGTTTGCTGCGGGAAGCCGCCGGTGGTCGTTTGAAGGTGAAGGCAAGCGGAGGTATTCGTACGAAAGAGCAGGCGGAGGCTTTGATTGCGGCCGGAGCGGACACCCTGGGCGTAGGCAATGCCGTGCTGTTGATATAGGAGAATGAAATGAAAAAAATCGTGGTAATGGGCAGTTTCGTGGTAGACCTCATGTCTCGTGCGGACCATTTGCCCGCCCCCGGAGAGACCGTCCGGGGTACGTATTTTCAAAGCGGTCCCGGCGGGAAGGGATTCAACCAGGGGGTTGCGGCCCGTAAAGCGGGCGGCGATGTACTGATGTCAACCAAAATTGCCAGGGACATATTCGGACAAGTGGCGGAATATACGATGGATGAGCTGGGACTGGCCAAGGATTACCTCTTTTATGCGAACGACCGGGCGACCGGTACGGCGTTGATTTTGGTGGATGAGCATTCTTCGCAAAATGCCATCATGGTCGTGCCCGGTGCAGCGGAAACCTTTACGGAAGACGAGGTGAATCAGGTTATAGCACATATCGATGAAAATACGATATTGTTGACGCAGTTGGAGATTAATTTGCCGGCGGTCTATCAGGTAATACGGGCGGCTAAGGAACGCGGTGCCACCGTGGTATTGAATCCGGCGCCTTATTCGCCATTTGACCGGGACATCTTGGCATACGTGGATATCATTACGCCGAATGAAATTGAGGCCTGCGGATTAACCGGCACGACCGTCGATACGGCGGAAAATGCTCGCGTGGCGGCTGCAGCCATAAGGGCAATGGGGGTACCACACGTCATTATCACCTGGGGTGACAAGGGGGCTTATGTCCTGGATGATACGTTGGATGAAATTATTCCGCCCGTGCCCGTGAAGGCATTGGATACGACCGGAGCAGGGGATGCATTTAACGGTGCATTGGTTACGGCATTGGCGGAAGGATGTAATTTGAAAGCGGCGGTCCGCTTTGCCAATGCGGCGGCCGCACTGTCCGTTCAAAAACTCGGAACGACCAATTCGATGGCGGATCGGGCGGCTATTGACGCATTGTTAAAGGAGGGGTCAAGTGATTAAGAAAGGCATTTTTCATCCGCAACTGTTGCGGATACTGGGCGAGTTGCGGCATATGGATTTACTGGTCATTGGGGATGCGGGCTTACCCGTGCCCGAAGGCGTTGAGCGCGTGGACTTGGGCTGGATAGAAAATTCACCGCGTTTTCTCGAGGTTTTTTCAGCGGTTCAATCGGTTCTGGCGGTGGAAGCGGCAACCTTTGCGGATGAAGCAAAGACAAACGGCGAAGCAACGGCAGCCATCCATCGGGAGACATTGGCCCTGCTCGGTGACATACCCGTTTCCTATGTTCCCCATGCCACGTTGAAGGAGCAGATGAAAGGGGCAAAGGCCATCATTTTAACCGGAGAATTTACGGGTTATACGAACGTGATTCTTCGAATGGGATGTGCCTACTAGGTGATTTATGGAAAACAAGGTACTCAGCCTGAAAAAGATAGCAAAATCTTTTTCCGGTGTCGAAGTATTACGGGATATCAACTTGGCCTTTGAGCGGGGCGAGGTACATGCCATTTGCGGTGAAAACGGTGCCGGCAAATCGACGATGATGAAAATCATTGCCGGTGCGTTGCGTCAAACGACGGGTGAAATCATCGTGGACGGATCGACTTGCAAGTTCCATTCTACCAATGATGCCAAAGCCAAGGGCGTGTACATGATTCATCAGGAACTGAATTTCGTGCCGGAACTGAGCGTCATGGAAAATATTTCTCTGGGGCGTTATCCGGCACGCGGAAAGTACTTTGTCAGCAGGTCGGCGATGCGGTGCGAGGCGGAGAATTTACTGAAGCGGGTGTCAGCGGATATCGATCCCCGGTTGCCCATGAAGAGTTTGAGTGTCGCGCAGGCACAGATGGTGGAGATTGCAAAATGCCTACGGCCCGGAACGCGCATCCTGATTATGGATGAGCCGACGGCGGCGCTGACTGAAAAGGAGACGGAAACCCTCTTTGATATTATCCGTGATTTGAAGGAGCAGGGGGTGACGATTCTCTATATTTCTCACCGGATGGATGAAATCTTTCAGGTGGCGGACCGGATTACCGTACTTCGAAACGGAGATTTCATCGGTACGAAGCGGGTGGCGGAGACAAACTACGAAGAGCTCATCCACATGATGATCGGCCGGGATGTGGGGGACTTATATCCGGAGAGATCGTTTCCGGGCGGTCAAGTGGTTTACGAGGTCCGCAATATCAGCGGCGAGAAGATCGAAGACATCTCATTTACATTACAGGAGGGTGAAATCCTGGGGATTACCGGCCTTTTCGGTTCGGGAACGGTCGAGTTGGCAAAGACCCTTTACGGAGCATATCCGGCACGTGGTGGAACGATATACAAGAATGGAGAAGAGATTCATCCGGACACGCCGGCCAAGGCCTTACGGTGCGGCATCGGTTTTGTCTCTGATGACCGGAAGCGGGAAGGGTTGTTGACCGGAAGGAGCATCAAAGAAAATATTTCGCTCTCATCCTTGAAGCAAATTTCCGGTGGCGGTTTTATCCGTGCCGAGAAGGAAGCGGCGGCCATTGACCGCTTCATGAAAAAGTTTCGCATTAAGGCCCGTTCCCCCCTGCAGGAGACAAGGCATCTGAGCGGCGGCAATCAGCAGAAGGTGGTTTTTTCGCGGCTGGAGATGGGCGCACCGGACATCTGTATTCTGGCGGAGCCTACCCGCGGCGTGGATGTCGGTGCAAAGGCGGAAATCTATGCGCTCATCAATGACATGACGGTGGCGGGGCGCAGTGTCATCCTGGTTTCCAGTGATTTGGCGGAAATTGTGGGTGTCAGCGATCGGGTACTGGTCATGCGAAAGGGAAGAATCGTCACGGAGTTGGCGGCAGATAAAATCAATCAGCAGACGATTTTATCGTATGCATCGGGAGGAGTGAATGAAAATGAAGCATAAAACCGGCGTAGCACGGAAGTTGAGCACCTACCGGTCGGTTATCCTGTTTGTCATCATTTGTATTGCAGGAACGGCCTTGTCATCCGACTTTTTGAGTCTGTCCAACTTCTTTAACGTTATCAAGCAGGTGGCCGTGGCGGGCATTGTGGCGGGCGGTATGACGGTCGTGATTCTGACGGGCGGCATTGACCTGTCGGTCGGCTCCATCGTCGGTCTTTCCGGTGTTCTTTCAGCGGGCGTACTGGCGAGTACGGGCAGTGTCGTGTTGGCGATATTGACCGGCTTGGCGACCGGTCTGATATGCGGTATGGTGAACGGTGCTTTCATCAGTTTATTGAAGTTGCCGCCGTTCATCATTACACTGGGCACCATGACGATGTTGCGGGGCATCATTCTCGTGTATACGAAGGGCTCGCCGATTCCGGTAAAGAGTGACGTATTCAAGGCAATCGGCAAAGACAGTATTGCCGGCATTCCGATACCGATTATCCTACTGATTGTGTTGTATGTCGTGTTGCATATCGTCATCAAACATACCACGTTCGGTCGGAAAGTATACGCTTTCGGCGGTAATCGTGATGCGGCCTGGTTGGCCGGTATCAACGTCGTTCGGACGGAGTGGAAGGCGTACATTCTCAGCGGCCTTTGCGCTGCTCTAGCCGGTATCGTTCTGGTGGCCCGTTTGGGTTCGGCGCAGGCGACCTGCGGGGAAGGCATTGAAATGGATGCCATAGCGGCCGTTGTATTGGGCGGTACATCCATGAGCGGCGGCAGCGGTTTCGTACTGCCGACCGTTATCGGTGCATTGATTATGGGGATTATCGATAATATTTTAGTGCTGTTGAATGTCAATGCACTGGCGATAAAGATTGTGAAAGGTATTGTTATCATTTTAGCGGTCGTACTGGACCGTAAGTTAAAGAAAGTGTCGGAGAAGGCATAGATGATACGAAAGGAGAATATCATGAAAAAACTTCTGGCATGTCTCATGGCGGCGACCTTGATTTTTAGCGGTTGCGGCGCAAACAAAGGCGGGGAATCCGCAGATACCGGTGAGAAGGGCGGGGAAAAAGTAATTGCCCTGTCCATGAATACCTTATCCAATCCGTTTTTCGTTTCGGTCGTGGAGGGCTGTAAGGCAGAGGCGGCGGAACAGGGATATGAGGTTATTGTTACGGATGCACAGGATAATCCGACCACGCAGCAGAAGGATATTGAAAACTTGATTACGAAGAAGCCGGCGGCCATCTTGATTGACCCCTGTGATTCGGACGCCATTATTTCTTCCGTCGAGGCTTGTAATGCGGCGAATATTCCTGTGTTTACCATGGATCGCCGTGCCAACGGGGGTGAAGTGATTGCCCATGTCGGTTATGATGCGGTCAAATCCGGGAATCTGGCCGGGGAGTTTCTTGCCAAAAGCTTGGGTGGCAAGGGAAAGGTCGTGGAATTACAGGGTATCCTGGGATCAAATGTGGCACAGGAACGTTCCAAAGGCTTTAATGAAATCATGGATAAAAATCCGGATATCGAAATTGTGGCCCGTCAAACGGCCAATTTCAACCGGACGGAAGGTCTGTCGGTAATGGAGAATATTCTGCAGGGTAATCCGGAAATCGACGGTATCTATTGTGCAAACGATGAAATGCTTTTGGGGGCACTGGAAGCGGTGAATGCAGCAGGGCGTAAGGATAAAATCGTGATGATCGGCTGCGATGCATTGGATGAGACGATTGATGCCATCAAAAACGGCAAGGTGGAGGCAACCATTGCGGAGCCGCCGTTTGTCTTGGGTCGTGGTATCATGAACACGGCCGTGAAGCACCTTAAAGGCGAAAAGGTGGAAAAAGATGTTGTTTTGAAGAACAAGGTGTTGACGAAAGAAAATGTGGACAGCTTTGATCCGAAAAAGCCGAATGAATAAGAAAGCCCGTCGGAGATAAGATGTGATAATGAAAACGAGCGTACCTTAACAGGTACGCTCATTTTCATTCGGGGGTGGGAGTATATTGCCAATGTTTGCCGCCGTCATCGGAGAAGAAAGAAAGGGAAAATGTGCTAAATTCCTCCGAAGTCAACTGTAAGGTCCAGCGATTACCGTGTAATTCGGGCAATTGTTCGACAGTGAAATCTGAAGGTTTCAGACCGGCTTCCATCATGGCCTTCGTCGATTGTGTCAGTGCTTCGGGTGGAAGTTGTATCCGGCTGATACTTTTTCCGCCGTCAAAGGTGACATAGACGGCTGCATGGTTGCCGCCGGCACCGGATAGGCGGAGAAAGCCATGTTGCATATCGGTAAAAATCATACCGCTTGCAATACCCGTGTGGCCCTCGAAGGGATCGGCATTACGCATGGACCAAGTCTTTCCTCCGTTCTCCGTTATTTCCAGAACATAAAAACGACTGCCCAGGGCGGCATCCGAAACTTTGAGTCGGTATCCGATGTCCTCGTGCCCGGGCAAAAAATAGCAGATGTCGTCCGAAGTATTGGTGTTTGGTGTATCGGACGTTTCATTTTCCATTGCTTGTAATTGTCCGGGTGACGGGCGTTCCGCGCCGGTGATGTAGCGGACGGGTTGCTCATCCGGATTGTCCGGGTTATTAAAGATGGCCGTATAACCGCAGATGTGGTCATGAGATTTTACCCCGGCGATACAGTTTGCCGTTTCGGTATCACCCGGTGCGGCCATCACCCGGTCGGCGGCGTCGAAACATTTTTTTCCGACATATTGCAGGGTACGGACTTCTCCCGGATGGCGTTGCAAATCCTCGGTGATAATTTCGGCATTTGCAAGTTGCAGAAAGGGAGAGAGTTTCTTATCCGGGTGAAAATCCGTATGGATAAAAACGTTCTTATGTACGGAGACGGCATGATCTTTTGATGGGTCGTAGCTGATAAGCATGGTTTTTAAATGGCCATCGTCGTTCTTGTAATAGAGAGCGGTTTCCAGCGAGAGCAGATTGCCGTTCGTGTCATAGCGGAGGGTGAAGTCATCGGCCATATATAATTCTTCCGGCAGGTCGAGCGATTGTCGTAAATCGTCCAGTATGCCGGCGATGCCGTACCGGGACAGATTATCATGACGCAGAGGAACCTTTTTTTCCTTCAAGAAAGCATCGATTTTCCAAGCGAGGTATCCATTGTAGGGAATGGCGCTGTAGAGAATCATGCCGCCGAAGAGAAGCGTAACGATGATATAGGCAAGCGGTGATAACAGGACGCGGATTCGTCGTCCGGTATTCTTCCGAACCGTTTCCGGTATTTTATGTCTTAGTATCAGTCTGCATATGAAGCCGCCGACGGTTAACAGAAAAAAGACGGTTATCGGGATGATATACCTGCGTAAACCGCCGTATTGTGCGAACTGACGGAGATTCAGCAGCAATAGGGTGTACATCGCAAGGGTCATGACCTTGATGCAAACTTTCCATTTCAAGGGATATTTCGGACTTTGTTCATTGTTCATAATGGTACTCCTTGTTTATAGATGGCCATATTATAATGCAAAAAAGGTGGAAAAACCAGATAGCATTTACCGTTCCGTGAAGACGATTTGAGGTTGAGATGGTTTGTTTTTCTTTTAAATGACGGGAAACTCTTTTATTTTCGGGGCGATGGGTGTAAGATATTCTCATGGGATTAGGATTGGCTAATAAAAGTGGATAGGAGGTAGAAATGTACGATATCATCATCATCGGCGGTGGACCGGCGGGTGTCAGTGCGGCCGTTTATGCACGAAGCCGGGGAAAAAAAGTTTTGATGTTGGAACGCAATCGCATTGGCGGGATGATCGGTACCGTTTCCACGGTGACACATTATACGGCATTGACGGCGAATGAGACGGGGGACAGTTTTGCCGGTCGGATGTCGGACCAGTTGACGGCGACCGGGACGGAAATTCGCTATGAAGCGGTGACGAACGTTCATTTGACGGGCGATGTAAAAAAGGTTGAAACGGCGACTGCCACCTATGAGGCGGAACGGTTGATTATCGCAGCGGGCACGACACCGCGGAAGCTGGGGATTCCCGGCGAGGCGATGTTGGCCGGAAAAGGTATGGGAATGAATGCGGCACGAGACGGTGTGCGTTATAAAGGGAAGAATGTGTACGTCATCGGCGGTGCGGACGGTGCCGTCAAGGAAGCCATCTATCTTTCGCAGTTTGCCGCGACGGTACACATCGTCTGTGTGGAAGACGAGTTGGCATGCATCGCCGAATTTCGGGAGAAGGTCGCCGTGACGGAAAATATTACCGTGATACCGCACACCCGCTTGCTGAATGTGCAGGGGGCCGATGCAGTGGAAGTGTTAACGTTTATCGATGTGGAGACGGACGGGATACGGACCGTGGCGGATTCCGGTTGCGGTATTTTCGTCTATGCCGGTGCAACGCCGAATACGAAGATGTTCTCGGACTTGATTTTAGAGAACGGATACATTCCGGTTAATGCGCGACAGGAGACGGCCATTCACGGTGTCTATGCCGCGGGAGATATTACGGTGAAGCAGGTGCGACAGGTGGCAACGGCCGTGGCGGACGGTGCCGTCGCGGGCATTCATGCATCGTCATGAGGCCGTTAACTGTCGGCGTTTGTTCAGTGTCGTTGTTGTTCGAATTGAAAAAGCTTGTTGTCGGGTATACGTGTAATTCATAAAAAAATTGACAAAACAAGTCAAATTTTATTATAATGGAAGAACACAGTACAGTAGAAAAAGAGGTTTTAAGATGAACAACAAAGTAAATGGCGACGATACGCCACAAGGTGCGTCCTCGAATCAGACACCACAGGGAACGCCGAATCAAACACCGCCGGGGTACGGTCAGCCGTATTATCCCGCGGGCGGCATGCCGCCGAAGAAGTCGAAAAAAGGATTGGTAATCGGTCTATCAATCGGTGTAGTGGTGATTATTGCCGCCATCGTCCTTTTGGTTATCTTTTTCAGAGGTGATGCTGAAAGTGAATCCAAGACTTTACCGACAGAGACACCTGTTGTCGAGGTAAAGCCGGAGGACACGGTCCACGACTTTTTTAAGGCGTTAAAGAATGGCGATTTAGACAAAATGCTTGATTACATGGATATGTCGGCGGCGGATAAGGAGAAAGCACGGAAAGAGTATGAGAAGGAGGACGTGAAGGCCGGACTGGAAATGGTAAAGGTCATGTTGAAGGATGTAGAGTATGAAATTCTCGATGTCAAGAATCATGGCGACGGTACGGCGGTGGTGTCCGTTGAAATGAAAATGTCTCTATTTGGTAAGGAGGAAAAAAGAACCACCGATGTGGAGATGGTTCAAAAAGACGGTAAATGGCTGATGAAAACGCAAGGAGCATTTACCGAAATGACGAATGAGTTTAAATAGCGGCATTGCAAAAAGTCGGCTTTGTTTTTATAATTACCAACCGAATCTGATAGGATATGATGCTCAAATGCGGTCATAATATTCGAAAGTGACGAAGTACTCTGAATATACACGAAATTTTCATAAAAAAATTGACAAAGTGATGATGTTTGCTATAATAAAAGTGTCAAAATACTATAGAAACAGGGGGTTACAGATGAACAATAACAACATGAACGGCGGATATCCGCCACAAGGCATGCCGCCGAATCAAGTACCGCCGCAGGGTATGCCGCCCAATCAGGCATCTCAGGGTATGGCACCGCAGGGCATGCCACAACAAGGCATGGCACCGCAAGGTATGCCGCCTCAGGGCATGCCGCCGCAGGGATACGGACAGCAGGGTCATCCCAATGCGGGCGGACCACCGAAGAAGTCGAAAAAGGGTTTGATTATCGGTCTGTCAGTCGGCGCGGTAGCGATTATCGCCGTTGTCGTCCTTTTGATTGTTTTTTTGAAGGGTGGCGGCAAGGCCGGAACGACACCGGAAGCAACGGTAAAAGCGGCTTTAACGGCGTTGAAAGATGCCGATATCAAAAAGGTGATGGACTGTACGGACATATCACCGGAGGAAAGAGAGAAAGTCTTAGCGGAGATGGAGACACCCGAAATGAAGCTGGGCATGGATCTGGCCAAGGGTCTCCTTAAAAACATGGAGTTTGAGATTCTCGATTCGGAGGATCACGGTGACGGCACCGCGACGGTATCCGTCAAAATGAAGATGTCCTTTATGGGGAATGAAGAGGAAAAGATCGACGATATGGAGTTGATCCAAAAAGACGGAAAATGGTATTTGAAGACATCAGGTGTTCCTTCGGATATGATGGATTTTTTGAAATAATCTGAAAAAAACAATCGCCGATTGATTCGGCGGTTGTTTTTTTCGGCACAAAAAGGGACGGTTCTTAACCGTCCCTTCGATTTTGTATCTGCCGTGAGATATCGGGGATTCGAACCCCGGACAACTTGATTAAAAGTCAAGTGCTCTGCCAACTGAGCTAATATCCCGTGTTCATGGAGAATCTCTCCATGAAAAGCTTGTTATTTCGCAGCATTGACGGCCTTCGTCAATCTGGAAATTTTTCTGGCTGCATTATTCTTATGATAAACGCCCTTTGTACAAGCCATATTGATGGCTTTTTTGGCCTGATTCAACAGTACGACCGCTTCATCCATCTGTCCAAGTTCTATAGCCGCGTGAACTTTTTTGATGGCCGTCTTGACGCCGGTACGAACTGCCTTATTCCGAGCCGCCTTGGTACGGTTTACCAGGATTCTCTTCTTTGCAGATTTAATATTAGCCATTTGTACACCTCCAATTTTATATTTGCCTACATTAAAATCGGACACGGACGCTCTAATGTAAACGTGCTTGTATAGGATACGACAAAAGCACCCGCTTGTCAAGGAATACGTGCGGAAAGTACCGTCAAATATGTCATCGGGCGATGCTGTATGCCGGATTCCGACCGACTGCCTGACAATCGACCTTTGCAAAAACGACAAAAAAGCGGATATTGTTTTCCGAAAAGGTTGTGATATAATAGGAAGCGATAAGAACAGACAGCATATGAACGGAGGAAAAATGAAGCTGTTATCTGTGGCGGTCCCCTGTTATAATTCGCGTGACTATATGATGCATGCCATTGAGAGCTTGCTTACGGGCGGGCCGGATATTGAAATCATCATCGTCAATGACGGTTCAAAAGATGAGACTCTTTCGATTGCCCGTGACTATGAAGAAATGTATCCCGGCACGGTTATTGTTGTGGACCAGGAAAATAAAGGGCACGGTGGTGCGGTCATGGCCGGTCTGCGGGCGGCGACCGGTATCTTTTTCCGCGTGGTTGACAGCGATGACCGCGTCGGGGAAGAAGCTCTGAAAGAGGTGCTTCGGGAGATGCGAACCCTCGTTGCGGCAGGGGAGATTCCGGATCTCATACTGACAAACTTCATCTATGATAAAGAAGGTAAGAGTAGGAAGAAGACCATGCGGTATGCAAATCTTTTTCCGGAGCGTACCATGGTGCGCTGGGCGGATATGCGACGATTCAAACTCGGACAATATATCCTGATGCATTCGGTGACGTATCGTCGGACGTTATTGACGGATTGCGGGTTGACATTGCCGGAGCATACGTTTTACGTCGATAATATTTTTGTCTACCATCCCATGCAATATGTCCGTACAATTTATTATATTGATACGGATCTCTACTATTACTACATCGGTCGGGAGGATCAGAGTGTCAATGAGGCGGTCATGTGTTCCCGGATTGACCAGCAAATCAAGGTCACCTGTCTTATGATTGACTGTTGCAATCCGTTTGATGTGCGGGAACAGAAGCAGCGGACCTACTTGATTCACTATCAGACGATTATTCTGACGGTGTCGTCCATTCTTCTCAATCGGATCGGGACACGGGAAGCATTGACGAAAAAGGATGCGATGTGGCGTTATCTACGACGGAAAAATCCGCGGCTTTATCGCCATATCCGACGGAGTGTGATGGGGCGGCTGTCGCTGCTTCGTTCAAAGGTGGGACGAAAACTGACACTGACGGGTTACAAGATTTCAAGAAAGTTTTACGGGTTTAATTAATGGAAGCATGGACGGGAAGGACGGCACGAATTGTCGGTCAAGCCGGCGTGGCGCGGTTGGCGTCCTCTTCGGTATTGGTTTTTGGTGTTGGCGGTGTGGGCGGCTACGCGGTGGAGGCCTTGGCTCGTGCAGGGGTCGGCCGTATCGGTCTGGTAGACAATGATACGGTCAGTGAATCCAATCGGAATCGGCAACTGGTTGCGACGACGAATACAACGGGGCGTCTGAAAACGGACGTCTTACGGGAACGGGTCCTATCCATCAATCCCGCGGCGACGGTGGACGTCTATCCCTTGTTCTATTTACCGGACAATGCGGATGTCATCGATTTCACACCATATGATTACATTGTCGATGCCGTCGATACGGTAGCGGCCAAGTTGGCCGTCATCCACCGTGCAAAGGTTTGCGGTAAGCCGGTCATATCGGCCATGGGTGCGGGTAATAAGCTCGGTACGGAGCCATTCGTCATTGCGGACATTGCCGAGACACACACCTGCCCGCTGGCAAAGGCCTTGCGGAAGCGGCTGAAGGAAGAAGGTATTACGGATGTGAAGGTGGTCTATTCGACGGAAAAGGCAATTCAACCGGTACTTCCGGCGGAAGAAGCGGACGATCGCGTACCGGGCAGCATATCGTATGTGCCCGGTCTCTGCGGATTGACGGTGGCCGGTGCGGTAATTCGAGATTTACTAAGGGAGGAAGCAGGATGATGAAAATACCGACGCCGCATATCGAAGCGACACGGGGTGAGATTGCGGAAACGGTTTTGATGCCGGGTGATCCGTTGCGTGCGAAGTTCATTGCGGAACATTATTTGAAGGATGCACGTTGTTTTAACCGTACGAGAAATATGTTCGGTTTTACTGGGACGTATGGTGGAAAGCGTGTCAGCGTGATGGGCAGCGGCATGGGGATGCCGTCCATGGGTATCTATGCCTATGAATTATATCATGGCCATGATGTGCAACGGATTATCCGTATCGGTACGGCCGGTGGTTTGGCGGAAGATGTCGCCGTGGGCGATTTGGTCATCGCTCAAGCGGCTTGTACGAACGGTAACTTTGCCGACCAGTTCGACTTACCCGGTATTTATGCGCCGATTGCGAGTTTTGACTTGAGCCGCCGCTTGGCGGATGCAGCTGCGGCACACGATTTCCGGGTGAAGGTGGGCAATGTACTTTCATCAGATACATTTTACAGTGCCCGCGAGGATGAGCTGAAACGCTGGGCCGAAATGCATGTCTTGGCGGTGGAAATGGAGGCGGCGGCTCTGTTTATGACGGCCACGGCGGCCGGCAAAGAGGCGGCGGCCATGTGTACGATTTCGGATTTGCCCTTCACCGGCGCGTCGATGGACGCCCGTGACCGGGAGCAGTCATTGACGGATATGATTGAAACGGCGTTGTCCGTAATATAAAATGCACTGCATCCCCCGGCAATCGGGAGATGCAGTGCATTTTTTGATTGTTCGTTTGAACGGGCATTATGATGGACGGTTTATCCGATGCTGCCGAATGCGCAACGGCAGGTTGACCAGAAAGTAGGAGAGGACCGGCATGCCGTTGAGCCACTGTGGCAGTCCGTCGACAAGTAGCAGAAGGGTTGCCACGATGAGGGCGATTACGAATGCCACCCGTGCGCCGATGACATCGCAAGGTATGCGCTTGGCATAGGCGTGAATGATGAGCATCAAAACCGGCGGATAGAGTACCAGGAGGATGGGGGCGGCAATGGCAATCAAGGCATTTAGACCGACATTGGCAACGAGAAAACCTGCCCCGCCGATTATCAGTACGCAGATTTTGTACGAAAGACGTGGTAAGTAACGATGCATCTGTTCGCTGATGGAAGCGATTAAGCCGACGGTGGTCGTCATGCATGCGAAAAACATGACAATCGTCAGTAGGCGCATGCCGATACCGGAAAAGAGACGGCCCACCAGAAAGCTCAATATATCGGTACCGTTGTCCGCATTCGGTAGCAACTGACCGGAAGTGGCACCCAAGTAGGTCAGACCGCCGTATACGAGAGCCAGACCGAGAAAGGCGATAATCGCAGCACCGGTAAATATCCGGTTTGTCTCCCGGTCATCGTATTGTTTTCGATAGATGTCCGTCAGCAGAAGGGCGCTGAACAGAATGGCGGCAAAACCGTCTAAGGTTTGGAAACCGTTTAATACACCGATACCCAAAATACCGTCGGTCGACGCGACGCCGATGGGACCGGCGGGTGAAAAGATGCCGACGGCAATGAGGATGAGTAAGCCGGCGACGAGGACGGGGGTCATGATTTTACCGACGATGTTCACTAGTCTGCCGCTGTTCAGACAGACGGCAATGGCAATCAAAAAGTAGAGTGCCGAATAAAGTGGCAACGGCATTAAGTCGGCAAAGCCGGTTTCATATGAGGTGGCGGCCGTTCTCGGGATGGCAATCATCGGTCCGATACAGAGGCTGATGGCGATAATCAGAATCTTGCTCAGGACATTACCGACCGGTGCCAATAACGTTTCATAGGAACGGTCGGATTTCATAATGGCGCGCATCGTGAGGATAACCAGGCCGGCGTCCGCCAACATGTATCCGATAAAGCCGATGAACCAGTCTGAGCCGGCGAGGTTACCGAGGGCCGCCGGAAAGATTAGATTGCCGGCACCGAAATACATGGCAAAAAGTGCAAAACCCATGATACGGGCTTCTTTGTTTACGGAGTTCATATTTAGTCCCTTTCCAATCATTGTCTGCAACAGAACTATTATACGGGAAAGATGAAAAAAAGTCATCTTATTATAATGAAGCAAATGTTGGGTTTTCAGAGGGCGAAAGCCCGCAATTTGTGGGTGGAAACGGTAACGGCAGATGGTCAAAATTTAAATTGGAAATTTGCAAATAAAGGACTTGCATTCGCAGGGGAAATCTGATACAATAACATACGTCGCTTGAGAGAATTCAACGACGACACTTGACATTACAACGTGACAAAAACGTTTGGAGAGGTGTCCGAGTGGTTTAAGGAGCCGGTCTTGAAAACCGGTGACTCCGTAAGGGGCCGTGGGTTCGAATCCCACCTTCTCCGCTGGATATTGACACGCTTCAAATTTCGGGAGAAGTACCCAAGAGGCTGAAGGGGCTCCCCTGGAAAGGGAGTAGACGGTGAATAGCCGTGCGAGGGTTCAAATCCCTCCTTCTCCGCTGGATGTTTGTGAGAATATCCTTACATTGACAACTGAATAATAAGATAAACCTTGAAAACCCGTGAGACGTAGACGTCTCACAACAATTC
>JAUNUY010000009.1 GCA_030537935.1 Eubacteriales bacterium | reverse complement strand
TTTAGCCCGAAATACATCAAGGCATATAATGATACCTGTAAAGCCACAATCGGCGCAAATGGGGCGGTTTTGGGGCTTGTGTACGATTTTAGATGGAAACGGAAGGAGCGATGATGGACGGAAAGGCATTTCTCGGTCAATTACGGCGCATCGATGCCACGATAAACGACTATAACGATGAATTGGAAGCGCTCAAATCCGTAAAAATCGTGACCTATGCGCCACGGCAAGGTGACGGGGGATGCGATTCGTCCGATACCGTTGGTCGGTTGTTGGCAAAGATTGATGCGCTCAGTGAAAAGTACAACCGGAAACTCGACCATCTAATCGATCTTAGAGACGAGGCGAGAGAAGTGATTGATGCCATCCCGGTAGAAATCTATCGGGTGATTCTTGTGAAGCGATATCTACGAGCAATGCCCTGGGCGAAAATTGCCGACGAGTTGCACTTTTCCATTCAGCATACCTTCCGACTTCATGGGAAAGCACTTGCGGCATTTGAGAGAGAATATCGAAAAAAGGGCGAAAACATGAGAGAAGATGAGAGTAAATGAGAGTTCGATATATGTTATAGTGTAAGTGGCGAAAGGCACGATGAATGCCCCTCGTTGCGAGGGTCGGATAACATCGGCGTTCGTTCGCCTTTTAGAATACCCCCTTTAGAACAGACGAATGAAGCACCTTAGCGGGTGCTTTTTTCGTGCGCAAAAAATGGGAAGGAGGAGTACGTGGCAGGGGAGAGAAAGAAGAAAACGAAGTATGACAAAAAGCTGACGCTTAGGCAGAAGCGATTTTCAGACGAGTATATCGTAACGGGCGATATTACGAAGTCGGCACTTGCTGCCGGTTATTCGGCAACTTACGCCCGAACCAAAGCGTATAAGCTCCTCGAGATTGCCAAGATAAAAGAATACATCGACCGTCGAGTGGCAACGGCAGATCGTAAGAAGGTCGCCAACGGGGACGAGGTTCTTGAATACCTTACAACCGTCATGCGCGGAGAGAGCATCACACAGTCTATACAGTCACGCTTAATTGGTGCCGGGCTTTCAGAGATTGTGCCGGTGGATAAGACGCCGGATGAACGAGAGCGGCTCAAAGCGGCGGAGCTACTTGGCAAGCGATACGGATTGTTTACTGAGCGATACGACGTAGATATGAAGCTGCCGACGATTGTATTTGATGTGCCGACGGATGATGAGGATGACGCATGAGCGGGTCCGTTATCAGTGCCCGTGATTTGATTGGGCGTGGATATAACAAATGGTGGCATGCGCGGAACTTTTACAAGATTAACAAGGGGAGTCGTGGTTCTAAAAAGTCCTGGAATCAACAGACGGAAATCATCGCCAAGATGATGGCCTATCCATGGATGAACTGGGTTGTGGCCAGACGATATGCGACAACGCTACGAGATAGCGTCTATGTGGGGCTCAAGGCGGCCGCGAACAGACTTGGTGCGAGTGAGTTGTGGCGCTTTACGACATCGCCAATGGAAGCGACATACCTACCGACCGGGCAAAAGATACTCTTCCGAGGCTTTGATGACGCCATCAAGCTGACATCGATACAGCTTGAGCGAGGTACATTGACCCACGTGTGGATTGAAGAGGCGTATGAGCTCGAAAGCCGTGACAAGTTGGATACGCTCGTAGAGGGGCTTCGAGGGGAGTTACCTAAGGGGGCGTATCGGCAAGTGGTGATGACCTTTAACCCTTGGTCGGAACATCATTGGATAAAGGCAGCGTTTTACGACAAGGAAAGTCCGGATGTCTTGGCGATTACAACAACCTACAAGTGCAATGAGTTCCTGGACGCAGCTACGGTGAATCGTTATGAGCGACTGTACCAGGAGAACCCAAGGCGGGCGCGCATTGTATGTGACGGTGAGTGGGGCAAGGCGGAAGGCCTTGTTTACAACAACGTAACGTACCGACCAATCGATCCGGGGGAAGTCCGCAAGCTACCGATACAAATCGGGCTTGACTTCGGATATACGCATGACCCGACGGCGCTTACAGTCAATTACGTAGATGAGGAGCGGAAGATACTCTACATTACGGATGAACATTACGAGCGCGGCATGTTGAGCGATGACATCGCCGATATGATTCGCCGCAAAGGCTATGAGAATGCGGTCATTATCGGTGATTGTGCTGAGGGCCGCTTGATTGAAGAACTACGCAGGAAAGGCATTCGACGGCTGAAGGCTTGCGAGAAGGGTGCAGACAGCATACGACAAGGGATTGACCAGTTGTTGACGTATCGCATTGTCTGTGACTCGTCCTTACGCAATACACGGGAGGAGTTTGAATCCTATGCGTACGAACAGGACAAGCTGACAGGGAAGTTTACCAACAAGCCGATAGATGCGGACAACCATATCATGGACGCCCTGCGCTACTCATTACAATGCGGGAGACGGTCATTGAAGGTGAAGACGTTTTCCGGCGGAATTTAGGAGGATGAGATGGAAAGTGATAGAAAGATTATTATTGCCGGCGATGCAGAGATGACCGCTGAGTTACTGGCGGAATGCATCGAACGGCATAAGAAGATGCAGGGGCGATACAAACGGCTGCACGAGATGTATAGCGGCAAGCACCCAATATTGGTGCAGCGAAACAAGGAGCCGTTCAAGCCGGACAACCGGTTGGTGGTGAATTTCGCCAAATATATCGTGGATACGATTAACGGTTACTTCATGGGCGTACCAGTTAAGACCACCCATGATGACGAGACGATTGCCGAACAAATTGAGTTCATTCAGCAGTACAACAACCAGGACGACGTGAACGCGGAGCTTTCCAAGCTATGCAGTATCTTTGGCCATGCCTATGAGCTCTTGTTCGTTGATGAAGAAGCGCAGGTCGGTGTAACGTTTGTTGACCCTCGGCAAGCGTTTGTCGTCTATGACGACAGTATTGTGAGTCGACCACTTTTCGGTGTTCGCTACTTCAAGAATACTGAAAATAAGATTGAAGGGACCTATAGCGATGCATTTCACATACACTATTTCATAGAGACGGATGACGGGTATGTGGTGACCGAGACAGTGCCGCATTTCTTTGACGGTGTGCCGCTCATTGAATACGTCGAGAATGAGGAACGCATGGGCGCATTCGAGCAGGTGGAAACGTTGGTTAATGCCTACAATAAGGCCATCAGTGAAAAGGCCAACGACGTGGATTACTATGCAGACGCATATCTGAAGGTTCTCGGTGCGGAACTGGAGGACAAAACGTTGACGACCCTACGGGATAATCGGATTATCAACATGTCCGGGATGGACTCCGACAAGATCGTGGTGGAGTTTCTGGCTAAACCGGAAGCGGACACGACACAGGAGAATCTTATCAATCGTATTGAGCGTTTAATCTACCAGATGTCCATGGTTGCCAATATTAACGATGAAAACTTCGGCACATCCTCCGGTATCGCAATGCGCTACAAGCTCCAGTCTATGAGCAACATGGCCAACGTGAAAGAGCGGAAGTTTACGGCCGGCATGAATAGGCGGTGGCGGATGATAATGAGCCTACCCAATATCCACGTCGATGCGGATGCATGGATGGGGCTTAACTATCAATTCACTAGGAACTTGCCTGCAAATATCCTAGAAGAGGCACAGGTTGCAGGACAGCTGAGCGGTATTGTTTCAGAACAGACGCAGCTGAAGGTACTTAGCATCGTTGACAACGTAAAGGAAGAGATGGACCGCAAGGAAGAAGAGGCCGAATCCAGGGCGCTGCCATACGGCTTTGAAGAGAGTCACGGCACGCAAGAGGAAGAAGAATCGCTGATGGATGAGGATGCCGATGCGTAGGAAGGACCGCAAATACTGGGTCAAGCGACAAAAGCAGTTCCTGGACAATCTCGAAAAAAATGATATCAAGTTGGCCAAGAAGATGGACCGCATGTATACCGGGGAACGTAAGCGGTTAGAGAAAGAGATTGCCGCTTATCATGCGAAGTATGGTCGCGATAATGTTATTGAGTATAAAGACCTTCTGGAAAGCCTGGCATCGGATGAAAAGCGTATGCTTTATGAAGATTATCAGCGGTTCTTCAGCCAACATCCGGAGTATGCACAC
>JAUNUY010000008.1:3004-5139 GCA_030537935.1 Eubacteriales bacterium | reverse complement strand
GTTATGCTCCGGAGAACGGTCAGGGCTATGGTCAACAGGGTTATATGCCGGAGAGTGGTCAAGGGTATGGCCAGCCGGGTTATGCTCCGGAGAACGGTCAGGGCTATGGTCAACAGGGTTATATGCCGGAGAGTGGTCAAGGGTATGGCCAGCCGGGTTATGCTCCGGAGAACGGTCAGGGCTATGGTCAACAGGGTTATATGCCGGAGAGCGGTCAAGACTACGGCCAGCCGGGCTACAGCTCTGATACGAGCCAAGGTTATGGCGAGCAGGTTTATACGTTGTCGGACAATACATCGGACGATGCGCGGGGATACGGGCAGTCACCCTATACACCGCCAACGAGCTATGGTGCACAGGTTGCCCGCGATTATGCCGCCGAAGGTATCGGCAGTGGTCAAGGAGGCGGCCGCCCATCGAAAAAAAGCAAGACCGGCTTAATCATCGGTCTGGTTGTCGGCGGATTGGTTATTGTAGCCGTCGTTGTTGCGCTGATTTTCATTCTGCGAAAAAGCGATACGGACGAAAAAACGAAAGTGGATAACACGGAACAGACCGAGTTGAAGAAAGAGGATAAGCCGGAGCAGGACAAGCCGCAGAAAACGGATAAGCCGGAGAAGAAAGATAAGCCGGAGAAGAAAGATAAACCCGCCGAAAAAAAACCGGAAGAAAAGAAGTCGGATACCGAAAAAATTAATTTGGCAAAAGAAGAAGCACAAAAACTTTTTGACGGTTGGTTGCAAGCGCTCCGTGAAGGTCGTTATAATGATTCGGTAATACAATATTTCTATACGGAAGGGGTCTCTGCGGAAGCGTTGGACAAAGCAGTGAAGAGATTGGAGCAAGAAAATAGTGACGAAGCCGGAAAAGCAATCTATGACGGGGTCGTCATTACCGTGAAGTCCGTGGAGATAAAAGATGACAATAATGCCATAGCATCCATTGTCTTAGAACGGGGAGACGCCTCCACGGATACGGATATTGTCTTGAAACGCCAGGATGGTGAATGGCGAATTAAAGACAATATTTTTGAAAAATAACGTATTGTAAAATGAAAAACGGACGGGCCTTTATGGCTCGTCCGTTTTATCGGTACGGATAGCGAAGAATGCGGATGATGAGATTTTCTTTCCGACTTTTACCGACGATGTCTTGAAAAACCGTACGGCCATGACGTCGCAAAGAGACGACATCATCCGGGTGAACCGTGCGGGTGATTTTATCCGCAGGCAAATCATTCAGCATGACGTGTCCCTGTGTGATGTAGGACTGTGCCTTATTACGACCGCAACGGAAGACGGTGGCGACATAGGTGTCCAGCCGCAGAGAGGACAGGATGACGTCCTCCGTCGTCCAGCTTTCCTCCGGTACGTGTAATAAGTGCAGGTCGGTGATACATTCGCATCGAATCGGTATCCGGCCGGCACGGTCGAATTGTTCCGCGATGAATGATGCATGTTCTTTTTTTACGATACAATCCGCACCGGTCTCATGGACGAGGATGTCACCCAGAACCCGCCTACTGAGACCGAGGCCGATGAGTGCACCCAGATAGTCCTTATGTGCGGGATGTTCTAAACGGGGCGGTGTACAGCGGACGATGGCCAGGGGACACTCTTCGGGTGTCGTGTCGAGGAAATCATCCGGCAGGTAATCGGGTAGAAATACCGGCAATTGTCGCCGTGCCTCGGGGTATCCGCCCTGCCAGGCAATTCGGGGTGCATCGCGATAGGCCATCAAGCGACATACGAGTGCCCGCTCCGAGGGGGAAAGAAAGGGGCCGATCTGCAGATAATGCTGTTCTTCCAGGGCGCGGACTTTGTCCGCAATATGGCGCAGCAGCAGGGCCTCTTCCTCCGAGCGGGCCAGATAATCAATACGTTTTTTCATGAAAACCTCCAAGCACATCATACGGATAAGTTCCGTACTTGTCAAACGTGGCGTTGCGGCTCGTCCGGGTGACATCGGCATGGCCGGTTATTGACATCATTGCATGCCTGAAACCGTTATTTACAACCTGATACAACTATGCTATAATCCGGTTATACTTCACTGAGTATATCAATGAAACGGAGGATTGAAATGAAGAAAATGAAATGGATGTCACTGGGATTGTCTCTGGTCCTGAGCATCGG
>JAUNUY010000008.1:0-2904 GCA_030537935.1 Eubacteriales bacterium | reverse complement strand
AAATGAAGAAAATGAAATGGATGTCACTGGGATTGTCTCTGGTCCTGAGCATCGGTCTGCTGACCGGTTGCGGTAAAGAGGCGCCGAAGCGGGAAGAGACGGTGCAGAAGGAGACGACGCAAAAGGATGTAACGGAGAAAAAAGAAATAACCATTACCGACCAGAACGGTCGTTCGGTAAAGGTAAAATATCCGGTGGAACGCATTGCCTGTATGCAACACCACTCCCTTGACATTCTGACGCAACTGGGTGAACTGGACCGTATTGTCTGTACGGAAGACAAGCTGGAGAAGAACCTGGGGAACTATATTACGGAGATGCATCCGGAAATCAAGGATCTGCCACGGCCGGGCAGCTTGAAAGAGCCGAACGTGGAGGCCATTGCGGCGCAAAAGCCGGACCTCGTATTGGTAGCGGCACAGGCCAATCCGGATGCCATTAAAGCATTGGAGGACTTGGGCATTCCCACGCTGGTTGTGACCTTACGGGGTGAAGGAAAGCAGGATGAAGCACAAAACCCGCGTCTGTCAAATGCGGATAAAGCCTATACGGACGGTTTGGAATGGGTTATCCAAACGCTCGGTACGTTAACCGGTGCGGAAGAACGGGCCGAAAAACTTTGGGCATTTTGTAAAGAGTCCCGGAAGATGGTGGAAGATAAAGTGAACGATGTTGCCGATGCGGATCGCGTACGGGTGTTTGTCGCCAACGAGAACGACCAGACCTACGGTGATGATAAGTACGTCGGTTGTCAACTCCTGCGTGCCGGTGCGGTCAATGTTGCTGCAGAGGAAATCAAGGGCTATAAACCTTACAACATGGAACAGTTGGCGAAATGGAACCCGGATGTCATTATCGTACAGGACCGTTATCCCGAAGTTTATGAAAAGGTGACCACGGATCCGCAATATGCGGAGCTGAAGGCGGTGCGTGACGGCCGTGTCATCGTTGCGCCGTACTGGAGTAAGCCTTGGGGTAATCCGGACACCGATTCCATCGCCTTGGGCGAACTTTGGCTTGCGCATCAGTTTTATCCGGACAAGATTGACCGGGCGACGGTGGAAGAACGGGCAAAAGAATTTTACAAGATGTTCTATGAAACGGATTTCAAGGGTGAGGTCAAATAAACGATGCATCACATCAAACGGTACGGCAAGCGCTGGCTACTGATTTTGCTGCCGCTGCTGGCCATAACATTTTCACTGGGCACGGGGTCGTATCAGATCGATCCCGTGTCCGTATTTAAAATACTCTTTGCAAAAATAACGGGCGGGTCGAGCGGATTGGACCCGCTGACGGTGAACGTCCTACTGAAGACCCGCCTGCCGCGAATCCTGACGGCGGCAACGGTGAGCGTGGCTTTGACGGTTTCCGGAGCGGTATTTCAGGGGCTGTTTAAGAATCCGTTGGCCTCCCCATACACACTGGGTGTATCCAACGGTGCCGGCTTCGGTGCGGCACTGGGCATTTTACTGTCATTGTCGGCAGTCGGCGTGCAGTTTACGGCGGTTTTGTTCGGCATTGCGGCGGTCGGTCTGACGTTACTGTTATCGATTCGCAGCGGACGAACTACGGTGACTTTGCTGCTGTCGGGGATGTTGGTGAGTGCCTTATTCGCCTCACTGCTTTCATTGATGAAGTTCGTCGCCGATCCGTTCGAGAAGTTGCCGCAAATCATCTACTGGTTGTTGGGGACGTTCAACGGCGCCAATATGACTAAACTCCTCTACATCTTGCCGGGCTATCTGGTGACCTTGACAATCATCTTTTTGTATCGATGGCGTATTAACGTACTCAGCATGGGTGATGTGGAAGCCGCTTCTTACGGGATTGACGTTCGACGGGATCGTACGGTCATACTGACGGCAGCAGGCGTGTTAACGGCACTGGCGGTCAGCGTAGCCGGTATTATCGGTTGGGTCGGTATCGTGATTCCACATTTTGCACGGATGTTGGTCGGTCCCGATTTTCGAAAAATTATGCCCGTCTGTATTTCACTGGGTATGACCTATCTGGTCCTGATTGACGATATTTGTCGCAGTGCGACCGGACAGGAAATTCCGCTGGGTGTCGTGACCGGCATTGTCGGTGCACCGCTGTTCATCTATTTTATTTACAAACGGAAGGTACGGTGGGCATGAGATTGACGATTGAGAATCTGCATTTTTCCTATACGGCGGACAAGCCGGTTCTATCCGGTATCGATTTATCGTATGAAACGCCGGACATATTATGTATCTTGGGCAAGAACGGTGTCGGGAAATCCACGCTTTTACGAGCCATCATGGGAGAAGTGAAACCGACGGCGGGTGAAATTCGTCTGGACGGACAACCGTTACATAAAATGCCCGCACGCACACGAGCATGTCATATCGGTTATATTCCGCAGAACCACGTGCCGTCTTTCGGTTTTCCGGTGCGGGACGTGGTGGCGATGGGCCGTACGGCAAAGATGGGTCGCTTTGCCGCTCCCTCGTCGGCGGATCGGCGGGCGGCGGCGGAGCAGATGGCATTCTTGGGTATCGAACACTTGGCGGATGTACCGTATACGGATATCTCCGGTGGGGAGCGACGCCTGGTTCTAATTGCGGCGGCACTGGCGCAGGCACCGGAGGTACTGCTTCTGGATGAGCCGACGACACATCTGGACTTCGGGAATCAGTTTCGATTTCTTGACCTGTTGCAAACCTTGCGGGCACGCGGAACGGGTGTTATCATGAGTACCCATTTTCCGGACCATGCACTGCGTTCGGACGGCCCGTGTGCCATTATGGAGGCGGGAAAGCTGACGGCTTGCGGCGATGCCCGAACGGTTATAACAGAAGAACGGATGACGGCACTGTATGATTTACCGCTGGTGATTCATGAGGTGGACGGACAGTCCACGTGCTTACCGACAAATCG
>JAUNUY010000001.1:145138-363919 GCA_030537935.1 Eubacteriales bacterium | reverse complement strand
CCATTAGAGGGAGTGGAGATCCTAATTTAGAAGATGGTGAGTACAAGCAATCCATGGGATTACTCTATGGTATAGCGTACACCATCAAAATGAGCAAAAAAGGGACACACCGGATTGAAGGATATTTTGACTTTGTCGTGCCGCCACTTGAAGGATTTTGGTGGCAGGATGGAATCCAAGGTGTAGACTATGAACATAAGGCAAATTTTAAGTGGATTTCAGTTATACGATTGCCCGATTTTGTTAAAAAAACTGACTTTGACTGGGCTGTTTTAGAAGCGACCAAGAAAAAGAAGACTGATTTTTCAAAGGTAGAATTCATGACCTATGATGAAGGATTATGCGTGCAGTGTATGCATATAGGATCTTATGATAGTGAACCGGCTACGGTTTCAATGATGCATGAATATATTGAAAGCAAAGGGTATGACTTAGATATAACAGATGAACGAATGCATCATGAGATCTATTTAAGTGACATAAGAAAAGTGTCGGAAAATAAGTTAAAGACAGTAATTAGGCATCCGATCAAAAGGAAACAATAGATTCCGGTTTGTATAACTGACAACTTAATATCACCTAATACGGGAACAGTAAGTCACAAAGGTTTGCTGTTTTTTTCTGTTTAAAAATGAAAAACATCTTACAGCAAACCCGCCATAAATGAAAAAGGATCTTGGCAAAAATCTCCCTGTCGCGTCGTACCATGCGTCGCTCCGTCAACAGCCGACCATGAGATAGGCATGGTCGGCTGTTATGAGAGTTTAAGGAGAAGTAGAGGAATGTAATGAGCGAAGCACATGTCTTATCGTACTATGCTCCGCTATATTATCCACTTACGCTTTTTCCATCTGAAATATTGAAAAATGGATGAAAATCATATACAATGAAAAGAACTGTAAATATTACATTTCATATAGTAATTAAAAAATAACGAGGTAGAAAATGAAACAACTGGCTGACTATATAATCACCATTCCCGACTTTCCGAAAGAGGGGATTCTTTTCCGGGATATTACCAATGTCGTAGAACAAGCGGACGGACTCCGTTTGGCAATCGACGGATTCATAAAGGAGTTGGAAGATGTAGACTTCGACTACGTTATCGGTCCGGAAGCTCGCGGTTTCATTTTCGGCGTGCCCGTGGCTTATGCCATGGGCAAGGGATTCATTCCTGTGCGAAAAGAAGGCAAGCTGCCGGGGAAAACGGCAAGCATGTCGTATGAGCTTGAATACGGTATTGCCACGCTGGAGATTCACAGACGGTCCATCAAACCGGGTGATAAGGTCGTTATTGTTGACGATCTGCTCGCGACCGGCGGTACGACGGAAGCCATTATCCGGCTGGTAGAAGATTTGGGCGGTCAAGTGGTACGTTGCTGTTTTCTGATTGAATTAAAAGGACTCAAGGGGCGTGATAAATTGCCCGGCACGTCCGTTCGTACGTTGGTGGCATATGAAGGAGCGTAAAGCCTATGGCAGATGTAACGAATAAGTATACGGACATCGGCGTAGACCCTATCCTCGCATCCCCGCCGGACGACGCGACGCCGCAAGAGTTGTTTGAGATTCTTTGCGATGCCGTTCGGAGCTATCATCCGAATCCGGATATGGACATGCTCCGGCGCGCCTATGATTTGGCCCTCGAAGCACATCGTGATCAGATGCGAAAATCCGGAGAACCCTATATCATTCATCCGCTGCGCGTCAGCATTATTTTGGCTGCACTGGAGCTGGATATGGAGACCATCATCGCCGGTTTATTGCATGATGTGATTGAAGATACGGACTACAGTTACGAGGAAATCGAAGAGATGTTCAATCCCGACGTCGCCCTTTTGGTTGACGGCGTTACAAAGTTGGGTAAGGTGTCGTTAAAAAAAGATAAGGTCGAAATTCAGGCGGACAATCTCCGGAAAATGTTTTTGGCTATGGCCAAAGATATTCGCGTCATCCTCATCAAACTGGCCGACCGTTTACATAACATGCGAACATTACAGTTCATGAAACGGGAGAAACAGATTGAAAAAGCGTTGGAGACGCAAGACATCTATTCTCCGTTGGCACACCGACTTGGTATCTTCAAAATCAAGGTGGAGCTGGATGATCTGGCTTTACGATATTTGAAGCCGGCAATCTACTTTGATTTGATTCATCAGTTGAATGAACGAGAGAGCAGCCGGCACGAATACATCTCGAGCATTATTCGCGAGGTGAAGCGTCATGTGGCGGATGCCGGTTTAACGGCGGAACTATATGGTCGGGTAAAACACGTGTTCAGTATCTATCGGAAGATGGTTAAGCAGGACAAGGAGCTGGACCAGATATATGACTTGTTCGCCATCCGCATTATCGTGGATACGGTTGCAGATTGCTATGCGGTTCTGGGTATTATTCATGATATTTACAAGCCCATTCCCGGTCGTTTCAAGGATTATATCGCCATGCCAAAACCGAATATGTACAGTTCTTTGCATACGACGGTTATCGGTGAGGGGGCACTGCCGTTTGAGATTCAAATCCGTACCAAGGAGATGCACAAGACCGCGGAATATGGTATTGCAGCACATTGGGTCTATAAAGAAGGACGGCGTCGCTCGAAAAATGACGATGACATGGATGCGAAGTTAACCTGGTTGCGTCGTATTTTGGAATGGCAACAGGACATGACGGACAATGAGGAGTATATGAATGCGGTTAAGGATGACTTGAACATCTTTTCCGAAAATGTATACTGCTTCACGCCCGACGGGGACGTAAAGACCCTGAAAGCCGGTTCGACACCGGTGGACTTTGCCTATTCCATCCACTCGGCTGTGGGGAACAAGATGGTCGGTGCCCGTGTTAATGGGAAGATGGTGCCCAAGGATTATCAACTCAATAACGGAGACCGTGTGGAGATCGTCACTTCGCAAAATTCGCACGGACCAAGTTTGGACTGGTTGAATCTCGTTGTAACCGCCCAGGCAAAGAATAAAATCAATCAATGGTTCAAATCGAGGAATAAAGAAGAAAATATTGCCAAGGGACGGGAACTGGTCAATGACTATGCGAAGAATCATGGTTACAACATTAATGACTTAATTAAAAATAAATACATCGACAAGGTACTCAAACGATACAACTTGAAGAATTGGGAGGCCGTTATGGCCGCCGTGGGACATGGCGGACTGAAAGAAGGTGCGGTCGTATCCCGTCTGATTGAAGAGTACAATAATGAGCGTAGGGCCGAAGAGATGACGGATGAAAAGATATTGGCTTCCGTCAATAAAGCCCATGCGATGAAGAGCCTCGGGAAGGAGAGCAGCGTTCAAGTGAAAGGGCAGCGGGACATTTCCATCCGTTTGTCCAAATGTTGCAGTCCCGTCCCGGGTGACGAAATCGTCGGCTTTATTACCCGCGGTCGCGGTGTATCAGTACATAGGACGGATTGTATTAATGTCATCAATATGAGTGAGCCGGATAAGCTGCGTCTGATTGAAACGGAGTGGAATACGGACGGCATGGACAGTTCGAAATGTTTTATCGCCTCGTTGAAAATCTTCAGCAGAGATAAAACGGGTCTGTTGATGATTATTACACGGATATTCAGCGAAAACGATATCAATATTTCCGGTATGAACGTACGGCCGACAAAGCATGGTGAAGCGGTGGTTGAAATTGATTTCTGGGTTTGCGATAAGAGTCAACTGATTAAGATTATGGATAAACTAAAGAGTATTCCGGAAATTATGGACATTGAAAGGGTGAGGGCATGATGAAAGTAAAGGCATTGGTTCTGGGCAGCATGCGGACAAATTGCTATATCGGCAGTCATCCTGAAACGAAGGCGGCATTTATCGTCGATCCCGGTGCGGATGCAGCGGCGATTCAGTCGTATATTGCAGAAGAGGGCTTGTTGCCCGAGATGATATTGCTTACGCATGGCCATTACGACCATATCGGTGCGGTGAACGAATTGCGGGCGGCATACGACATTCCCTGTCTCTGTGCACGGACGGAAGCACCGTTGGTCGGTGATCCGGCGTTGAATCTTTCATCCTCTTTCGGTCGGAAACATGTCACCGCGATTCCGGATGAAGTGCTGGATGAAGGGGAGCGGACGGTTATCGGCTATGGTATGCAGATTATTGCAACGCCCGGTCATACGGGTGGCGGAATGTGCTTCTATTTTCCGACGGAAAAACTCATTTTTACCGGCGATACCCTGTTTCGCGGTACCATCGGTCGAACCGATTTGCCGACCGGAGATTACGAAGCATTGTTGAAGAGCCTAAATGTAAAACTGATGCGTCTGGATGACGATGTCATCGTCTATCCCGGTCACGGATTCCGCTCTACCATCGCCATTGAGCGGGAGCAGAACCCGTATGTTGAGAAATAGAAAGAGGATACATTGATTACACAAGCACCCAGAGGAACAAAGGATTGGTTCGGCAAGGATATGGCCATCCGTCAAATTATCGAGGATACGGCAAGACGAATCGCTTCAAGTTTCAATTTCGGACAAATAATTACACCGGCATTCGAACATACGGCATTGTTCGAACGCGGCGTAGGTGATGCAACGGACATCGTACAAAAGGAAATGTATACCTTCGAGGATAAGGGCGGACGAAGCATCAGCTTGAAACCGGAAGGAACATCACCGGTTATTCGGGCTTATTTGGAGCACAATATGTATGCGGAACCGGCACCGAAGAAGTTCTTTTACTTTACACCCGCCTTTCGGTATGAGAAGCCGGCGAGCGGTCGTCTTCGTCAGCATCATCAGTTCGGCTGCGAGTTGATTGGGTCGGCCTCGCCGTTGGCGGAATTGGAAGTCATTTCCGTGGCCTACGAATTTATTAAATCCATCGGTCTCAAAGACGTCAAACTGAATATCAATAGTATCGGTCAGGGTAGCTGCCGGTCGGTTTACAGTGCGGCATTGGTGGATTATTTAAAAAATCACGAGGCGGCACTTTGTCCGACCTGTATCGAACGGATGAGCAGAAATCCGTTGCGCGTCATTGATTGCAAGGAACAGAAGTGTTCCGAGGTGGTGGCGAGTGCACCGCGGATTTTGGATTATCTGGATGATGAATGCAAAGAGCATATGGCAACCTTGGAAGCCTTACTGAAGGCGAACGGCATTCCGTATGCGGTGAACCCGGACATTGTTCGTGGATTGGACTATTATACGAAAACGGTTTTCGAATTTGTAGACCGGGACGGCTTTACGCTTTGTGGCGGTGGCCGTTTCGACGGCTTGGTGCATGAGATTGACGGGAAACAGGATATTCCGGCCGTCGGCTTCGGTATGGGCATAGAACGGATTATGTATTTTTTGGATAAGGACGGGATTGAATTGCCGGTCGATACAGAACCGGACCTCTACCTCGGCGTTATCGGGAATACATCTGCCGACGCTTATCAGCTGGCCATGGCGGCACGCCGCGGCGGTCTGCGAACGGAAATTGACCTGATGGGCCGTTCCGTTCGGGCACAGATGAAGTATGCTAATAAAATCGGTGCAAAGTTCACCGCTATCATCGGCGAAGACGAATGCGCGAACCGGACGGTCCGTTTAAAAAACATGCTTACAGGTGAAGACATCATCTGCGGATTTGACATTTTATGTGAGACAATAACGAAAGGGGCAGCGGGAGATGAGTGATATGCAACGAACACATCGTATGACGGAAGTTTCACCGGCGGACATCGGCCGGGAAATCGTCATCAAGGGGTGGGTCCATAAAAAAAGAAATTTGGGCGGTCTGGTGTTTGTCGATATGAGAGACCGCAGCGGATTTTTGCAGGTTCTCTTTGACCCTGAAACCGTCAGTACAGCGGTTTATGAACGGGCACAGGGACTGCATAACGAATATGTTGTCGGGATTCGTGGTGTACTGCAAAAGCGTGGCGGTGCCGTAAACGAACAGCTTGAGACAGGGGCCGTTGAACTTCGTGCCACGGATTTAATACTTTATTCGGTGGCGGAAACGCCGCCGTTTCATATTGAAGAGGGGTCTCATACGAAGGAAGATTTGCGACTTAAATATCGCTATTTGGATCTGCGTCGTCCCGATCTTCAACGGATATTGATGATGCGGTCCAAGGTGACGCATCTCGTCCGGGAATTCCTCTATAAAGAAGGGTTTCTTGAGATTGAGACGCCCGTTCTGACGAAGAGTACGCCGGAAGGGGCTCGCGATTATCTCGTGCCGTCACGGATTGACAACGGAAAGTTTTACGCTCTTCCGCAGTCACCGCAGCTCTTCAAACAGTTGCTGATGGTCTCCGGTTTCGACCGCTACCTGCAGATTACAAAGTGTTTCCGGGATGAAGATTTGCGTGCCGACCGGCAACCGGAGTTTACGCAAATCGACATGGAAATGTCCTTTGCGGATGTTGACGATGTTATCGGCGTCAACGAACGTCTTTTGCAGTACGTATTCAAAGAGGCCGTCGGTTACGACGTGCCGTTGCCGATTCCGCGGCTTACTTATGCAGAGGCCATGCGTCGTTTCGGCAGTGATAAGCCGGACCTGCGTTTCGGGATGGAATTGATTGACATTTCAAAGGTGGTGGCGGAGATGGACTTCGGCGCCTTCAAAGATACCGTGGCGGACGGTGGTAGTGTGCGGGCGCTGGTGGTATCCGGTCAGGCCGATATGGGCCGAAAGAAGGTAGACAAACTGGTTTCCTTCGTCCGTGATTACGGTGCGAAGGGTCTCTTTTACATTCAACTGAAAGAAGAAGGCGTTAAGGCATCATTTGCGAAATTCCTGACGGAAGCGGAGATGCAGCAGATTATTGATACGGTCGGTGCGAAAACCGGGGATATGGTACTCATCATCGGTGACGCGGACGGGGTTGTATGCAATGCCCTCGGTAATCTGCGTGTACACCTGGCGAAGGAATTGGATTTGATAACGGATACAGGCTATCGCTTTGTCTGGATAACCGATTTTCCGCTCTTTGAATTTTCCGAAGAAGAGAACCGCTACACGGCCATGCACCATCCCTTTACGATGGTGGCGGATGCGGATAGGGCGAACTTTGATGTACAAAAGGCGGATGCCAAAGCAAAAGCTTATGACATTGTTTTGAACGGTTATGAGTTGGGTGGCGGCAGTGTCCGTATTCATGAAGCGGATATTCAGCAACGCATGTTTGAAGCCCTCGGCTTTTCGGCAACGGAGGCAAAGGAGCGCTTCGGTTTTCTGTTGGAGGCATTTCGTTATGGGGTACCGCCCCATGCCGGTCTCGCATACGGTCTTGACCGTCTGGTGATGTTGCTGACGGGAACGGATAATATTCGAGATGTTATTGCATTTCCGAAGACGAAGGATGCTTCTTGTCTGATGACGAATGCACCGGATATCGTCGATACAAAACAACTGGAAGAACTGGGAATAACGGTCAATTCGGAGGAGGAAGAATAATGTTTGACATAAATATCATTGCACAAGAAGATGAAAAATTGGCCAAGGCCATGCAAGGAGAGATTACCCGCCAAGAGGAGCATATCGAGTTGATTGCATCCGAAAACTTTGTCAGTCCGGCTGTCATCGAGGCGATGGGCAGCCCGCTGACGAATAAGTATGCGGAAGGTTATCCGGGACGTCGGTATTACGGTGGTTGCGAATTTGTGGACGAGGTGGAACGTATTGCCATCGAACGGGTCAAGAAAATTTTCGGTGCCGAGTATGCCAACGTGCAGCCGCATTCGGGATCACAGGCGAACTTTGCCGTTTACTACGCGGTTTTACGGCCCGGCGACACGGTATTGGGCATGGACCTCGGTGCAGGCGGACATTTAACCCATGGATCACCGGCCAATTTCTCCGGTAATTTATATCATGTCGTATCTTACGGCATTGATGACGAGGGCTATCTGGATTACGATGAAATCCGGATGTTGGCGGAAAAGCATCGCCCGAAGATGATTGTGGCCGGTGCCAGTGCCTATTCGAGGGCCATCGATTTCAAACGTTTCAGCGAGATTGCAAAATCTGTTGATGCCGTTTTGATGGTTGATATTGCGCATATTGCCGGTTTGGTGGCGGCCGGTCTCCATGAAAGTCCCGTTCCGTATGCGGATGTAGTGACGTTGACGACGCACAAGACGATGCGCGGACCGCGTGGGGGCGTTATCTTGGCGACGGAGGCGGCGAATAAACGCTTCAACTTCAACAAAGCAATCTTCCCCGGTATTCAAGGCGGACCGCTGATGCATGTCATTGCGGCCAAGGCACTCTGTTTTAAAGAGGCGCTTCAACCGTCGTTTCGGGCTTATCAGCAACAGGTGATTGACAATGCGGCCGTTTTGGCGAAGGAACTGGAAGGATATGGCTATAAGGTCATTTCGGGCGGTACGGATAATCATCTGATGTTGGTTTCTCTCCTGAATACGGCATGGAACGGCAAAGAGGCTGAAAAGATTCTCGGAGAAGCACGCATCACCTGCAATAAAAATGCCATCCCCAACGATCCGAAATCACCGTTTGTAACGAGCGGTATCCGATTGGGTACGCCTGCCGTGACATCCCGCGGATTCAAGGAGGAGGACATGGTACAGGTGGCGGCGGCCATTCATGCGGCTTTGACCGGCGGCGAGGAAGGTCTCGAAAAGGCCCGTGCAATTACGAAGCTGCTGACGGAAAAGTATCCGTTGAAGTATTAGTATATGAAAAAGGAAGAAGAGAAACGCTATCTGCGCTTCAGCTATGTCGTGATGATTTTGGCCACCTTGGTCATGCTCGTCATTATGGTCGGTATCTTTTTTATAGAGCATGCCCTGTGGCGAGCCATGTTTTTCAGCGCGGCTTATGTCATGGGAACCATCATGTTTTTTATTATGGGTGCCCGGGAACGTCGAATCGGCATCCGCGTGCGAGCCGTACTGTATTTTTCGGCTGCAGTATCTTGCGCCGTACTGTCCGCAATTTATTTCATCAGAAGGGTACCGGCATTGATGGAAGGCTTTAAGAAGCTGTCGGGGGCGTTATGAAGGAAGAAAACATCATTTGTGCATGCAGCGCTTATAATCGGAAGTTTTGGTTCAATCCGCGTTTTTCGGATTTACCGAAGGCCGTTCAAGACGAGTTGCGTGTGATGTCCGTTCTTTTCACGGAGGATGTCGGCGGTATCATCATTTTCGGTTATGATGAGGCGGGCACACTGAGGATAGAAACGAATACGCAAGCGGATGATTATAATTACGATACCATCGGTTCAAGGTTGAAGGTGGATGATATGAAGCGTAAGCATGAAGAATTATTTGCACAACTGGGGCTGTACTATGATTTGATGAAACGGAGTGACGGATGATACTGGGCGTTGATGCGGGGAATACGAATATTACCTTCGGACTGATGGATCGGGAAACGATTCACTGTAGTTTCCGAATTACGACAACCCCTTACCTGACAGCAGACGAATTGGGGGTCCGTATTTTAAATATCCTACTCTCGAAGGGATATACGCCGGAAGACATAACAGATATTATCGTTACATCCGTTGTCCCGTCCATCATGAATTCTCTGATTCCCGGTTTAAAAATTTATTTAAAAACGGTACCGACGGTTCTTCGAAACGGCGAGGCACTCGGTTTGCCCATCGAAACGGATCATCCGAATGAGGTGGGTATGGATCGGATCGTGGACATGATTGCCGCTGTCGAAATCTACGGCGCACCCTGTATCGTGGTGGACTTCGGTACCGCGACGACCTATGACTTGGTTGATGCAGACGGGCGCTATGTTGCGGGGGTAACCGCACCGGGTATTTACACTTCTTTGGCGGGTCTGGTCAGTAAGGCGGCGAAGCTGACAAACGTCGAGATTGTCGTACCGCCGACCATTATGGCAAAGAATACGAAGGACAGCATGCAAGCGGGTGTGACCTACGGTCAAATCGGTCAGGCGCGTTACATCATTGAGCAACTACGCCGGGAGAGCGGATTGGATGCGAAGGTCGTTATGACGGGTGGTCTGGGGGCCGTTTTGGCAGATGCACTGGAAGACATTCATGTTTATGATGTAGACTTGACATTGAAAGGGTTGCGGATTATACACGGCAGATTACGGGGAGAAAATGAAAATTAAAAATGTGGAAGCGGGAAACGGTATTTTCGCCGCACCGCTGGCAGGTATTTCCGATTTGCCGTTTCGACTTCTCGCCAAGCGATTCGGCGCTGATTTAACCTATACGGAGATGGTCAGTGCAAAATCAATCGTGTATAATAATGCGGCAACATTACGGATTATGGAAACCCTGCCCGGTGAGCGCCCGGTTGCCGTTCAGCTTTTCGGTTCGGAGCCGGAGATCGTGGCGGAGGCGTTACGTCGAATCGAACATCTACCTTTCGCCGTGATAGACTTTAATATGGGGTGTCCCGTACCGAAGGTGGTCAACAACGGTGAAGGTTCGGCGCTGATGAAAGAACCGGAAAAAGCGGCCGCCATTGTATCGGCAGCCGTTCGTGCCACAAAAAAACCGTTCACCGTGAAAATTCGAAAGGGTTTTTCGGAAGAAAATGCCCCGGAGGTTGCCAAGGCACTCGAGGCGGCCGGTGCATCCGCCATTGCCGTACATGGGCGGACGAGGCGACAGTATTATGCCGGTACGGCAGACCGGGGAACGGTCCGACGAGTGAAGGCGGCGGTTAAGATACCGGTTATCGGTAGCGGGGATATCCTCACGCCGGCCGATGCACGAGACTATTTTGCCGAGACGGGTTGTGATGCGGTCATGGTCGGTCGCGGTGCAAGGGGAAACCCCTTCATTTTCAGAGAGATTCAGGCCTTGCTGACCGGTCGTTCCTGTGACCCGCCGACTATGGCGGAACGCCGGGCCGTACTGGAAGAGCATGTACGCTTGATGTTGCATTACAAGGGTGAGCGCGTCGGCGTACATGAAATGCGCAAACACTTCGCCTGGTATGTCAAGGGTTTGCCCGGTGCAGCGAAATGGCGTCGTATCGTCTGTGAGACGGAGACATCGGACGCGTTGTTATCAGTGATTGCGGCGTTTTTCGAGTACCGGAGCGAATGAATATCGGTTTTTGTGAAGCGGCATAGCGGACGGTTAAGAGACCATATCACATCTTAATGATAAGATGCGATATGGTCTCTTATTATTTGGTGATGTCATGATGGGACAAAATGGTCATGAAAAGACGATTAGATAACGATAACAGGTTAGTGATTGTACTTTCTATGGGACTATGATAAAATAATTCCGATAGATATATTTTCGGTTATTGTAAGGAGGATTTTCATGAAAATTAATGATCTACTCAAGATTGTTCTATTGTCGGTCATCGGCTTTGTCTTGGAAATGATCGGCGGGTATGCATCTCTGCTTTTTGGTACATACGCACTTTATATCAGCCATGCCTTGGCATCGTTGATTGTCGCGCCGGTATTTTTCGTACTTTGTCATAAGGTGCATAAGCGGGGAACCTTGTTCTTATATTACATATTGATGGGGCTTATTTATACGATAATGGGTTTTTGGCCCATGCTGATTATCTACGCGGCGGCAGCCGTTATTGCGGAACTGTTGGTATTTAAGCCGGAGAATTATTCGAACAATCGCAGACTCACCGTGACCTATGTTGTTGCACAAACGGTTACGGCATTACACGGTCTGTTTTTCGTACTTTTCATCGGGTTGGACGGTATGGCCAGACTGTTTCCGGATATGTTTGACGATGCGACAATAAAGATGACCGGTGAGTTCATGGGCAAAACCGGTAACGTCGTTGCGGTCATCGTGATTCAAATCGTTATTGCATTTATCGGAGCCATCTTCGGCATCTTCATATATAGTAAGTTCTTTGCGAAGAGGAAGAAAGAAAAGACGTTGTTGAACTGATATGATGGAGAAAGTGAAACTGCATCCGTTGACATTGTTTTTTCTCAGTATCATCGCTTCCTTCAGTGTATTTATCGGCACAAATTTCATATATTATGTGATACTGGTTATGGCCTTTGTTATTCTGCTGATACATAAACCGGCGGGGCTGATTCAATTTGTACCATGGACCCTTTTCCTCTTCCTTTTTGTCAATATTTGGCATCGTATCGCCATGATGCGATTCTATTTGGGCGCCATTTATACGATTCTGTTCGTCATCTTACGGCTGATACCGATTTTTATCATGGGGTATGTCATGTCCGGCTTTAGCGCATCCGAATTGATGAGTGCCTATCGGAAAATACGATTGCCGGAAAAAATCTGTATCGGCATAGCCGTGTTCTTTCGTTATTTACCGGATTTCCGTCAACGGATGCGGGAGATTAAACAAGGGGCGAAACTGCGCGGTCTTCGACCTTCCATCCGTCGTCCCGTCCACTCCATGGCCCTATTTTTGGTGCCGATGATTTATAAGGGATTGCATTTAAGTGATACGGTGGCGGCTTCGACGATAACTAAGGGGATAGAATATGAAGGCAAGAAGACGAATTATGGCGAACGGCCGTTCGGTATTTCCGATGTTCTCGCATTGCCGTGTATCGCGCTCATGATTGGAGACATGATATGGAAGAATTTGTGATGAACATTGATATCGCGTCGTTCTCCTATCATGGTGACTGTTTACTCAAAGATTTGAAGTTGGATGTCCGGCGGGGAGAGGTCGTATTGCTGACCGGGCTCTCGGGCTGTGGAAAAACAAGTCTTTTACGAATTTTGAGCGGTTTGATTCCACATTATTACGACGGGTTGCTGAAAGGAGAAATCAAGGTTCTGGGACGAGACATCAATTCTTTTGAAAAAGGCGCATTGGCAAAGCATGTCGGCCATGTGTTCCAGAATCCGCGAGACCAATTTTTCTCCACTGTGGCGGAAGACGAGGTTGCCATGGCGGGGGACAATTTCGGTATGGAGAAGACGTTGTTGCGCCGGCGAGTGGATAATGCATTCAAGACATTGGAGATTGAGCACTTGAAGCGGGCTTCCGTATTTGAAATGTCGGGCGGAGAGATGCAGAAGGTCGCCATAGCCGGTACTTTGGTACACGATTGTGATATTATTCTGATGGACGAGCCCTCGGCCAGTTTGGATTATCAGGCAACGGCGGACCTGACAAGGATGATAGCACGGCTGAAACAATACGGGAAAACGATTCTCATTGCCGAGCATCGTTTGTTTTACCTGCGAACGCTTTTTGACCGCATGGTTATTTTGAAGGATGGACGGATTGAACAGGAAGTGGCACGGGCGGATGTCGACGAATCGATATTGACACGCTATCAATTGCGCTGTTTGGACGAACGGCACATGTCGGCGTTACGTACGGATAAGCCGGGGAAGCCGCTGATTCATGTGGAAAATTTCGGATTATATCGCGGTCGAAGACGTTTGGTAGAAGAGGATATTTCGTTCACGGTTGCGGAAAACGAATGTATGGGCGTTGTGGGTGAGAACGGGGTCGGAAAAACGACGATGGTAAAAGTACTATCAGGCTTATTACGCGCAAAGGCGGACCGGATTTCTTTCGGCAAGCGGAAGCGGGAGCGCATGAAAAATGCATACATGTTGATGCAGGATACCGACTGTCAGATTTTTTTCGATACCGTCGAGAATGAAGTACTGGATCGTTCAAGAATGAATGACCCCGCCTATGTGAAAGAAGTCAAGCGGGTATTGACGGCGAGCGATTTATGGAAGAAACGTGGTGAACATCCGCAGGAATTATCCGGTGGAGAGAAACAGCGCTTGTCCCTCCTCGTAGCATATTTTCAAGAGAAGAAAATCATCATACTGGATGAGCCGAGCAGCGGATTGGACTATCGACGGATGCGTTTCGCGGCGGACCTCATTCGTGAGATGAATCGTCGTGTACCGGTCATACTCATCACCCATGATTTGGAACTCCTTTTCCATACGGCAAATACGGTACTGATGATGTCTGAAACGGGTATCCGGAAGGTGCCGTTGCAGGGCAACGAAGCACGGATAATGAACTTTATCGGTATCGACCGGTAAGATGGTAAGCAACCCTGCGTCGGATTTGTTCACGTCCGGGCTTATACTTGACAAATGGGCGTTTTTTCCTTATAATTCCCATAGAAAACGTTGATGGGGACACGTCCCGTTCGAGATACCTGCAGAGAGAAGACGGTTGCTGCGAGTCTTCGGTTTATCGGACATGGATACCACCCCGGAGTGGCCCTAATCCGGCCCGTCGGACCACGTCACGGTCACAACGAAGTATAATCACAGGGTGGAACCGCGATTTATCGCCCCTGCCGGAAGGCAGGGGCTTTTTTATTGAAGGAGGACGAGGATGAGGATTACATTACCGGATGGAAATGTAAAAGAATACGGTGAACCGATGTCGGCATATGACATTGCCGCTGATATCGGGGAAGCATTGAAACGGACGGCTTGCGTAGCGGAAGTGGACGGACAGATTTGTGACCTGCGCACCGTCATCGACAAGGATTGCAGTATGCGGATTTTGACCTTTGCAGATGATGAGGCGAAGGATGCATTTCGTCATACGGCTTCCCATGTACTGGCCATGGCGGTGAAGCGCCTGTATCCGGAGGCCAAATTGGCCATCGGGCCGGCCATCGAAGAAGGTTTTTATTACGATTTCGACCTGCCGCCTTTGAACCGGGAAGAGCTGGATAAAATCGAAAAAGAGATGAAGAAAATCATCAAACGCGGCCATTGGCTGCGTCGATTTGAGTTGCCGCGCGAGGAGGCCATCGCCTTGATGCGTGAACGTGGGGAAGATTACAAGATTGAGCTGATTGAGGACTTGGATACGGACGCGATTATCTCTTTTTATGAGATGGAGGAATTCGTTGACCTTTGTGCCGGACCGCATCTCATGAATCTTCGCCCCATCAAGGCTTTCAAACTCCTTTCCTCTTCGGGTGCTTATTGGCGGGGCGATGAAAAGAACAAGATGTTAACCCGTATTTACGGAACGGCTTATCCGGATAAGGAGATGCTGGCGGCCCGACTGGCATATCTGGAAGATATTAAGAAACGCGATCACAATAAACTCGGTCGGGAAATGGAATTGTTTACGACGGTGGACATCGTCGGTCAGGGATTGCCGCTCTTTATGCCCAAGGGTGCAAAGATGATTCAAACTTTGCAACGCTGGGTCGAGGATGAAGAGGAGCGCCGCGGCTATTTACGGACGATTACACCGTTGATGGCAAAGAGTGACCTCTATAAACTGAGCGGTCACTGGGATCACTACCGGGATGGTATGTTCGTTTTGGGCGATGCCGAGAAGGCGGATGAGGAAGAAGTGATGGCACTACGGCCTATGACCTGTCCCTTCCAGTATATGATTTATAAGTCGAAGCAGCGATCTTATCGGGACTTACCCATGCGCTTGGCGGAGACTTCTACGCTTTTTCGGAACGAAGATTCGGGTGAGATGCACGGCTTGATACGGGTTCGTCAATTCACCATATCGGAGGCACATATCATCATCAAACCGGATCAGGTGCAGGAAGAAATTGCGAATGTACTGGATCTGATCAACTACTGTATGGAAACGCTGGGTATTGCCGACGATGTCAGCTATCGATTCTCCAAATGGGATCCGAATGACAAGGAGAAGTACATCGGTACGGAAGAAGAGTGGGAACGGAACCAAAAGACCTTGCGGGATGTACTGGTGAACATGGGCCTGGAATTTACGGAAGCGGACGGTGAGGCGGCTTTTTACGGCCCGAAGTTGGATATCCAATTTAAAAACGTTTACGGAAAGGAAGATACCATCATTACCGTGCAGTTGGATTGTGCCCTTTCGGAAGTTTACGACATGTCCTATGTGGATGAAGACGGGCAAAAGAAACGGCCGTATATCATCCATCGGACGTCCGTCGGTTGCTACGAGCGAACCTTGGCCCTCCTGATTGAAAAGTATGCGGGACTCTTTCCGACATGGCTCTGCCCGGAACAGGTTCGCATCCTGCCCATCAGTGAAAAATTCAGCGACTATGCCGATGAAGTTTGCACAACTTTATCCCGGGCGGGCGTGAGTGTGACGGTTGATCATCGCAGCGAAAAAATCGGTTACAAGATTCGTGAAGCCCGTTTGCAACGCGTACCCTATATGCTGGTCGTGGGTCAAAAAGAGGCGGCAGAAGGTACGGTTTCCGTACGGAGTCGCTACGAGGGAGATGAGGGCAGTATGAAGCCGGCGGAATTTACGGCACGGATAACGGAAGAAATTCGTCAACGAGTAATCCGGGAAATAAAGCAGGATGACAATGCAAAATAATAACGGGATAAGAATTAACAAATATCTGAGTCAGTCCGGGATTTGTTCGCGCCGGGAAGCGGATCGGCGTATCGGTGCGGGTCGCGTGACCATTAACGGCACTGCGGCCGTACCCGGAATGACCGTGACACCGGGCGATACCGTCTGTGTGGATGGAAAGCCGGTGGGGGAACGACCCGAACCGTTGTATTTCAAGTTTTATAAACCGGCGGGTGTTGTTTGTACGACGGCATCTTTTGACAAAGACAATATCGTGGATTTTATTAATTATCCGGAACGGATATATCCCGTCGGTCGATTGGATAAGGAATCTACGGGATTAATATTGCTGACAAATGACGGGGAGATTGTCAACCCGATTCTCAAGGCATCCAATCATCACGAGAAGGAATATCTGGTTACGGTTGCGAATAAAATAGGGGATATGGCGCTGGATAAATTGCGAAAAGGCGTGCGGATTCCGGAGGCATGGACGAGGCCTTGTATCGTGAAGCGCTTGGGTGCCCGACGATTTAAAATCATCATTACGCAGGGATTAAATCGTCAAATTCGAAAGATGTGTGAGGCGGTCGGACATGAGGTGACGGAGTTACACCGAGTCCGAATCATGGACATTCATATCGGTGACATGCAGTGTGGAGAGCTGCGACCATTGACCGAAAGGGAAAAAGCGTGTATCTTTAAGGTAAGTCGAGAGGGTGAGCATGACAGATAAAATGGCACGGTTGCATGAGTTGACGGCATTGTTGAACAAAGCGGCCCGGCATTATTATCAATTGGATGATGAAATCATGCCCAATCGGGCATATGATGCATTGTATGATGAATTGGTTGAACTGGAACGGGCGACCGGAACGGTTTTGGCGGGCAGCCCGACACAAAAGGTAGGTTATGAAGTCATCAGTGCATTACCGAAGCGCGCTCATGAACAGCCGATGTTGTCTTTGGACAAGACGAAGTCCGTCGCGTCGTTGGAAGCGTTTGTTGATGATAAGGAAGGTCTGCTTTCATGGAAGCTGGACGGTCTGACGGTCGTTTTAACCTATGAAAACGGTAGACTGGCAGAAGCGGTGACGCGCGGGGACGGTTTGGTCGGTGAAGTTATTACGCCGAATGCGCGGCAATTTAGAAACATTCCTTTGCGGATTCCTTTTAAGGGGAAACTCGTTCTTCGGGGCGAAGCGGTCATCAGCTACCCGGATTTTAAGGCCATCAACGATGCGTTGCCGCCGGGTGGCGAGCGGTATCGGAATCCTCGCAATCTTTGCAGCGGTTCGGTACGGCAGCTGGATTCCGCCGTGACGGCCGAGCGACATGTGCGTTTCTATGTTTTTGCAGTGGTGGAGGCGGCAGAGACGGCATTCGAAAACTCGCATGCACGGCAACTGGATTTCGTGCGGACACTCGGCTTCGAGACGGTCCCGACGGTCCGTGTCAACCGTACGAATATGCATGAGGCGGTGATGAAGTTCTTTAACGAGGTGGCAACAAACCCCTTACCATCCGACGGTCTCGTCCTTTTGTATGACGATATTGCCTACGGAGAGTCTTTGGGCCGAACGGCCAAGTTTCCGCGCAATGCCATTGCCTTCAAGTGGGCGGATGATTTGGCGGAGACGACGTTGAGGGCAGTAATATGGAGTCCTTCGAGGACAGGTCTTTTGAATCCTGTGGCCATCTTCGATGCCGTCGAGATAGCGGGAACGACGGTTTCCAGAGCAAGTTTACATAACGTGAGTATAACGGAGGCTTTGCGCCTCGGCATCGGGGATCGGATTCACGTCTACAAGGCGAATATGATTATTCCGCAGGTGTTCGACAATATAACACAAAGCAACAGTCTGATCATTCCGGACCGCTGTCCCGCCTGTGACGGAGAGACAACCATCCGACAGATGCATGATACGCGGGAATTGTACTGCGGTAATCCGGCGTGTCCCGTAAAGATACGCGGGGCAATGGCACATTACGTTTCCCGGGATGCCATGAACGTGGACGGTCTGAGTGAAAAGCGACTGGACGTTCTGTTACGGGCGGGTGTAATCAAGACGCCGGGCGATCTCTATCATCTGGAGGCACACAAGGCGGCCATTTTGGCGTTGCCCAAATTCGGGGAAAAAAGTTATGAGAATCTGATACGGGCGGTAGAGAACTCGCGGCATACGACACCCGCTCGTTTGCTCTATGCATTGGGGATCGAAGGAATCGGTATTGAGACGGCAAAAGCGATCGCATCCGCCTTTTCGGGAGAGTGGTCCCGGATTATGGAAGCTACGGTTGAAGAGTTGGAAGCCGTGGAAGGTATCGGTACCGTACTGGCCCGGAACTTTATCGCCTATTTCGAGCAGGCGGAGAATCGGGCCGAGGCCGCGGCATTGCGTGCGGAATTGACTTTTGATATGCCGCAGGTTGCAGAAACGGACGGACCCGATTTGAGCGGTAAGACCTTCGTTATAACGGGATCGTTGACGCACTGGCCGAATCGGAAAGCATTGCAAGAAGCACTGGAAGCCCGCGGTGCGAAGGTGACCGGCAGTGTGAGCAATAAGACGGATTTCTTAATCAATAATGATGCCGCTTCCACATCGGCGAAGAACAGGAAGGCTGCGGATTTGGGCATCCCGATACTGACGGAGGCGCAACTTGCGGAAATGATGCAGGAGTCCTTATGAAACAACGAATCGTCAAATACGGTTTACGATTGACGGGCTTGGTGATTCTGGCCCTCATGGTATTACAAATCGTGAATGTCATCTTCGCTTTTCGCGGCAATCCCCTGGCACTGGGGGCGGCGGAACGGAAGATTCTGCGTTATGCGGATGAGAATTTCGGAAAAAACGAATTTATCCGCAGCGACTGTATGTATCGTTTCAAGGATAACGATTATTATATTGAGTTCAAGAGCAGGACATCCCCGGATACACAATTCAGACTGTTCTATAATTCGGATGCGGATCGCGTAATTACGGATGAATATGAGGAGCGGGTCGTAGGTCGGAAGAATACGGTAGAACGCCTTACGGCGATGATGGAGAAGAGTGTCCGGGCGATTTTCGACTCGGCCTGGCCGGTCGAAAAGGTCCGTGCCATAGACAGTATCAATGTCATATTTTCGGATGGACCGGAGAAGGCGCTGTCGGCATTGCCGTTGGATGCAAGCCTCTCCGATATTCGCGACTATCCCGTAACGCTGGTTATCCGCATCAATGTCGACTATAAAGATGATTTTGAAATGGCCTTGAATATGCGCATGATCCGGCGTCTGATGATTGACAACCGCTTGAACTTTGATAACTATACTTTTATCTATAATCGGGTGCTGGATACGGCCGTATTTGACAAGGTGCCGTCTTCGCAGATTGCGGAACCTTGTCCCGATGAGCAGATGGAAAAATGGAAGTTTCGGGATGACTAACGGAAACACGGTTGTCGGGAAGGAGAATGTATGAAATTAAAAACCAAGGATATGGTCGTGGCGGCATTTTTCACGGCACTGGTTCTGATGATGACGTTCGTACCGAACATCGGCTATATTCCGACGCCATGGTTGAAGATTACGATGGTGCACGTCCCTGTCGTCATCGTCGGGATTGTCTACGGACCGCGCTTTGGCGGTTTTTTGGGCTTTGTATTCGGTTTGTCGAGTTTGATTTCAAATACGATGAACCCCTCCATTCTGTCATTTGTATTCACACCGTTTTACATGGTCGGTGATTTTGGCGGTAAGTGGTACAGCCTGGTGATATGTTTTGTGCCTCGGATCTTATCGGGGGTTGTCCCGGCATGGGTGGCGGCCTCGCTCAAGAAACGGCCGCGGATTGCAACGGTGACGGGGGCGGTGGCCGGTTCACTGACCAACACCATATTGGTATTGGGGATGATCTTCCTGTTTTATAAGGATGCGTTTGCCGCTGCAAAAGGTTTGAGCGGGACGGCCGTCCTGTCGGCCCTGGGCACCGTTGTTTTAATCAACGGGATTCCGGAAGCCGTCGTTGCGGGACTTTTGGCACTTGGCATCGTACCGGTTCTGCGGATGATGAAATCCCGATAGCGGTTTGTACCTTGTTGAACCGGGTTTTATTTGTTATAATCACGTAGTGTCGACGGATACGTCGGCACGGGGAATGAAGGAAATTTAAGAGGAGGCACCGGCATGCTTAATGATATGTCCATTTTCGATTATGAGGATATCCAACTGATTCCGAATAAATGTATAGTAGAAAGTCGCAGCGAGTGTTCAACGGTTACCACTTTGGGAGGCAGGACCTTCAAGTTGCCGGTTGTACCGGCAAATATGCAGACCATCATCGATGAATCTTTGGCGGAGAAACTGGCGGCGAATGATTATTTCTATATTATGCATCGCTTTAATCCGGAGCGTCGTATCGATTTCGTCAGACGGATGAAAGAGCGGAATTTGTTTTCGTCCATCAGCATCGGCGTGAAAGATGAAGAATTTCACTTCGTAGAGGAGTTGAAGGCAAAGGATATGGTTCCGGATTATATGACCATCGACATCGCTCACGGTCATTCTGAGCAGGTGATTCGGATGATACGTCATATCAAGGCGACATTGCCGACGGTTTTTGTTATAGCGGGCAATGTCGGTACACCGGAGGCCGTACGTGAACTTGAAAATGCCGGTGCGGACGCCACGAAGGTGGGCATCGGTCCGGGCAAGGTATGTATTACGAAGCTGAAAACCGGTTTCGGTACGGGCGGTTGGCAACTTGCAGCCCTGCGTTACTGTTCGAAGGCGGCGAATAAGCCCATCATTGCCGACGGCGGCATTCGCAGTCACGGTGATATTGCGAAGTCCATCCGTTTCGGTGCAAGTATGGTTATGATCGGCTCATTATTTGCCGGTCACGAAGAGAGTCCGGGCGCCACGATAGAGATTGACGGCAAACTCCATAAGGAATATTACGGCAGTGCATCGGAATACCAAAAAGGCGAGCACAAGAACGTGGAGGGGAAGAAAATCTTCATTCCGCATAAGGGTGCCATCAAAAATACGCTGGTTGAGATGGAACAGGATTTACAGTCCGCCATTTCCTATGCCGGCGGTCGGGATATTAATGCGCTTCGTCGAGTGGATTACGTGATTGTAAAGAACTCTATTATGAACGGTGATTTCCTCTAAGAAACGGAAATATCGCTTGATTTTCCTTGCGAGCGGTGATATAATACATCAGGTGTTTGCGGCGACACGCCGAAACCGTGCATGGACAGCCGTGCATGGGCACGGAGAACGGTCCGAAATTGAATAACAGGTGAGGTGAATGAGATGAAGAAAGAAATTCAACCGGAATACCAACAGGCAAAGGTGACCTGTAACTGCGGTAACGAGTTTACCACGGGTTCCACGAAGGAAGAAATCCACGTTGAAGTTTGCTCAAAATGCCATCCTTTCTATACGGGTCAACAACGCGCGGCTCAGGCGAGAGGACGTATTGAGAAATTTAACCGTAAGTACGGTGTTAAATAGCAAAATGACGCAGAAGACAAACAAACGGAGCGTGCAACACTGCATGCCTTGTTTGTTTGTTTTTTTATGTAAAGGAGCGGTATGAGACTGCGGGATATGGCGCGGGACTTGTCTTGTGAAGGCGTACCGCCGGCAGACGTGAATTATCTGGCGGAAGATTTGTTGGGGATACGGCGGATCGATTGCGTTTTATCGGGAGAGCGCGAATTGACGGACGGTGAGGAAGAAGTTCTTCGACGTGCCGTTGCGCGGGCGAAGAGCGGCGAACCGCTGCAATATATTACCGGTATCGGCCATTTTATGGGCTTAAAATTGGCGGTGGGGCCGGGCGTTCTGATTCCCCGTCCGGAAACGGAACTTTTGGCGCACGAAGCACTGCGTCATATCCGTCCCGGACAGGTGGTCTTGGATCTTTGTACGGGCAGCGGCGCTCTCGCCATTGCTTTGGCGAAGGCGGTCGAGGCGGATGTTACGGCAACGGATATTTCGGAAACCGCTCTGAATACTGCACGGATGAATGCGGAAAAATATGACGTATCGATACGTTTCATGCGGGCGGACTTTACGGAAGGCGTGGACGGCATCTTTGACGTCATCGTGAGCAATCCGCCGTACATTGCGTCTCGTGTGGTCGATGGATTGGAACCGCGGGTACGTTGTTTTGAACCGCGACGGGCACTGGATGGCGGTGCGGACGGCTTGGCACCTTACCGGCGTATCCTGTCCGATATCGGTCGCATTCTGCGACCCGGCGGATATCTATTGTTTGAAATCGGTTATGACCAGGGACCGGCGGTAGGCGGCATGATGGCGGAAAGCGGTTTTGCCGATGTTCGCGTCAAGCGTGACTGGAACCGACTCGACCGGGTCGTGTCGGGCCGTTTCAGGGAAAGGAAAGATAATGTTTGAGAATCTCAGTGATTTAGCACAACGATATGAAGAATTAACGCGCCTGTTGAGCGCACCGGATGTAGTCAATGATCAGAATCGTTTTCGCAGTTTGATGAAGGAGCAGAACGAATTGTTGCCCATCGTGGAGGCATATCGGGAGTATACGAAGACGAAGCAGACCGTAGAGGACAGTCTGGAAATGTTGGAAGACGAAAAAGACGAGGATATGCGGGAGATGCTTAAGGAGGAACTGTCGGAAGCCAAGAATTCCGTAGCAGCTTTGGAAGAAAAAATTAAGGTTTTGCTTTTGCCGAAAGATCCGAATGACGACAAGAGTGTTATTGTTGAAATCCGTGCCGGTGCCGGCGGTGACGAGGCGGCCTTGTTTGCGGCGGAATTATATCGCATGTACGTGAAGTTTGCGGAATCCAGACGTTGGAAGACGGAACTCATTTCATTTAATGAGAACGGCATCGGCGGTTTCAAAGAGGTCGTTTTCTCCATTGACGGACAAGGGGCATATTCTCAGCTCAAATATGAAAGCGGCGTGCATCGGGTGCAGCGCGTGCCGGAAACGGAATCGGGCGGACGGATTCACACCTCGACGGTGACCGTTGCCATCATGCCGGAGGCCGAAGAACTGGATATCGAAATTAACGAAAATGACATCCGCGTCGATGTCTTCCGGGCATCCGGCAACGGCGGTCAGTGTGTCAATACGACGGATTCGGCCGTTCGACTGACACATGAACCGACCGGGATTGTGGTTTCCTGTCAAGATGAGAAGAGCCAGTTGAAAAATAAGGCAAAGGCCATGAAGGTGTTACGCTCCAGAATTTTTGCCATGGAAGAAGAAAAGAAGGCAAAAGAAGAAGCGGATGCCAGACGTAGTCAAATCGGTACGGGAGACCGAAGCGAAAAAATTCGTACCTACAATTTTCCGCAGGGGCGTGTGACCGATCATCGCATCAAGCTCACCTTGCATAAGGTGGATGCCATCATGGAAGGTGAGATTCAGGAATTGGTGGATCATCTGGTTTCAGCGGATCAGGCCGCAAAGTTGGCCAATCTCCAAGGCGGCGAATAATGGACTATGTAACAAATTCACCGGCGGAGACGGAAGCCTTGGCGGAAAAGCTGGCGGCAAGGGTCGTGCCGGGAACGGTGCTGGCACTTTCCGGAGATTTGGGTACCGGAAAGACCGTGTTCACCCGGGGGTTTGCCCGCGGGTTGGGTATTACGGATACAGTGAATAGTCCCACTTTTGCCATCGTCAATGAGTACGAAAGTCATCGGGGTCCCTTCTACCACTTTGATGTCTATCGGATTGAAGATGCGGACGAGTTGTATGAAATCGGGTTTGATGAGTACATTGATGAGCCCGGCGCTTTCATTTTGATAGAATGGCCGGAAAGGATCATGAATCTTTTGCCGAAGGAGACGGTATTTATCAGGTTGGAAAAAGATTTTGAGCAGGGACCGGATTACCGGCGGATTTGTATCGGGGGTAAAGATGAAACTTTTGGCCATTGATACATCGGGGCGTGTGGCGACGGCTTGCATCATGGCCGAGGACTGTATTCTCGCCCGGATTGCAACGGATGACAAATTGACGCACTCGCAATCTCTCATGCCGATGGTGGATACATTATTTCGGATGACGGAATTGAGCGTGGCCGATATGGATGCCGTAGCCATTGCGCAGGGACCCGGTTCTTTTACCGGTTTGCGAATCGGCGCGGCAACTGCAAAGGGGTTGGCATCGGGCGTCGGCATTCCGGTCATCGGGGTCTGTACCTTAGCCGGTCTGGCGGCAAACTTGGTGACGACAGATACCATTTGTCCCGTCATGGATGCCCGGAGAAATCAGGTATATACTGCAACTTATCGGACAGAGAACGGTATTCTCCGGGAGATTCAGCCGCCGCGGGCCGTTTCGGTCACGAGGCTGATTCAATCCGTTCCGACCGACCGACCGATCATCTATACCGGTGACGGGGTCATCCCGTTTCGGGATACCTTGCGTGAAACACCGGGCGTCGTCCGCTTTGCGCCGATTCATCGACTGAAACAGGATGCAAGTTCCATTGCCGTTTTGGCTGCGGCACGCTATGTGCCGGGGATGGCGGATGACTACACACTGGACTATTTACGAAAACCGCAGGCGGAGCGGGAACGGGAAGAGCGGATGCGTTATGCCGACCAATAGGACGATGCGCCCGGCGACACCGGCGGATGCGCCGGCTTTGGCGGTATTGGATGCGCGGGCATTCCAATCGGGCAGTGAAGTCTGGTCGGTCCGGGCCTTTGCAGAAAGCCTGTCCCGGCCCGAGACCGTTTGTCTCCTGGTGACGGAGAAGATGATACCGACGGCGTATGTTCTGGCTTGTCGATGCGATTGTCTGTATATATTAAAAGTGGCCGTTCGTCCCGATCGGCGGGGAACGGGTCTGGCCGATGCCTTACTGGACAGACTCTTTGTAACATCGGACACGGACGCCTGTCTGGAGGTCCGGGTCTCGAATCATCACGCGATTGCATTGTACACCCGCATGGGATTTGAGCCCATCGGTCGACGACCGCAACTGTATGCCGATCCGACGGAGGACGGCATTATCATGCAACGACGGAAAGGTTAAATATGCTGGAAGTTTGCTTATTGGGGACCGGCGGAATGGTCCCCCTGCCGAAGCGTCATTTAACGGCCTTGATGGTTCGTTATAACGGCAGTAATATATTAATTGATTGCGGCGAGGGGACACAGGTTGCCATCAAAAAGAAAGGCTGGAGTCCTTATCCGATTGATACGATATTGTTCACCCACTATCATGCCGATCATATCAGCGGCTTACCGGGTCTTCTGCTTACTTTGGGAAACTGTGACCGGCGAGAGCCGCTGATGATTTGCGGTCCGCGGGGCCTGCGGCGGGTTGTGGATGCATTGCGTATTATTTCACCTCAGCTGCCGTACGAAATCATCTACAAGGAGTATGCGGAGCCGATGGAGACGTGGCAACGTAACGACTTCCATATTCGTGCCTTTCGGGTCAACCATCGCGTGGAGTGTTACGGTTATCGGATTGACATCCGGCGGCAAGGTCGTTTCCAGGTGGAACGGGCAAAGGAACTCGGTCTGCCTTGTCCCCTGTGGGGCCGTTTGCAACATGGTGAAACCGTGGAACATGAGGGGACGATGTACACGCCGGATATGGTGATGGGTGAGGCACGCCGAGGTCTTTCTCTGGTATATTGTACGGATACGCGTCCGACGGATCGGATTGTCGAAGAGGCGACGGATACGGACCTCTTCATCTGCGAAGGGATGTACGGTGAGGGGGAAAAGGACCAGAATGCCAAGCGTTATAAGCATATGACCATGGAAGAGGCGGCCCGGATGGCGGCAAAAGCCAAACCGCGCCGGATGTGGTATACGCATTACAGTCCGGCCAATATGAATCCAAAGCAGTATGAAAAAGGTCTGCGAAAGATTTATGATAAAATCGAAGTGCCGAAGGATGGCAAGAGCATTGACCTGAAGTTTGATGACGAGGCGTAATATGACGACGATACTGGCCATAGAATCCTCCTGCGACGAAACGGCGTGCGCCGTCGTTCGGGATGGACGGGAGATTCTTTCCAACATTATTTCATCACAAATCGATATCCACGAGCTGTACGGCGGGGTTGTGCCGGAAATTGCTTCCCGCAATCATCTGGATCGTATTGAACAGGTCGTGAACAAGGCGCTGAAAACAGCTGATTTGACATGGGCATCGGTGGATGCGCTGGCGGTAACGGCGGGACCGGGGCTGGTTGGGGCCTTGCTGGTCGGCGTTTCCTATGCGAAGGGTCTTGCATATTCACTGAATAAGCCGCTGATTCCGGTACACCATATTGAAGGGCATATCGCGGCCAATTACATTGAGCATCCGGCACTGCAGCCGCCCTTCATGTCATTGGTCATTTCGGGGGGCCATTCGCATCTGATTCACGTGCGGGACTATACCGATTTTGAAATTATCGGAAAGACTGCGGATGATGCCTGCGGAGAGGCATTTGACAAGGTGGCACGCGTTATCGGCTTGGGTTATCCCGGCGGACCCAAGCTGGAAAAATTGGCGAAGGACGGGGATGAAGAGGCCATTCGATTCCCGCGCCCCAAGGTAGCCGGAGAACCTTACGGTTACAGCTTCAGCGGTATTAAGTCTGCCGTTCTAAACTATTTGAATCGTGCGGCGATGAGGGGAGAGACGGTGCGTCCCGCCGATGTCGCCGCCGGTTTTCAAAAGGCGGTCGCCGATGTTTTAACGGAGCGGGCCGTTGCGGCCACCCTTGATTACGGAATGCGGGATCTTGCCGTTGCGGGCGGCGTGGCTGCAAACAATTATATCAGTAACAAGCTGTCTACAGCTTGTGCGACGGCGGGCATCCGGTTTTACAGACCCGCCCCCATATACTGTACGGATAATGCCGCCATGATCGGCGTGGCGGGATATTACGGATATCAGGCGGGTCGCGTGGCGGGATTGGATTTGAATGCGGTTGCACACATTGATGTGGGCCGATTGAACGGATAGCTTTATGCAATATTATGCGGACGGTACGGACGGTGCCGCCCGTAAGATACGACGGGGATGCTTCACGGAAAGTGAATCATCCCCGTTTATCTTTACAAAGAATGCGGCATGGGCTATAATAGGGGCATGTTAAAAGTTGAACAAAGAAGGAGGAATGATGAGAAAAATAGCACTTCTTTTGTGTGCGGTTCTGTTGACGGGTGTCGGTTGCGCAAATGAGCCGACGAAGCCGGAGAAGACGACGGAGACGGCCATAAAAGAAAATGAAAATACCGCAAAAGAAAATACGAAGAAGGAAACGTCGGAAGAAAAAAAATCGGAGGATCAACCTCATGAGACGGAAGATAAAAAGGACGTTTCTACAGCGGTTCATTTGGATGCGGCATTTGCGGATAAGGTGGCGGAAAAGGCAATGGCGGACGGCTTTGTCGCCGAGACGGATGAGGAGAATCGTCGTCATAAGGAACAGGATGATACATGGCACACGGTCAGAAAGTTTCGAAAGGATTTGGACCGTGGTGTTGCGTTGGTCATCATTCATACGGCTGCAGAACCCGGTAAAATAAAGGGACTGGAGAAGAAGAAGGAATATCAAGGCGGGGTCGATATCGAGACGAAAAATCCGGAAGACGTAGTGATGTTCAAGAACGAGTCTCGTCGCTTTGCCATGTACACGGCGTACGACCATACTACGGGTTACTGCATTATTTATAAAGTCAACGGCAACCTGTCGGAGTCGACCTTAAAAGACGCGACGGGTTACGGAGAAGAATTACTTCAGGGTCTGATGAAGTAACATACGGAACCTGATGAAATAGCGTTCATCGCAGAGGGAGAACATGAAGGAGTACGGGATTCAGAAGGGAATACGGAAGACACTGTATTTTCTGACGAAAAAGGAAAAAGGGATGTTGGCCTGTGCCACGGCCATCACAATCGTGATTGGTGTATTAACCAGTTTACCGGCCTACGTCATTGGACGAATCGGCGATATCATCGTCGATTTTGAATCCCTTCGGGCAAAAGAACTCGTGGTCAATCTGGTGATTATCGCGGTCATTTTCTCGACGAAACTGATTCTTGAGTTGGTGACGAAGTTCATTGTTGAAGAGGTGGACACGCATTCGGAAAAACGTGTGACGGATGATTTGATGGCCAATGTCATGCGAAGTGACATGGTGTCCATCGGAAATTTGAAAACGGGGACGATCAACGGACGGGTCATCCGTTGTATAGAAGCCCTGGTCGGGATGAAGATGCTCCTTTTCGTCGAGTTGATGCCGATGCTCTTTGCGACGATTGCGGCCATCATCATTGCATTTTTGAAAAACGTGTACGTGGCTGTGTTCGTATGCTCCATCGTACCCATTTCTCTCTTGATTTCCTATATTCAAATCCGGACGCAAAAACCGTATAAGAAGGTCATTGTCGACTCCCGGGAGGAAATTGACGGGAAGATTAATGAAATTTTAGGCGGCTTGATTACCATCCGGGTGGCGAATACACAGGATATTGAAAGTAAGGAGTTGGGAGAAATCACGGAACAACGTCGTCGATTTTCCCTCCGCCATCACTTGAATATTGCGTGGTTCAATGCCGGTCGTTCCCTTTTAGAGGGACTGTATACCGTCGGTACGGTTTTGTTTTGTATCCACTTTATCGGACGGGGTATTATGTCACCGGGTGATATTTTGGTGTATGTCCTGCTTTTTAACGAGATTGCTCATCCGTTGCGGGAGTTGAACAAGATGTTCAACGAGGCGAGCGAGAAAACCTTCCTGATTAACAATCTTTGGAAACTTTATCACGGACGTCAAGACTCAACGTTTACGAAGTTTACGAAGAAGGAGGCGTTGGCGAAGGAAAAACGCAGACCGGACAATGACATTATCATACGTAACCTGTCCTATATTTTCCCGTCGACGGGTCGTAAGGTGCTCAATAATATCAGTATGACAATCCGTGAAGGAGAACATGTCGGCATCATGGGCTACTCCGGTTCCGGCAAGACCGCCTTGTCGAAAATACTGCTGCGAATCTATCACGGTTATACCGGTGAAATCTATATTCGCGGAAAAAGTTTGAAGGATTATAAGCGAACGGAAATCTCCAAGACCATCGCTTATCTGACACATGATCCCTACATATTCTACGGCAGCATTCGGGAGAATATCTGTTATGGACATCAAGGGAAGATTACGGATGAAGTGATGATTGAGGCGGCGAAGAAGGCGGAGATATATGATGACATCATGTCGATGGAGAATCAATTCAATGCACACGTGGCGGAGCGCGGTTCGAATCTTTCTCTGGGACAACGGCAGAAGTTGGGCTTGGCCCGATTGATGATTTTGCGGCCCAAAATTATCATTTTGGATGAGGCCACCTCGACGTTGGATAATATCAGCGAGAACCGGATTCTCAACAACATCGACAATCACTTTCCGGAACAGACGAGAATTTCCATTTCCCATCGTTATACAACGCTGGAAAACTGCGATCGGATTATCATTCTGAATAAGGGTGATATTATATATGAGGGCGCTTTTGACAAGGTGAATACGGTGGAGCGTCTTTATGAATTACACAATATTCAGCGCGAAGCGGGGGTGCAAATTTTCAGTACGGATGATGAGGTTATATAGGCGGAAGGGCCCGCGTAAGCGGGCTCGTTATCGCGATTGTCAATTCCATCAATCTTTTGAAAAATGGTCTTGCTTTTTCATAAGAGTTTGGTATAATAAGTAAGTCCGCTGGAATAGCTCAGAGGTAGAGCACTTCACTCGTAATGAAGGGGTCGTGGGTTCAATTCCCACTTCCAGCTGTTTAACATTTCCGTGCAACCGGGGAGTTAGCGGTGCCCTGTATCTGCAATCCGCTATAGCAGAGGTGATGTCCTTCCGAGGGCGGTTCGGTGTATGGCTGCCCCTTATAAGTAATGTTGACGTTCGGGTCTTATGCAATGAAAATCTATGAATCGTGTCAGGTCAGGAATGAAGCAGCACTAAGTAGACGCTTTCATGTGCCATGAGGGTGCCTGGGCCGAGTTGGCTGTAAGGGTAACGCATGTGCGAATCGTTCGACGCGGGACGCACGGTTTTTTTAATAGAGACAACATCGGGCCACGTTTAACGTGGCTTTTCGTTTATATATGGGAAAGGAGAAGCTGTGGCGAACCACGGAAAAAAAAGGACGGCTGGGAAAAAGCGGGTCACGCGGAAAAAGAGTTCCGCCCGGAATAATCGTCGGCCCATGTCCGATACGAAGAAAGAGATTATCATTATAGCGACTGCCGGTTTTCTTTTGTTATGGCTGCTGGGTAACTTCGGCCTTTTGGGACGGGGTGGTCGCTTTTTGAGCGGGATTTTCTTCGGACTGATTGGTTTCCCGGCGTATTTCATGCCCGTCATCATGTTTCCGGTGATTATTTTCGTCATCGTCAATCAGGGTAAAAATATGCGCCTGAAGTATGCGGCCTTTGCGGGCAGTCTGATAACATTTTCAGCATTCCTTGAAATATTTTATCTGACAGCCGGGCACGGTTTTTCGGACGCATGGATACGGGCTTTTCATGAGCATAACGGGGGCGGTATTACCGGATGGTTGCTTGCGGCACCCTTGGCGGCGCTCATGACCCGTTTCGGTGCAGCGCTGATTATCGTCGTCATTTCAGGTATCTGTGCCATCGTTTGGAGCGAGACTTTCTTTATGTTGCAATTCATGCGTAAGTTACGGGAAAAATGGTCCGGACGGAAGGATCGTTCCGTAAAAAAAATGCACATATCGGAGAAGAAGCGTATGGGGTCAATTGCTAGGGAATCGGCTGTCGTACCGGCCGTGACACCTGAAGTGGACCATCCTTCGACGGTGGATTTTACGGAGAGATTGGACGATCTATTGCCGGGTGAAGACCGTAAGGAGTTGTTGTCGGGCGAGGATATGATTCCGGGGCCGGTTCGTACGCGGGAGGAGACATCACCGGTCGTCCCCGATAAACCCGCCGCTCGCCGTACGCAGCTGAAACGTGGTGGGGCGCCGGAGAAGGAAAAGACGGTGATTCAGCCGCTGACCGCTTTTCAAGGTGGGCAGACGGATTACATTTTTCCGAAAACGGATCTTCTGCATCCCATCCCTGAACGGGCGGCCGATGATACACAGCATTTACGGGCATTGGCCATCCGACTGAAACAGACTTTGGACAGTTTCGGCGTGAAAGCGGAGATTGACGACATCAGTCGCGGTCCGGCCGTCACAAGGTTTGAAATTGTGCCCGATATCGGGGTTAAGGTCAGCAAGATTGTCGGCTTGGCGGATGACATTAAATTAAATTTGGCGGCCAAGGATATTCGGATTGAGGCGCCTATCCCCGGCAAGGCGGCCATAGGCATTGAAGTGCCGAATCGGGAAAACACGATGGTGACCTTGCGCAGTTTGGTCGAGAGCCCGGCCTTTAAGCGGGCCAAATCCAAGCTGAGTTTTTGTGTCGGTCTCGACATCGGTGGAAAGCCGGTGATATCCGATATTGCGAAGATGCCGCATGCCCTGATAGCGGGGGCGACCGGTTCCGGTAAGTCGGTATGTATCAATACGCTGATTATGAGCGTATTGTTTAAGGCGACGCCGGATGAGGTCAAGATGATTATGATTGACCCGAAGGTAGTTGAACTGTCGGTGTACAACGGTATTCCACACCTGCTGATTCCGGTTGTAACGGATCCGAAGAAGGCGGCCGGGGCGCTGAACTGGGCCGTTGTGGAGATGGAAAACCGCTATAAAAAGTTTGCATCTCTGGCGGTGAAGGATATTGCCGGCTATAATGAGGCCGTGCACAAGTTGGATGAAGAGGAACGCGGGGAGCACATCAGGCTCCCGCAGATTTTGATTATTATCGATGAGTTGGCGGATTTAATGATGGTGGCATCCACCGAAGTGGAGGCGGCCATATGCCGTTTGGCGCAGCTGGCGAGGGCATGCGGGATTCATCTGGTCATCGCGACCCAGCGACCGTCGGTGAACGTCATTACGGGTCTGATTAAGGCGAATATCCCGTCACGAATTGCCTTTGCCGTTTCCTCCGGCGTCGATTCGAGAACGATTTTGGACATGAACGGAGCGGAGAAACTGTTGGGCAAGGGTGACATGCTCTTTCATCCGGCCGGATTGCCGAAGCCCGTTCGGGTACAGGGTGCGTTCGTTGACGAAGAAGAAGTAGCGGCGGTCGTGGATGCGATAGCCGTTACCAAAACGGAAGATGTATATACGGATAAGGTCGCGGAACAGATTACGGAAACGACGGCAACCGGAATTACGGATATGAATCGGGAACGGGACGACTATTTTGAAGAGGCCGCCCGTATGATTGTAGAGAAAGAACGGGCCAGCATCGGTCTTTTACAGCGGTTATTACGCATCGGATTCAATCGGGCGGCGCGTATTATGGATCAGTTGGCGGAGGCGGGCATTGTCGGTCCGGATGAGGGGACGAAACCGAGAAAGATTCTGGTCGATAAGGAACGGTTGGAAGCCCTGCTCAAGAATGAATAGGAGAAGAAATGCAAGACATCGACATCGCAAGAGCGGCAACCTTAAAGCCTATTACGGAGGTCCTGGCCGATTACGGTTTTACGGACGATGAATTGGCATGTTACGGACGTTATAAGGCGAAGATTTATCCGTCATGGTATGAGCGGATGAAGGATAAACCGGACGGAAAGTTGGTATTGGTGACGGCGGTCAATCCCACCCCGGCGGGTGAGGGGAAGACGACGGTGAGCATCGGTTTGGCACAGGCGCTGAATCGCATCGGCAGGCGTGCCGTTTTGGCGTTGCGGGAGCCCTCCTTGGGGCCCTGCTTCGGTATCAAGGGCGGCGCGGCCGGCGGCGGTTATGCGCAGGTCGTACCCATGGATGATTTGAATCTGCACTTTACCGGTGATTTGCATGCGTTGACCGCGGCAAACAATCTGCTGGCCGCCATGATTGATAATCATATCCATCATGGGAATGCCCTGAATATCGATACCCGTCGCATTTTGTGGAAACGCTGTTTGGATTTGAACGACCGTGCCCTTCGAAATGTCGTTGTCGGACTGGGACGAAAGGCGGACGGGTTTGTCCGAGAAGACCATTTTACCATTACGGTGGCCAGCGAGTTGATGGCCATTCTTTGTCTTGCGGACGGACTATCGGATTTACAAGAGCGGTTGGGCCGTATTCTTGTTGCGTACAGTATGACGGGTGAACCGGTTTATGCAAAGGATCTCCGTGCCGTCGGTGCAATGACGGTGCTCTTGAAAGATGCCATGATGCCGAACGCGGTACAAACTCTGGAGCATACGCCGGCCATCGTACATGGTGGCCCGTTTGCAAATATTGCGCACGGATGTAACAGTGTGACGGCAACCCGCTATGCCATGAAAATGGGGGATTATGCCATCACCGAGGCCGGTTTCGGTGCCGATTTGGGTGCGGAAAAATTTATGGACATCAAGGCCCGTGCGGCCGGACTGGCATTGCATACCGTGGTCATCGTCGCAACGGTCCGTGCTTTGAAATACAATGGCGGTATGGCAAAGGACGAGTTGGGGACGCCGTCTCTTGATGCCTTGCGTGCGGGGATGGAAAATTTACATAAGCATATCGAAAATATCCGCAGCTTCGGTTATGAACCGGTAGTTGCCGTCAATCGTTTCCCGACGGATACACCGGAAGAATTGGCAGTGATTGAAAATGAGTCGGGCACGCCCGCATTTATCGTAGACGTACATGCAAAAGGGGGTGCCGGTGCAGAGGCGTTGGCGAGATTTATCGACCAATCGGATCATGAACCGAGGATACCGAACTTCACCTACCCGGAAGATGCGGGTATAGAGGAAAAAATCAATAAATTGGCCATCGGAATTTATGGGGCGGACGGTGTCGATTTTACCGCGCCGGCGCGGCGTGCAATAAAAACATTAACAGCGGCCGGTTATGGGAAGTTACCGATTTGTATGGCCAAAACGCAGTATTCACTGAGCGATGACCCCAAGAGACTTGGACGACCGACCGGATTTCGTATCACGGTTCGTGATATCTATGTCAGTGCCGGTGCCGGGATGATTGTCGCCCTGACGGGAGATATCATGACCATGCCCGGATTGCCCAAGATACCGGCGGCCGAAGGCATGGCAGTGGATGAGGCCGGTCATATTCAGGGGTTAAGTTAGGAGTCGGAATGATTATTGACGGAAAAGCCATAGCAGCCGATATTCGGCAAGAATTGAAAGAACGGATTGTAAAACTTGGACAGCAGATAAAGCTGACGGTTATCATTGTCGGGGACAATCCGGCATCCCGTATTTATGTTCGGAATAAGAAACGTGCCTGTGAGCAAGTCGGCATGGAGAGTGAGATTCTATCCTTGCCGGCGGATATTGAGACATCGACCTTGTTGAAGACAGTGGCGGCATTGAACGGGGATCCGAAGGTAAACGGTATCCTGGTTCAGCTGCCGCTGCCGCCGCATATCGATGAAATGGCCGTTATCGAGCACATTGCACCGGAGAAGGACGTAGACGGTTTTCATCCGATTAACGTGGGGCGGCTGTCCATCGGTTTGCCGGGGTTACGACCTTGTACGCCGGCGGGCGTGATGGAACTCTTGTATCGTAGCGGAATATCACCGGCCGGAAAGCAGGCGGTGATTGTCGGTCGCAGCAATATCGTCGGCAAGCCGTTGGCTATGATGATCGGTGCAGCGGATGCTACGGTAACGGTCGTTCATTCGAAGACGCCGGACGCCCGCGCTCTGATGCGGACGGCGGACATCCTTGTTGTAGCCGTCGGACGTCCTCGTTTCATTACGGCGGATGATGTGAAACGGGATGCCGTCATCATTGACGTGGGCATCAATCGTTTGCCGGACGGTACACTCTGCGGTGATGTGGATTTTGATGCCGTGGCGCCTCTTGTCCGTGCAATTACGCCGGTGCCGGGAGGCGTGGGGCCGATGACCATCGCCATGTTATTGAAGAACTGTCTCGCGACGGTAATCTGAATGGAGGCATGATGGACTTATTTTCCTTGCTCCTCGGCATCAGTTTCGAGGTGACACATGGCCGTTTACGGGTCGATGCGGTGGAGGACGTTGTTTCCCGTCCGGAAGATGTGCGGCCGAATACACTGTTTGTTTGCCTGCCGGAGCGTTCATCGGCGGGTGATTTTGACAAGGCATGCGATCGTGGTGCATCCATTATCGTGACGGAACGGCTCGTTCGTACGAATCGGGACATCACCGTTCTCAAGGTGGAAGATGCACACTATACGTTGAGTCTGCTTGCGGCAAATTTTTTCGGTCGACCTTGTGATCGGCTTACGGTCATCGGCGTGACGGGTACGAAGGGAAAGACGACGACGGCGAGCATGTTGCATAAGTTGCTTTTGAACGTCGGCAAGCACTGCGGTCTGATTGGTAGTCTGGGTTTCTTTTATGAAGGCAAGCGCTTTGAAATGGATCACGATACCCGGACGCCATACGGTTTGCAACGTCTTCTGCTCGAGATGACCGATAGGGGTATGGACACGGTGGTCATGGAGGTATCCAGCAAGCAGTTGCGTGAGAGTACGGTGGCGGGTATTCATTTTGACATCTCGGTGCTGACCAATATTTCACCCAATCATCTGCAGGAAGAAGACTTTACGGATTTTGCGGATTATGTCCGTTGTAAGGGACGTCTCTTTGAACGATGCGACCGCGCCGTCGTCAATGGCGATGACCGCTATATTCAGGATGTTTTGGCCAACAAGTCCTGTGATATTTTTCGATACGGCCTGACTGCCGACGTGGATTTCCGGGCGGATAATGTTGAAATTATTGATGATTTGGCACATCCGGGGCTGGCCTATGATATTTATAATCAGGGGCGCATTCACATCGAAATCCACAAGTTGGGACGATCCAACGTGTACAATTCGCTTGCCGCATACGCCGTATTACACACTATGGGTTATGATATTACGGAGAATGCGGATGATTTGAATGACATCGTCATAGACGGGCGTGCAGAAATCATTAAGAATGACTGCGGCATCGGGATTGTCGTGGACTGTGCAAAGACACCATTGGAATTTCAACAATTGTTTGAAATGATTGAAGAGTACCGGAACAACCGGATCTTATCCGTGTTCGGTGCCGTGGGCAATGTCCGGCAAGGGCTTCGACGCGCCTTGGCAAAGACGGCGGCGGTTTCTTCTGAAATATGTTTTTTAACGGAGCACGATTACGGAACGGAACCGCCTGATGCAATCACCGAGGAGATGGCTACGTATCTGCAAGAGACGGGCACAGCCTTTGAAGTGATACCGGATCGCGCCTTGGCCATCCGGACGGCGATTGCGACGGCCGAGGCCGGTGATATCGTCGTGATACTGGGAAAGGGACCGGAGCATACGCTGCTTCGGGGAACGCAGGCTGTGGCATACAGTGAGTATGATGCCATCTACGAGGCATTGCGGGAACGGAAAGACGAAAGACATGTACGCTCAGATCATCATTGATATCAATGCCAGGCAGATTGACCGGGTGTTTGATTATATCGTACCGCCCGAATTGGCGGACCGCATTCGCATCGGTACGCCGGTGAAGATTCCTTTCGGGCGCGGCAAAAAACTGCGAAAGGGTTATGTCGTCAACTTGTCAAAGCATTCGGATATTCCGCCTGCCCGCTTGAAGATGATTGCGGATATTGCGGCGGATGATGTCAGTCCGGAGCGTCGGATGCTCGAGATTGCCGACTTCATCCGGTCCCGTTACGGTTCAACGATGATTCAGGCGTTGAAATGTGTCATGCCGGCTCGTCACGTTATTAAGAAGGGCCGACGGGTTGACATGGCGGACCGTCAGTTGCCGGGTCAAGTGCCGGTCGGCCGGCCGGCACCCGAGCAACAAGCAGTTATTGACAGGATTGCAGGGGATATGGCGGCCGGCATTCGTGACAAGTATCTTTTGTACGGGGTAACCGGCAGCGGAAAGACGCAGGTATTTATTGAACTGGCCGAGATGGTCATTGCACGGGGAGAGCAGGTGATTATTCTAATCCCCGAAATCGCTCTGACCTATCAGATGTTGCAACGATTTACGGATCGCTTCGGTGAACGGGTCGGATTTATCCACTCGAAACTGACGGGCGGTGAGCGTTATGGTCAGGTGGAACGGGTATTACAGGGGCGGGTTGACATTATGATCGGTCCCCGCAGCGCCCTCTTCGTGCCGTTTCAAAACCTCGGTTTGATTGTTATTGATGAAGAGCATGAGGATGCTTATAAATCGGACATGAGTCCGAAGTATGACGCACGGGCGGTGGCGGCTTTTATGCAGGAACGCTTCAAAGTAAGCCTTATCAATGCATCCGCCACACCCTCCATGGAGACATACTATCAGATGAAACAAGGGGCGTATCAATTGCTGACCATGTCGGCACGCCGCAACGGAGCCCTGCCGCCCGCGGTTCGAGTCGTGGACATGCGGAAGGAATTTGAGGCCGGTCATTTTGATATTTTGAGTCGCGAACTCTTACGGGAGATGGAGCAGGCATTGGCGGATGATGAGCAGGTCATGCTTTTTTTGAACCGTCGCGGCTATGCGAATTACATCCTTTGTCCGTCTTGCGGTGAGGTGATGAAATGTTTGTCCTGTGACGTTTCTTATACATATCACCGGAATACGGAAGAATTGAAGTGTCACTATTGTGGAGCCCGCCGGTATGTGCCGGAGGTCTGTCCTACTTGCGGTTGTGCGTTTCCGGATGCCGTCGGCACGGGTACGCAGAAAGTGGAAGAATATGTGAGGGCGTCATTTCCGCGGGCAAAGGTTCTTCGAATGGACCATGATTCGACAAGTACAGCGGCAGACTATGAAGCAATACTTCGGACCTTTCATGACCGTCAGGCGGACATCCTCATCGGAACACAGATGATTATCAAGGGGCATGATTTTTCAGGCGTTCGGTTGGTGGGCATGATTAATATTGATGACGCACTGAACATGAACTCTTATCGTGCGGCGGAGCGCAGCATGCAGTTGATGATACAGGGCGCCGGACGGGCCGGACGCCACGGTAAAAGGGGACTGGCTATTATTCAGACGAGTCAACCCTTGCATTATGCGGTGACTGCCGCCGAAGCGCAAGATTATGAGGCGTTTTATGAGCAAGAAATCTTGTATCGTAAATTGGCCGGTTATCCGCCCGTACTGCCCATGTTGAAGGTGACGGTAGCCTCGCGTTCACCGAAAGAATTGGCGCGTGCGACGGATCGGGTGGATCGCTATATTCGGCAGATGGAGAAACGAGGCATGGTGTTGATGGGACCGACGGAAGAACAGATATTCAAGCTCCGGGATTTTTACCGAAATGTATTTTTCATCAAGGGGGAAGAACGGATTATCCGTTATTTTATTCGTGTGTTGGATTATATTGAGGCCAATGACGACGCCTTGAAAGACATACGCTTGTACTATGAAAAGGATCCCGTTTTTTAGCGACCTGTCCACAGACCGGACAGGTCGTTTGATATTTGTCTGATACGGGAATTTATGGTATAATGAAGCGTTAGAGAAAGGAGATGCCATGGCGGTAAGAACCCTGAGATTGGAAAGCGATCCCTTATTACGAAAAATCAGTAAGCCCGTTCGTGAAATGACGCCGCGCATCAATGACCTGATTGACGATATGATGGAGACGATGGCGGCGGAAGAAGGCGTCGGTCTTGCGGCGCCCCAAGTTGGCGTGCTGCGACGAATATTCATTACGTTGGTAGAGGATGTGGTTACGGTATTCATCAATCCCGAAATCCTCAGCGAAGACGGCCGGACCTATGAGGTGGAAGGTTGTCTTTCTTTGCCCGGACAATGTGGTATCGTTCGACGTCCGGAGACACTTCGGATACGTGCGTTGGACCGTGAAATGAAGCCGTTTGAAGTGACGCTGAGCGGCTTTGCGGCGCGTGTTTTCTGTCATGAGAATGATCATTTGAATGGCGTTTTATATAAGGACCGTGCCATTATTATGAACGATGACGTGTACGATTTGACCGATGAGGGAGAGTTAGAGCATTATTTGGAAGCTTGCTACGAGAAGGATTTATAAGAAAAGAGGAACGATTGCGAGTGATTTTCATGGGCACGCCGGCCTTTGCCGTACCGAGCCTGCAAGCATTACATAAAGAACATGAAGTTGTCGGGGTTGTTACACAACCGGACAAACCGAGGGGACGGAGTAAAAAACCTGTTTTTTCCGAAGTGAAGACGGCAGCACTGGCCCTGAACTTACCGGTTTATCAACCGCGTCGTCTGAAAGATGCGGGGATGTCGGGTACGCTGGCGGCATTGAAGCCGGATGTTATCGTTGTGGCGGCATTCGGACAGATTTTACCGCGTGACATATTGACGCTGCCCCCGCACGGATGTATTAATGTACATGCATCTCTTTTGCCCCGATATCGAGGTGCCGCACCCATTAACCGTTGTATTATGGACGGTGAGACGGAGACGGGTGTTACCATCATGCAGATGGATGAGGGACTGGATACGGGAGACATCCTCGCGACAGCCGCCATCTACCTTGATGATAAGGAAACGGCAACGACGCTGACGGATAAACTGGCATTGGTGGGCGCGGAGATTCTTTTACCCGTGCTGGCGGCGGCAGAGGCGGGGACGTTGACACCCGAACCGCAAGATGATGAAAAACATACCTATGCGAAGATGTTGAAAAAATCGGACGGCTTTATCCGTTTTGATGAACCGGCGGAGCGTATCGAAGCCTTGATTCGTGCTGTCGATATTTGGCCGAATGCGACTTGCTTACTGGATGACCGGCAGTTTAAAATTTTTGCCGCCGATGTGGTGGACGGTCATCCCGAGGCTCGACCCGGTACGGTCATCGCCGTGACCCGTCGGAGTATGACGGTGCAATGCGGCGAGGGTGCATTGGCACTTCGGGAGGTTCAGTTAGCGGGGAAAAAGCGGATGCCCGTCGCCTCGTTTTTGGCGGGGAATCCAATAACGGTCGGCATGCATCTGACGGAGATCGACCGGCATGAATAGAGCGATTGTGCCCGACATCGGTCGGGCTTCTCTTATGTCGGAGAAGCGGGGAGCAGCAATGGATAAGCGGAATATTTTGAATATTGAACGGTCGGCATTGGTAGCGGAACCGCTGTTGGCCGGCGAGAAAGCCTTCCGTCTGCGACAGGTTTATGAGTGGCTGCATGTCAAGACGGTGTCTGATTTTTCCGCCATGACCAATGTGGGCAAGGCCCTGCGCAGTCGCTTGGATTCGGCATACTACATCGGCGGGTTGACGGAGGTTACGAAGCAAGTGTCTGCGGACGGGACGGAAAAATATCTTTTTGAATTGCCGGACGGACATCGTATCGAGTCCGTACTCATGCGTTATAAGCATGGGAACAGTATCTGTATTTCCACACAAGTCGGCTGCCGGATGGGTTGTCGATTTTGCGCCTCTACTTTGGACGGACTGGCACGCAATCTTACTGCCGGAGAAATGCTTGCACAGGTGTACGGCGTACAGCACGGTATCGGAGAACGTATCTCGAATATCGTCTTGATGGGACAGGGTGAACCGATGGACAATATTGACGAGGTATTGAAATTTCTCCGGATGATTACGGATGAATACGGATTGCATATCAGTCGGCGTAACATCACCGTGAGTACCTGCGGTCTCGTACCGGCCATCCGCACATTGGCCGATGCGGATATGGGTGTGACGCTGGCCATATCTCTACATGCACCGGATGACGTCCTCCGCCGGACCATGATGCCGGTCGCCAACCGATACAGTATCGACGAGATTTTGGCGGCGGCACGGTATTACTTTGAGAAGACGGGGCGTCGGGTTTCTTTCGAATATGCCCTGGTCGAGGGCGTCAATGACGACCCCGGACAGGCACGGACACTGGCGCAGAAGTTAAAAGGATTGTCGTGTCACGTCAACTTAATTCCCGTCAACCCCGTCACGGAGCGGGATTACAAACGGCCTCGGCAGGAGCGGATTGCCGCATTTCGAACGGTATTGGAACGGCAGTCGCTGAATGTGACCGTACGCCGGGAAATGGGGACGGATATTGACGGTGCCTGTGGACAGCTGCGCCGCCGAATGAAACCGGCGGATGTGTGATAAGGAGAGACTGTTGAAACGAAATGTTCGAGAGATGATAGTCGATGTTCTGTTAGCGGTGGAGACGGGCGGCATGCTGAATGAAACCGTTGCAACCATAGCCCTTCAATATGATTTGGAAGAACGAGAGCGTGCCCGCCTGTCCGCTACGGTAAAGATGGTGCAGGAACGTCGGATTCCGGTGGATATGCTGATCCAACATCTCGGGAAGCGGCATGTGGCCAAGTTACGTCCGCTGATTCGTAGTATTTTGCGTGCCGGCATTACGGAGTTACTGTATATGCATCAGGCGGCACATGCCGTTTGTAACGAGTATGTCAGCCTCGTAAAACATCGAAAAATGGTCGGGCTGAGCGGTTTCGTGAACGGTATTCTGAGACGGGTCGACCGGGAGCGGGAAGCGATGTACCGTTTTATCGAAACGTTGCCTGTAGCGGCCCGTTGCGGTATACCGTTATGGATTGATCAAATGATTCGTTCGGAGTACGGCGGGGATGCGGCGGACGCTTTCTTACAAGTTCGCCCGGAGCCCGGATTACGGGTTCGTCTCATCGGGGATCCGATGCCGTTGATGAAAGAACTGGCGTCCGAAGGTTATACGGTGACGGTTTCGACGGAGAATCCGGCAGCCGTGCATATTGCGGCGTGCAGTGACCCGAACAGTTTGGCCGCTTTTCGTCGGGGTGAAATGACGGTGCAGGATTTGTCATCCACGCTGCCCGTTTTGTACTTGGCACCGCTTCTGGCGGGGCGGGAAGCACCGCGAATATTGGATTTATGTGCCGCGCCGGGGGGCAAAACCGCTCAGGCGGCGGAGATACCGGGTGCGAGGGTGACGGCCCGTGATCGCAGTTTGGCGAAAGTGGAAAAAATTCGGGAAAATATTAAGCGTTTGCATCTCCTGAACGTGGAAACGTCTGTCGGTGATGCACGTGAGGATGTACCGGCATTTCATGATGCGTTTGATGCTGTCATCTGTGATTTGCCCTGTTCCGGCATCGGGCTGATTCACCGGAAGCCGGAATTGCGACATCGCATACAACCGGAAGATATTGGACAGCTGAGTACGCTACAACGGACCATCCTTTCTCAGGCCGTACGCTATGTTCGACCCGGCGGTTTTCTCGTATACAGCACCTGCACCGTGTCCGCACGTGAGAACGAGGCACAGTCGGCATATCTGACCGGCTTTATGACACCGATCGGTGAAGCGATACAACGGATTCCCGGTCGCGATGCGGGAGACGGTTTTTACGTTGCCGTATTTCAACGGCGAGAGACGGGAGCGGAAAAAAAACTTGAAAAAAACGGAATAAATGATACTATTAAGTAAGACCGGATTCCGGGAAACGGAGCAATTGTTTTTCAAGGGCTCTACAAGGAGGTACGGATGCAAGTAAGTGTACGTACGGATACGGGAAAAACCCGTACCGTCAATCAAGATTACGTCTATTCGACCACGTCGCCCATCGGGCCGTTGTCGAATCTGTTCGTTGTAGCGGACGGAATGGGCGGTTATAAAAGCGGTGATTTCGCTTCACGCTTTGCAACGGAACAGTTGGCGGAGTGCGTGACCGGGACAGGTTCCGGGGATGACGTACAGTCCGTCTTGTACAGAGCATTTGAACGGGCGGATCGCGCACTGGTCGAGGCGGCCGCGGATCGGGAAGATTTGGCCGGGACCGGCACGACGCTGGTTGCGGCGACGGTGAATGACGGCGAACTGACGGTCGGTAATGTCGGGGACAGTCGTCTGTATCTGTTTCGCAATGAATTGGAACAGATTACGGAGGATCATAACCGCGTCTCCCTGATGTTGAAGAACGGGCAGTTGACGCCGGAAGAAGCGCGGATACATCGAGACAAGAATAAGATTACCCGTGCAATCGGTTATCATGGATTACCGGACTTTTTCAGTCTACCCGTTCGGTCGGGAGACAGATTATTGATTTGTACCGACGGATTAACGAATATGGTGGATGATGAAACGATTGGCGCGGTTTTAAAACGGCCGATTTCTTCAGGAGAAATCTGTGACGTACTCATCGACTTGGCAAACGAACACGGCGGAGAGGATAATATTACCGTCATGTTAATTGATATCAACGGAGAGGTGGAAGCATGTTAAATCGCGGGACGATAGTCGGAGACCGGTATCGCATTATCGACTTAATCGGTCAGGGCGGCATGGCGAAAGTCTATAAGGCTTCAGATTTGAAATTAAACCGGAATGTTGCGGTAAAAATACTGAACAGTGATTTTTCCATGGATGAAAAATTCGTCCGGAAATTTCAAGCGGAGGCGCAAGCGGCCGCGATGATTTCCAACCAAAATATTGTCAACGTCTTTGATGTCGGCAATCAGGGGAATATGCATTACATCGTCATGGAGCTGGTGGAAGGTATTACGCTGAAAGATTACATTGATGCGCGCGGCCCTTTGAATGACAGTGATACGTTAAAGATTGTCATTCAGATTGCACAGGGATTGGAAGCGGCTCATCATGCCAATATCATTCATCGTGATATTAAACCGGAAAATATCGTTATTTCCAATGAGGGTGTCGTTAAAGTGGCGGACTTCGGGATTGCCAAGGCACCGGACAGTAAAACGACGGTCAATGCCGTGGCGGGTTCCGTGCACTACATGGCACCGGAGCAATCTCGCAGCGGATATTCCGATATCAAGAGTGATATTTATTCCCTCGGTATCACAATGTACGAGATGATTACGGGTGATGTGCCGTATAACGCGGACAGTAATGTCGAAGTGGCGTTATCGCACATGGAAAAGGAAATGATTCCGCCATCTTCCATTATTCCGGGCGTTTCACCCGGACTGGAACAGATTGTTCTCTGTGCTACGCAGAAGGCGGCGGCCAACCGGTATCAAAATGTCGGCGAGATGTTGCGTGACTTGAAGTTCGTTTATCAACATCCCGGAGAATTGCTGCCGACAAACTATCGAGGCGGGAAAGTCTCGATGGATACGGTATTTTATGATGAGAATTTTACGGATGAGCTGCGGATGCGGCATGATTATGACGATTATGATGACTATGAGGAGGACACGGGTGCCGAGGTCGTCAATCCGAAAATAAAGCGGATTATGAATGTCCTGACCATCGTCGGCGGCGTAATCGTGGCATTCCTTCTGATTTTCGTTATTTTCAAACTCGGTTTCAGCGGCGGCGGAAACAGTGAGGGACGCGTGCCGAACCTCGTCGGCATGCAACTGGAAGAAGCACAGCGTTTGGCATCCGGCAACGGTTTCACCGTGACGGTTACGTCTTATGACAAGACGGCGCCGGAAGAGGAGGAAGGGAAAATCAAGTCCCAAGATCCTGCACCGGATGCGAAGTGGCCGGACCGGGAAAATCGTGTCATTAAGCTGGTCGTTGCGGGAACGGATGAGTTGACCATCCCGGATTACGCTTCCCGACCGAAGGACCAGGTTATTAAGGAGATCAAAGACAAGGGCCTGCAAGTTAAGACGGAAGATATTTTTGATGATCGGATTGCAGAAGGTTTCGTTGTCAAGACGGATCCGCCCGCCGGTGATTCCGTACCGAAGGGTGCAACGGTCACCGTGTACGTGAGCAAAGGCAAGGAAATCATCAAGGTACCCGATGTAGTCGGAGAAACCAAGGAGAAGGCAATTCGGAAACTGACGGACAAAGGATTAAATGTGGATACGGCAACGACCTACGGCGAAGAAAATAAGGTTATGCGAACGAATCCGAAATCCGGCACGGAACTGGAGCGCGGTGACGTCGTGACCATTTATGTGGGTAACGGTAAACGGGCGACAACTGTTCCCGATGTTGCCACCTTGTCTGCCGCCGGTGCCCGAGAGATGATTGAGGCGGCGAAATTGGTGTACGTCGAAGAAAAGATGGAAACCAATGAGCAGAAGCCCGGAACGGTTGTCAAGACGGATCCGGGTGCCGGAACCGAGGTGGAAGAAGGCAGTACGGTCATCTGTTACATTGCCGTTGAAGCAAAGATTGCAGTACCGCAGTTAATCGGTCAGACAAAGGAAGAAGCGACGAACCTTTGCGTAGATGCGGGTCTGAAGATTACGGTACAGAGTGATTATAGTGACGACGTACCCAAGGGTACGGTCATCCGTCAAAGTCCGGAGGCCGGTACTTTGTTGAACAAAGATGAAGCGGTAGCCGTCACCGTCAGCAGGGGAAAGAAGCCTTGATGAACGATAATGTGGTGACGGGCAGAGTAATCAAAGGTATTGGCGGTTTCTACTACGTGGCAGTCGCAGATACGGTCTACGAGTGTAAGGCGCGGGGCAAATTCAAGAACGAAAAGGTCAAGATTTTGGTCGGCGACATCGTAGATGTGGATGTTATAGATGCAGATTCGAAGGTGGGCAATATTGTCCACCTTCATTTGAGAAAAAATAAAATCATCCGACCGGAGATGAGCAATATCGACCGCCTGTTTTTGGTCTCGGCATTGAGTCGGCCGGCGGCGGATACAATGAATTTGGATAAGATGCTCGTATACTATGAAGTTGCGGGGATTGAAACGGCTCTTGTATTCAATAAATGTGATGAATCGGTACAAGCGGTTACGGATGAATTAAAACGAATATACCGGGATGCGGAGATTGATTTGTATTTTATTTCCGCGCGTACCGGAGAGGGGATGGCGCGTCTGGCTGCGAGCATGACCGGGGGCCTGTCCGTGCTGGCCGGTCCGTCGGGGGTCGGTAAATCCGCTATAATGAATTATCTGCTCGGTGAGCGAAAGATGCTTACCGGGGGAATTAGTAAAAAAATCGGTCGCGGTCGACATACAACACGGCATTCCGAGTTGTTTCTGTATGCGCCGGATGCCTATGTGGCGGATACGCCGGGTTATGGTCATGTGCCGACGGCGGCGTTGGCGGCGGAGGATCTCGGATTTTACTACCCCGAGTTTTCAGCCTATCGGCACGAGTGCAAGTTCAACATGTGCACGCACCGTCATGAGCCGTCTTGTGCCGTTCGGGATGCGGTTGAGGCGGGTCGGATTGAGAAGCGACGCTATGAACAGTATCAGCGATTATTTGAAGAATTGAAAGGAAGGCAGAAGCGATGAATGAATTAGGAAGTAACGGGGCGAACGATGTCCGTGCCCGCTATCTGTCCCCTTCCTTGCTGGCGGCGGATTTCGGTCGGTTGGCGGAGGAAATCGAGGCGGTGGAGCGAGCCGGATGCAAGTATCTTCACATTGACGTGATGGACGGTCTGTACGTTCCGTCCATATCCTTCGGGATGCCTGTGATGAAGAGTATTCGGAAGTATACGGATATGATTTTCGATGTACATCTGATGATCCGGGAGCCGGGGCGTTTTATCCAAGATTTTGCGGACGCCGGAGCCGATTTGATAACGATTCATCCCGAGTCGGTGGTTCACCTGGATCGAACGGTTCAGCAAATTAAACAGGCGGGATTGAAGGTGGGGTGTACGTTGAATCCCGCAACGCCGTTACAAACGCTGGAGTATGTCTTACCGAGCTTGGATATGGTGCTCCTCATGAGTGTCAATCCCGGGTTCGGGGGGCAGAAATATATTCCCTATGTGACGGAAAAAATTCGTGCTTTACGCCGGATAATTGTCGAGCGGGGGCTCGATACGGATATTGAAGTGGACGGGGGCGTCAAGCTGGATAACCTGGATGAGGTCCTTGATGCCGGAGCGAATATCATCGTCGCCGGGTCGGCGGTTTTCGGAAAAGATACTTACGGTCAGGCAAAAGCCTTTAACGAACGGTTGGCAAGATATGAGTAAAAAGAAGTTCTTACTGGTCTGCGGCAGCACCGTGGACATCGATATATTGACGGCGGAGGCGGCAAGGGCGGATGTCTTGATGGCTGTTGACAGCGGACTGGATAAATTGCAGGAAGCCGCACTTGTACCGGATATCTTAATCGGGGACATGGATTCCACGCGCGAGAATACGGAGCTTTTGCCGGAAGATGTGCGCATTTTGCGCTTTGAACCTGAAAAGGATGATACGGATACGGCATTGGCCATTGGCCAGGCCATAGAAGAAGGTGCGGATGAAATAACCGTGCTCGGGGCGACGGGCGGTCGTTTGGATCATTTTCTGGGCAATATCGAGGCCTTACGAATTGCATTGGACGCCGGCGTGCCCTGTGTCATGATGGATCGATGTAATCGGATTCGCCTCATCGATATGCCGTGTTTGATACCCAAGCGCAGTCGATACATCTCGCTGTTGCCCTATACGGATACGGTTCGCAACGTCCGGCTCAGAGGGTTCAAATACAGCTTGGATTGTGAGGATTTACATCGTGGAAAAACCGTCGGTATCAGCAATGAGATTGTTGCACATAAGGGGTATATTGCCTTTACTTCGGGTATTCTCACGCTTATAGAAAGTGATGACGATGGACGGGTATAAGAAAACAACGGTGGACTATGATGAGGCCGGAACCGTCAGCGGTATACTGGAAGTGATGGGAGACGGTTATGGTTTTTTACGTCCGGATAATTATTTAAAGAGTGAAGACGACGTATATGTTTCACCGTCTCAGATACGACGCTTCCGCATGAAAACGGGAGATGTCATTACGGGGCGTTGCAGGAAGAAGCAGGGGACGGAACGTTTTAACGCGCTGCTTTTTGTTGAGGCCATTAATGATGAAAAACCGGAGGACAATATCCATCGCGTCCGATTCGAACGGTTGACACCGATTTTTCCCCATGAGCGTATTATCCTCAGTGGAAACGGAGAAAGCATCTGTAACAGGATGATTGATTTATTTGCACCGATTGGATTCGGCCAACGCGGCTTGATTGTTGCACCGCCCAAGGCGGGGAAGACGACCATATTGAAGGACATGGCGTCCGCTATTGCAAAGGACTATCCTTCCGCCTATCTTATCATCCTGTTGATAGATGAGAGACCGGAGGAGGTTACGGATATTAAGGAAGCCATTACGGGAGAGAATGTCGAAGTCATTTATTCGACATTTGACGAAGCACCGGAACGACATTGTCGTGTGGCGGAGATGGTACTGGAGCGGGGAAAGCGACTTGTCGAGAGCGGAAAGGACGTCATCGTGTTATTGGACAGTCTGACGCGTTTGGCACGGGCATATAATCTGGAACTGCCGCCCAGCGGACGAACCCTGTCCGGCGGTTTGGATCCCGTTTCCCTGTATCCTTCCAAAAAATTCTTCGGTGCGGCCCGTTGTATGCGGGAGGGTGGCAGTATGACCATCATGGCAACGGCACTCGTTGAGACGGGCAGCAAGATGGATGATATGATTTTTGAGGAATTTAAGGGTACGGGGAATATGGAACTTGTGTTGGATCGAGGTTTGGCACAGCGTCGGATTTTTCCGGCCGTGAGTTTGCTGAAGTCCGGTACCCGCCGGGATGAAATGCTACTTGATGAGAAGGAGCGGGAATTCGCTTATGCGGTAAAACGTCGTATCGGAGAACGAAATGTGGAGATGACGGATACGATTATCGGTTTGTTTGAACAAAGTGATGACAATGCGGATTTGATTCGGCATACGAAGTGGTAACCTGTGCTTTCACCCAATGACACTTACTCCAATATTATTGATGAGGTCAACAGTTTTCTCTAACATCGTTTATGAGTGAAGCCGAAAAAGGGCATAATCTCTGATGAGATTATGCCCTTTTTCATTAAAAGAGTTCCGGTGCCTTTAAGATATTTAAGTCGGCATCCATTTCAAATTTCAGCGGTTTACCCGTCGGTAGGTTCAGTCCCAAAATGTCCTCATCGGAAATCTTCAAAAGATATTTGATAAGAGCGCGAAGACTGTTGCCGTGTGCCGCGACGATGACGTCCTTACCGGCCCGGATAGACTCGGCAATATCAGAAGTCCAGAACGGTAAAACCCGGTCAATGGTTATTTTCAAACTTTCCGTCAACGGAAGTTGCTCCGGCGTGAGCGCCTTATAACGCGGATCGAATTTCGGATTTCGCTCGTCGTCCGCCGTCAATGCCGGTGGGCAGACATCAAAGCTGCGTCGCCAGATGTGTACCTGTTCATCACCGTATTTTTGCGCCGTTTCAGCCTTATTCAGACCTTGCAGTGCACCGTAATGGCGCTCATTCAGACGCCAGGATTTGACAACCGGGATAAACATTTGGTCCATTTCTTCCAAGAGAATGTTCAAGGTTTTGATGGCGCGTTTTTGGTAAGAAGTGTAGGCAATGTCAAAAACGTACCGTTCCGCAGCCAATTCCTTGCCCGCTTCATGCGCCTCGCGAACCCCTTTTTCCGACAGGTCGACATCCGTCCAACCCGTAAAACGATTTTGCAGGTTCCATTCGCTTTCACCATGTCTTATCAATACTAAGTGCATACAATCCTCCTTTTAATGATATATGATAGCTTATTCCTTTGTTTTGCCGGCATCTTCGACGGCTTTTTCGGCCACCTCGGATGCCGGTTCCGGCGGTACGGTCTCCCGTGTGTCGGGCTCGGCCGTTTCCGGATTCATTTTTGATGTGGCATCCTTCTTATCCACGTGGACACCTGCCTTATTGAACAGGTCCCGGAACGGCCGGAAGGATGATTCGTGCGTTCTTTTTCTTGACGAAAATTCCGTATCTATTTCATGCTCAATCTGTTCCTCATCCTTCTTCATGTTGGAACTGAACAGGGTCCATTCTTCATTCTTGCCGGTTTTTTCAAACCACAACTTAATAAGAATTTTTAGAGATGCCGCTACGGGTACGGCTAAAATCATACCGATTATACCGCCGTACTTTCCGCCGATAATTAAGGCGAGTATGGTAAATACCGGATGGAGACCGACCATGCCGCCCACGATTTTCGGAGCCAGTATGTTATTGTCAATTTGCTGAACAACCTGCATGGCCACAATACCGATAATGGCGGAGCTGACGGAACCGTCCAGAATACCCATGACACCGGCCAGGATGGTACCCATCAACGGACCGACATAGGGAATCATATTGGTCACACCGGAGACGATACCGATGAGCAAGGCATATTTAATACCGAGCAACCATAAAGTTGTAATGGAGAGGACGGCGACGAAAAAGGCTTCCATCAACTGTCCCTTCATATACTTCTTGAATGTGCGGTCGAATACGGCAACTGCGATTTTCAAGTTGTATCCGAGTTTGGAATTGCCGAAGATGATATAGTAAAATCGACGACCCAAACCGAGGAAGTAATCCGCATCTTTAATCAGATAAATACTCAAAATGATACCCAAACCGACACTGATAAGACTTTCACCGATGGCCATAAGACCGGAACCGAGACCGGCGATAAAACTGTAGACCGCATCTCGGAAGATAACGATGACATCGGCAATCTTATGAGCCAGTTGATCACTCAAAGCAATGCCCGAGTCCTGAAACAGGGCGATGACTTTTGTAGAGTTTTCGTCAACGGATCGGTTGCTGGCAAAGTCGGAGATAAAGCCGATGACCTGCTTGATGTTCGTATTATTAGATATTTGACCGCCGATGGAAATGTAAATGGCGTAAAAAAAGCCGAAGATCAAGGCGGCGATACCGATATAGGCAAACAAAATGGCGAAGAATTTACCGACTTTGTCCGACACGAAGCGGATGCGCGTCAACCATTTGAAAATTACATTCACCAACGGGAACAGGAGATAGGCAATGATAATGCCGATAATACCGGGCTGTACCCAATTATAGATTTTGGTGAAAAAATTTGCAATTGTATTGACGATATCCGTCGAAAAAGACAGGAGTCGGACGCCCGCCACACTGAGAATAACAGTGACTATAACGTAGAGCATGATACTGACCTTTTTACGGTCAAACTTAAACAGCTTCCTGATTTTCAATACCGGCCTCCAATCATCCTGTAAACGGAAATTATATCACTACCATTTTACAGGACATTGATAGTTAATGCAAGCCGCAAGACGCCGTTGTAGAGTGAAAATGCGGATAATTTGGGAAAAAGATATCGTGGCACGGATGAAGGGCGGACGTAAAAGCATTTTCCTTTCCGCTTGACTTTTTCATGTCCCCGTGTTTCGATATATACGGAGGTGTGCTATGAATAAAATAATACAATATTTGTCCCAAGACGGCATGCATTATATTCATGCCGAAATACGCGTACCGTCGGGCAAGCCGAAGGGGATTGTACAAATCGTACACGGAATGGCGGAGCATATCGGCCGATATGAAGCATTCATGAATTTCTTGACACATCAAGGCTATGTAGTATGCGGTAATGACCATCTGGGTCACGGGCAGACGGAAAAAGAAGCATTCGGCAATTTCGGTCAACCGGATGCGGCGAATATTTTGGTCAAGGATGTCCGTCAACTCAGCCGTATCGTGGAGCAGATGTTTCCGCAATTACCGTTTTTCCTGTTCGGACACAGTATGGGGTCTTTTATTGCCAAGGATTACGTCGTCCGTTATCCGGCGGATCGGTTGATTCTCAGTGGGACCGGTGAGATGCGCAGTCTCGCCATACTGGGTGATGCAATCGGTTACTGGACCGGAGAGATTGCCGGAGAAGGCGCCGATTCTCCCGTCATCAATACGATGATGAAGGGACTGAACTTAAAGGCATGGCTTCAAAGCCGTCGTTTTGATACACCTTATGCCTGGGTCAGCAGCATACCGGCCGAGGCGAAGGCGTACGGAGAGGATCCGTACTGTGCCTTTAATCTGAATAATGATGCACTTCGTGACCTGTTCAAACTGGCGGCACGGACATCCGGTCCGGGGTGGTATCAACGGGTGCCGAAAACCTTACCGATTCTCATAGTCGGCGGTAAGGATGACCCCGTCGGTCTCTTCGGTACGGCCGTTATGCGGGTGAAACGTCGATTGGCGGAAGCGGGCGTTACGGATGTCACCTGTAAGCTGTACGACGGAAACCGGCACGAGGTATTGCATGACACGGCCGGAGAAGATTTCATGATGTGTGTGGCGGATTTCATTGCACAAGATGCATAGTTGATAATCATATCAGTGAGAACATAAAAAGACCCCCGGGATAATCTCCGGGGGTCTTTTTACATATTGCCTATTGTTTATCTTGCGGAATGGTGACATAGGCCGGACGTAAAATTTTCTCATCACTGATTTGCTCCAGACGGTGTGCCGACCAACCGGACATTCGTGCCAGGGCAAAAAGCGGTGTATAGAGGATGGCGGGAATTCGCAGAATCTGGTAAATCAACCCCGTATAGAGGTCCACATTTGCACAGATGACGGCATCCTCACCGTATTTACGTTTGAATAGTTTTTTTGAGATTTTTTCGATATTCATGACAAAACGGAAGTCCGCTTCATGACCGTTCTGGAGAGCCAATTCGTAGCCGCGTGTTTTCAACAATTCGGCACGGGGATCGGTTTCCGTATAGATGGCATGACCCATCCCGTAGATGAGGCCGCTCTTGTCGAAGGCTTCTTTATTCATCATGCGCCACAAAATGTCCTCAAGCGCATCCAAATCATCCAAATTGCCGATTTCTTTTCGGATATAGTCGACCATGCGTGCCACCTTTTCATTTGCGCCACCGTGCTTAGGTCCTTTCAAAGAACCGACTGCCGTGGCAAGTGCAGAGTAGGTGTCCGTACCTGTTGACGAGACGACGTGGGTCGCAAAGGTGGAATTGTTACCGCCGCCGTGCTCCGCCTGTACAATCAGGACGAGGTCAAGGACCTTCGCTTCCAAGTCCGTATACCGGCTGTCATCTCGGATTAAATGTAAGATATTCTGTGCGGTTGACAGACCGGGTTGCGGTCGATGAACGATGAGCGACTTGTTGTTATAGTGGTATTGGTATGCAATATATGCATAAGAAATAATGAGCGGCATTTTTGCGATGATGTCGATTTCCTGTCGGATGACATTCGGTATGGATATGTCATCCGGGTTTTCATCGAATGTATACATGGACAAGATGACTCGTTGAATCTTATTCATGATGTTGGAGCTGGGCAAACGGAAGAAAAGTTCATCACCCGGGAACGTATCAAAATCACGAAAATTATCCACGAGGTAGTTGAAGTCCTTTAATTCCCGTTCCGTCGGCATCTTGCCGAAGAGCAGGAGATAAGTGACTTCTTCAAAGCCGAATCGGTCATTGTCAATATATCCCTCGATTAAATCTTGTAAATCGTATCCGCGGTAGGTCAGACTGCCTGTTGTCGGCAGCTTTTTATCACCCTCGACGCGATAGCCGTATACGGCGGCCACTTTGGTCAGTCCTACGGCAACACCCGTACCGTTCGCATTTCTTAAACCGCGCTTGATATCGTATCGTTTAAAATCTTCCGGATCAATCCGGCAGTTCTTTTCATATAATCCTTCCAGATAGTGTATTTCACCTTCGGTCCGTTTTGCCTGTCTCAATTGAGCTTCCAACTGTTCTTTTGTTTGGTGTATGAACATAGAACCTCCTTTACAGGTTACTGATGACGGCCTCCGTAAATTCGGCCGTCGATTTATTTCCTCCTAAATCTGCGGTAAAATTCTCCTTATCCGACAAAGTCTTATCCAGTGCTTTGCGAATTCTGCCTGCGGCATCGCCCTCACCGATATGATCCAGCATCAGGCAGGCGCTGAGCGTCAATGCCGTCGGATTGGCCAGATTCTTGCCGGCGATGTCGGGGGCGGAACCGTGAACCGCTTCAAAGATGGCGATGTCCTCGCCCAGGTTGGCACCCGGAATGAGACCCAAACCGCCAATCAAGCCGGCACACAGGTCGGATAGAATGTCACCGTATAAGTTCTCCGTTAAAATGATTTCATAACGGTCGGGATTGATGACCAATTGCATGCACATATTGTCCACGAGCACTTCATCCAGACGAATCTGCGGATAGTCACGTGCGACTTCACGGGCCACGTCCAGAAAGAGACCGTCTGTCAATTTCATGATATTTGCTTTTGTCACGACGGTGACGGAGGACTTTTTCGTCTTTACGGCATATTCGAATGCCGCTCGCGCAATTCGCGCACTGGCCCCCCGTGTAATGACCTTGATGGAATGCATTTCGTCATCGCTGATTTTTTCCTCGATACCGGCATACAGATCTTCCGTATTTTCACGGAAGATGGTAATATCGATGTCATCGAAACGGGTTTCGATATCACCGATGGATAAAGCCGGTCGTACATTGGCATAGAGTTCATATTTTTTACGCAGCGCTACGTTCAGGCTCCGAAAACCGGAACCGATGGGGGTTGTAATGGGTCCCTTTAAGACGATTTTGTTCCGTTCGATACTTTCATAGACCGAATCCGGAATCAAAGCGCCCGTTTCTTCATAAACTTTTTCCCCCGCGTTGACGACGTCCCACTGAATGGCTACGCCGGCCGCTGCCAAAATCTTCTGCGTTGCCGTTGAAATTTCCGGGCCGATACCGTCGCCCGGAATAAGTGTAATATTATGCATAGTACCCCTTCCTACTCCCCGATGGTGTTGTTTTTACTGTAATTCAAATAGCCGCCCAAAAGAATGACGTCACGCTGCCGTTCGGAAAAATCTTCGCATACGGATATTTCGATATTTTTCGTAATGTTTCTCAATTTAATCGGCAGTCGCTTCTCGATGGATTCGCGGATATTGATGAGTTCCAACTCATCATACTCGTCAATCATGTCATAATCCGCCGGATTCTCGAATGTCAACGGAATAATGCCCGAGTTTACAAGATTCGCCTTATGGATTCGGGCGAAGCTGACGGCAATGACCGCACGGATACCCAGATAAAGCGGTACCAGGGCGGCATGTTCCCGACTGGAACCCTGACCGTAATTGTCTCTACCGACGACGAAGCCGCCGCCATATTTTTCCGTCCGTTCCTTAAAATCATCCACCAACGTATTAAAGCAGAAGTTGGCGAGATGAGGAATGTTGGAACGATAGGGTAGGAGCTTCGCATGAGAGGGGACAATATCGTCGGTTGTTACGTTGTCCCCCGTTTTCAGCACGATCGTTTGGCGGATGGTGTCCTCCAGCGGTTTGCCGACCGGGAACGGTTTAATATTGGGCCCCATCACCGGTTCCGGCCGTTCCTCCTTCGGTACGGGCAGGATGAAATAATTATCCGAAGCACCATAGTTTTCCGGTTCGACAACAGAGAAATCCACGTCCATTGTCGTCGGGTCGGTAATGTGTCCCGTGATGGCCGAAGCCGCCGCCGTCTCCGGGCTGACCAGATACACCTGTGCATCCATCGTGCCGCTGCGTCCTTTAAAGTTCCGGTTGAAGGTTCGCAGGGAAACGGCACCGCTCTTCGGTGACTGCCCCATGCCGATGCAGGGACCGCAGGCGGACTCCAAAATTCTCGCGCCGGACTCGATAAAAGTTGCCAAGGCACCGTTCTCGCTCAGTTGACGCAGGATGTTCGACGACCCGGGACTGATGACCAGGCTGACCGTCGGAGACACCTTGCGGTTTTCCAATATCTTGGCAACTTTCATCATATCAGTGTATGAACTGTTGGTACAGCTGCCGATGGCCACCTGATCCACCTTGATGTCGGAGAGTTCACGAATTGATTTGATATTGTCCGGACTGTGCGGGCAGGCGGCCAGAGGAATCAGTTCATCCAGGTTGATGTCAATGACCTCGTCATATTCGGCATCCGGGTCGGCCGCCAAGGGCTTCCAGTCTTCAGCCCGGTTCTGTCGCTTCATAAAGGCGCGTGCCACCTCGTCACTCGGAAAGATGGATGTCGTGGCACCGAGCTCCGCCCCCATGTTGCAGATGGTGGCACGGTCCGTGACCGACAAGTCTTTCAATCCTTCACCGAAGTACTCGATGATGTAACCGACACCGCCTTTTACCGTCAGTTTTTCCAAGACCTTCAATATAACGTCCTTACCGTTACAGCCGGGACGCAGTTTGCCCGTCAGATGAACGCCCTTGACCTTGGGGACCGTAATGAAGTAGTAACCCTTCGCCATGCCGACGGCGACATCCAAACCGCCGGCACCGATGGCGATGGCCCCGAGGGCACCGCAGGTCGGCGTATGTGAATCCGAGCCGATTAACACGACACCCGGTTTAACGAATCGTTCCAGTTGTACCTGATGACAAATACCGCCACCCGGCTTGGAAAATATTATGCCGTATTTTCCTGCCGTGGTACGGATGAATTCATGGTCGTCCGCATTTTCAAAGCCTGATTGCAAGGTGTTGTGGTCGATGTATGCTACGGATAAATCGGTTTTGATTTCTTCGACATCCATGGCATTGAGTTGCAGATACACCATGGTACCGGTTGAGTCTTGTGTTAACGTCTGATTGACGCGAACGGCAATCTCCGAACCGGGTTCAAACGTCCCGTCCAGACAATTCCCTTCAAGTATCTTGTATGCTAAGGTTTTTCCCATCTGATTGACCTCCTCTTAATATCACATGGCGCAGGCCATATTCACTTTATTATACTACAGTATTAAAGGAATTGCAATACGGTTCGGTCCGGCAAATTCATGACGGGACGGAGCGGGAAGGTTGGCGGGGGACGCATTCCACGGTATGTCCGGTCGATGAGCACGGCCGGATTCCGGTTGTTTTTATACTGTGAAAACGGCATTTGCGGCCTCCGGGATTCATTGACATTATCAGCAATAATTCCTATAATGAAGTTGTAAGAGTCCCCGCATCCGAGTTAAGAGGAGGGTCGAATGGATTTAAAATATTTGGAGCTGTTGTCGAAGGAATTTCCGACCATGGAAAAGGCCTGTTGTGAAAAAATCAATCTGAGTGCCATCATCAAATTACCGAAAGGAACGGAATATTTTTTCAGTGATTTGCACGGGGAATACGAGGCATTTATTGATTTGTTGCGGCGGGCAAGCGGTGTAAACCGGAATAAGATTGATACGCTGTTTGCCGGCGTTTTGACGGAGGCCGAGCGTAAGGACCTGGCTTATACGGTTGCCTATCCCCGGGAAGTGCTGAAAAAATTAACCTTGGAAGGACGAGAGAAAAAAGAATGGGCCAGTCTGCTCATCTACAGGCTGGTAAAGTTGTTGCGGATGGTTTCCGGAAAATACTCCCGTTCCAAGTTGCGAAAGAGTATTCCGGAGGATTTTCGTTATATTCTGGATGAATTGATTGCGGAAAACAGTTATCAAAATCGTGGCGGGTACTACCAGGAAATCATCAAGTCGCTGGTAGACTCGAACATATTGGATGAATTTATCATCATCATCTGTCGTGTTATCCGAAATCTGAACGTCGACAAATTGCACATCCTGGGCGACATCTATGACAGGGGGCCCCGTCCGGATTATATCATGGACGAATTAATTCATTTTCACGACGTGGATATTCAGTGGGGCAATCACGATATTTCCTGGATGGGTGCATGTGCCGGGAATCGTGCACTGATTGCCAATGTGGTACGTGTCGCCATGGGTTACAATACGATTGACCTCTTGGAAGACGGTTACGGCATAAATTTGCGGGCCTTGACCGTCTTTGCCAACGAGACTTACGGAGATGATCCTTGTACCGTCTTCATGCCAAAGACCTTGGATGAGAATCGCTTCGATGATGTGGATGAAGGGTTGGCCGCCCGAATGGGTAAGGCGATGACCGTGATTCAGCTGAAACTGGAGGGGCAGCTCATCAAACGGCATCCCGAGTGGAAGATGGATGACCGGCTGGTCTTGGAGAAAGTCAATTATGAGGACTATACGATTGACATCGACGGGAAGACTTATGCCTTGAACACGAATAATTTTCCGACAATCGACCCGAAGGATCCGTACGCGCTTTCACCGGAAGAAGCGGAAGTGATGGACATCATTTCATTTTCGTTTATCAATAGTCTGCGCTTGAACGAGCATGTGAAATTTCTGTATGCGCGCGGCGGAGTCTATAAGGTTTACAATGGCAATTTGCTCTATCACGGATGTATTCCGTTTACCGAGGATGGAGAATTTTTGGCCTTGGAGCTGGGTGAGCGTTCCTATAAAGGCAAGGCGCTTTGTGACTATTGCGAACGGAAGATTATCGATGCCTACTATAATGACAAAAGTTTCAACCGACAGGATTCTGTTGATTTCATGTGGTATCTTTGGGCGGGACCCGTTTCGCCGATGTTCGGCAAATCGAAGATTGCCATGTTTGAGCAAAAGTTTATCGACGACAAGTCGGTTCGAAAAGAGGTCATGAATCCTTATTTTGAATTGACCTACAAGGAGGAAACTTGTAAAAAGATTTTCCGGGAATTTAATATCAATCCGGAAATCGGTCACATCATCAACGGCCATGTGCCGGTCAAGATGAAGGACGGACAGCAGCCCGTCCGTGCAAACGGCAGATTGTTCGTTATTGACGGTGGACTGGCGAAGGCCTACCAGACCCGGACGGGTATGGCGGGGTATACCTTGATTTTCAACTCCCGATGCATAACATTGGCGGAGCATCATGTGGGGGAAGTACCCAAGGTGGAAACCGTTGAGGTAATGAAGGAACGGATTTTGGTCGGTGATACGACCGACGGGATTGCCCTGCGGGAAAGAATTGATGACTTGAATGATTTGATTAAGGCGTATAAATTGGGCTTGATAAAAGAACAAAAGCCGAAGATACACCATTAAAAATAAACGGGTTCGTACCCTTCGGTACGAACCCGTTTATTCCGTTCGGCGATTCTTTTTGAATGTGTAAGGAAAGAGTGAAACCAGGGCGATACCCAGTACGATGGCACAGGATGTCTTCAGGGTCAACATCCCGTAACTGCGCGCTGCCGGAAAATCATTCATGACAACGGCATAGGCCGTATTATAGATGCCGGCACCCGGTACAATGGGAAAGATACCCGGGATATAGAAGATGGGGGCCGGTGCCCTAAGGATTCTTGCAAAGAGACGTGCCAGAATGACGATGATTGCGGCGGCGAGAAAGACCGAAACGAAGAGACCCGTATAGGGGGTCAAAAACATAAAGGTCACCCATCCGACGGCACCGCTGAGACCGCAGAAAAAAATATTTTTACGGCGTACTTCAAAGAGGATGGCAAAACCGATGGTACCGACCAACGCGAAAAGAAAGTCTTGCATGAGGGACCTCCTAGAAAAATAAAAAGACCATGCCCACACCCACGGCAATGGATGAGGCAATCAAGATGGCTTCAATAACACGAATGATTCCGGAAAGGTAGTCGTTGTTGGTGATATCCCGAATACCGTTGGTCAAGAGGATACCCGGCACCAAAAGCATGATACTGCCGATGATGATTTTATCCGTATTATCCGCCAGACCGGCGAAGGTACAGGTTCTCGCAGCCAAGGATATGAGAATACTGGCGAACAGATTGACGATGACACGATTAATCTGGCGTTTCCCGGCGATACTCAACAGCAGGCGGATGCCCATGGCGATGAAAAAGGAAGCCAAGGCATCCCGATAAGTGCCCTCGTAGATGACGGTCAATGCACCGCAACCGATTGCCGCCCCAAGGTAACGCAGGGCGGCGGGCCAGACATTCATCTGTGAAATGTCTTTTAAACGGCGCTCCGCCTCCGCCAACTCGGTTTTTCCCGCTACGATATCTCGGGAGAGGGCATTGACGGCATCAATCTTTCCGAGATTCGCCTCATGCGTCCGTATTTGCTTTGTCTTGGCCAGCGTTTCTCCGTCCATACGTGCCGTGACGAAAATACCGTTGGTGATGATAAAGGTGTCCAGCTCATCAATGCCCAATGCCTCCGCACTGAAGTTCATGGTATCGATGACGCGTAAAATTTCCGCATCACATTCGATGAGGATTTCCCCCATCCCGACCACCAGGTTAAAAATTCGTTCAAATTTCTTGTTCATTATTCCGTATCCGTTCATTTAACTGTTTCCATTCTTTCCGAAAGAGGAGGAAACATACCGTACCGGAAACCATTTCAGACAGAGGCCCACTGAAAAGAATGCCGTCCAATCCGAAAATCAACGGCAGGATGAGGATGGCGGGCAATAGGACGAGGATTTGCCGCAAAACGGAGAGGAAGGCCGAAATCAACGGTTTGCCCATCGCCTGATAGTATTGGCTACAGGCGATTTGCGGTCCGACGGTGAATGCCATCGCCAGAAATATCCGTATCGCCCGTTTACTGAAAAGATAGAAAACACCCGCCCGGTTATCGAACAGACGGATGACCAGTCCCGGGACCGTTTCGACCAAAAGCCATCCCGTAAAAGTGACAACGGTCGTAAGAAATATCGTTTTTCGAATGGTTTCCCGAACCCTGTCATAGCGACGCGCCCCGTTATTAAACGAGATGATCGGCTGTGCACCCACGCCGATACCGACACAGACGGAGATGATGACGATGTAGAACTTCATGATGACACCCATCCCCGCCAAAGCGATGACACCGCCCACCTCGGGCGTTAAGGCGCCGTAATACATAAGGGAACGATTCATGACGACCTGAACGATGAGCGCACCGATTTGTAAGATAAAGGAGCTGAGACCGAGATAGGCAACTTTTCGCACCGTGTCGAAGTCCGGGCGAAACAGACCGCGCAACCGGACATGAAGGCTGCCTTTTTTTTGTAAATAGACGAACATGCAGGCGGCGGAGATAAATTGCGAGAAAATGGTCGCAAGTGCCGCACCCGAAACGCCCATTTGAAAGACGAAGATGAACAGCGGGTCCAAGACGGTATTGATGGAGACGCCCGCCATGATGGAGAACATGGCCACCTTGGGCGCCCCGTCCACCCGCAGAATCTTATCCAAAACAATGGTCATCATATTGAAGAGGGAGCCGCAAAGGATGACGGATGTATATTGTATGCTGTAGGTCAGAATCTGTTCATCAGCGCCGAAAAAACGGACGACGGGTTCGATGAAAATCAGACCGGCAACCGTGATGATAGCGGACAGGACGATCAGCACGCCCGTGACGCTTTGTAATGCCTTCTCCGCCAAATCGTGTCGTCCCTCGCCGAGTCTCGTACCGATGAAAATTGCGCTGCCGATACCGAACAGCAAGGCAACGGCCATGATACTGATGACCAGCGGAAAGGCAACGGTCGTGGAGGCATTTGCCGCCGGACCGATGCCGTGGCCGATGAAAATCTGGTCGACGATATTGTAGACGGCAGTCACGACCATCGATATGACGGCCGGGACCGTAAATTGACGTAATAATGTATTTACCGGTAAGGTACCCAATGGATTTGCAGATTCCTTTTTCACGTTGTTCTCCTTTTAAAATTTCCGATACTGTAGTTTATCCTTTTTTTGAGAAAAATTCAACCGTTCGGAAGGGCGATTCATCGTTGAGGATATAAAGAAGCACTGAAAGGCGGACGTTTTGAAAATCGTTCACATATTCCCGTGGAAACGTTCACAAAACTGTGATATTATGAAGGGGACTGTTCGTCGACCGTGACTGACAAACGGGTTGTCATCCGAGGCACGTGTCGATGGTGGAAGATGGGACGGCCGAGATAGCGGCAGTTCGGAGAGGAGAATGATATGAGACTGAAACAAATCGGCATCCTCGCAATGGCAACGGGATTGCTGTTTGCCGGATGCGGAAAGGATGCGGATAAGGTGACCGATAAGGCGCCGAAAACGGAGATGGAAAAGTCGACGGAAGGAAAGTCGGTAAAGATTGACAAGGCTGCATTGGCAGCGCAGTTTGATGCACCGAAGTCCGGTGATAAAATTGCCATTATTCATGTACGTGATTTCGGTGACATAAAGGTGCGTTTCTTTGAAGATGTTGCGCCGAAAGCCGTAGAGAACTTTTTGACGCATGCGGAAAAGGGGTATTATAACGGTTTAACATTTCACCGCATCATCAAAGACTTTATGATTCAGGGCGGCGATCCGAGCGGTAACGGTACCGGCGGCGAGAGTATTTGGGGTAAGAGTTTCGAAGATGAATTTCCAAAAGAAGTGCCCACGCCGTTTCCTTACAGCGGTGCATTGGCCATGGCCAATGCGGGACCGAATACGAACGGGAGTCAGTTCTTTATTGTCGACGCACCTTATCAAAAGGCTGTTGAAAGCGCGATGAATCGTGACGGCGTATATCCGGAAGTCATTGATTTATATAAGGAGCACGGCGGCACCCCGCATCTCTTCAAAAAACATACGGTCTTCGGCCAGGTTTATGAGGGAATGGACGTGGTGAGGAAGATTTCCGAAACGGAGATGAAAGATCAGGCGGCCGGCATACCGAAGACGCCGGTGGTTATTGACCGGATTGAAACCGGTACGGCGAAATAGGAGGATGACATGAATGATTACAAAATTTTAGTCGTGGATGACGAAAGCAGAATGAGGAAGTTGCTGAAGGATTTTTTGACCAAAGAAGGTTGCATCGTGTATGAAGCCGGTGACGGCATGGAGGCGTTGGAAATTTTCCGCGGACCCAATGCCATTGATTGTATTCTTTTGGATATCATGATGCCCAAGCTGGACGGTTGGGAAGTATGTCGGGAAATTCGGAAGACGTCGGATGTTCCGATTATCATGTTGACGGCTAAGAGTGAAGAGTCGGACGAATTACTCGGGTTCGAGCTGGGCGTGGACGAGTTTATCACCAAGCCTTTCAGTCCCAAGATTCTTCTGGCTCGCGTGGAATCCATTTTAAAGCGGACCAAGGGGTTGAACGCCGTCAATGTAATCAGTACCGGCGGCATCGAGATGGATAAGCGGGCACATACCGTGAAAGTGGATGACGAGTTGATTGTCCTGAGTTTCAAGGAATTTGAATTATTGCAATTCTTCCTGGAGAATGAGGGTGTTGCACTTTCACGTGAGAAGATACTGAATAACGTGTGGAATTATGATTATTACGGGGATGCCCGGACCATCGATACGCATGTGAAGAAGCTGCGGAGTAAGTTGGCGGAAAAAGGAAAGTACATTCAAACCATCTGGGGCATGGGCTATAAATTTGAGGTCGATTAATGCGTGCAAAACGGACCCGGGAGCCCGTATCCGTTCAACGGAAACTGAGTACCATGATGCTCTTTCTCGTGTTCTTCTCCATCGGCTTGACTGCGCTGATAAACTGGGTTTTTCAAGATAAGTATTACCTGTTTAAGACGCGGGAGATGTTTGAAGACAGCCATGAAAAGTTACGGGCCGTGGCGAATGAGCCGAACAGTTCCATCTTGCAAAAGCGTTCGGAGTATGATTATCTGATTGGTAATATTGCAAGAAATCAGAATTGTTCCATTATCATAAATTACGAGGATCCCTTCGGTTCCGGTTTTTCATTGACGGCGGGTGCGGAGAATCAGCAGTATATGAATTTTAAACTGCGAAATTATCTCAGCGGCGTAGCGCTGCCGGAGCGAACGATTGAGCGGATGTACGGGGATGCGGTATTACAAGTTTCCCGTGAAAATATCAGTTATGACCATTATAAAAACCTCTACGAGCTATGGGGACGTCTGGATGATGATACGACCTTCATGATTATGGTCACCATTGATGATATTGAAAAGACGGTACAGACATCGACGCAGTTCATCTTGATTCTCGGTGCATTATTCGGTATCATTTCCGCCGGCATTGCCATCTACTTTTCCGATCGCTTTGCTCGGCCCATACGGCGTTTGAATAAGGTGACACGGGAGATGGCGGAGATGAATTTTGACGTGAGGTACGAGGAGGATTCCTATCGGGAAATCAACGAACTCGGTTACAGCGTCAATCACATGAGTGAAAAGATGAAGGAATTCATCTCCGAATTGAAGCAGAAGAATGTCAAACTCAAGCGGACCTTGCATAAGCGAGAAGAAATGGATGATATGCGGAAAGAGTTCATTTCCAATGTCAGCCATGAGTTGAAGACACCCATTGCGTTGATTATGGGGTATGCCGAAGGGCTGAAGATGGGGATTAACGATACCTCACCGGAAGAACGGAATCAGTATTGTGACGTTATAACGGATGAGGCGAACCGCATGAACAAGATGGTGCAGAACTTACTGATGCTGACGGAGCTGGAGTTCGGTGAGAATGAGATGCAGCCGGAGCGGTTTGATATTGTGGACTTTGTAACGAACATTGCAGAGTCTTTCCGTATCGTGGCGCAAAAGAAAGATGTGACGATACGCATCTTGCATGAAGGCGACCCGATTATGATTTGGTCCGACCCGTGGAAGTTGGAAACGGTGTTCCGGAATTTCATTTCCAATGCACTCAATCATGTGGATGAGCACAAGAAGGTTGAAATCAATTTCAAGATGAAGCCGAAGGAGCAGCGCGTACGCGTAGGCGTGTTCAATTCGGGCGAGCCGATACCTAGAGAAATCAAGGATCGTATCTGGGAGAAGTTTTATAAGGCGGATAAGGCCCGTACCCGTGATTACGGGGGGAACGGCATCGGTCTGTCCATCGTGAAAGCGATTTTGGAAATCAGAAAATTACCATACGGATGTATAAACCGTTCCAACGGCGTTGAATTTTACGTGGAGTTGGAAACGAAATAAAAACGACTCGTTCATCGGCAAAACCGGTGGACGAGTCGTTATTTTTATGCGTTCTTTGTAGCATGCCGTTGCATAGGGGATACCGCCACTATGGAGAACAGCTGACGAAATATCCGTATTGTGGCGGCACCGGCCCATAATCATGCAATGATGAGGGCAAGGCCTATTTTAATACGGCAACAGTGACACCCGCATCACCCTGTCCGTATTCCGCCAAGTCATAACTGCGAACGGAGGGATGGCGTTTCAGGTATTCATGACAGGCTCGTCTGAGTCGTCCGCTGCCCTTACCGTGAACGATACGGACGGTATCCAAGTTGGCGAGAACCGCATCATCGATATATTTTTCAAGGGCGGCAATGGCTTCATCGGCACGCATCCCGATGAGTTTGATTTCCGGAGAAATCCGCGCCGCACTTCCGGCGGAGTGACTGATGGCACCCGATCGGACATAGCGTACCGTTTCCGGTTCTTCTTTTCCCGGAGACAATTCAGTGTAATGGACATGCAGGTTGATGATGCCCATTTGGACGGCTACGTTTCCGCGCTTATCGGGCTTGGCCGTGACGACACCGTCATTGCGGTAGGTTTTGATATAAACCCGGTCGCCAATGGCGATTTTTTCCGGGTCGAGTTCCGGTCCCGTGCGAACGGGGGTGATGTTTTTACCGCCCCGGATTTTTTTAAGTTGTGATCCGACCTTGGTTCGTTGTTTTTCCATAGCGGCCAGGTCCGGGGATTGTTTCTTGTAGTCTCGGAAGTTCCGGATGGTTTCGTCGGCCACCTGTTTCGCTTCTTGTAAAACTTTGGTAGCTTCTTGACGTGCCTTGGCGAGGATTTTTTCTTTTCGCTCCGCCAGTTCGGTGTGTTGTCGTTCCGCTTCAGAAAATAGGCGTTGTGCGTCCGTCTTCAAGCGACGGCTTTCGTCCAGATTCGCCTGTGCGCTGATTTTTTCTTCACTCAATTGTGCCAAGACATTTTCCACCTGGACGTCCCGATGTTCCATACCCGCCTTTGCCGCCTCGATGATATCCTTAGGGAGACCGAGTCGTTCCGAAATGGCAAATGCGTTGGATTTACCGGCGACGCCAACATGCAGCTTATAGGTCGGTCGTAGGGTTTTGACATCGAAGGCACAGGAGGCGTTGACAACGCCCGGTGTCGCCGTAGCGTAGTATTTAATCTCACTGTAATGGGTCGTGGCAAAGGTTGCCACACGGCGTTGGAGAAGGTCGGCCAAGATGGCCTGAGCCAGGGCGGCACCTTCCACCGGATCCGTGCCGGCCCCCAATTCGTCAAAGAGGACGAGGGCGTTTTCATCGGCTGCGCGTAGGATGCGGATGATATTGGTCATATGGGAAGAAAACGTCGAGAGACTTTGCTCGATGCTTTGTTCATCACCGATGTCCGCAAAAATTTCCTTGTAGACGGTAATTTCCGAACGGTCGGCAGCCGGAATATGTAGTCCGGCCTGGGTCATCAACGTAAACAGGCCGACGGTTTTGAGTGCAACCGTCTTACCGCCGGTATTCGGGCCGGTGATAATGAGCTGAAGTGTCCGATCGTCCAGGTAAAGGTCAATGGGCACGACCGTCCGGGCATCAAGCAGTGGATGTCGGGCCTGTTTCAAGCGAATCCGATTGCCGGTACTCAGAACGGGACGGGAGGCTTCCATGTGAACGGATAAATCAGCTGCAGCGAAAATATAGTCCAGTTCTCCGACGACGTCCTGGTTTTCCCGCAGCAAGGCTTCATTTTCCGCGACCATGGCGGTCATCTCCGTGAGAATACGCACGACTTCGTTATGTTCTTCCGCCATGAGGGCGGCAATCTTATTATTCTGCTCAATGGTTGCCATCGGTTCTATGAAGAAGGTGGAACCGGAGGCGGAAGCGTCATGGACCATACCGCGGACCTGCTGTTTATATTCACTTTTAACCGGTATGCAATAACGTCCGTTTCGCATGGTAATAATGGCGTCCTGAAGGTAGGCCGCCTTTTTCTGTACGATTTCCTGAAGACCGGCGCGCAGATTATCCTGTGCACGGACGATTCGTCGTCGTATATCCGCCAGCTTCGGGTCCGCATCATCATAGAGTCCGTCTTCATGGACACCTTTGAGAACGGCGGCCAACTGCGGCAGCGGTATGAGCCGTTCAAATACGGAACGGAGGGCTGGTACGTCCAAGGTAATGGCCGTCCCGAATTTATCCAGGGACCGAACGGCTTGAACCAGTGCACGGATTTGCAAGAGTTCCCGGGGGGCGGCCGTTGCGCCGATGGCCGCGCGATCGAGGACTTCATCGACGGCGACGGTTCTCGGAATGACCGGTCCGCTGTCGTGATAGAGCAAGTCGGTTGCCTGAGAGGTCAGATCCAGACGGCGTTCGATTTCCGCCGGATTGTCGGACGGTGTCAGTGTGAGGGCATGTTGACGCCCGTGAAACGTAGCCGTCCGTTCGGCCAAACGTTGCCGTATTTTATCAAATTCCAGGGTCTGAAGTACCTTCGTGTTCATTTCGGTATCCTTTCTCGTATGCACTGAGCTTTTCAATGAAAGATGCGTCATCCGTATGGGCGAGGTTGACATTTTGAAAGAAGGGGTCTTCGGTAACATCCGGTCCGAACCATGCGGGGGTTGAACAGGTGTTCATGGCCGTCGTGGAGGGAAACTCGATTTCCGCCAGACAAAGAGCTGTCGGCATGTCCCGGAAGATGTCCAAATCAATCATATATGTGCCGTAAGGGATGCGATAGCGTATCTTGCGGATGATTCGTCCGCCGGCCAAGGGCAGCAGACGCTCGTACATGGCCGGCGTGATGCGTAACTCCACCTCCTGACGTACGGCCAGACCGGGCCCCTTATAGGTCAGAAAGTAATGCGCTCCATATTGACGGATGCGAAGGACGGGTTTTCTATTCAAATAGGCTTGCGTAATGGTTTGTCCATCGATGCGTGAAACCTCGTCCGGCATATCAAAAATTAAATATTTTCGTTCAATTTCAAGCATAATATCTCCTATGTACGCCAGTATATCACAAGCCGGGGACGGAGACAATCATCCCGTATCGTCGGACAACCGTTCGACGGATATCGGCGTATACGCGCCGGCTCGTAGATACGCTTCGGAGACAACGGCTTTTGAGGTTGACATGGGGACGGAATTTGCTACACTGAATTTATGGAGAGGAGGGGTCATGAAAGAAGTATTATTATTTTTAGCAGAGGGATTTGAAGAATGTGAAGCATTGATTGTCGTGGATTTGTTTCGACGGGCCGATATTGATATCCGTACCGTTAGCGTGACGGGTGATAAAGAGGTCGTTTCCGCCCATAACGTTCGGATAACGGCGGATGAATCCATAGAGGATATTTGGGAAGATGTTTGGCAAGGTATTGTGGAGCCGGAGATGATTATTCTTCCGGGCGGCATGCCGGGTACGGAATATTTGGACCGGAGTCGTTATTTGAAGAGGATCATCGAGCGGCAAGCATCCCGAAACGGAAAGATAGCCGCAATATGTGCTGCACCGTCCATCCTCGGCCGTCGCGGTCTGTTAGCGGGTAGGCGGGCGACGTGCTATCCGGGGTTTGAAAATTTCTTGAGTGATGCCGAGTATACGGCCGATCCGGTAACGGTAGACGGTAATTATATCACGGCAAACGGACTCGGGGCGGCCGTTGATTTTGCATTGACGCTTATCGGAGAACTCCGAGACAAGGAAGTGGCCGATGGCGTTGCGCAAGCGATCCTCCATCGGTAAGAGGCGAGGTGACGACGGGGTGAAATCACCGTTTACACCTTTACAAAAAGGCCGAAATATACTATATTATAAGGAGTGTTTTGAAGAATCTAAGGAGGAACGGATATATGGAATTCAAGTTTGAGAAGTTGGCGCACAATGAGGCGTTGATTACGGTTGAAGTGGCGGCGAGTGACTTTGAAGCTGCAATCGACAAGGCATACAACAGCAAAAAAGGCAATATTGCAGTACAGGGCTTTCGTAAAGGAAAGGCACCCCGTAAGATTATTGAAAAAATGTACGGTGAAGGCATCTTTTATGAAGACGCGGCCAATATCGTGATTCGTGACACCTATGAGGCGGCAGCGGTTCAGACGGAGCTGCATATTACGTCCCGTCCGGAGATTGACATTGTAACGCTTGAAAAGGGAGAACCCTTTGTTTACAGCGCAAAAGTCGCATTGAAACCGGAAGTGAAACCTGCCAATTACAAGGGCCTTGAGGCGGAAAAACCCGTCATCGAAGTCAAAGATGAAGAGGTTGAAAAACGAATTGCGGATGACCTGGAAAAAAATGCCCGTGTGGTAACGGTGGAGGATCGCCCCGTTCAGGATAACGATCAAGCCATCATCGACTTTGAGGGATTCATCGACGGTAAACCGTTCGAAGGCGGCCAGGGCGAAGAATTCCCGTTAATTATCGGTTCGAGAACGTTTATCGACGGATTTGAAGAGCAGATTATCGGCATGAAGACGGGAGAGGAAAAGACGGTCAACGTTACCTTCCCGGCGGATTATCAGATGGAAGAGTTACAGAACAAGCCGGCGGAATTCAAGGTTACCCTGAAAGAAATCAAGAAAAAAGAAGTGCCCGCCCTGGACATGGAATTTATCGAGGAAGTTTCCGATGCGGAAAGTGTGGAAGCGTACAAAGAAGAAGTTCGGGATGAAATCCGTAAGCAACGTGAGACGGAAGCACAGACACGGGTTGAGAACAAGTTGATTGAGAAATTGGTCGATGAGACGGAAATTGACATTTCCGAGTTGATGATTCGTTCCACGACGGAAGAAATGCTGAACGACTTTAACGCCCGTTTGCAACAGCAGGGGTTGAACTTGGATCAGTATCTGCAATTTACCGGCCAGACGAAGGAAAAGATTGCGGCGGAAATGAAAGAGCAGGCCGTAAAACGGATTAAGACGCGGTTGACGCTGGAAGCGGTTGTGGCAGCGGAAGGCATTACGGCTACCGATGAAGAGTATGAAGAAAAGTTGGCCGAAATGGCGAAGACCTATCAAATCGAGGTGGACAAGATGAAGAGCCTTGTTCCGGCGGAAGAGAAGGAAGCCATCTGCCTGGACATTGCTGTGCAGAAGGCCATCGACTTTGTCGTGGAGAATGCGGTCATTAAATAGTATTGAGAGGATACGATATGAGTTTGGTACCTATGGTCATCGAGCAGACGGGACGGGGAGAACGCTCCTATGATATATACTCCCGTTTGCTGAAAGATCGGATTATTTTCCTGGGTGAAGAAGTGAATGACGTTACGGCGAGTCTCGTCATCGCACAGCTCCTTTTTTTGGAGTCGGAAGACCCGGAAAAAGACATCCATATCTATATCAACAGTCCCGGCGGTTCGGTAACGGCCGGCTTGGCCATCTACGACACCATGCAATATGTTAAATGTGATGTATCGACTTTTTGTGTCGGTATGGCGGCCAGTATGGGGGCCTTTCTCCTTGCGGGCGGAACGAAGGGGAAACGATATGCATTGCCGAATTCGGAAATCATGATCCACCAACCTTCGGGCGGTGCAAAAGGTCAGGCGACGGATATTAAAATCGTGGCGGAACGCATCCTGGAGATACGATCCCGTTTGAATGAAATCTTAGCGGAAAATACCGGACAGGAGCTGTCCGTCATTGAAGCGGATACGGAACGGGATACGTATTTGTCCTCGGACGAGGCCATGAAATACGGTTTAATTGATAAGGTAATAAGACACAGATAAATGTAAAAGCTCCGCCGGGGGCTTTTATATTTGGAGAGGAATGTATGACGGATAAAAAAACGAAGGAACGGAAATGTACGTTCTGCGGGCGGTCGGAAAAGGCTTGCGGTCGAATGATCGTCTCCAAGCACGGGGGCGCCATTTGCCGGGAGTGTCTGGATTTATGCGTAGACGTCATTTCGGAAGAAAATCGCGAGACGGTTTCCCGCAGCGTTGAATTGCATAAGCCGATGGAAATCAAGGCTTTTCTGGACGAGTACGTTATCGGTCAGGAAGAAGCCAAAAAAATCCTGTCCGTCGCCGTCTATAATCATTACAAGCGCATCTTGTCCGCAGAGGATTATGATGTGGAAATTCAAAAGAGCAACGTATTGATGATCGGTCCGACGGGTTCGGGCAAGACTTTGCTGGCACAGACGCTGGCGCGCTTCCTGAATGTGCCCTTTACCATTGCCGACGCAACCACCTTGACGGAGGCGGGATATGTCGGTGAGGATGTGGAAAACATTCTGCTGAAGCTGATTCAGGCGGCCGATTATGACATTGAAAAGGCCGAATACGGCATCATTTATATCGATGAGATTGACAAGATAACGAAGAAGTCCGAAAATGTCTCGATTACTCGTGACGTATCGGGCGAGGGTGTTCAGCAAGCATTACTGAAGATTATCGAGGGGACCGTTGCGATGGTACCGCCTCAAGGCGGTCGGAAGCACCCGCAACAGGAGTTGATTCCGATTGATACGAAGAATATACTGTTTATTTGCGGCGGTGCTTTTGAAGGGATTGAGAAAGAGGTAGAGCGGCGACTGAATAAGAATGCCATCGGATTCCACCAGGAGAATTTAGATCCGGAAGCACTCAGTGATGTGGAAAAACGTGCGGAAATCCTGCCGAAGGATTTAATTCGTTTCGGTCTTATCCCGGAGTTTATCGGTCGCGTACCGATATTCGTCAACTTGGAAGACTTAAAAGAAGAGGATTTAATTCGCATTCTGCTGGAGCCGAAAAATTCCATTGTGAAGCAATTTCAGGCGTTGATGCACATGGATGACGTTGATTTGCATTTCACGGACGAGGCATTGCATGCGGTTGCACGAAAAGCCGTCGCATTGCAAACGGGTGCACGCGGTTTGCGCTCCATCTTGGAAAAGGCGATGCTGGACGTCATGTATCGTCTGCCGTCGTTTGATGAGGCGTACGAATGTACGATTACCGATGCCGCAATCTTACACAATGAATCTCCCGATATAAAAGAAATACGGGATTAAGGTTGCGCGGCGTAAAGATACGCCGCGCTTTCCATAGGAAGGAAATATATGACGAAAGTTGAATTAACGCATTTGCCGTTGGTCGTACTCAAGGGACTGGTTCCTTTTCCGGGGTGCGTCATACAGATTGACGTTCACAACGAACACTCGATTCGGAGCGTGGAAGAGGCGGCTAAGGACGGCGAACCGCTGGTGATGGTGATGTTCCGAGAGGGGCATGATGATACGGTTTCGAAACAGTCACTTCACGTTCATGGCGTTACCGCATCGGTCGAGCAATATATTCGCCTGCCGGACAAGACGTTACGAGTCGTTTTTGCGACCGAATCGAAGGTTGAAATCAAGAAGGTCTACGAGCAGGACGACATCTATCGTGTCGATGTTCGCTTTATTGAGGAAGAAGTGGCGGAAGAACTGTATGACGAATATCGTCTGGACGGTCTTCGATCTATTTTACAGGATACGTTAAACGAGTTCAGTGAGCGTATCAAGTTAAAAGCCGACATCAATCTGAAGGCACAGGACTTCAACCGTCTGATTGCCCAGGTATGTCTCAATCTGCCGGTCGGCCCTGAAAAACGGCAGGAACTGTTGGCGGAAAATACGGTCATGGGCCGCTTTCGTCGCTTGAATCACCTGCTCCATCACGAAATGTACGTGATGGATATCAAGAAAGAAATCAATGATAAGGTGAAGGAGCGACTGGATAAGAATCAGCGTGAATACGTGCTGAAAGAGCAAATTCAGGTCATTCGTGAAGAGCTGGGTGATGTCGATCCCATCAGTGAGCATGATAATTACATGAAGAAGCTGGACGAAGCGGATATGCCGGCGGAAATCAAGGAGAAGGTCGCCGAAGAAATCGGTCGATTAAAATCTTACAGCGCCATGAGCCAGGAAAGCGCCATTCTGAAGAATTATTTGGATACGGTGTTTGACTATCCTTGGAATAAACGTTCAAAAGATGACGTGGAACTTACAAAGGCAAAGCAAATTCTGGAAGCCGATCACTACGGTTTACAGAAGGTGAAAGAGCGCATCCTGGAATTTATTTCCGTCCGTCAGTTTAATCCGGACGGCAAGTCGCCGATTATTTGTCTCGTTGGTCCGCCGGGTACCGGTAAAACCTCGATTGCTTCATCCATTGCGACGGCGTTGAACAAAGAGCTGGTGCGTATTGCATTGGGAGGCGTTCGGGATGAGTCGGAAATACGCGGCCATCGCAGAACCTATCTGGGAGCAATGCCGGGTCGTTTGGTTAAAGCTATGATTCAGGCGAAGGTGGAGAATCCCGTCATCCTTTTTGATGAGATTGATAAGCTGGGGGCCGACTATAAGGGCGATCCCTCGTCGGCACTTTTAGAAGTCCTGGACGGGGCACAGAATCACAGTTTCAGGGACAACTATCTTGAGTTGCCGGTAGACTTGTCGCGGGTATTTTTCATTACGACCGCGAATACCTTGGCCACCATTCCGGCACCGCTTTTGGACCGGATGGACGTTATCGAGGTCAACAGCTATACGGATAACGAAAAATTTCACATTGCCAAGCAATATCTCTATAAGAAGCAGTTGAATGCTTACGGAATGACGAAGAGTCAGGTCAACATCACGGATGAGGCACTCCGCATGATGATTCAGCAGTATGTTCTCGAGGCGGGCGTACGTCGTTTGGAGCGTACCATTGCCAAAGTGATTCGAAAGGGTGCCAAGTACCTCTTGGAACATGATCAAAAGACGTTGAGTATTTCCAAGCGGAATCTGCAGGAGTTCCTGGGGAATCCGAAATATGTTGAGGACAGCGTCAATAAGGTCGACCAGGTGGGGATCGTTCATGGTCTTGCTTGGACCAGTGTGGGCGGCTGCACCTTGCAAATCGAGGTAAACTGCATGCCCGGAAAGGGTCGTCTCGAGTTGACGGGTCAGTTGGGTGACGTGATGAAGGAGTCAGCCGTCATAGCCCGCAGTTATATTCGATCCATCAAAGGGAAGTATAAGGTGAAGTCATCTTTCTTTGATGAAAATGATATTCATGTCCATATACCGGAAGGTGCCGTACCGAAAGATGGTCCCTCCGCGGGTATTACGATGGCGAGTGCCATGCTCAGTGCCATCATGGATAAGCCGGCAAAGGCGAATCTTTGTATGACCGGTGAGGTGACCTTGCGTGGCCGTGTCCTACCCATCGGCGGTCTGAAAGAGAAGCTGTTGGCGGCAAAAAATGCCAAGATTACCAATGTCCTGGTACCGTTTGACAATAAGCGGGACGTGGCGGAGATTGATGAGGAGATTACAGACGGATTGACCATTCGTTTTGTCAAAAATATGAACGATGTGCTCAAGTACGTTTTTTCGGAAGCATAGCGTTTACCTGCTGCGGCATGAGCGGCAGCGTCGGTGAGGGGAGGATTGGATGATTATTAAACAAGCGGAACTGGAAACCGTGTGCGGTATTACGAGTACGTTGCCGGAAACCGGTGCGCCGGAGTTTGCTTTTGCGGGCCGTTCCAATGTCGGAAAGTCCTCCCTTATCAACGGATTGATGAACCGGCGTCGACTGGCGAAAACATCTTCCACACCGGGTAAAACACAGACCATCAATTTTTATAAGATCAATAACGCGTTTTATTTTGTTGACTTACCGGGGTACGGCTATGCAAAGGCGAATGAACGGGTCAAGGCACAGTGGGGGGAAATGATAGAGCGCTATCTCTTTTCCTCGCCGTCACTCGTTGCCATATTTTTGCTAATCGATATCCGGCATGATCCGACGAAAAATGATCGTATGATGTATGATTTTATAATTGACAACGGCTATAGCCCGATTATCATTGCTACGAAACTGGATAAAATCAAACGGTCACAAGTCGCCAAGCATGTGAAGGCCATCCGGACCGTACTGGGGAATCCGAAGTTGGAAGTTTTTCCCTATTCTGCGATGACGAAGCAGGGACGGGAAGAGATTTATGAGCGCATTGATGAGTTACTGGAAGGTGGAAGATGCGAATAGGTTACGGGTATGACGTTCACCGTTTGGTGCCGGGACGTCCGTTGATTTTAGGGGGTGTTCATATTGAGCACACCGTCGGTTTGGAGGGGCACAGCGATGCCGATGTTTTAGCGCATGCCGTTGCGGATGCCGTTTTGGGCGCAGCAGCCATGGGCGACATCGGTGACCATTTTCCGGACACGGATCCGGCATATGCCGGTGCGGAAAGTCTGCTGTTGTTGCGCCATGCGGTTCAACTGGTTCGCGAGGCGGGCTATGAGATTGCCAATATCGATTCGGTGATTATTGCCCAGGCACCGAAGATGAAGCCGTACAAGGAAGAAATGCGAAAGAATTTGGCGGCGGCGACGGGATTGACGCCGGATCAATTGAATGTGAAGGCGACGACGGAAGAAGGTCTGGGCTTTACAGGAGAAAAAAAAGGCATTGCAGCGAAGGCCGTCTGTCTGTTACTGCGGACAGAGTGATGAGTATGCTGCAGGAAAGGAACATCATGGACGACATAGAGGTGCATGATTTATTTGCACGGGACTATTACAAAATTAAAAAATATTTTGACATGCGTGACCCCGGCATTTGTGACAGCATGTTTATAGACAATTATATTTGGCGAAACTATTATGACTCCAAGTATTTTACAACGGACAAGGGACTGTTCTGGATATATCAATTGCGCGGCGAATATTTTACGATATTGCCATTGTGTAAACCGGAGGATTTGCCGGAATGCTTTGACTTTGCGGTTCACTACTTCAACGAAGTGCTGGGTGTAAAGTTCAAGATATATATCGCCGATGAAGAGGGTGTCAATCAACTGAATTTGCCGTCCGATCGCTTCAAAGTGGAAGAAGAGCGGGACTATTTCGATTACGTCTATGCGGGGGAGGCACTTCGAACTTTGCGCGGTAAAAAGCTGCGGAAAAAGAAGAATCATCTGAACAGTTTCTTGAACACCTATGAAGGACGATACGAGTACCGGCACGTTTGCTGTGAGGATCGGGATGCCATTGTCAATTTCCTGAATCGTTGGTATGATAAAAAGGAAAGCGATGACATCTATAACCGATTGGCAGCGGAGTATCAAGGCATCATGGAGGTTTTGGAGCACTGCAGAGAGTTGGAATATCGAATGGCGGCTGTGTATGTGGACGGGGTGATGGAGGCATTTACCCTGGGCAGTTATTCACGGACCAATGACATGGTCTTCATTCACGTGGAAAAGGCGAACCCGGCGATACGGGGATTATATAACTATATTAATAAGACCTTCCTGGAAAAGGAGTATCCGAATGTTGAATTCGTCAACCGGGAAGATGATATGGGGCTGGAAGGTCTTCGCAAGGCCAAGATGAGCTATCGTCCCTTATATTTGGCGAAGAAGTATTCCATTACGCAACGCTGAGGAGGAAGTATGGTATCCTGTCGATTCTGTAATCGGGATGAAAAGAGGGCGACCGTGTCGCTGTATGAGGAAGCGTTTCCGCAAGACGAAAAGGTCTTCGTTGACGCTTTTTATAAATATGAAGTACCGCATAACAGAGTGGCGGGCGCTTTCAAAGACGGGATACTGCAATCCATGATGCACCTGCATCCGATGCGGTTGCGCGGCGGTGCCCTTGAAGTCGAGACGGTATATATTGTTGCGGTCGCCACCTATCGGGCATGTCGTAAAAGGGGTTTATATCGACAGCTGTTGCGGTGGACGATGAACAAGCTGTACGGTGAAAGCATGCCCTTTGTTTTGTTGATGCCGGCCAATGAACGCATCTATTATCCTTTCGGTTTCCGAACGCAGATTGAGATGGGGCGTCGCCGAGTGACGAAACCACAGGCATCGGAACTTATATTTGAAGAGATGCAGATTATCGATGCGGCAGACCTGGACCGGATGAATGCCTACGCCGCGGGGCGACTGCATATTGCAAGGGATGCGGATTGGTCTTTGCGCACACTTGGTACATATCCGGCTATGAAGGGCGGTATCGTTCGTGTACATAGAGGAGATGTCATTGTCGGATATCTTCGGTATACGGCGGAGGACGCCCTGCATGTCGTGGACCTTTTGGCTGAGCCGGCCGACGAAGAGGAGATTCTCCGTGCTTTTGCAGCGGACCGCGGCGTGGAAGCAATGACCTTTGATATGGCTCGCGTCGTCGGTGATGAACCGACCAATGATATCCTGAAATACATGTTTCGCATTGTCGATTTGGCGGCTTTTACAAACTTGTTGTATGCGGATCGGATGGTGGATTGGACATTGCGGGTTGATGATGCTTTGATTGCGGAAAATAACGGGACCTGGCGATTTTACACGGAGAACGGTAAGGTACGGATGCAGTCCGTGACGGATGCACCCGGCCTGGAAACGGTGGATATCGGGGACCTGTTGAGACGGTTGGCAAAGATATGTCTGCCGATGGAAAGTTGTTTTCATGAAATTGTCTGAAGGAACACGTTACCTGCACGCATACGGAGAAGATGAAGTGGTCATTAAAAAGTCCCGTTTTATCGGACGGGCATGGCCGGTATCTTCTGCAGAGGCGGCACAGCGACAAATTGAAGTCATTAAGAAGGAATATTGGGATGCGACCCACAACTGTTACGCTTATGTCATTGATGAGCGCGTACGGAAGTGCTCGGATGACGGTGAGCCGTCCCGGACGGCCGGCATGCCGATTATGGATGTTATTACCGGCCGCGGGTTGCACCATTGTCTGGTGATCGTGACGCGATATTTCGGAGGCATATTGCTGGGGACGGGCGGTCTGGTCACTGCTTATACGACCGGTACGAATATCGCTCTGGATGCCGCGGAAATCCTGACGGCTTATGACGGTCATGAGGTGGACATTCATTGCAACTATGAGCAGTATGGACGCATTAATTATCTGTTGCAGGAGGCCGATGTTCTCGTGTCAGATACGGATTTCGGCGTTGATATTCGTTTGCGGGCATATATTCGCAAAGAACTGTTGGCAGGGATAATGCGGCAGGTGGCAGAGGCGACGAGCGGTACGGTGATTCCTACAGTTCGTCGTGACCTGCGGTTTGCCGTACGAAACGGAGAGGTGATATTGCCGGATGGAAAATAGGTGGGAAAATATCGTATTACCGCCCGAGGTGACGGAAATCCTGTCCGGTCTACACGGGGCCGGTTATGAGGCTTGCATCGTGGGCGGTTGCGTCCGGGATATCTACATGGGCAAGGAACCGGTGGACTGGGATTTGACGACATCGGCGAAACCCGATGAAATCAAACGTATCTTCCGTCGGACGGTGGATACGGGGATTGCACATGGGACGGTGACAGTGCTCATCGAGAATCGGGCCTTTGAAGTAACGACCTATCGCGTGGATGGCGAGTATAAGGACGGACGTCATCCGGAGTCCGTGCACTTTACGACGGATTTGGAAGAAGATTTGTTGCGTCGGGATTTCACCATGAATGCCATGGCCTATGACCCGAAGCGCGGTATTATCGATCCGTACGACGGTCGTGCAGATATTGAACGGCAGTGCATACGCTGTGTCGGCCATCCGATGAACCGCTTTCGTGAAGATGCTTTGCGTATCCTTCGGGCCATACGTTTCAGTGCTCAATTCGGTTTCGGCATCGAACCGGAGACTTTCGAGGCGATGAAGGCACTGGCGGAAAATCTCCGACACGTCAGTATGGAACGGATACGAACGGAATTATACAAGGCGCTGGCGGGAAAAGTACCCGAACGATTGGCTGTTCTTTCCGAGATTGGGGCTTTGCCGGCATTGTTTCCCCCGGATATTGTCAAGGTTTTTGAAACCGGGGCGATGCATCGGAGTCTTTTTCAAGCCGCAGGGTTAGAAGCTGTTATCAGTAGATTGGCCCTGTTTCTATATACGGCCAAGGTATCCGTTCGCCCTTTTTTACGGGCATTGCGTTTTGACAAAAAAACGATTTACATGGTCGAAGACAGAGTGAACGCTTTGGCGGCGGGAGTTCCGGATACCGCCTATGCCATTCGCAAGCAATTGAGTCTGTATGGTCCGGATGCCGTGCGGGATGCTACGGATATACTGGCGGCGACCGGACGGTGTACATTACCGGAAGCGGCGCGCTTACAGGCCACCTATCGTGCGGAAGAAGTGAACCCCTATCGGATTCGGGAATTGGCCGTAGACGGGGAGCACCTGTTGGCGATGGGCTATCGGGGGCGTATATTAGGCGAAATATTGGCGGCTTGTTTGGAAGCCGTATTGCGGGATCCGTCGTTAAATGAGTTGCATAAGTTGGAGGAAATTATCCGAAAGAATTATATCATCACATGAAAAGACCCGGTATCGTGTCATCACGATACCGGGTCTTTTTTTCTTGCAAAGGATGGGAACAAATATCGATTCTTCGTAATTTCTTGCAGATGGGCTATGTTATTGACATCTGTCCGATGCGGTAGAAAGTAAGGCGACACATTCCACATGAGGTGTCATGGGAAACATATCCACACATTGTATTTGTTTTATGGTATAGCCTTCTTGACCCAGCAGTTGTAAATCCCGTGCGAGCGTCGCACTGTCACATGATACATATACAACTTTTCGAGGTGCAACGACCGCAATATCTTTCAACAATGCCGGGCTGCAACCTTTACGAGGCGGGTCGACGATAATGGTGTCCGGTTTTAATCCTTCCGCCTGTAGTCGGGCAAAGCCGTTTGCGGCATCATCACAATAGAATCTTGCATTGTGACAACCGTTCAGTGCGGCATTTTTCTTTGCAAACGCCACAGCCTCCGCGACAACTTCAATACCAATCAGTTCCTTGACCGAATCGGCCAGATACAGACCTATTGTACCGATTCCACAATATAAATCACAAATAATTTCATCCGCTTTCGGTTCGGCAAAGCTGCGTATCGTATCATATAAGACTTTGGTCTGGCTTGGATTGACTTGATAGAAACTCTGCGGGCCGATCCGGAAGCGTTTATCACCGATCACATCTTCGATGTAGTTTTTGCCTGCAATGAGAACGAAGGTGTCCCCCAGTACCACATTGGTGTCGTCCTTTTGGATATTTAAGAAGACGGAAACCAAACCGGGTATATCTTTTACTCGTTCTAAGAGGATTTCTTTATGCGGCAGGTCGTTTCCGTTAATCACGAGGATGAGCATCAGTTCTCCACCGGTCCGTCCCTCGCGGATTACCACATGCCGTAGCAAACCCTTTCCGGTACGCTCATCATAGACATCGAGTTGTTCATCATTAAAGAATCGGCAAGTGACCGCCATCAGCGCGTCCGTCCGTTCGGATTGGATGAGACAGGCGGGATTCGGAATGACCCGGTGAGAGTAGGGGGCATAAAAACCGTAGGCGATTCTGCCGTCTTTGAGTTGAACAAGAGGGTACTGCGCCTTATTTCGATAGTGTGTCGGATTGTCCATACCGTGCACGGGCGGTACGGTAATATGGTCGATTTTGCCGATGCGTTCCAGGTTGTTTTGAACTTGCGTTCTTTTCCACCGAAGTTGTGCCTCGTAGGCCATGTGCTGAATTCGACAGCCGCCGCATCGTTCATGTTCCCCCGGATAGGGTGGTATCCGATCCGGAGAGGGTGTAAGGATTTCCAGAATCCTTGCGTAACCGTAGTGTTTTTTTACTTTTGTCATGGCGATACGGAGCAGATCTCCGGGGATGGCACCGATAATAAAGACGGCGAAGCCATCAGGTTTGGCTACACCGTCTCCCGCCGCCGTCATATCAATGACTTCGACATCCAATATTTGATTCTTTCTCAGTTTCATACGTTTTCCGCCACATGCATAATGAGGGCCTCCGTATCCGGCCAGCCCAGACAGGGATCGGTAATGGATTTACCGAAAATACCTTCTTCCGCCTTTTGCGTACCTTCTTCGAGAAAACTTTCCACCATGATACCACGTACGAAGGCACGCAAATCGGGGTTGATTTTCCGACTGTACATTAGTTCCTTCGTAATCCGAACTTGTTCTTTGTATCGTTTGCCGGAATTGGCGTGATTGGTGTCAACGATGACGCAGGCATTGGCCAGGTCGGATGCGTTGTAAGCCTTATGAAGACGATTCAAATCTTCATAGTGGTAATTCGGATAGGAGTCACCGCGTGCATCTACGTAACCGCGTAAGATGGCATGGGTTAACGGATTACCGGGTGTGGATACTTCCCAACCGCGATAAATAAAGGTGTGTTTGTCATGGGCCGCCCGTATGGCATTGATCATAACGCTGAAGTCGCCGGATGTCGGGTTCTTCATACCGCAGGGGATACCCAAACCGCTGGCGGTGAGTCGATGAAACTGGTTCTCGACACTTCTCGCACCGACGGCAACGTAGCCCAGTACGTCATTCAAATAGCGGTGATTTTCCGGATAGAGCATCTCGTCCGCCGTAGACATGCCCGTTTCACGCAGAACATCGATATGCAATCGTCGGATAGCCTTGATGCCGGAGAGCATATCCGGTTCACGGAGCGGATCCGGTTGGTGCAACAGACCTTTGTAGCCGGCACCCGTTGTTCTCGGTTTATTCGTATAGATGCGCGGAATAATGAGAACGCGATCTTTTACGCGTTCCTGAAGTGCGGCCAGTTTGTCGACATAGGACAATACGGCGTCCCGATCGTGGGCCGAGCATGGGCCGATGACAACGAGAAAGCGGTCATCCGTACCGGTAAATATGGCTTCTATTTCCCGATCCCTGGCTTCCTTAATCTTTTTCAAATCTAAGGAGACGGGGAATTGTTGTTTAATTTCCAAAGGGGTCGGTAATTTATTTAAGAAATTAAATTGCATAATAAACCTCCTTGCATTAATATATCACTTTAAAGTGAGAAAGTAAAGGATTTTAGGTGCCCGGTCGGGGTATGTTTCGGTAGTGAAACGGTATATTGGCGGAGGAGTCGTGACATCTTGTTGTAATGGACAATAAGCGGGAATGGGTTTTCGAGACATTTCGTGTCATGATGAATGGGCACCTTGATATTTGAATAGTGGTCGGAGCGGGTATTGTTTGGCGATGGGTGTGTCACCATACGGTGCACTGACGTCAAGCGGGGACTATCCGTATGCGACATAAAAAACCGAACCTTATTGACGAAAAATCATTATGAACATAGTACGAAATGCTATGGGTCTGCTGGTTTACGGGTTCAAACCACCAAAGAGATTAATGGTGACATCACGGGCTATTATACCCGTACGAAATAATAGAACAAACATTAAATGGATAGCAGTTTATGGAAAATTCCAAATAGCAAAAAGAGAGAGGGACTTCGGTGCTTCTCTTTTTTTATGTCCGGAAAGGAGACATCATGAAGCGACGGACAACCATCCGTTCACCGGCTGATACGGTTGGCGATGGGAAGGATAAGTATGAGAAGGAGGAATTATGAAACGGAAACTGAAAAAAATATTGTCGTTTGTACTGGCACTGGTGCTTATCGTGCCGGCACTCTTGTTTAATACTGCAGATGTTCATGCGATTACCTTAACGGCACTCAAACCGGGACACATCAACGGCGTCCCGACCTTAACGGCCTACCATCCGAACGTGACGGCGGGCTACAGCTACAGTACGGGCGAGAACATGTTCGTTATCTATGCGGACGGTGTCCCCGCCTTTTGTATTGAACCGCATAAGATTCTTGGAACGGGCAGCGGTTATACAACCGGTTACTTTGATCCGCATTCGCTACAGGGGCGAAAAATTGCCATGGCCAAGTGGATTCTCTTTGATGCCAGAAAGTATTACGGCGGCAATTATGCGAGCAGTGAACCGGCGGTGGATAAACGAACCGGTCACGACTATTCTTTGGCCCAGCTGGTCATCTGGCGTTATACGGGAGACGGTGATAAGGTAGCTCATTTCTGGGATGAGAACAAGGATAATGGATACATGGATTCGGCAGAGTATCTGATTGACATGTGGGATAAGTGGCCCGATTACGTGGATAACGACACACCCTACGAAATCAACCTGGGTGAGAGTCTGTATTTGTATGATGAAAATGTCGGTAACGCCTATAAATACGTCTATGAGGATGTTCCCGGCGTGCATGCGTCATGGGCAGAGAATGAGGACGTTCATTCAAACACCGGCCGTTACCACTGGGACAACGTAATCAACGGCGGGGCGATGAAGCTCAAAGTGACACCGACGGAAGAGAGTCCGGAAGAGTTTACTGTCTATCTGTCTCAGATGACGAAGATTAAGAGAAATATTGTGGCTAATGACACGGGTGGACAGGCCCCAATTCTTTACAGTCATCCGAATCAGCAGGATATCATTGCCGGAGGGGATATTGATCCCGATATTCGGCCCATCCGCTTCAAGGTGAATAAGCCCCAATACTTTGACCTTAAGGTCAACAAGCAGGACATCTACGGCGGACAGACACCTTCCGGGGAAGCAAGCCTGGCGGGTGCAGTCTTTGACGTGAAGGTCAAGGAAATCCTGACCAAGGGTCTTCCGAAAGACAAACAGTATGCACCGGGAACGGTCATCGGTCAAATGACAACGGATGAGCAGGGCAATGCCACCATGCCGAAACTGCCCTGCGGTACCTACGAGATTGTCGAGACGAAGGCCCCGACGGGCTATACACTCAATCCGAATCCGATTCAGGTGACAGGTCAACCGATGAACCCGTATCCCGCAGGAGGTATCTCGACGGATATAAAGGTTACCACCAACGGAGAAGCCCTTGTAGAGGCAGGCAATGCGGCTCAAAAGAAACTTGAGAACATCATGAATGCCTACCTGCCCCTTGATGAGCAGGGCAGCCTCAGCTTGCCGCAGGTGAAGGATAACACCGTGGCACAAGACGGTACGGGTGTCTTTGCAGATGCACCCATCATGGGTCGTATCTCCCTGACGAAGCATAAGGATAATACGGGCGATACGGAAGATGACGCCACCACGGGCGGTCCGAGAGAAGGCGAAGCCGGCATCACCTTTGACATCTATGATAAGGCGGATCAAAAGGTGGGCAGTATGACCACCAATGATGAGGGCATGACGACCTCACATTGGCTCCCTTACGGCAAGTACCGGGTGACACAGGTCAATACACCGGGCGATGTCAAACGGGTGGATGATTTCTACGTAACGATTGATGAAAACTACCATAACTACCATTACGTGCTGGAGAATCAGCCTGAATGGATGCGACTGCGTATTATCAAGACGGACAAGGAGACGGGCAAGAATGTCTTAAACAAAGATGCCGTCTTTGAAATCTACCGTGAAAACGGGGAGAAGGTCAGCATGATAAGACGGGACGGCACGACGGAGCTGACGGATCAGTTCATCATCAATGCCGACGGCTACACGGATACCTTTGAACGCCTCAAGGCGGGGAACTATATCCTCAAAGAGGTCCGGGCACCGGAAGGTTATTACCTGCCGAAGGACTTTGAAGTCCCCTTTACCGTGCCGGCAGATCGTAAGGACTTGGCAGAGGATTTGACCGTCACCATTACATTGGGTGATCGGGATGAGACGCTCTTGAAAGAAGAAGTGAGCAATACGCCCCAGAAGGGTTCGCTCATCCTCAATAAACGAGGGGAACTCTTTAACGGTTGGGTAACGGAAGAAGCCAACGGCTATTCGGTACAACGGCCGACATGGCAAGAAGGTTATCTCCCGGGTGCCGTATTTGAACTGCGGGCAAAGGAAGATATCATCGCCCAGGATAATCAGACCCTGTTGTATCATGCGGGGGACGTGGTCAAGACAATCACCACGACAGCGGATGCACCGGCACAGGTGACGGACATTCCGCTCGGCACGTATGCGTTGGTCGAAGTATCGGCACCGACGGGTTATTTGGCGGATGAGACGGTTCGAACCGTCACCTTCACGCCGCAGGCACAGGAAGTGGCCATCGACTTGAAAGAGACGGCACCCATCGTGAATAAGCGACAACAGCTGCATCTTCAGATGACGAAGGAGATGATGGAAACACCCGTCTTCCACCATGAAGAGGGTGCATTAAATCAGGTGGTATTCGGTCTTTATACGGCGGAAAATATATTAGGTGCACCGGCGGACACCCTTGTGGGTGCGGTTCGACCGGATGAAAACGGTATCATTACCGTCAGCGATATCCCGCAGGGTGCATACTACTTTAAGGAGCTGGAGACGGATACGATGTATCGCCTGAATGAAGAGAATTTTAATATCACGGCAACGTATTCGGATTTGAAGACGGAAGATGTGGTCCATCAACTTGAGACACCCATGGTCAATGACTATAAGCGGGGTGAGCTTGAGATTACCAAGGTGGACGTGGATACGAAAGAGTCCCTTTCGGGTGCCGTGTTCCGCCTGGAAGGTGTGACGGATGACGGGATTGTCATTCCAGTATTAAATAAAGATGGCGTGAATGAATGGACGGTCGGTGAGGACGGGGTCCTGTCCTTTAAGGATTTGGAGCTTGGTACTTATCGGTTGACGGAGATTACGGCACCGAAAGGTTATGTCGTGTCGAAGAACCCGATGGATCTAAAGATTATCGGAGATGACAGCGTGTTAAAGGTTGACTTTAACAACGCGAGTAAGAAACTGGATATCTTAAAGATTGATGCCGTAACGGGTGAACCGGTGGTCGGCGCGACTTTACAGCTGCTGGATGCGGATGAAAATCTCATAGAGGAGTGGGTGACGGACGGTACGCCGCATCGGATTGAGAAGCTTGAAGTCGGTAAGACTTACATCCTCCGGGAGACGAAGGTGCCGGAAGGGTATCTGCCATCCAAAGATATTACATTCACCATTGATTCGGAAGAAGTACAGGAGATTGCCATGAAGGATGCACCTGTACCGACGATTCAAACGACAGCTACAGCCAATGACAAGAAGGAAGTTCATGCTACAAAAAAGGTGACCATCATCGACATCGTACGCTATCTGATGCTCGTCATCGGTGAGGAATATACCGTCAAGGGCGTCTTAATGAACAAGGAGACGGGGAAACCCCTTCTGTCCAATGGCGAAGAAGTCCGCAGTGAGGTGACCTTCAGAGCGGAGAAGAACGACGGTTCTGTCGAGATGCCGTTTACCTTTGACGCATCCGCTTTGGCGGGTACGGAGGTGGTTGTATTCGAGTCCATATATCATAACGGAATCGAGATTGCCGCTCATGCAGATTTGACGGATGTGGAGCAGACGGTACGGATTACGGCGCCTGAAATCCGCACGACGGCCACGACGGCGGATAAAAAGAAGGCGGGGTTTGCCACGGGTACGGCAACCATCGTGGATACGGTCCGCTATACGGATTTGATTGTCGGCGATCCGTATACGATGCGTGGTGTATTGATGGACAAGGCGACGGAAAAACCGCTTTTGATTAATGGCGAAGAAGTCCGCAGTGAAAAGCGGTTTATCGCAGAATCAAAAGATGGCAACGTGGATATGATATTCACTTTCGATGCAACGGGCCTTGAGGGTAAGGAAGTAGTAGTTTTTGAAGAACTTCTGGATGCGGACGGCAACGTGATTGCCGAGCATAAGGACATCAATGACGTCGGCCAGACAGTGAAGTTTACGGCACCGCCGAGGCGTCCTCTACCGAAGACGGCAACATCGGCGGGTTACGATATCATGTGGTGTATGTTGCCGGTCTACATTACTTGCGGCTTGAGTTGCCGGTTGGTGAAACGTAAACGCCGATAGACGACGCGAAAAAACATGTGAGAACTGCGGTATGACCGCAGTTCTCATCATTTCCAACGGGGGACCGCCCTTGTCATAAGGGGGCATATCCGTTATAATCCTAGATGAATCGAAGCGATTCATAAGGAGAGATATGACGGAAGCGTATGTAAATGAAATTCTCAAACGATTGGATGAAAATTATGGAACGGAGTACATCTGTTATCTAAATTACGGAGCACCATACGAGCTGCTCATTGCGGTTATTTTGTCGGCGCAGTGTACCGATGCACGGGTGAACATCGTGACGGAGAAGCTGTTTCGGAAATATCCGACCCTGCAATCGTTTGCAGAAGCGGACTTGAAAACATTAGAGCGGGATATTTATTCGACCGGTTTCTACAAAAACAAGGCGAAAAATATTATTGCCTGTGCCAAGAGACTGATTGACGTATACGACGGCGTATTGCCGCCGAATATTGACGCGTTGACATCTCTGGCCGGCGTGGGGCGGAAAACGGCGAATGTCATCCTCGGCAATATCTACGACATTCCTAGCATCGTCGTAGACACGCACGTGAAGCGGATTTCGAATATCTTGGGTCTTACGACGTCTCAAGATCCCGTTAAGATTGAGAAAGATTTGGAAATTGTATTGCCGAAAAACCATTGGATACTGTATAATATACAAATCATACGTTTGGGACGGGAGATTTGTGTCGCCCGTAGACCAAAATGCGGTCAATGTTTCTTGGCGGACATCTGTCCAACCGGTAAGGAGAAGATAAATCATGAATAAAAATCGTAGAAAACGGATTGTGGCGGCAGTCATTGCCATCATACTGGCCATCGCCATGGTTGTACCGATGGTGCTTTCCTTAATACACTAGTATGAGAGAGGGGAGATTGCGACCGGATCGGGAGCGGCGAATTCGTCAGGCCGTGTTGCCGGATAATTTATTAAAGGTAAAACCATTTCCCGTATATACCGTTGCGGATGAACGAATGCCGCTGGCAATAGAGACCGCCTTTTATGAGGCGGTCAATGTGGCGTCGGCGACGGGATTGTTACGAAGTATGGAAACCACGTTAACGGTGCCGCCGGGGACGGAAGAGTCGTCTATCAGGGAGATGTTATCTCGGATACGCTCCTTGCTGGTTCCGTATCCGACCTTACGGTGGACGGAGCAGATCATTCGTGTTTCCGAGGCAATCTGTGCGGCAATGATTCAATTTCGGATAGATGGTATTGCCCTGTCGCCATTTATCACATCGGGGATGACGGTTGTACAGACGGGCCATGTGGCACACAGTGGGGCATTACAACTGTATTTTAACAATCCCGTCCCTCTGGATAAACGATATAATGCGGCGTTTGCCGCAGCCATTCGCGAAGATGCGTCACGTTTGGATATTCGACGTAGTCGGGATACCGCACTGGCCGGGGATTATCCTATTTTTGCTGCGGGACAAGATGGGCTGAACGGTTTGCTCTATCGTCTCCAGGAAGCCGGTATCGGGATGATACTGAACGGTGCGGCATTGCGGATTCCGGTTGCTACGGTGGAGATTTGTGAAGCCTACGGGGTAGACCCCATGGATTTGCCGGCAGTCGGGTGTACATTAATGTTGACGGACCATGCCGACCGACTGGGCGAGTTGTTGACCGCCCGCGGTATTGATTATGCCGTTATCGGAAGAACGGACGGAAACAGTGTTCGGATTGAGACGGCGGCGGGGATACGCCATATTGCGGCACCTGACGGCACGGTGTTTTATGAAGTATTGAGGAGGACACCCTTCGGCGGTGAGATGGAAGGAAGGTAGCGAGATGAGAAGTGAAATATTGAGTATTCTCGAGTCGGATGCAAAGGTATCGGTGCAGGACATTGCGATGTCTTTGAATATTGACGAGGCCTTGGTCATCGATGAGATTGCAAAGATGGAAGCGGAAAAAATCATTTGCGGATACGCGACGTTGATCGACTGGGATAAGACGGCGCATGAGGTGACGACCGCATTGATAGAGGTTAAAGTGACACCGCAACGTGGGGAAGGTTTCGATAAAATTGCACGACGAATCTACAATTATGACGAAGTGTCTTCCATCTATTTAATGAGCGGCGGTTTTGACTTTACGGTCATCATCAACGGGCGTTCCATGAAAGAAGTGGCCCGTTTCGTATCGGAAAAGTTGGCGCCCTTGGAACATGTTCAGAGTACGGCGACGCACTTCGTATTAAAGAAGTATAAAGACTTCGGAATCGTCATGGAGTCCCGGAACAAAGCGGAAAGGATTCCGGTGATGTGCTGATGCGTGAATTATCAAAGATTGTAACGGGCATAGAACCCTCCGGGATTCGAAAATTCTTTGATATCGTTATGGAGATGAAAGATGCTGTGTCTCTCGGTGTGGGTGAACCGGACTTTGATACCCCATGGCCGATACGAGAAGAAGGCATTTATTCGCTGGAACGGGGGCGGACGTTTTATACGTCCAACGCCGGCCTGGCGGAACTCAGGGCGGAGATAGCAAAGTATATATCACGTCTTATCGGCGTGGATTACGCACCCGAAGAGGAAGTCATTGTGACGGTGGGCGGCAGTGAAGGCATCGACCTTGCTGTTCGTACGCTGATGAATCCGGGCGATGAAATGATTATTCCGCAACCTTCATTCGTTTGTTACGAGCCGGTCTGCCGTTTGGCGGGCGGTCAACCGGTTATTATCGACCTGAAAGAGGGGGACGATTTTAAATTACGGCCGGAGCAGGTTGAACGGGCGATTACAGATAAGACGAAGGTTTTATTGTTGACATTTCCGAATAATCCGACCGGCAGTATCATGACACGGGAAGAATTGCTCCCCATTGCCGAACTGTGTATCAAGCATGACCTATACGTTATCAGTGATGAAATATATGCCGAACTGACATATGGCGGAAAGCATGTTTCGATTGCCGCGCTCCCCGGTATGCGGGAGCGGACGGTCGTCATCAACGGCTTTTCGAAAGCGTTTGCCATGACGGGCTGGCGTCTTGGATTCGTTTGTGCACCGTCCTTCATGGCGGAACACATGTATAAGGTCCATCAATTCGGTATCATGTGTGCACCGACCAATGCACAGTATGCGGCGGTCGTCGCACTGCGGGACTGTATGAGAGATGTTGAAAAAATGGTTCGTGAATACAATCGGCGACGATTGTATCTAATCAATCGTCTACGGCGGATGGGAATTGATTGTTTTGAACCTTTCGGCGCGTTCTACGTCTTTCCGTCCATACGACGGTTCGGGCTGATCAGCGAAGAATTTGCCACCCGACTCTTGATGGAGCAGAAGGTGGCTGTCGTGCCGGGGACGGCATTCGGTCGATGCGGTGAAGGGTATCTTCGGATTTCTTATGCCTATTCGTTGGCGGATTTGAAAGAAGCATTGGATCGGATGGAAGCATTTGTTAAAGGGTTGTAGGATGAACATCGTATTATTGGCACCGGAAATCCCCTTTAATACGGGTGCCATCGGACGGACCTGTGTAGCGACGGACAGTACGCTGCATTTGATTCGTCCCCTGGGTTTTTCTCTGGAGGATAAGTATATTAAACGGTCCGGACTGGACTATTGGTCGAAATTACGAGTCAGAGTCTATGACAATTATGAGACTTTCTTAATAGAAAATGACAATCCGACGGTATACATGGCGACGACGAAGGCACGACGCACTTATGCAGATGTACGCTATGCACCGGCGGATTATATTATGTTTGGACGGGAAAGTGCCGGCATTCCTGAAGAACTGCTGACGGCAAATGAAGAGCATTGTATCCGGATCCCGATGGCGGCGGATAACCGCTCTTTGAATTTGAGTAATGCGGTGGCTGTCATCCTGTATGAAGCCTTGCGTCAGCAGGCATTTTCCGGTTTGTCCGAAGCAGGTGATTTGCATCGGTTGCAATGGCCGTCTTCGGGGAAGGTTTGACAAAAAACTTGTTCTGTACTAAAATCATAGGGTATTTCAAGGTGAGGTGTATGTAATGGAAAATAAAAAGAATATTTTAACGGCAGAAGGTTTAAAGCGTCTGGAAGACGAGATTCATGAACTGAAAGTGAATCGCCGCAAAGAAGTGGCGGAGAAGATTAAGGTAGCACGAGAACAGGGCGACCTGTCGGAAAATGCGGAATATGATGCGGCAAAAGACGAGCAACGGGATATTGAGGCGAGAATCGAGGAGTTGGAAACGATTCTGAAAAATGCTGAAGTACTGGATGATGCGGAAGTGACGACGGATAAAATCGGCGTCGGTTGTAAGGTGGCATTGTTCGACTACGATTTTGACGAAGAGGTCGTATATAGCATCGTCGGTTCAACCGAAGCGAATATTTTGGAGAACAAGATTTCCAATGAATCACCCGTCGGTGCCGGACTCATCGGGGCGAAAATCGGTGATGAAATCGTGGTAAGCGGTCCGGAGGCGGAGAGCAAGTTTAAGGTATTATCGATTGAGAGGATATAGCATGCAGGAACAAGAGCAGGACATTCACGAATTAATTAAGGTGAAGCATGAAAAGCTGCGTGAGTTGCAGGCGGCGGGCAAAAATCCGTATGACATCACGACGTATGATGTGACCCATCATGCGGCCGACATCAAGGCCGACTATGACGCTTTCGAAGGAGAGACGGTGACCCTGGGCGGTCGTCTGATGTCCAAACGTGTCATGGGGAAGGCTTCTTTTGCCAATCTGGCGGATGTCAACGGCAATATGCAATTGTACGTGCGTCGGGATGATATCGGGACGGAAGAATACAAGGCCTTTAAGAAGTTTGACATCGGCGATATCATCGGCGTAACGGGCAAGGTGTTCAAAACAAAAACGGGAGAAGTTTCCGTTCATGCCGAGCGTGTCGATCTCTTGTCCAAGAGCCTGCAGGTCCTGCCAGAGAAGTTTCACGGCCTCAAGGACGTGGATATGCGCTACCGTCAACGGTATGTGGATTTGATTGTCAATCCCTCGGTACGGGATACTTTTATCAAGCGGACGTTGATTCTCCGTGAGATTCGGTCTTTCCTGGACGGACGAAATTTCCTCGAGGTGGAGACGCCGGTGTTGACTACGGAAGCCGGCGGTGCGGCGGCACGGCCCTTTACGGCGCATTATAACGCGCTGGACCAGGAAGTAAAGCTGCGGATTTCTTTGGAGCTGTATCTGAAGCGACTCGTTGTAGGTGGATTGGAACGCGTGTATGAAATTGGTCGGGTGTTCCGGAATGAGGGCCTGTCCGTACGACATAATCCCGAGTTTACTTTATTGGAAGCCTATCAGGCCTTTACGGACTATCGCGGTATGATGGATTTGGCAGAGGATTTAATTCGTCACGTGGCACAGACAGTACTGGGTACGACGGTTGTAACCTATGGTGAAGATGAAATCGATCTTTCCCGTCCCTTTGAACGTTTGAGCATGGTGGATGCGGTGAAGAAGTATGCGAAGGTGGATTTTGACGCCATCGAGGATACGGCGGCGGCAAAGGCCTTGGCGAAAGAACATGAGATTGAATTTGAAGAACGTCATGAAAAGGGCGATATTCTGAATCTTTTCTTCGAGGAGTATGTGGAGGACCGTTTGGTGCAGCCAACGTTCATTATGGATCATCCGGTGGAAATCTCACCCCTGGCGAAACGCAAGCAGGATGACCCGGCGTATACCGAGCGATTCGAACTTTTCATTACGGGTCGGGAGATGGCGAATGCCTTTACGGAGTTGAATGACCCGATGGATCAACGGCAGCGTTTTGAAATGCAGGAAGCCCTCCGTGAACAGGGAGATGACGAAGCACATTCCATTGATGAGGATTTTTTGAATGCTTTAGCATACGGCATGCCGCCGACCGGTGGAATCGGGATCGGGATTGACCGTCTGGTTATGTTGCTGACGAATGCACCTGCTATCCGCGATGTGCTGTTCTTCCCGACGATGAAGCCGATTGCTGATTAATTAGCTATCAATCAAGGCTTCAAGACATGGCAAAAATTACGACTGATGTTAAGTAGTGCATTGTCCCCTAAAATGATTCCTACATATCAGTGGGATTGAAATGACGATAAAAAATATGATGTAAAATTTCCGGCGTTTGTCAACTAAAGACGAGCGCCGATTTATTTTGTCTGTAAGGTTAAAAAGAGTGGAAGACGGTATGGGATAGTACCTTAAAATGGCATCCTATTACTAGTCAAGGTATGGGGAAATGGCACTCACAGAGGTGGATTATGAACAGACAACAAGCACTTACTTTATTTTTCATAGAAGAAAATAAATGTAACCGAGTATCTTTTCGAATCTCCCCTTCATGAAGTCGTTTATAAACTTCATGGCGCGGCCTACATTCAAATAAAAGAGGTAGAGAATATTAAATCCGCTTATGAAAGTAACACGGATTCTTATGTCGTCGAATTGTTTTTACGGGTAAGGACACATCAAAAATCGTAGTAATTTTGAGGAATAATGGAGGATGATGGTTCAGGATGAGATTATAGTTTTAGAAAATATCAAGTGTATCTTATAATTCGCAGGGACGAAGCTGTTACTTGTAAAGAATTTACAATATCATCAAATAGTGGAATGCTATGCTTCTAGGGAGCACAGAAAGTTAAATGCTTTTACAGTGGAAATTATAATTTAAATTGACAGATTAATATAATATAATCAATGCAAATTATTATTTCCGGAGGAGAATAAAGTGCCATGGATAAAAAAATGAACATGAAAAAAGGCAATAGTTGGCAGTGTATAAAAACTAAAACTTTCAGATTGAAAAAATATAGTTTTTTTATTGTACTTATTATCATAGTGATTATAAGTATAATACTATGTAATATTCCTTTTGAAAAATGGATTAATGATATAGTAACGCCATCAGTGCAAAAGGAATATAAAGTCACGTATAGTTTGACTGAAACGACAAGCGGAAGAGATATTCCTATTCCAATAGAACAAGAATCGCCGTCTGTTAAGATATCTATTTTTTCAAATGCCATGAAGTATGTTTTAGTATCTATTTTGACAATGATTTTAGGCTGTGTTTTATTTAAATATTTCTGTAAAAAAAATAATTATAGATCTGATGCCAAAAAAGTTATATTTGTCATATCTGCAATTGCAGTGCTTATGGGTATATTTACTTTTTTTACTAAAGTAAATACGAAGTCTAAATATATTTTAGATAAGAGCAAATTTAAGTCAGCGGAAAGATATGTTGAAGTTGATCCCATGCCAATTGTGTCAAGTTATCCAATTACAACAAAAGATAATAGTATAACAAAAAATGTAGTGCGTAACATTGATACAGTTAATTATTATATGGAAATTGCTACATTATTATTGGGGACATGGTTGGTCCCGCTAAACTACTATCAAAAAAAACATGAAAACATTCATTAATTTTAATTATCTCGTGAATACCAGTTTATAGACAAGGTATTTCTATAAATCAAAGGCCATGGGATGTACTTTTTAATCTGATAATGTAAGAAGTCAAGAAATTTACGGAGAAGAAGTTATGTTAATTGAAAAGCAATTATTAGAGGCGTTATTTCTTTTGTCATCATGTCAATGATATCAATAATTTTGAATTATCAGAAGATATACCCCCGTCCTAGTAAAGGGTATATTCATATTTAGTATTACAGGTGCTGCAGTTATGAAGTTGAAAACTTTTTGTTATTGAAGCGATCCGTCATGCACTTCACAGTTACGTTGCCGACAGACTTTTTAGGCCTATTAGTTAGTGTATGATTTCAATTACATAATGGTGGATTGTTTGAAAACAGTTATGATATTTATAGGTGCCGAAATTAATATTTGGATTTTGGACTATAAATTTTTGGTAATTTATTTTCAAAGTAGCGTTAAATTCGTTGCCGAATAATTTTATAGATTCAATAAAAGGCGATAGGCATATCGCCTTTTTTATGTCCAAAAGCATAAGGTGGAACATCATATGAGCACTCATGAAATGACTTGATATAAAAGTGAATGGAAATATTCGGTGATTGAAAGAGAATAAGTCCGGCTGGGTTTTTATTTATAAATGAAGAGTCAAAAAATGGCAGCTACTATATTTACGATTTGTATTGACGGAAATTGCGAATAAGGGGTGGATGTGAAAGTAGAATCAAGAGATGCTGATTATCTGCCGAACAAAATAATATCTGATGTTTAAGCAAGATTGTTTTGCATGACCGGTGCGAAAGCTTGGCGTATGCCTTGCCCAAAGAACTCATACATATAGAAATTGTGCCCTGCTACAAATTGTTGTAACGGGGACTTTATAATGATTAAATATATTTTGATTGACATGTATGGCTTCAAGTGGTACACTCCTGGTAGGAGGTATGCTATGTATAAGGTGGATATATTCAGCAACACCCCGATATACCGTCAGTTGGTGGACCAAACGCGCGATATGATTGTACACGGGTTGTTGCGCGACGGGGACCGGATTCCATCCATTCGGGAATTGGCACAGACCTTGGGGGTTAATGCCTCAACCGTGGCTAAAGCATATGCGGAGATGGAACGATCGGGTATGATTTTGACGGCACGCGGGCGGGGCACCTTCATTCAAGTGACGGACACAGCCCGTCAAGATGCGGAGGCCGCCTTGGCTCATGCCATAGATGAGTTGGTTCGTCAAGCACTGTTTTACGGGCTGACGGCGGAAGAGCTGATAGCGTTGGTTCGACGGCAATATGAGGAGGTTGCAGGGCATGCAATTGAGCGTGAATAATTTAAAACAAACTTTCGGCAAGACGATTGTATTTCAAAATGTAAACTTCACGGTTTCACCGGGAGAAATTGTCGCATTAATCGGCAGGAATGGATCCGGAAAGACAACCCTGATGCAGACCGTCATAGGTATCTTACAGGGACGGGAAGGAACCATTCGGATTGATGGTACGGATATTAATAAACGGGTGGCGGCAAAGAAGGATATCGTATTCATACCGGATCGCTTTGATTATTTCAATAACAAGAAGCTGACGGAAGTTGTAGAAATGTATGAATTGGTATACGAGGACTTTGACCGTACAGTCTTTGAAGCGTCTTTACAGTCCTTGAATCTTCGGGTCAGTGTAACGAGTCGCCTTGGGAGCTATTCCAAAGGGGAACGCATGCTTGTGGCCTGTTTACTTGCTCTTTCGACCCGGGCGAAGTTTTTGCTTTTGGATGAACCGTTTGACGGTATCGATGTCGTCAATGTTGACAAGTTAAATCGTATCATCATTGAAGCGGCAGAATACGGTACGGCCATCATCATCAGTTCCCATCGAATGGAAACACTGGAAAAGATTGCCGACCGCACCTTGTTCATTGAAGCGGGCGGCGGTATCGCATCAATGGATGGTACGGGGAATACAGGATTGTACAAATATCAGCTTGTTTCCCGGGAGACCTTACCGGAGGAGTTTTTACGCCGCCCGGACATCCTTTTATTGAGCAATCTGGGGCGAGTTTATACGATATTGACGAACATGCCGGTGACGGTGGCGGATGTACCGGAGCTCATTATCCAGATGGACGAGTTGTCGGTGCACATGGAGGACATTCTGCATTGGCAGGAGCATGAGGAAGGAGGTCGGGATGTTTCGACAGGCAATACAAATTAATTGGCGGCAATACCGTATGCGGATGTTGTTGATTATTTTGGCGGGTATGATCCTCAATGCTTTGTGTTTCCATATTGGTATTCAAAATAAGATACAACGGATACAAAATACGGTAACGACCGTACGGGAGAGTCCGAGAGGGTATCATTCAAACAGTTATCAAGAGACTCGTCGTGATGGTAATGATGATGAACCGGTTCAAATCAATACGGAGACCATCTCAAAATTCAAGTCGTTATCGCCTGCGGATTTTTCAAAGGAACATGATCGGATTTCATTTGGCCGTATATTTTACGGTACTTCCATTGCCAGCTTTACAGGTAGTACGAGTGATACAGTGAATTTCTATCAGACATCTACCCTCCTGCAAGGCGTACCGATTTTCATACTCGGGATACTGGCCGTGATACTGGCAATCTTGTTAACATCAGCGGAAAAAATGAGTCGATTTGCGGTATTTCTCTCCACCATTCCCGTTTCGAGACGACGTCTATTTGCAGCCAAAGGACTGCTGGGGAGCATCGCCGTCGCCATGGCGAATATAGTTGCTTGGGCCGTCGGTTTCTTGATGCTGTATGCGAGCAAGTTGGGACCCTATATTAATTACGGGGCGCATCATACCTACCACCTCAGTGTATGGATTCAGTCGACGGTATTGTTCCTCATTGCATTATTTGTAGGTTCTCTTTGCGGTAATATCATTAGTCATCTATTGACCATGATTCCCGTCCTGCTGGGTGTGTTATTTTTCTATATGTACTGTATTATTATGCCATTGATGATTTTCTTTGACTTAACGCCCATGCATAATGCCGGTGTCTTCAAATTTATATATTTTCCGGGCTTTACACCGTTAACTTTGATGATACGTTTGCTATCAGCGGGCGGATTGATATTTCTGGTATTATTTGCCATTTTGCTGTTTGCGGCGGGCATATTCATAACCGGAAGGGAGTGCAGTTGGCGCTTCGGCTACTTCTTCACTCATCCGGTGCCGGATCGAATTGTGTATTATCTGGCGGTCTATTCCTTTTCATTGATTCCGCTTTTGATTTTCGGTTTTGTGGCGGGGAAAATTGCCGTGGTCGGTATTTTTGCCGTCAGTCTGCTCATCAATTATTTTCTATTTCGTTTTTTGTTTAAACTTCGGTTCGGTGCCTGATGGCGATATCATTCATCATAGCCATGAGTCTCACCTCGGGTTGTACATGATGAATGGTAAAGGCCATGATATATATGGGCGACAATTTTCTCTCTAATAGAAATAAAGAAAGAATCATTATCGATGCTGAAATATGGAGAGGTACAGATGATACTGCATGTTGCAACGTTTTAAGACGGAGTAAATCCATTTAAAGATACCTATAGCTGGAAATATAAAGCGTATTGTCTTATAATGAATTGTATAAGAGAACTTTGCTTATATGATTAAGCATCAAAAACGACATATTAAAATCGGTATGGCAGTATCCTATGTAGATAAAAATTTGGACAGTGAGGGGCAATGAAAATATGATTATGACATTGTTACTTGCAATTATGATGATGGCCGGACTGTTTCTACTACTATGGGCAGGCGTTGGGTTTATTCAGAACAAAAAATTCTTTTCATCTTCTCCGGTTGAAGTGATTGAGGTCATTGAACCAAAGGAAAAACGCTTTTATGGACAATATGTTTTGGGTTGGACCTGGCTATCATTGCCGTGTTGTTAATGGGCGGTTCAATTGTTATAGGAGCAGTGGATGGTATTCAAAACGGCTTTACTTTTATTCGTTTTTTTGCCCGCTTTCTGATAATACTGCTTTTGTTGAAAACCTTTGATATTATATTTTTCGATTGGGTGTTACTATGTCATCGCGGCTTCGGTTTTTTTGAAAAATACTATCCGGAAGTGGCGGATGTACTTAGTGCCAAACTTTTCGGATATAATAAAAAGGATCATCTCATTCAGACAATAGGTATAGTCATCGGATCTTTTATCGTGGCATGGATATGCATACTGTTTTAGTGTGGGAAATTTAATCTATCAGTCTGACAATACAATGAGAACGGATACGGGAACGGTAAATCAAAACGGTTTACCGTTCCCGTGTTAATACAAAAGGGATTTGCGTGGATGTTTTTTGGGATTCACTTATGAGTCAACTTGTGTATAAGGTTGCGTCCGGGGATCGGGTTATAATTAGGAATGGCAAATGGAAGTGATGATATTAGGTTTTCAGTGCTTGATTGAACAATGAAAAAGCCTTGGATGTGTTGCTTGGCGTAATTTCCGGGCAGAATATTACACACCCTTGTTATTTCTAAATGATGGAGTACAGGCAGGCGAAAGAAACATATTAAAAAGCTCAAAAATGCTCGCTTCCGTAGTCAAATCATATCGACGTCGACATACTTCCAAGTACAAGCGTAAGAGATGTCTCAGTAATGCTATTAACGCGTTGGAAGAATAGAGGTGTCAGTGGGAAATAATGCAAGATTTAAAAGAGCGAATGTAGGAATGTATATGCTAGATTAATCAAATAAATGGGACTGTTGTAGCAAATCTGAATTTCTTGGTAATCTAGAAATGGATGAAAATCCTAATAGCTTTCAGTTAATATTGAATGGAGAAAGAATAGGATATGTAGATTCTGAAGTCAAAGATATAAAAAATCTTTTAAAAGCAGGATGTGATATCGAAGAAATTGTAGATATACTGTATCCAAAATATAAACAAGAAGATAAAATATAAGAAAGCAGCATTTATGTTTTCGGTATTAGATTCATATAATAAATTGGAAGAATTAGGCGTTGTTAAGGCGAGGTAAAATATATGTATTATGCATTCTTAATAATTGATTATTGTATACCAGTGCTAATGGTTATATCATACCCATGGTGGAAAAAAAGGCTAATGGTGAAATAAACCAATGCTCAGGTTTTAGGACCGCTAAATCCATGAAAAATAAAGAGAATTGGAGGAAAGGAAATTTATTGTGTGGCAGATACTATTTATATGCAGGAATTGTATTGAGCATATTTGTAACAATTATGAGATGTATAAAAGTAGTAGCAATACAATGGAACTCCTTGATAGTCACTACTGTGTCTATCATAGTTATGTTAATCCTACTAGCCATTATAGACAAAAAATTAAAATAAAAGATCATAAGTAATAAAAATTGAGATAAAATTATACTACAATACGTTTATTCTTTTTTTGCCCGTTTTCTGATAATACTGCTTCTATTGAAAGCCTTTGATATCATTTTTTTCGATTGGGTGTTACTTTGTCATCATGGCTTCGGTTTTTTTGAAAAATACTATCCGGAAGTGGCGGATGTACTTAGTGCCAAACTTTTCGGATATATAAAAAGGAATACCTCATTCAGACAATAGCTCCTGAGAACATCAGATATCCTCATTCTTCCCGTCGGTTAGTGTCCTGAAATTATACTTGCATAAAGCACCGCCCTGTGGTATTATGGGGTGTATGATTATGAGCGGTTCGGAGGTGTAACGTGCAAGCATTGAAATATGTACTCTATGGAATCGTCGCATTGGATGCCATCATCCTCTGCGTGCTGATACTGATGCAACAAGGGAAGTCCAATGGTCTGGCCGGATTGTCGGGTCAGGTGGATTCGGACACGTACTGGAGCAAAAATAGAGGAAAATCGGCGGAAGGCGCCCTTGAAAAAGGAACACGCATCGCTGCCGTGTTATTATTTATTGTCATCGCCGTTTTGAATACGACGCTGTTCCACGGATAAGCGCAGACGGAGATACCGAAGGCCCTACGAATGCATCCCATTCATAGGGCTTTTTTTACGAATGAAAAGAGGATTGATGAAACAACGCAATGAGAAACGACAGCTGGAAGGCCGTTTTATGAAAAGTATGAAGGGGGCGACCTTCGTGCGTCCCGAGGGTGCACTGGAGGACGTATACATACCGCGCAACAATGCCTCCACGGCCATGGATGGAGACACGGTTCTAATTGAGTTGTTACCGCCGCGCCGTCGTCGTCTGCCGTTGGGGCGGAAAGAACGTCAGGAAGCACGGGTCATTAAGGTCTTGAAACGGGCGCACACGGAGATTGTCGGTCGGGTGCAACGGAAGCGAAAGACCGTGTTTGTCATTCCGGATGATCCCCGTCTTCACGAAGACATCTTCATACCGAAGGGCAGTGACTGTAAAGCGAAAAACAATGAGAAAGTCGTCGTTCAAATCGTGCGATACCCGGAAAACGGTAAGTCTGCGGTGGGCAAGGTGATTCGCATGTTGGGCGTGGCAGACAGTCGGGACGGCGTTTTTCTTTCCGTCCTTGAGCAGTTCGGCGTACCCTATGAATGGGGACGCGGCGTTGAACGGCGTGCCAAGCAGTTACCGACTCATGTTACGGAGAAGGATCGGCGGGGACGGACGGATTACCGTCGCCAACCGGTCATTACCATTGACGGAGATGACACCAAAGATGTCGATGATGGCGTTTTTCTTCAAAGGCGTGGTACAGGATGGCGTCTCTACGTTCACATTGCGGATGTGAGTCATTATGTTAAAGCGGGTGATCCGATTGACGGAGAAGCGCTGTTGCGCGGTACGAGTGTCTATCTGATAGACCACGTGGTACCCATGTTGCCGAAACAGCTTTCTAACGGCATCTGTTCTCTGAATGAGGGCGTAGACCGACTCTGCATGACCTGTATCATGGATTTAGACCGCTACGGGAACGTGACTCGCGCAGAGGTGCGTGAAGGTGTTATCAATGTCAAGCATCACATGACCTACAAAGAAGTGCAGGGCATCATCGATGGAGACGGTACGTTGCGGAAGCAATATGGTGATGTCGTATCCATGATTGAGGATATGCATGCCCTGTCCGCCATGATAGACCGTTTACGGAAGCAAAAAGGTAATGTGGATTTTGACACGGCGGAGTCGGTTTTTGACTTAAACGAAGCCGGCGTCCCCATTGATGTACGCCGTTATGAGCGACAGGATTCGATGCGCATCATCGAGAATTTTATGATTGCCGCGAACGAAAGTGTATCATCCTTGTATACGGAGAAGAAAGTACCCTTTCTCTATCGGGTGCATGAAGAACCGGATGAAGAAAAGATGGAACAGCTGACGGCCATATTAAAAGGCTTCGGTCTTCATTTGCCGAGAAAACGGAAGATTGTTATCGGTGATTTGCAGCGCGTTATGGCCCGGGTGGAAGGCAAGGATATTGAACCGTTCATCAGTAATACCGTATTACACAGTATGATGCGGGCACGGTATGATGTACACCCACTGGGTCATTTTGCCCTGAATGCTAAGTATTACAGCCACTTCACCTCGCCGATTCGTCGTTATCCGGATTTGCAGATTCATCGTATTATAAAGGATGTCATCCATGGCCGTTTGAAGAAGGCACGCTATACCGCACTTTTGCCGAAGGTGGCGGAACAGGCATCCAAGACCCAACGTCGTGCAGATGAGTGCGAGCGTGAATATACGAAAATCAAGCAAGTGGAATTCATGCGAAGAAGGATTGGACAAACCTTTACGGGGACGGTTTCCCATATTACGCATATCGGGATGTACGTTGCATTGGATAACACGGTCGAAGGCATGGTCCGCATCCGGGACATTGACTATGATGAATTTGCCATGAATGAGGAAAATGATGCCATTGTCGGCAAAAGAAGCGGTGACCGGTACCGAATCGGTGCGAGAGTGCAGGTACGTGTATCAGATGCTTCACCGACCATGCGCACGGTGGATTTCAAACTGTTAAAAGGACTTTGTGATGAAAAAGCAGATAGCCAACAATAAAAAAGCCTATCATGATTATTTTATCGAGAAGGAGTATCAATGTGGTATTGCCCTGCAGGGGACTGAGGTCAAGGCACTGCGGATGGGGCGTTGCAGCATCAAGGAATCGTTTATTAAGATTATCGGTCACGAGGCATTCATCCTGGGTATGAATATCAGTCCGTACGAGAAGGGGAATATCTTTAACCATGATGCCCTGCGGGATCGAAAGTTGTTGTTACACAAACATGAGATTACCAAGCTCAAAGATGCCGTCCAACAGGCAGGTTATACCCTGGTACCGTTGCGCGTCTATTTTCTCAAGCATCTGGTCAAGGTCGACATCGGTCTGGCCAAGGGTAAAAAATTACACGATAAACGTGAAAGTATCAAGAAACGGGATTTGAAGCGGGAAGCGGCACGTAGCTTTAAAATCGGCAATCTTTAGAAAGGACGGAAAGTCATGAGTAAACCCGTAGTAGCAATTGTCGGACGACCGAATGTGGGCAAGTCCACCCTGTTCAATGCCATTGCCGGTCAGCGGTTGGCCATCGTACAGGATACGCCGGGCGTCACGCGGGATCGCATCTATGCCGATGTGACTTGGCTGGATCGCGCCTTTCTTTTGGTGGATACGGGTGGTATCGAACCGGATTCACAAGACGTGATCTTGTCGCAGATGCGGGAGCAGGCGCAAATCGCCATCGACACCGCGGATGTCATCATCTTTATTACGGACGTCAAGAGCGGTTTACAAGACAATGATGCACGTGTATGCGAGATGTTGCGAAAAAGTCATAAACCGATTGTCCTCGCGGTCAACAAGGTAGACGATTTTCAGAAATACCAAGCTGATGTGTATGAGTTTTATAATCTGGGCATCGGGGACCCCATGCCGGTCAGTGCGGCCGGCAAGCAGGGGCTGGGCGACCTCTTGGATGTCGTGACGGGACATTTTCGCCCACTTGATGAAGAAGGCGAAGAAGCGGAGGGAGCACGCATTGCCGTCATCGGTAAGCCGAATGTGGGTAAGTCCTCCATCATCAACAAACTCTCGGGAGAAGAGCGACTGATTGTATCCGACATTGCGGGGACGACGCGGGATGCGGTGGATATGAGTATCGTCCATGAAGGCCGTCCCTACATCTTCGTCGATACAGCCGGCATTCGCCGACAGAAAAAAATCAAAGATGAAATCGAACGATACAGTATCATTCGGACGGTGGCGGCTGTGGAGCGTTGTGATATTGCGGTGTTGGTCATTGACGCGACGAGCGGTATTACTTCTCAAGATGCCCGGATTGCCGGGATTGCCCATGAAGAGGGTAAAGGTATGATCATTGCCGTCAATAAATGGGATGCCATCGAAAAAACGGATAAGAGCGTATACGAATTTCGGGATATGATACGGCGGGCTTTGCCGTTTTTAAATTATGCGGATATTCTGTATATTTCGGCGGAGACGGGGTTGCGCCTCGGCAAGCTCTATGAGAATATCGATGCCATCCTGGATAATCAGACAATGCGGATTCCGACGGGAGTGCTGAACGAAATTATCAGCGAGGCGACGATGTTGAATCAGCCGCCATCGGACAAGGGCAAGCGTTTGAAAATCTTTTATACGACTCAAGTTTCCGTCGCACCGCCGACGTTTATATTTTTCGTAAACAGCAAAGAATTGATGCATTTTTCCTATACGCGATATCTTGAGAACAAGCTGCGGGAATCCTTCGGCTTTCGCGGAACACCGTTACGCTTTATAACGAGGGAGAGAAAGAAAGATGGTCGTTAAAATAATATGTTGTCTGATACTTGGATACATTTGCGGTCTTTTTCCGACCGCATGGCTCATCGGTCGACGAAAAAAAACCGATCTGCGTCAGCGTGGGAGCGGTAATCTCGGTACGACCAATGTTATGCGCACCCTCGGTCCGAAAGCCGGTGTGTTGACCTATATCGGGGATGCACTCAAAGGTGTCCTGCCGATACTTGCGGTATGGCTTTGGCTTGCCAATGAACCGGCCCATCTCTTGATGTATCAATTATATACCGGGATGGGCGCCATGCTCGGTCACTGCTTTCCGTTTTTTCTGAAATTTAAGGGCGGTAAGGGCATCGCGACAATGACCGGTGTGATGCTCGCCATTCATTTTCCGATCGGTCTCATCGGTGTCTCAATATTCTTTTTTTCGCTGATCGTCATCCGCTACGTCAGCGTGAGTTCGCTGTTGATGTCTTTCAGCTACGCTTTAATGTTTATCATGGGTGCGGCGACGGACCATCTTGCCGCCGATCCGGTCAGCATGGTGCACATCATCATCTTGTGTACGTTGATGTACGTCTTGACCCTGTACAGCCATCGCGCCAACATTCTCCGTCTGATAAACGGGACGGAAGATCGTAAGAATATCTTTAAAAAGAGAGTGAGGAAACGATAATATGCAACCGGATATACGATTTCCCGGATTGGGAATTGAAATACAACACCTTTCCAAGGGCTTTGACATCTTCGGGTTTCATATTGCCTGGTACGGTGTGCTCATTGCCGTGGCGATGTTTACGGGCGTTATGATAACCGGACGGTTGGCACGGAAGACGGGGCAGAAGCCCGAGGCCTATTATGACTTTCTGCTGGGGGCCATCATCGTGGCCGTTATCGGTGCACGGCTGTATTACGTGCTGTTCTCATGGTCGGAATTTTCAGATAATCCTCTACGAATTTTTAATCTGCGGACGGGTGGTCTGGCCATTTACGGCGGCATCATCGGCGGTGTACTGATGGCAATCCGTTTCAGCAAGAAATCCGGCATTTCATTTGGCCGGATTGTCGATACCTGTGCTCCCGGCATCATTGCCGGTCAGGCAATCGGTCGTTGGGGCAACTTCATAAATCGCGAGGCCTTCGGCGGTTACACGGATAATCTTTTTGCCATGCAGATTAAGTATACGGACGTCACCCAGGGGAATCTGAACCCGGGTGCCTCGTTGCAGACCGTCATACATGAGGGGGTACAGTATCTTCAAGTGCATCCCACTTTCTTATATGAGAGTATTTGGAATGTCTTTATATTGGTTTTGTTATTGGTGTTGAGAAAACGGATGAAATTCGACGGTGAACTGTTCTGCCTTTACCTCGGCGGCTACGGTATCGGGCGTTTCATCATTGAGGGCCTTCGGACGGACCAGTTACGCATTTTCGGTGTAGCGGTATCCCAGGCACTCGGTCTCATGCTCTTTATATTTGCGGTCGTTTATATTTTTATACGTCGCCGTCGGGCGGCATCGGAGACGCTATGAGTGAAACCATGGAGAGAATGTACATGCTCATGGTCCTATACCTGATCAAACATTCCGGTCCCGCATTGTCCAATACGCAAATTATGGAATTTTTTCCATCCAACAAGTATGCCGATTACTTTAAGGTACAGGCGGTGATTACGGATTTAACCGATCGGCGTTTCGTGATTCCGGTCAAGAAGGATCACCGCACAACCTACTTTATTACCGAGGCCGGAAATAAAGCATTGGAACAGTTGGACCATTTTATTCCGCCCGCCATCATGGACGATTTGAAGATTTACTTAAAGACGGTCAATCGATAAGCATACCGTATCGGTGACCGTCGAGTTGTTATCTGCCGCTTATTTACGCTTGACAGAGGAACCTTTCGGTATTATAATGACATTGATTCTTCGGGGTTAGGTGAAATTCCTTACCGGCGGTTACAGTCCGCGAGCCAAGAGGCTGATTTGGTGAAATTCCAAAACCGACAGTTAAAGTCTGGATGATAGAGGAACTTGGTATGCCCCCGATTGTATCGGGGATTTTTTTATATCATGTTTCCGCGAAAGGAGGCATTTGTGAAAGAAGAATTAGCAGCAAGACGGTCGGCATTTACCACAAAGGAGGTCATCCTGGTGGGCATCATGGGTGGTATTTCATCGCTGTTGATGTTATTGGAATTACCGGGTATCGCATTTTTGAAGATAGACTTCAGCGATGTACCTGCAACGCTCATTGCCATGTTTTACGGACCTGTCAACGGGATGTTGGTGGAGTTTATCAAGAACTTGCTGAAAGTCCTATTTGGCACGAAGACGGCCGTTATTGGTGAAGTGGCGAATTTTCTTGTCGGGTCGGCATTCGTCATCCCGGTTGGCATTGTATTCAAGAAGATTCGTGAGGGGGCGGAAGTGACCTTGAAGCGGATGTTGTCGGCGGTGGCACTGGGTACGATTTGTATGACCTTAACGGGTGTCATTGCAAACTATTTTGTTTTGATTCCGTTTTATGCGCAGTTTATGGGCGGGGAACAGAATATTATCAACTTCGTGGCCCTGACCATACCGCCGGTTCAGACGAAATTGGATGTGGTGTTAATGGCGGTTACGCCGTTTAATGCGGTGAAGGGGATTATCCTTGCAATTATCACCATTCCGCTATATAATCTTTTCCGTAAGAAGATATAAGCATGAGACCTCGGTTATCCGGGGTCTTTTTCGGAGGTGAAGATATGAAACGATTCAGCGGTGTACTATTACCCGTGTTTTCCTTACCGTCACGTTATGGTATCGGCTGTTTTTCTCGGGCGGCCTATGACTTTGTCGATTTGCTTGCGGCCACGGGACAACGTTATTGGCAGGTGTTGCCGCTGAATCCGACCGGATTCGGCGACTCCCCCTATCAATGTTTTTCATCCTTTGCGGGGAATCCGTATTTCATTGATCCCGTAACCTTGATTGAGGAGGGACTTCTGGATGCCGATGACCCCGCTTTGGCGGCTATGGATACAGAGGTCGGACCGATTGACTACGGTTTGCTCTACCGGGAGCGTTTGCCGATGCTGCATCGTGCCTTTTCGCGTTTCAAGGTAAGTCCGGCCTATGAACGGTTCTGCATGAAACATGCGGATTGGCTCGACAGCTACTGCCTGTACATGACCTTGCGGACACACTACGGCGGCGATTTCTCCGTCTTTCCCGAAGCGTTACAGAGCGTGACACCGGCGGAGATGGATACGCTTATTATGGAGCATATTGATGAGGTGGCATTTCATCGTTTTGTTCAATATCAGTTCTTCAAGCAGTGGTTTGCCCTGAAAGAATATGCCAATGAACAAGGGATTGAAATCATCGGTGATTTGCCCATCTATATTTCGATGGACTCGGCGGAAGCGTGGATGTATCATGAAGAATACTTTGAATTCCGTGACCATAAACCGACGGTGGTTGCCGGTTGTCCGCCGGACGCTTTTGCTCCGGAAGGGCAACTCTGGGGTAACCCCGTCTATGACTGGGAGGCAATGTCAAAGAACGACTATCATTGGTGGTACAGACGCTTTGCATTTGCTTTACAAATGTTTGACGTGCTGCGCATTGACCATTTTAGGGGGTTCGACACGTATTATTGTGTGGAAGCAAGTGCCGAAACAGCCGTTCGCGGTGTTTGGAAGCGGGGGCCCGGTCTTCGATTTTTTGAAATCATGGAGCAGAGACTGCGACGGGACGGTCTGCAACCGCGCATCATTGCGGAAGATTTGGGGATTTTGACACCGGGTGTACGCGAACTCTTGAAGGACACGGGCTATCCCGGTATGCGCGTGTTGCAATTCGCATTTTATGACCGTACGGGAGAATATTTGCCGCATAATCACCGAAAGCAAGCCGTGGTCTATACCGGCACACATGATAATCAGACCGTTCACGGCTGGTTGTCGGCCTTGACGTCGGAGCAGATGCACTTTCTCCGGGAGTATATGAATGTCTTTCATCGAGCCCCGGACCATTGGGACATCATACGGATGGCTATGGCATCCACCTGTCATTTGGCCATCATTCCTTTTCATGATTATCTGGGTTTGGATGACAGTGCCCGAATCAATACGCCGGGCACATTGGGTGAAAACTGGACTTGGCGGTATCGGCGGGAGATGGTGACGGATGATATCGTGGACGGTATGCGGTACTACACGGCACTCTATCAGCGTAGCACGGCGGAAGAGAACGAGACGGCCGACAGGAAGTTGTCAACTTCTTCGTGTACATCCGCCAGTGATGTACCGACAGATTCGTCTGAAGAGGACGGAATCTGACTGAAGGTTAACGAAGTGATGTGAACAGATACGGACAGACAGGATAAAACGGCATCGACAGATTCATCTGTCGATGCCGTTTTATTGACGCAGGGAATTATAGTGGGTCATGAATTCCGGGTAGGAGACGTTGATACAGTCATAGTTATCCGGTATCCACGGCTTTTTTGCGATTAAGGAAGCGATGACGGCCATCATGGCAATCCGATGATCACCGTGCGTAAGCACTTCCGTACCGGAAAGTTCGGAGCGACCGGTTACAGTTAGAGATGTCGGTCCGGTTTCAACATCGACGCCGGCACCCCGCAAAGTCGCCGCTACAGCGTCAATGCGATCACATTCTTTGACACGAAGTTCTCCGATATCCTGAAAGACGGTACGTCCCGTTGCTTGCGTGGCGAGCAGGGCAAGAATCGGCACTTCATCCACAAGAGTCGGGATGATGGGGCCGGAAACCGTCGTAGCCCGCAAATCAGGCGTATGGCGAACACGAATATCCGCAATCGGTTCGCCGGAAGGTTCTCTGCGATTCAAAATTTCAATGTTTGCGCCCATGGCTTTACAGACGGTCAGCATGCCGGCACGCGTTTCATTGATGCCGACGTCAGTCAAGGTAATATCCGAACCCGGGGTGATCAAGGCACCAACGATGAAAAATGCGGCGGAGGAGATGTCGCCGGGGACGATGATGCGACAACCTTTTAAACGGGGTTGCGGAAGGACATGCAATCCGTCATGTCGCATGTGGACCGTCCCGCCGAAGGCGCGCAGCATTCGTTCACCGTGATCTCTGGAGGGGGCAGGTTCACGTAAAACCGTTTCACCGGACGCAAACAATGCCGCCAGCATCAGGCAGGATTTTACCTGTGCGGATGCGACGGGGGAGTCATAGGTGATGGCGTGAAGCTTACTCGGCCGTATCATGAGCGGAGCTTGTCCGTTTTCGGCCGTTATGTTTGCACCCATTTCCGTCAGTGGCGCAACGACCCGGTTCATGGGTCGCTTTCGGATGGAGGCATCTCCGTCCAAGATACTTTTGAAATTTTGTCCGCTCAATAAACCGGCCATCAGCCGCATGGTTGTGCCGGAATTTCCAACATAAAGGGGTTTTGCGGGCGCGCTTAAACCATGTAGCCCCCTGCCTTTGATATGGATGCGGTCGTCCTCATCTATGATCTCTACACCCAATTGCCGAAATATGGCTACCGTATGCATACAGTCGTCGCCCCGGAGTGGACGGACAATCTCCGTCACGCCCTCCGCAATACTGCCCAGAATGACGGCACGGTGGGAGATGGACTTGTCCCCCGGTACTCGGATTCTTCCCTTTAGCATAATACTCCTATCTGAAAATCTTGTAATTGTATTTTTGTAAAACGCATTTAGCCTGCTCGTAGGTCGACTCGTCGTAGAGTTCGATGCGCAAGGCACCCTCCTCAAATTCCCTGGAGTTTTCAATGGCGATATTTTTGATGTTGATGTCGTTCATATAGAGATGGTTGGCCATTTTAGCAATGGCACCGACCTCGTCATTTAAGTCACAGTAAATGATATAGGTCCGTTCAATCAATCCCGTCCCCGCCCGCGGTAAGGTATCACGATAGTTTTTCGCTGCCTGAAACAGCGGAAAAGTCGGGACCGTATCTTCAAGGTGGTCGGCAAATCGATCCAGCTCTGTTCGAAAATCGTTGAGCATGGTGAGGAGCGGTTGCGCATTTTCACCGGTAATTTGACTCCACAAGCCGGGTGAACCGGAGGCGATACGGGTGATGTCGCGGAATCCGCCGGCACAGAAACGCTTTAAATAGTCAAAGCGATCGTGTCGTCGTACCAAGTTGACCAGAGAAGCGGCCACGAGATGGGGCAGGTGGGAAATCAGCGCGACAATCATATCATGGTCCGCAGGGTCAATGACGACCGGTAATACATTCAAACGCTTTAGAAAAGCGTGGAGTCTATCGACGTCTTGCATAGGCGTACCGGGCAGTGGCGTCAGAAAGTAGTAGGCGTTTTCAAAGAGGTGGTCGTGTGCATGTTGAAATCCCGTCAATTCCGAACCCGCCATGGGATGGCCGCCGACAAAGTCGGGCGGATTCGACATCCGGGCAACACGTTGGCAGATATCATTCTTCACCGAACCCGCATCGGTAATCAAACCGTGAAAGCCCGGGACGGCGGCGAGTTGTGCAATATAGTCGTACGTACAGTCGACCGGCGTGGCGATAAAAATCAAGTCGCAGTCGGCCAAAGCTTCAACCGTCGCACAGTCCGCGGCAATGATACCGGCTTCATGTGCCGCAGAGGTATTCGTTTTGTCAACATCATACGCCTTGAGTACGGCTTCAGGACAATGCCGGTGAACGGTTTTGGCAATAGAGCCGCCGATGAGACCTAAACCGATAAATCCTATTTTATTAAACATTTTCTTCCTTTAACAAATTAACGTGATAAATATGTTTCATTATAATTAATCCGTCTTTTATTGTCAACCGTCGTTTACCGTGTTATAATTCGTGAGCACACGGAGGTGTATATGAAACGAATACGGCAAGCGATTCTGCAAATGGATCGACGAGTTTTGACATATTTTAACGAACGTGAGAATCGACCCTGTGTTCAGCGAATCGTCCGATTGATTACGGCATTGGGCAACGGTGCCTTCTATGGAATGTTGACGGCATCGGTCTTTCTTTTTATCAATCCCTTACGGCCTTATGCCTATCTCTTGATTGCGGCCATTTTCTTAAATGCACTGGATGTCAATCTGATATTGAAGAAAATTTTTCGAAGAGAACGACCGTATGATGCACGTCGCGAAATACGGATTGCCATCGTGAAGCCGACGGATTACTCTTTCCCGTCCGGGCACACGTCCGTCACGACGGCGATTACGATAATACTCATTTATCTGGGAACTCGGATGGGTGGTGGCGGATGGATTTTCATCTTCGCCAACATCGGCTTCCTATTGCTGATGGCATTCTCCCGTCTGTATTTAAAAGTCCATTATCTCAGTGATGTCCTGGCGGGGGTTGCGGCGGGGCTGATAAACGGTTTTGCCGTTTTATTCTTTCGACGGGAGATTATATCTTTTTGTGAGACGATTTTGTCCTTTTGAGCGGCCATCATGTGAAATAAGCAAGATTCCTTTACTTCATTTTAATTGTATTGTATAATACACGGGAGGATTAGATGAAAGGTGGTAGCAATGGATTTCAGTAAATTCAAAGATTTGGAAAAATTAAAATTCTGGGAGACGAACCGGAAAGAAAAAAACACCCGAACAGTATTGAAAGTCTTTGCCGTAATCGGCATTTTGACATTGGTCGGTGCAGCTGCATACGGTATTTATAAATTCTTTACGCCGGATTATCTGGATGATTTTGAGGATGATGACGAATTTGACTTTCTCATGGATGACGAAGACGTATCTTTTCTCGAGGCGAATGACGAAGATGAAGCATAATGCTTGCGGACGGGACTTTGTCCCGTCCGTTTTATGTTCTGTCCCGGTCATGAAGTGCATTCGTGTCGGTATCCGGGGAAAGGAGCGTTCCCCCACCTGTGTCGGAAGTCCTTGACAAATAAGGGGGAATGCGGTATACTTTATGAGTCAATGAGTGGCCTTGCGGCCACTCATTCTATGTATTGAAATGAATTCGGTGAATTGCGGAGGATGGAATGGGAAATACCGGCAACTACGAAGAACGGACGGAAGCATTGTTGCAGCCGTTCATGGAAGAAGAGGGTTTGACGATTGAGGATATCGAATTTGTCCGGGAGAATGATTGGTTTCTGCGGATTTACATCGATAAGCCGGGCGGCGTCACGATAGAAGATTGTGAGAAGGTCAGTCGTTATATCGACCCGTTATTGGATCGAGCGGATTTCATCCGCCAATCCTACATTCTCGAGGTCAGTTCACCGGGATTAAGTCGTCCGTTGAAAAAAGATCGGCAACTGCGTCGTCATATCGGGGACGTGGTCGAAGTAAAACTATATCGGGCATTGGATGGAGAAAAAAGTATTCTCGCCGTGCTGTCTGATTTTGACTCGGAATACTTGATGCTCGATACATTGGACGGCAGGCAGTTGTCCATAGAGCGTTCGACGGTTGCACAAGTCAAGTTGTCGATAGATTTGTAGGAGGAAAGGATGAACAAGGAATTAATTGCCGCAGTACGCGCCATTGAGGCGGAAAAAGGCATTGATGCGGAGAAAATTTTCGTCGGTCTGGAAAACTCTTTGATTGCCGCCTGTAAAGGGATTTACGGTAAGACGGACAATATCCGAGTGAGCGTCGACCGGGAGAACGGCGATTTGCAGATTATCGCCAATAAAACGGTGACGGAAGAACCCGAGGAGGATATATCGGAAATATCCGTCGAAGCGGCACGCGAGATTAAGGCGGACGCACAAATCGGGGATATCATTCCGGTCATGTTGGATTATTCAAAATTCGGTCGTATTGCAGCACAGAATGCCAAGAATATCATGATGCAGACGGTTCGTGAAGAAGAACGTCAACAGTTGTACAAGATGTACAAGGATAAAGAGCGGACCTTGGTTACGGGAATTGTGCAACGTCGTTACGGAAAAAGAGTGAGTATCAATGTCGGCAAGGTGGACGCCATGATTCCGGAGAATGAGCAGATACCGGGTGAGTTATATACGCCGACACGTCGGATGAAGGTCTTCATTTCGGATGTCCGGATGGGTAATCGCGGCCCGCGTATCATTGCATCCCGTACACACCCCGACTTAATCCGCTGTCTGTTTGAGGCGGAGGTTGCGGAAATCAAAGACGGTATCGTTGAAATCAAGTCCATTGCCCGGGAAGCAGGCTCCAGAACGAAGATGGCGGTGTTTACACACGATCCGAATGTCGATCCGGTCGGTGCCTGTGTCGGTCTGAACGTTGCTCGCGTGAATGCCATTATAGAGGAACTGCGCGGTGAGAAAATTGATATCATTAACTGGGTTGATGATCCGAAGCTATTGATCGAAAATGCATTGTCTCCGGCACAGGTTGTTCACGTGGAAGTCAATGAGGCGACAAAATGTGCCGTGGTCATCGTACCGGATTATCAGCTGTCACTGGCCATCGGCAAGGAGGGACAAAATGCCCGACTGGCCGCCAAGTTGACGGGATATCGGATAGATATTTACAGTGAATCGCAAACGGATGAAGCGGAGGCGGAAATTGCCAGACGTCAGCAGGAGGCGGAAGAACGCATGGCTTTGGCACGTGCGGAAGCCGAACGTGCAGCGGCAGAGGCCGCGGTAGAAGAGTCGGATGTCCTTTTGACGGAAGAAGCCGATGCGGAAGAAACGGATGCTCTTTTGGCGGCAGAGGCCGAGGTTGATGAGACGGATGTCCTTTTGACAGAAGAAGACGTGGAAGAAATTGACGCGTCGGAAGCGGATGCCTGATGGAGAAACAAAAAGGTATGCGTCAATGTGTCGGTTGTCGACAGTCGTTTTTACAGAAGACGTTAATTCGCGTAGTACGTGCCCCTGAGGGAGATATTGCCATGGATCTTACGGGGAAAATGCACGGACGCGGTGCGTATCTTTGTAAGCGTCGGTCTTGTCTTGACAAGGCCGTCCGTTCCAAGGGATTGGAGCGAGCCTTAAAGACGGCCGTACCGCCGGCGATACACGCGCAGTTGGCGGAGGGATTACCGAATGACGAATAAAGGCGCGGATATGCTGGTCGGTCTTGCTCAGCGGGCCTCGGCAATTGCATCCGGCGGTTTTTTGGCCGAGCGGGCAATCCGGGGCGGCCATGCAAAGCTGGTCATCGTGGCAGCGGATGCCGCAAAGAATACGGAAAAAAGAATGCGGGACAAATGTAAAAGTTACAAGGTGCCGCTCATAACATACGGAACGGGAGCACATTTAGGACGGATTATCGGAAAAGAACATCGGGCCGTTATTGCCATAACGGATGCCGGTTTCGCCAAAGCCGTTTACGAGAAAATAGAGGAGACTGCGAATATTATGAAATAGACAGTTGGAACGGAGGTTAATATGGCCAAGGTCAGAGTACATGAATTAGCGAAAAAGGTCGATCAATCGACCAAGGATGTCATTCAGGCGTTAGATAAAATCGGCGTCGAGGTAAAAAGTGCATTAAGCGCCGTTGACGATAAGACGGCAAAAAAGGTGGAGAGCATGTTTTCACCGGGCAATGCTGGAAACGGAAAAAAGAATATGAAACAAAAAGACGACGAGAAAAAACAAGATAACCGCCCGAAAAGGAAACAGGTGAACTTCGGTGCGCAACGATTCGGTGCATCTTCGGATGAACGCCGTCCCGTACGCCGTCCCGAGGGTAGTCGGGACGGACAGCGTGTAAATCGCGATAATGCCGGTCGGCCCCGTCGTGATGATGCTCGCCCCGCTACCGGACAGCGCGGTGAGAAACGCCGAGATACCAAGAGTGACGGGAGACGCAGTGAGAACCGGAACAAGCCGGTACAACGTCGTGATGGCAACAGGGGGGCGACAAGTCCCGTAAAACGCGACGGAGCACGGGATAAACGCAGCGACGGTAGAAAGCCGGCTACGGGGGGCAATCGTCGTCCGGCGGCAGCTGCCGGAGCGGCCGCACCGGTACAGAAAACGCCGAGGAGTCGTTATAAAAAGCCGCAGAACCGATATCAGGACAAGAAGAAGCGCGGTGAGAATCGTCGCGGTTTGGAACGGGTGAAGCGGAACGTCAAGAAGAGAGAACCCGTTAAGAAGACGCCTTCGTTCAGAACGATTGAAATCCCGGAGGCCATTGCGTTACAAGATTTCGCTAATTTGATTAAGATTGCTCCGGCTCAACTGATTAAAAAGTTGTTTATGGACGGTAAGGTATTTACGCTCAATGATGTGTTGGACTTTGAGACTGCGGAAGAAATCGGTATGGAATACCATGTCATCTGCGAAAAAGAAGTCAAGGTCGATATTATCAAAGAACTCTTGGAAGAGGCCGACGATCCGGCGGAGAGTTTGGTGGAACGTCCGCCTGTTGTCTGCGTTATGGGCCACGTCGATCATGGAAAAACATCCCTGCTGGATGCCATTCGAAAGACGGATGCCGTAGCCGGAGAAAGCGGCGGTATTACGCAGCATATCGGTGCTTCGGAAATCCGACACAATGGAAAAACGATAACATTTTTGGATACGCCGGGCCATGAGGCATTCACCTCTATGAGACTTCGAGGTGCCCGGTCGACGGATATCGCCATTCTGGTTGTAGCGGCGGATGACGGCGTGATGCCGCAGACCATTGAGGCCATCAACCATGCGAAGGCGGCCGAAATTGAGATTATCGTCGCCATCAACAAGATTGACAAGCCGGCGGCCAATCCGGATCGCGTTATGTCGGATTTGGCGGAACAAGGTATCCTCGTAACCGATTGGGGCGGTAATATCGAGTGCGTCAAAGTCAGTGCACACAGCGGGGAGGGTATCACCGATTTATTGGATACGATTCTCCTGACGGCGGAAATACTGGAACTCAAGGCGAACCCGGACCGGACGGCCCGCGGCTTGGTTTTGGAAGCGAAAATGGACCCGAAGAAGGGCAAGGTGGCAACACTGCTGATTCAAAAGGGTATGCTTCATGTGGGCGATCCCATCGCCGTAGGTATTTCCCATGGCCGTGTACGAACCATGAAGGACTTTTTGGGCAAGCGTTTGGAGATTGCCGGTCCGTCCAAGGCCGTTGAGGTGACGGGGCTGAATGAAGTGCCCGAAGCCGGCGAGATTTTCGTAGCTTGTAACAGCGAGAAGAATGCACGTCGATTTGCAGAAACCTATATGGAGGATGCGAAGGACAAGATGATTGAGGCGACGAAGTCGCGGATGTCTCTGGACGATTTATTCAACCGTATCCGGGAAGGTCGTTTGAAAGAACTCAATCTCGTTGTCAAGGCGGATGTTCAAGGTTCCGTGGAAGCCATTCGACAATCGTTGGAAAAATTGTCCAACGAGGAAGTCATGGTTAAAATCATTCACGGCGCCGTCGGTACCATTACGGAATCGGATGCCATCCTGGCGAGTGCCTCCAATGCGATTATTATCGGCTTTAATGTACGAGTCGATCCGGTGGCCAATGAAATTATCCACCGTGAAAAAATCGATTGTCGGATGTACTCCGTCATCTACAATGCCATCGAAGACGTTCAAGCGGCGATGAAGGGCATGCTGGAGCCGGTGTATGAGGAGAAGGTCATCGGCAAGGCGATTGTTCGTCAGACGTATAAGGCCTCCGGTGTGGGTGTCATTGCCGGTTGCTATGTCGAATCGGGCGTTATTCAACGGAATGCGAAATTGCGTGTTCGTCGGAATGACAAGGTAATCTTTGACGGCAATATGCAGTCTCTGAAACGTTTCAAGGACGATGTCAAAGAAGTACAAAAAGGTTATGAATGCGGTATCGTTGTTATGGATTACGATGATGTTCGGGAAGATGATGAATTCGAAGCGTATATCATGGTTGAAGTCGAGCGGGAAATCTAATCGACGGATCTATAAAACGGGCGAGATGTCGGCATACAGTCGACATTCTCGCCCGTTTTATCATTTTATCGTGCCCATGGCGTGGACATCTACTGCTTGAAGAACATATCTTCCCGTCCGGTTTCCGCCCAGCAGGATATGCCGGCCGGTGGAACGGGGAATGTACCTTCCCCATTTTCATTGAGGACAACCGTACCGTAATAATTACCCGTATAGTCGATAAAGGTTCGACCGGCACAGGACGGTCCGAGATTGGCGACAATGCGCCCCTCATTCGACCGGGAGATGACGACAACACATTTATCGGGATGGGCTTCATTGCCGTGACGAATCCATCCGATACAGTCGGCATCATGAAATAAATCTTCCTCGTCGCCATACGCAAAAGTTCGACGTAACAGCATCAAGCGTTCAATGCGTTCAGGGATGGCGTTTGCACCGTCTTGATCAGCCAGGCCGAAGTAATCCCCGGCAAAAATGCAGGGATAGCCATCCCGTCTCAGCAGGATGAGAGCATAGGCCCGTTCCTTGAAATCGGGGTTGACCCAGGAGGAAAGGGACTGGCCGGGTTGGGAGTCATGATTATCAACAAAGGTGACGCTGCTGAGCGGGCTGTCACCCGTTACCGTGCCGGCAAAAATCTGCCGCAGGTCGTAGTTCGGGTTGTCCGCGGCAGTTTGCAGGTTGTAGTGGAGACGTACGTCGAAGATGTCAACCCGGTGCTCCGTATGGGCAAGATAATCCTCGTTCCGATCCGCGTCTGCAACCCAATATTCACCGAAGAGATAAAAGTCATGACCAAATTTCTCCTCACAGAAAGCACAGAGATCCCGTATGAAATCGGCGTCGATGTGCTTGACGGCATCCAGACGGAAACCGTCCACCCCGGTTTCGCCGACGAACCATTCCACCCAACGGAAGATTTCATCGCGAACTTCGGGATGCCGGTGGTCGATATTGGCGAACATGAGATAATCAAAGTTTCCGTTTTCTTTGCTGACGGCGCCCGCCCAGTACTTGCCCTCGCCGATGATGCGGTAAATAGCCGTTTCACCGGTTCGATTATCATAGTCGACACCTGTAAAATGGTGAGCGTGCCAGGTGAAATCCGAGTATCGCCCATCGCGACCCGGAAAGTTAAAGCCCGTCCAACCTTCGATTTCGGTAGCGGGACCGGCATCCTCCAGACGATTGTCCGGGGAGACCTTCACGGCCTGAAATGTCTCCGCAAAATCGGCACCGGCCTTATGATTCAATACGACATCGGCATATACACGGATATCATGATCATGCAGTTGGCGGATACAGGTCAGCAACTCTTCTTTCGTACCATATTTGGTGGGGACACCACCTTTTTGATCGAATTCGCCAAGATCCCACAGGTCATAGATTCCGTAGCCGACATCAAAGGGGCTCATCCCTTTACATACGGGCGGCAGCCAGACGGCATTAAATCCGGCCTTGGCCAGTGCGGGGGCCGCTTCGCCCAAGCGGCGAAAGTAATTGCCGCCCGGCGTATTCCATTCAAACGCCTGTAACATAATTGCATTTTCCATAGTACTTCCTTTCATTGTCTGTATCATATCAGATATTTGCCGCGGAAAAAAGAGGGATGCCGAATTTCAAGTGACACATTTCATTTCTTTCCGAATTGTGGTATAGTAGGGGGTAGGATAAAAGGAGTGACAATGAAAAGAAATAATATAAAAAAAGTGCGTGTAAACAACGAAGTGAAGCGTGCCTTGACGGAAATACTGGATCGGGAGTTACGGGATGAACGGGTTCATCCCATGACATCCGTTTTGAGTGTACAGGTGACACAGGATTTAAAATTCTGCAAGGTTGAAGTGTCCGTTTTGGGCAATGAAGAAGATATGGCGGAAACGGAAGAGGGGCTGAATGCCGCAAAAGGATTTATCCGCTCCCGGTTGGCAGCGAAATTGAATATGCGAAACACACCGGAGCTGACCTTCGTCATGAACGATAACATTGATTACGCCATCCGAATGGCCGATTTGATTGACGAGGTAATACGTGAAGATAAATCTGAATCAAGAGATTAAGGCGGCAAAACACATTGCCATCCTCGGTCATGTGAAGCCCGATGGGGACTGCATCGGTTCCGCAACGGCTCTGTATCATTACATCGGTCAAGTCAATCCCGCGGCGGCACGACATATTATCTTGGACACCTTCGGCGGAAACTTTGAGCATATTTCCGTGATGAACGTCATACAACACGATATCCCGGAGACGTCATTTGATTTGTGTTTCTGTATGGATTGTGCATCACGAAATCGACTCGGCCGCTATGCCCCTATTTTTGATCGGGCAAAACGGACCGTCGTCATTGACCACCATGTTACGGGGGAACCGTTCGGAGACGTAATGCACGTCGTTCCGCATAAAAGTTCGACCTGTGAAGTTCTGTATGACCTCATGGATCGAGATTTGATAGACCGGGAGACAGCCGTTTCCCTCTATACGGGATTGATTTCAGACACGGGCGTTTTCAAGTATGCGTCCACGACATCTGCAACCATGCGAATGGCGGCGGCATTACTGGAGAAGGACATTCCGTTTACGGACATCATAGACCGCAGCTACTTCGAGAAAACGTATAAGGTGAACCGTTTCATCGCCAAGGCCGTGTTAAACAGCAAGCTTGCGTTGGACGGTCGATTGATTTACACCGTCGTCTCCCGTGAGATGATGCGGGAAAATGATATCCAACGGACGGAATTAGAAGGCATCGTGGAACAACTCCGTAATACTGAGGGGGCCGAAGTTGCACTCTTCATTTATGAATTAAGCCATAATGCATATAAGGTGAGTCTGCGTTCCAAGCACTATGTAGATGTAGCGGCCGTAGCAGCAGTTTTTAACGGCGGTGGCCATATCCGGGCGGCGGGCTGTACCTTAAAGGGTGAATTTGACGACCTGTTTCCGGCACTGGTCAATGAAATAGGGAAACGACTATGAGAAGCGGTATTCTCGTCATTGACAAGGCGACGGACTGGACATCTCACGATGTTGTAAATAAATTACGGGGCATCTTCGGTCAAAAGAAAATCGGTCATACCGGTACGCTGGATCCGATGGCGACCGGGGTGCTGCCCGTTTGTCTGGGGCGGGCAACGAAGCTCGCCGACTACGTTGCGGCGGGAGATAAGACTTACGAGGCGGAGATGACGCTGGGCTTGGAGACGGATACGGAAGACAGCACGGGGACGGTAACACGTCGTGCCACGGTAAATGTGTCCGATACAGCTTTGCAATCGGTCATGACATCATTCCGCGGTCCGCAATTACAAGTGCCGCCAATGTACAGTGCAATACGAATCGGCGGAAAGCGATTGTATGAGATAGCGAGAACGGGACGAACGGTGGAACGACCGGCGCGACCGATTACGATTCATGCCTTGGATTTGCAGGAACGTTCGGCGGAGAAGATACGCTTTACCGTTACTTGCAGTAAGGGAACCTATGTTCGCAGTCTGTGTCGTGATATGGGGCGTGCCCTGGGTTGTTTGGCCGTGATGAGCGCGCTGCGCAGAACGCGCGTCGGTCAATTCACCTTGGCGGATGCGGTGACGATGGAAACGGCACGGGAACGCGGACCCGGGCAGCCGCTTTTAGCCATGGATGCGGCCCTGTCTGCGATGCCGATTTTAACGGCTCGAGATGAGACGACAAAGCGGGTCAACAACGGCAACCCACTGGCTTTTTCAGAGGTTTCGGAGCAGGAAAGGGCGGCGGCAGCTGAAACGGGCACCTTGTTTCGCATGTATCGAGCGGACGGATTCTTCGTCGGTCTCTACGAGCGGCAAGATACCCGCTTGAAACCGAAAACGATATTGATGGAAACCGGAGGAAGGAATCATGGAGTGGCATCCCCTGACAACCGATTTAAAATATAAGGAGACGGCGGTGACGATTGGCAAGTTCGATGCCATACACCGTGGTCATCGATTGCTCATCGATGATATCGTTCGCCGCAAGGCGGATGGTATGCGGGCGGTCCTGATGACTTTTGCCGCCGGTCGGGAACCCTTGCTTTTTTCCGATGCAGAACGATGCGAGACGTTATCAAGATTGGGTGTGGATACGGTCATTGAATTATCCCTTGATGCGATTGGCGGTTATACGGCGGAGGAGTTTATACAGAAAGTGGTCGTTGAGCAACTGGATGTTCGACATCTAGTTTGCGGCAGCGATTTTCGCTTCGGATTTGAACGTCGAGGCGATACGGCGATGCTGGAAGATTTCGGGCGGGCACTGAGATTTTCCGTACATATCTATGAGCAGTTGCAATACAAGGCGGAGAACATATCGTCGAGTCGCATCAAGGAAGCATTTTATCGCGGTGAGATTGAAGATGTGAATGCGATGCTCGGTTATCCCGTTTTCATTACGGGGACGGTCATCAAGGGACATCAACTGGGACGGACTATCGGCATACCGACCGCCAACTTGGCCTGGCCGACGGATAAGATGATGCCGCCCAAGGGTGTCTATGCTGCTCGAGTCGTGCATGGGCAACGGCAATTTGACGGTGTAGCCAATATCGGTGTCAAACCGACCGTATCGGATGACGAGCAACCTTTGATCGAAGTTAATATTTTCGACTTTACCGGTGATATTTACGGTGAAGTCATCCGTGTTGAGTTATTTCACATGATTCGTCCGGAACAAAAATTTAATTCGATCCGGGCATTAAGCGACCGCCTCTATAGAGATGTTTCACTAAGTAAAGAATTTTTTCAAACGTTACAACGTTAAAAACCTCACAGCGAACCGAATTTTCGGTTTGCTGTGAGGTTTTTAATGATTTGCCGGACCTAAAAAGCGACGATGAGACCGCCGGATCTTGCATAGAATGAAGATAGACCGCGACCTTCATTGATGATGATCTTTTGGAAAATCTCATTTGCATTTACTTTATCCAAAAAGGCACGTACCTTATCCATAGCATTGATGTGGGTGATATAAAGGATTTTTGATCCGTTCGCTATGGCTTCACGTTGAACGATTTTTGCCATATTACCGAGGGCCTTTACGATGCCACGTCCGGTGCTGACTTGGACAATCTCGCCATTTCGTTGCGACATGATGGCCTTAATATTCAGCTTGCCGACCAAAAACGCTTTCAGACCGCGGATACGACCGTTTTTAATCAGTGCAATCATATCATCCAGTAGAAAGTAGGTTTTCAAATTGGCGGACATGGCTTCAATGTCGGGAATCACCTCGTCAAAGGTACGACCCGCCGCGCGCCAGTCGACCAATTGTCTTGCCAAGGCAACTTCTGCACAGGCGGCAGAGGAGGAGTCGATGACATGTACTTTTGCATCGGGATTTTTTTCTGCATAGAGCTTTGATGCGAGAACGGCACTGTTATAACTGCCGCTCACCTTACTACCTAAGGTCACGACGAAAATTTCATCATGACCTTGATAGGCGTTCAGATAGGCCTGCGGGGACGGACATGATGTAGTACCGGGATCAGTGGTATCGGAGACGGCATCCAATAAAAGAGACACGTCCAGTTCCGTTGTATCGACATAGTCCGTGCCGTCAACGGTAATTGTCAACGGTACGGATGTGATGTCATGTTCGTTTAAGTATTCATTCGTCACATCGCAGCAACTGTCGACAACAATTTTAAATCTTTTCATGTGAACCTCCATGTAGTTCTTACAACTAGTTCCCTAATTATAACGAAAATTAAGTGCAATTGCAACCGTATAATGAGAATCCGTAAAACTTCGGACCGGAGACATCGGATGTTCGCACAAGATTCACATGGCAGGTCGTTATTGAGAAAATGGGGGTTTTATGTTATATTGTGACATATAAAAAGTCGACATTTCCTGATATTTCAAGGTTGGTCGGCATGTGAACGGTTGATATCGTATGAATGGAGGGTGTGTCATGAAAATTTTAATTGTCGGCGGTGTTGCGGGCGGTGCGTCGGTTGCGGCTCGCTTGCGGCGTCTGGATCACGAAGCGCAAATCATTGTGTTTGAGCGAGGAGAACATCCCTCCTTTTCAAATTGCTGTCTACCGTATTTTTTGAGTCGACAAGTACCTGAGAGTGAGCGCCTCATATTGATGACACCGGAAATCTTTGATAAGCGTTACGGGATTGAGGTTCGGGTACGCCAGGAAGTGACGGGGATTGATCGTGCGGGAAAAATCGTCCGGGTCAAGAATCTGAATACGGGCGAATCATACGAGGAAACCTATGATAAATTGGTTCTTTCTCCGGGGGCAGCACCGATTATGCCGGCTTCCATTGCGGGGATTGATGCGGAGCACGTGTTCGGTATTCGTAATGTAACGGATATTCGTGCATTGGATGAGTATGTCAGTCGACCGGAAGTGCGTCATATCGCCGTCGTGGGCGGTGGGTTTATCGGCATCGAGGCAGCGGAGAATTTGATTGAGGCCGGGAAAGAAGTTACCCTCATCGAGGCGGCAGACCAAATACTTGCCCCCTTTGATGCGGATATGGTTCAGTTGCTGCATAAGACGCTGGATGATAACGGGGTACACCTGATATTGAATGATGGCGTGGATGCCATTGAAGACAAAAAAATCATTTTGGCAAGCGGAACCGAAGTGGCGGCCGACGCGGTTGTCATGGCTATCGGCGTTCGTCCGGAGACCGGATTGGCGGAAGCGGCCGGTCTTCCCATCGGAGAAACGGGTGCCATTCGCGTAGACCACAATTATCGAACGGCGGATCCGTTCATCTATGCTGTCGGTGATGCCGTCGAGTTGCATCATGCAATCACCGGACAACCGACACGTTTGGCGTTGGCAGGTCCGGCACAGAAGCAGGCCCGCGCTGTAGCAGATCATATCTGCGGTCGGCCGGTGGAGCAGCCCGGAGTTATCGGTTCCAGTGCGATTCGGGTATTCGGCATGAATGCGGCCGCCACGGGATTAAACGAACGGGCGGCACAAAAAGCCGGTTTACGATATGATTATGCCTTAACGGTTGCACAGGATAAGGTCGGTCTGATGCCGGGTGCGGCGCAGATGTTTTTGAAATTAATCTTCGAGGTCCCGACGGGACGTATTCTGGGCGCTCAGGCCATCGGCCCCGGTGCAGTGGACAAGCGTATCGATGTCATTGCAACGTCCATCCATTTTAAGGCGAGCTTGGCGGAGATGAAGGAGTTGGAATTGTGCTATTCTCCCGTTTTTTCAACGGCCAAAGACGTGGTCAATCATGCAGTGTTAATCGGTTTGAATCTATTGCGGGATGAATATCGTCAGGTGCCGGCAAGTACGGCACGTGAGGCGGTCGAGAGCGGCGCGTGCATTATCGACGTACGGGAACCGGGCGAGTTCAAGCGTGTCCATCTGAAAGGTGCCGTGAATATTCCGATGAGTACTTATCGGGAACGGTTGGATGAATTTCCGAAAGACCGTCCCGTTTATATCCATTGCGGTTCCGGTGTTCGGAGTTACAATGTGTATCGACGTTTGGCGGCGGCAGGATATGAGCATGTCCGTGACATCAAGGGGTCAATGAGTTTTCTACGATTGTATGAGGCATGGCGGACCAAGCATTGTGGCTTGCCGTCCATATTTGAGATGAGTAAATAATACGGGAGATGAAGATGAGGGAACAATCCATTGGCGGTCGTCTGGACCGGTACTTTAAGATAACGGCAACGGGTTCGACCGTTCGGACGGAAGTCGTGGCCGGCATCACAACATTTGTAACCATGGCTTATATCTTTGCGGTCAATCCGTCCATCTTGGCGGAATCGGGGATGGATTCCGGTGCCGTTTTTACGGCGACCGTTGTTGCTTCCGTTGTTGCCACCTTAATCATGGGCCTGTATGCGAATCTGCCATTCGGCTTGAGTGCCGGGATGGGCTTGAATGCATTTTTCAGTTTTACCGTCGTCAAAGCAATGGGTCATACATGGCAATTTGCATTGACGGCAGTACTGATTGAAGGTATTATTTTTATTTTTCTTTCCGTGTTTAAGATTCGCGAGATGATTGTCAACGGAATTCCAACCGTTCTAAAGCATGCCGTATCGGCCGGCATCGGTATCTTCATTGCCTTTATCGGCTTAAAGAGTACGGGAATCATCGTTTCCGATCCGGACAACCTTGTTCGTATGGGACGGATGACGACGGGACCGGTATTCGTTTGCGTAGTGGGTATCATCGTCATTGCGGGGCTCAGCATTGCGAGGATACGGGGGGCCATCTTAATCGGAATCGTGGTTGCGACCGTGGTCGGCATCCCGTTCGGTGTGACACATTTAAACGGACTGGTCAGCCTGCCGCCTTCCATGGCGCCGACCGCCTTGGCATTTCGTGACTTCGGGTTGCGGGAAATCTTTTCGATGGACATGCTGGTTGTCGTTTTTACATTCCTGTTCATTGATCTTTTTGATACCATCGGCACACTCATCGGTACGGCGGCCAAGGCCGACATGCTGGATGAACGCGGACGTTTACCAAATGCGGGACGGGCCTTACTTGCCGACGCGGTGGGCACGACAGTGGGCGCGATGATGGGAACGTCCACGGTGACGACCTTCGTGGAAAGCTCCGCGGGCATCGCGGAAGGCGGACGGACAGGTTTGTCCGCCGTTGTAACGGCGGCTTTTATGGCACTGTCACTGTTTTTCGCACCGTTTTTCCTGCTGATTCCGCCATCGGCTACGGCGGCTGCATTGATTGTGGTCGGCCTTTTCATGATGGGCAGTATTGCGGCAATAGATTTTACCGATTATGCGGAAGGTTTGCCGGCTTTCGTAACCATCATTATCATGCCGCTCTCGGGGAGCATCGGAGACGGACTCATGTGTGGTATCATCGCTTATGTCATTACGAATATTTTGGCACGCCGGACCAAGGAGGTTTCGGTATTCATGATTGTTTTGGCAGTCATTTTCATTGCAAAATACATGATGCCACTTTTTACGGGATAAAAAACGCGGGTACGATTTCGTACCCGCGTTTGCTGTTCTGCTTGATGGCTATTTCATTTAGAGAACACGTGCCAAGAATAGTTGCAGTCGTTCACTTTGCGGCCGGTCAAAGAAGGCATTCGGTTCGTTTTCTTCCACGATTTTTCCTTCGTTCATAAACAGGACTTTTGTCGCGACTTCCCGTGCAAAACCCATCTCATGTGTTACAACAACCATGGTCATACCTTCGGCAGCCAGCTCTTCAATCAAACCGAGTACTTCACCCACCATTTCCGGGTCGAGGGCGGACGTCGGTTCGTCAAACAACATGACCTCCGGGTTCATCATGAGTGCCCGTGCAATGGCAATGCGTTGCTTTTGTCCACCTGACAGGCTTTTCGGATAGGCGTTTGCTTTGTCGGAGAGACCGACCTTCATCAGCAATTCTTTTGCCTTCTCATCGGCTTCGCTTGTACTCATGATTTTTAATTGAACCGGTGCGAAGGTCAAGTTCTTCATGACCGTAAAATGCGGGAACAAGTTGAAATGTTGGAAGACCATGCCCATTCGTCGACGCACGCTGTCGATATCCGTATCGGGTGCCGTAATTTCTTCCGCATGGAAGAACACCTTGCCGCTCGTCGGTTTTTCCAGTAAATTCAGACAACGGAGAAAGGTCGATTTTCCGGACCCGGATGGACCGACGATGACGATTTTTTCGCCTTGACGAACGGTATAGCTGATGTCGTCAAGGACCGTATTGTTTTTAAACTTTTTCGTTAAGTGTTTTACCGTAATCATACGTTATCACCTGCCATTCGTTTCTCGAATATATTCAGCATCTTGCTCAAACCCAGTACCAAAATCAGGTAGATGGCCGATATAATCATCAACGGCGGAAAGATGTCAAAGCTGGATGCGGATACCAATTGAGATGCTCTGGTAATATCCACGATGGAGATGACGCCGACGATGGCCGTTTCTTTCAGCAGGGAAATGAACTCGTTGCCCAAGGTCGGTAAGATATTTTTGACGGCCTGCGGTATGACGATACTGCGCATGGACGTTCGATAGGAGAGGCCCAAGGTTCTGGCCGCCTCCATCTGACCGCTGTCGACCGATTCAATACCGGCACGAAAGATTTCCGCCACATAGGCACCGGAGTTGATACCGAAGCAGGCGATGGCCGAAAACACGGGGTCGATCCCCGAGCTGGAAAAGATAACGTTGTAAAAGATTAAAATCTGCACCATGACGGGCGTACCGCGGACCAAATTGATATAACCTTGGCAAATGTGATATGCCCATCGTAAGCCGGGTTTGTTCTTTGTCGTAAAGCGCACCAGGGAGACGAACAGACCGATTACAATACCCAGTAATAAGGCGAATACGGTAATCAGGAGGGTGTTGCCCACGCCTTTTAAATAAAGCATGTAGCGTCGTTCGGCGAAAAAGGCCGTATAAAACCGTTCTCCCAAGGTGGCACTCAGCATCATCAGATTCATGAGACCTCCTTATAATATACTTTTAATATGCGGATTATACACCGTATACCTAAAATAATCAAGGATAAAGGGGAATAATTAGCATAATATAGCCGCTTTTCTGTATATTTATGCGATATATGACAATCACGGCCCCCGATTTGTCATTCCGCTCATTTTCATGTACAATGGAGAAATGAAGAAGTTATTTATAGCCGAAAAACCGAGTGTTGCACGTACTTTTGCGGAGGTACTGACATCCTCATCTACACGGAAGGACGGTTGGCTGGCGGGCGATGATTGTATTTTCACATGGTGTGTCGGTCATCTCGTGGCCATGTCATACCCTGATGCCTATTCGCCGTCTCTCAAGCGCTGGTCGATGGAAGCCCTGCCTTTCGTGCCGGTGCAGTGGCGATATGAGATTATCGACCGTGTCAAAAAACAATATGAAACGGTCCGACAATGGATGCATCATGAGGATGTGGACGTCATTTACGTCTGCACCGATGCCGGGCGTGAGGGGGAGTACATCTATCGCCTGCTGGAAGAACAGAGCGGCATACCGGATAAAAAACGGCTGCGCGTCTGGATTGACGCACAGACGTCGGAGGAAATACGACGTGGTGTCGCAAACGCCAAGCCCTTAACGGATTACGATAATTTGGCGGCTTCGGCTTACCTGCGGGCGAAGGAAGACTACCTGATGGGCATCAATTTCTCACGTCTTCTGACCATCTCTTACGGCGAAACCCTTGCACGAGAATTGAAGAAACGGCACTTCGTCATTGCGGTCGGTCGCGTGATGACCTGCGTTTTGGGGATGGTTGTCCAACGTGAGCGGGAGATACGAACCTTTCAGGTGACGCCGTTTTACCGTCTTCAAGGTTTGTTTCAAGTCGGGGACGAAGTGCTCGAATCGGAATGGAAGGTCTGTCCCGACAGTGCGTATGCGAATCATCCGTTACTGTATAAAGAAAACGGCCTGACGGATAAGAAGGAGGCGGAAAGCTTTGCCGAACGCTTGCAATCGATCGGCGAGGGCCGGGTTCTTTCCCGGGAGAAGAAAAAGTCGCGTCGGGCGGCGCCTCTGTTATTCAACCTGGCAGAGTTACAGAATGAGTGTGCCAAGACCTTTAAAATTTCACCGGATGAAACCTTACGTTACGCACAGGAACTATATGAAAAGAAGATGATTTCTTATCCCCGAACCGATGCCCGTGTATTGAGTCGCGCCGTAGCGAAAGAAATCGACAAACCGCTACGCAAGCTGTCCTCATTTCCCAAATATGGTGCATTGGCGGCACAAATATTGTCGGACGGGGCGGAGAAAAAACTGGCACGCAGTAAGTATGTCAATGACGCAAAAGTGACCGACCACTATGCCCTCATACCGACGGGCGAAGGGTTGAACATGTTTGACGGACTCTCCCGTCAGGCCAAGCAGATCTACGGGAAAATACTGCTGCGTTTCCTGGCGATATTTTATCCGGCGGCGGAATACGAGCATCAGACCATCGTCATCGGCGTAAAAACCGAGACCTTTATTGCGAAAGAAAAACGATTGGTTCGCCCGGGCTGGATGGCCGTGAATGCATTGCCGGAAAAAGAGAAGTCAACGGCGAAGGTCGTACCGTCCGTAAGAAAAGGGCAGGTTTTACCCATCAACGATATTACAGTACGGGCGGGGGAAACGACACCGCCAAAACGTTATACGACGGGTTCCATTATTCTGGCCATGGAGAATGCTGGCTCTTTGATAGAGGACGAGGACCTGCGTGCACAGATTAAGGGGAGCGGTATCGGCACTTCCGCCACACGTGCGGAAATCATCAAAAAATTATTGACGAATGCCTACATCGGCGTGAATAAGAAGACACAGGTGATTACCCCGACCATGGCGGGCGAGTGCATCTATCAGGTGGTCGCGAACACCATACCGGGTTTGCTGGATCCCAAGTTGACCGCCTCATGGGAAAAGGGATTGGGCATGGTAGCTGACGGCGTCATCGATACGGAAGCGTATATGGAAAAATTGACCGCATTTGTGCAAGACAAGGTCAATGTTGTAAAATACGGAAAATTAAATTATAATATTCAGAGTGATTTACGGAAAATTGAAGCGATATATCGGCATAAAAGCAGTTAGGAGAATATATGATTTCAGAATTGACAACGAATGCTCTACTGGATTTGACAAAGACGGCCGCTGCGGGTCTCTTTACGGGGGACGAATATCCGTGGACCGTTTTGCCGAAAATCGGAGAATTCATTGTGGCCTTGGGCAAGACCCTGCCGTCGGACTTATTTGAAGAACGGGGTACGAATATCTGGGTGGCGAAAAGTGCTACCGTTGCGCCGAGTGTACACATTACGGGGCCATGCATTATCGATGAGGGGGCGGAAGTACGACACTGTGCTTTCATTCGCGGGAAAGTGCTCATCGGCAAGGGGGCCGTCGCGGGTAATTCGGTGGAACTCAAGAATGCCATTCTTTTTGATGGGGCACAAGTACCACATTATAATTACGTTGGTGATTCCATTCTGGGGCATAAGGCGCATTTAGGGGCGCAGGCATTAACCTCGAATGTAAAGAGTGACCGTCGTCTGACAAGTGTGAAACACGGGGATACGGTATTGGAGACGGGGCTGAAAAAATTCGGTGCCATCGTAGGTGATTTTGCGGAAGTCGGCTGTTCAACCGTTTTGAATCCCGCAACGGTAATCGGCCGGCATACGAATATCTATCCGCTGTCATCCGTGCGTGGCACGGTTGCGGCCGATAGAATTTACAAAAACCAAGATGAGATTGTCGTGAAGCGATGAAGGATGGATTAATGATTGTAAACCCCGTTTCAGGGCGGGGACAGGCGGGGAATCGTATGCTGCCGACCATCCGTCGTTTTACGGAAGCCGGATGGCGGATGACCGTTTATGTGACGGGCAATGGGGATTTGACCGGTGAACTGCGGAGATACCTGCGAAAATCGTATGACCTAATCATCTGCGCGGGTGGCGACGGGACGGTTTCGCTGACGGCGGGTCTCTTGTATGAGATGAATGACCGGACACCGCTGATGATATTCCCGACCGGTACAACCAATGACTATGGTCGAAGTTTGGGTTTAAAAACCGACATGGCGGATAATTTCCGTCACCTGAAAGGGGCACGACCACGGGCTGTCGACTTGGGGTTATTCAACAAGCGGACCTTTACGTATGTGGCGGCTTTCGGTGCATTCACGGATACGTCCGTCAATACGGCACAAAGTTTGAAAAACGTGTTGGGACACGGGGCTTATGTCATCAGCGGTTTACGGGAGTTTACCGCCATCCCGGAATATGATGTCCGTATCCGGGTGGACGGTCGTCACTTCAGCGGTCGTTATGCACTCGGCATGGTATCCAATGCCAAATATATCGGCGGCTTTCGGATTGACGGTCGGATTCCCGATATACGTCCGGACGACGGACTGCTTGAGGTGATACTTTATCGGAAACCGAAACGGGTAAAAGACTTTGCGGATTTGGCCGCCATGTTCGTGGCGGATAAACAACCGGAGGGCGTGTCCGTCCTCCGCGGTCGGGATATTCGCATGAAATTTAGGGAACCCGTACCGTGGACTCTGGACGGCGAGGGAACGGCACCGGTTCGATACGTTCGTATCGGTGTGGCGGAGCATGCAGTTCGCATAATATATTAAAAGGAGCAGTATGAAATTTTTTATGAAGTTGGAACGGCGATTTGCCCATCGGAAGATGCCGAATTTAATGATCGGTTTGGTCGGCTTATACGCCATCGGCGGTATGTTGTTTTTTACCAATCCGACCCTTTATTTTCAATACCTCGGTTTGAATTTCGACATGATATTCGGGTTTGGACAGGTTTGGCGTCTTATTACCTTCCTGCTGTTTCCCATCAGCGGTAATGTGTTTTTCATGCTCATCGCCCTTTATGTCTACTTTCTGATAGCAAAGGCGATGGAAAGGCTTTGGGGGACTTTCCGACTGAACTTCATCATCGTCAGCGGCGTTATCGTTACCATCTTAACGGCTGCCGCGGCCCGCTATATTTTTCAATTGCCCATCGGTTTCGGCACATATCAAATCGGCAACAACTATTTGAATCTTTCACTGTTCCTGTTTATTGCACTCAGCATGCCGGAACAACAGTTTCTGTTTTATTTCATCGTACCGGTAAAGGCAAAGTATATTGCCATTTTGGACCTCGTACTCTTCGGTTTTGCTATTTACGGTGGTGGCGGCGGTCGAATTGAGGCGATTGCCGCCCTCTTGAATCTCGTTTTTGTTTTTCTGATTATCAACGGCGGTTTCAGCTTCAAACAGAGAAAACGGCGACGTCAATTTCAACGTGCAGGGAACACCAAACGGCATGTTCCGCCCGGCAGTCAGCGGGTGGAAAGGAGCAGTGCGAAGCCGCATCATGAGTTCAAGCCCGTCCCGAAACATCGGTGTACGGCATGTGGTGTGACCGATTTGGATGAACCGGATATGGATTTCCGGTATTGTAGCAAATGTAACGGGATGTTCGAGTATTGCGAAAAACATATTCGTGATCATGAACATCTTTAAGAAGGAGTAGCATGAAACGAACGAAAATCATCTGCACACTCGGCCCGTCGAGCAGCAGCAAGGAAGTAATCCGTGAGCTCATATTAAACGGGATGAACGTCGCCCGCTTTAATTTTTCTCACGGCACACATGAATCACACCGCGAATTGTTGAGAACGGTACGCGAGGTCAGCGCGGAGTTACAGTGTCCGGTGGCGACACTGTTGGATACAAAGGGACCGGAAATACGGACGGGTCTTTTGGCCAATCCTGAAAAACAGGTTTTATTGATGACGGGAGAGACCGTCATCTTGACGATGGAAGACATTCTGGGGGATGAAAAACGGCTTTCCGTGACCTATCCCAAGCTCGCTGATGACGTCAAAACGGGTGATAAACTCCTCGTTGATGACGGTTTGATTGAATTACGCGTTGACGCCGTCATCGAAAAGGAAATCCATTGTACCGTCATAAACGGCGGCCTGCTCGGCGAACGAAAGGGCGTGAACGTGCCGGGTGTGGCACTGGAATTTCCGACGTTGACGGAAAAGGATAAGGAGGATATTCTATTCGGTATCCGAGAAGACTTCGATTTTATCGCCGCCTCTTTCGTGCGAAATCAGGAATCCATCCTTGCCATTAAACGACTGTTGGAGGAGCACTGTGCCAATATTCCGGTCATTTCTAAGATTGAATGTCTGGAAGCTATTGAAAATATGGAAGGTATCATGCATTATTCCGATGGCTTGATGATCGCGAGAGGCGACCTCGGCGTGGAAATTCCCGCCGCACAGGTACCTTTCATCCAGAAAAAGCTCATCAAGGAATGTAATAAGCGGTATAAACCGGTCATCGTGGCGACACAGATGTTGGATTCGATGATTCGGAATCCGAGACCGACCCGCGCCGAAGTCAATGACGTGGCAAACGCCATCTATGAGGGGGCGGATTGCGTGATGCTCAGCGGTGAAACGGCAGGTGGAAAGTATCCCCTTGCGGCATTACAGACGATGGTTAATATCTGTAAGACGACGGAATCGCACATTGATTTTGAACGCTATACCGAGTCTCAAAAGATGCATCGCAAATATAACTATTCCAGTTCGGTGAGTGCTGCAACGGTCAGTACGGCGGAGAGCATCGGCGCTCGACTGATTATCACACCGACGATGAGCGGGACAACGGCTCGTTTTGTCAGCCGTTTTCGTCCCAATTGCATTCACGTGGGGGTGTCGCCCAACATTAAGACGGTTCGGAAGATGCAGATTTACTGGGGTGTCATTCCGTTTTGGCAGGAATATCGCGAAAATCCGAACATTATCGTCCAAGATGCCATTAACATTTGCCGCAAGGCGGGTTATATGAAGCGCGGTGACTTGGTCGTCATAACGTCGGGTATGCCGTCGATGTTTGACGGTACGCGAAAAGATACAAATTTCACCAATACAATTCGCGTTTACGTGGCAGACTAAACGAAGGAGGGCGGGATGATTATACTGAAGATTATCGGCATTACTTTATTGGTCGTACTCGCCCTGGTTTTGTGCGTTATTTTAGCTGTTCTACTGATACCGTTTCGCTATCAGATTCAGGGACGCCATGAAAAGGGCGGTACAACGGCGGCACAAATATCCGTCCGATGGTTTTTTCGTGCCGTTCAGATACGACTTTCTTATCGGCATGCGTTGCGTCTTCGCTTGAAACTCTTCGGCCGCACCGTCATCAACAAAGGAATGGGGGAAGAACAGCTGCAAGCCGTCATACGTGATGAGGTTCCCGTGGCGGATTTGCGATTTGAACGTAACGGACAACGGAAGAAGCCTTCCGAAGCGTCCGAAAAGGCAATCCATCATCCGGTGCCTCCGGAGCCGAAGGAGCCGGTCTTACCTGATTCGGCCGATGTCGAGCTGCCGGACAGGACGACGGCCGATGCCGAGGCGGATAATGCGGATTCCGTTACCGGGGAGAGCGGCAGGTCCGTAAAGCCGCAACGGCTCAGTCCGGAGATTCAAAATCTCTATTTGCCGCCGGAAGGATTCTCCCCCGGGGAAGGTACTACTGAGGGACGACCGATGCCGGAAAGGCCGCTCGAAAAAGAAATAACAGGCAATTTTTTTCAACGTATGGAAGAGCGGCTGTGGCAGGCTTTGTTGCGGCAGGTCCGCAAACTACGTATGTTCATCCTAAAGATGAAAAATAAAGTGACGGACTTTTCGAATAAGGTGGAAGAAAAGCGCGAAAAGCTGGATGCCTTGACAGACAAGTATTATACGGAAGAGAACGTGGCATTGCTTCGCACCGTCTATCGTCGCGGTGAAAAAATCATCTTGCACATTGCGCCGAAAAATGCTATGATAAAAATTGATATTGGGATGGATGACCCGGCGCTTACGGGACAGATTCTGGCGTTGAGTTCGTTCATCGGATATCGTTCCGTACAACTGGACATCACACCGTATTTTGAAGAAGAGCGACTGCGCGTCCTGGCGGACATCGACGGTCGGATTCGGCTCGGCACCGTAGCATATCATGCATTACGCATCGTGCTCAACGGGAACTGTCGCAAGCTGATACGGGATATTAAAGGCAGGTAAGAATGGATACGAAAAAAGTCAATGAATTATTACAAGAATTGTTTGACGGCGTGGAAACCTTTGTCGACTCAAAAACAGTTGTCGGGGATGCACAATTTTTCGGCGATACCGTTATCGTTCCCTTGGTAGAAGTGAGTTTCGCCATGGGGGCCGGCGCCTTTGATTCTTCTGTCCGTAAAAAGAACAGTTCACGTGCCGGGCTCGGTGGCAAAATCAAGCCTTCGGCAGTGCTGGTCATTAAGGACGGCGCCGCGCGCATCGTCAACGTCGGCAAAACATCGGCAATTGAAAAGGCCATCGATTTGGCACCGGAGTTAATGAACCGGTTTACCAAAGGAAAAGATGCGACGAAGGCGGAAAAAGACGAGATTCTTCATCAGGCGTTCGGTGACGGGGTGCACAGTTAGTCAGAATTTGGAAACGTACCGAAGTGGTCGTAACGGGAACGACTCGAAATCGTTTTGTCTCTTGCGAGGCACGTGGGTTCGAATCCCACCGTTTCCGTCAAAGTCGAGCTTATCCGCTCGACTTTTTTCATTTCGTCGCGATGGAAATATCCGTCGCGGTTGTCATCAATCAACCTGTTGTGTTATAATAGATTCAGAATTTTAGTAAGGCGGGAGATATGGAAGAGCGAAAACGATCGGACGAGCGAAAGATTTCTAAGGCCGTTATTCGGCGTCTGCCTCGTTATTACCGATTTTTATCCGAATTATATGAACGGGAGACGGAGCGTATCTCATCGAAGGAGCTGAGCCGGCTGATGGGATTGACGGCCTCGCAGATTCGTCAGGATTTAAATAACTTCGGAGAATTCGGTCTGCAAGGTTACGGTTATAACGTCGCCTATTTGAAGGATGAAATCGGCAAGGTACTTGGTATCAACAAGGTACATCGTATGATTTTAATCGGTGCCGGCAACCTGGGACAGGCAATCGTCAAATACGGCGGGTTTACGAATAAGGGCTTTATTTTTACGGCGGTTTTTGACTATAATCCGAATCGTACGGGTGAAATCTTCGGGTCTCATCCCATCCGCCATTTGGACACCTTGGCACAGTACCTGGAGGAGAATCCGGTAGATGTTGTCGTCTTAACCGTCCCTAAGCGGGCCGTGGCGGATATCGTTAAAATAGCAAGTCGTCGACGGAATATAGGCATCTGGAATTTTGCCAGCATGGATATCAAGCCGGAACCGGGCATGACCGTCGAGAACGTTCATCTTTCAGACAGTCTGATGCGTTTATCCTATAATCTGAAAACGGACCGGGAGATGCAGCGTGATTAAAGGGATAGGTGTCGATGCAGTGGAAATCGGCCGTTTCGATAATCTGGTCGACAACGAACGGTTTATGAGCATGATTTATACGGACGTGGAGCGGCGATTGATCGCCGGCAGCCCCAGGCGGGCGGCTTCCACCTTTGCGGCGAAGGAGGCCGTTGCCAAGGTCAGCGGATACGGCTTCAAGGCTTGTCGTCCGGAGGAGATTGAAATATTACGAAACCAGAGAGGGGCTCCGACCGTCCGTTTGTACGGAAAAACGAAGGAGCTTTTTTCCCATTTAAAGATTGACTTCGTTCATTTGAGTTTGACGGATACACGGCAAACGGCAACGGCATTTGCCGTAGGTTCCACAAAGGAGGAAGAGTTATGAAACGAGTCGGTTCTGCGCAGGAAATGAAAGCGGTCGACCGTCAATGCATCGAGGTGGCCGGTGTGCCGAGTTTTGCGTTGATGGAACGGGCGGGATATGCCGTATTTGAAACTTTGACAAGCCGCTATGATGCCGGACACAGCGTTTGCGTCGTGTCGGCCATGGGTAATAACGGTGCCGACGGTCTGGTCGTTGCACGCTATTTAAAGAGTGCGGGCTATGATGTTCGCGTTTATCTCATGGGCGACGAGGAGCGTGCGACGGAAGAAATGAAGGCGCAACTACGTGTCATCCGTTATATGCAAATTCCGGAAATAACGACATTTGAAGCCTGCGACGTGATTGTGGATGCGCTGTTCGGCATCGGTCTTTGCAAGCCGGTGCGTGGTGCATATGCATCGCTCATTGATGATATCAATGCGTCCGGTGTACCGGTAGTTGCCGTGGACATTCCCTCGGGTATAGACGGTTCGTCGGGTGCGGTGCTTGGTACGGCGGTTCGGGCGACGGATACGGTGACCTTCGGATACAATAAAATCGGGTTATTACTGTATCCCGGAGCTGCTTATGCCGGTCGGGTTCGGGTTGCGGATATTGGGTTTTTAAAGGGAGCGATTGATGCGCTGCCTTTCTCGGCCTTCACCTACACGATGGAAGATTTGGGTCGTCTGCCGCGTCGTCTCAAAAATAGTCACAAAGGGACTTACGGTCGGCTTGCCGTTATAGCGGGTTCGGTACCGCAGGCGGGTGCAGCCTATTTGGCCGGTTTTGCCGCCCTCAAGAGCGGTGCCGGTTTGGTTCGGCTGGTCACGCCTTCCGGCAACCGGACCATCTTGCAGAGTCTGTTACCGGAAGCGGTGATGAGTACGTATGAGCGGTTTGATGAAGATTTATTTGCCGGCATCGTAGAGAAAGCGACCCATATTCTGATGGGGCCCGGGCTGTCACAGAATGATGTGGCACGGACCATTGTCGATTATGTTTGTCGACATGCCGTGCAGCCCCTTGTCATTGATGCGGACGGCATCAACTTACTGGAGACGGATCAGATGGAAGCTTTACGGGATAAGCCGGTGATACTGACACCGCATCCCCTTGAAATGCAACGTCTTTGTGCGCGGCTGAATCAGCCCTGTTCGTCAAATCATTTTGAGACGGCACGAGACTTTGCAGACCGTTTCGGCGTAACGGTCATCCTCAAGGATGCCCGGACGGTCGTTGCGGCGCCACACCATCCGGTTTATATCAACACTTCGGGTTCCGATGCATTGGCAAAGGGTGGAACGGGCGATGTACTGGCCGGCACGATTGCCGGACTGCTGACGCAGAAGATGTCAATCTTCGGTGCCGCATGCCTGGGTGTGTACATCCACGGATTGGCAGGCGAGGTGGCAGCCGAAAAAGCTTCTTCCTGCAGCGTGATGGCAAGCGAGGTGGCGACGGCACTGGAGATTATATATCAGCGGGCGGAAGATATGCCACCTATGTCATCAACGCATGGTATGTATGGGAATCGGTAACAGGAACGAAATTAACGGGAGATAGCATGGAAAAATACGGTAGGGTATATGCGGAAATTAACTTGAATCGGATTCTGGAGAACATTGAGAGCATCCGATTGCATATCGGTGACAGCAAGTTAATGGCCGTTATCAAGGCGGACGGATACGGACATGGTGCGACGGTCTGTGCCAAGCATATGGCGGATGTGGTGGATTATTACGCGGTCGCCACCATTGACGAGGCTTTGGATTTGATGAACAGCTTTGTCGAAAAACCGATTCTTGTTTTGGGCGGCGTGTTTGAGCGCAGTATTCCGGAACTCATTCAAAAAGGAATCCGGACAACGGTGTTTTATTATGAGATGGCAAAAAAACTGTCCGAATATGCCGTTTTGATGAATCGTCCCTGTTATATTCATATTAAATTGGATACGGGGATGAGTCGAATCGGTTATGCGACGGATGAGCATCTGGAAGAGGAGATGCGTAAAATCGCCGCATTACCGAATTTGGTCGTCGAAGGCGTATTCACACATTTTGCGAATGCGGATGAGGCGGACAAAACTCCGGTCCGTGCACAGTATGACCGTTTTGAAGCGGCGTTGTCGGTATTGGAACGTGTCGGCATCAGTGTGCCCTTGGTGCACTGTGCAAATTCTGCCGCCGTTATCGACATGCCGTCTGCACATCGCGATATGGTCCGTGCCGGCATCATCCTCTACGGTTATTATCCGTCAACGGATGTATTGGTCAATCACGTACCGGTAAAACCGGCCCTTCAATTGAAAAGCCACATTATTTTTACAAAAGAAATTCCTCCGGGAACGGGCGTCGGTTACAATTCGACCTTTGTATCCGAACGGCCCATGCGCATTGCGACGATACCGGTCGGCTATGCGGACGGCTATCCGCGCTCTTTGAGTAATTGCGGATACGTTCTGATTCGCGGGCGGAGAGCAAATATTATCGGCCGCGTTTGTATGGATCAGTTTATGGTTGATGTGACCGACTTCGGGCCGCTTGATATCAACGAGGAAGTTGTTCTCATCGGTCGCAGCGGAACGGAAGAGGTAACACTCGAAGAACTCGCTCGTTTATCGGGTAAGTTCAATTACGAATTTGTTTGCGGATTAAGCAAGCGGATACCGCGCCTGTATTTCAAGGACGGGCAACTGGTGGACGAGGTCAATTTCTTTTATACGGCAAGGAGAGTTTGATGGACGAAGATCATTTACGGATTCTATATTGGACGGGTATCATTTTATCGGGGTTGATTACACCGATGATGTGGTATTTGTACGGTGCCATTGACAGTATTAATGATGACATCCTGGAAACAAAGAAAGACGCCGTCAGTATGAGATTGCTGAAATATGCGGATAATTATCATACGAATCTTATCGTATGCGTCTTAATCTACAGTTTTATTTTTACGGGTTTGGCAACACAGCACGGCTATGGCTGGTTGCTTGTCGTTCTGATGCTCATCATTGCCGTATCGGCCAAGCATGTGGGCTATGCACGGGCGGAAAATTTGAATCCCTTCGTTTTGCGTCTGGCGTCATTGTTTTACCGCATTGCCACGCCACCTGTCGCCGTCCTTGTTTTCATTATCGAAGCGATGGCGCGATTGATGAAACTCGATATACGCGGTGAATACGAAAGTGTAACAGAGGACGAGATTATCGCCCTTGTCAATGACGGCCATGAACAGGGGGTTTTGGAAAAGGAAGAAGCGGAAATGATAAGTAACATCGTCGAGTTGGGTGATAAAGAGGCGATGGATATCATGACGCATCGAAAAAATATTGTAGCACTGAACGAGGCGTTAACTTTGACGGAAACGGCGGAAATCATCATTTCGGAGAAGTTTTCGCGCTACCCCGTCTATCGGGAAGAGCTGGACAAAATTTGCGGGATCTTACATCTGAGAGATTTCTTCCGTATTTACCATGACCCGGAAACGGATCGGACACAAACGCTGGCGGATACGGAGGGATTGGTTCGTCCGGCCTATTTTGTACCGACCACGAAAAATGTCAATGAAATCTTCAAAGAGATGCAGGAAGAGAAGACACACATGGCCATGGTCATTGATGAATATGGTCAGCTGGACGGCATTCTGGCGATGGAAGATATTATCGAAGAAATCATGGGTAATATTCTTGACGAATATGACGTGGATGAGACAATGATTATCGAGCCGAGTGCGGAGAAATTTCTGGTACGGGGTGCCTGTCCGCTTGAAATGTTGAGCGAACGCCTGCAGGTCGATTTCGGTGACGAGTTTGAAACCTTGAGCGGCTTTCTGATTGATCGTCTGAATCGGATTCCGACGGATGATGAAGAAAATATGATTGATATCCTTTACGGAGGATATAATTTCCGTATTCTCAAAATACGAAATAAGATGATACAATTGGTGCGCATCGTGCGCAAAGAGACTCGAACAGAAGAAGGAGAAGAGTAATGGCCGGCCATTCCAAATTTTCTAACATCAAGCATAAAAAGGAAAAAAATGATGCCCGTAAAGGAAAAATCTTTACAAAACTGGGGCGGGAGATTGCCGTTGCGGTAAAAGAGGGCGGACCCGATCCGGAAAATAATAATCGTCTTCGTGACGTGGTGGCCAAGTGCAAGGCAAACAATATGCCTAATGACAGCATTGAGCGGAGCATCAAGAAGGCTTCCGGCGCAGATGCCGCCGCCAACTATGAAAGCATTACTTACGAAGGTTATGGTCCCGCGGGGGTAGCCGTTATCGTGCGAGCACTGACGGACAACAAAAACCGTACGGCATCTAATGTGCGCAATGCCTTTACCAAAGGCGGCGGTTCGCTCGGTGTGACCGGTTGCGTTTCTTTTCAATTCGAAGAAAAAGGGGAAATCATCGTCGACAAGGAGGCCTATGAAGGCAGTGCGGATGATTTGATGATGATTGCACTGGATGCAGGTGCGGAAGATTTCAATGAGGAGACGGACAGCTTTGAGATTTATACCGAACCGGATATTTTTTCAGCTGTTCGTCTGGCGTTGGAGGATGCCGACATTCCCATGATTTCCGCCGAGGTGGCCATGATTCCGCATACAAGGGTACGTTTGAATGCCGAAGACGAAAAAGCCATGAATAAAATGCTGGATTTGCTGGAAGATGATGATGACGTCCAGGAAGTATTTCATAATCAGGAGGACTAAGGATGAAACTCGGCTTCGATAACGAAAAATACATTCAAATGCAGTCGGAACGGATTCGGGAACGAATCGATAACGCCGGAAATAAACTCTATCTCGAGTTCGGCGGTAAACTCTTTGACGACTATCACGCATCCCGTGTCCTTCCGGGGTTCGCACCGGACGTAAAAATACGAATGCTTTCGGCCTTGGCGGATAAGGCGGAGATTATCATCGTTATATCGGCAACAGATATCGAAAATAACAAAATCCGGGAGGATTTGGGTATAACGTATGAGGCGGACATCCTGCGCCTCATCGATGCATTCCGCTCCTTCGGATTGGCCGTTACCGGCATCGTTCTGACCCGCTACAATGAAATGAAGTCTTCCGACCAGTTCATTGAACGGATGGAATCTCTGGATATGAAGGTCTATAAGCATTATAGTATTGAGGGCTACCCCGGGGACATCCCCCACATCGTTTCCGAATCGGGTTATGGAAAGAATGAATATATCGAAACGACACGCCCCTTGGTTGTCGTTACGGCACCCGGTCCCGGCAGTGGCAAGATGGCTACCTGCCTGAGTCAACTCTATCACGAGAATAAACGCGGTATCAAAGCCGGTTACGCGAAGTTTGAGACCTTCCCGGTGTGGAATCTACCCCTTACGCATCCCGTGAACCTGGCCTATGAGGCGGCAACGGCCGACCTCAATGACATTAATATGATTGACCCCTTCCATCTGGAGGCGAACGGTGAAACCGCGGTCAATTACAATCGAGACGTGGAAATATACCCCGTGCTGGCGGCCATGATGCGTAAAATCATGGGAGAATGTCCGTACAAGTCGCCCACGGAGATGGGGGTCAACATGGCGGGCAAGTGCATCTTTGACGATGATATTGTTCGGGAAGCGGCAAAGGCGGAGATTATTCGCCGCTATTTCAGCGCCCTCTGTGATAAAGCGAGCGGCCACGGTTCAAACGATGCCATTACGAAACTGAAAATCGTGATGCAACGGGCCGGCGTTACGGAGAATGACCGTAGGGTGGTCGGTGAAGCCCGTGTAAAGGAAACGGAGTGCGGTAAACCTGCCGTCGCCATTGAGTTGGAGGACGGTCGTATTATTACCGGTAAAGCATCGGAACTTATGAGCGCGGAGACGGCCGCCTTAATCAACGCATTAAAAGCTTTAGGGGATATCCAAGATCGGATTCATATCATTCCGCCCCTAATATTCGAGCCGATTCAGAAGTTGAAGCAACTGGAAACCAGCTCACAGGCGCGCCGTTTGACGGCCGGTGAGGCGTTGATTGCCATTTCCATATCGGCAACGACCAATCCGTTGGCACAGATTGTCGTGGATCAGATTCCTAAGCTCAAGGGACTGGAAGCCCATTCGTCGGTAATTTCTCTACGGGAAGACCGTGAGATGTTGAAAAAGCTGGGCATCCGTCTGAGTATGGAACCTAAGTATGAAACGAAACGACTGTTTCACAGATAATGACAGACGGTAAAGACGCAAATCCATGATTTGCGTCTTTTTTTACATAGAAAAAGCAGTGCGTGTTTCCGTAAAAATTTGGTCATGCGGTTTATCCGCCGGGGGTTTCATGCTATAATAATGATTTAGGAACGTATTAATATCAAGAGGAGGAGGGACAGTGAGCACCTTCGATTTACAGGCGCCGTTTCAACCGACCGGAGACCAACCCGAAGCGGTGGCCGACATCGTCCGATCCATCGATGCCGGAAATCGGTTTACGACGCTGGTCGGAGCGACCGGATCCGGCAAGACCTTTACCATGGCGAATGTTATAGCGGCAGTCAACCGGCCGACCCTGATTATCGCCCATAATAAAACCTTGGCGGCCCAATTATATAATGAGTTTAAGGCGTTTTTTCCGAACAATGCCGTCGAATACTTCGTTTCGTACTATGATTATTACCAACCCGAAGCCTATGTCGCGGCAACGGATACTTACATCGAAAAAGATGCCAGTACGAATGAGGAAATTGATAAACTGCGGCATTCCGCAACGGCCTCATTACTGGAGCGGCGTGATGTGGTCGTCGTTTCCTCCGTCTCCTGTATCTATGGATTGGGTGATCCGTCCGATTACAAGAACCTCATGCTTTCCGTACGAGAAGGACAGGAGCGGGATCGGGACGAGATTATCCGTCGTCTGGTTGAGATTCAGTATGAACGCAATGATTTGCATTTCATTCGCGGTACCTTCCGGGTCCGCGGTGATGTTTTGGAAATTTTTCCGGCCAATACGTCGGACCATCCGATACGGATTGAATTTTTCGGTGACGAGGTGGAACGTATATCGGAAATTGACCATGTGACGGGACGGGTGATGGCAACGCGAAAGCACATCGCCATCTTCCCCGCTTCTCACTATGTTACGACACCCGAGCGTATCGAGGCGGCAATTCGATCCATTACAAAGGAATTAAAGGAGCAGGTGGCATTTTTTAAACAAAACGACATGCTGCTGGAAGCACAGCGAATCGACCAACGGACACGGTATGATATCGAAATGTTGCGTGAGATCGGTTTTTGTCAAGGCATCGAGAACTATTCAAGACACATTACGGGCAGAAAGCCGGGACAGAAACCTTATACGTTGATGGACTTTTTTCCGGATGATTTTTTAATGATTATCGATGAAAGTCATGCGACCGTGCCGCAGGTACGCGGGATGTATGCGGGTGACCGATCCCGAAAGAAATCCTTGGTCGATAACGGCTTTCGCCTGCCGTCCGCCTACGACAACCGGCCGATGAATTTTGAGGAATTCGAAGGCAGTCTGAATCAGGTGCTTTTTACGACGGCAACGCCCGGACCTTATGAAATGGAGCATGCCCAATGTGAAACGGAACAAATTATCCGGCCGACCGGATTGTTGGATCCGCTGATTGAGGTACGACCGATTCATAATCAGATTGATGATCTAATGGCCGAGATTGACCGGACGGTAGGGGCGGGACATCGTGTTCTCATCACCACCTTAACGAAGAAAATGAGTGAAAACCTAACCGACTATCTCATGGAGGCCGGTGTTCGCGTCAAATACCTGCATTCGGATATCGTCACATTGGAGCGAATGGAAATTATTCGTGATTTACGGCTGGGTAAATTCGATGTGTTGGTGGGCATCAATCTTTTGCGGGAAGGTTTGGATATCCCTGAAGTGGCACTCGTAGCCATCTTGGATGCGGATAAGGAAGGTTTCCTTCGTTCCGACACATCCCTCATACAGACGATCGGACGGGCGGCACGAAATGCCGAGGGACGGGTCATCATGTATGCGGATGAAATCACGGGATCCATGCGGCGCGCTATTGATGAAACGGCACGCCGTCGCCGAAAACAGGAAGCCTATAATGAGCGACACGGCATTGTGCCCAAGACAATACTGAAGTCCGTTCCACAACAAATTGAAATGACGAAGGCGGTAGCGGAAGAGGGCGGCTATCGGGTGACGAATGCGGCCGATATGAAAAAAATTGAGGAGAAGATCATTCTTCTGCGTGATGAGATGTTCCGTGCGGCGGATGCCCTTGATTTCGAGCGGGCAGCTGAATTACGGGATGAGATTGCGGTACTAAAAGAACGAATTGAATAACCGGTTAGGATGTCTCGAAGACGACGGTTTTCGGACAGATGCCGGATAGAAAGAAGGATACCCTTGCATAACGAAATCGTGATTAAGGGGGCAAAGGAAAATAATTTGAAGAATGTGGATCTGGTTTTACCGCGCGATCATTTTATTGTGTTCACCGGCCTATCCGGATCCGGCAAATCGACGCTGGCATTTGATACTATCTATGCGGAAGGGCAGCGCCGATATGTAGAGAGTCTATCGGCGTATGCCCGGCAATTTCTGGGCCAAATGGAAAAGCCGAATGTGGAATATATCGACGGGCTAAGTCCCGCCATTTCCATTGACCAGAAAACGACTTCTCACAACCCGCGTTCAACGGTGGGTACGGTGACGGAGATTTACGACTTTTTCCGTCTGCTGTTTGCCCGTGTCGGTGAACTCCACTGTCATGTGTGCGGTCAACCGATTACGCAAGTAACGGTACAGGAGATTGTGGATGAGATTATGAAGGAGCCGGACGGTACTCGTCTGACCTTGATGTCGCCCATTGTCCGCGGTCAAAAGGGAACCCATAAGAAATTGCTTGAAAATATCGAAAAGGAAGGCTATGTCCGCGTACGCGTGGACGGTACGGTCTATGATATTGCGGATGACATTCCTTTGGCGAAAAATATCAAGCATCATATTGAGGTCATCGTAGATCGAATTAAAATGAAACCCGGCATTGAGAGTCGCCTTCATGATTCTATTGAATCCGCGGTCAATCTCAGCGGGGGGTTGGTGAGCGTGGACGCGGACAGCGAGCGAACGGTCATGTATACGACGGATTATTCCTGCCCGGACCATGGTTTGGCATTGGAAGAAGTCTCGACACGGATGTTTTCATTTAATGCCCCGTACGGTGCTTGCCCGCGATGCAAGGGCCTTGGGGAGAACAAACGGATTGACCCCGAATTGGTCGTCCCCAATCCTTCTTTGAGCTTGAAAGAGGGGGCGGTCGATGCATGGGGTTCTACGGGATTGAATGATGATGGGTATTATTCCCAAATGATACTGGCCTTGGCAAAGCATTTCAAGGTTTCTCCGGATACCCCCTGGTGTGAATTACCGGAGGCATTTACCGAGGCGCTCCTTTACGGTACGGACAATCTGAATCTGACGTTTACCTTTGATTCCCGCTTTTCCGGTCGTAAAACATATAACGGCCCGTTTGAAGGTGTCATACCGAATTTACAACGTCGTTATGAAGAAACGGCGTCCGACAAAATGCGTGAAAAAATCGACCGCTACATGATTGAGCTCCCGTGTCCCGCCTGTCACGGGCAACGCTTGCGTCCCGAGGTTCTGGCCGTCACCGTGGGCGGCAAGAACATCATCGAAGTGACGGCCATGAACATTCGCGGCATTCTGGATTATCTGGATGGTCTCGAGCTGGGCGAAGAACGAATGATGATTGCCAAGGAAATCATCAAAGAAATCAAACTGCGTCTGGGTTTCTTGCGGGATGTCGGTCTCGGTTACCTGACACTGGACAGAAAGGCCGGCACGCTATCCGGCGGTGAGGCGCAGCGGATTCGTCTGGCGACACAAATCGGCTCAGCCCTGGTCGGCGTACTGTACGTCCTGGATGAGCCGAGTATCGGCCTGCATCAGCGGGACAATGACAAGCTGATTCGTACGCTGAAGAATTTGACGGCCCTTGGTAATACCCTCATCGTTGTCGAGCATGATGAGGATACCATCCGTGCGGCGGATTTTATCGTGGATATCGGCCCCTATGCGGGTATTCACGGCGGTGAAATTGTCGCGGCAGGTCCGCTATCCGAGATTCTCAAGCATGAAAACAGTTTGACGGCACAATATCTCAGCGGCAAGCGTTCCATTCCCGTGCCGGAACATTTTCGACCGGGTAACGGTGCCGCCATCACATTGAAGGGGGCGCGGGAAAACAATTTGAAAAATATTGACGTATCTTTCCCGCTGGGTAAATTCATTTGCGTTACGGGTGTCAGCGGTTCCGGCAAGAGTACGCTGGTCAACGATATTCTTTACAAGGCATTGGCCGTTCGTTTGAACAAGTCCAAATACAAGCCGGGAAAATTCAAATCCATTGAAGGCTACGAGGCCGTGGACAAGATTATCAATATTGACCAAAGTCCCATCGGTAGGACCCCTCGTTCCAATCCCGCCACTTATACGAAGGTGTTCGATCCCATCAGGGAACTGTTTGCGGCAACCTACGCGGCAAAGGCGAAAGGCTACCGGAAAGGTCGTTTTTCGTTCAACGTCAAAGGCGGCCGTTGTGAGGCCTGCAAGGGAGACGGCATCAAAAAAATCGAAATGCATTTTCTACCGGACATTTACGTACCCTGTGAGGTATGCAAGGGGATGCGTTACAATCGTGAGACCTTGAATATCCGCTACAAAGATAAAAGTATTGCGGACGTACTCGACATGAATGTGGACGAGGCTTATGAATTTTTTGAGAATATCCCGGCTATTGAAAAAATTCTGAAAACACTGCGGGATGTCGGTCTGAATTACATTAAATTGGGGCAGCCGTCAACCCAGCTTTCCGGCGGTGAAGCGCAGCGTATCAAATTGGCGGCGGAGTTATGCAAACGTTCTACCGGCAGAACCCTTTATATCTTGGATGAGCCGACTACGGGATTACATATTTATGACGTGGACAAATTATTGTCGGTCTTGCATCGTCTTGCGGACGGCGGTAATACCGTTATCGTCATTGAGCACAATCTGGACGTTATTAAAACAGCGGACCATTTGATTGATCTCGGTCCGGAAGGTGGAGATGAGGGCGGTCGTATCGTTTTTGAAGGTACGCCTAAGGAGATTGTTTCATGCAAACAGTCCTACACCGGTGAGTTTCTGAAACGGACCATGAAGTTGTAGCGGAGGCCTCATGTTTGACATTGAAGAACAATTACGAACCCTACCGGATAAACCCGGGGTCTATTTGATGAAGGATGCCGGACATGTCGTCATCTACGTCGGCAAGGCGGTGGTGCTGAAAAACCGTGTCCGTTCTTATTTCCGCAGCGGTAATCACAGTGCCAAGGTCCGTGCCATGGTAGAAAACATTGCCTCTTTTGAATACATCATCACGGACAACGAGTTGGAGGCGTTGATTCTCGAGTGCAATTTGATCAAGAAATACAAACCTCGATACAACATTCTGCTCCGAGATGACAAGACCTATCCCTATATCAAGGTGACGGTACAGGAAGACTTTCCACGGTTAATGAAGGTCCGGCGGATTCTGAATGACAAGGCCCGGTATTTCGGTCCTTACACGAATATTGCGGCGGTGAATCAAACGCTCGACATTCTGACGGGCTTGTACCCCATTCGTACTTGTAATTATGATATGGCACGTGCCATACGGACGAAGATGCGGCCGTGCCTTGAATATCACATCCATAACTGTATCGGCCCGTGTACCGGTTCCATCGATCGCGCGACCTATATGGTACATGTTGACAAAATTCTGCGTTTTTTGTCCGGCCATTCGGACGAGGTTGTCGGTATGCTTCGGGAGAAAATGCGTGTTGCCGCCGCCGAACAACGGTATGAGGAAGCGGCGGACTATCGTGATAAACTGCAGAGTGTGGAAGATACCCTGACGGCACAGAAAGTGACGCGCGCAGCACAGCGGGACAACACCGATGCATTGGCCGTGGCAGTCAGCGGTCCGGTGGCCTGTGTGGAAGTCTTTTTCATTCGTGGCGGCAAGATGGTCGGTCGGGAGAACTTCATTATGGAAGGTGTGGCGGGGGAACGAACCGGTGACATCATCGGGACTTTCATGGAGCAATTTTATCTCAGTCAGAAATTCATCCCGGATGAGATATTGGTTGAGGATGAGCCCCCCGCAATGGATGAGACGGCACATCTCTTGAGTGAAAGAAATGAACGGAAAGTTCGTATCCACGTGCCGCAACGCGGCGAAAAGAAGCGTCTGATTGAACTGGTCAAGAAGAATGCCGTTGAATACCTGCAGAAGTTCGTCGAACCGACCCGCAAGCGGGGACAAAATCGTACGGATGCACTGGAAGAACTTCAAAGAATCCTGGCACTTGATGTGTTGCCGCAACGCATTGAATCCTACGACATATCGAATATACAGGGGACGGATAACATCGGTGCAATGGTTGTCTACACGGATGGCAAGCGGGATCGTCATGAATACCGGCGTTTCAAAATCAAGACGGTAGCCGGTGCAGATGACCCGGCGTCCATGGCGGAAATCGTGGAGCGACGTTTGAAATACGGTAATTATCCCGACCTCATCCTTCTTGATGGTGGACGTGCACAAGTGAATGCCGTAAATGCGGTTCTCGACCGCTATGGCATAACGATTGACGTTTGGGGCATGTTTAAAGATGATCGGCACCGAACCCACGGTCTCTTGGATGCGGAATGTGAGTTCGTTTTGGACCGTACTTCAAATCTATACCGTTTCGTTGCCGGGATACAGGAAGAGGTACACCGATATGCCATCAGTTATTTTCGCAGTCTTCATGAGAAACAGGGTACCCGTTCCGTCCTGGATGAAATTAAGGGCATCGGGAAGGTGAAACGTGCCGCGTTGCTCAAGCGGTTCAAGAGTGTAGAAGGCATTCGGGCAGCTGATCCGGGTGAGATTGCGGCCATTCCGGGCATTAATGAGCGGATGGCGCATGAGATACAAAATTATTTGGAGAAAAACAGTAGGAAAGGGCGTGACTATGCAACCGATAATGATCGGCAAGCGAGATAGAATAGATGATATCAAACTGATTCTGGAAGCGTTGGTGATTGGTACCTTTGCGGGTCTGATTGCCGTAATGTACCGCTTTTTATTGCATCATATCGAAGATTTTCTTTCATGGTTTCCGGGCGTCGTCCGAGAAAACGGTCTGTATATCCTGGCCATGTTTATCGGCTTGGTTTTTCTGGGGTTGATTGTCGGGGCCATCGGTAAATGGGAGCGCTACTGCGGTGGCAGCGGTATCCCGCAGGTTCGGGCGGAAATCAAGGGTTATATCAATCCCAATCCGCTGCGTATTCTGGTCGCAAAAATTGTCGGCGGTGCATTCAGCGTATTAGGCGGTTTGAGTGTCGGACGGGAAGGACCGTCCATACAGATGGGTGCCATGGCGGGTAAGACCGTTGCACGGGTTTTGAAGCGGAAACCCACGACGGAGAAATATCTTTTGACTTGCGGTGCTTCGGCCGGTTTGGCGGCTGCCTTTAATGCACCGGTTGCCGGCGTATTGTTTTCACTGGAAGAGATTCACCATCATTTCTCGCGCAAATTACTGATATCGTCCATTACGGCCACGGTGACGGCGGATTTTATTTCAAAATTATTTGTCGGTGCACGCCCGGTTTTTACATTCAAGTTGCAGGAACAGATTGCCTTTTCGCATTATTGGATGATTATCGTACTCGGCGTCATCTTGGCCGTGTTGGGGATCTTGTATAAGCGGTTGATGGAAATCTTTCACGGATTTTATGACCGTTTACGTTTGCCGGCACAGGTGAAAACCGTCCTGCCGTTTTTGGTGTCGGGTTTGTTGGTCCTCTTCCTGCCCCAGGTACTGGGTGGCGGCGGTATCATGATTAAAGCCATGATTTCCGGCAGTACGACGATTAAGATGATGCTTCTCTTGTTTGTCGTAAAGCTGATTTTTTCCGTCTTCAGTTTCAGCTCCGGTGTGCCGGGCGGTATATTTTTCCCGATTTTAATACTGGGATCGACAACCGGTATGATTTTTGCACAAATCGTTGCCCCGAACTATACGGAGAGCTTTATTATCCTGGCGATGGCCGGTTTTCTGACGGCCGTTGTGCGGGCACCGCTGACATCCATCATCTTGATTTTTGAAATGACGGGCCGTCTGAATTATTTATTGCCGGTGAGCATTGTCTGTCTCATCGCCTATGCCGTGACGAACTGGTCGGGGTCCTTGCCCATTTATGATTATCTCTTGGGTCGACTACTGAACGGCAATAAAACAAAGGATATCATATCCACGCATCCGACCATGATTCATGCCGTCGTACAGCCGGGGTGCTGTCTGGCCGGTAAACGCATTGCGGATGTAGATTGGCCGCGTGAAGCCTTGATTGTGGAAATTCATCGTTCACCGTATGAAATCATTCCACATGGTGACACGGTAATCCATACCGGAGACGTACTGCATATCATTGTGGCACATCATGAATTGGCTACTGTGCAGGGAATGATTCACCGCCTATGTATCAATGAGGTGGAAGGGGGCAATGAATGATATCACGTTATATGAAAGAGAAACTCTCAGGCGGCAGTGTGATTCGTGCCATGTTTGAAGCGGGCGCGAAGATGCGAAAAGAACGGGGCGATGAAAACGTATTTGATTTCAGCCTCGGAAATCCGGCACTGGAGTTGCCATCGGAGATTACCGAAGCGGTAAAGCGATTGTCGGATGAGCCGGGAATCCATGCCTACATGCCGAATGCGGGCTACGCGGATGTCCGAACGGCGATTGCGACGGATTATAACCGGCGTTTTGATACGAAGCTTATGGCGGAGGATTTGGTTATGACCGTCGGGGCTGCCGGCGCTTTGAATGTATTTTTGAAAACGGTTATTAATCCGGGCGATGAAATCATCGTCCCGGCACCGTATTTCGTAGAATACGGTTTCTATGCCGAGAATGTTGGGGCAATCCTGCGGGTCGTACCGACGGACGCGAATTTCCGGCCGGATATGGATGCATTACGAGCCGCCGTTACCTCGAAGACGAAGGTTCTCATTACCAATTCACCGAATAATCCGACGGGCGTCGTTTATACGGCGGACGAGTTGTCGGCCATTGCCGAAATTTTGACCGATGCACCGCATACCGTTTATTGGATTAGTGATGAACCCTATCGTGAGATCATCTATGATGATGCCGTTCAGGCATCCATATTCAACTACTACCGTAACAGCGTGGTTGCATATTCCTATTCCAAGAGTCTGTCGTTGCCGGGCGAGCGCATCGGTTATCTGGCCGTTCATCCGGATATCGATGACGGGGATGACATGCGACGGGCATTGGTGACGGCAAACCGAATTCTGGGTTTTGTCAATGCACCCGCCCTCTTTCAACGGCTTGTCGGGATGTATCCGGGCATGACTTGTGATACGACATTTTATAAACGGAACCGGGATCTTTTGTTAGGTGTTATGGACCGTTGCGGTTTTCATTACACACGACCGGAGGGCGCCTTTTATCTTTTCGTTGACGCACCCGTTCCCGATGAAGCTGCATTTTGCGCACGAGCCATGGACTTCGGTCTGCTCATGGTGCCTTCATCGGCTTTCGGCGTGCCGGGACGGGTTCGACTGGCTTACTGCGTTGCTCCGGATATGATTCGACGAAGTGAGCAGGCATTTTGGGGGTTGGCATCGGCATATGGATTGGCAGGGAGACAATGATTGAAGTACGACAAATGCAGCGTGATCGCGTATCGGAATTGTTCGATATGATGAAGACCTTTTATCAAAGCCCCGCTTTGGAGCATCCGGTGGATGACGGGACACTGAGACGGACTTTGGGCGATGCACTGGCCGGCAGTCCCGGCCTCTACGGTTATCAGTTGATTGTGGATGATGTACTGGCCGGTTTCGGCTTCGTCGTACGCTATTACAGTACGGAGGTGGGTGGCTACACGGTTCAGTTTGAGGATCTTTATCTATTGCCCGAATACCGAGGACACGGTGTCGGAACGTCTTATTTCAAGACGGTAATGCAAATGTTTCCGGAGGCACGGCGCTTTCGGCTCGAAGTGACCGAAGGGAATACGGATGCCCGGCGTTTGTATGAACGGTTGGGATTCCGGCATCTCGGTTATACACAGATGATATACGACGTCCCGACAAAGTAGTCTTTTGATGTGGAATTGACAGTGCGGAGAGCGTGTTATATAATAGCTATATCATTGGACGGAGGTGGCCATGATTATAGAGATTGATTTTGACAGCGATGAAGCCTTGTATATGCAATTGCGGAATCAGATTATCATCGGAATTGCCACGAAACATTTTAATGACGGCGATTCACTGCCCTCGGTACGAAAGATGGCGGATGAAATCGGTATCAACATGCATACGGTCAACAAGGCCTATGCCCTCTTGAAGTCGGAGGGTTTTTTAACGGTCGATCGGCGCAGCGGGGCAATTATCAAGGTGGATATCAACGAAGAGAAGACAAGGCAGGAGCTCTTGCAGGCATTACAGCTTATTGTTGCGAAGGCATCCTGTAAAAATATTTCCAGACGGGAAGTTCACCGGATTGTGGACAGCATCTACGATTCATTTCAGTAAGGAAGATTATGGTAAAATTCAGCAACAAGTCTAAGAAAATAATACGTCATGCGGAAACGCACGCCATGGAACGTCTGGCCGAAGCCATTACGTCTTACGATATACTCTATGGCATCGTGGAGTGCTCGGATACGTTTGCGGCGATGGTGTTGGCGGATTACGGTATTACGGTACGCTCCTTTGACGCCGTACGACGGGAGATTGTTCATGACCGTAAAAATACACCGCAGGCCATCGGCTTACGTAGTACGCCACGGGTTCAGCGGGCCTTTCGGGAGGCCAAGCGCTATGCACAACGAAGCGGGAGTGAGACCATCGGTTCTCATCATTTGCTGATTGGTCTGTTGCGGGAACCGGATGGCTATATCAGCATGTTTTTCCGTAAGGCGGAAGTGAATCCGGTGGAAGTTATTTTCACCATTTTCAACACCTATCCGGATGAAGAAGACATCATCGATATTAAGACGGAGTTTGTTAATCGCTTCAGTCGTTCCGCAGAGGACGGGGCGAGTGATGTATTAAACGAGCTTTGCATCAATATGAACGAAGAAGCCGCTGCCGGTAAGTATGATGAAATTATCGGCCGGGACGAAGAAATCCGCATGATTACGGAAGTGCTGTCCAGGAAGAAGAAGAATAACGCCTGCCTGGTCGGCGATCCGGGTGTCGGCAAAACGGCCGTTGTGGAAGGTTTGGCTTTACACATCCATCGCGGGACCGTTCCGAGCGTTTTACGGAATAAGACGGTATACTCCATGGACTTTACGACCATGGTCTCAGGTACGAAATACCGCGGGGACTTTGAAGAACGAATGAAGCAGTTGGTTACGGAGATTACGAATCGCGGGGATGTGATTCTATTTATTGATGAACTTCATACCATCATCGGCACCGGTGCCGGGGACAACAGTCTGGATGCGGCCAATATGTTGAAACCGGCCTTGGCCCGTGGCGACATTCAGCTTATCGGTGCAACGACATATGAGGAATATAAAAAGTACATTGAGACGGACGGGGCCTTGGAACGCCGATTCAAGCCTTTACGGGTGGCGGAGCCGAGCATAGAGCAGGCCATTGCCATTCTTGCCGGATTACGACCTGCTTATCAGCGCTTTCACGGCGTTCAAATCGATGACGAAGTGCTTGATGCCTGCGTCCGTTTGAGCAACCGTTATATTACGGGGCGTTTCCTACCGGACAAGGCGATTGATCTGTTGGATGAAGCCTGCGCCCGTAAGGCCCTGTCCCGTTCCGAAGAGGGCGCGACGAATATTTTAACGGATGGCTTCAAATTCGCCGACTACAATGACAGAAATTGTAAACGACTCAACTGGAAAGAGTTTGTTGAAAAAGACCTCGAACAATGTCATAATAAAGAAGTGCGGGAAGCACTCGGCAATCCGGTGACGCCGGAGGATATTGCGACGGTGATTTCAACATGGACGGGGATTCCCGTCGGGGAATTAACCAAGACGGAAGCGGAGAGCCTTTTGCGTCTGGAGTCCCGTCTGAATAAGCGTATCATCGGCCAAGAAGAGGCGGTTCACGCCTTGTCACGTGCCATGAAGCGGGCCAAGGCCGGTATCGGTGATCCGGATAAACCGCTCGGTTCATTCCTGTTTTGCGGACCCAGCGGTGTCGGCAAGACGGAGACGGCCAAGCAGCTCGCATTGGAATTATTCGGCTCGCTGAAAAATCTTGTGGTTATCGACATGTCCGAATATATGGAACGGCACAGCGTGTCGAAGATTATCGGTTCACCGCCGGGCTATGTCGGTTACGGAGAAGGTGGTCAACTTACGGAACGGGTACGACAGAATCCTTTCAGTATTTTGCTGTTTGATGAGATTGATAAGGCCCATCCGGACGTTTACAACATCCTGCTGCAGATTTTGGATGAGGGACATATTGAAGATGCCAAAGGTACTTCGGTCAACTTCAAGAACTGTACGATTATCATGACGGCAAATGCCGGTTCGCATGATGTCGGTGGTGCCGGCCCCATCGGTTTTTCAAAAGATCGGGAAGCGGGCAGCCACGCACGAATGAAGAGTCGGATAGACCGGGCCTTGCGGGAACGCTTCAAACCGGAATTTCTGAATCGAATCGGTGAGGTTATTGTATTTCGTCCTTTGACCGGGAAAGATTTGGTGAAGATTGCTAATTTGCATGTTCAGGCTTTCGCCGAACGTCTCCAGTTGAGTCGCGGTATTCATTTTACGATGACCGCAGCGGCGAAGAAGACGATTGCGGAAGCGGCATATGATCCGAGGCACGGTGCACGGGAACTGGCGCGTCATTTTCGAATGAAGGTGGAAGACCCCGTGGCGGATATCTTGTTGAATCATTACAGGGCATTACCGCGGGCAATAAAATGTTATCAGCAACGAAAAGAAATTAAATTTGATTTGATCGGAGGAACGGAAGATGAGTAAAGTAATAGGAGTGTCGGGCGGCAAGCTCGCATTCGGTGACTACAAGGTGACGGAAAAGCAAAAAGAACAGATGGAATTTGAGGGAGACCTCTATAAAATTAAAAGTCATAATCAGGTGACACGCTTATCACGGAATAATGTCATGGTTTTTGAGTCTGTTCCGGGCACTCGGGTGGAAAACTTCGTAACGGCGGAAGAGCGGATTGAGTTTGACGTTTACGGTGATGCGGATGCGTCCATCATTCTCGCGGTCGAAGACAAGACGAATTTCATGTTGGACATCGACGGTATCGTGTACGATAACACATCTTATATTGCCCCGGGTAAATTAAACATCAACGTAACCTTTGAAGGAGACGGTCCCGTTCACGTATTGGTTCAGAAAAATCCGGAGGCCTGATGGCAAAGAAGAGCACTGCATTCTTCTGTTCGTCGTGCGGGTATGAGTCAGCCAAATGGGTCGGACAATGTCCGGGATGTCGGGCATGGAATACTTTGACGGAAGCCCCGAAACATCATGATGAAAAAGGCGTGTCCGCCATAACGCGCGGTACCAAGCCCGTACGCCTGCATGAAATTGACCGAACAAAAGAAGAACGTATCTCCGTCGGCATGGCGGAATTTGACCGGGTCCTGGGCGGCGGTGTCGTCCCGGGCTCGTTGATTTTAATCGGCGGGGATCCCGGTGTCGGTAAGTCAACCGTGGTATTGCAAATTTGTCGTCATTTGGCAGCCGCAGGACAAGATGTCATTTACGTCTCCGGTGAGGAGTCCGAGCGTCAGATTCGACTCAGGAGCGATCGCATTGGTGCATTCGAAGACGGTTTTCGACTCTATTGTGAAACGAATCTGAGTGAAATTCTCGCAACCGTTTCCTTTGAAAAGCCCGACTTTCTCATCATCGATTCCATCCAAACCATGGTCAACCCGGCCATACAGGGTGTTCCGGGGAGCGTCAGTCAGGTCAAGGAGAGTACGGCAAGTTTATTAAACCTTGCCAAATCAACCGGTATTAACGTACTCATCATCGGTCATGTGACCAAGGAGGGACAGGTGGCGGGGCCTCGTTTGCTGGAGCATATGGTGGATACGGTTTTGTATATCGAAGGAGAACGCTTTGATAATTACCGCCTTTTACGGGGCGTGAAAAATCGGTTCGGCCCGACAAATGAAGTTGGTGTATTTGAAATGACGTCAACCGGGTTGCGGGAGGTACGCAATCCGTCGGAACTGATGCTGGCGGGTCGGATGGCGGATGCGCCGGGATCCATTGTTGCCTGTGTTATGGAAGGAACAAGACCCCTCCTCATTGAAATACAGGCATTGGTCAGTAAAACCGGGTTCGGTACGCCGCGCCGGACGGCCGTCGGTGTCGACTATAACCGGGTCAATCTTTTAATAGCGGTCATTGAAAAGCGGTTACGGATTCAATTGTCCGACTATGATGCCTATGTCAACGTGGTCGGCGGGATGCGGGTTTCGGAACCCTCGCTGGATTTGGCGATTATCCTCGCTCTCTTATCCAGTTATTACAATAAACCGTTCGGTACGAACGTAGTCGCCTTCGGTGAAGTTGGTCTTGCCGGTGAAGTTCGCGCCGTGAGTCATGCGTTACAAAGGGTTCAGGAGGCGAAGAAAATCGGCTTTTCCGCGGCCATCATTCCGGAAGGCAATGCAAAGCGATTGAAAAATATAGAAGGAGTGAAGCTGACCGCGGTGTCTGAAATCCGGCAGCTGATTAATCAATGAATCAAGAGAATATCAGGAATTTTTGTATCATTGCCCATATTGACCATGGTAAATCCACCTTGGCGGACCGTATCATTGAGTTGACGGGGCATCTGACTAAGCGGGAGATGCAGACCCAGGTTCTGGATAATATGGATTTGGAACGGGAACGGGGTATAACCATCAAGGCGCAGACCGTCCGAATTGTATACCGGGCGAAAAACGGTGAGGAGTATATCTTCAATCTCATCGATACACCGGGACATGTCGATTTTAATTATGAGGTATCCCGGAGCTTGGCGGCTTGCGAGGGAACTGTTTTGGTTGTCGATTCCGCTCAAGGTATCGAGGCGCAGACATTGGCGAATGTTTATCTCGCCTTGGACCACGACCTTGAGATTATGCCGGTTATTAATAAAATCGATTTACCAAGTGCCGATCCGGACCGTGTTGCGCGGGAGATTGAAGATGTCATCGGTATACCGGCAGAAGACGCACCGCGTATTTCCGCAAAAACGGGTCTGAATATTGAAGATGTACTGGAAGGTATTGTCAAGCACATTCCGGCACCGACGGGAAACGCGAATGCCCCGCTCAAGGCCCTGATTTTCGATTCCCTGTATGACAGCTATAAGGGCGTTATCATCTTTTGCCGTGTTTTTGACGGTGTGGTCAAAAAAGGCAGCGTGATTCGAATGATGGCAACCGGTGCGGAAGCGGAGGTGGTATCCGTCGGTTATTTCGGTGCCGGTCAATTCATTCCCTGTGAGGCCGTGCAGGCGGGCGAGGTCGGCTTTATTACCGCCTCGCTTAAGGACGTTCATGATACGCAGGTGGGTGATACCGTGACCGATGCGGACAATCCCTGTGCAGAAGCCCTGCCGGGCTATAAGAAGGTCAACTCCATGGTATATTGCGGGATCTATCCCGTGGACGGCGCCGATTACGATGATTTGCGGGATGCCTTGGAGAAACTTCATCTTAACGATGCGGCGCTGCAATTTGAACCGGAAACGTCCGTGGCTCTGGGCTTCGGTTTTCGATGCGGTTTTCTGGGGTTGCTGCACATGGAGATTATTCAGGAACGTCTGGAACGGGAGTACGATCTGGATATTATCACGACGGCGCCCGGCGTGATCTATCACGTCTACAAGAATGACGGCAGCATGATTGAGCTGACCAACCCGTCCAACTTGCCGGATGCAACAGATATTGACCACATGGAAGAACCCATCGTACGGGCTGAAATCATGGTGACAGAAGAGTTCATCGGTGCAATTATGGGGCTTTGTCAAGAACGGCGGGGCCAATTCATTGACCTCGAATATCTGGAGGAAACCCGTGCGGTTCTACGCTATGAACTGCCGTTGAATGAAATTATCTACGACTTTTTCGATGCTTTGAAATCCCGTTCCCGCGGCTATGCTTCCTTTGATTATGATTTCAAAGGCTATGTGCCGGCGGAATTGGTGAAGTTGGATATTTTGGTGAACAAGGAGGAAATTGACGCCCTCTCATTTATCGTTCACAAGGATACGGCACGGGAACGAGGCCGCAAGATGTGTATCAAGTTAAAAGACGAGATACCGCGGCACTTGTTTGAGGTGCCGATTCAAGCGGCCATCGGTTCAAAGGTGATTGCACGGGAGACCATACGCGCACTTCGTAAGGATGTATTGGCCAAGTGTTACGGCGGTGATATTTCCCGTAAGAAAAAGTTACTGGAGAAACAGAAGCGCGGTAAAAAGCGGATGCGCCAGTTCGGTAGCGTGGAGATTCCGCAAAAGGCATTTATGTCCGTACTGAAATTGGATAACGAATAAACGAGACGTCCGTATCGCCTGTCGGTGTGCGGACGTCTTCTTACGGCACCGTACGCAAGGATCGCCGTACTGATGATGATATGGACACAAAACCTAAGCGGAGAACTGAGGCCGCTCGGATCAAATCCGCAACACAAACGGCGTCGATTCATGACACCGTCTATCGGCGATATGATTTGAAGTTATGATTTTCCATGCCTTGACTTTCCGACTGAAGTGGGCTACAATTAAGGAGTACAATTTGTACGAAAATATAAGGAGGTACTCCTGTAATGAGCGATGTTATGCCATTATTAATCGGCATAATCGTTGCAGCAGTCATCCTGATAATCGTTGTCTCGATACTTGTATCAAAATCGGCGGTCAAAAAGGCTTTGGCAAAGAAAGAAGCCGAAGATGCAATGACCATCGGCACGGCGGAAACGCGTGCGAAACAAATCATCAAAGAAGCGGAGCGCGATGCGGACGAACGAATTCGCGAAGCCAAGGTTGAAATTAGAGAAGAAACCTTGGAAGCACGAAACCGCATGGACGAAGAAATCAAAGGACGCGAAAAAGAAATCGCGGAAATTGAGCGTAAAATCCGTAAAAAAGAAGAGACGATTGAAAACAAGTATAATAATCTTTCCGAAAAAGAAGACAAAATGTTTTCCCGGGAAGAAGCATTGAGACAAAAAGAGGATGAAATCGAGCAACTGCGCGTGAAACAGCAAGGAGAACTTGAACGAATCTCAAATATGACCTCCGACGAAGCCAAAGATTTCCTACTGGACAGCTTAGAAGACGAGCTGGTTCATGATAAGGCGCGTATGATACGTGAAATGGAGCAGGAAGCAAAGGATGAGGCGCGAAAACGCGCGAATGAAGTCGTCTTAAAGACGATTCAACGCTATGCTTCTGAAACCGTTTCGGAAAACACCGTATCCGTTGTCGCCTTACCGTCCGATGAAATGAAGGGACGGATTATCGGTCGAGAAGGCCGTAATATCCGGGCCATCGAAAGTCAGACGGGTGTGGAGCTTATCATTGATGATACACCGGAAGCAGTGGTGTTGTCATGCTTTGATCCCGTTCGACGAGAAATCGCCCGTATCGCTTTAGAGAAGCTGATTATGGACGGACGCATTCATCCGGCACGCATTGAAGAACTCGTTGCGAAGGCCGGTCGTGAAGTTGAAGAAGAAATACGTCAGGCGGGAGAAGATGCCGTGTTGGAACTGAACATTCAACGAGTGCATCCCGAACTGGTAAAACACTTGGGAAAATTAAAATACCGTACCAGCTATGGCCAAAATGTCTTACGGCACAGTGTGGAAGTTGCACATGTTTCCGGTATATTGGCTGCAGAATTCGGTGAAGATATTAAATTGGCGAAGCGAGCCGGCCTTTTGCATGATATCGGTAAAGCGATTGATCATGAGATGGAAGGCTCCCATGTCGAATTAGGTGTGGAACTTGTCACCAAATACAAGGAACATCCGGCGGTGATCAATTCGGTTGCATCACATCACGGTGATTGTGAACCTGATAACTTAATATCGGTAATAGTTCAGATTGCTGATACGATCAGTGCGGCACGGCCCGGCGCACGTAGGGAAACGATGGAAGCGTATACCAATCGTTTGAAGCAGCTTGAAGAAATTACGAGCGGTTTCGACGGTGTAGAAAAATCGTTTGCCGTGCAGGCCGGTCGGGAAGTTCGTATTATGGTCATCCCTGAAAAGGTTGATGACGATAAGATGGTTTTAATGGCAAGAGAAATTTCCAACGAGATTGAGTCTACCATGAATTATCCGGGTCAGATTAAGGTTAATGTGATTCGGGAATCACGCGTAATTAATTATGCCAAATAAAAAAGCAGTCCGAAAGGACTGCTTTTCTAATAGATAACGGACGATAGGAGAAGAGATGAGTTTAGAATTATCGGTCAAGGCGACGGCGGTCAAGCCGTCATCAACCTTGAACATTGCCGCAACCGTAACGGCAATGCGCGCAGCCGGCAAAAATGTTGTGAGCTTTACGGTGGGACAGCCGGATTTTATTACACCCCGGAATATCCGTGAAGCGGCAAAACGAGCGATTGATACGGGCTTTACGAAATATACGGCCGTAGCCGGCTATCCCGAACTACTACAAGCCGTTTCGGATAAATTTAAGCAAGAAAATGGACTGGACTATACCCCGGAACAGATTGTCGTCAGCAACGGCGGCAAGCATTCCCTAATGAATGTTTTTTCCGTTTTACTCAATCCCGGAGATGAGGTCCTAATCCCCGGTCCCTATTGGCTCAGTTATCCCGAAATCGTTAAACTGGCTGACGGTGTCCCCGTCTATGTTATGACGGATGCCTCGACCGATTACAAGGTTTGTGTGAAAGCACTGGAGCAGGTCATAACCCCAAAAACGAAAGCATTGATTATCAATACACCGAATAACCCGACGGGAATGATGTACAGTCGCAAGGAACTGAAGGCCATCGCGGACTTCGCCGTGCAGCATGATATTTACGTTGTTTCCGATGAGATTTATGAGTATTTGAATTATACCGGGGAACCGCATGTCAGCATCGCCTCTCTAGGACCCGCCATCTATGAACGAACCGTCACGGTAAACGGCCTGTCAAAGAGCTATGCCATGACGGGATGGCGCATGGGTTATATCGGTGCCCCTCTGTCCGTTGCAAGGGCCGTAGCAGGGATTCAGAGTCATCAGACATCGAACATATCATCCATCACGCAAAAGGCCGCCTATGAGGCGTTGACGGGGCCACATGATGAAAGGGATGCCATGGTACGCGCATTCACCGACCGGCGGGAATTATTACTCAAATTACTGCGGCCTTTACCTCATATCCATTTCCAAGAACCACAGGGTGCGTTCTATGTACTTGTCGATTGTACGGCTTTAATTGATACCGTCTATGACGGCGTTTGCTTAAAAGATGCGGCGATGATTGCGGATATATTATTACGGGATTATGCCGTCGCCGTCATTCCCTGTGCGGATTTCGGATATCCGAATCATATCCGCCTTTCATATGCGGTGCATGAGGATGAAATTCGAGACGGCGTGCGGCAGATTGCGGTTTTCTTGTCAAAAATAGAAACGAAATGATGAGGTAAGTATGGGAGAAGCAAGAATAGGTGTCTTTAAAAAACGTGGAAAAAAGCTGGCCTACAGTAGTCGGGTCATCGATGTTTATACGGAACGCATTCTGACCCCCGGTGGACGGGAAGTAGACTGGGTTCTGGCTGAACATGGCGGAGCTGCGGCCGTTGTTGCGGTTACCGAGAATGACGAAATCGTTCTTGTAAAGCAGTATCGCAATACGGCGGACGAATATGTTTGGGAAATCCCGGCAGGCGGTTTATCGGAAGGAGAAGAGCCGATACACTGTGCCGCCCGGGAACTGGAAGAGGAGACCGGGTTTAAAGCCGGTCACTTGACGTATATGTTTGCACCGTACTCATCCATCGGCTTTTGTACGGAGCGTATTCATTATTATTTGGCGACCGATTTGCAAAAGGGTGCATTGAATCTGGATCCGGATGAATATCTTATTGCCGATACCTTTCCACTGGAAACGGTACTGCAGATGATAAACAGCGGTGAGATTGTGGACGGTAAAACCATATCAGGCGTTTTCGGATATTTGATAATGCACGAAAGGGGGTTGATATAGGCAGGTAAAATCTAACGAACCAACGGAACGGAAATCGTTTGTATCGAAATGGAGGGATTATATGGAAAAAAATAGGGAAGACTACAATCCGAATATTGATGGAAAGTCGGCCATAGAAGAAGGAGGTAAGGATTCGGTCATGGGTGTCACACCACCCCGGTCGGAGGGTATGAGCAAGGGAGGAGATGTCCTGCAGCAACAAGACAATTTACAACAGAGCATGCCACAGCAACAAGGCTATCTCCAACAGGGCGTACCATATCAAACCTATCCACAGCAGGATATGCCGCAACAACAGGGCTATCCGCAGCAGGGTATACCGCAACAACAGGGCTATCCACAACAGGGTGTACCATATCAAGCCTATCCGCAGGCCCCCTACCCGGGTGAACCGAATAAAAAGCGGGGGAAGAAAAAGGCCATTATCATATCTCTCGTATCCGTATTGGTTATTGCTGCAATCGCGGTGACGTTATTTTTCGTACTCCGTAACGGAAACTATAACAACCCGGAAAAAGTCGTGGATGATTTCTGTGAGACGTTGAACCGGGGTGAATATCATGAAGCATTGAAATTCTGGCGACTGACGGAAGGTGAACGGGAAAGCATTGAAGTCGTAATGAATGCCGTTGAGGAGCAACTCAATAAGAATATCGACAAATTCCCGGAAATGGCCAATTATAAAGAGATGCTTCATTTTACTTATGAAGTTAACGGTCCGCCTGAAGGGGATAAGGCAAAATTCAAAATATATATCGAGGCAGAAGGTATTGAAGGAAGTCAGGAGGAGTTTCCATTGCCCGTTATTGTAACAAAGGAACAGGATGGATGGAAACTTGATCCCAAAATGTTAACACAGATGGATTTTTGGGATTTATTATCGGACTATCCACTGGAGGGATATGATGAAATCGATTATGAGCCGAATCTCAGTCATTAATCACGGAATAATAAAAACACCGCTGCATGCAGCGGTGTTTTTATTATTGTTTTATTGATTATTTTGTACCGAAGATACGATCACCGGCATCGCCCAGACCGGGAACGATATAACCGTCCTCATTCAAATGATCATCTAACATCCCGATATAAATTTCAATATCGGGATGTTCTTCCTGCAGACGCTTAACACCCTCCGGTGCCGCAATGATGCAGACGAACTTAATCTGTGTGCCGCCACGTTGCTTAATAAAGTCTACGGCAGCACAGGCGGAACCTCCCGTGGCCAGCATCGGGTCAATGATGATGACCAAACGTTCCGCAATACTTTCCGGTAATTTACAGTAGTATTCTTTCGGTTCAAGTGTTTCGTGATCACGATAAAGACCTACATGACCGATTTTTGCACTGGGTACCAGGGTGAGCATACCGTTGACCATTCCCAGACCGGCACGTAGAACCGGTACAATGGCCAATTTTTTACCGGTTAAAAACGGGGCCTTCATGGAACACATGGGGGTTTCAATCTCATGCTCGGCAATCGGCAGATCCCGTAGGGCCTCAAATCCCAGTAAGACACCGATTTCATCACAAAGACGACGGAACTCGTTTGTACCCGTTCGTGTATCTCGTAAAATTGATATTTTATGTTTGATTAACGGGTGCTTTGAAATAATGACTTTATTATCTTCCATATTTTCTCCTTATCCGTGATTTCTTACCATATTTTATCATGGATAAAGATACAGAACAAGAGGAAAGGGACTATCGTAGAAGATTCATTGCAATAAGCTGAAAAATTTTCCCTAAAGTAAGACGCTAAGCATGTCGTTTATTTTGTTAGAATAAATCTTTTTAATGCACTGAAACCGAATTAAGATGACGGTACAGTTTTATATTCTGTATAATTTTAATTTAAAATCGACGAAAATACTTGCTTTTTAATTCCATGAAAGCTATAATACGCTCACAAAGGTTATAACGTTATATCCATAAGGAGGCTGTATGAAAATATTCGATATTCATTCGCATTTTGGACCAACATCTTCCGGCGAAGATACTTCCGTACATGAAATGCAGTGTACTCTGCAAAGTTTCGGTATATCCAAGGTCGGGATTTCATGTTTGTCCGGAAATTCAATGAGCATGCAAAATGACCTAATTTATCGGGCAATGCAAGCATCTCCGGACTTTATTGAAGGCTATGCATTTATTAATCCTAAAGCACCCGACGCTGTAGAAGAGGTGGAAAAATGTTTAAGTGTATATAAAATGAATGGCATAAAACTGCATTCATGGAAGCATGGATACTATCCGGATAACCGGCCTGAGCTTCATGCCATATTTGATGAAATTAAAAAATATGATGTTCATGTTCAAACACATGTCGGTACAGCGCCCTTAAGTACTCCGTATATCTGGGCAGAGTGGGCAAGGCGATATCCAGAGATTGATTTTGTTTTCACCCATACGGGTTACTACGAATTTGGCTATTCAACCATAGAAGCGGTAAAAAACCTATCTAATGTTAAGGTCGAAACTTCGGGTCAGATGGATGTCGGTGTTCTAAAGGCGGCTATCAATATATTGGGGCCTAAGCGGATGGTTTTCGGGACAGACTGGCCCTATAAGCCGGTTAATATAGAAATCGAAAAATTCAGTCATTTTAATCTGAAAGATAATGAATTGGAAGACATTTTTTACAGAAATGCAGCATCCTTATGGAGGGAGAAGATATGAAAATCTTATTATTGACGCATGGTCAATTGGCTGAGGGCTTACTACATTCGGTAACCATGTTAATCGGCACACTTTCTGATGTAGACTTCATTTCATTTTCTGAGTCGATGGGTATTGAAGCATTGACGGAAGATGTTCGGGAATATTTAAATAATAACAATGATGAATCTATCTTAATCATGACGGACATTATGGGTGGGACACCTTTTAACGTTGCATCTATGGAATCCTATGAGAATGAGCGGATTGCCGTTTTTTACGGCATCAATTTACCATTATTCGTTGAGGCATACATGAACAAAGATATGATGACTTTTGAAGAGCTTGTCAATTATTTAGATGGCATCAAAAACGAGACTATTGGGAAAAGCAATCTATAGTTAAGGAGGAAGATATGAACGTAACTGTATTCAGAATCGACGATCGCTTGATTCACGGACAAATTGTCACTGCGTGGTTGCAATATGCAGATGCAAACCAAATTGTCGTGGTTGATGATGACGCAGCAAAAAATGCAATGAGACAGCAGCTGTTGCGCATGGCAACACCGAAAGATATCTTACTGCAAGTTCTGACGATTGAAGAAGGGAAAAAGAGGTTGAAAGATGATTCGACCGATAACACGTTGCTTCTGGTCGGTAATGCCTCGACAGCTTTAGCACTAGTTGATAAAATCGAAAATCTTAATTCCATTAACGTTGGCAACCAAAACATGAAAAAAGGAAAGCAAAAGATACTCGATAATTTTTGGCTGTTTCAAGAAGATATTGAAGCATTTCAGGCATTAAAGAAAAAAGGCATTCGATGCGAATTCAGAACGGTTCCGAATGATCAAAGCAAAGACGCTTACGAATTACTCAATAGATTATAAAAATCAGGAGGATTATTATGTCGATTTTTATGCAAGCATTGCTCGTGTCAATCTTTGTCACGATTGCATTTATAGACTCTCACACTTTACAAACACATATTTTTCGCCCCGTAGTCGTAGGGCCGGTTGTCGGTCTGATTATGGGCGATGTGCAAACCGGATTCACGGTTGGTGTTACCGTTGAATTAATGTTTTTAGCCGTTATCTTTGTCGGGACTGCAGTGCCGCCTGATCCTACCATCTCGACGGCCATTGCAACGGCAGTTGCTATATTGGGTGGTGGGGGTACTGAGTTGGCGGTGGCAACGGCATTACCCGTCTCCTTCATCGGTCAAATCGCCTCTACCGTTCAAAACTCGGTCATTAACGTTTATTTTATGCACAGAATGGATAAGGCTGTTGAGCGGATGGACAGAAAAGCAATGGTTCGCAATAATACGGTATATCCAATGCTTATGAACATCATTTTATATGGCATACCAACTTTTTTAGCTGTCTATTTCGGTGCCGACTTTGTCGCTAAAATTATTGCTTCGATACCCGCTAAAATCATTACGGGTCTGGCCATAGGTGGTGGCATGATCGGTGCGGTCGGATTTGCTTTATTACTGACGACCATCAAATCAAAAAAAATGTGGCCGTTCTTTATTATGGGGTTTTTCTTCGCCTCATATCTTCATGTAAATATGATTGGTATCGCATTAATGGCTGTTGCCTTCTGTGCAATTTACTATTATTTCGGTATTCAAAAACAGGTAAAATAGGAGGTTGGTGCGATGAACAAAAAATTGACAAAAAAAGATTTAAGAAGAGTATTTCGAAATCAGCTGACCATAAGAACCTGTAATAACTATGAGCGTCAGCAAAATGCCGGATTTACACAAGCAATGATGCCCGTTGTAGAAAAACTCTATGATAATGACGAAGAGAAAAAAGCTGCATATGAACGGCACATGGAATATTTTCTGACGAATGACATTACATCGGCAATCCCTGTTGGTATTAGCGCTGCAATAGAAGAAGAGTGTGCCAATAATGAAGACTTCGACGGCAGTATTGTGACAGACATTAAAACGGCACTCATGGGACCTTTGGCAGGTCTTGGTGATTCCCTGCTGAACGGTACGGCTAGACCTATCTTGGCCAGTCTGGCTATATCTTTTATAACCAGTGGTCTCGGGTGGATTGGTCCATTATTCTTCGTTATCGGAATGTCTTTGGTTTCGCTGGGAATTCGCTACCTCGGCGTATTCAAAGGATATGACCAAGGTATCAAATTGCTGGACACCATTCAAAACAGTGGGATTATTGACAACATTACGGAATTGGCTTCTCTGGCCGCATTCATGATTGTCGGTGGCTTCATTCCGGCATTGGTGCAAATTACAACGCCGATTAAAATCGGCTCAGGAGAATCGGTCTTGGATCTGCAAGCTACCTTTGATGACTTGATGCCGGGCATCTTGGGTCTCGCATATACCTTATTGATGTATTATTTCATCAAAAAGAAAAAAATATCACCTACTATATTGATATTGGTCACCATGGCTTTCGGTATTGCCGGTGTATATCTTGGTTTCCTGGGATAGGTGAAGCAATGATAGATGTACATTCATATATAATCAATCCGGATGATGACGCTGAATTCAGCCGTTTGATGGAAGATATGACGACGAATCACATTGACTACCGTGTTATCAGTGTTAAAAGAGATGATTCGAATATTGCCAATTATAAGGCTGTAACAAAACTGTGTTCAAGAAGTCCAAAACTCTTAGGTTGTGCTTTTATAAATCCCCGACGTGATGATGCATTAACTACAGTAAGGATGTGTGTCAAAGATCCTAGTATCAGAATGTTTGAATTTGATTCCTATTATAACGGATATTATCCGGAAAGACAGGAGAACTTGAAGGAACTGTTTCAAACGATTGCCGAAACCGATAAACCGATTAAAGTTTTCGTCGGCCTTGGGGCTTATTCCATTCCACAACAGTGGGAACTGTGGGCTGAGAGATATCCTTCCATACCGTTTATTTTTTTACACATGGGGTGCTTTGACTATGGGTATACTTGTATTGATGTCGTACAAAGAAATGACAACATTTATACGGAATCATCAAACCAATACGAGTTACAAATTTTGAGAAAAGCAGCCAAAAACCTTGATGTGTCTAAAATACTATTTGGTACAACTTATCCACATCGGCTCAGCAGTAGTGGCATCCTTGTTTTTGACATGACAGACTGGGATGATGAACAAAAAGAAAAAATTTTTAATAACGGAAAGAAGTTATTAAAAATCGAATGTTAAATAAAACAGAGAGGGATGAAAGTGTGAATAAAAGTAAAATTAGAGACTATCTTTCAGGGACCGATCAGGGGCTGTTTGATCAAATTGAAAATCACGAGTTACTGGGCGCCTCGAATCACATACAAGTCATCGGCAATATGATTGAAAATATCGCATTGACAAACTTGAACAACGAAGAAAAAAAGAAGCGCATTACAGAGGTGACGGCTTATTACATTAAGACTCGGGGAGAAGCGAGCCATGCCATTCGAAATGCACTGAAAATCATGACCAATAAATTGTCTTCTCTTGATGAAATGAGCCCGGACTTTTCGGATATCATTATCCGGGAAAAGAACAAGTATTTTTCCGATGTCGACGAAAATCTCCGTAAAATTCTTAGCTATAGCGTACATTTGGCCGAAAACTGTCAAACGATATTAATCTACGATTATTCCAGCACTGTTGAGAAATTCATAATACAATTATCGGAAGATGGCAGAGAACGTATGCTCATCATTCCGGAAAGTAGAATCATTAACGGCGGTTATCCATATGTTAAAACATTACATAAGGTTTCCGGTATCAAATTAAAATTCATACCGGACTGTTCCTTGTTCTACTGTATGAAGCACGTTGATATGTGTTTTATGGGTGCCGAAACACTTTATCCGGACGGCACGGGATTTAATACAACCGGGTCCGATATCGTGGCACTCATTTGTCAATATTATCATACACCGTTGTACTTCATAACACCGATGATTAAACTGTATAGTCAGCAATTATTTGGCCTTAAAAAGAAGACGGTGTGTCAAGATTTGAAAGATAAACTTGCAAAGGAGTGGTCCGGGGATATCGATATTGACAATATCGATTTTGAAACACCGGAATTAATCGGTGTTCCACCGGAGTGGATTAGCGGATTTGTGACGGAATATGGCGTGATTCCGGCAACACAAATGTTGGCCGTTGCATTGCAATACATTGAAGAAAAGATGGGAGAGACGGATGAATAAAAGACTATTAAATAAGCCTGCCTTTGCCATGCTACAACCGCCGGCATTGCCGGGGACATATACCTGGTCAGGCATCGATATCAATGAGATTGTCGACCAGTGTGTACGAGAAGCCCGTATGATTATGGAGAACGGATTTGACGGCATTATATTACAAAACATGAATGATATGCCCATCAAACAACACAGCAACTTTGAAACAGTTGCATTTATGACCAGAATCGCATGCTCCATAAAACAAGCATTTCCGGATCTATTGCTGGGTATTCTCGTAAATTGGGACGGTGTCGCCGCCTTGACAATCGCAGAAGCTTCCGGCGCGGACTTTATCCGCGTTGAGCATCTATACACCGGTGTCAATGTCACAAGTGCCGGATTGTTGGAGGCACAGTGTGTCGACATTCTTTCCTTAAAGAAGAAAATCGGCTCAAAGATGCCTATTATGGCCGACATTTATGAAGTTCACGGCGTTCCAATTGGTAGAAAAACTTGGGGAGATGCTGCATGGGAAGCCGTACATGAAGCTTTTGCCGACGGCTTATTCGTTTCCGGAAAAACGATAGAAGAAAGTCTGGAAATTATTGCAGCAATCAAAAAGCGCGTACCGAATACTCCTGTTTACTTAGGTGGTGGCGCAAACGGAGATAATATAGGAACATTAATTCAAGTATACGACGGTGTATCCATTGCAACCTGGATTAAGGATGGAAATATGAGAAACCCCATCAACCCTGAAAAAGCTAACTATTTCATGGAAATCGTTCAAAAAAATAGAAATTAACGGTTAAAAATGATAATATACTGGTGGAGGTATGCAATGAGTAAACAGTTTTTACATTCAAAAATCTATGACAACCTTTTACAGAGAATTCTGGAAGGTGAATTTAGTGAAGGTAATAAACTTCCACCGGAGAAAGAAATACAAAATTATTATGGTGTCAGTCGGATTACCGTTCGACGGGCAATCCAGGATTTACAGGATGACGGTTATGTCATCAAACTTTCCGGAATCGGTACGATTATTAAGTCAAATAAAGTCGTTTTTGACATGCAGAAACTCGATAGTTTCAGTAATGAGACGAAACGACGTGGGATTCATTCCACGTCTCATTTGATTTCATTTGATAAGATTGTGCCAAAACAAAAAATTCGATCGGCCCTGAATCTGTTGAAGAACGAAAAGGTGTATCGAATTGAACGGCTGCGAAAGATTAATCAACGACCGATAGGTGTTCAAGTCAGCTATATTGTAGACAAATTCGGTATTTATTTAAAGACGGAAGACTTTCTTGATGAAACGGCCTCTTTGTATGATATCTTAAGATCATTTGATATCCATCTGCAGTCTGCAGAAGAAAGCATTGAGGCCATTATGCCGGATCAATATTATCGACAACTTTTGGGGATTGATGAGATGCAACCGGTGTTTTATCGAGAACAAACCACTTTTGATAAGTATGAAAGAACAATTGAATACGTCGAAATGTATTATCGTTCGGATGAATATAAATATAAGCTGAAACTTCAAGTATCGAATGAGCGTTGATAAGTAAAAGCTGCCGTATATAACATATATTATATGGCAGCTTTTTTAATATTTTTAACACCTATTGCAAAAGCCAACTTTAACTATTCGTTAAAGTTGGCTTTTGCGAATACATGATTATGTGTTGATACGTCTTTGCATTTTCACAGGTTCCGATTACTCTTTATTTCCCTCTTTCTTAGGCTCTTGTCCACTCTTTTCGGCAAACTCGGTTTTTCGTTGAATAATCTCCGCCACGACGTTTTTCCCGCGTTCCGCCTCAAAAGCATTCACCAAATCGATGATCAGATTGGTCGCACCTTCGATACCCACGCAAACGGAGTTGATACAGATATCGTAGCCCTTTGCGTCACCCCATTTTTTATTGGAGTAATAATTATAATAGCTTGCACGCTTCTTATCCATCTTCAGGACTTTGTCCTTCGCCTTGTCGACTTCTAAATCGTAACGGTGGGCGATGATCTCGGCCCGTTTGTCCAAATCCGCATGGATGAATACATTGACAACATTATCAAAGTCTGTCAAGGCATAGTCCGCACAACGTCCGACAATAACACACGGACCTTCCGCCGCAATCTTTTTAATGGCATCAAACTGTGCCAGAAAAACCTTGTAGTTGATGGGCATATCGGTAAATGCGGAGGTGGAATAGCCTAATGAATAGGTATCCATAACCAAAGAGTATAAAAAACTGTTGGTCGGCTTCTCATCATGAGACTCAAACAGTTCTTCACACAAGCCGCTTTCCTTTGCCGCCATAGTCAAGATATCCTTGTCGTAATACGGTATTTGGTAATGTTCGGCTAAGGCTTTTCCGATAACGCGGCCGCCACTGCCGAATTGCCGTCCGATGGTAATGATTGTTTTCATAATCGGCCTCCTGTCTAAAATCGGAACTTCTTATCGCTGATATTATAGCACCTTAACCCGCAATTTGCTATATCCATTCCGTTTTTATACAAAGTTTCAATTTATGTATCCGGGAACAACTAATCGCATGATGAAGCACCGCGGATGGATGGATCAACATAACCCAATCGATCGGCCGCAGCGGCCAAATCCGGCGGCACCGGTGCATAAATTCTTATGGCTTTATTTGTGATGGGATGCTTGAATCCGACCATTCGTGCATGCAGTGCCTGTCTTTCCAGACCGTAATGCGGTGTTTTCTTAAAACCGTATATGGGATCCGCAATAATCGGATGTCCGATATGACGCATATGCACTCGTATCTGGTGGGTTCTTCCCGTCTCCAGGAAAAAATGCATCAGGGTTACACGCTCATCGCGGGCTTTCGGTTCGTAACGGGTTATCGCCTCTCTGCCGCCGGATATCACGGCCATTTTCATTCGTGCCTTGGGGTGTCGGGCAATAGGCGCATCTACGACGCCCGCCTCATTCACAAGTCCTTGTACGATACCGATATAACCCCGCTCCACCGATCGATTGGCCAATTGGGCAGCGACGGCTTCATGTGCCTGGTCCGTTTTACAGATAATCAGCACACCGGAAGTATCTTTATCTAAACGATGGACGATGCCGGGCCGCAGAGGACCATTTAAATGGGACAAGCCCTCTTCTCCGTACATTGCCAGTACAGCGGCTGCAACACTCTCTCGCTCCTCTCCCGCCCCCGGATGAACGACCAGGCCGGCCGGTTTATTGATAACCGTCAGCGCCTCGTCTTCATAAAGAATCTCCAGCGGAAGAGGTACCGCTGCCAATCCTACTTCCCGTATCGTCGTTTCACAAATAATGGAAATTACGTCGCCGACCTGCGGTACGAAAGACGGGCGCACCCCGTTTCCGTTAACCGTGATTGCACCCGTCCGGATGAGTTTCTGTATTTGACTTCTGGAGCTGTCCGATAATATGGGGCTTATGAAGCGATCCAATCGTTCTTTATTCGCCTTCGTTATTTTTATTTCTCGTCTCTTCATTATGGCTCGCTTTCTGATGTTTTCCGAAAAGAATACCGAATACGATGATGCATGCGGCCATCGTAATATAAACATCCGCCAAATTAAAGACGGGAAAATTTATAAAATCAAAGCGGAAAAAATCTCTTACATAGCCTAAGGCGACACGGTCGTAAAGGTTGCCGATTGCCCCGGCGACCAAAAGAATCCCCACACGAGTCAAGTCCGCCTGATAGGGATATTTGAAAAAAAAGAACAGGGCCACCACCGTAAATATGACGGCCGTCAAGATAAATATCCAGGCATGGCCTGACAGGATACTGAAGGCCGCACCGTGATTCTCGACATAATGTAAACTCAAGACCCCTTCAATGAGTGGACGTGTCCCCGTTACGGTCAGTGATGAGGCTATCTGATGCTTAACGAGAAGATCGATAAGTATCAATCCGATTGTCATTGTCAGAGCTGTCAGCTTTTTTGCCGTGTCATTGACCAAGTGCATATAAGACCGCCTCCTCTACTTCTCCCGATGTAACGTCATTCAGAATGACCGCCTTGCCGATGCCATCCGGTAATATCCATTTTATGCCCGCGGTATCTGCTTTTTTATCAGACAATACGGCATCAAGAATCATACCGGCATTCAAATATTGAATGATATCTGCCGGAATACGTGCAGGCAGTTGAAATCTTGAAAGCAGGCTATGCATCCGATGAAAATACCAATCATCAATCATTTTCCGTTGCAACGCAATGTGTGCGGCGGCCATCATGCCGATGGCGACACATTCCCCGTGACACAAATCCCGATAGGCATATTTCTCAACAGCGTGTCCTATCGTATGCCCGAAGTTCAATAAGGCGCGGACCGATGACTCCCGAAAATCACGGGCAACAATGCTCTGTTTGATACGGCAACTGCCGACCACCATTCGTGCAACCGCCTGTTCATGAAGCATTTCAATATCTTTTGCTCGGCGTTCAATATAGTTCAAATAGTCTGCATCCAGTATGAAGCCGTGTTTTAAGACCTCACCCATACCGTTATAATACTGCCGCTGCTCCAAGGTCCGCAATACATGCACATTTGCATAAACAAATGCCGGCTTTTTAAATGCGCCGACAATATTCTTATATCCATCCAAGTCGATGCCGGTTTTACCCCCGATACTGCTGTCCACCTGTGCCAATAAGGATGTGGGCAGTTGAATATAATCAATGCCGCGCATATAAGTAGCGGCGGCGAAGCCGGCCATGTCGCCGACGACGCCGCCCCCCAGAGCAATGATAATATCTTTTCGGTTAAAATGACGATCTAAAAGAAATCGGTAAATCGATAATACCGTGTCCATCCGCTTGGCGGCTTCACCCGCGGGAAAGACAAATGAATGTACATTCGGAAAATCGTTTTGCAGACGTTCCGTCATGTCATTTAAATAAATTCTTCCGACATTCGTATCCGTGATGACACAAATCTTAATGTCGGAAGAATAATGTTCCCGCAAGATGCGGTTTAAATCGTCATATGAATCATCGATGTAGATGGAATAGGTACTTTCCGTATCACGGACAAGTAATTCCTCCAACATGCGATCTTACTCCTTCTTCTCGTCGGATGCTTCATCCGCAGGTTCTTCGTCAACCAGCTCATCGAAGTCGTCCATTTCTTCGATATCCTGAATTTCTTCCCTATCAATATTCTCGGGCTGTGACAATTCGTCATAAACCGGATCGTCACCAGCCTCGTCGAATACTTCGTATTCATCTGTCAAATCGTCTTCCGCGAGCTCTTCATCCTCATAATAATAATCGTCGGCATAATCGCCGTAGCCCAAAGCTTCTTCCGTCTCTGAAACGATTTCCGGATAGATTTTTTCCAAGGTGACGTTAATGTCTTCCTCATCAAACTCTATCTGTGTATTCTCCAAAAGCAACTTGTGCTGCTCCAGGAACTGTGCACATTGCTGTTTATACAGATTGAATCGTTCCATAAGATTCTTGTTCGCCAACTTGATGCGATTATTTTTATCGATACTTTCAATCAGCAATTCTTCCGCCTTCATTCTGGCGTTGAGTAGAATGTTCTGCGCTTCTTTATTTGCCGATTCAATCGAGCTGTCCGCCGTACGTTGTGCGAGGACCAATGCGTTTTTCATGGAATCTTCCATGTTCTCGTAGTTGTTAAGCAATGCCTCCAACTGTGCGATGCGATCTGTCAGCTCAGCGTTTTTAGAATACAGTACTTCATACTCCCCGGCCACCTTTGCCAGAAATGTACGAACTTCTCTCGTATAGCCACGACCGCGATCAAATTCTTTTTCCCGTATATCGATAGGTGTTAACATGTTGACCTCCTGTTAATAAATATCGTCCAGGTTTTCATACCCGTACGAATCCGTGCTCGTCGTCATCTCGTTGACGGTGTCGTTCAGCGACTTCATAACCGCCCCTTTGAGTTCCACGTTTTCCGGTGCTACAATCATGATATAAGGATTGATATAGCGGAACTTGGCGTCCAAGGCGTAGCAGGCACCGCTCAAGGCATCCGTGATACGCTGCGGTAAACCGGCTTCGGTTCCTTCAAGATTAATGATGGCTACTTGATTTCTGAGGAGATAATCGCAAATGACACGCCAATCCTCGACGACCTTCGGCTTGACGGTATTAATGGTAGGGACCTTCTCACCCGACGATACGGTCCGACCGCGAGGGCGCACCTGTTTTTTAGCAAAAGAAAAACCCTTCTCTTCCCCGTCCGTCACCGAATCGCTGTCAACCGTATCAAATGACATCTCTTTTCCGCCCGTACCCGCATATCCCGGAGTGGCATATTCGATATCATCATAGGACAAGGTATCCGTTGAAGCGGTCCGGACTTCATCGAATCCGTAGTCGCTGCCGTCTTCTTCATAATATGCTTCATTGAATTCATCTTCAACTTTGAATTTATCCATGAAACCTTTGATTTTGTCTTTAAACATTTCCGATTCTCCTAATTGTTATAATCTCTTTCGCCGAAGATTCCGGTGCCGACACGAACCATCGTGGAATGATGACGTATGGCTTCCGGAAAATCACCGCTCATACCGAACGATAGGACATTCATGTTGATATTATCTAATTTTTGCCTCTTAATGTCAAGGCTTAATGCATAAAATTCGTTGAACACACGCTCCAATTCGGTATTTGACAAGTCGAATGGCGGTATCAACATCAATCCTTGAACATGAAGTCGCTCACAACTTTCACAAAATTGGAGAAGCGCCGGCAGTGCCGCAATGGAAACACCGAATTTTTGTTCTTCATCACAAATATTTACCTGAATCAAAACATCCGTGTGAACATCCTTCTTCAAACTCTCCGATTCAATCTTGCGAGCCAGCTTGACGGAATCCAAGCTGTGTATGAGGGCCGTTTTACCCATCAGGTATTTTACCTTATTGCGCTGTAGATGGCCGATGAAATGCCAGCGGATATCTTTCGGCAAGCACTCGTACTTTTCCGTCAGCTCCTGTACCTTGTTTTCACCGAAGTCACGATGGCCCAAGTCATAGACCTCTTGAATGGCTTCCGCCGGATGTGTCTTACCGACGGCAATCAGTGTTACCGACTCGGCAGGTCGATCTGCCGCTTCCGCTGCCAGTCGTACTTCACATACAACCGCTTCATATCGTTCTTTTAACATCCTTTCCTCCTTATTGGCGTTTTGCCTGCGTTTCCTTTTGTTGAAAAGTACCGGCATCCGGCAGGATACGGTCATAGGCCTTTAATTGGCGTTCGGTTGATGTGTTTTCGGCCGGCAGAACAATCTGATAGTTCCCATCCTCGGCCAAAACTTGAACCGGATAAAATGTCGGCAAACCGCTATTCAAGACATAAACACCTGTCAAATTCTCTTGCTTGGCAATTGATTCCTTCGGCACCCGAAGCCCCCTCAGACTCTGCTGCGGAATGCTGACGGGCATCTTTCGCAGACCCGCATAGCGGATGACTCCTTGACTGAATTGCAACTCAATATAGTGCTCTCCGTTTACGGTACGGTGCTTTATCGTACCGCTGCCTTCCCGATTGTCCGCAGGAAAACGGACTCTGCAAATATCGTCCTCATTAAACTGTGCGCGTTCCGCCTCACTGACCGGGAAGATGACGGACCAGTATTCCGATGTAATCAACTTTCCGAGTGGTTGTTCCGGTTTCGCCTTCGTATTCGGGAGGAAAATATGACTGTCGGTCTCCGAGTCATCAAAAAGACGCGTCGTCAATTTATCCGTGCTCAGTCCTTCATCACCATCAACGATATTAACAAAGATTCCGCTCATTTCCGATTCAACGACGGTCAGGGGATGCTCCTTCCGGTAGGATTGAATCAACGGCAATAGTTGCTCTTCCGTCAGATTGGAAAAATATACGTCATGCAGGACTTGTCGGTTCATACGAATAAGATTTAAATCCGGTTCATCCCGGCTGTTACTCAGCGTTTTAATCCGTCGGCCGATCTCATCCTTTACGGATGGCGGTAATTTCTCACGATCCGGCTGGTTACGACGGATTAATTCTTGGAAACCGCCATCGGGGTCGCTGAAGTACAACATATCACCCTGTCCGACCTTATCAAAATTATTCACGTAAAAAAGGATATGCCCGGCTTCCCGCGCTTTTAACAACTGCTCTTCTCGGACAATCAACGTATTTTTATAGATGTCTTTATTGATTTCTACGGTATGCACTTCAAAAAAATCGATTTTGCGCTTGCCGAATAATCCGTATGTAACGGAAACGATGATATAGCATAAAATAATGACTGCAATCCAACCCACTAAGGTCCGTTGTCTCTTCATAGTTTCTCTCCAAAAAAGAAAACCTGATGGTCCGTGAAGGCGCTATCAGGTTTATCTCATTATATCCAATCCATATAACCGCTATCCAATGCACGGATAATAAGCTCCGCCGTTGCCAAATTAGTGGCAATGGGGATGTTGTATAAATCGCACAGATGCAAAATATTCATGGCCGTTGCATTATACATGGAGTTTCTGGATGTATCCTTTAAATAAATCAGAAGATCCAGATTATGATGCTCCACCTGAGAGGCAAGCTGCTGTTCGCCACCCAACTCCCCGGATAAAAACTTATGCACACTAAGATTCGTTACCTGTTCAATCAACGTACCCGTTGTTTCGGTTGCATAAACCGTGTGCTTACTGAGAACGCCCTTATATGCGATACAGAGATTTTGCATCAGTTTTTTCTTAGAATCATTTGCTATAAGACCTATGTTCATCCGTACCTCCAATTCCGTCAATACCGTTAGAACTTGGTATAGCTCAAACGGTTTTGCCGATCAATGTTCAGACAAATGCCAATCAGGATGCATGAACTGAAAAGTGATGTTAATCCGTAGCTGATAAATGGCAGGGGTAATCCGGTGTTCGGCAGCAATAAAGTCACAACGCCGATATTGACAAAGGTTTGTAAGCCGATGTAACAGGCCGTGCCGCCGGCAAGCAATCGACCGAACAGACTTTCCGTTCGTCGTGCAATGCCGAAAAGCAGATAAACGATAATCAGTAAGATGATAATCGTAAAAACCGTTCCCGCAAACCCGAGATCCTCACCGATGATGGCGAAAATAAAATCCGTCTGCGGTTCCGGCAAATAGTTAGCATTCTTTACGGATGAAGGCAAATCATTGTTCAACCCGTTTCCCCATAATTTTCCGGACCCGATTGCCAGCATGGAATTCAACTGTTGATAAGACTCCGCTGAAAGATAATCCTGCGGACGAAAAAAACTCAAGACGCGTCGTTGTTGCCAACCGTGCAGCAGTTTCTGCCAGGGTTGACGAATGTACCAAAGCAGGCCGATGGTTGTCGGAACCAGTATGGCGGATACGATGGCAATAAGCTTCATGCTGAGACCGCCCAGAAATACAATCGCAATCATGATGAAAGCGATAATCAGTGTGGTAGACAAGTCGGGCTGAGACTTAATTAAGACAAGCGGCGGAATCATCAGTAAGGCCAATGTACCCAAAGTACGTATCGTATTCAGTCGATTGGCACGCTCCGATATATAAGCCGCAACGAAAATAATCAAAAAAACTTTGGAAAACTCCGAAGGCTGAAATTGTATTCCGCCAAAACGTATCCAACGCGTCGCTCCGTTAATATTATAGCCTATCCCGGGTATTCTTACAAGAAGCAATATCAATAAGTTCATGACGTAGAACAACCAGGAGAATCGGGCCAGTCGGCGGTAGTCAATCAGGGTCACCGCCAACATGACACATATGGCCAGCGTCGCACCAATAATGTTCTTTTTCGTAAACGAAGGGTTCGCACTGTTGACCATGATGATGCCGAACACAATGGCGACCGTCACCATAAGTAACAAGCGGAGATTATATTGTCGTATATGAAATTTCTTAAACATATTCCCTCCGTTAACGTAAGTTTTCTATGTAATATTTCATAATCTTCCCGCTCAAATCCGTATGGTAGGTGTATGCCGGAATATTCGGCAAGATAATACCGGAAACGATTTCAGGCGCCTCTGCCGGAACATAGCCGACAAAAAGACTATGATTGTTGCGGGCCAGATTCTCTTCCGCCGTACCGGTCTTTCCGGCCACAACGGCACCGACATCCTCGAAGGATGGTGCATTATATGATTTCTTCACCACCTCGATAAGCCCCTGACGCACGGTGCTCAAAGCGTTTGAATCGAGCGTAATATGTTCCGGTTCCTTCGGTTCATAGACATGCTCCTGACCGCTTTCAGTATCAACAGTTTTGTTGACAACGGAAAATTCCAGTACGTCACCGCCATTTGCAATGACACTGAAATAGCGGTTAAGATTGGTGATATTGTACAGATGGCTACCCTGACCGATGGCCGAAAAAATGGCGTTATCATCGGAGATTTTAGGCACTGCTTCGTCAATCTCCAACCCCGTTGTCCTGTCAAGGCCGAACATTTTTGCATATTCAGCCATGCGAGCCAATCCGCGTTCCGAATTATAGTATCCGTTTTGCAGACCGAAGCGCCAACCCAACTCGTTGAAATAAACGTTACAGGAGTTGGCCAATCCCGTCACCGCATTGACGGTCCCGTGGTTATTTGGATAAACCCAACATTTCGGACTCGGCGTCACTCGGTCAAACTGTCCTGTACAAACGACTCCGTCACCTGCACCGATAATTCCTTCCGTCAGCGCGGCAATTTCAGTCAATGGTTTGTACGTCGAACCGGGTGCCTTCATCATGCCCGTGGGCCGATTAATCATCGGCGTAGACCCGGTACTGAGGAGATAAGTGATGTAATTGTCGTCTCCCATCTTGTTGCTGTCATAACCGGGATACGAAACCATGGCCAGCACCTTACCCGTGTGCGGGTCATTCACCGTAACCGCCGCCGAAAACGGATCAACGGCCAATTGACCGGGTGTCAGCCGCTTTGAACTGATCAGTTCGCGCAGAAATTCATAAGGATCCACGCCCCCTTTGAACTGTTCATACATGTCATCTTTCGGCAAGACACCTTGGTCATAGAGAACGGTCAGCAACTCCGTCCCGTTGAAGGTGCCGGCTCGAACCATATTTTTGGAAATAATCGGTATAAAATCCGTCCGTCGACGAATAATTTCCGTGACCTTGTCGATAACCCGCTTGCTGACCTCTTCCGTGGAAGAATACTTTTCTTCCATCTCCAAGCTGTTGGTGTCGATGTGATTCTCTGATATTAACCAATAAAGGTATTCCTTCGGACTGATTTCGTTGTCGAGCCACCGTCGAGGAATTTTGTCGGATTCATCAATACCGTCCGCCAGCAAAATCTTCTCTTCGCGCATCACCTTATTGAAATATTTCACATACACGTATTTCTGCTCGTCCATATCCTTCATCGGCGTTTCCGAAAGAAGGGCGGACTTCATGTCGTCCAAAGCCGCAACTGCACCGGCATCCAGCGTCTCCATGAGTTTACGTTCGGTTTCGGTCGCATCCTCCCGTCTTAGGCGATGCAGGTTGATTAATCCGTTCGATAGAATTGAATCGTATATTTCACCGGCGGAAATCCAATAAGTATCCGACTCACGGACATCTTTTTTGATATTCATGGACGGCGTCATGTGTTTAAGCCAAAAATCGATGAAAAAGTCTTCCAACAGATTATAGATGTAACGTTGGTAGTCTGCATCGATACTCAGATAAACATCTTCACCGGTACCCGGGCGGACTTCATCGCCCTCTTCAATCACATTACCGATGCTGTCGACATAAATCTTTCGCGAACCGTTTTCCGGTTTTAATACATCGTTCAAGTTCTTTTCGATGCCCATTTTTCCGATCATGTCATTCGCATCGCTGTCCGGCTCCTCTCCGGTAGCAGGACCGACATAACCGATGATATTGGACATGGCATAGGCATCGTTATAAATTCGGGTCATCCGATCTTCGATCGTAACACCCGGAAGATTTGCCTTGTTTTCCGTAATATCCACGATGGTCCGGTCACTCAGATTCTCAGCTACAACTTTCTTGCGATATTTACGAAAGCGGTTCAAGAACATGTTGAAGCGGATATTGAGGACCTGCAGAACCTCTTCCTGCGTCAAATCCTCCGGCAGATGGAAGCAAGTAACGCTTTCCAACAGTTCTTCATCCGCCTTGCCGAAAGCAAAAGCACGGACAAACTGATCCGCGGTGACACTTTTTTCACGTGGCGTCAATTGGTTGACATCCTGCTTGTTAAATGCGTTTTTTAAAAAGTTTTGTAACAGCGTTTGGTCGTACACGCTGAACTCATAATTGCCCGTACTGTTGATGACGATGGGAACGCTCCGATTCATCTGCTCGGCATTTCGATTGAGAATCCGTACAACTTGAATGGCAATTCGATTCACCGTTTCATTATATTCTTTCTCATTCAGATTATTATCGCTGATAACGTTCTCCACCACGAGCGACTTACTCATCTTATTATAGGCCAGCAGTTTCCCGTTTCGGTCAAATATTTTACCGCGAACGCCGGGGATGACAATCTCCTTTTCAATCCGTTTTTTATGATTACCGGAATATTCATCACCCTTTAAAATTTGAATGAGAAAAAGCCGACCGATTAAAATAACAAACAGGCCGGTAATGAAAGCCGTCATAAAAAAATAGCGCGGCTGCATGGTGTCGAATATGAATTCCTTAATCCGTCTAAACAAAACGGTCCTCTCCTTTTTTCGTTTCGGTACGTAGACGCGATGCATCCAACCGCAGGTTCAAACTCAATAACGGTTTGTAGATAATCAAAGTAACCAATAATGTCAACAGTACTTCCGGGAGCATTGTATAAAACAGGTAGTTAAAAAAACTGAATCGTTGCCGGAACAGAAATGAAAACAGATAGATAATGACATTATAGGCAATGTCCGATACGGCGGTCATGGACATCAACATCAGCAAGTTGTCTTTTACGAAAATACGATTCATCAACCCTGAAAAATAGCCGATATGCATGTACACCAAACCATATAACCCGAAATTCGTACCATATTGCAAATCCAGTAAAAGTCCGGCGGCCAAACCGATTAACAACCCGCCTCGGGCACCGCGTATAAAACCCGTCCCTGTTACGACAACAATGAGCAAATTCGGTCCCGTAGGTATAAACGTAAATAATTTAAAAAAACTGGATTGTAAAACGAGCAGTATGGCCAGAATAATGACGGGAATCAGGCCGCGTAAAAATTTCCGTATCATTCTACTCTCCCGTCTGCTTCAATTCCTTGATAACCAAAACCTCACGTAACGTATTGAAATTCACCACCGGTGCAATCTTTGCTTCCCGAATCAATAACGCGTCGTCCGCATTCACTTCCGTCACGTAACCAATGAGGATGTCCGGTAAAAAACGCTCGCTGACAGCCGAGGTGACAATCTTGTCGCCCACACGAATGTCGGCTTCCGCGTGAATATCCTTCGCCGGGATATACCCCTCCCGCATGGTTTTCAGGTTCCCCTCCACGATCAGTAAATTGTCTTTTCCTTGCACAACCCCGCTGACGGCACTTAAATCATCAATGACCGTCCGAACGGTTGACGATGTCGGGCTTACCGAAGTAACAATTCCGACCAGGGCACCATCCGCCACAACATTCATATTCGGTTCAATGCCCTGCTTGGTCCCTACGTTAATGGTGAATATATTGAACCAGTTACCCGGATCTTTGGCAATGACACGGGCTCCGACAACCTCCCGATCGCCGTAAGCGTCCGTCATGGACAACTGTTTATGCAGGCGATCCAATTCGGCACGCTGTGCGGCTAACGTTGTATTTTCGGTATTCAGTTCTTCAATACGCTTTTTCAGTGCCGTATTTTCTTCCTGCAACGCTTTTGACGAACGGAATCCGGAGAAAAGATCCCGCAATCCCGTGGCAAGATGACTCATACCTTCCTGCATGGGGGACAGTACGTAATTGGCCACTCTCGTTACGGGTGCCGTATTCTTCCCCGCTACAAATGAAAAGAGGATGGAACTGATACATAAAATACTCAACAGTATCAGGAGACTTTTGTTCCCGATGCCGATATGTTTCGGATTTTTCTTATGCCCCCTACGCATGTTTCTTACTCCATTCCGCTATGGTCTTCGCATCCGCCGTCAACAGCACCTCGTCCAAGTCGATGAGTTGATAGTCGGTACGAAACCGTTTGGCAATGATATCCATCAAGGAAGCGTCATCTACCGCCTGTCCGCAAAAATAGATGGGCGAAGCAAGGACGCTGCGATTCATTTCCATCGGTAACCGACGTAACATCGAATGGATGTCGGTAATCAACTGAAGGATCGAATCCTCGTATATCTTCTGTAATAAAGTATCCCGGAGTTTAATCTCTATCGGTAGGCCGGATCCGATTTCAACGGCCGGTAAGACGATTTCTTCTCCGGAAACACTAATGAGACCCAACTCCTTACGCATCCTACGGGTGGTCTTCAATGATACCATGACTTTAAAATGATGTTTGATGTATTGACAGACCGTCTCATCCAACTTTTCCAGGTTGAAATCAATCTTCTTTAAAAAGATACAATCTCCTCCGGCAACCGTCATCATAAACGATGACTCATGACCGGGATAAATAATCAAAGCACCTTTTGAAGCCCGGATTTCCGGAATTGAAAGGAGTACATCTTCAATATAGATGACCCGATGACTTTTCAGATTGAGGCTCTTCAGATAATTATATCGGTTGAATCCATCCGTCGTCTCGGATATGAGCAGATAACCTTCCGGTGCACTCAAACCACGAAGCAAATCATATTTCTCCATGATTTTCTGTAAAAACAGGGCCTGCTCTTCCGGTTTGACAATTTTCTCGTTGACGATATTACGAACAACCTCCACGTCTTTCGGATTTCGCTCGAAGTATTCGTAGGCATCATCACCGAATGTCAACAGACGTCGATCAAACAGTTGGATATACGAGTAGTCATAGTCCAACTGATATGCCAGATAATTTTTTTCACGGATGACCTTGTTCTTCCGTAAATCATATATCGTAATATCCGATGAGCTCAAGTTAAAGACGAGCGTTCGTTTCATGACACCACCTAAAATAAATTATTTTCCTTGAAACTGTAGTATTCCCGATCCCCGATGATAATGTGATCCCAGAGGCTCACGTCCAGTTTTACACCGACGTCGGCAACCCGTCTCGTAATGGCAATGTCCGCCTGCGAGGGTTCACAATTGCCGCTGGGATGATTGTGGATGAGAATGATATTGACGGCACGTCGATTAAGGGCCGTCAAAAATATTTCCCGCGGTGATACGGTGCAGGAAGAGACCGCCCCCTTAAAAAGACTGTCCGTGTGAATCAGACGTCCTTTGATGTCCAGGCTGGCCATCCATAATTCTTCATGATCGAGATGACGCAGTTCTTCCATATAATAGTCTGCAATTCGTTCCGGACTGTTCATGAGCGGTCGCTCCGGATAATGTCGTTTCGCCATCCGAATGGAAAGCTCCGCCAAGGCCTTGATTTGAACGGCACGGACACGACCTATACCGGGGACCGCCAGCAGCTCGGCCATGGTCATGGTATGCAAACGATTCAGGCACAGCGTGCTGTCCGTGTGCAGAAGCAAGGCCTCGGCAATCTGCAGTGCCGATTGACGGGACGTACCGCTTCGAATCAAAATGGCAAGTAATTCCTTATCCGACAGGGCTTTCGGGCCCAATCGTTCCAATTTTTCATAGGGTTTGTCGCTCGGACAGAGTTCCTTAATTTTCATACATCTCTCCAGGGTACGACAAGACACAAACAGTATAACATAATTTCCGTGCCCTGTATATCGTCCCGAAGCGACATTTCATGCTTTTTCCGAAAACGGTCCCGACTCGTGTCGTCATACATACGAGTTGACCAATATCACCAAATCCCTATCGATTCTCCGGCCAAATGCTGACCAAACCGTTGATCAGATAAAAGAAAACGGGTCATTCAGACCCGCTTTCGCTGATAAACATCGCATCACCGAAACTGAAAAAACGATAACGCGCTCGCACCGCTTCGGCATAGCTTTCCATCATGAAATCTCTTCCTGCCAGAGCACTGACGAGCATCATCAACGTGGACTCAGGAAGATGAAAGTTTGTTATTAAAGCATCGACCGTACGAAAACGATAACCCGGATAGATGAAGATATCCGTATAACCGCTGCCGGCGACCGTTATGCCGTCGGATGAGGCCGCCTCCAATGTTCGTGTAGCCGTCGTGCCGACGGCAATAATTCGGCCACCGACTTCCTTTGTCCGGCGGATGATGCGCGCCGTCTCTTCCGGTACGACGTAATATTCACTGTGCATGACGTGTTGATTGACGTCTTCCACCTTGACGGGACGAAAGGTGCCCAGACCGACGTGTAAGGTGACAGGTACCACATGCACTCCCTTGGCACGAATGGCGTCCAATAATGCAGGTGTAAAATGCAACCCCGCTGTCGGTGCCGCCGCCGAACCTTCATAACGCGCATACACGGTCTGATACCGATCCTTTTCCGCCAAAGTTTCGGTTATGTACGGCGGTAAAGGCATGGTCCCCAAGGCATCCAATACTTCTTCAAATATACCTTCGTGGGAAAATGTGATGATGCGGTTGCCCTCCCGGCCGATATCACAAACCTTCGCCCGTAAACGACCGTCACCGAAGACGATTTCTTGACCCGGTCTGGCTTTTTTACCGGGGTGAACAAGACATTCCCAAACGTTTTCACCCTCTTGAATGTGTTCCTCCCGAACGGGTTCCAACGCCGTTGCCGCATCCCGTACTTGATATCGATTCAGCAACAAAACCTCGACTTGCCCGCCGGTATCTGCTCGTCGACCGATAAGCCGGGCCGGAATAACCTTCGTGTCGTTAACGACCATACAATCCCCCGGATTCAGATAGTCGATAATATCGTAGAAATGCCGGTGTTCTACCGAACGTGTCGACGGATGACAAACCATCAATCGTGATGCGCTCCGCGTGTCGGCGGGCGTTTGAGCAATTAATTCCTTCGGTAAGTCGTAATAAAAATCACTCGTTTTCATACTACTGTCTGAGCAGGATGTTTTTCTCCTGCAGTTCATCGATAATGACCGTAATAATTGGATTGATCTCATCGTCCGTCAAAGTACGATCCTTAGCACGGAACTTCAACCGGTAGGCGACGGATTTTTTCCCGTCCGCCATATTCTCGCCCTCATAGATATCGAAGAGTTCATAACTTTCCAATAAGGCTCTACCATATTTTTCCAATGCGTCTTCTATTAAAATGACGGAGTCATTCCGTGCCATGACAAAGCTGAGATCACGATTAACGGAAGGAAACTTGGGTACGGGCACATATTTACGCTCAATATCCGCATGACATTGAATAACAGCCGTATCCAGGCGTGCCACATATGCGCGTGTGCCGATACCATAGTTCTCCGCAACGGCAGGATGAACTTCACCGATTTCACCCAATGTGTCATCTCCGTAGTATATGGCCGCTTTACGGCCCGGATGCAGCCACGGTGCATCTATCGAAGTAAGATAACGCGGCTTTTCGTCCAGACCCAATGCCCGGAGCACACCCTCGATAACGCCCTTGAGGTCGTAAAAATCGCCCGACCCGAACATGCCGAGGGAGAGACAAAGCCTCTCGTCCGGCAGCTCTGTTAAAGGCAGAGCCTTCGGTATATAGGTATTCGCAAACTCAAACAACCGGACCTCGCCGTTTCGATTATTATAGTTTGACGAAAGTGTCGTTAACATGCCGTGATATGGCAATGTGCGCATAATGCTGTACTCTTCTCCGAGCGGATTGTCGATTCGGATGGCTTGTCGGCGTTCATCATCCGACCGCAGCTGCAAGCGATCAAACACGCCGGGCCCTTCAAAGGAATAGGTCATGATTTCGTCATATCCGAATGAACACAGCGCCCGGGCAAGTTCTTCATGTAAACTCATGTTTCGAGAGAGACCACCCGGTGTCGTCATGGCGGGGAGGGTGCTCGGCACTCGGTCGTAACCGTAAAAACGAACCACCTCCTCGACCAGATCGGCCTCCCGCTCAATATCTTGGCGGAAAGTCGGCACCTTGACCGTTCCCTTCTCCGGGAAACGACACAATTCCAGCGCTTTAAAGTATTCGTCCATCGCAGCTTCCGATATATCGGTGCCTAAAAGTGCATTACAACGTGCCGGATGAAACGGCACTTCACGCTCCGTAGGTAAGGGTTGATGGACATCAACTACACCGCCTACTACCTCACCGGCACCCAGCATTTCAATCAACTCGCAGGCTCGGTTAACGGCCAACAGTGCATTATGCGGGTCGAGACCTTTTTCAAATTTCGTGGACGACTCCGTCCGAAGTCCGATTTTTTTACTTGAAAGTCGAATATTTGTTCCATCGAAACATGCGGATTCAAAAAGAAGGGTGGTTGCCCCATCCGTTATCTTGGAATCCTCACCGCCCATGATACCGGCAATGGCCAACGGTTTTTCAATATCATGAATCATTAAAATGGAGTCGTCCAAGGTCCGTTCTTCTTCGTCCAAGGTTTGAAAAGTATCCGTCGTCGCATTGTCCACGATGATGGTTCGTCCCGCAATCTTGTCCAAGTCGAAGGCATGCATCGGCTGGCCCAATTCCTCCATAACATAGTTGGTGATGTCTACGATGTTGTTAATCGGTCGAATGCCGGCGGCGGCCAACCGATGACGCATCCAATCCGGTGACGGACCGATTTTAATGTTCTTTACGACCCGTGCACAATAACGTGAACACAGATTGGTATTCCGCACTTCCACTTTGACATAATCACGAACATCCTCCGTATTCCCCGTCTCACGAACCGTAAACGGTTTTAAAGGTAAACGGAAGGTTGCCGCCGCCTCACGGGCCAGTCCGTAGATGCTGAAACAATCGACCCGGTTGGAGGTGATTTCATATTCAAAAACGACATCATCCAATCCCAAAAGCGGTGCAACCGCCTCACCCGGTTCGGGCGTTCCGGAAAACAAGTAGATACCGTCATCCGCCGCTTCCGGATAGAAGGCGGGGCTGCTGCCCAATTCGTGAATGGAACAGAACATGCCCATCGATACTTCACCGCGTAGTTTTCCCTTTTTGATTTTCATCCGACCGCCTTGGCCGTCGTCCACGTAACCGCCCGGAAGAACGACCGGAACCTTGGCTCCTGCAAATACATTTTTGGCTGCGGTCACAATTTGAACCGGCTCCGTCTCCCCGATATTCACTTTACAGATCACGAGTTTATCCGCATCAGGGTGTTTGTCGACGGAGAGAATTTCTCCGACAACAACGCGATCGAAACAATCATCGAGTTTTTTCCATGTCTCCACCTTGGAGCCCGTAAGCGTCATTCTGTCCGCAAATGTTTTTGCGTCCGCATCCAAATCGGGCACGAACTGACGAATCCAATTAATGGGTGTAATCATCTTGTCCTCCTAAAACTGTTTCAAAAAGCGTATGTCATTTTCATACAGTAACCGCATATCGTCAATCTCGTACTTGAACAGTGCAATCCGTTCCAATCCGAGGCCGAATGCAAATCCGCTGTATTCCGCGGGGTCGATACCGCTCATCTCCAGGACATGCGGATGAACCATACCGCAGCCGAGAATTTCAATCCATCCCTCATCTTTACAAAAACGGCACCCTTCACCATGACACTTGAAGCAGGTTACATCAACCTCCGCGCTGGGTTCCGTAAAAGGGAAATGGTGCGGTCGGAATTTCACCTTGGTATCATCACCGAAAAGTCGCTTGGCAAAAAGATCCAAGGTACCTTTCAAGTCCGCAAAAGTAATATTCTTGTCAATAACCAAGCCCTCAATCTGATGAAAACTCGGGGAGTGTGTAGCGTCTACTTCATCCGATCGGAAGACGCGACCCGGTGCAATAATACGAATGGGCGGCTTCTTCTTTTCCATTACCCGAACCTGTACCGGTGACGTCTGTGTTCTCAGCAAAATGTCCTTCGTGATATAAAACGTGTCCTGCTCATCTTTCGCCGGATGATTTGCCGGTGTATTCAATGCCTCAAAATTATAGTAGTCCAGCTCGATTTCAGGCCCTTCCACGACTTCATAACCCATGCCGGTAAAAATGTCCAGAATTTCTCGCAGGGTAATACTGTTAACATGCCGATGACCGAAAGGTTGACGCTTGGCGGGCAGATTGACATCAATGACTTCTTCTTTGAGTCGACGATCACGCAGGGCGGCGGTCAACTCTGTCTTTGTTTGATGCAACAAATCTTCAATCTCGCCGCGCACCGTATTGACCAGCTTGCCAAACTCAGGTCTTTCTTCCGGCGACAGATTCTTCATTTCCTTCATCATGGCCGTTAATTCACCCTTTTTGCCCAAGTATTTCAAACGAAGCTCGTTTAAGGCGTCCAAATTTTTACTATCGTTCAGAGCACGAATCGCATGCTCCTTTAAAATACGCAGTTTCTCTTTCATGAATTCAACCTCTTTCATCGCTACGGGTCCAGCCTCCGTACATTCATCGGCAAGTATTATAGCACTTTTCACGGGTTCTTTCCAGTTAAATCTTGGTTCACAACCACCGGGCATCCCCTCATCGAAAGAAGCATTGATAATTGTATCTCATTCATAAAACAATTTCTTATGATAATGTCATTGCCGGCGCGGATAATTCATGAACTTTTGATATCCCGTATCCGAGGTACTGTTTCAGACGAAAGAATATGATATACTGAATCTGATATCCATCCGTAATTTTTACGGTTATATAATAAGAAAGGAAATATCTATGAAAGTCGGAGCCGTCATTGCGGAATACAATCCTTTTCATCTGGGACATGAATATCATCTGGACAAGACCAGAATGGCTTTGGATTTGGATGCCGTAATCGTCATTATGAGTGGTAACTTCGTGCAAAGAGGCGAGCCTGCCGTCTTCGATAAATGGCAACGCACGCGTGCCGCCTTGCGTCATGGGGCCGACTTGGTCATTGAACTGCCGACAAGCAGCACCCTTTTCCACGCCGGTCTGTTTGCCCATGGTGCGATTACCCTTGTAGAAGGTACGGGATGTGTCGACTATCTTTCTTTCGGTTGCGAAACGGAAGATCTGGACGCCTTGCAGCAGTTGGCCGAAATCCTCTCTGATGAGCAAGCCGTCTATGATGGCGTAGCACCCTATTTAGCAAACGGCATCCACTATCCACGTGCTCGACGTCTATATATGGAAGAAAGACTGGGAAAACGCCTGCCGATACTCGAAGCCAGCAATGCTATTCTGGCTCTTGAATATTTGAGGGAACTGCATCAACACCATATACCCGTCGTTCCTTTCATCGTCCGTCGACGCGGTGCCGCCTATAATGATGAAAGTTGGCGAGAATACTACTGCTCCGCTACCGCAATACGTCGTCGCATGCAAGTCAACCTGCCAATCGACCGTTCCATTCCTGAGGGCCTGAACTATGCCTATCAGCTGCGAGGACGAGACTTCTTTCACGACATGATGTATGTACTCCGCTTTCATTCCCTCCATGCGGATAAAGCATCCGAAGAGACGTTGCGAAAAAGAATTTTAAACATCTATGACAAGGCTTGCAGCTGTCCGGACCTTATCCGTCGGTGTAATCACAAAGGCATTAATGCATCGACCGTATCGCGCTACCTCATGCGCTGCCTGTTGGATATACACTATGCCGAACCACAATGGATTCATGTCCTCGGTGCGAAACCGGGGGCCTTATCCCTATTGCGGAATGCCCGCTTGCCCGTTATCGTTCGCCACGCGGATGCCGCCCAACTCGAACAGTCGGCTCTCAGCGAATATGAACGACAGGTTCAACTGGATAATTATTATATGAAGAAACAATCTCTTATCTACGACTTGCCATTTAGGGATGTTCGAAGCCGGCACTTTATTTCTTATGACGAAAACAAATGATACACCGGCCCGTATCATTAGCGTGACGGACTCTATCTTCCTCTGCTTCATAGTCGGCATACCGATGGCGCACGATATGAGAAATAGATTGGAATCAATGTATTGTTTCGATTTTAGTACAATTTTAACAATATAACATCTCTTTGATATGCTTAAAAGCTTTATCTATAAAGGACTTTAGATGTATTATCAACTTTTTTCATCGCTTCAACTTTGTTACATAATTGTAATAAATTGTGTTTTTTCGTACAAAAAGCTTGATATTTCCGTATAATGTCATATAATAAGCCTCGTTAAGAAAATTAAACACAGGAGGCAATTATATGTTTAAACGAACGGAAAAGTTCTTTTCTCCGTTTAAAGCAATCCTCTTCAGCATCATCGTGATGATTGGAATCTATCTCTTGGCCGGTAACAGTTTTGCCGTTACCGCGGAAGAGCGTACATTCTCGACCATCGGATGGAATAAGGTTGATGGGGAATGGTATTATGCAAACGAGGATTATAATCCCGCAAGGGGATGGAAAGAAATTAACACTTATAAGTACTACTTCAATGAACAAGGTCAAATGATCGCCAACGGATTTTTAAAAATTGATGGTAAGTGGTACTTCTTTGGTAAAGACGGTGCCATGAAAACCGGTTGGCTGAGTCGTAACGGAAAGCGTTACCACTTCAATGAAAAGGGTCAGATGAATACCGGTTGGACCAAGATTGACGGTGAGCGGTATTATCTGGAAGAAAACGGTGAACTACGTCAAGACAAGTTCTTGAATGACAATGCTTGGTATTATCTGAAGCCAAGCGGCAAACTGGCCGAAGACCAATGGGTTTATACGGCGACGGCAAACTGGTATTTCATGGGCAAGGACGGAAAAATGTTGACGTCTCAGTGGAAACGGTATGACGGTCAATGGTACTATCTCGGTGCAAACGGCAGGATGCAAAAAGAAGAATGGGTCAAGACCGATGGTCAATTTTATCACTTCGGTAAAGCCGGCGTGATGCAGAAATCCACCTGGGTCGAGCATAATGGACATTGGTATTATTTAAAGGATACCGGTGCCATGGCGGAAAATACTTGGGTCGAAATCGACGGTCAGTACTACTACTTCAATGAACAAGGCATGATGCAAAAGTCAACATGGGTAGATAAAGATGGCAATCGCTATTATGTTGATGACAACGGCCGGATGCTTACCGGCGAACAGACAATTGACGGTAAAAAATATCGCTTTAATGAGCTCGGCGTATTGCAAAAAGATGAGCCGGAAGTAAAACCCCGCGAGGAGAAAGCTGCCGCTGCCGCACCCGCAACCGAAAAAACGGTGACGGAAGCATCGGAACCGGCAGAACAAGCAAAAGAAGCGGCTGCCCCGAGCAGCAATGCCAACCAGATCTACAGCCTACGAGATTTACGTTTCAACGGCGTCATTAACTGGAACGGATACAAGTATACATATTACAGCCAATCGGTATTGGCCGGCGGCGGATTGAACATTCCGGGCCGACACGTTAACGAAGGCGGCTTCGTTGCGGACGGAGACGGTTACATCGTCTTAGCCAACAACGCGCCCATAGGCTCCGTAGTTCCGACCCCCTTTGGTTACTATGGTAAGGTTTATGATCGCGGTACCTACGGCAATCATTACGACGTATATACGAAATAAATGAAAAGAAACAGGTCGTCGGCGTACTCCGCTGTGACCTGTTTTTTTTTATACTGAATGATTGTACTTGCAAACCATCCCACTGCGTATTATGATGGACAGGGTGTCAGCCCGTCCGACTGCTCCACCGCAGATCATCATCCGATGTACGGATGGGAAAGCCCCCAAACGAATCCGTATACAGATATGCGGGTCATCTCCCCCTCGCCCATCGCTTGTCAAGACGATGGACGAGGGGGATTCGGTATTTACTGCATATTGTCTCGCCAAATATCTATTAAAGCGCCGTAGCGGTATTCGTGACAGCGTCCACTGTCTTCCAGCGCTTCTACCACATTCATTTCACATAACGTTTGCACAAAGCGGGTCACCTCCGGATATGGCATGCAAAGTGTATCCGCCATTGGCGCCCGTCCGAAAATCGGGTGTGTCATTATATAATCGAATATGCGAAGTATTTTTTGTTGTCGTCGAACCCCCTGCTCGGCCTTTCTTACCCGTTCGGCATCTTCCTTGTAGAGTGCCATCCTTTTTGTCGCCGTACGGGCCGAGGCATCTGCCGCATCATGTATACCGTCCATAAAGAACGCATACCATGTCATAGGGTCTTCTGATGAAGTCATTTTCTGCAATGCCGATAAATAGTCTTCTCTTCGTTCGAAAATCATACGAGCCAAACAAATCATCGGATGTTTCAGTTCACCCCGATGCATCAGTAACAATACACTGAGTATTATTGCGATTTGCAAGTTCCCGACGGCATAAGGCCGGATTCGCAAAAACTGATAATGGATACGGGCAGCAGCGATGAGCGGTTCATCCTTCGTCTCGTTCATGTACCGGGCCAATTCACGCATTGCATCGGATATTTGAGCCGATTTCATCAACGGAACGACGGAAGCAGGCAGTATATCTTTTTCCAGCGCACAGGAATCACGCTTACGATGCTTCCCGCCATGGCTCTTCATCTCGTCATCATACAACATCAAGGCCTCATGCAATTTATCAAAAAGAAGCTCGGAGAAACCGTCCTGCGACAAACATGCCGTGCCGATATTCAATGCGGCCATATAGGCCGGTATCATCGGCAGTTCCTCTCTCTCCGTTCCGGCGGCATCCGCCAGAAGTAATTGCCGGAATGCAATCTCTCTACCTGCCAATGCAGATGCATAGATACCTTCTTTTGTTAAACATTCATACAAAAATCGTGTCCGAAATCCGACATGCTCTATCCGTTCATTCAGAACGGCCAAAATCTGATTAGCCCTCACCAATCGGCGAATAAAAGAAGCGTCATATATCGGATACGGAATCTCACGCAGTAACATCTCTTGCATAGTCGAAGTATTATTCTGCTTACTCATTATCAACCTCCTTTCACTATGCTAACAGTATATCGAAGTTTATCATGAAATAAAAGCTTTTCCGCAAGATATTCATATATATTTCGTTAACATAAACTACATTGTTATTCGGATGTTGTGCTTACTCTTCGATACAGATGTTTCCGACCAGGCTTATGAACGAAAGCGAAGACACTGCACGACATAATACCACAACAATGGAAAATACTTCGTCCATATCGGTAGAAAATGACGATGGATTATAAGGTATCACGAAATAATCATAAGGATTCCACCTTAAAACTTGAGAAGTGCGGCACTTAATGGTAAAATAACCACAGTGTCTAAATAGGAGGAAATCATGCAAAAAGAGCAAAAGATAAAAGCACTTGACCAGGCGATTGCCAATATTGAGAAAGAATATGGAAAAGGCGCCCTGATGAAGCTCGGAGACAGTACCGCGAATATGAACATAGAAACCATTCCGACCGGCTGTCTGTCCTTGGATATAGCCCTGGGTGTCGGCGGGGTTCCCCGCGGTCGTGTAGTGGAAATATACGGTCCGGAATCAAGCGGTAAGACGACCGTGGCACTCCATATGGTCGCTGAAGCGCAAAAACACGGCGGTATCGCCGGCTTCATTGATGCCGAGCATGCCCTGGATCCCGTATATGCCAAAAATATCGGCGTTGATATCGATGAGCTCTATATTTCTCAGCCGGATAATGGAGAACAAGCCTTGGAAATCACGGAAACGATGGTCCGCTCCGGCGCATTGGATATCATCGTTATCGACTCCGTGGCAGCCTTGGTACCGAAGGCTGAAATCGAGGGGGATATGACCGAACTTCAAGTCGGCCTGCATGCACGTATGATGTCAAAAGCACTACGTAAATTAACAGGTATCATCTCAAAATCCAACTGTGTCGTCATCTTTATTAACCAGCTGCGTGAGAAAATCGGTATTATGTTCGGTAACCCGGAAACGACAACCGGCGGTCGGGCGCTCAAATTCTACTCTTCCGTCCGTCTGGATGTTCGTCGTGCAGAGCAACTGAAGCTCAGCGGTGAGACCGTCGGTAACAGAACAAAGGTAAAGGTTGTAAAAAATAAGGTGGCACCACCCTTTAAAGAAGCACAGTTTGACATCAACTTCGGTGAAGGCATCTCTCGGGAAGGAACCTTACTGGACCTGGGTGTTGATACGAAGTTAATCCAACGAAGCGGTTCCTGGTTCTCCTACGATGGTGAGAAAATCGGTCAAGGACGGGAAAATGCAAAGAAATATCTGACCGAGCATCCTGAGATGGTTGCCGTCATCGAAGACAAGGTCCGAGCATTTTATGATTTGCCGCCCGTCAACGGAACAACATCTGAAGTCGGGGCGGAAAAAACCGATAAAACGGAAGAAGCGGAGAAATAAAATGCCGGTCATCCTGGAAATCAAACCGAAAAACAAGTATTCGGTCATCGTCAATCTCGACGATGACCGTTTCTTTAAAATATCAAATAAAGTATTGCGTCGACTCCACTATAAGGAAGGGGATGACGTCGAAGATTTAAGCGAGTTGGAAACGAATATTATCCATCCGGCTATCCGATATCGCATGAAGGATCTGCTTCTGCGCTGCGATTATGCCGTAGAAGAATTGTATCGTAAAATCGAGCGGGCCGGCTATCACCGAAGTTTCGCAAAACCCGTAATGAACGAATTTCTTGCCGCCGGATTCGTTGACGATAGGCGCTATGGCGAGGCCTTGATAGAGAATCGTAGTAAACGTTACGGTCCGATGAGAATCCGACAGACTTTGTATCAGAAAGGACTGGACCCCGTATTAATTGATGAACTGATGGCGGAACGGCCGGTTGATGATGACGCCCTTATTGACAAGTTCCTGCAAAAAGAGGACCCGTTAAAATTACGTACCGATATGAAACTGAAACAGCGGGTTATGAGAAGGTTGGCAGGAAAAGGATTCCGATTGGAACAGATTTTGGACGGCATACAACGCCGTATCGGCAGTGGCATGGATTAATAATCCATTGGCATAGCCCATCACAAAAGGCGGTCTATCAATAAGATAGACCGCCTTTCACAATATATATTAAGCAGTACTACGGAGAACGATGAACCGCTTCCGTTTCTCAGCATATCACTGTGGCAAACTTCTGCTCTACATAATGACAGGCCAAATTGTATTATATAAAGATATATAGAGATAATATCTGTATTACTTATATCATCCTATTTGTCCGTCAAGGCAGCAGGCCGAAAATTTTCAATACACGCAATAGCCAGTTGAAAGGCATGAAGAACCGTCTCGTGACGATTTTCAACTCGCCCGCCACTCAGCCGCAGCTCTTGCACTGTTGTTGGCGCATCTTTTATCCCACAGGCAATGTATACGAGGCCGACGGGCTTCTCCTTTGTCCCGCCCGATGGTCCGGCAATTCCTGTGGCACTCAATGCGATGTCCGCACCACTGACACGTAAAGCACCTTCCGCCATGGCGATGGCCACCTCCCGACTTACCGCACCATAGCGCTTTAAAATATCGGGATTGACGCCCAACATTGCCTCTTTCGCACTGTCGGCGTAAGTGATATATCCCCTGTCAAAACATTCACTCATCCCGTTTACATCCACCAGGGTGGCCGCAATCAAACCACCGGTGCACGACTCTGCCGTCGTGATATGCATCCCTTGCGCCATCAACAACGATGCCAGCGCCTTTACCGCCTGCCGGCTTTCATATCGACACAAGGCCGGATGTAGTCGTCTTTTTTCCATTTCATTTCCTCCTTTCTTCGAACAGCATTCGGGCATACCCCGGGATTCTCCGAATCCGGATCCATCGGCACATGCCGTAACAACCGGAATCTGTCCCTTATCTGTCAGACCTCTACTTATCTTATAATATAAAAAAGCGCATGTCACCATGCGCTCTTCCTATCCCTTTATATAAAACTCACGGTTTTTCCATAAATAATCAACCAGGGAAATAACCGTTAATGCAAATGCCAATACCACCACGAAATTGGTCAAATGCACGTAAATCGGGTATGACCAATCGAGAATCAGCATTAATATCATCAGCATCTGCACCAGTGTCTTGAATTTTCCCCAATAACTCGCTGCAATCACCTTCCCCTTGTTTGCCGCAATCAATCGGACACCGCTGATGATGAAGTCACGACTGACAATGATGATGACAATAAAAGGATTCAAACGTTGATTCCATACGAAAAGAATCAAAGCCGTTGATACCAGCAGTTTATCGGCCAGAGGATCCATGAACTTACCAAAATCCGTAACGATATTGTTCTTCCGTGCAATATAGCCATCTAAAAAGTCGGTAAATGCCGCAGCACAGAATATCAATGCCGCAACGTACTTCCCATAGGGGATATCGAACTGCAGAACATATACTACCATGAATACTGGAATAAGCACGATACGTATTAAAGTCAGTTTGTTCGGGGTATTCATGCCGCCTCCTGTCTTATTTCTTGCTGACGATGTTAACCTTATTGGCATAGATTTCATGAACCGCCTTGCTCAACGGCTTATAGATTTTGCAATCCGTCTGCGGTTCATCACCTTCGATAATTTGATGAGCACGTCTGTAGGCCATCGAAACCAATGTGTATCGGGAATCGATTTTACAGAAGTCATGCTCCTCGGCATATTCATTTACTTTCTCTAAAATCTCACTATAGGCAGGATGTAACATGTTAATCTCCCCTCGTCAATTCATATACTTCTTTATTTATACTATCGATCAGATCAAAATTCCGCTTACATTTCATATGTTCACACCGGATAATCCGGTCAACGGAATCAATACTCTGCTGTAAATCATCATTGATAATCAGGTAATCATAGTATTTTGCCCGCATGCCTTCTTTTTGCGCCCGCGTCATGCGCTTTTTGATGGTCTGTAAGTCTTCCGTACCGCGTTCCAAAAGTCGCTTGATGAGAATCTGTGCAGAAGGCGGCATGATAAAGATGGAGACCGCCTGCGGATACATCTCTTTCACTTGCAGAGCACCTTGGATTTCAATTTCCAAAATTACATTTTTTCCGGACTCGAGAGATTCATCAACATATTTTTTCGGGGTCCCGTAATAATTATCGACGTAATTGGCGTATTCTATGAGTTCATCATTCTCAATCATCGTCGTAAATTCATCCTTTGTCTTGAAGAAGTAGGAAATTCCTTCCACTTCTCCCTCCCGCGGACCTCGCGTCGTTGCGGAGATGGACAAGGTATAACGATCACGATACTTATTAATCAAACCGTTGATAATCGTACCTTTGCCGGCACCGGAAAAACCGGAAATAATGAGTAGTAATCCCTTATCGTTCAACATACCTTCTCCTTACAGTAAATTCTGTACCTGTTCACGCATTTGCTCAATCAGAGACTTTATCGCAATGCCATATGTCGTAATGTCGGCATCCGTCGCCTTCGATAAGATGGTGTTCGCTTCTCTTTGTAACTCTTGTAAGATGAAATCCGCATGGCGACCGACCTGACCGCTCTCCGTCTCAAAAAGGTCATCCAATTGAGCACAATGACTCTCTGAACGAACGATTTCTTCGTCGATACAGACCTTGTCGGCCAACATCGCAACCTCCATGGCCAGTCGTTCTTCCCCGATAAGGTGTCCCTCGGCCAATTCATCGACGCGACTGCGTAATTTCTCTAAATATTCTGTCTGAAAAGTCGGGACACGCTCAGCCAAAGCATGGAGCCGGGATCGGGTCTCCGCTATCTTTTTCCGTAAATCATCACGGAGATACTGCCCTTCCGTTGCCCGAACGTCGTTTAAGGCCCGTAAAGCATCATCACAACAAGAAATCACCGTCTCATACAATGCATCCGTATCGCCGGCATCCCGATCGACATACAGAATATCCTCGCGATTCAAAAGGTCGGACAAATGCCAGTCAGCCTCACGGCCGTAACGGTTACACAGCAATTCAAATTCATGAACATAGGCATCGGCAAGCACGGTATCCGTGCGAACGACCGTAGCCGGGCCCGTTGAACGAACGCGAATGACGACATCCGCCTTGCCCCGACCAAGGGCGTTTTTCACCCGATGTCGAAGTTTGTAGTCAATGGCTGCCAAATTTTGCGGCATATTCAAGGTGATTTCGCAGAAACGGTGATTGACACTCCGTATCTCCACGCTGACCTGCCATTGCTCCGTCTCTCTTGACGATTTCCCGTATCCCGTCATGGAATGAATCATACGAATCCTTTCATGATAGCACATGCCGACCCCTATCACCGATACGGGTCGGATGTGTGACGTCCATAGGCGTCTTTATTTTTATTCGAAAATTTCGTCCGACATCATCGGTATATCCATTTCTTCGGACAATGCCGCTTCCGCCATTTCTTCCGCCTTACGTGCGGCCAATGCCTCCATTCGCGCCTTCTCAAGCATCTCCTTCTCCTTGCGGATACGGATATCACTGTCCAGCGTCATATCGGAATACATCGGCAATCCTGTACCGGCAGGAATCAATTTACCAATGATGACATTCTCTTTGAGACCGATAAGCGGATCTTTCTTGCCGAAAATAGCCGCCTCCGTCAACACCTTCGTCGTCTCCTGGAAAGATGCCGCAGAGAGGAAGGAATTCGTTGCCAAGGATGCTTTCGTAATACCAAGCATAATCCGTCGGCCGCGGGCCTCTTCTCCGCCCTCTTGGCGAATACGCTCATTGGCCGCTTCAAAACGAACGAGGTCGACCGTTTCGCCGGGAATGAGTTCCGTATCGCCGGCCGCTTCCACGATAATCTTTTTCAACATCTGACGTACGATCACTTCAATGTGCTTATCGTTGATTTCAACACCCTGCAAACGGTAGACCCGTTGTACCTCACGCAACATATAATCCTGTACGGCACGTACGCCCTTAATCTTGAGGATATCGTGCGGATTTACGCTACCTTCCGTCAGCTCATCGCCCGGCACAAGGACATCGCCCTCTTGTACCTTGGTACGCGAACCGTATGGAATAAGGTAGGTCTTGGCATCTCCGTTTTCATCGTCCGTTACGACAATCTCACGTTTTGACTTATTTTCTTTTATGCTCACCTTGCCGCCGATTTCAGTAATGATTGCCAGGCCTTTCGGTTTTCTGGCTTCAAACAATTCTTCGACACGCGGCAGACCTTGCGTAATATCATCACCGGCCACGCCGCCCAAGTGGAAGGTCCGCATCGTCAGCTGCGTACCCGGTTCACCGATGGACTGTGCGGCAATAATGCCGACAGCTTCGCCCGTATGGACAGGATCGCCGGAAGCCAGGTTCAATCCGTAACACTTGGCACAGATACCCACCTTGGACTTACAGGTCAGTATGGTCCGTATACGCACCTTGTCGCGACCGGTCGCAACGATGTCCGCGGCCCGTTTCGCCGTTATCATCGTATTCTTGTTGTAGAGAACGTCGCCGTTTTCATCCAGAATATCCTCAGCCAGAAAACGGCCGGTGATTCGATCTTCCAGTGATTCGATAACCTCGTGGCCGTCCATGAAGGCGCTGACCTCCATGCCGGGTATCTCCGCATGATGCTCCGAACCGCAACAGCAATCCTCTTCCCGGACAATGAGATCCTGGGAAACATCAACCAAACGTCTGGTCAAATAACCGGAGTCCGCCGTACGGAGTGCCGTATCGGAAAGTCCCTTACGAGCACCATGGGCGGAAATAAAGTATTCCAACACATCCAAACCTTCACGGAAATTGGATTTGATTGGCAACTCGATGGTACGTCCCGACGTATCGGCCATCAAGCCACGCATGCCGGCCAGCTGTTTAATCTGCTGATCACTACCCCGGGCACCGGAATCAGCCATCATGAAGATGTTGTTGTAATTATCCAAGCCGCTGAGCAGTGCTCCCGTCAACCGGGCATCCGACTGCTTCCACGTCTCAACCACCGCCTTATAACGCTCTTCTTCCGTTAAGAGACCACGTTTGAACTTCTTCTCAATCATCTTGATTTGCTGTTCGGCTTCAGCGATGATTTCCGGTTTCTCCTCCGGTACCTCCATGTCGGAAATGGATACCGTCATCGATGCGCGGGTGGAATATTTGTAACCGATATCCTTGATCTTGTCCAAGGTTTCGGCGGCATGTGTCGTACCATGCACCTGAATGACCCGTTCAAGAATACGCTTGAGTTCTTTCTTTCGAACCAGGAAATCCACCTCGAGCAGCGGCAAATTTTCTTTTACGCTGCGGTCGATGAAGCCCAGGTCCTGTTGAATATTTTCATTGAAAATGAAACGGCCCAAAGTCGAGTGGACAATGCTGCTGATTGTCTCCCCGTCATAAGACTTCACAAGACGACGAATGCCGATTTTCGCATGCAGTGAAATCTGACCGTTTTCATAGGCCATAATGGCCTCATTCAGATTTCTGAAAAGACGTCCCTCTCCGGGTTCGTTATCCTTCTTGAGCGTCAAATAATAGATACCCAATACCATATCCTGGGAAGGTACCGCAACCGGACCGCCGTCAGACGGCTTGAGCAGGTTGTTCGGGGAAAGCAGCAAGAATCTACATTCCGCTTGTGCCTCAACGGATAGAGGTAGATGGACCGCCATTTGGTCGCCGTCAAAGTCCGCATTGTATGCCGTACATACTAAAGGATGTAGTTTGATGGCCTTACCCTCGACCAACTTCGGTTCAAAGGCCTGGATGCCCAAACGGTGCAATGTCGGTGCACGGTTCAACATTACGGGATGTTCCTGAATAACCTTCTCGAGAACGTCCCATACGATGGGATCCAGCTTCTCCACCATCTTCTTGGCACCGCGCACATTATGTGCCTGTTCATTTTCCAGCAGTTCCTTCATGACGAACGGCTTAAACAGCTCAATCGCCATCTCTTTCGGCAGACCGCATTGATAGATCTTCAGTTCCGGACCGACGACGATAACCGAACGGCCGGAATAGTCTACACGTTTACCAAGCAGGTTCTGACGGAATCGTCCCTGCTTGCCCTTCAGCATATCGGACAACGATTTCAATGCCCGATTACCCGGGCCCGTTACCGGTCGGCCTCGGCGACCGTTGTCAATCAGTGCGTCAACCGCTTCCTGGAGCATTCGCTTTTCATTGCGGACGATAATCTTGGGCGCCCGCAATTCAATCAGCCGCTTTAAGCGGTTGTTCCGGTTGATAATCCGACGATATAAATCGTTCAAATCCGAGGTTGCGAAACGACCGCCGTCCAATTGTACCATGGGGCGCAATTCGGGCGGAATAACCGGTATCTTGGTGAGAATCATCCACTCCGGACGATTTTCCGAGTGACGAAAAGCATCGACCACTTCCAAGCGCTTGATAATCTTCACGCGCTTTTGACCGGTCGCCGTTTCCAGTTCGTGCATCAAACGTGCAGACTCTTCATCCAAATCGATATTTTGCAGTATCTTTTGAATGGCCTCCGCGCCCATCTCCGCCGTAAAGGAGGCGAAACCGTTTTCCTGTATCGCTTCCTCATACTGCGCCTCTGTCAACAGCTGTTTGTACTGAAGGTTGGATTCTCCTGGATCCGTAACGATGTAGGAAATGAAATAGAGTACACGTTCCAAATCCTTAGGACTCAAGTCGAGCATCAGGCCCATACGACTCGGAATCCCCTTGAAGTACCAGATATGTGACACGGGGGCTGCCAGGTCGATATGACCCATCCGTTCCCGGCGTACCTCTTTCTTCGTCACTTCAACGCCGCAACGATCGCAGGTTACGCCTTTGTAACGATTTTTTTTATATTTTCCGCAGGCACACTCCCAGTCCTTCGTCGGACCGAAAATCTTTTCACAAAAGAGACCGTCTTTTTCCGGCTTTAAGGTCCGGTAGTTGATTGTCTCCGGTTTGGTCACCTCACCACAGGACCATGCCATAATTTTCTCCGGCGAAGCCAGCGCAATTTGAATGGCATCGAAAGTTACGGGGTGATATGAATGTTCATGAGATTCAGACATGTGACCTCCTATTCTTCATCGTCATCGTCGGTACCGTTTGTTCGCGAATAAACAAACTCCGGCTCATCATCGTCGAGAGGATCATCTTCGACAATTTGTAATTTTTCATCCTCGTTGAATTCTTCCCGCAGATAGCCGCCGTCCATGATTTTATCTTCATCTTCATACCGGTGTTCATCGCCTGCGGTGGACATGATATCCAACATTTCATCCGGATTTTCAACCTCGCGGAAACCTTCATCCTCCAGGTGTACTTCATGATCCTCCGCGTCCAGAACTTTGACATCCAGGGCGAGAGATTGCAATTCCTTTACCAACACCTTAAAGGATTCCGGAATACCGGAAGCCGGAATATTCCGACCCTTGACAATCGCTTCATACGATTCGACACGACCTAATACGTCGTCCGACTTAATCGTCAGAATTTCCTGCAAGGTATACGCGGCACCATAGGCCTCCAAGGCCCAAACTTCCATTTCACCGAAACGCTGTCCGCCGAACTGCGCCTTACCGCCGAGCGGTTGCTGTGTTACAAGAGAGTACGGACCCGTTGAACGGGCATGAATCTTGTCATCCACAAGGTGGTGCAGTTTCAAATAATGCATGTGACCGACCGTCACGGGACTGTCAAAATATTCACCGGTCCGACCGTCACGAAGACGGATTTTACCGGTACGCGTAATGGGTACACCCGCCCACTCCTTCTTATGGTCGATATTCTTTTCAAGATAGTTCATGACCTCGGGATGGAGCTGTCCCTCATATTTCTTTTTGAAATCAACAAAATCCGTATTGACGTAATCATTCGCCATTTCCAAGGTGTCCATGATGTCAAACTCGTTCGCACCGTCAAAAACGGGAGAACTTACATTGAAACCGAGCGCCTTGGCGGCAAGGGAGAGATGAATCTCCAGCACCTGACCGATATTCATACGGGACGGTACGCCGAGCGGATTTAATACGATATCCAGCGGGCGACCGTTCGGCAGAAACGGCATATCCTCTACGGGCAAAATACGTGATACGACACCCTTGTTACCATGCCGTCCGGCCATCTTGTCACCAACGGAAATCTTACGTTTTTGCGCAATATACAGGCGAACCTTCATGTTAACGCCGGGCGACAGGTCATCGCCGTTTTCACGTCGGAAAACCTTCGTGTCTACCACGATACCGTATTCACCATGCGGTACCTTCAACGAAGAATCCCGGACATCGCGTGCTTTCTCGGAAAAGATGGCACGCAACAAGCGTTCCTCGGAAGACATTTCAGTCTCACCTTTCGGCGTAACCTTGCCGACGAGAATATCACCGGCGCGAACCTCCGCACCGATGCGAATGATGCCGTCCTCATTCAAATCTTTGAGCGCTTCGTCACCGACCCCCGGCACGTCACGCGTAATTTCTTCCGGTCCCAACTTCGTATCGCGAGACTCGATTTCAAACTCTTCGATATGGATGGACGTGTAAACATCCTCCTGTACCAAGCGTTCGCTGAGCAGGACCGCATCTTCGTAATTATAGCCTTCCCAAGTCATGAACCCGATGAGCGGGTTCTTGCCCAGGGCAATCTCACCCATATCCGTGGAAGGACCGTCTGCGAGCACGTCACCCGCTTTAACCTGATCCCCCTTGCTGACGATGGGCCGTTGATTATAACAGTTGGACTGATTCGAACGTTCAAATTTCGTCACCGGATATTTGCGTTCTTCACCACGTTCATTCTTTACAGTAATCCGATTATAGGACACACCGGTAACCGTTCCGTCCTCTTCGGCAACGACACATACGCCTGAGTCTACGACAGCCTTTCGCTCGATACCCGTACCGACAACCGGTGCTTCCGTCCGAAGCAGGGGTACTGCCTGACGCTGCATGTTGGAACCCATGAGCGCACGGTTTGCATCATCGTTTTCCAAGAAGGGAATCATGGCCGTCGCAACGGAGAAAAGCATTTTGGGCGAAACATCCATCAAATGAACGGCCCGCTTATCAAACTTCAGGATTTCATCCCGGTGACGTCCACCGACCAGTTCATTAACGAAATGTCCGTTCTCGTCTACGGGCTCATTCGCCTGTACGACGATGAGATCGTCCTCTTCGTCCGCCGTATAATAAACAACGTTATTTGTTACGACCGGGTTTTCGGGATCACTGCGATCCAGTTCTCGATAAGGCGCCTCAATGAAACCGTATTCATTAATACGGGCATAGGTTGCCAAAGAGTTGATGAGACCGATGTTCGGTCCTTCCGGCGTTTCAATCGGACACATCCGACCGTAATGGGAGTAATGCACGTCCCGGACCTCGAAACCTGCACGATCTCGCGACAAGCCGCCCGGTCCCAATGCGGAAAGACGACGCTTATGGGTCAATTCACCCAAGGGGTTATTCTGATCCATGAACTGAGACAGCTGGGAACTGCCGAAAAATTCTTTAATCGCTGCCGTAACCGGTTTAATGTTAATCAAGGTCTGCGCGGAAATCTTGTCCGCTTCGACCGTCGCCATACGTTCTTTTACGACACGTTCCAACCGGGACAAACCGATACGGTACTGATTTTGCAGCAACTCGCCCACCGCACGAATCCGACGATTCCCGAGGTGGTCGATGTCGTCGATATGACCGATGCCTTCCTCAATACCAAGTGCATAACTTACCGATGCATAAATATCTTCCGGTGTCACGTGCTTCGGTACGAGATCACCGACATTTTGTCGGATCGCTTCATAGAGTTCCTCATCATCTTCGTATTTGGCGAGCAACTCTTCCAATATGATATATCGCACGCGCTCGTGCACGCCCAACTCTGCCGGGTCACAATCGATATAATCGTCCAGGCGAACCATCTGGTTGGAAATAACCTTAAATTCACGGCCCGTTCCGTCCCGGTCAATGTACACGCTCTGAATACCGGTATCTTGAATCCGATCAGCCAACGGACGGTCTACGAGCTCACCCGCCTTGGCAATGACCTCACCGGTATGCACGTCGATGATATCACGCGTTAAACGACGTCCCGCAATACGAAAACGCAACGCCAGCTTTTTGTTAAATTTATAGCGTCCGACCTTCGCCAAATCGTAACGCTTGGGGTCGAAGAGCATCGCGTTGATGAGACTCTCCGCACTGTCAAGGCTCAACGGCTCTCCCGGTCGAATCTTTTTGTACAACTCAAGCATGCCGGATTTGTAATCTTCCGACACGTCCTTCTCCAACGTGGCCATGATTTTGGGTTCTTCTCCGAACATCTCAATAATATCGCTGTCCGTGCCCAGTCCCAGTGCACGCAAAAAGACGGTCACGGGTAATTTCCGTGTCCGATCGACGCGAACATGAAACACATCATTTGTATCCGTTTCATATTCAATCCACGCACCGCGGTTCGGGATGACGGTGGCCGAGTACAGTTTCTTGCCGAGTTTATCCCGGCTTTCCGCATAGTAAATGCCCGGTGAGCGCACCAACTGGCTGACAATGACACGCTCCGCACCGTTGATGACGAAACTGCCCGTCTCGGTCATCAGCGGTAAATCACCCATAAAGATATCATGTTGCGTAGCCGTGCCTTCTTTTAATTTATGAAGACGAACCGTCACGCGCAAAGGGGCCGAGTACGTTGCATCCTGCTTCTTGCATTCCTGAATGGTGTACTTCTTATCCTCTCTGTTAAGAGCAAACTTGATAATTTCCAAGCTGTACTGACCGCCGAAGTCATTAATGGGCGAGATGTCGTTAAAGGCTTCCTGAAGTCCCTCGTCCAGAAACCACTGATACGAATTTTTCTGAATTTCTATCAGATTCGGTATCTCCAACACATCCTCTTGACGAGAATAGCTCATCCTCATCTTTTTCCCGACTTGATACGGCTTTATTCTGTTTTTTTCCATCGATTCGAACACCCCTCGTACTAATCCTTTACCTGCTGTTATGGCAAAATAAGCCACAATAAAAGTATCTATTATCTTAACATAAATACGTCAAGAAGTCAATCAAGTGCCCCCGCCTTGTACCATTTTTCTCTCAATATATTCCGACCGCCTCACATGCAGTCGGCCAAATGCGTCATTGTCTCGCCGTCAAAGGAAATGAGATCAAAACGAACGGCCACATCCGTCAATCCGTGCGCATAAAGATAGCAGGCGGCACCTCGTCGGATGCGGCGACATTTAGCCGGCGTCACAGAAGAAATGGCCGACCCGTATCTCATACTTTTTCGATAGCGGACTTCTACAAATATGATACAGTCATCCTTTCGGGCGATAATATCAATCTCGCCCCCGCGAAAATAATAATTACGGGCCAACAATTCATACCCGGCCGCAATCAACGCGTCTGCGGCACGGGACTCGTACAATCTGCCCGTTTTTCTTCCGTCATTCATAGATATCGTTTACAGAAACTTCGGCGATGATACGGGGTCAGCCCGAAACGGGACAATGCATCACGATGTTTTTCCGTACCGTATCCTTTGTTGTTGACCCAGTCATAAGCCGGCCATTCTTCATGAATCTTCGCCATGTAACGGTCTCGTGCCACCTTGGCCAATATTGAGGCGGCCGCAATGACCAAAGACTTGGCATCGCCGGAGATGATATTGTCCTGCGGAATTTGTAAATCCGGAATTTGAACCGCATCCGTCAAAACGATATGCGGTCGCAAGGTCAAACCGCGAACGGCACGACGCATGGCCTCTTTTGTCGCTTCCAAGATGTTGATTTCATCAATGCGGCGTTCGTCCAAGGATACGAGGCGATAGTCCAATGCCTCGGAAGCAATCAAAGCCGCCAGCGCTTCCCGTCTCTTTTCCGACAATTTCTTGGAATCATTGATACCGTGTACCGCGAAGTCTGCCGGCAGAATGCAGGCACAAACCGTTACCGGTCCCGCCAACGGACCACGTCCGACTTCATCGACACCACAGACCAACCCCTGTTCATGGTAAGACGCATCAAATGCTTTCATCGCTTCAAAACGTGCCGCTTCCCGCTCCGTCTTAGTCATATTTCAGGCCCCCTATCTCACGGAACGGTGTCAAACGAAAGATGGCACGTCCCCGGATATCATCACGATGTACGTTGCCGACACTGTCCAGACGACTGTCGCCGCTGTGATTACGATTATCACCGACACAAAAATATTCATCCGCACCTAACCGGACCTCATGTACGGCTCGTCCATACATCGTCTGAGCAATCGGCTCTTTCCCGTATTTATCCGCCAATAATTGCCCGTTAATATAGAATTGCCCGTCTCGAATCTGAACCGTCTCCCCCGGTAGACCGATAACTCGCTTGATGAACAACTTGTCACCATGCGGGAAGATAACAATTTCATTTCGTTTCGGCGCCCGGAAACGATAGGTTATCTTATCCATAATCAGCAACTGACCATGAGATAAGTTCGGATCCATGGAATGACCGTCCACACGAACGAGACGGCCGATATACACGTTAATCAAAACAATGACCACCAAGACGACTACCCAGGAAATCAGGGTACGTCGTATACTCCTGAGACGTCTGAGAAGCTTGTCACCACCGCTCTCCTCCGTCATCTCCGCCTTATGATTCTCTTCCATATTGTTCATCCTCTCTGTCGAGCGTCAATCGACCGATGCGCAGATTTCTAAAATCATCCAAAAGAATTCGCGCCGTACGCTCATAGTCAGGGACGCCTCCACGCTTGAGACAGCCCCGTTTTACGGCAATTTCCTCCAACGTTTTCAGGGGATCGTCGACATACAGACCATATCGTTCTTGCAAAAAGCCGGGTTCATGCGCCGCCAGCCATCGTAGAAAAACCATAGCCAACTCCTCCGGAATGATCAGTTCATCTTTAATCGAACCGATGATGGCCAGCTTTCGTCCCGTTTCTTGACGTTCAAACTTGGGCATCATGACACCGGGCGTATCCAATAGCTCCAACTCACGATTCAATCGAATCCACTGCATGCCCTTGGTGACACCGGGACGATTGCCCGTCTTGGCGGCCCGTTTACCGGAAAGCGCATTGATAAAAGTGGACTTCCCGACATTCGGTACGCCCACCACCATGGCGCGTATCGGCTTATCTTTCAAACCGCGCCGTTTATTTCGTTCTATGCGTTCGTGACACGCCGCCAACACGGTCGGAATAACAGCTCGAAAACCACGCTTATTTCTACTATCACAAAGGACGGTCGGCCGCCCCAGTTTCTCATAATGTGCCTTCCAATGGAAATTCCAATCATCTTCCGCCATATCCGCCTTATTCATTACGACGACGCGCGGCTTTTCTCCCGCAATATCATCGAGTACCGGATTCGCACTGCTGACGGGTACCCGTGCATCCACCAATTCAATGACGATATCTACCAGCTTCAGATCATTTTTCATCTGCCGTAATGCCTTTGCCATATGGCCCGGAAACCATTGATAAGTCATACCGCCTCCTAGCGTGTCCATGCCGGTTTCGGCGTCAATTGTAACTGCACCCGTCCCGTAATCTTGCTCTCACTGACGACACCGATATTTACGGCCCTTGAATCATTCACATTCGCACGGTTATCATTCAGCACCACATATTCCCCCGGTGCCAACTGAAACGCCGTGGTCAGCGTTCCCGCCTGCGTGCCGACAGATTCACCGGTATCCTCTCCGTTTACCTGGAGTCTTCCCTCCGCGACAGAAACGGTCTCGCCGGGAATCGCATGGATGCGTCCGACGCGGTAGTTATCCGGGAAATTTGCGTCCGGAACATAGGTAATGACGTCCGAATGGTGCAAGGTGCCAATCTTCGGCACCATACGATTCACCAGCAGCAGTCCACCCGCCTCAAAACGAGGTGCCATGGCATCATCCGGCATGCGTACCGGTCGGGCCGGCAGCAAAACCGTCAACAGTGCCGCAACGAGCAACACGGGTGTAAGTATGATAAGGGTCTTCAGTCCCTCCGCCGGCGTCTTCTTCCGCCGGCTACGTCGAATAAATCCTCTGATAAATTTCATGCCGTAATTCGTGAAAAAGCCCATAGTTTTCACTATGAGCTTTTATGACTAGTTCATTTCTTCCTTTACTTTTGCCGCTTTACCGATACGGTCACGCAGATAGTATAACTTCGCACGACGTACCTTACCGCGACGGATTACTTCGATTCGATCAATACGCGGACTGTGTAACGGCCAAGTCCGTTCAACACCGATACCGCCCGATTTTTTTCTTACCGTGAAGGTCTCGCGATTACCGCCGCCTTGTCTTTTGATGACAACGCCTTCGAACATCTGGATTCTCTCCCGCGTTCCCTCGACGATTTTCGCATAAACTCTGACGGTGTCACCCGCCTTGAATTTCGTCACGGACTCTTTCATCTGAGCATCTTCAATCTCTTTAATGATTTGATTCATTTCTTCCTCCTCTAGAAATGTTCTTAATTACGCCCCTTGGCTAAACAGAGGAACATTCGTTTTAATGACAACCCATTTTATCATGACCGGGCCTAAAAATCAAGCACAATCAGGGGTTATTTTTTATTTTTGACAGGATTACTACCGGATAAACCGGCGTGCTCCATATTTCTTTGAAAGCGCCTGAAAAATCTCTCCGGAGACTGCCATTTCATTAAGAAACGGGCCTTTCGGCCCGTCTCTCAGATATATCGTTTATTCAAAACCATATTGTCCAGATGATTGTTTTCACGGGGAATCAACTTACCGTATCCGCGATCGCCGACAAAACGGTTCTCCCGTGCCACAACACGCCCACGACAGATAACCGTGTCAATCACACAATTAACCTGCCATCCTTCAAAAGGACTGTATCCGGCCTTTGTATGCAGATTGTTTTTGGAAATCGTCATGCTCTTATTCGGGTTGATAATCATGATATCCGCATCGGACCCCGGCAAGAGGCAACCTTTTCTTGGGTACATGCCGAATATTTTCGCTGCATTGGTGGAAATGACTTCCACGAACCGCTCCGGTGATATACGCCCCTTCTGCACACCCTCGCTGAATACAATGCGCACACGTTCTTCCACACCTGAAATGCCACCCGGACAAGTCCGATAATCATGTACATTTTCAAGTTTTTCGTGCGGTAAAAACGGACAGTGGTCCGTCGCAATGACTTGAATATCGCCGTTGGCGACACCTTCCCACAGCTCATCTATATCCGCCTGTTTTCTCAGCGGGGGCGCCAACATATACAGGATGCCCTTCTCCGGGCCGCCCTCTTCAAAAAGACGGTCCGTAAGGGTCAGGTACTGCGTACAGGTTTCAACGAAAATATTACGCTGACCCATGGCCCGTGCATTTTTCACGGCACGAAGGCTTTCTTTTGCGGAAAGATGCACGATATACAGGGGTGCATCATCCTCAATCCGCGCAAGGTAAATCTCTCGTTCCACCGCTTCCGCTTCCGCCTCATTCGGTCGACTCAACGCCTGATATATCGGCGCGGTCTTTCCTTCTGCGGCAAATCGCTCCCGTAATACATTCGTTACGGCATCATTCTCGGAGTGGACCGTCAACAAACCGCCCGTCCGCTTCATGACCCGTAAAATGGCCATCAATTCCCGATCAAACATGGGATATCCGTAAGTCGTATAAGCTTTAAAGCTCGGAAATCCCTCCATTGTGACAATCTGCTCCAACTCATTTAAGACTTGATCATCCACCCGTTGGAATACACCGTGAAAGCTGTAATCTATCACGCTCTTTTTTGCCAATTCGCGATAAGTCTCAAACGGTGTATGAAGCGAACATCCGTTCGGTCCGAATGCCATATGATCGATGATCATCGTCGTGCCGCCACATGCAGCTGCCACCGTGCCGTCGTAGAAATCATCGCAGGCACGATACTTTTTCGACTGCTGAAGTTCCATATGCGTGTGCGGGTCTATCGCCCCCGGCATGACATACATGCCGTCCGCATCGATGATTTCATCCGCCGTTTCATCCGGGAAACGACCGATGGCTTTAATTTTTTCGTCTTCTACCAGGACATCGCCCGAAAAGACTTCCCCTTCCGTGACGACGGTCCCGTTAATAATTAATAATTTCATATATTCCCTCCGTGTATCGGTGGGCCCGTAATCCGGCGGGTCCGTCTCTACTTCGATAAATCGAGGCTTCTTACTTTTTCTCTTACTTTAAGAACCATGGATGGTGATACCGAAAGTTCATCAATACCCATCCGTAAAAACTGCTCCGTCAATGCCACATCCGCGCCCAATTCACCACAGATGCCAATCCATATTCCTTCTTTATGGGCATTTTCACATGCCGTCTCAATCAATCGCAAGACGGCCGGATGATGCCTGTCAAAAAAAGGTTCGAGTTTATCATTCTGGCGATCGATGGCCAGCGTGTACTGACTCAGGTCATTCGTCCCGACACTGAAGAAATCGACCTCCTTCGCCAAAAGGTCACTGATAACAGCCGCGGCAGGTGTTTCAATCATGATGCCCAATTCAACATCTTCTTTAAACGGTACGTCCGACGCTCGTAATTCCGCCTGAACCTCCGCCACGATTTCTTTGATTTTCCGCACTTCCTTCACCGATGTAATCATCGGGAACATGATGGCCGCCTGACCATATCGACTCGCACGATAAATGGCACGCAACTGTGTCTTGAAAATCTCGTGGTCCGTTAGACAAATCCGGATAGCCCGGTAGCCCAAGGCGGGATTATCCTCTTTATCCAGATTGAAGTAGTCAACCTGCTTATCCGCACCGATATCCAGTGTTCGGATAACAACCTTTTTCCCCGCCATCACTTCCAGTACTTTTTTGTAAGCCTGAAATTGCTCTTCTTCCGTCGGAAAATCGTCGGCATTCAAATAAAGAAACTCACTGCGGAATAAACCGATACCGCCCGCATCATTATCCAGAACGATGCTGACGTCTTCCACGGTACCGATGTTGGCAAATATGTCAATACGCTTGCCATCCACCGTTACATTGTCTTCACCTTTCAGTTCGCGCAGCAACTCCGCCTTCCGGCGGTCTTCCTCCCGCTTTTCTTTTAAGGCCGTCAAGGTGTCACCTTCCGGTTCAATATAGAACTGCCCGGTATAACCGTCCACGGCACCCATGACACCGTCCACCGCAGCATCATAATCCACACCGATAAGTGCCGGAATATTCATCGTTCTGGCGAGGATTGCCGTATGCGAAGAAGTGGAGCCATGTCGCGTTACAAAGGCGAGAATCTTCGACTTATCCAGCTGGACCGTCTCACTCGGCGCCAAATCGTCCGCGACAAGAATAACCGGCTCGTCGCTTTCCGCCAAATCCGCTTCACAGCCCAGAAGAATTCGGATGACACGCTCCGATATGTCTTTGATATCGGCGGCCCGACCACGGAAATACTCATCATCCATCGCTTCGAATATCGTCGCCATGTTGTCACCGGTCGTCGCTACCGCGTATTCCGCGTTCACACCTTGGTCGGTAATGATATTTTCCACACTCTCAGTGAAATCCAAATCGTCCAACATCATTTGATGTACTTCGAAAATCTGTGCATTGACTTCGCCCACTTCCTTCAACGCCTTGTCATAAAGTGCCTGTAGCTGTCGTTTGGCCTCTTCTTTCGCCGTTTCGAAGCGGGCATATTCAGCCTGCGTATCCTCAACACGGGACCGTTTGACCGTTGCATCGCGCTTTTCGTAAACTTTGATTTTGCCGATGGCGATGCCTCCGAATACGCTCTTGCCGTTGATTACTTCCATGGTAAACCTCTACAGATTCTCTTCAAGAAACGACTTCAACGTGTCGAATGCCGTATCTTCATCATCACCATCTACACGTAAGGTGATTTCATCACCGCATTTCGTGCCCAAACTCATCACGGCGATAATCCGCTTGGCATCAACCGTTTTTTCTCCCTTGGTCAAGGTTACGTTCGATTGGAAGCGCGCCGCCTCTTTCACGAACATACCCGCGGGACGGGCGTGAATGCCCAATTCATCCTTGATTACATAAGCGAATTCCTTCATTCTGTCCTCCTTTACTCAAACATATCATGTATGGCTTTTACGGTCCGGTTTGCGTCGTCGGCATGGACCAGTACCGTTATTTTGATTTCCGAAGTGGAAATCATATTGATGTTGACATTGGCATTATACAGAGCTTCAAACATCTTTGCGGCTACGCCGGCGTGTGTCATCATGCCGGCACCGACGATGGAAACCTTGGCCACGTCGACATCATAGTGGATTTTTTCAAAGCTGATACCGGCATTGACGTCATTCAAGGCGTCAATCGCATCATCCAAATATTCTTTCGCTACGGTGAAAGAGATATCCTTCGTTTCGTTACGACCGATGGACTGCAGGATGATATCTACATTGACATCATACCGCGCCAATATATTAAATAACTTAAAAGCGACACCCGGCTCGTTCTTTAATCCGATAACGGCCAGCTTCGCAACGTTCTTATCACAGGTAACACCCTTAATCAGCATTTTTTCCACGGGTACATCCTCCTTCACCACGGTTCCTTCGGCATCCACCAAGCTGGAGCGGACGACAAGCGGAACACCGTACTTCTTCGCCATTTCAACACTACGGTTATGTAATACCTTGGCACCCAAAGATGCCAACTCCAGCATCTCGTCATACGTAATTTCATCCAATTTTTTCGCGTTCGGAACAACGCGCGGATCCGCCGTGTAAATGCCGTCAACATCCGTGTATATTTCGCATAAATCCGCATGTAAAACGGAGGCCAGGGCCACCGCGGTCGTATCTGATCCGCCCCGTCCCAAGGTCGTAAAGTCGTCATTACGATTCACGCCTTGAAAACCGGTGACGATGACAACTTTTCGATTTTCGAGCTCGTTTTTCAGACGCTGTGTTTGAATCCGCTTTAAACGGGCATGCATGAAATCGCTGGTCGTTTCCATGCCAACCTGAAAGGCATTGAGCGATACGGCCGGCACACGTTTCGCCTGGATGGCCATGGCAAGAAGGGCAACGGAAATCTGTTCCCCCGTCGTCATCAGCATGTCCATTTCACGCTTGGACGGCCGCTCATTTAATTCATGCGCCAACTTGATATAATTATCCGTCGTATCTCCCATGGCCGAAAGAACCACGACAATGTCGTGCCCCTCGTTATAATCCCTGATGACACGATCGGCAACATTTTTAATTCTTTCGGCATCCCGTACGGAACTGCCGCCGAACTTTTTAACGATTAACATGCTTCCTCCTATACGAGTGCCGCCCGACACCAACGGATGCCGTAAACGGTTTCGTGCGCCTTCAGTTCCTCCTCCGTCAGCGGCTCCGTCAGAACGATGGTCTCACGACCCGCCTTCGCCAACTCACGGCAATCCGGTAACGGACTCCTGACGCTACAAATATAACGCGTCTTCGAGGCGTCCGCCGCCAATTTATCCGCCGACTTTTCCGACCACCCGAAATCTCGATGCCTGCAGGCCCGCGGAAGGTCACAATCCGCTTCGGAAGCATAGTCACTTGCCAAAGCGTATACAATGTCCGATACCACGGCCGATGCCGTCGGGAAACGTCCCGCACCGGCACCCGTCAACATGATTTCTCCGGCCATATCCGACTCGGTCACGACTGCATTGGTCACCCCGTCGATGTGATAGAGCGGATGGGTGGGTGCAACAAACATGGGGCGAACCCGGGCACTGACGGCCGTACCGTCAATCTTCGCCTCGGCAATCAATTTAATCTTATAACCGACGCTTTTACATACCGCCACGTCTTCTTCGGTAATATCCAGAATACCGCGAACGTCCACGTCCGACAGACCGACCTGACATCCCGTCAGCAGCGATGCGATAATGGCAATCTTCCGTGCGGCATCATGGCCTTCGACGTCCGCCGCCGGATCCGCCTCCGCATAACCGAGCTCCTGTGCCCGTCTGATGGCCGCATCCAGCGAAATTCCCTCGCTGCCGTCCTCCGGTAACATGACCGAGAAAATATAATTCGTCGTACCGTTTAAGATACCCGCAACGGTGTGGACGTCATCTTGAGCCAGATTGTCCCGCAAGGTCTTTATCACGGGAATCACACCGCCCACGCTCGCCTCATAATACAAACCGACCCGATTCGCCCGCGCGATTGCAAATAGTTCCGCGCCGCGATCACAAATCAACGCCTTGTTTGATGTGACAACGCTATGCCCCGCTTCCAAGCAACGCTTTACGTACGTAAAGGCCGGCTCTACACCGCCCATTGCCTCCGCAACGACGGTAAAATCACGTGCCATGAAATCCTCAATATCATTGCAGAATCGTTCATCCTCACTCGTCTCGAGACAGAGTACCGCATTTACCTCCGGTGCGAACCCCGTCTTTCGCGCTATGAGGTCGCGATTCTTTTGTAACAGAAGATCGACCCCCTTACCGACAACGCCATATCCTAAAACACCGATTTTCATGTATTGCACCTCACTTTTTTCCTACATCATATTTTAGCATATATCATTTATAATTTACAGTCATTTTTCCCGATTCGATAACCGTTTTCTACGAGGAGACCGGTATGAAGTATTCCGCATCCCGAATTTCGTGTAATAAAGCCTGCTTTTTATCCGTAAACAGCAACTCTTTATTATACGTATAGTACTTATCGCATCCGTTTTCGGCAATGAATTGGGCCGTTGATGCATTCATGGTCAGGTCATTGACTACAATCACCATTTCTTTACTGATGCCCCAATTGTCCTCGACAAATCGAAAAATATTGTCCATCATCACCCGAATCTCTTCCCGCTCATCTTCGAGGGAATGAACCGCCTCATTAAAAGCATCACGCGTCTGATGAAAAGCCGCCTCCTGGTCGTCACTGTGTAACACGGCCAGACGAAGCATGTCATTGAGCGTTCTCATGAGAATCTTGTCCGTCATCCGTTGTTCATCGGAAATGCTGTTGGCCAGCTGCCGACGTTTCAGCTCCTTATTGATGAGACTCGTCTTTTCACGCAGTAAATTGTCCAGACGATGACCGATCCGCTCCTCTTTCACAACCAGCATAATCTGTCGCAGCTTGATAATCATCTGCTCCCGTTCGAGAAACATTCGTATCTTGGCATGTAGGACATTCAGCAGTATGCCGAGTAAACTGAGGCGTTCATCAAAGTTGGCCATGACAGCACGCTTATTGACCTCTTCCGAGGCCTGCCCGGCCAGAATGGTCTCCACTTCATAATCGGACTTATATTTGTTGTACAGCTCATAATAGACTGCAAAGTCCGTGGCAATCTCCTCGTGCTTCAGATACTGAATGACAAAGGTCTGATTGACGATGTAATCGTTCTGTTCGTACATATACAGCATGGCGGAAAGGTCTTCCCATCCGCGGGCGGTCACGTAATTTTTCCCCTTCGCCGAAGTTTCAATCGTATAGAAATCATGTTTCCGAATATCGAGATATGACAGGACCGCACCGTGTATGCCCCGTGTTGTCGCATACTCGCGCCACACCTTATAGTCCGGCTCCACGTCGATAATTTTCAGGCGATCCATCGTTGCAATGTCAAACTCACGTACGCTGCGATTATACTGGGGCGGATTCCCCGCCGTTACGATAATCCAGCCCGGCGGCATGGCATGCGTACCGAATTTCTTCATCTGTAAGAACTGTAGCATGGTTGGTGCCAAGGTCTCACTTACGCAGTTGATTTCGTCCAAAAATAAAATTCCTTCGCGCATCCCTGAAAGATTCATCGTCTTATAGATGGTCGCGATAATCTCGCTCATCGTATACTCACTGATATCAAACGTTTTACCGTCATACTCCTTATGGGTGATAAAGGGCAATCCCAAAGCGCTTTGTCTGGTATGATGACTCATGGAATACGAAATAATACCGATATCGAGTTCCTGTGCAATCTGCTCCATGATGGCCGTCTTACCGATACCCGGCGCCCCAACCATGAAAATGGGTCGCTGCCTGACATAGGGAATGGCATAGTCGCCATATTCATCTTTTTGCAAATATATCTTTACGGTCTTCATAATCTGTTCTTTTGCTTCTTTTATATTCATGACTTCTCCTTTCTCAGGCGCTCCTCTTCCAAGACGACCTTCATCGCCCAGGACGGGACGTTCGGGGTGACCGTGCCCGTATCGACAAATACAAAGGCCGTTTTATAATCCGGTATTTCCGCGGGATAGGTGCCGTATCCATCCGTAAAATACAATATACCCTTAAGATTTTCAAATTCTTTGTTCTCTATCAGTTCATCAATGTAAGCAAAGGCCGGTCGAAAATCCGTACCGCCAAATCCCGTCAACTTTTGTGTACGTAAAAATTCATCCATCTCCTCCACCGACCGGATTTTATAATCCTGCTGTATGGCGGTATCAGATTGAATAATATGAATATTGACCTTATTCGAAAATGTCTCCTCCGTCATCAATACCGAGTACGTTTTTTCAAGAAATGACTGTACCACCTCTCCGGTACATGAGCCTGATGTATCAAGGACGATGGCAAATTCCCGTACCCGCTTTTCACTGCTGTACTCCAGCGGTTCTATCAGCGGTATATTCCCGTATAAGTCCATGCCGTAGTTATAATAAATATAATCAAATTCATCATGGTTGACGTGCATCTCTTCGCCGAAGGCGGCAAAATCCATCAGAAATTGCTTGTAGTCAATCGGGTCTTTCCGTACCTCCTCAATATTTTGTACCAGACTCCCCCATGCTTCGCCGAACTTTTTTTCGTGAATCATCTGCTCCATGCGAATATGCTTTGTAACGGTTTCCCATCGATT
>JAUNUY010000001.1:105342-145038 GCA_030537935.1 Eubacteriales bacterium | reverse complement strand
TACTGTACATCGCGACGTAAGGTCTCAATGACCACGAGACGCTCTTCGTCCCGTGTATCCCGGTAAGTGACGCTCCGTGCGTCGAGAATCGCATTCTCCACTGCAATATCACAACTCAAATGCCAAAGTCTTCGATTCTCCTTTCCTTCCATGTGGAAAGGATGCGCAAAGACCAAGTGCAGTATGATATGCAATAAATCTCGCTCCAAAGGTGTTTCATCCCGCAGCCTTCGTTGCAAATATTGCCAATCGTAGTAGATGGAGATGCCGTCGGTACAGAGGCAGTCGATGTCCGTGGCAGCTTGAATCCCCAGCATGCCGAAGGCCCGATCCAAAAAACGAAATTGTACCAGCAAGGCATCCTTACAGAGACTGAGATATTCGGCGATGTTTTCCCGTATTATCGTTTGCTCGTTCATCGCAACCTCCTAGAGAAACAGATCCATCCGTCCACGTTGACAATGCTCGTTTTTGAAATTCAACAGAAAGGTTCGGATTTCGACATTATCGGGCCGCTCCGATGCATAGTGGATAAAATAATCTACATTGTCACAGGTCAACAGACCGATCTCCGAACACAACTTCAACAGGGCATAGTTCTTATCGAATACAACTTGCTCCAATGCCGTCTTGGCATGGGCATGTAAATCATCGATATAAGTGCTGCGGGCCGCTTCCGAAAGCTCGAAAGGATGTGTCAGACGTAAGAGCGCGATGCTGACACGATCTTCCGCCGCCCGCACTCGTTCAAACAGCGCATCATAGTGTGCAAAGTCAATTGAGGCACCGTCATATAATTCCATCATCTCCTGACGTGCCGGGGTCCAAAGGCTGCCCGCTACGTAAAAAGTGTATTTCAGTGCACCGGTGGCGGCATCCAACACCGTTACCCGGTGACCGCCCCAGGGAAGCCCCGTCGCCAAACCGGGGTGTAGATTGTGCCCGGCATATTGCAAGCCGTCTTGCAAGGTATCATAGACTATCAGATGCTTACACCGGTAAAATGCACCATGATCCAGCGTTTCCACCGTCTTGGGAATTCGAATCTCTTTTAAATTATTATAGGCAAATGCCAAACGGCCGATATGCTTCAGGTTATCCGAGAAAACGATACGCGAAAGGTTGCACTCTAAAAATGTTTCATCCGCAATTCGTTCAATACCCGACGGAACGGACAGACTGCGAAGCCGGCGACAATAGTAAAATGCCGCCCGGCCGATATGCTTTAAGGACGCCGGCAATGATATTTCTCGCAATCGATTACACCCGAAAAAAGCCCTTTCGCCGATACCTTCCAACCCGTCGGGCAGATGTACCGTCTCCAGGGACTCGAAATTACTGAATGCCTCCGCCGCCAATTCTTTCGTCCCTTCCGGAACGAAGCCGTGTACCATGTCCTCATGAAACATATTGGTAAAACTTCGACTACCTTCTATCCTTCTCTTCATCGGAACCTCCGTATCTACGTCCATTATAGATGATTTCATTCCGGGTGTAAAGGTAAGCGCATCATTGCAACCCGTGTGCCCCTATCCATTATACACTGCCCTAAGAAGACCGATGCCGTTGTGACGACAACCAAGTGTTCCGGGAATGATGTCCGGCTGTACGTCGCCGACAAGGGTCTTCATTTCATCAAGATTTTCCCGCTTGTGATATTTTCATAAAAAAAAGCGGGCCACGTTTCCGTGACCCTACTGTTTATTTCGGCAATTTAAAAGAACTCTTCAACGAAACGATACGATTGAATACCGGTTTTCCCGGCACGGAATACTTCGTATCCGCACAGAAATAACCTTGGCGCAAGAACTGGAACTTCTCGCCCGGCCGAGTCCCCGCCATCTGTGCCTCCATCTTGCAGTTTTTCATCAAAACCTTGGCATTCGGGTTGACATTCACGTTGCCGTCCTCGTCATAAACACCCTTTTCTTCATCAACCAGATTTTCGAAAAGATAGACGTCCGTTTCAAAACAGTCCGCCGCATTCACCCAGTGAATGGTCCCCTTGACTTTGCGACCGGTAAACCCGCTGCCGCTGCGTGTTTCCGGATCATAGGTGCAATATACGGTCGTCACGTTGCCGTCCGCATCCGTTTCATAGTCCGTACACTTCACGAAGTAGGCATTCATCAGACGTACTTCATTACCGGGAAACAGTCGAAAATACTTTTTGGGCGGCTCAATCATGAAATCCTCTCGTTCAATCCACAGTTCTTTGGAAAAGGAGACTTCTCGCGTCCCCATCTGCTCATCTTCCACATTGTTTTTCACCGTCATTTTTTCCGTCTTATTCTCCGGATAATTCGTAATGACTAATTTGACGGGATCAATGACTGCAGCAATACGATGTGCCTTCCCCTTCAAATCTTCCCGTATACAATACTCCAACATATCTACGTCAACGGAACTGTTCGCTTTGGATACACCCACCAATTCCACGAAATGGCGAATGGCCTCGGGCGTATAACCCCGTCGTTTCAATGCCGATATGGTAACCAAACGTGGATCGTCCCATCCGTCCACGATGCCGTCTTGTACCAGCTTTCGAATATAGCGCTTTCCCGTCACGACATTGGTCAGATAGAGCTTGGCAAATTCTATCTGACGCGGCGGATGCTCGAACCCGACCGACGCTACAACCCAATCGTAGAGGGGCCGATGATCCTCAAATTCCAAGGTACAAATCGAATGTGTCACGCCTTCAAAAGCATCTTCCAGCGGATGGGCAAAGTCATACATCGGATAGATGCACCATGCATCACCCGTATTGTGATGATGAAAATGCGCCACGCGATACAGGATGGGATCGCGCATATTTAAGTTGGGGGATGCCATATCGATTTTCGCCCGCAGCACGCGACTGCCATCCTCAAATTCACCCTTTTTCATGCGTTCGAATAAATCCAGGTTTTCCGCCACACTACGGTCGCGATATGGCGAATTTTTGCCCGGACTCGTCAGGGTGCCGCGATATTCACGGATTTCATCCGGCGACAAATCACAGACATAGGCTTTTCCCTTTTTAATCAAGGTCACGGCCGCCTCATACATGCGGTCGAAGTAATCGGATGCAAAAAAACACCGGTCTTCGTAATCCGCACCCAGCCAACGTACGTCATCAATGATGGACTGTACATACTCCTCATCTTCTTTTTCGGGATTCGTATCATCGAACCTCAAATTGAACTGTCCGCCATACTGCTCGGCCAGCCCGTAATTCAATAATATCGATTTGGCATGACCGATGTGCAAATAACCGTTCGGCTCGGGCGGAAAACGGGTAATCACCTTTTTCGTCTTGCCGGAGGCCAAATCACCGTCGATGATATGTTCAATAAAATTCTTAGATACTACTTCCTTCTCCATACTCTTCCTTTCCGCAACGATGTGCCGCATAATGCATAAAGTATACCATAAAGTCCGTATTTTTCATAGTAGCGGAGAGCATATCCAACCCTGTCTATAAACGATATGCTATAACGCCACGGTTGACATCATTATGTCGGGGGTTTATAATTAGCATATGTTAACAATCTGGTAAGGAGGTTCCATGTTCAAAAGAATGTTGAAACATTGCAAAAAACCGGGCTCGAATTTTGCGGGCCGCTTCGTTTTAAAAAGTATGAATCGCGGGCACAGAAAAAGAGCGCTCTATCACCTGGAGCATCTTCCCGTATGTGAAGGTGACCTTGCCCTGGATATCGGATGCGGCGGCGGTGATAACTTGCGAAATTTGGCGGAAATGACCAACGGAAAAGTCGTCGGCATTGATTATTCACCCGCCTCTGTAAAGATGTCCCGCAAGTTTTGCCGCGACTTGATTCGTCAAGGACTGGTCCGCGTAATAGAAGGAAATGTAGCACAGTTGCCATTTAAAGACAATCGTTTCCACATCGCTACGGCCTTTGAGACGACCTATTTCTGGCCGGATTTAACGGCGAATTTCAAGGAAGTCTACCGCATCCTCCGCCCCGGTGGTCGTTTTCTAATCGGGGTTGATGACTATGAACATGCCCTGCCGTGGACGAAACACATCACTGATATGCACGTATATACGGACGATGAAATGCTTACCGCCATGAAGACGGCGGGATTTCGTGATTTGGAAGTATACCATCCGGAGGCGTCCGAAAACCTGGACTGTGTCACATTCGTCGGTTTCAAACGGTCCGATGCATAACCCCGACGCCTTCATCGACATTTTATCGACAAACATAAAGGACACCCGACGCCGCGACATGTCATGTCGCAGTGCCGGGTGTCTTTATTCTTCGCTATCGGTAAGACGTAGTCGCATGGATGCTACCTGTCGCCGTACACTGTCCGGTGACGTGGCGCCTTCACAATTACGCCTTGCAACGCAGTTATCGATATCCAAAGCCTCATCGACATCATCATCAAAAGCGGGGGATACCGCCCGTAATTCATCCAAGGTCAACTCTTCCAGCGTCCTGCCACTGTTTGTACATTCACCAACCAAGGTACCGATAATTTTATAAGCATCACGAAAAGGAAGTCCCTTACTCACAAGATAGTCCGCACAGTCCGTCGCATTTACGAAGCCGCTTCGTACACCGTTTCGCATCACCTCGCGATTGATGCGCATTGTCTCCAACATCGGCGTGAATGCCGCCAGACAACCGGAGAGCGTATCACAGAGGTCAAAAACGGCCTCCTTATCTTCCTGCATATCTTTATTATAAGCAAGCGGCAAACCTTTCATCATGGTGAACAGTGCCACCATATCGCCATATACGCGACCCGTCTTACCCCGTACCAGTTCCGCAATATCCGGGTTCTTCTTTTGCGGCATGATGGAGGAACCGGTTGCGTAAGCGTCGTCCAAGGTGATATAGCCGTAATCCATACTCGCCCAAAGAATGATTTCCTCGCTGAAACGTGACAGATGCATCATGGCGATACTTACAGTCGATGCCAGTTCCAGACAGAAATCCCGGTCGCTCACACCGTCCAATGAATTGCCGGTCGGTTCGCTGAAGCCGAGCAATGCCGATGTCAGTTGACGGTCCAGAGGATAAGTCGTACCCGCTAAAGCCGCCGACCCCAGCGGATTTACGTTCAACCGACGGCGACAATCCGACAGGCGATCCATGTCCCGGTAGAACATCTCCGCATAGGCCATCAGGTGATGACCGAAGATAATCGGTTGTGCCTTCTGCAAATGTGTAAAGCCGCAAACCACCGTTTCCGCTTCCTCTTCCGCCCGATTCGTCAGCACCGTCAACAATCGCCGTAACGCAACCGACAAGTTATCAATTTCGTCACGGAGATAGAGGCGGATATCCACTGCCACCTGATCGTTTCTGCTTCGACCCGTGTGTAGCTTCTTGCCGACCTCACCAACACGTTGCGTCAACTCATTTTCCACGAAGCTGTGGATGTCTTCCGCATCGTTATCAAAGTGCAGGTGACCGGATGCAATGTCATCCAAAATACCATCCAAACCTGCCAAAATAACGTCCCGCTCCGCCGTCGTTAAGACGCCGATATGCGCCAGCATGGTCACATGCGCGCGACTACCGCGAATGTCCTGCTCATACATTCGGCAATCGAACGGCAGTGAACTGTTAAAGTCGTTTGTTTCCTTTGCGATTTCTTTCTGAAATCGTCCTGCCCACAATGCCATCTACTTGTTCCACTTCTTTGTCACAATCGTATACGGCATACCGAAGATATTGATGAATCCGGCCGCATCGTTATGATTGTATTCCGTATCCTCTTCAAAGGTTACGATTTCTTCATCGTACAGGCTGAACGGTGATGAAACCGCTGCCGGAATGATATTTCCCTTATACAATTTGAACTTCACTTCACCGCTGACCGTCTTCTGCGTTGCATCGACAAATGCCTGCAAAGATTCGCGCAGAGGTGTAAACCATTGTCCGTTGTATACCATCTCGGCATACTTATGTGCTACGTGGAACTTGAAATGCTGCGTGTCACGATCCAGACAGATTTCTTCCAACTTTTCGTGTGCGGCATAAAGTAACGCACCACCCGGATTTTCATAGACCTCGCGGGCCTTCATACCGATGAGTCGGTTTTCAATCATATCGACAATACCGACACCGTTTCGACCGGCAATCTTATTCGCTTCTTCCAACAAAGCGACCGCTTCCTTCCGTTCGCCGTTAATGGCCACGGGCACGCCCTCTTCAAAGGTAAAAGAAACATACTCCGGTTGATCCGGCGCTTGCTCCGGCGAAAGTCCGAGTTCCAAAAAACCTTCCTTGTTGTACAGCGGTTCATTCTCCGGATCTTCCAAATCCAAACCTTCGTGGCTTAAATGCCAGATATTTTTATCTTTTGAATAATTGGTCTCCCGACTGATTTTCAAGGGAATGTCGTGAGCTTCCGCATATTTGAACTCATCTTCGCGGGAATTTAATTCCCATGTCCGCCAGGGCGCAATGATATGGATATCCGGTGCCACGCTCTTAATGGCCAGCTCGAAACGCACTTGGTCATTGCCCTTCCCGGTACAACCATGACAGATGGCATCGGCATTTTCTTCAACTGCTATCTTCGCCAAAGCCTTGCCGATGACGGGACGGGCAAAGGCGGTCCCCAAGAGATACTTCCCTTCATACTTCGCACCCGCCTTCATGGTCGGCCAAATATAGTCTTCGACAAATTCCTTTTTCAGGTCCAGAACATACAGTTTTGAAGCACCGGTGTTTAGGGCCTTTTCTTCCAAGCCATCCAATTCCGTTCCCTGACCCACGTCACCGGATACGCAGACAACTTCACAGTTATTGTAATTTTCTTTCAACCAGGGAATCATGACTGATGTATCCAGTCCGCCCGAGTAAGCCAATACGACTTTTTTGATTTCTTTCATTTTAACCTCCTGATATGCAATCTTATGTCCCCATTATACGTCATATATGGTAAAAATCAAGTATTTTCCGTATAAATATGCAATATATCGAATATTTATACGTAAGTATTTCGGGGTGACATATATAACGCCCCGACAACAATGTTGCCGGGGCGTTTATCCGCAATGCGGATGACATTATTTAAAAAGATTCAACAAACCTTCAATCAAACCGCCGTTAGAAGCATATTTTACAATGAAGGGTGCGAAAATCAGTGATACGATCGTCATCAACTTGATTAAAATGTTGATGGACGGACCGGATGTATCTTTGAACGGGTCACCGACGGTATCACCGACTACGGCAGCCTTATGTGCATCGGAGCCCTTGCCGCCGTGATGGCCTTGTTCAATGTACTTCTTCGCGTTATCCCAGGCACCGCCGGCATTGGCCATCATAAGTGCCAACATGACACCCGTTACCAATGCACCGGCCAAAAGACCGCCCAGTGCGGCGGGGCCGAATACGATACCCATGAACAAGGGTGCGATAACGGCCAAAAGACCCGGCGCAATCATCTCGCGCAATGCCGCCTTCGTGGAAATATCCACACATCGGGTGTAATCCGGATCACCCGTACCGTCTAAAATTCCCGGAATCTCACGGAATTGACGACGTACTTCCTGAATCATCTGGTTTGCCGCCTTACCGACCGAATCCATGGTCATGGCGGAGAAGAGGAAGGGTAACATACCGCCTACGAACAGACCGATGATAATCCGCGGATCCGTAATGGAGAAATCCGCCGCAGAAAGCTTCGTTACGTCTGCATAGGAGGCAAAGAGTGCCAAAGCGGTCAACGCCGCGGAGCCGATGGCGAAACCTTTACCGATAGCCGCTGTCGTATTACCGACGGAATCCAACTTGTCGGTGATTTCACGAACACCGGGTTCCAGTTCACACATTTCGGCAATACCGCCCGCATTGTCCGCAATCGGACCATATGCATCGACGGCAACCGTGATACCGGCCGTCGCCAACATGCCGACGGCGGCAATGGAGATGCCGTACAGGCCGTCAATTGCGTAAGACAGCAATACACCGATGGCAATCATGATAATCGGCCAAACGGTCGAACGCATACCGACGCCGAGACCGGAAATGATGGTTGTCGCGGAACCCGTCTCAGACTCGGCGGCAATCTCTTTCACGTACTTATGCGCATCGGAGGTAAAGATTTCCGTAATGGTACCGATGGCCAGACCCACAATCAGACCGATAAGCACGGCATAAAAATGTTTCAAATCGCCGAAGAGCATGAAACTCAACCCTGCAGATCCGAGCACGCTCAGAATCCCGGCAATATAGGTCGAATTGTTCAAAGCCTTTTGCGGATTATCCGAATTCTTCTGTCCACGGACAATCAGAATACCGATGACGGAAGCGATGATACCGATGGTTGCAATACCGATGGCAAATGCAGCACCGATGGCCGCGCCGGCCACATCACCGATGGCCGTATTGTAGACTTCCGCATTAAATGTCACGATACCGAGCGTAATTGCGGAGACGATGGAACCGACATAGGATTCAAAAAGGTCTGCACCCATACCGGCAATATCGCCGACATTGTCACCCACGTTGTCCGCAATAGTTGCCGGGTTACGGGGATCATCCTCCGGGATTCCGGCTTCCACCTTACCGACCAAGTCGGCACCGACGTCAGCGGCCTTTGTATAGATACCGCCGCCCACACGACCGAACAATGCAATGGAAGATGCACCAAGCGAATAACCCGTAATAATGGGGACTCTGCCCGCCGGGGTATAACCCAAGAGGCCCAATACGACATACAGTACGGACAGGCCCAACAGACCCAAACCGACTACCGAAAGACCCATGACGGCACCACCCGAAAAGGCAACACTCAAGGCACCGCTCATACCGCTCTTTTCAGCAGCTGCAGCCGTACGCACATTTGCCTTCGTCGCACTGCGCATGCCCAGGTAACCCGCGAACGTCGAAAACGCCGCACCGACCAAAAAACAGCAAGCCGTCAGGACACCTTCCTTGATGCCGAAGTTTTCTCCGGAATTGGAGATAACCGCCACGAGGATTATAAATAACGCAATGATAAAGATTAAAAGAGATTTATACTCTCTCTTCAGGAAAGCCATTGCACCGGTTTCAATATTCCCGGCAATTTCCTTCATGCGGTCATTTCCTGCATCTTTTTTTGTGATGCCTGAGATGAGTCCTACCGCAATGACCAGTGCGAGTACACCGGCTACGATACCTGCAATAAACAGCATTCTTTCTCCTCCTTTAAGTTAATTACTTACAATTTCAGATTATAGTACAGATTCATACTTTACGCAAGTAAATTGTACGGAAATATCATAATATTACAAACATGCCTTTGCTGCGGCAAATGCGTCTTCGATACCGGCGGGATTATCACCGCCGCCTTGTGCCATATTCGGCCGGCCACCGCCCCGTCCGTTGACTGCCGGAGCGGCCGCTTTAATCAAATCACCCGCCTTGACACCCTGTGCAATCAAAGCATCGGGCACCATACTCATCAAAGTCACGCGCCCGTCATTTGCAGCTGCAAGAAATACCACCGCATCCGGATGCTTCGCCTTCAGATCGTCGCCCAATGTACGTAACGCATTCATATCCACATTATCCAATCGCTGAGCAATGAATGCTTTTCCGTTCACGGTTTCTACGGTGACATCGCCGAGACTTTTCTGTGCCATTTTTTGCTTCAGACTTTCATTTTCCCGACGAACTTCTTTGATTTCATCCAGCATCTGTTGCAGTCGTTCAAAGAGACCGGCCGGTGTACTCTTCACCGCGGCCGCCGCATCCTGCAGTAATTTCAGCTGTCCGTTTACGTATTCGAGCATACCGCGACCGGTCACCGCCTCGATTCGCCGCACGCCGGAAGCGATTCCCGTTTCCGTAATAATCTTAAAGGCTTGGATGGCACCGGTATTTTCCACGTGCGTACCACCGCAAAGCTCGACGGAATCGCCCATTTGAACAACTCGCACCCGGTCTCCGTACTTCTCACCGAACAGTGCCATTGCACCGCGTTCACGCGCCTTGTCCATGGACGTGTGATCCACATCCGTATCCGCCAACATACGAATATCGGCGTTGACCATGTCCTCCACTGCCGTAATTTCCTCTGCCGTCATGGCCTCGAAATGCGTGAAGTCAAATCGCAGACGATCCGCCTCCACGAGGGAACCGGCCTGTGTCACATGATCACCGAGGACGGTTCGCAAGGCTCTATGCAACAAATGTGTCGCCGAATGATTCGCTTCAATATCCTTGCGCCGTGCCGTATCGATAGAAAGACACACCGTGTCGCCCTGATGAAATGCTCCCTTGCGGACCATACCGACATGGGCAATCTTCCCACCGGACAGTTTACGAACATCCTGTACGGCAAATTCCGCATCGCCCGACGTAATCACGCCGTGATCGGCCGCCTGACCGCCGGAAGTGGCATAGAAAGGCGTTTCATCCGTAAAAACGGTGCCTTCTTCACCCGCCGTCAAGACCTCCGTCAACGCATTCGTTGTGGTCAGCTGCATGATTCGTCCCTCGTACTCATGATGTTCGTAACCCACGAAAGTCGAGGTGAGGGCGGGATCGATTTCATCGTAAACCGTCGCTTCGGCGCCCATATAATTGCTCACCGCACGTGCCTGCCGTGCCTGATCGCGTTGCCGCTTCATCGCCGCCTTGAAACCTTCTTCATCGATGGTATATCCGGTATCTTCCAAATAGTCCTTCGCAATGTCCGTCGGAAAACCGTAGGTGTCATACAGTTTGAAGATGTCTTCACCGGAGATTATCTTCGTGTCACCGCCTGTAGCCTGGTATTCCGTCAGGAGATTCTTCAACATCTCCATCCCCTGGTTCAAAGTCTTGCCGAATTGCTCCTCTTCCCGGGTCATGGTCTTGTATATGGCGGCCTGCCGCTCCGCCAATTCCGGATAGCCGTCCTTACTCGTTTCGATAACCGTTTCCGCTACCTTGGCAAGGAACGTCCCTTCAATGCCCAACATACTGCCGTGACGGGCCGCCCGACGAATCAAACGGCGCAGGACATAACCGCGTCCCTCATTGGACGGTAAGACACCATCACTAATCATAAAGGTGGCGGAACGCACATGGTCCGTAATCAAACGAATGGAAATATCATCTTTTTCATTATCCTTATATTTTTTGCCGGACAGTTCGCCCACCTTCTCCAACACGGCGTGAATGGTATCCACGTCGAAAATGGAAAATACGTCCTGAACGACGACTGCGAGACGTTCCAGACCCATACCGGTATCAATATTCGTTTTTTCGAGACGGGTATAATTCCCCTCCCCGTCATTTTCAAATTGGGTAAAAACGTTATTCCAAACCTCCATGTAGCGATCACACTCACAGCCGACCGTACAATTCGGGTCATCACATCCGTATTCCGGCCCCCGGTCATAGTAGATTTCGGAACAGGGACCACATGGTCCGGCACCGTGCTCCCAGAAATTATCCGCCTTGCCGAAACGGAAAATACGGTCCGGCGCAATATGCATCTCTTTCTCCCATATTTCGAACGCCTCATCATCCTCCTCGTATACCGAGGGATAAAGACGGTCCGGCGAAAGACCGACCACGTCCGTTAAAAATTCCCAGGACCAGGCAATCGCCTCCCGCTTAAAATAATCACCAAAGGAAAAGTTGCCGAGCATCTCGAAAAATGTACCATGCCGCGCCGTCTTACCCACATTCTCGATATCGCCCGTGCGGATACATTTCTGGCATGTAGCGACACGGTTCTTCGGCGGGATTTCCTGTCCCGTAAAGTAGGGTTTCAATGGTGCCATGCCGGAGTTGATTAACAAAAGAGAGTTGTCATTTTTCGGCACCAGTGAAAAACTCTTCATAATCAGATGATCTTTCGATTCGAAAAAATCCAAAAACATCTGTCGTAACTCGTTTAATCCGTATTTACTCATTGTTCTCCTTCCTACACCATTTTTATCTGATGTACCTTTTTCTTCCCCTTTCGGAGAATGACGGTATCACCGTCCGTAAAGTCCGCAACAGACAACTTCTTGGCCACATCCGTTATCTTATCGCCGTTGATGCTTACACCGCCCTGTTTGATGGAACGGCGAGCATCAGAACGGCTGTTCTCCATCTTCAAGTCGACCAGCAAGCCGATCAGTTCAATGCCTTCATCCAACTCTGCCTGCGTATATTCCGCAACCGGCGCATTGTCCGAAGCGGCCTTTTGTGAAAACATGGCCCGTGCACCGTCCAACGCCCGCTTTGCCTCTTCTTCACCGTGGACGATTTTGGTAATTTCGTATGCCAACACTTCTTTCGCCCGATTGACTTCCGCACCCTCGAGTGCACCGAGTCGCCGCACTTCATCCATGGGCAGGAACGTCAACAACCCCAAGCACTCTTCCACTTTGACGTCTTCGACGTTTCGCCAATATTGGAAGAATTCAAACGGTGAAGTTTTTTCCGGATCCAACCACAAAGCGCCCTTCATGGTCTTACCCATCTTAATCCCCTCGGAAGTCGTCAATAATTTCAAAGTCAAACCGTAGACTTGCTTACGCTCTTTAAGCCTTACCAAGTCCACACCACCGATGATGTTGGACCACTGGTCATTACCGCCCATTTCCAGAAGACATCCATACTCTTTATAGAGTTTGTAGAAGTCATAGGACTGCATCAACATATAATTGAACTCGAAGAATGTCAGGCCCTTGTCTACACGTTGTTTGTAGCACTCTGCCTGTAACATGTGCTTTACATTGAAGTGTACGGCAATTTCACGCATGAATTCAACATAGTTCAGATTTAAGAGCCAATCCGCATTGTTGGCAATATGGCCCTTTCCCTTGCTGAAATCGAGGTAGCGGCTGATCTGTCTCCGAAAGCGCTCGGCATTGGCCGCAATGGTCTCACGAGTCATCATCTTGCGCATATCCGTCCTTGCGGAAGGATCCCCGATCATGGTCGTACCACCGCCCAATAACGCGATGGGCACGTGTCCTGCCCGCTGCATATGCATCATCGCCATGATGGTCACGAAGTGACCCGCCGTCAGTGAATCCGCTGTCGCATCGAAGCCGATATAAAACGGCACACCTGTACCGCCCAATAATTCCCGTACCGCTTCTTCATTCGTCGATTGTTCGATAAATCCCCGTTCCGCGAGGATGTCATAGACATTTTTCTTCATCAATCCGTTTCGGCCTTGCCGATACTCCTTTCCGTTTGTTCATATCCCGGAATATCCCGTAGAAAATGTTCCAGCAAGATACCCTCTTTATAATCATATTCATATTGTAACGAACCTGTAATACACCGAAAGATAAATTCATGAGCCATCTCCACCGCTTCTTCCAGCAGTACCCGGTGGGTGTAGTAACCCGTCACGAGGCCGGCAAACACATCTCCGGTTCCGTGAAGATTCCGTTTGACTCGCGGCATTCGATGCAGACGATAGCCTAAATCCGTGTGGGTGATAATATCGATGCGTTCATCTTCCACATCCACACCGGTAATGATAACGTTTTTGCATCCCATCTCAATAAGGGCGGCGGCCATATCCTTTGCCTTCGTTTCACCCGTAAGAAAGGCCGCCTCGGTCACATTCGGAATAACGATGTCACACAACGGCAATAATCGCTTCAAATGCTCAATATAGTCGACCGATATGTTTGCATACAGTTTTCCGTGATCCGCAAAAATAGGGTCCAAGATGATTCGCGTACCCGTTTCTTTGTAACTGCGAACAAATGCAACCGCCTCGTCCACAAGCGCCGGCCGCCCCAAATAGCCGACCAAAAGCGTATCCAAAGCGATCTGTTCCGCTTTAAAATGCTTTAACACCGCCGTGATAAATCCGTCCAAAACGCGGACGGCCGGATCCCGATAGGCGGTGTGTGTTGAAAAAGTCATGGTCGGAATGGGACAGGCTTCCACATTCATTTGTGCAATCACCGGTAAAATATTCATCATCCCCGCCTTACCGAAGGCCACGATGTCATGAATAATACCGGCTCTCTTAATGGGTTTTTTCATTATCTTCCTACTTATGATATGGTTCATGGTGGATGATTTTAAAAGCACGGTATATTTGTTCCGTTAAAATCACGCGCATGAGTTGATGTGGGAACGTCATCTCGGAAAAAGAAAGGGAGATGTTTGCCCGCGCCATCAACTCGGTTGATAAACCGGTCGAACCGCCGATGACGAAAGTTACAATAACGTCTCCGTTCTGCATACGGGCATCTAAAAAGTCGGCGAACGCTTCCGAAGAGAATCGACGACCACCCACCGCTAAAGCGACGACATAATCCCGTTTGCCGATCTTCTCCAACATTCGAGCCCCTTCTTTCTTCCGTGCAGCCGAGGCCTGTGCGACGGAAGCATTTTGCGGAATTGCCTCATCGGCCACCTCCATCACTTCGATGCGTGTATAAGGTCCCAAGCGTTTCACGTATTCCGCCACGCCCTCCCGAAAATGACGTTCCCGCAGCTTGCCCGCGGCAATGATTCGTATCTGCATTTCTTCCCCGATTCCATCATACCGTCGGTTGTGCATAACTTAGAGTATAGGCTAAAAGCACCGTACTGTCAAGGTAACATCCCCATCCGACAGGTCATGACGGCGTATAAAAAAACCGACAGAATGACTGTCGGTTTGATGGAGAATACGGGGCTCGAACCCGTGACCTCTTGAATGCCATCCAAGCGCTCTCCCAACTGAGCTAATTCCCCGTAATGGACCTGTATATCATAGCACTGAATCCCGAAAGAAGCAAGTGGAAAAATAGTACCCGATACATAAATACCGCCCCACCGGTACACTGCACGAACCGACGGGGCGATAGCCGTTCTTTTCTTCAATCAGACATTATAAAAGCCGGACGGTTCGCCCGTCAAATCAATCATAATGTTCTTCATCTGCGTATAATGTTCCAGGATAACCTTATGCGTCTCGCGACCGATGCCGGATTGCTTATATCCGCCGAAGGGTGACCCCTCCGGGATCTGATTGTAGCAATTAATCCATACACGGCCCGTTTCCAAACCGCGCGCCACATAAAGTGCCCGTTGAATATCTTGCGTAAATACGGCGCCACCCAACCCGTAGCAGCTGTCGTTTGCCATCTTAATGACGTCATCTTCATCCTTAAACTTGATGATAACCGCCACGGGTCCAAATATTTCCTCCTGTGCCACGCGCATGTCATTCGTCACGTCGGCAATCAAGGTCGGTTGCATGAATGCGCCCTTTTCACAGCCGTCGTCCGTATGGCGTTTACCGCCGGTAATAATACGTGCACCCTCTTCCTCCGCAATGGCCACATAACTTAAAATCTTTTCCACCTGACGACCGTCTATCTGACAGCCCATCATGGTGCCTTCATCCAAGGGATTTCCCACCTTAACCGTACGAAATACGTCCACAAGTTTCTTAACAAATTCATCATAGATGCCTTCCTGAACAAAGACACGGGAACCCGCACAGCATACCTGTCCCTGGTTGAACAGGATGCCCAACTGGACGCCGTCAACGGCCTGTTTCATGTCCGCATCATCAAAAATGATATTGGCACTTTTTCCGCCAAGTTCCAAGGTTGCCGGAATAAGTCGTCTCGCCGCCGCCACGGCAATTTCACGACCGATTTCCGTCGACCCCGTGAAGGCCAACTTGTCCAGTCCTTCATGATTCTTGAGATACTCGCCGCTCTTAGAACCCTTTCCGGTCACGACGTTTACAACGCCTGCCGGCAGAATATCTTCAATCAGCTCCATCAACGTCAACAGGCTTAACGAGGTCAAACTGGACGGTTTGATGACCACACAATCGCCTGCCGCAATGGCCGGTGCCAATTTCCATGCCGCCATCAGGAAGGGGAAATTCCATGGAATAATCTGACCGACGACGCCTATCGGTTCATGCAAAATCATACTGAGCTTATTGCCCTCCAGGATGGATGCCTTACCTTCATCGGCACGGATGCAACCCGCAAAGTATTTGAAGTGCTCGTAAGCATATTTCACGTCTACCGCACGGGTTTCCCGAATGGGTTTGCCGTTATCAAGGGATTCGACATTTGCCAGTAACTCCGCATGATCTTCAATGCGCTTCGCTATCTTATCCAGGATATCCGCCCGTTCGCCGACGGAAGTCCACTTAAAATCCCGAAACGCCGCACGTGCAGCTGCTACCGCCGCATCTACATCTTCTTTCGTCGCATCCGGAAAGGAAGCCAGCTTTTCACCGGTCGCCGGATTTAACGCAGTCAATGTTGCATTGTCAGCGGCATTCTTCCATTTTCCGCCGATAAACATCTTATAGCTTTCCTTAACATAATTGCCCATAGTTACCTCCTATCATTTTATATTATATATCTTCATTGTAACGACAGGTTCGTACTTATGCAATATAGTCAAAGCGCCTTTTCCATCGTCGATATCAAAAAATTGAAAGAACGCATTTCTCCGGATTTTTAAACTATAAATATTAAATTATCCCCCCTCTATATTATCTATCATGTATGGTATGTCTTGTTAAGTTTTCGACATAATGGCTAAAATGTACATGCTTGAAAATAGTCTAAAGTTTCAGCTGAATCATCTTAACCATATGCATACGATCCGACAAGTTCATGGACAGCCGGGTCATCAGGCGCATCCCCGCTCTGGATATGCCCTCATAAAAATCCCCTTCCGAAAGAAGTGCCGCCGAACCGCCGATCTCAGCCACCAAATCCTTTGCATCGTCAACGTAGAAATAGATGACGGCTTCCTTGTGCCCTGCACGTTTCATATAGCGCTTCACACCCCGTACGCCTTTTTTATTCAAGGTATCGAATAATACACGGCATCCGGGAAATATACTCTGCCATGTTTTCAACAGATTGATTATTTTCTCCCTGTCGAAATAGTGAAATACGCCTGCAACGACAAAGAGAACGGGTCTATCACCCACTTCATTTTTCATCGCTCGCATCCGTTCTTCATCAAACATGGACGCACTCATATAGTAGAGCCCCTGCTCCGCCGGCAGTATGGTGGCCCGATAAGTCATCACGTCGGGCAAATCCACACAATACCATCGGAAAGCTTTCTCTCGACAACGCCAAAATGTCGTCTCCAAGCCGCAGCCGATTTCCACGACCACCGCATCTCCATGCATTGTCATAAATTCTGCGATAAAACGGTCCATATTAGCGGAACGGACAGCCGAGGCCAGGCAGGCATACTGTGACTGTCTTTCTTCCCGTACCGTTGCCGGGATGTGATGACGTATGGATAAAGCTTTCTCATCATACAGAATATGCGGAAAGTGCTCCGCTGCATAAATACGTCCCCACATGGGAATAAAAAGTGTCTTTGATACGGTACTTAACGTCGTCATAAGAACTGCTCCCTTCCAACATTGGTACACGGCATTTGCCGTAACTCATTTCCTTGTATTCATCCGGAATGCATCAAACAGAAAAGAAAAAGGAGACGGTGTTGCCGTCCCCTTATAACTGTCATGGTGTTATGTACTTTTCACACAATTTCGCCAAGGCCGTTTCCCGAGGATCCACCGTATAGTTGCCGTCAAACAGTACACTGATGTATTCGCCCGTATCTAACGTCATATACATATCGTTCCCGTCTTCTTCCGGCCATTTTTCCCACATACGCTGACGGGAAAACGCATTTGATGCCAGCAGTCGGAAGAACGCATCACCGTCGGCGGCATCAATCCGGACATTACTGTCTTCATAATGTTTCGGCTCGCCGCTCCCCTCGCCATCAGGCCAGATGGTATAATCGGCACTGAAAATATATTCGTCACCGTCTCGCCTCAAATCCAAACGACATGCCGGCTTGTTATCTGCGGTATTGCGGCCGTGATGATACTCTTTAATACCGCTTGCCATACTTTCCGCATCCGGTACGATACAAAGTAAATCCCCGTAATCATGACCGCCTTCATGGAGAATATTAAACATATGGCGCATCAACAAGGGCATGAAATCTTCCGCATAGGCGGCACCGTTACAAGCACAATCGATGTAAAGACTCTCGTCGGACTGATAGGTTGCGCCGATGGTAAACAAAGACTCACCGACCGTATTCAGGTCTTTCTTTCGAGTATGAATGCCGTTTGAAGCCGCCAGACGACCATCCCGAATTGCATCCGAAAATCCTCGCATATCCTTCGCTTCTATGGTCACCGCTTCCGCCATTATCTGCGTACCCGAGGAGAAAGTCGGCACCCTGCTCCTTCGAACGAAAACAAGATCCCCTTTTTTTACATCCGCGAGAATGTTGTTTTCCGCTATCATCTCCGAAACACTGAACTGTTTCTTACGTAAGAGATACAGGTCCTTTAAACTATGGTGTTCCCCCGGTTCCGTCACAACATCCGGAAACTCATTCTCCGTATACGGCGCGACAAGAACACTCAATTGCGCCGGCCAGGCATATCCGCCACCATCAAAATCCATCCGCATACCGATCAAATTTCGATCTTCAATCACGGAGGGTGCGGTGTTGTCTATCGTCGTTACCACACCGTCCTTTTCCCGTACTTCAATGCCCGCGTTCTTCGGCGCTTTCGGACCGCAAGCCGCAAAGCCGACCGCAAGAAACAATGTTAAACCTAAAATCCCCTTATTCATTTTCATCATGTCTCATCTCCCCCTTTGACTTTGACTCGATAAATCTGATTTCAGTATACAAAATTGTCAGGATATGTCAACATGGTAGATACACCATTGTGTCCGCTTCTCCGCAGACAATCGGTACATTGACCGCTTTGTGTCATCCTTTGTCAACCACATACATCGCAATAAAACCGCACATCCGTCGAACCTTCGGAATGGACGCGACAATCCGCATAAACAAAGATTGACGTTTGAATACTTCACTGGTCCGTAAATGCCTCTTTAAACGATACCGTCCATCCAAAGCCGTCACTTCTGATGGATGATGTACGCCCCATTGAAATGTCGTTCCGGCAGGCGACATCCGTTTAACCATCTTCTCATCCACAAGAAAATCATCACTCAGGATATCTATGATGATTCGTGCACCCGAGAATCGATCCGCCAGATTCTTCAATACCTTTGCTACTTCCTCCGACGTAAAGTATTGAAGCATCCCTTCCATAATGATAAGAACAGGCCGATTGCCTTCCTTTATTTCAGCCAACCAACCGGTATCAAAAACATCACCTTCGATATTTCGCTCTCGTTCTGATTCCGGAAGAAGATGGTTCCGGAAGCCGATAGCATCCTTCAAGTCCACATTATACCAAAGCAGCCGCCCGTTATCGACCCGCTGGAATCGCGGATCCAAGCCGGCGCCGGCATAGATACAAACCGCATCCGGTGCGGAAGACAAAAAGTCCCGAATCCAGTCATCGAAAAGTTTACAACGCAAGGCGACACCGTTTAATCCCCGCTTGTTGTACTTTTCCTCCATATAGGGTGACAAACGCTCATAAAGTTCTTCCGACACCGGATCGTGAATCCATCGTCCCTTCTTTGAAGAGATGGCACGACCCGCTACCGTGGAAAGTAATGTCGTCTCGATACCATCCAATTTATAAACATCTTCTTGAATCGTTTTCATATCGCACGCTCCTATTTTATAATCTGATACAGTGCAACTTTGCTTGACATCCGTTTTATCTTCGGCAACTTATTCATGATTTTCATGGAAAATTTGTGACGAGCCATCCGATCGTTCAAATTGATATTCGTTAACAATTGATAACGTTCATCCATGTCACTCACCTCAGCAGCATCAGCAACACCCCATCGGAATGTAAACAACCCGCGGCTGATACGTTCCATCATCTTCGGATTATTCAGTACATGAATGGACAGCATATCCAGTATGACTTTCGCGCCGGGATAAGCATCCGCAATTAATTGTAGCGCTTCCCGTACTTCTTCCGGCGTAAAAAACTGTAATAACCCCTCCATAATGATGAGTACGGATTTACCATCCGTTTCAACCGCATCTATCCATGCCGAATCAAAAATACTGCACGCAATGTTCGTTTCCCGCTCAAACGGCATCATATCATTACGCATATTTATAACGGACGGCAAATCCACCGCATACCAACGTATTTTTCCGTTGTCTAAACGCTGCGCCCGTGGATCCAGACCCGCGCCGATGTAGATGCATACCCCATCCGGGTTTTTCTCAATAAAAGCCTTTGTCAATTCGTCAAATACGACATTCCTTATCATTGTGCCGTACTTTGCCCGTTTATCCATCGTCATGGACAGGTGGGGTTTGTATTCCGCATATAAAGCCTCGGATACCGTATCCTTTATTATGCCGTTTGGCTTTGCCGACTCCTCCGCCCGTGCGGTCAAGGTTAACAGCATGGTCTGTTCTACCTCACTTAATACCGGTAATTTTTCTCCCTGTTCTTTCATTTTTCCTCCCTTTCAAAGCGTATCAAACGGATACGTTATCCGTACCGTATTGTACTGACTTTATTAAAACACTCAGAGTTAGCGATGTCAACCTCTTACAGGCTGCAGGGCTTATCCTTTTAATAACGGTTGCGTTCGGATAGGGCACTTCTTTTTCATTTCCTTCACCGCTACCATCGCCACGGCAATAAAAAACGGCATCATTGATGATGCCGTTTACGGAAGACAAAAGTCCCCGATTTTCATGCAATATTTAGTTTGTTAAAGGCTTTTTTCCGAATCCCCAACGTCAACGTGTTCACTTGATGCAACACCTTCCGGCTCACCGGTTTCTTGAGCCGTATTCTCGGGAACGGACATTTCAGCCTGTCCTACCGATGTTTCCGACGGCATGGCTTCGTTCGTCGCATACTGCATCGGTGGCATCCCCTGTGGTATGGATTGATTGGACATGTTGTAGGGCCCGGGTTGCTGTGGTTGGTAGCCGGCTCCGTTTCGGAACGGCATCCCCGTCGGATACGATGCACCGGACATCGGATAGGGCATCATCGGCCGGGCACTTGCCAGCGGATCCGTGAATGAAAATCCCCGGGCAATCGCCTCTTCCTTCGGAATGTATTGATTGTCGACGCGCACAAGACCTTTCAAAGCCATTTTCTTATCCTTACTCTTACGACGAAAATGATAAAGAATAATGTAGAAAAATGCATGCAACGCCGCACCGAAAATAACTGAGATGATGAGCAGCCCCATAACTAAAGATGCCATACGGTAAACACCAATCCCGGAAATGGGTCCGATAAACAGAATCAATGTGATGGGATAAATCATGTTAACCAAAATGGTCATCGTGGTACCGACGATACTCGACTTGTTCCACAGTGCATACAACAACCGATAGACCAGATATTCGACCAAGAGGGAGACGATACTCATGACAACAATAACCACAATATTCACTATATCCGACCAACTTGAAGCGGCGGGGATATTGCTTATAATGAGCCAAATAAATGCCCATGTACTTGCGGCTATATTCAGCAGTAAGCTCGCCAAAAATATAAGAAATAAATAAATCACTGTTACACCTCCATATTATTCCGGTTCTGTTCATTTAGTATAGAATACTACATTTACGGCACCTTGTCATCACATTTCGGAGAGAACGGTACCGCCTCCATGTGTCATACGGCAAATACGGCCAACCAGACGCAGTCCGGTGATGTCATTCTGACATGGTGCAGCGTCTTGCGGGGAATAAAATAATGCTCCCCTTTCTCCAGATGAATCATTTGTCCTTCCACATCCAGAACGGCATTCCCATTAAGGAGACATACCCACTCATCCTCATCTTGAAGATAAGGCCCGGAAGGTGACGCATTGGATTGTATCAACTCAATCCGTACGTGCTGCAGACGCAGAAGCTCAACGAAATGTTCCATACCCGGGCCCGGCATGATGTCCGAGAATAAATTCATATGACCTCCTACAACAACGGACTGAAGATACGTAACATGGCCCGAATCAAGTTGAGCACCACGCCTTGTCTCAAATCCGATATTTTTAGCGGACGGCATTGCTTTAAGGTCTCTTCCCCATCCCGTTTCAAGGCGGCAACGGCAGATTCCGATGTAAATAAAACGCCGTCTTCAAAGTGCAAGTACAGAGAACGAAAATCCATATTCACCGTGCCGACCACGGCGATACAGTCATCACTGACCATCGATTTTGCATGCACAAATCCGGGTGTGAAGGCATGGATATGAACGCCTGCTTCCAGGAGTTTTTTATAATAACCCTCCGCCAACAAGGCGACCGACTTGCTGTCATTTATGCCGGGGACGATTATCGTCACTTGAACCCCCCGTTTCGCCGCCATCGTCAGCGCTTTCATCATCTCGTTATCAGGCACCCAATAGGGATTCATGATGGTCACATACTTTTCGGCCCGCCATAGGATGTCCATATAAATATTTTTTGCCAAGGCTTCCCCGTCCAACGGCGTATCCGAAAAAGGTTGAACCAAACCGTCCGAGGCTTCATGCGAAGTTGTGGGTGCAAAAAGATGTACATCTTCATCCGACGGGCGATAATAATGCCACAGATGCAGGAACATCAACGTCATACTCCACACGGCGGGACCGGACAAACGCACCCCCGTGTCCTTCCAATATCCGAAACGGCTGATGCGGTTGATGTACTCATCCGCTATATTAATCCCGCCCGTAAAGCCGATATGCCCGTCGACGATCAGCAATTTGCGATGGTCTCTATGATTCATTTTGAGGGTTGCCAGCGGGATCAGCGGATTGAAGGAGACGACCTGCACCCCTGCCGCTTTCAAATCCCGCTCAAAATGACGGGGTATGGTTGTGATACAGCCGAAGCCGTCATACATAACACGGACATCCAGGCCCGCACGCGCCTTCGCCGTCAAAACCTCCGCCATCCGTCGATACATTTCACCTTCACTGACAATGAAGTATTCGAAAAATATAAAACGTTCCGCCCGTTCAATGGCCGTCATCATCTCTTCGAACAAGTCTTCTCCACTCGAGAAATAGTCGAGGTCCGTCCCCTCATAAGCAGGGTAAGGACCGTAATGACGAATATATGCCGACACCCCCGCCATTCGAGAAGGCGGAGCGGTGACCGGCGGAACCTGGTCCAAGTGCGGTCGCAGTTCATCCATTGAACGCTGCATGGCCCGTTTCATCCGTTTGGCAGGTCTTTTGTTGCCCAAAATCAAATATAAAAAACCACCCAGAATTGGTAAGACGGCAATCACTGTAATCCATGCAATCTGATACGAGGGATTTTCATCCGATGAGATGATAAAAAGGTACATCAAGAGACCGAGCAAAGTAAACAATCCCTGTATCCAGGCGGCGTGCGCGGATAGCTTGGTGAAGAATGCGAAGAACCACACCACCTGTAATATAATAAGCAGTACCGTTATCGGTACTTTGCTGAAAATGATTCGTCGGAACATGCTCATATCTTTTCTCCTCTCTACCGTTTCAGTGTAACATTTTTATATGCATTGTACAATATCCGACGGGTGTCTCAAATTTGTTCTCCAAATCGAATACATCATGCTCGAAACCAAAGGCGAATAAGCGTTATTTGATGTTTGCCGTCGTTTTGATGCTTGGACGGAAAGGATGAGGGGCCTTGACGCACCCATATCGGTCCCCTCGAAAATCCGTATCACAATCGGTTCAACAATACTTTAATCATCTTAACCGAATCGAACTAAAAAATCTTTGTCGCCTTTGCCTTGGATGGCGAAAAACTCAAAAAAGAAAAGGGCGTCACGGGCCGCACCGATAACGACAAGCTGGTATTGAAAAAACGTTCACACCAATAAAAAGAACCGCAACAACTCTTTCGAATTGTTGCGGTCATCTTATTTCAGTCGACCACGCCATCGCCGCAGTCGTTTATGACAGCGTATGCGCACCTCCAGTAAAAACTCCATAAAGGCGCAGTATTTATCTACGAAGACAATGACCCAAGTCTCACGATAGCGAGGCGGAATCGGCGTTACGGGCCACATGTGCTTCATGATGATGTCCCGTTCCTTCCGGTTCAAATGAAAGACCGCCATTGCGTTATGACATGCAACCTTCGGATGGTAAAAAGCATGCTTCCCCAGCTTATCGATATGCTCCGGAATAATCTCATGCCAATCATAAAGATACATGTCGTGCAATAACGCTGCCCGCGCCAAGGCACGAGCATCCAGGCGAAGACGTTTTGCAATACGCCAGCAAATATAGCTGACATTGACGCAATGCTCCAGCGTGGAGGTCCGACCGTGCTGAACAAAATCTTTCATCATAAGCACATGGTCATGTGACAGCAACGCCCGTACCGTCCGCACATATTCCGGATCCCGGATGGGACGTCTTAAACAGGTCAGTTGCATTAGAGTGACCGGTAGGTCGCCACGACGTTATCCACCGTAAGACCGAAACGTTTGAACAATGCCGATGCCGGCGCGGATGCACCGAAAGTATCGATACCGATGCTCTTGCCCGCCAAACCGACATATCGTCCCCAAGGCAGGGTTGCACCGGCCTCGATGGAAATCCGTTTCGTTACGGCCGGCGGCAGAACGGCTTCTTTATAAGCCGCATCCTGCTGTTCAAACAGATCCATACACGGTACGCTGACGACACGTACATCTTCTCCCGCTTCGCGAAGTACCTTTTGCGCATCCATGGCCAAACCGACTTCCGAGCCGCTCGCCAGTAAAATGCCGTCCGGCACTTCTTTTTCACTATCCGAGAGAACGTAAGCACCGCGAAGTGCCCCCTCGCCCGACTTGGTCAAATAAGGTAATCCCTGTCTGGATAAAACGAGGGCCGTCGGTGTCTTCTGCGAAGTCAGCGCCAACGCCCACCCGTAGGCCGTTTCCGTTGCATCTGCAGGACGGAACACGTTGAAGTTCGGCATGGCACGTAACATGCTCAGTTGCTCAATCGGTTCATGCGTCGGACCGTCTTCACCCACACCGATGCTGTCATGCGTCAGTACGAAAATTTGCGGAATCTCCATCAGGGACGACAGTCTTGCCATCGGCTTGATGTAATCACTGAATACGAAAAAGGTTGCCGCAAAGGTACGTAAACCGCCGTGCAGAAGCATACCGTTGGCAATGGCCGTCATTGCCAATTCACGCACGCCGTAATGAATATTTCTGCCTTCCGGCGTATCCTTCGAGAAAACGCCGGCACCATCCATAAAACTCTTATTCGACGGCGCAAGATCGGCCGAACCGCCCACCATCAGAGGCACGACATCCTTCACCTTCTGAATCATCTTGCCGCCCAGTGCACGTGTAGCCGCCGATTCGGTACCGAGATCGAAGAAATCTTCGGGGAGATCCGCCATCGTTATCGGACGATGTGCTTCTTGCCAGAGTGCTGCTTCTTCCGGATACGCCTTTGCATAGCGATCGAAAAGAATGCTCCATTCATCAAAGCCCTTCATGTTCTCATCGGCAATCGCCTTGTAATGCGCATAAACATCGGCACCGACTTCAAACGGGACATCCGACGGCCATCCCAAATTCTTCCGCATGGCCGCAACATTCTCTGCACCAAGCGCCGCACCGTGTGCCGCAGGATTGCCTTCTACCGCCGGCGCACCATAGCCGATAACGGACTTGATTTCTATGAATGACGGACGAGTCGTATCCGCCTTCGCCGATTCAATTGCCTTGCCGACCGCTTCGATATCATTGGCATCATCCACATGTAAAACCTGGAACCCGAAGGCTTCCATTCTTTTGCTCACATCTTCCGTAAACGCGATGTCCGTCTTTCCCTCAATGGTGATGTTGTTTGAATCATACAGAACAATGAGCTTATTCAAGCCCAACGTGCCTGCCAGGGAGAACGCCTCGGAAGAAATACCTTCCATCAGGCATCCGTCGCCGCCCATCACGAAGGTGTGATGATCCACGATCTCGTAACCCGGCTTATTGAAACGGGCGGCCAAGTGCTTCTCCGCCATCGCCATGCCGACGGCCATCGCCATACCGGCACCAAGAGGACCGGTCGTCGCCTCAACACCGACCGTATGTCCATATTCGGGATGCCCCGGCGTTTTAGCATCCAGCTGACGGAAGGCTTTTAAGTCTTCCACACTCAACTCACCGTAACCGTAAAGGTGTAACAAACTGTACAGCAAAGCGGAACCATGTCCCGCACTCAATACAAAACGGTCACGATTTTTCCAATCCGGTCTGGACGGTACGTGTTGCATATGATTGGCATACAGTTCATAAATCACCGGTGCGGCACCCATGGGCATGCCCGGATGCCCGGAATTTGCCGCTTCCACCTGGTCCACGCTCAGAACGCGTAATGCGTTAATCGCATTTTTTACTTCATTATTCATATTATTCTCCAAATACCGATTGATAGTCTTTCTTAAACTTCTCAATCCCTTCTGCCGTCAACGGATGACGGAACATCTGTTCAATGACACTGTAAGGCACCGTAGCAATATCGGCACCCGTCATGGCACACTCCGTCACGTGCTTTGCCGTACGAATGCTGGCCGCAATGATTTCAGTATCGATATCATACTCTTCAAAAATTGAAACAATGTCACCGACCAGCGTAATGCCGTCTTCCGAAATATCATCCAAGCGACCGACAAAAGGAGATACGTAAGTCGCTCCGGCACGTGCCGCCAACAAGGCCTGGTTGACCGTAAATATCAAGGTGACGTTCGTCTTAATACCTTCCGCCGAAAGCACCTTCGTCGCCTTCAATCCTTCCGCCGTCATGGGAATTTTTACCACCATGTTCGGATGAATCTTGGCAATTTCGCGACCTTCCGCAATCATGTCTTCCGCTTTTTCCGTGGTCGCCTTCACTTCACCGCTGATGGGGCCGTCCACAATTTCCGTAATCTCTTTAATAACTTCATTGAAATCACGTCCCTCTTTCGCAATCAGTGACGGGTTGGTCGTAACGCCGCAAATAACGCCCAAGTCGTTGGCCTTGCGAATATCTTCCACATTAGCCGTATCAATAAAAAATTTCATCCTTACCTCCAGATTCTTTACGATTTACTTCTCTTTGTATCATAATCGTTTATTTCAAAATTTCAAGCGCTTTCACAATATCTTCTTGCTCCGTTAAAGCTGTGTCATAGATATTCACATCCTTGTTCTCCGTGACGATATCCGGCGTAATGCCTTTTTCATCAATATTCGTCCCGTCCGGTCCCATGTATCGCTGTACAGTATGACGAAGCGCCCCGCCATTTTGCAAAGTTCGTATTTCTTGAACGACACCTTTACCATAGGTTTGCGAACCGATGATTTTTGCCCGATCGTAATGCTTCAAGGCGGCAATCAATAATTCCGATGCACTCGCCGAACCGCCGTTACATAATACAACCATGGGCTCCTTAATCCCGTGTGAACCGTTGGTCATATAGTCTTCCCGCTGTCCGTCACGGTCCTCCGTATAGGTCATCAGACACTTATCCAAGAATTCACTGCCCACGTTGATCACGGCTTTCAAATCACCACCGGGATTATTTCTTAAATCTAAAATTATGCCCCGTAGGCCCGCCGCTGAATGCGCCTTATAGACATCCATCAACTGCTGATGCGTTAAATCGTCAAACTCGCTCATACTGATATAGAGAACGTTGCCGTCGATGATTTCGCCCTTGACGACGGACATGGTGACTTCCTTGACCTCGACATCAAAAGTCTTAATCTCTCCCCCGTCGTCCATCTCGAGCTTTACGCGGTCGCCGGGTCTTCTCTTCTTGATGCCGGCGATTAGACCGTTTGCCGATTCCATCGTCATCTCTTTCCCGTCTATCGAACGGATATACATACCGGATTTGATACCGGCCTCTTCCGCACCATATCCCGGATTGACGGTGGAAATCTTATACTGTGCCCGGTCACTGTCGTAGACCATCTGAATACCGATACCATAATACTTACCGCCCTGCTCCTGCTCAAACATGGCAAATTCTTCGGGCGTGTAATACTCGGCATATTTATCTTTCATTGCGGCGACAAATGCCCGGATGGCCGCCTCATACATGGCCGCCTTGTCAACCTTATTCAGATGATTGGCGTCTATGTACAGGGCCAATTCGGCTAACGTTCCGTAAAAGCGGTCTGCCGCCGACTCCTCAGGCGTCTTGTTCTCATTCTTGTCCCGTTCCTTCGCCTTGGACAACTCTTTTTGCAGTTGCTCCAAAAACGACTTGTCGGCTTCCGACAACGTCGATGCGTCAAAATATCGTCCGGCATCCGGATTTCGGCGAAGAAAACCCTTCCCCGGTATTACATGAATTAACACCGCAAGGATACTGAAAAAAACGAAAGATGTAATAACGCCGATTATTACACCTTTCACAAATACTTTCCTATTATTCATCCTGCTCCTATTTCCGTAAATAACGAAATACCGTAAATCGACTGGCAACGAAACCGATGCTCACGCCGATTAATAATGCGATAGGTACGAAAAACTTAAAAATCGTATTAACCGGTACAAAAGTTTCCACCGTGCTCAATAATTCAAAATGCGTGGACATATAGTTTAATGCCTTTGCATATAAAAAGTATTCCAACGCAAGCGGAATCAATACCCCTATAATACCGATAATCAACCCTTCCGTTACGAACGGTCCGCGAATGAACTTATCCTTCGCCCCGACATATTGCATGATGCTGATCTCTTCCCGCCGGACGGAAATGCCGATGGAAACGGTGTTGCTGATAAGAAAGATGGTGATGAACAGAAGAATGATAATCACCACCAAGGCGATGTACGAGAATGCGGAGTTGAATGCGTTCAACTTATCCGCCACGTCCGAAGAGTGTTTTACCGTCCGCACACCTTCCATACTTTCCAACTTCCGAACCATATCCTGCTGATCTCGGATATTATTCAGATAAACTTCCAACGATGCCGAGTCCGCAAGCGGGTTGTCATCTTTAAAACCGTCCGCCAGTTCCGGTACGTCTTTGAAGTAAATCTTTTTAAAGTTCTCCCACGCCTCTTCGGCGCTGACATATTTTGTATCTTTCACTGCGGGGTCACGTCTTAAATTCTCCTGAAATGCCTGCTGATTCTCCACCGTCTGTGTCTTATCGAAAAAGACGGTGATGGGGACATTGGATTCGACGTTCTTCAATACGGTCATGATATTAAAACCGATAGCGAAGAAAAGACCGATCAGAAAAATGCATAAGGTCATCGTCGCAATCGAAGCGAAGGTAAATACCTTATTCCGTCCGAGATTCTTAAATCCCTCCCGCAGATTTCTTTTCCATCTGTTAAATAGCATTGGTTTTCCCTCTATCCTTAAAATATCCGTCCACGGCATCCCGAACCACGCGACCGTTTTCCAATTCGATAACCCGCTTGTTCATCTTATTAACAATACGAGTGTTATGCGTAACGACGACAACGGTCGTGCCGATACGGTTGATCCGCTCCAGCAACCGCATGATTTCTACGGAATTCTTCGGATCCAGATTTCCGGTCGGCTCGTCCGCCAAGAGGACGGGTGGTATATTAACCAGTGCCCGTGCAACGGCCGCCCGTTGCTGCTCACCGCCGGACAATTCCTGCGGCATATGATACATCCGGTCTTCCAAGTTCACCATCTTTAAAACGGTGCGGACATTGCCCGGAATTTCCGCAGCAGGTACTTCCGTCGCTTCTTGGGCAAAAGCGACATTATCGTAAATGTTCCGATCGCCCAACAGGCGGAAGTCCTGGAAGACGACCCCGATCCGTTTCCGTAACTTGGAAATCATCTTGCGACGCATCCGTTTCGTATTCAAATCGCTGACTGTCACTTCACCCTTGGATGGCAAAATCTCACGTAATAACAGTTTAATCAACGTGGATTTTCCGGCCCCGCTCTTGCCGACAATGAAGACGAATTCGCCCTTTTCGATTTTTAACGACACGTCATGCAATGCGGCTTGGTTTTCCTTGTACTTCACCGTTACATTTTTTAATTCAATCATTTTATCTCCAGTGATCGTTTTCGTTATCCTCGATATACGTCATATATTTTACAACCATCATCGTAATTTTAAACGTAATGGCATCATCGAAAATGCGCAGATCCAAATCCGTCTGTTTTTTCAGCTTATCCAGCCGATAGACCAGGGTATTCCGATGGATATAGAGTTGACGTGAGGTCTCTGAAACGTTAAGACTGTTCTCAAAAAACTTGTCAATCGTCATCAATGTTTCTTCGTCAAATTTATCCGGCGTATTCTTTTTAAATATTTCGCGGATAAACATCTGACAAAGCGGTACGGGCAACTGGTAAATCAAACGACCGATACCGAGGTTACTGTAAGCATTGACGGCACGCTCCTCGTAGAAAATGTTACCGACATCAAGTGCCATCTTCGCTTCCTTATAGGAACGTGAAACATCCTTAATATCGTTGACAACCGTTCCGTAAGCAACCTTCACGTCTTCACGGAACTCCTCCTTCATCATTTTGACGAGGCCGTTCGCATAGTCGAGCAAATCATCATTCTTGGTCCCGTCATCAATCTCTTTCAAAAGAATGATGGCTTTTTCATCCAAGCTGGTTAAAAAGTCATGGGTCTTCGTCGGGAATATCTCCTTGATTTTATCCATGATCTTTGCATCCTTTTCCGGATCCGTTTCAATCAGATAAACGATACGCTTAACATGCGGTTCCACATGCAATTTCTTTGCCCGATTATAGATATCGACCAATAACAAGTTGTCCAACAACAGATTCTTTATGAAATTGTCTTTATCAAAACGTTCTTTGTAAGCAACCAGCAAGCTCTGAATTTGAAAAGCAACCAGCTTACCGACCATGTACACATCTTCACTTGCACCTTTCGCCACGACGATGTACTCCAATGAATGCTCATCAAACACTTTGAAAAACTGAAACCCCTGAACGACCTGACTGTCGGCGGGGGAATTCACAAAGGCATCGATAAGGTCACCGAAGATATATTCCACCGTAAACGTACTGGCAAGCTCTTTGCCCTCGACATCGATAATGCAAAGTTCTATACGGGAAATGTTTTTCACACCTTCAATGGTCGACTGTAAAACCTGATTTGATATCATAGCAGCCTCCTTCAAATTATACTCACCTTATGATACTACAATTTTACCAAAAAATAAAGTATAAATGTGGGCAAAATGACCGATGTGAGCAACTTTTTTGCCGTCACCCTCAACGATATTGAAAATTCCGCCGGTCTTTTGTCATCGGCTCGGTAAACGATGATCATATTGTCGAGATGATCTACATCCGTTCCGGTGCTTCAAAACCCAGTAAATCAATACAAAGATTCAGTGCCCGTCCGGTTAGTCGACAAAGTGAGAGATAACCGTCCCGCTTCACGGCATCCGTTTCTTTCAAAATCCGTGTCTGATGATAAAAAGTGTTGAAACGGTTTGCCAAGTCATAGACATATTTACAAACCTTATGCGGTGCACACTCCGCTATCGCTTCGTCCAAGGCCTGATTCAATAATGCCAGCTGCAACATCAAATCCCTCTGCACCGCATCCTCCGGCGGCTGAAAAGCATCCGTCGATGCAGGCGCTTTCTTTAAGATGGACTTGATGCGTACAATCGTATAAAGGATGTAAGGCCCCGTCTCACCCTCAAAAGATGTAAAACGATCTACATCGAAAATATAGTCTTTTGCCGCCTGATTGCTCAGGTCTCCGTACTTGATGGCAGCCAAGGCTATCTGCTCCGCCGTTCGTAATGTTTCCCCGGCATCAATTGCATCATGTCGGTTGATTTTTTCCGCCATCTGTCGCGTAATATCATCCAAGAGAGACTGGAGACGCATCACGCCGCCGTCACGTGTCTTGAAAGGCTTGCCGTCCCGTCCGTTCATCGTACCGAAGCCCAGAAATGTCAAGGTCGTATCTTGCGGTGCTATACCCGTTTTAACGGCACATCGGAAGACCTGCTCGAAGTAGAGTCCCTGACGTTTGTCCACAACGTAAATGATACGATCGGGATGAAAAAGTTTTTCCCGCTCCACCAGTGTTGCCAAATCCGTCGTGTTGTACAGTGTCGCACCATCCGATTTCAGTATCATACACGGCGGTATCTCCTTTTTGTCATCCGGCCGTTTTACGTCAACCACGAGGGCACCCTCGGAAAGACGGGTATAACCCCCCTCCTTCAGGTATGCAATCATGTCCGGTATATACGGCTGTGCGTCACTTTCTTTTTTCCAGAGATCAAAGGTGACGGAAAGACGGTCATAATTTCGTTTCAAGTCCCGGATACTGACATTCAGAATATGCTCCCAGATGGCACGATATGCCCGATTTCCCTGTTGCAGTGCAACGGTCGCTTCCCGAGCCCGTTCCTTGAAATCTTCATCCTCTTTGGCTCGTGCATTTGCACGCGGATAGATGGATTCCAACGCCGTGATGTCAAAGGGCGGATCGGTCGGATAGGGTCCGTCAAATGTCTCATCGAAATACGGTAAATCCGGTTGCTCATCCGCCAACTGGCAAATAATAAGCCCCATCTGTAGACCCCAATCACCAAGGTGCACGTCTCCGATAACGTTATGACCGGCAAAGCGTAACATCCGCTTCACCGCCTCACCGATGACGGCCGAACGGAGATGCCCCACATGCAACGGTTTCGCCACATTCGCTCCGCCGTAATCCACGATGACGGTCTGCGGTTTTGCCGTCGTAGCACAACCGAGACGATCATCTTCCATCATGGAAGAAAGGGTATCCGTCAAGATGGCATCGTCAAGGTCCAAATTCAAAAAACCGGGTGCCACCGCCTCCGCCTTTCGGAACAGGGGTTCGTCACGCAACGCCGCTGCAACCGCCGTCGCAATTTCCAGTGGCGCACGTCGATAGGTTTTTGCCAATGCCATGGCACCGTTACATTGAAAAGCGCAGAGATCGGGGCGATTGGACGGGATGACTCGTACCTCGTCGGCAGGATAGCCGGCGGAACGGAAAGCGGCCCGTACCGCCTCCGTCATTTTTTGTGTCAAAAATTCCATAAAATCAAGGGACGTATCCGTCCCGCTCCTTTCCGTTTACTTCCCTTATCATAAGACAATCACCTGTAAAAATCAAGATGAAATCCCCCGTCGGAAACACGCTCAAACAGTTAAATCCCCGTATTGTCGACGGTACTTCCTACGCCGACCTTACGGGGATTCAGGCTGTTATTTCAAGTGAACAAAATGAAATATCAATGCCGTACTACCGACTCCGTTCCTCTGTCACCCTTCCATCACGACATCATTTTCCCGCTCGAATGCCACGATTTTGTCGCAGACCCCCATCGTGCTGCGTCTGTGAGATACCATGATGACCAGCTTGCCTTGTTTATTCTCGGCAATGCTCTTCAAAACAATACCCTCGTTCAAACTGTCGATATTGGACGTCGGTTCATCCAGTAAAAGTACGGGTGCGTCATGCAAGAAGGCACGGGCAATCCCGATTCGCTGTTTTTCACCACCCGACAGGGTGTCACCCAGCTCACCGGCAATCGTGTCATATCCTTGCGGTAAAGTCATGATAAATTCATCGATAGAAGCCGCCTTGGCTGCTGCACGGATTTCTTCCCGACTTGCATCCGGCTTCGATACGGCGATATTATTGGCAATCGTATCATTGAAGATGACTGTCTCTTGCGTCACGTAACTCATCATGTCCCGCAACCGGGCCGTGTTGATGGCTTCAACATTATCCCCGTTGACCGTCACGGCGCCCTTATCAACGGACCAGAATCGCATCAGCAATTTCAGCAGGGTCGACTTACCGCATCCGCTCCGGCCGTTGATACCCACCACGCCGGCAGCCGGTAAATCCAAGCTCAGATTTTTGATAACCTGCTTATCCGCATACGAAAAATCGACATCATCCACCTTGATAACCCCATAATTCGTATCCAAACCGTTTGTCACTTCACGAACCACAGGCTCCTCTTCCAACAGGTTGAGAACCCGATTTCCACAGGCGATGGTGTGATAGAGATTGCCCGACAGTGCACTTAATGCAACCGTCGGTCCGAAAGAACCCATCATCGCAATCGTGGTCAGTACGACGGTCCGCTCATCCAAACCGCGTGTATAATTCATATAGAACATCATCGCGGCAAAGAAGACGACGGCACAGGCGGTAATACCGCCGTTAATACCTTGTAATTTTTTCAAGTATTTTTGACGGCCTTCCAAAGCGGCCGTCTTTTCACGAACCGCACGCATCCTCGCTCCCGATTGGTTAAACTGCAAAATTTGATGGATACCCGTAATATTTTCGAGAAAATATGAATTCATCGCACCGTAGGCATCCCGGTGTTCCTGTCCTTTTTCATTGCCCAGCTTCGCGAATATGACAGGGAGAATGAAGCCCACCGTAAGATAACCCGCTGCTGCCAACAAGCCGGATGCCACATCATGGCTGCCGATATAAATCGACATAATGATGGAAGTCAAAATGGCAATGGCGATGGGGGATATCGTGTGTGCATAGAATACTTCAAGCAACTCAATATCACCGGTAATGATACTGATGAGATTCCCCTTGTCTCGTCCTTCCAGCTTGGCCGGTGCCAGGCTGCGTAACTTAGTAAAAATTTTATTTCTTATCAAGGCCAACAATTTGAAAGCGATAAAATGGTTGCTTACTTGCTCTACATAGCGGAAAACGCCCCGTAAGAAGCCCGCCAGAAGCAAAAGAATGATGATGGCGGAAAAACCGATGCCGCCCGGAAATCCGGACAGAAATAATAAACCCTCTCCGGCAAAAATGGTCAGGAAGGTGGCCGCCAAATGGCCTATGACACCCATGGTGATGGCCAGCAACATGACAGCCAGTAACGGCTTAATCAAACCGATTAACTTCATCATAACTTGAAATGCATTGCGTCTCACTGTATCCCCTCCATTCCGTACCGTTCCAGGTTCATCTGCTCATGATACATGCGGGCATAAGCACCGTCCTTCTCCAACAGCTTGTCGTGGCTGCCTTCTTCAACGATAATGCCCCCCTCCATAAAGTAAATATTATCTGCGGGAATCAAGTTGTGCAGACGATGAGAAATTAAAATCACGGTATGCTTCTTCTTCATCTCGTAGATGACCTTCATGATTTTATTTTCACTTTCCGCATCGATATTCGAGGTTGCTTCATCAAAAATATAAACCGGTGAATTCTTGAGAATGGCCCGTGCCAATACCAGCCGTTGCTTCTGTCCGCCGGAAAGATTGGCGGCATTTTCAGTCAATACCCGTTCCAAGGGTGCATCGCCTTGCAAAAGCTCGTCCAGCTCCGCACGACGCATGACGGCAATCATTTCCTCCGTCGTCGCTTCCGGTGCGGCAAACAGCAGGTTCTCCCGGATGGTTCCGGCAAAAATGTAGTCATTATGACCGACCACCGTAACATGCTTGAGTAAATCCTCCTCACGTACATCGGCAAGCTCCCGCTCTCCAAAGGTCACACTGCCTTCGTATAATTTATTTCTTCCGGAAATGATGCCGCTAATGGTACTTTTACCGCAACCGGATGCGCCGGAAATGGCGGAAAATGAATTTTCAGGCAGATACATGTTTATGCCGCGAAGCACTTCTTTCTCCGATGTATAAGAAAACTTTACGGCGCTCATCGTAATTGCCGTTGATTCGATGGTACCGGTCTTCTCCTCCGGCTCCTCCAAGGACAGAAAATGAAAGATCTTGCCGCCTGCGGCAATACCGTTCATCGCCACGTGGAAAAGTGAACCGAGGCTGCGGAGCGGTAAAAAAAATTCCGCCGCCAAAAAGATGATTGCCACCAAGCCGATGACATCCACATGACCGCTTCTGAATTGGAAAAGAGCAATCATCATCGCCACGGCCGCGCCGCCGAATGCGATAATGTCCATGATGATGATAGAATTCAACTGCATGGACAGCACTTTCATGGTAATCTTACGGAAATGCTCCGCATCACGATCCATCTCGTCGGACTTCCTTTGGTCGGCACCGTAAATTTTCAAGGTGGTCAAACCGTTGATGTTTTCAAGAAAGTGGTCCCCCAAATTGGTGTAAGCACCCCAGTACTTCCCAAGCAGCTTTTTTGCAAACTTCTGCACCATGGCGATGGAAAAGGGGATCAGCGGTGCACATATCAGTAAGAATACCGCAACCGGCCAACTGACGCCGACCAGTGCGACGAACAGCGTGACGGGTGCCAACATGCTATAAAAAAGCTGTGGCAAATATTGTGCAAAATAAATTTCCAGTTGCTCCACGCCTTCCATGGAAATCTGCAACAACTCTGAAGTTGAAAATTTCTCCCTATAAGAAACACCCAACTTCGTCAGTTTCGTAAAAAGTTTATCACGAAGCTCCATCTTTACCTGATAGGAGGCCTTGTGCCCCGTCAGCGCTACCAAGCGCATGGTAAGAAATTTCGCCAATAAGTTTAATACCGTCGCGACCAGAAACAAGGTCAAGTGTTCGCGCTCGCCCGTAAACAGAACCCGTACGGCGGATGCGAGGGTATAAACGAAGAAAATATGAAACAACAAAGAAAGCCAATTCAGAAATATCGTCAGATATACATAACGCTTTGAATCGGCAATCAAACCCGTTAATCGTTTATCAATCATTTATTATCCTTTCTAATTTTGACGTTTCTTCTATTTTAGCATATCCTACCCGTTTTTTGGTGTATTATTCCGATTTTTCACGAGTTCAACACCTGGTCACAAAGGCGCGTCGGAAATGACCGTTATACATTGCTATTTGTCGATCCGCTGTCGGCCCTTACATTTTCGGGCCATTGCATAATAAAAGCGGCGACCCTTTTGAGTCGCCGCCATCCAAACTATTCGGTGCCGTACTTATAAATATGCGCCTTGATGCCGATCGTTATTATGCAAAATCTTCTCCCGCATCCGACTCATCACGCAATTGAAACAGGTCTCCCTGTTTGAATCGTACGTACTTCGTATTTTTGTATTGTGCCCGCCATCGGTTTCTGGGAATTCGAACGATGATGTACGGCTCCTCCGCATGGTAACCATCCGACACGCGCATCAGTGGATCCGGTGTTAAGACCATCGAAAAGCGGTCAAACTCCGGCGAGATCCGTTCCACCGCCACACGGAAAACGTTTGTGTCGTCTTCGGGCGCCGTTTCAAACAGTTCAACGCTTCGAGCCCGAATGGCACAATACGAGGTGTCCGAACGGACCGGCTCACGAAAAGTCAAAGACTGTCCCCACGGCGTCACCTCGACCGTATGTGTATCCGTCTTCCGACACGGAAAAATATTTTTGATGCCGATGAGCTTTGCGCAACTGACCAACTGTGGATCCGCAAAAACCCGCTTGACACTGTCCTGTCGCCGACTATGTCCCTCATCAATCACTACCATATCATCACAGAATCGGAAAATCTCATCCCGACTGTGACTGACCATCAACACCTCATGCTCGTATCGCTGTAAAATGTCCAACAATTCCAGTTGAATAAATTCTTTGAGGCTGCTGTCCAGCGCGGAAAACGGTTCATCCAACATGAGGATTTCCGGTTCCATGGCAAAGATACGTGCCAGTGCAACCCGCTGTTGTTGACCGCCGCTGATTTGGTCCGGTTTTCGGTCCATGAGCCCCTCCAGACGAAAGAGTTGCCGCATACTCTCCAGTACAACTGCCCGCTTTGCCCGCCGCTTCTTCGGCAGTCCTGCCAAAATATTCTCCCGCACCGTCATATTTGGAAATAGGGCATAGTTCTGAAACAAATAACCCGTCCGTCGTTCCCTGGTCTTTAAGTTGATGCCTCGCTCGCTATCAAACAAGGTCCGTCCGTTCAAGATAATCTTGCCCCGATCAGGCCGTACAATCCCCGCAATACATTTCAATGTCATGCTTTTCCCGGAACCGGACGCGCCGAGAATACCGGTGATATTTGCACCGGTATTGAATTGTACACTGAAATGGAAGTCCTTGAATCGCTTTTCAATGTCCACGTACAAACTCATTGACGCCCCCCTCTCCGACTCATACGCAGGGTAACATAGTTCATTACCGTTAATAAAATCAATGACACGACGACGATAACCGCAGCATAGAAATTCGCCTGATCATCCTGTCCCGCGCTCGTTGTCACGGCCACGGCAATGGGCAGTGTCCTTGTTTGGCCGAGGATATTGCCTGCAATCATCGATGTAGCACCATATTCACCCAAACCTCGGGCAAATGCCAAAATCGTTGCTGCCGCAATACCTGAAACGGCATTTGGTACAAGAATACGCCAGAAAATACGCCGCTCGGAAAAGCCGAGCGTTCGTGCCGCGTACACCAGATTTTCATCCACCTGTTCCATGGCGCCCATCGTCGATTTATACATCAACGGCAAAGAAAGCGTTACCGCGGCAATCACGGTTGAAGCCCATGAAAAGACAATTCGAAAATCAAAAAAGTCCAGAAATAATTGTCCGATAAAGCTGTTGACCCCTAAAAGTCGCAAAAGGAAAAAGCCGATTACCGTCGGCGGCAACACCATGGGGAGCGTCAAGATGCCGTCCAATATCAGATAAAGCGGTCGCCATCGGATGGAACGGATGAGCCGTACCAGAAGAAGACCGAGGAAAAAGGTGAAGAAAATCCCCGTAACCGCCGTTTTCAAAGACGTCAGAACAGGCGACCACTCCCACCGGTCAATCCATTGACGAAACCGTCCGCCGATACCCCGACTTTCCTTTTCCGCCGCCAAGCGCGCTTCAAAGTAGTCTTCCGCCGCTCCGCGCAATGTCGCAACAACGTCGGCTCGCCCGTTCGACGGGACTGAAACACGAACCGACAGCGCCCCCGAATCGTCCACGCTTTGTCCTGACCCGACTTCAAACGCCTCGAATGTCTCCGGCAAACGTAAATACAAGCGGTATTCTCCCGGTGGAACGTCAAAAGTAAATCGACCGTCTGTATCGGTGCGAACGGACAGCGCCTCTCCCGTTTCCGGATTGCGAATCCGATTGCCCTCATCATCCGTCAACTTAATATAAACAGCATCCACGCCCATTTCATCGCCATGCTGATCAGAAGTCTTGCAAAATCCCGTTATACCCGTCTCTTCCTCTGCGTTTACGGTGACCGGCATTGCCGTAAAGAGCAGGAGGACCGCCGTCAGCAGGGATAAAATACGTTTATTCACAATACATCCTTTCAATGGAAAAAGCGGCTTCCGCCGCTTTTTGAACTATTTTACATAAACGAAGCCGACATCTTCCAGTACATCTCTGGCCGTTCCCTCGGATAAAAATGCTTCGAATGCTTCCGCCGCCTTTCGATTCTCCGCCTTTTTCGTAATGCCGATGGGATAGATGACCTGAATGCCCGAGTCCTCGGGAATCTTGTCACAAACGGCAATGGTACCCTTTTTGATTTCGGAATTGGCGTCCGTTTGGTACACCAGACCGTAATTACGAGCCCCTTCCGCAACCTTTTGAACAACATCCGTCACCTTAGGCTCAAAGCTGGCATCTTTTGCAATGGCATCCCATTGCTTTGTCTGTTCAAAGTACTTCTTCGTATAGCCGCCCACGGGAACACTCTCTGCACCCAAAGACAGGTCTTTTCCATCTTTAATATCCGCCAGCTTCATATCCGCCGCTTTGATATTCCGAATCATGACGACCTCGTTATTTAAAAACGGCCGTTGATCCGCCTCATCCACAATACCGTCTTCCACGGATTTCTTCATCCATTTTTGCGATGCCGAAATAAATAAATCTGCCGGCGCACCTTCTTTCATCTGGTGATAGAGTTTATCCGAACCGTCCGTATT
>JAUNUY010000001.1:100534-105242 GCA_030537935.1 Eubacteriales bacterium | reverse complement strand
ACTGACGGTATAGGCGATATCCACGGGACGGTCCCCCGCCAAAAACGGCGTTAACATTTCTGTTTCCCGGAAGCAAACGGCTTCCAAAATTGCCGTTCCGTCATCCACCCGCATCTTTAAAAACTGTCCATCACGACCCATCCGGCGCTTTGATACAATGCGTACATTCTTTACCGCAAAAACCGGCTCCGCATTCCCCGTTCCGAAGGGCGCCAAGCGTTCCACTTCCTGAACGGTCTCCTCATTCCAGTAGCTGAACCGCATCGGCTGATCAATCATCAATTTCGGCATTTTCTGTTCTTCCGTTAATCCTGCCCCTTCATTAATTGCCGTCCTTATGGCCGACAACCGTTCCGGTTCGGCCGAAAACCCCGCAGCTGCCGCATGTCCGCCGTATCGTGTAAACAGATGACCAACGGCCGTCAACGCCTCAAACAGGTTGTAATCCTCAATCGAACGTCCGGAGCCTTTCAGCCCCTCCGCCCCATCCGTAAAGACAAGTACCGGTCGGTAATACCGCTCTTTCAGCCGCCCTGCCACAATACCCGCCAAGCTCTCGTGCACATCGGGCAGATGCAGAACGAGAACGTCATCCCCGCTCCGATCCGTCGTCTCAATCAGATGCTCCGCTACAGTCTGTGCCGCTTCGGTCAATCGCTTCCGCTCCGCATTCAACTCATATAATTCCTGTGCCAGAACGTTACAGATGTTCCGATCCGTTTCCGTCAACAACTGTACCGCGACCGTTGCATCCGCCAAGCGACCGGCACTGTTCAAGGTCGGACCGATCTTAAACCCGAAGGTGGCGGCATCTATCCCGTCCGGCTGTAAATTGAACACGGCCCGCAACGCGACAATCCCCGGCAACTCCGATATACCGAATTGACGGACGGCATGCATGGTCAATCGCCGATTCTCATTTACCAGGGGCATAACGTCACATACCGTTGCCAGCCCCGCCAACATCCGTAAATCTTCACGCTGTAGCATCGGTCTTTCCAGGTAGCGGTGCAATCCTTCCATCAGTTGATAGGCGACATAAGCACCGCATATCTCCGGAAAGGGATAACGACAAGCCGTCTGATGCGGATCGATAACCACATCGGCGGGCGGCAGATACTCCGCCCCCGTTTCATCCCGCGGAACTTGATGATGGTCGGTTACAATGACATGAATGCCGTGTGCTTTTGCCGCAGCAACCGCCTCATGGGCCGCAATCCCGTTATCACAGGTAATAATCAAACCGATACCGTCCTCTGCCGCCGCATCCGCCATGCGAACCTGCATACCGTATCCGTCCCGAATTCGATGCGGCACAACAACATCTACGGATACGGAAAGATCCGTTAGTGCACGATGTAAGATGGCCGCGGCACATACGCCGTCCGCGTCATAGTCCGCCATGATACGGACCTTCGTGCCCGCACGCATTGCTTCATCCAATAATGCACATGCCGTTCTCATACCGCTTAAAAACATGGGGTCATGCAGTGCCGGCCCCTCTCCGTCATAAAAATCCTTCATCTCTTCAACGGGAATCCCCCGTACCGCCATCAGTTTGACCGGTAAGGACGGTAGTCCCGTCTCAGCCTGCATGGCATGGACATCTCCTTGCACGCCTCGCACGATCCACCTCTTCATATAACCTCCCGTTCTTGCTTTTTCCTCGTTCTATAGTATAATATTTTTTAATTATACAACACATTGCAACGGAAAGGAATGCGTAAATGAGCAGAACCGTACAAAAATACGGACACCGTCATATTGTCATCACTTCCCTGGTTTTGCTTTTACTTTCCACGATTTTTGCGGCCGCATACCGGATTCGTATCCCGCAAACCGCGGCCCGTATGAAGACGGATCGTGGGATAACCTTGTCGATTGACGAACGTTATATCACCTACCAGTATCGCATGAACCAATACGCAGAACAAAAGGAACGAAAATTGTCAACTGCATCTGTCGATGAAGTGTACTGGGAACGTCCCGGAGCAGACGGATTACCACGGTCGACCGGCTTGAAAAAGAAACTCAAGGCTTCCATTCGGGCACAGCTCATGCTCTTGGCCTATGCGCGAAAAAATCAAATCATACTCGATGAACAAGACCGGAAAACGGTGGATGATTATATCACAATGCACTCGGCGCCGGAGGAGCGCCAATTTATCGGAGACGGAGAAGAACCGGACCGTGATACGCTTCGACTGATTTTCGAGCACTTGGTATTGGCGGATAAAGCTATACGTATCGGTGCGAAAAAGGAAGAATCGCCACAACCGGCCGATCCCCTGGAAACGCGAGCGGTACAGGTGGAAGTGGTCGTCGTTGAACGTGATGCAAATGCAGAAAATGATGATGACGAAACGAATCGCATGAAACATCTGACGGAAATTCTCCGTGATGACGTCCTGGATGGGAAAACGATGAAGGCCGTTGCCGATCGTTACGAAGTCGGTTATAAGAGTGATTTGGTTTTAAGTCTCATGGCCTTGTCGGATGAGGATCCAAACCGGGAGACCGTTCGTACCGCCGTTACCTTGCAGCCCAAGGTCATCAGTGAGGTTATGCCCTATTATCAAAACACGCGGGACGGCAACGTGCCGGATGCCTACGTATTTTTCCGTCTCATCAATGAACGCCACGATGTTACCCGGGAAAATGAACGGGAATACATCCTGAAGGATCGGGAAGAACGATTTCGTCAACGGATTGCCGAACAGGCTGACGAAAAAGATTTTACCTTCGACGAATTTTTATTTGACAATCTACGATAGATGGAGTATCATACAGGATAGTCACGCGTCGTTTATAACGCGACCGTGCTTCTGTAGCTCAGTGGATAGAGCAACGGTCTCCGGTACCGTGAGCGGGAGTTCGATTCTCTCCAGAAGCATTGACGGATATTGAAAAAGCACATCATTATATGATGTGCTTTTTTGTTTTCATAATATACGGGCTCTCAGAATTTCCGGTGAGATACCGTCTCCGAATCATCCGCTTCCGCGGCCGGAGCATCTCGATGCTTGCGCATAAAGAACAGTTCTTCCGGTTCCGGCTCCCGAGATGTCATCGAATCTCCATAAGAAAGATTCGTCGGATTCAAGCCGTCATGTGCTCGAAAGCTTTCAGGCGGTACCGCCCCCGACGCAAAATAATGTGCCGCCTCAATGGCTTGTTGTCGCTCTTGAAGCGTGCGACGATACCGTTTATTCATGTTCATGGCGAAAACCTGTCGTAAAAGTATAATTAAAGTGATATTGACGCCGGTCATGATAAAAGACAGCGTCCCGGTACCGGTCAGAGCATATATTTTTTGCAGCACGTTGCCGTCAATAGTCATCAAACCGGTCACCTTGTTCAACACCGGCCGAACCGCCGGTTTATATAAAAGAATCAATGCCACCGCGTGTATCGCCCCGTATATGGACGGATGTCGCCTTGCTATCGCCACCGTCACGATCATATATAAATAGAAAATCACGATGGCGATGGCAGCCGTGATGCCCGTCATCATAAGACCCGACGGCAGATACGGGGACAACAGACGGTCAATTTCTCCGATGCACCACGTGACCAGGGCCGCTGCATCCCAAAAAAGAATGAGGCCGAACCATAGGGCTGCCGGCAGCCATCCTCGATTCATGCCGAAGTTGAGGATACAATAACCAAATACCGCCAGGGCCGACAAAAAGATAATTATCATTTTCCTACCCACGCCACACCGGCTTCAAACCCGGAAGAAAATATCCGCTCTCCCTTGTTCGTTACGAACAGTGCTTCCGTATCCGCCATGGATTCAATGAGGGTCATACCCTCCGCTACGCCGAGTAGAAAGCAGGTCGTCGATAGGGCATCACCGTCCACGGATTTCTTCGAAAAAATCGTCACTTGTGCAATCCCGTCTTCACAGGGAAAACCTGTTGTCGCATCCAGAATATGATGGTATCTGTGTCCGTTATTTTTGACATATCGCTCATAAATACCGGAGGTTACCATGGATGCATCGTGCACCGCCGCCGTACCGATGATTTCATTCCGAATTTTCGCAGGATCTTGGATGCCGACTTGAAAGGCCTGACCGTTTTTATCCCCTACGCAAAGTACATTACCCCCAAGATTGATAATGGCAGACCGTACGCCTTTCTCCAGTAAATATTCTTTCGCCTTATCCGCAATATAACCCTTGGCGATACCACCCAAGTCCAGCTTCATCCCCTCTTGCTTCAATTGGACGCGGTTCCCATCAACGGCCACCTGTCGATAATCGACATGACGCAAGCCTTCCCGAATACTGTCCAAGGACGGCACCGCAGAATTGACATCCGTGAAATCCCATAACATTGAGACCGCACCAATGGTAATATCAAAACGACCACCGGACTTTTCAGAATAGTCCAATCCCTTCCGTATCACCTCCACCGTGCTCGGATCCACTTCGGTCCATGCCGTACCGTTGCTGTTGATGCGGTTAATATCGCTCCCTTTCTCGTAGGCGCTGAGCCGGTCATTGTAGGTCTTAATCACATCGACGACACCGTTCATCACCTCATCCGACTTATTATCGAAGAGCTTTATGGTCACAACGGTATCCAATATAAACAACTGTTTTTCCATCGGACGGTCATCCCGTATCTCTTGCCGTCCCGCCTTCCCCTTGCCGCATCCGACGAGAAGTAGACCGAATATCAGAAGAAACGCCGTAAGTTTT
>JAUNUY010000001.1:80919-100434 GCA_030537935.1 Eubacteriales bacterium | reverse complement strand
CCGCTTTGCAGCTTGGGTTCAAACCAAGTCGACTTCGGCGGCATCAGCAAGTTCTCATCCGCCACGGCAAAAAGTTCCGCCATTGCCGTCGGAAAGACGGCAAAGCCGACAACCATATCGGCTCCGCAACGCCGTTCTATCTCTTTGAGTCCGCGAATACCGCCGATAAAGTCAATCCGCTTATCGGTCCGCGGATTACCGATCCCCAGTATCGGGCTAAGTACCTTCTCCTGGAGTACGGCACAATCCAATGACCGTACCACATCCGCATCCGCCGCCGGTTTCAAAGACAGCTTGTACCAGCGTCCCTCCAGATATACACCGAAATGCCCCTTTGCGTCCGGTTTGTAGACGCCGTCCCACGGTGTCAACGCCCCTTTTGTTGATAGTGCTGCCAAAAATTGTGACGTCGTCAGTCCGTTCAAATCACGAACGACCCGGTTGTAATCCATAATGGCTAAATCCCGCTCGGGAAAAATCGCCGCCAACACGTAATCGGCTTCCTCGCCAAAGGGCAATTCACCCGCCAGCTTCCGTTCATAAACGGTTGCCGCCGCCCTTGCCCGATGATGCCCATCCGCAATATACAGGGCATCCATAGCCGCAAAAGCTGCTTCCAAAGCCGCTTCATCCGATTTTGCCACCTGGTATACCGACTGACGAACCCCGTCCGCCGCCGTAAAGGTCACGAGTGGCGCTTGATCCAGATTCCGGTCAATGATATCGCAGACTGCCGAATCGTTGCGGAATGCCAAAAACAGCACTCCGGTCTGTGCGCCGGTCTCGATAATGTTTCTCACACGGTCGGCTTCCTTGTCCTCCCGCGTCAGTTCGTGTTTTTTTATCGTACCATTCAAATAGTCCGCCAAAGCACATTTGGCGACGATACCGGTTTGTACGTGGTCGCCCTTTTCCTGGCGATATAGATAATAGGCGGCTTCGTCTATGATGCGGTACGCCCCGCTCGCCACGCGACTCTGTAACAATGCCGCCGCCTTCTCATACACGCAGTCGGCATAGCTGTCCGTCTCGTCATCGAAGTTGGCATCCGGACGCTCGATGCTCAAATAGGCCTCGGGATTCTTGCGAACGATTGCCCGCGCCTCCGCACGACTGTAAACATCATACGGCAGGCTGGCAACCTTTTCCATATCTTCCGGTCTCGGCATGATGCAAGTCATCGGTTTTACTATCATGCAATCACCCGTACTCTGATGACTCCGTCAATCGTATTCAAGGTCTCCACCAGATTTTGATCTACCGTCTCCACGTCCACGTCCAGCATCGTATACGCAAAATCCTCCCGACTCTGGTTGACCAGCTTATCGATGTTCAATCCCGTATTACCGATGGCAGAGGTGAACTGTCCCAACATATTCGCTTTATTCTTATGTAGGATCGTAATCCGCGCCGTCGGACCCGCCGGGCCCATATCCGTATCCGGATAGTTGACGGAATGCAGAATATTGCCGTTCTCGATAAAATCCTTCACTTCATCCACCGCCATGACAGCACAGTTCTCTTCAGCTTCTTCCGTCGATGCACCCAGATGCGGGATGGCAATAAAGTTCTTGAACATCTTCGTATCTTCATTCGGGAAGTCCGTCACGTAATACTGTACTCTGCCCGCGTCAATGGCCTCTTTGAGGTCTGCCGCAACGATGAGCTCCGGTCGGGCGAAGTTCAAAAGAATGACGCCGTCCTTCATCTTGTCAATATTCTCCTTGTTGAACAGACCCTTCGTCCCTTCTACCGCCGGCGTATGAATCGTGATGTAATCACAGGTACTCAAGACTTCATTCAAATCACGTACATAAGCGACCCGCTTGGAGAGTTTGAATGCATGATGAATGGCAATATAGGGATCATAGCCCACGACTTCCATCCCCAAGTCCGCACAGGCATTGGCCACTTCGATACCGATGGCACCCAAACCGATGACACCCAGACGCTTGCCGATGACCTCCCGGCCCACAAACTGCTTCTTGTTCTTTTCAACGCTCTTTGCCAAATCGGGGTCGTCGATATTTTCGTTTACCCAACGATTGGCGCGTGGAATGTTTCTTGACGCCATAATCATGCCGGCGACAACCAGTTCCTTGACGGCATTTGCATTGGCACCGGGCGTATTAAATACTACGATGCCTTCTTCCGCACAACGCTGCAACGGAATATTATTAACACCGGCACCGGCCCGCGCAATGGCGAACAGGTCCTTGTTAAACTCCGTATCATGAAGCTTGGCACTCCGTACCAATGCCACGTTAATATCATCTTCCGTATCAACGACGGTATAATTATCTCCCAGCATGTCGAGTCCGCGCTCGGCAATCGGGTTATAGCATTTTACCTTATACATTCTTCTTCTCCTTTGCTTCAAATTCTTTCATGAAGTCTACGAGTGCCGCTACACCCTCTACCGGCATGGCATTGTAGATGCTCGCACGCATACCGCCGACAGTCCGGTGTCCCTTGAGGTTCACCAAACCACGCGCCGTCGCCTCGGCAATGAATTTCTTTTCCAACGCTTCATCCCCGATAACAAACGGAATGTTCATCAGGGATCGGGATCCCGGTTCTACCGTCGAACGGAACATCTCGGAGTTGTCCAGATAATCGTAGAGCATATTCGCTTTTTGTTCATTAATTTCTTTTCTCTTGGCCAATCCGCCTTCCGCTTTCAACTTTTTAAACACCTTGCCGCAAATATAAATGGCATAGCAGGGCGGTGTGTTGAAGAGAGACTTTGCGTCTACATGTGTCTTATAGCGCAGCATGGTCGGTACGTCAAAGGCCAAATCTTCTCGCACCAAGTCCTCACGGATGATGACGATGGTTACACCCGCCGGACCGACATTTTTTTGTGCCCCGGCGAAGATTACGCCGTAACGGCTGACATCAATCGGTTCCGAAAGAATGCAGGATGATAAATCGGCGACCAAATCCTTACCCTTCGTATTCGGTAACTCATGATATTTCGTACCGTAAATCGTGTTATTCTCACAGATATAAACATAATCCGCATCCTCGCGAATCGGTAAATCCGAACAGTCCGGAATGTAGGAGAAAGTTTTATCCTCAGAGCTGGCGAGAATCTTCACATCACCCAGGATTGCGGCTTCCTTCGTCGCTTTCTTCGTCCACTGACCCGTCTGAATCAAATCCACCTTCTTGTTTTTCATTAAGTTGAAGGGCACCATGTTGAATTGCATGGATGCGCCGCCTTGCAGAAATAGAATCTTGTAATTGTCCGGAACATTCAGCAGTTCTTTTAAATCTGCCGTTGCTTCATCGATGATTGCTTGAAAGGAGGAAGATCGATGGCTCATTTCCATAACGGACATCCCGCTATCCTTGTAACAAACCATTTCATTCGCTGCTTCGCTGAGCACCGCCTCCGGTAATACTGCCGGTCCGGCGGAAAAATTGTAAACTCTTTTCATAATCAGTTCCTCCTTTTTTATTTTCATTATCAAAACGGCTCTCCGGATTTGTGAGAGCCGTTGCCCCTGAGGGCACTTTGAATATGAATAGATTACTTCTCTATCCTACAACAGAATCCGTTTTAAAGCAAGATGATTTTTTAACAAATTAGCATATTAACGCATTAATCCCTTAAATGGGAAAATCCCGTTATTTCATGGAGCATCCTTTCGTACAAAAAACGGACCGGGTCGTATCATTCTGAACTCGCCGAGTCGAACTTCTTGACAGGACTGACGTTGCCCCTTATATTTAATGTAATCACTTTCAGAAAACAACAGGAGGAGCTATGAAAATACTAGTTACGGGCGGTACCGGATACATCGGTTCCCATACATGTGTAGAACTTATCAATGCCGGTCACGATGTCATTATCGTTGACAACCTTTATAATTCTTCGGAGAAGGTAGTAAACGTTATTACCGAATTGACCGGTAAACGGCCCCTCTTCTATCAAGTGGATATCCGTGATGAAGCCAAAATGGACAATCTGTTTCAGGAAAACCCGGGCATTGACTGCGTTATTCATTTTGCGGGATTAAAGGCTGTAGGGGAATCCGTCGAAAAACCTTTATTTTATTATGATAACAATGTGGCGGGTACCATTACTTTAACCCGCTTCATGGCCAAGCACGGCATCAAGAACATCATCTTCTCCTCTTCAGCCACCGTATACGGCGATCCCGCCACGGTCCCCATTACCGAGGACTTTCCACTTTCAGTGACCAATCCCTACGGTCGTACCAAGTTGATGATTGAAGAAATCCTGCGAGATTTACAGGTGGCGGAACCTCGGATGAACGTCATCCTGTTACGCTACTTCAATCCCATCGGTGCGCACGAATCCGGTAAATTGGGCGAGGACCCGAACGGTGTGCCAAATAACCTCGTCCCCTATATCGCTCAGGTGGCGGTAGGTAAGTTGGAGCGTCTACGCGTCTTCGGTGACGATTATCCGACACCGGACGGAACCGGCGTTCGTGACTACATTCACGTAACGGATTTGGCAAAGGGCCACGTCTGCGCATTGCAAAAATGTAAGGGCGATGGTGGTATCTTCACCTATAACCTGGGTACGGGACACGGTTACAGCGTCTTGGAAGTGGTGCATGCCTTTGAAGCGGCTTGCGGCAAACAACTCCCCTACGAAATAGCGCCCCGGCGTCCCGGTGACATCGCAACCTGCTATGCAGATGCCGCCAAAGCCAAGGCGGAATTGGGCTGGCATGCCGATCTGGGGATGGAACGAATGTGCGCCGATCATTGGCGCTGGCAGAAAAATAACCCGAACGGTTTTCGTGACCGTTAGTCCTTCATCAAAGCGAGGACATCGCCACGGCAACACGTTCCATGAGATACGGGCATACCGTCCAACCCCAACAACATTTGACGTAAAGGAGATTGATATTATGAACAACGATAACAAAAAAGTGGAAACACTATGTGTACAAGCCGGTTACACGCCGGAAGATAAGAGTTCCCGAATTGCGCCGCTGGTGCAATCCACTACGTACTATTATGACCATGCCGCCGATTTGGCAGATGCTTTCGCCTTGAAGACGGCAACCCCTATATACACCCGTTTGGGTAACCCGACACTCGGTGTCCTGGAAGAAAAATTCGCGGCACTGGAAGGCGGTATCGCCGCCTTGACCACTTCATCCGGTCAAGCCGCTATTCTCATCACCTTGATGACCCTCCTGAAATCCGGCGATCACTTTGTCGCCATGAACAACCTCTATGGTGGAACCTATACGCTCTTCACTTCGGAAATTCAGCGATTCGGTATTGACGTCACCTTCGTCGATCCGAATGCATCCGCCGATGAAATCGGTGCGGCCATACGTGAAAACACCCGTCTTATCTATGGAGAAACCATTGGTAATCCGGGGCTCGACGTACTGGACTTTGATAAAATTACCGGTGTCGCCAAGGACTTCGACCTCCCCTTTGTCGTCGACAATACTTTTGCAACCCCGGTGCTCTGCCGTCCCATTGAGCATGGCGCCAACATCGTCATCCATTCGACGACAAAGTATGCCGACGGACATGCGACCTGCGTGGGCGGTGTGATTGTCGACGGTGGCAATTACAACTGGGCCAACGGAAAATTTCCTGAGCTGAGCACACCGGATGAAAGCTATCACGGCCTTGTCTATTCGGAGACCTTCGGTCATGCGGCATTTATTCTGAAGGCCCGTGCCGGTGTTCTTCGCGATATCGGTGCCACCATGAGTCCGTTTAATGCATGGTTGACGAACTTGGGCATGGAAACCCTGCATCTGCGAATCAAAGCCCATTGTGAAAATGCAATGGCCGTTGCCGACTTTTTGAATCGGCATGATAAAATCGCATGGGTCAACTATCCGGGTCTGAAAGATAATCCGAACTATGAACGGACATGCAAGTATCTTCCTGACGGAGCCAGCGGTATCGTCACTTTCGGCGTTCATGGGGGCGAAGAAGCAGCAAAGAAACTCATCGACTCGGTCCGGCTTGCCACCTTGGTAACCCACGTATGTGATGTCCGCAGCCACTTGTTGCATCCGGCCTCGACGACACATTCCCAATTGAGTGATGAAGCGAAACGGGCAAGTGGTATTGCCCCCGAAATGATTCGTTTCTCCGTCGGCATTGAACATGTCGATGATATTATTGCGGACTTGAAGCAAGCATTGAACCATATTTAATAAGGAGCTGTCATGCCTGTCATTATTCCCAGAGATTTACCCGCAACGAAACGGTTGCTGGCCGAAGACATCTTTTTGATGCACGAGAAGCGTGCCAAGACGCAGGACATCCGTCCATTGCGGATTGCCATCGTCAATCTCATGCCGAAAAAGATTGAAACGGAGACGCAACTCCTGCGCCTGCTCAGTAATACGCCATTGCAGATTGAAATCGACTTCATTACGACCAAATCCTATGTCGGCACACACACGCCGTTGTCGCATATGGATAAATTTTATATCACCTTGGATGATATCCGGTCGCAACGGTATGACGGGATGATTATTACGGGTGCACCGGTGGAACATCTTCCCTTTGAAGAAGTTGCCTATTGGTCGGAGATGAAAGATATTTTAGATTTTTCCATCAGTAATACCTTTAGTACCATGTATATCTGCTGGGCATCCCAGGCGGCGCTCTACCATATGTACGGAATTGATAAATTCACGACGGATAAAAAGATATTCGGCGTTTTCCCGCACACCCTGACAAAACCGCACAGTATTACGCGCGGCTTCGATGATGTGTTTCATATCCCGCATTCCCGGCATACACGCAACCGTGTTCGGGATGTGGCGGCCGTGGATGATTTGGAAATTCTTTCCATATCGGAAGAAAGCGGTCTCTTCCTGACGGCAACGAAGGACGGTCGACGCTTCTTCGCCTCAGGGCATGTCGAATATGATCGCTATACTTTAGCACGGGAGTATGAGCGGGATCGTGAAAAACGGGATGACGTGGCACTTCCGCAAAACTACTTTCCGGACAATGACCCGTCCCGGAAACCGCTGCAAAACTGGCGTTCCGATGCACATCTGCTTTTTTCCAACTGGTTGAACTATCACGTTTACCAAGTAACGCCCTTCGACTTGTCGGGCACGGAGTTTCCAAAGGGAAAATAACGAATTTTCAACACCTCTTACAACAAAGGACGGTCGGTATGTTACAACATACCGACCGTCCTTCATTTACATATTCTTCGACTTTTCCGTCGTCACCCGAATGGCATCCATGACGGTTTTGCGGAAATTCCCCGCTTCCAGGGCATGCACACCCTCTATCGTCGTGCCGCCCGGTGATGTCACCGCATCTTTCAAGACCCCGGGATGCTCTCCCGTTTCATTGACCAGTTGTGCCGATCCGGCCACGGCCGCCGCAATGATACGATACGCATCACCCCGTTGAATCCCTTCCGCTACGGCCGCATCGGCCGCCGCTTCAATGAAAAGGTCGACAAAGGCAGGCATTGAACCGCTGATGGCCGCAAAGGCATGCATATCTTCCTCTTTAACGTACACGACCTCCGAAAAACCTTCAAAGATAAATTTCACCCGTTCCAATTCGGCCAGACTCACCGCGTCCGTATGACAATAACCGATGATGCCGGCACCTATTTGACAAGGCGTATTCGGCATGGTCCGTATAATCTTCGCCTCCGGACGACCCAAGTGTAATTTCACCCGGTCCATCTCGTAACCGACGGCTATCGTCACAATCAACACATCTTCCTTCATGTTCCGCATATCATACAACACCGGCTCATAGACGTGCGGCTTGACGGCCAACAGTACCGTACCGCAAGCTTCCACCAGCTCCTCGAGAGAATCACAAATACGGATACCGTATCTCGCCCCAAGGTCTTTCAGTTTATCCGGATGCTTGTCATAGGCATATATTTCATTCGGCTCCAGCCGACCCGACGCAATGGCACCGCGTATGATGGCTGTTCCCATAGAACCTGTTCCGACGATTCCGATACTCATGCACGCACCTCTCCCTTTCCGCGAATGACATACTTTAATCCGGTCAGCTCTTTTATGCCCATCGGGCCCCGTGCGTGAAGCTTCTGCGTGGAAATACCGATTTCACCGCCGAAACCGAATTCGCCGCCATCGGAAAAACGGGTGCTGGCATTCAGATAGACGCAGGCGGAATCCACGTCGTTCAAAAACTTCTCCGCATTCTCCAAATCCTTCGTCAAAATCACATCACTGTGATTCGTACCATATCGATTGATAAATGCAATGGCGTCGTCGATACCGGCCACCTCATGCATCAGAATCTCAAGTGAAAGGTATTCCGTCCCGAAGGCGGATTCATCCGCCGGATGTACCATCTTCCGATTCTCATCTTCCAGACGTACCGTCAACTGCTTCGTACAGTTTACACGAACCTTTGCCGCCGTCAATGCCTGCACGATGTCATTCACCAGACGGTCCGGCGTGTTGCGATGAACCAGGATACACTCCAGGGAATTGCAGGTTGACGGACGTTGTGTCTTTCCGTTGATAATGATGGCTACCGCATCCGTCGGATCGGCCGAAGCATCTACGAAGGCATGACAGGTTCCCGCACCCGTAACTATCACGGGGATGCTCCCATTCTGCGAAATATACTTCTTCAAACCCTTGCCGCCACGGGGAATCAAGACGTCAATCAGTCCGTCCTGCCGTATCAGCTCATCCAACACGGCACGGTCCGTATCCTCAATTAACTGAACGGCGGCATCCGGCAGTCCGTACCGTTTACCAACTTCATTAAAAAGGTTTGCCAGATACTTGTTGGAATGAATGGCCGAAGAAGAACCACGTAAAATGGCGACATTGCCGGCCTTCAAACAGAGTGCGGCCGCATCCACGGTAACATTCGGCCGGGATTCGTAGATAATCCCGATGACACCGAGCGGTGTTCGGACCTTTTCGATGGTCAGACCACTCTCCGTCCTAAAACCATATTCGATGCTGCCGACCGGATCCGGAAAATCCGCAATCGTGTGTAAGGATGCCGCCATCCCCTCGATACGTCCCGGCGTCAAAGCCAGACGATCGATCAATGCTTCACTCAATCCCGCCGTACGCCCGGCATCAATATCTTTCTTATTCTCAGCGATAATTTCATCCGTCCGTTCAATTAATGCGGCGGCAATCCGTCGTAAAATATCATTTTTACATGCCGTCGTCAACCGTAACATCGCCGGTTTGGCTTCATACGCTCGTTTACAAAGTGTCTGAATCATAAATCCTCCTTACTCATTGAGTACCAGATTGTCACTGTGAATAACAACATCTTCATACTTGTAACCCAACCGTTCCTGTATCTCTCCGGAATGAAGTCCTTGTATCACGTCCAGTTCCTTGCCCGAATAGTTGACAATGCCGACCGCCAGGACTTTGTCCTCATGTACAATCTCCACCACGCTGCCGCGCTCGAAAGTCCCGTCAACTCCGATGATGCCGACCGGCAGAAGGGAATGCCCTTCGCTCAGTGCCGATGCCGCACCCTTATCAACGGCAATACGCCCCTTCACGTCCGTAGCATATTTCAACCAATATTTTCGTGCATTGATATTTTGCTTGTTCCCGTAAAAAAGCGTCCCAACCGGCACACCGGCGGCAGCACGGCCGATATTATGCGGATCCGCACCGTTACAAATCACCATGTCCGTCCCGTTTTCCATGCACATCCGTGCGGCTTGAATCTTCGTCGTCATCCCGCCCGTACCGAAACAACTCGTTGTACCGTTTGCACAACAGCGAATCTCATCGTCCAGTGTATGCACTTCCGGGATGAGCTTTGCATCCGGATACAGGTTCGGATCCTTGTCATACAATCCTTCAATATCGGAAACGATGATGGCCAAGTCGGCGTCTACCAATGCCGCCACGAAAGCCGACAGGGAATCATTGTCCCCGACCTTAATTTCGTCCACCACGACGGTATCATTCTCGTTCACGACGGGAATAACACCCATATCGAGCAGATGGTGTACCATGTTGCGGGCATTTAAATAACGTTGTCGATTCGAAAAATCATCTTTCGTCAACAACAGCTGGGCAATGGTCTTATCGAAGGCGAAAAATAGGCTTTCATATAAGTGAATCAGTTCCACCTGACCGATGGCCGCCAAGGCTCGCTTTGCAACCAATTCCGCCGGTTTGCCCGGTAAACCCAACTTGCCGATTCCCGCACCGACCGCACCCGAACTGACGAGGATGACATGATGTCCCAAGTCACTTAATGTCGCCAACTCCTTCACCAACTGCTTAATCTTCCGTATGTTTAACTTGCCGTCTTCGTGTGTTAAAGTCGACGTGCCGACCTTGACCACGATGCAACGATTGCGTTTCATATTATACCTCATATTTTGAAAAAAACCTTATGACTATTCAGGACCGAAAGTCATAAGGCTTTTAGAAAAAGAAAGACCCAAAATGCCGGTTCTACTATTTTGACGCCTAGCAAACGCCAGGTGGGTCTTCTCAGCTGATATTCAATCGTCCGTTCTCGACGGCTTGACATCATAAAAACTCTCAAAGTCCCGTTCAAAAAAATGTAGGTTCAAAATTGCAGAATTATCGGACATCTCAGGCTCATGCCCATTGTAGCATGAACGGCACGGAAATTCAATCGTTTTTTCCATCCGTTCATGTGGCAGAACCAAGTTGCACGAGCTGAAAAGCTCTGCTATACTGTATTCATCTTAACATTGTCCGAAAGGAATCCTTATGTCTCCAAATGATTATGATATTCGCTCCGTATTACGGGCACTCAGTGCCGAAAATGAAGTCATATTAAACGAACAATTACGAATGCGTGGTGCTTGTGGCCCCCTATTTGCCGTCCGGGTCGGCTTCTTCGCCACTCTCGTCCTCCTGATGATGATTATCCTCTGGACCATCGCCGATCCGTCCCGCAGCGGTACCCTGGCCGTAGAAATTATGGATGCTCTCCCTGCGGTCCGTCTTTTTCCCTCCTTCCGGGAGACGGTTGGCTATGATATCGGTTCACCATTCACCGCCGTGTCCGTGCATCTTATCAATTTTCTTACGATTTTGTTCTTCCTTTTACCACCCTATCTTCTGCTGTTCTTTCATGTCCGACGAAAATGCCGACGACGAATTGAACGACAGATGGAAAAGATTAAGACCCTGTTTGGACGGCATCATGCCGACGGGGTGTCGTCCACCTCATTCTCCGGTTACGGCACCGTCTCGTCCGATTCAATGATTTCATCCAGTAAGTAGGGCAAGTCCGGATTCCGATGAATCGAAATTCCGCGTCCGGAGAGGCGACGACTGAAAATCCCCGTCCTGACCCGAAGCCCGTAAAGATAAAGAAATAAGAGGGCAACCAGGCACAAAATCACTGATTGCACAAAGCGGGTATCGTTTTGCGCGGCACGTTCCATGGCTTGTGACATATTCGTATAAAATATCATGATATTCGCCTTTCAATTCTTGTTGACAAAGAGGTGTTCACATGCTATCATATCTCCACTTGCTGGTGTGTCGGAACCGGTAGACGAGACAGACTCAAAATCTGTTGTGGGCAACTGCGTGTGGGTTCGAGTCCCACCACCAGCATCGCATCCTTCGGGATGCGTTTTTTTATGCTCACGTCGTCTATCACATGTTCCGTTATTATCCTATGATTCCGTCACGTCCGCCGGCCAGGTACTCACGGTAGACGGCGCATCCGTCGGCAAGCCGGCATTGACGGGTAAAAGATGCATACGAGCCAGTTCGGCCGAACTCATCTCGCGGTAAGTACTCGGCAAAAAGCCCGTAATTTCACGAAACACGATGGCGAACTTGGACGGATTGCTATAGTCGAGTGAAGCCGCAATTGACGCTATAGGTAAATCCGTATGTCGCAGCTTTCGCTTTGCCTCCTCCACGCGAAGATGGCGTACATAGTCCGTTAAATTCATCCCTTCCAGACGATGAAAATCACTGCGGAAAAATCGATCGTTCAAGTTAAATTTTTCCATCAAATCTTTTCGTCGCCAAGTCGTATCAACATGCTTCCGCAGAAATTCCTTGACTTCATAGGCTTTATAGACTACGCCACATGGCACGACCGCCGGAATATGTCCGCTGATGACATCCTCCACGATGGCATTCACAAGACTGAGAAAGTGTATCTGAAAAACGAAGGGGTTATCCCGATATCGGTAACAGTTTAATATCTCATCCCGTATGACCATATTATTTGAAACAACGGAATGGTCTATTGCTTTTAACGCATCAAACCAACTTCCGGTATAACCCGCCAATCCGGAAAGGCGGGGGACAAACTCTTCAAAAAACTGTTTTCGTTTGAAGAAGATACTGATACTCTCAAACTCACCTTCCGGGAAAGAGGTCCGCAATCGTTTTAAATAAGATGATTCCAGATAGATGTCTTCTTCTTTTAACGTTTTGTTCAATCGCTCATTCACAAAGGCCCAGTTGATAACCCCCTTGATACAGTAGGTAATCAAAAAGAACTCGTCACGATTCAATTCCTTGGGCTGCATTTCATCCAGCAGAAACTTCGTATTCGCAATATAAATTCCGCTTACCGGTCGATACATGCGAATGTCCGCACTGCCCGATTCATTATGTACGCGATACCGTACCCGATTTCTTTTCTTCGTACCCTCAGAACTCATCTTTCGCTCCTCCCGCTTGCACACATCTCTTCAAAGGTCGCATCGGGAATCTCCACCGGAAAGTCCGGTAAGTCATTTACGGAGACGGTATTCAACAGCACACTACGTTTTCGCCTCGCATCCGGCATCCGCCGACCGGTCAAATGCCGGAAACAGTACCGCATATAGGCCATCCGTTCCGCCTCCATATCACACGTCGTATTCTTCAAGATTGCCGTCATTGCATTCTCACAGGCATATCGCCGAGCATGCAATAACAGTATTTCATACGGTTTCTTCGCCCGTGGTAAACATAACCCGACCGAAGCGTGATAATCCAGAAGCTCCGCCAGACGGTCCGTATCCGGATCCGACACGACCGATTTCAGACAAAAAAGCCGTGTCTCAATCTTCTTCCCGCTCATAGGCCTCCTGCTCCCGTTCCAATGATTCCCGTTTCTCCAATAAATCCAAATAACTGAATTCCAAATCCTCCAATGCACGTTGCCACGCACCCAGTTTGACGAAATCTGCGGCATGTGCCGGATCATTCAGCTGCCGTTGTAAGGAAGCCATTTTGACCTCCGCCTTCGTCATGGACTCCTTCACTTTTTTCAAATCTTGTCCGCACTTTCGCCGGGCCGCTTCTCGTGCCTTACGCTCCGCCCAGGCTGCGGCGCCGTCGGAGACATCTCCTCCACTACCATGCACCTGCCCATTAGACACCGATGCACGCTTCTTCTCATAATCATCCCAATCACCGAGATAGGATACAATCTGCATCTCTTCAAAGGACAGTATGCGATCCGCTACATCATTAATGAAACCACGGTCGTGTGACACAATCAGCACGGTCCCTTCATATTCACAAAGGAGGTGTGCCAGAGACTCCCGCATCTCTATATCCAGATGATTGGTCGGTTCGTCAAGCACCAGAAAATTCGGATGTCGGAGAAATAGAATACACAGAAGCACCCGTGCTCGTTCTCCACCGCTTAACGAATCAATCTTTTGTAGAACCTCGTCACCGAAAAAACGAAACGCCGCCAGCGTATTGCGTAACATCCCTTCCGTCCGTTCCGGAAAACAATCATGTACGGCGGCCAGCACCGTCTTATTCTCCGGAAGTGATGCCTGCTTCTGGTCATAGTATCCGACAGTGACACCCGTGCCATGACGAACTTCGCCCGCATCCGGCATCTCCCGTCTCAAAAGGGTGCGCAATAGGGTCGTTTTTCCGCAACCGTTCGGTCCGATAAGTGCAACATGTTCCCCGCGCCGTAGATGAATATTAACATCTTGAAATAAAATCCGGCCGTTCATCATCCGTCGAACATCCGTCATCATTAGGACATCCTTTCCGGAGATTCGCTCCGGTGTAATAAGGACATCGACGGTCTTGGCTCGCTGCCTGGGATCCTCGATAACCGCCAACTTGTCAAGCATTTTCCGTCGACTCTCCGCCCGACGAACGGATTTCTCCCGATTGAATTGTTTCAGTTTTTTTATCACTGCTTCTTGGCGAGCTCTTTCACGGGCGGCATTCTTATAAGCCTGATATTCGGCTTCAAGTCGCTGCGCATGTTTGCGCTTGAATGCACTGTAATTTCCCGTATATAAATCCGAACGACCGTCGTTTAACGATAGGACTTTCGTCGCCATTCGGTCCAGAAAATATCGATCGTGGGAAATGAAGAGGATTGATTTCGTGTGGTGTGACAAATAGTCTTCCAGCCAACGTACACCGTCCAAATCCAAGTGATTGGTCGGTTCATCCAGTAACAACAAATCCGGTGCACTGAGCAGGAGTTTAACCAACTGCAGACGTGCCCGCTCTCCGCCGCTCAAACCGGCAACCTTACGTTTTAGATCCGCCTCGGTAAAACCGATACCGAAGATGGCGGCCCGTACATCGCGGTCAACGGCATAAGCCCCCGACGCCTCCAGCTCTTGTTGGAGATTGCCGTGACGTCGCAGCAGCTCATCATGATCTACCGTAACAGTTGCCAACTGCCGTGCCAATTCATCCAACGTCCATAAGCCGTCCAACAATGCCTGCTTCGCTGAACGGACCTCCTCGAAAATGGTCCGTTCATCCGACAAGTCATCATACTGTGACAAGACACCGATGCGGGCACCGTTTTGCAGATGAACCGTTCCCCCATCCGGAATAATCGCCCCTTGAATAATCTTGAGCAAGGTGGTCTTGCCCGTCCCGTTCGGTCCGATAATTGCAATACGTTCCCCCGTATTAACGGAAAACGTAATATCCCGTAATACACATTTTTCGCCGAAAGACTTCCTTATATGTGAAACATTCAGTATCATAACCTCACCTTTCCCGCCGTATTTTCAATAATACGAAATTTTTATAAAACGGTCAAGGATTTACTTGATTATTTGAAAAAGCGTGTTATAATGTTAAGTGTTTATTACAAATGTTACATCAATGGGGTTGTACCGGTTTCGACGGGGATACGGAAGTCTCGGTAGCCATCACCGGTGATTATTCACCAACTTAAATTTAATTGCTGATAATAATTTAGCATACGCTGCCTAACAACGGCAGCTGTCCCTACGAACCGTCCCGCCGGACCGTAACGGACATCATTTAAGCGGGAAACCGCCGTACCTAAGCTTTGCCGTACGGACGGATAATTCATGAAGCTACTGCTGCAGGGGTCTGTTGACGGGCCGATGCAAAGCGGGAAATCAATCCGTCGACTATGATGGTAGAAGCCGTTATGAAAGGATCTTCGGACAGGGGTTCGATTCCCCTCAACTCCACTTTTTTCATATGTATATGAGGAGGCATACATGCGTAAGAGAATATTACCGCTGGCCATCGCCATGTCCGCGATTGTGACCTTGACCGGTATTACGACAATGGCGGATGATAATGCGGCGTTAAAAGAAAAAAATGCAAAGGATCAAGAACGCATTGAAAATTTAAATAAAGAGGTCGATCAGAAAAATACGGAAATTGACTCGGCAAAAAAAGAAGTCAACGTCATCTCTCAAAAAATCAGCGACCTTTCCCAGCAAATTGCCGACGGTGAAACCAAACTCCTGAAGCTGAAGAAAGACATTCGGGAGAATACCGAGGAATTGGAAAAGAACCAAGCGGAAGAAGTTAAAATCCGAAAGGAAATGAAACTTCGCATACAATACATGTATGAAAATGCAAATACCAATCTCCTGGTCCTCATGTTCCAAGAAGAAAATCTGACTGATTTCCTGAACAGTGCCGAATACAAGAGTAAAATCACCAGCTATGACCGGGAACAGGTCGAGCAATATGCGGCATTAATTGAAAAAATCAAGCAACGTAAAGAGCGAAATGAAACCTTACTTTCCGAGCAGACGGCCATTCAGAACGAACTGACGGACCACCGTTCGAAATCCAAGGAATTATTAAAAGAACATGAAGCGCTGATTGCCAAGAATGAGCATCTCATAGACGATATGAGTTCCGAAATCTCCGAATTAAAGGAGACCATCAGCAAACGGGAATCACAAATTAAGGATAACATCGCCGCTGCACAGGCGAAACTCGAAGAAGCCAAACGGGCGGCAGCAGCTGCTCAGGCTGCACCGGCTGCACCTGTTAATAGCGGCACGAACGGCGGCGGCAGTGCCGCACCCGTCGCACCACCCACGACCGTGAAACCGAGCGGATCCGGCTATGTATGGCCGCTCCCGCCGAATCAAACGACGATTTCATCTCCCTTTGATCCGAATCGACGTTTGGTCTGGGCAGATTACATCAACGGCGGACACATCGGTGCAGATATTTCGGCACCGACCGGCACCCCGGTTTATGCCGCAAAAGGCGGCGTCGTTGTTTGGTCCGCATTCAGCAGTGACGCAGGCAACATGGTCTGCATCATTCAGGATGACGGATTTATCTCCCGCTACATGCACATGTCCGCACGAAGCGTAAGTAACGGACAGGTCGTATCACAGGGACAACAAATCGGTGCTGTCGGCGCAACAGGCTTGGCAACCGGACCGCATTTGCACTTCCAAATCGAGTCCGACCCCAATGCGCCCTGGGGCTCAACAGCCTTTGATCCCTTATCTTTATACTAAAACGAACGGCGATGGAAATCCATCGCCGTTTTTATTTATCTGTTCCGGAGCATATGCTGCCGTATATAGATCTGATGATAATAAAAAACTCCGCTCTCGGTTGCCCCTCCATCAAGGTTCCGTCAGCGGAGTCTTTCTTATAACCGCCCTATTGCCCGCCGGGCCAGCGTTTTAATCGTTTCTGTCGGTGAAACTCCTGAAAGCCGCGCTCCAATATCCGCAGCTCATCATCAAACTTCAAAAGAAATTTAGCGGCATTTCGGCTGAAATAACCCGCCTCGATAAAATACTCCTCAGCTTGCGGCTTACAAAAAAAGCTCTTTGCGTGCATCAAATACCAGTGCACCTTTTTGTCCACACGACCCCCGGGTACCCGAAAGTCATATTCCGTGAAACCGAGGTAGGCCATGATTCCGGCTTTTACCCCGGTTTCTTCTTCCACCTCGCGCAGTGCCGTCTGCTCCAATGACTCGTTCTCTTCGACCGTTCCTTTGGGCAAAACCCATGCATCGTACCGCCGTCTTTTATATTTGTACAATAATAATGCTTTTCCGCGGTATATTACGACACCGCCGCTGCTGAGCGCTTTCATTCTTTTTCCTTTCGTATCCCGAACATCGACCAAAACCGCATCCTATCGACTGAAATAAGTATCTAATATCCGCTGTGCGACGGTCATCAAATCCGTATCGACTTCCGGTTGACCTTCATACCCTTCCAAAATGATACTAAATGCGATTTTCGGGTTTTCTGCGGGTGCGAAACCGATGAGAAGATTATGTGTGTTCCGATTCTCGTTATATTGCGCCGTTCCCGTTTTACATGCCACCGTATAACCTCGGCCGCCCAACGGTGAGGCTATCCCCTCCGTCACGGTCGCGGCCATCATATCTGTCATCGTCTTTGCCTCGTCCGTCGTCAAAACCCGCTTGTGTTCCACCGGTGCGAAGCCGCGAACCTGATTTCCGGTCGAATTAACGATATGGTCCACGAACTGTGCTTGCATCATCACACCGCCATTCGCTATCGTTGCAGCGATAAAACAGTTTTGCATCGGTGTCATCAGCGTATTCCCCTGACCGAATGCCGTGTGCATCACTTCTCCGTACGATGCCTTGTCTTGCAAGGAGAAACGGCTCTGTTCATAGGCCAAGCCCGACATCGGCAACGAACCGTTCAGGCCAAACTCTTCGAGAAAACTGCGCCATTTCGGAATATCCAACGATAGACCGATTTCTGAAAATGCACCGTTACAGGACTGTGCAATGGCACCTCGTAAATCCACGTATCCATGCGCCCTGCCGTAGGCGCAACTGATGTCGATACCGTGATTGCTGTAAACGCCGTTACACTGGTAACCGAAACTCATGTAATTCGGATTTTCACGCATGTACTCCAATGCCGTCAATATTTTGAATGTCGAACCGGGCGGATAAAGTCCCTGGGTCGCGCGATTCAGCAGGGGCGAGCCCGCCTCATCCGTTGCCAGTTTGTCCCACTCGGTGTCCAACTCATTCGGATTGAATGCCGGCCTGGAGACCATAGCTCGAACCTTACCGCTATCGGGTTCCATCAACACGATAGCACCACGGCGACTGCCCATGGCATCAAAACAAGCCTGCTGTAACCCGACATCCAGCGTGCTGACCACACTGTTGCCGTTCTCCAAATCCGGTTCATCCTTCCGGCGAACCCGATCGATGAAACTCCGCTCATCCTCCTCCGTCGTCAACAAGTCTTTATAAAAAGCCTGCTCCAAACCGGTCCGTCCTCTGGCGGAGTAGCCAATCGGATGGGCAAATAACGGTCCCAGAGGATATATTCGCGTACGCCGATTCTCTCCCTCCCCGTTCGTTGCAAGGATGGTAACACCGTCCGCCGCATAAATGCGCCCCGGTGTTACACGTTCCTCTTTTGCAACCAATTGGGGATTCCTATAATCCGCCTTCAAATCCGGTGCCCGCTTCACTTGAAAATAAATAAGATAGGCAAAAAGACCGAGAAAGACGATAACGAATAGATAAATGATAAACACAATCTGAGACAGACCGCGTTTTTGTTTCTTCATATCAACCAAGGTCGTCCGTTCCGACCTGGACCGGCGACGAAGATCCATTCTTCCGGATTTCTTATCCATGCACCCTCCTCTTATCTGCCGCCTGTCGCCGCCGATTTAATTTTTCAACGGGACGTCGTCGTTGCGGTTTTTCTTTTCTCAATACGTACAGTCCTTGAATGATTGAGAAACAGATAATCGTTGATAAAATCGAGCTGCCGCCGTAAGAAATCAGCGGAAGTGTCACGCCCGTCATCGGTATAAACTTTGTTGAACCGCCGACAGTCAAAAAGACCTGAAGGATATATGCACTGCCTAAACCGATGGCAATCAGCTTGTAAAAGCCGTCATGCAATGCCGACGAAATATTCAGAAACATCACAAAGCAGCTGATACAAACGAGAATCAGCAGGAAGCTGAATATCATACCGAACTCTTCCATGATGGGAATAATCATCATGTCCATCGCCACCAGGGGAATCTCAGCACCATAACCGTTTCCCAAACCGACGCCGAACCAGGAAGCATTCGCCATGGCAAACATGCCGAGTGCAATCTGATAACCGCCGCCGAGAAAGTCTTGAAACGGATCCTTCCAGATACTGACCCGAACACGAACGTGATTAAACAGATGATACCCGCCGATAAATGCCAACGCCGTGCCACCGACCCCGGACAGGAAATAAAATTTCTTACCCGTTGCGATGAAAATCATGAGGATATACACGAAGGCAAATATCAG
>JAUNUY010000001.1:0-80819 GCA_030537935.1 Eubacteriales bacterium | reverse complement strand
ACATACCAAATTTTACGCAGAAACTGCATTTTCTTAATCAAAAACGGGATGAATACGCTGATCACAATGCCCACTGCAACGAAGATGAACTGCCGGAAGGATGAGGCATAATTCAACCGCGTAATGAAGATGAAGCCGATGACCAGCAACATGCACATATTGTTGATGACCAGCCTGGAACTGTCCGGATAAACGGCGTTATACATCAGCAAAATAAAAAGAATCAAGATGAATTGTAATCCGTAAAACAGCAGATACTTTTCATCCGGTTCCCGAATGAACAGAATAACGTATGCGACGAAATGAATAATGAACATCAGGATATTCTGTTCGACGAAAATGATATTCTGTTTCTTACGATCTCGATGGCGAAATACCGTAAAACACTTTACCGTATAAATCGCCATGAGCAAAATAATCAGGTATTTCGCTATGAGCAATACCAGTTCTTCCATTACTCTACACCTCTGTTAAAGTGACCGGTCGTAAACGAATCAAAAGGACGCCCGGCATCACCGAGCAAATATCGCATAACCGCCAGCGTCATCGCCGTATCTTCGTGGGTAAACAGTGCCAAGGGTTGATAGCGTCGCTTCAAACGACCGTAACGATCCGATATGTCAAGCGGGACGCTGTTGTGAATAATCCCCGTTTCGTTATCCGCCGTACGGGACGTTTTGAACAGTACTCGCTTGCGGTCCCGTAAAATGACCGCTTCGTTGCGGCGCTTTACCGTGGCCGAGACATCCTGCCGGGTATACATCAACGGGATGTAGCCGTAGATTAATAAATTTTCCGGCGCATGGCGCAGACGGTCCGTCTCATGACGCGTCAGCTCCGGCGGAACGAAGGTTTCATCCGCACCCGCGGCACGTGCAAAGGTATCCGCCTCCGCATTCATGACGTATATATTCCAGTTCAAAATCAACCTTTTTTCAGGCCGATACTTGGTAACATAATACCATGATTCAAAATTTTTTACAAGATAACCGGATACCGGCAAATCCCGGCGAATGACCGCCTCGCACGATGATGTATAAATCGTGGGCAAGGCCACATACACGGGCATCGTTGCCCGAGCAGCCAATCCGGCGATTGTTTCGGTATCCATGCCCTCCATATCCAGATAGATGCGGGACACACCCTTCATGACATTGACAACATCGAATTGTTCCACTGTGCGAACCGAAACCGTAAGGCCCGAAAGTTCTTCCTCCCGGGTTCGCGACGGACACGCCAAGGGGCGCGGCAATCTCGGCTCACGCCGTCCCGCCACATCATATTCAGCCGTCAACTCGGCTACGGCTTCACGTCGCATCTGTTTTAGTGTGCTCACCGGTATAAACGGAGAACCCTTCAGCGAGATTGTACATTGTTCGGCTTCAAATTCCGTTTCACCCAGTGCCGTGCAATGCTTTCGTACCTCATCCGTCGTTGCGGGCCTGCGACCGGCCATCTCGCAAACCGGCCCTGAAACGTGAACCGTATGTTCACCGCTTTTCATGGTCAAAGACATCGACTGGCCGACTGTCGCCTCGAAATGCATTGTCACGGGACAGGTTAATCGACGGCGATCTATATCCCGGCGAATACGGTTTCGTAATACCTCGTATCGCCGCTTCGCGGACGCATCCCGTTGCAGACGTTCATTACCGCCCGTGCTGATCATCTTTCGTAAGCGGTCCCTGTAATACCCCTCATTGAATCCGCCCCGATTGTATAGATCCAGCAGCATCTGCCGGTCTGCGGGGTCGACCTGGTAGACTGCCCCCGACGCCATCGCCATATCCAAGTATTTACGATATATGGCTGTCGTACCGGCCACGTATTCGGGGGACTTCATCCGGCCTTCAATCTTAAAAGAGGTTACACCGGCTGCCAGCATCTCCGGCAATACATCCAGGCCGCAAAAATCCTTCATGCTGAGCGGAAAAAAACGACCGTGGCTTAATTTTCGCCCCGTACCGTCCAATACGTCATATGGCAGTCTACACGGCTGTGCACAACGCCCCCGGTTGCCGCTCCGCGTACCAAGCATGGAGGAAAACAGACACTGTCCCGAAAAAGCATAGCATAGAGCGCCGTGCACGAAAGCCTCGATTTCAAGTGACGTGTGACGATGAATGGCACGAATGGCGGATAAGCTGATTTCCCGTGTCACGACCACGCGCCGGGCACCTTTTTCTTCAAAAAACCGGGCTGCTCCTTCATGATGAACACCGCTCTGTGTGCTGATGTGGATGTCCATGTCCGGAAACGTCCTGTGTAAAAAAGAAAAAACGCCCGTATCTTGCACGATACATGCGTCTAATCCCGCTTCATAAAACGGCCGAATCGTATCATAGAGCATGCCCGACAACTCCTCCTCTTTCAGAAGGGTGTTGACGGCCAAATAAAACTTCTTTCCATGCATCCGGGCATACCGGATAGCCGCCCGGATTTCATCGTCCGAGAAGTTATCCGCATACGCCCGAGCACTGAAACGTTGGCCGCCGGCATATACCGCATCCGCACCCGCCGCAAACGCAATCTTCATTCCGTCAAACGTTCGCGCCGGGGCAAGCAGTTCCACTTTACTTCTCATCCAATTGTTCCTTCAGCGCCAAAATCTCTTCGTTATTGTCTTTCAACTGCATTTCAAGATCCACAATCCGCTCTTTGAGTTTTAATATCTCCTTCTGCGTCTTTTCCTTGTCATGCTCCAAACGTTCCGACCAATCCTGGGCCTTGAAGTAATCATAGGCCACGTTCAGATTAATCATGAGATTCTTATAGTCCATAGACATGCGGTTGAAATTCGGACTCTTTGATACCTCCTGCATCTTATCGTCCATGTATCGGGCAATTCGTTGCAGAAATTCCTTGTTTTCATCGCCGGCAATGGTATACACCTTACCCATGATGACAACTTCGACATTTTCCTTTTCCATCTTATTCCTCCTTATACAACGCCTTCAGACCGAGATGTTCATATCCCGCACGACTCACCATCCGACCCCGTGGTGTTTTTAACAAGAAGCCGGATTTAATCAGGTACGGTTCATATACATCTTCCAATGTGGCAAAATCTTCACCAATGGCCGCCGCCAACGTTTCGATGCCGGTCGGCTTCCCGTCAAATTTTTCAATTAAGGTCATCAGAATCAAACGGTCAATTTCATCCAATCCGCGTGCATCCACATCCAACTCGTCGAGAACCTTCTTCGCAACGGGCAGGGTAATGTGCGCATCATGATAGACCTGTGCAAAATCACGAATACGCCGCAATAACCGATTTGCCAAACGCGGCGTGCCGCGGGATCGCCGTCCGATTTCAAAATCCGCCTCCGCATCAATCTCGACGCCCAGAACATCCGCACTCCGCTGCACGATGGCCGCCAACTCTTCATCTGAATAAAAAGCCAGTTTGTTGATGATGCCGAATCGGTCCCGCAAAGGAGATGTCAGCATACCGGCCCGTGTTGTCGCACCGATCAGCGTAAACGGCGGCAAATCAATTCGTATGGACTTGGCCATGGGCCCTTTCCCAATCATGACATCGATTGCGAAATCTTCCATCGCAGGATAGAGCACCTCCTCCACCTGACGATTCAAGCGGTGGATCTCGTCAATAAACAGAATATCATGTTCTTGCAGATTGCTGAGCACGGCCGCAATCTCCCCCGGCTTTTCTATGGCCGGCCCGGACGTCACCTTCAAGTTCACTTCCATCTCATTGGCAATGATATTGGCCAGTGTCGTCTTACCCAGACCGGGTGGTCCATAAAACAAGACGTGATCCAAAGGCTCATGACGCTTTTTTGCCGCCTCGATATACACTTTCAGCTGTTCAATGGAGCGACGCTGACCGATGTACTCGTCGAAAAATTGTGGTCGCAACCCCACTTCCGCCGTGACATCTTCACGGGTCAGATCCGTCGTGATAATTCGCTTCTTCATGCTCTCCTACACATTCGTCAAGACATACTTGATAATGTCCTCCGTTGACTGTTCCGCCATATTATCCATCCCTGCCGTAATCTTTTGAATATCCTTGCGCTGAAAACCCAGTTGTATCAATGCTTCATACGCATCCGACACGGCGGAAGAAACCTCCGCCGCAACCGGCCGGCTCGATACGGACACATCTTCGCGTACCAGTTTACCGCTCAATTCCAATATCATCCGCTGAGCCGTTTTCTTCCCAACACCCGGACAGCCCGTCAGGCTTTTGACATCGCTCTCCGCCAATGCCAACGACAATTGCGTCGCGTCCATGTGACTCAAAATACCCAGTGCCGTCTTCGGACCGATACCGCTGACCTCTTTTAAGATATGGAAGATACGACAATCCTCACCGGATAAGAAGCCGAATAACTGCATGCCGTCTTCCCGTACCTGTAAAAAAGTCCTGACTCGAATCCGCCCGATCCGTCCCTGTAAATTGACCAGGTCACGATCGTTCATGAGCATCTCATAGCCGATATCATTGACCTCCAAGACAATACCGTCTTCACGTAATTCAACAAGTTCGCCCGTCATATAATTGAACATTATTTTGTTTTCCTTTTAAATAAACTCAAGAGGATGCGACGAATCGTCTCCGTCTTGACACGCAGAATAATGAGCCTTGATGATTCCGAACGCCGGATGGCCTTCAAGCAGGCCCATAGAAAATCCAAGACATACAACACCGTAATGCCTATGAGTAACTTTTTTCCGATACCGTGCGGAATCATACGGATGCCCAATTGTACCAACGGATGAATCAGCTTATACAGTAATACGGAGAGAACACCCCATGCAATCGAACTTTCCAACGAGAGGATACCCTTGTAGTGAAAACGGAGATCGGAATAGTCCCACCATTGCTGGTGAAATATCTTATCCAGTATGATGTAAACGATATACTCCAATGCAGACGTAATAACAACCGCCATGATGAACAGTACCGGAAGACTCCCGGAAAAGAAATCCAAAATAAAAAGGATTAACAAGGCACCGACGCCGTAAATCGTACAAAACGGCCCGATAACGAAGCCTCTGTTGATGGCCCGTCCTTCATGTATCATAACATAGATACACTCAAAAGCCCAGCCCAGAAAACTGTATGCCCAAAACCACCATCCGATATTATATATACCGTTACTGATGAAATCTTCAATCATGAATCGGTTGCCCCCTCTTCCTTCTTCGGTCCCGTACTTTCCGGTGCGTCCTCTTCTTGATACACCGGTTCCGTTAACCTCTCATCCACGATATCTTCTTCCGATAACGTGTCTGATGCATCAAGCGTCGGCACGGCCGCTTCTTCGGATATATCCTTGGCAAAAGCCTCATCCATGGCCGCTTCGAATTCCGCCGTATCAGCGACCGTTCGTGTCCTCAGTTCATCCACGTTCCGCAAGCCGAAATGACGCAAAAACGCCGTCGTCGTGGCAAACAACACGGGGCGACCGACCGTCTCTGCACGACCGACCTCTTCCACGAAACCATAATCCATCAACCGACCGACCATATAGTCACTCTTGACCCCTCTGATTTTCTCAATCTCCAGCTTGGTCACCGGCTGGCGGTATGCCACAATCGCCAGCGTCTCCAAGGTGGCCTGTGTTAAAAGGAACTTCTTCGGTTGTTTCGCCACTCGAATTAAATGTTCAAAAATATCGGGGTTGGATGTCATCTGATAGGCATCATCTACCGCAATCACACGCATCCCGCCCGCCCGCTCATTGTAACGAGTCATGAACGATGTCAGTATCCGTTCCGCCGATTTCACGTCCAGTTCCAATGCAAAGGCAAACTGCTCCGCAGATACGGGTTCACCCATGGCGAACAATATTCCTTCGATTATCGCATCATAGCTTTCTTCGCTCATACCCCTGCTTCTCCCGCCATCTTGTCAACCGCTCTTGTCGTGATCCGTATCGGTCCGGATATCGCATCTTGACGGACATTGATTTCACCGATTTTAATCATCTCCAACAATGCTAAAAAAGTTACGACCAACTGCAGCTTACTTTGCGCATCTCGCATCAACGCCGTAAATTCGCAGTCGGATTCTTCCGCCAGGCGTGCCCGTAACCAATCCATGCGGTCCGTCACGGTCCAACGATCTTCCCGTACCTCCTTGAATGTTGAATGCAGGCGGTCCACCCGGTCCTGCATGCGCCGCATCAAATCGCCAAACACGTCATACAGCGTCTCAGGCGTCACACCCGTAAACAAGGTCTCCACATCCGGCTTGTACTCAAATTGTCGCACCTCGTCCGGCAAGGTTTCCTCTTTCACCAGTGCCCGATAACCGGTCTGCTCCAACACGGCCATCTCTTCCGCAACCTTCTGAAAGTATCGGTACTCCAGTAATTGACGGACCAAATCCGTACGGGGATCTTCCGCCTCCTCAACATGCTGCGGGACCAGCATCCGCGTCTTAATTGCAATCAAGGTCGCGGCCATGACCAGAAATTCACTCATGGCCTCCAGTCGGTCTTCCTGCATTTGATTCAGATGCGCCATATATTGGTCCGTTATCATCACGATGGGAATATCGTAAATATCCACCTTGTTTTTTTCAATAAGGTGTAATAACAAGTCCAGCGGCCCTTGAAAGACCGCCAGATCCACTGCCAATGTGTTAACTTTCAAATGTTATCATTCCTTCGTTCATCTTCCGGATTCTCGCCAGGGAGTATACATCCAGTCCCAGATCATCCAGCATCTTCCGTCCGCTCTGGAAAGACTTTTCAATCAAGATGCCGATACCGCCGATTTTTGCACCGGCTTTTTCCATCAATTGCACGAATCCCATGGCCGCTTGACCGTTGGCAAGAAAATCGTCGATAAACAGGACCCTATCTTCCGGTGAAATAAATTTCTTCGCCAAAGTCAACTCATAACGCGTCCCTTTCGTGAAAGATGAGACGGTCGACTGGTAAACCTCACCACCAAGTATCTTTGATGTGCTCTTTTTTAATACAACCAAATCCAGCCCCATATGCTTTGCAGCAAACACTGCCGGTGCAATACCAGAACTCTCTACCGTCAAAACCTTCGTTATTCCGTGATTCTTAAAGTGTTCGGCGAATGTCTCGCCGATCCGGTCCATCAAAACCGTATCGACCTGATGATTGATAAAACTGTCCACCTTCAGCACTTCTTCATTGAGGGCAATCCCCTCTGCGCGAATTTTATCGATTAATTCCTTCACGCCGTCTCCTTTCAGTCTACGCATACCATACAACGGACATACCGTCAAAATTGCGTACTACAGAATGATTATACAACGATTTATATTCCATTGCAAGCAATAGCCAAGGTTCGAAACCGACCCTGCTCAACAACAAAGTATGAACAATTAATACAGTTGTAGACGATGTCAGGAGAATTTTTCCCTTACATCCTCCAGCGCCCTTGCCAACTTCGATATGTCTTTGTTCGTATACTCGCGGTTTCGTCGTACCAGATCGCCCAACTGTACATAGACATCCACCAAACGCTCGTAAGCTTTCCGCTCGCGTACGTGGACGGTCCGTTCCCGCGGCATGCCGTAATCCGTGACGGCATCTTGGCGGATGTCATAGACACAATGAAACTCCGGCATATGGGTTGCATACCCTTGCTCCTGTAAAAAGGCATTGAAACTTTCCATGGCCTCCGTCTCACCGTGTACCAGGAATACGCGAACGGGCTTTTCCGTAAACTTCCGTATCCACGTCTCCAGTCCGGCACGGTCCGCGTGTGCAGACAGGCCTCGGACATTCTCAATACTCGCATTAACCGCTATCGTCTCACCGAAGAGTTTCACCATCTTCTTACCGTTGACGAGTGCACGACCGAGTGTCCCTTCCGCCTGGTAACCGACAAAAAGTATCGTCGATTCTTTCCGCCACAGATTATGCTTCAAATGATGACGGATACGCCCCGCCTCACACATACCGCTGGCAGATAAAATGACCTTCGGCTCCGGACTTCTGTTCAGCTCAATGGATTCTTCCGTCGACTCCGTCAAATGCAGATCATGAAACAACATCGGATTGATGCCTTGCCGTATGAGTGCCATCGTCTCATCATCGCAGTATGCCGCAAGCCGGTCATCGTAAATCTCCGTTGCCCGCTTTGCCAGGGGACTGTCTACGTAAACCTTGAAATCCGGCCGTGATTTGACGAGCCCCCGATCTTTGATGGCTCGGATGAAATACAGTAGCTGTTGTGTCCGCCCGACGGCGAAAGAGGGAATAATCACATTGCCGCCGCGTGCCAACGTCTTGTCAAAAATCTCCGCCAAATACGAGACGTAGTCGACCGCCTTCTTGTGAAAACGATTCCCGTAGGTCGTTTCCATTAAAACGATATCCGCTTCGGTAAAATACTGCGGATCGCGAATCAACGGTTGATTCGTATTGCCGATGTCACCCGAAAAAACAATAGTCTTCGTCACATCTCCCTCCGTACACACGGCACGGATACTGGCAGCACCCAAAAGGTGTCCGGAATCGATGAAGGTCAGTTCCAACCCGTCGTCCAAGGTAAAGGTCTGGTCATATTCGACCGTCCGGATCAATGGCAAGGTTGCTTCTACATCTTCCATGGTATAGAGCGCATCTACCGGTGCATCGCCCGCACGCGTATGCTTCCGGGCACGCCACGAGGCTTCCTGCTCCTGAATATGCGCCGAATCCCGTAACATAATATCCAGCAATTCCGCCGTCTTCGGCGTCGTAATAATCTCACCGCGAAATCCCCGCTTCACCAAAAGGGGTAGGCGACCGGAGTGGTCAATATGGGCGTGCGTCACCAAAACCGCATCGACGGTCACAGCTTCGACCGGCAATTTATTATTGTTGACATTGTCGCCGCCCTGTTCCATACCGCAGTCCACGAGATAATTCTTTCCATTCAATTCAAGAAGATGTAAACTGCCCGTAACGGAACGTGCAGCACCTAAAAATTTTAATTTCATAACCCGTCCTTTCTATATTATGTCTTTTTCATTATAACTTGTTTTTTTCCATTGTTTCAAGTCCTGAACGATAATTCCCGCAGCAGGTCCGTATGGCATGGAAGACCGTGCCCCGGCGCATGGATTTTATTCATCAGCAACGGATAGCTTCTTGGAAAGATATGGCATCTCCAAATGATTGATATCGTATTTTTTCTGTTGACAAGAACGGTCGTGCATGATAGTATTATACCACTGTGGCTCCATGGTCAAGAGGTTAAGACGCGACCCTCTCAAGGTCGAATCACGAGTTCGATTCTCGTTGGAGTCAGCGGGCGGTATACCGCCCTTTTTTTGTGCAATAAATATAAAAATGACCCATAATTTTCGACTCGAAATCTTAACTCGTTCGGTAGACATTCCTTTTTGTTCGTGATAAACTGTAAGGGCAAAGTTACTACGTACGTCGTTTTAGCAGAAAGGAAGTCTTTTATGAAAAACAAAGTGTTCGGCGTATTGCAACGTATCGGTCGCAGCTTTATGTTGCCCATTGCCATCTTACCGGTGGCCGGTCTATTACTCGGTATCGGTGCTTCGTTTACAAACGAAACCATGATTACCCAGTACGGACTGGAATCCGTTCTAGGGCAGGGCACGGTTTTACACCACCTGTTGACCATCATGAGTAAAGCGGGCAGTGCCATCTTTGATAACCTGCCCATCATTTTTGCCGTCGGTGTCGCCATCGGTATGGCAAAAAAAGAAAAGGAAGTTGCGGCACTGGCTGCGGTCATTGCCTACTTCGTCATGAACGTCTCCATTAACGCAATGCTCGTCATTAACGGGAAGTTGCTGGCGGACGGTTCCATCGCGGAAGGCGTACTCGGCGGTACCATTGCTCAGACAGTTGGTATTCAATCGCTGCAGATGGGTGTCTTCGGCGGTATCATCGTCGGACTGGGTGTCGCGGCATTACACAATCGCTTCTACCTGATAGAGATGCCCAATGCACTATCCTTCTTTGCGGGTAGTCGTTTCGTGCCCATTATCTCAACATTGGTCTTCGTTTTCGTGGGTATCGGTATGTATTTTATTTGGCCGGTCGTACAAAACGGTATCTATGCACTGGGTGGTCTGGTGACGGGCACCGGTTATGCGGGCACCCTCGTCTTCGGTATCATCAAACGTGCACTTATTCCCTTCGGTCTGCACCACGTGTTTTACCTGCCGTTTTGGCAGACGGCCGTGGGCGGCAGCATGGAAGTGGCGGGCCATTTAATTCAAGGTGGTCAGAATATTTTCTTCGCCCAGTTGGCGGATCCGACGGTCGCACACTTCAGCGCGGATGCAACACGCTACTTCTCCGGTGAGTTTATCTTTATGATATTCGGTTTACCGGGTGCCGCATTGGCCATGTTCCGAACGGCAAAACCCGAAAAACGTAAGCTTGCCGGCGGTCTCTTACTTTCCGCCGCATTAACAAGTATGCTTACCGGTATTACGGAACCGATTGAATTTTCATTCCTCTTCGTTGCACCGATGCTCTTCGGTGTACAGGTTATATTAGCCGGTGCGGCCTACATGATTGCCCACATGCTCAATATCGCCGTAGGATTGACTTTCTCGGGCGGATTTATCGATCTCCTGCTTTTCGGTATCCTGCAGGGTAATGACAAGACTTCGTGGCTACGCATCATTCCCGTCGGTATCATTTACTTCCTACTCTATTACTTCATCTTCACCTTCTTAATCAAGAAATTCAATCTGAAGACCCCCGGTCGGGAAGAAGGCGAAGGTACAAAACTCTATACGAAGAAGGATGTTGCCGCAAAAAAAGGTGGCAAGAGTGACAACCTCTCCGATGAAATCATTCGCGGTCTGGGTGGTCGGCGTAATATTGCCGATGTGGACAGTTGCGCCACACGTCTGCGTATCACCGTGAATGATCCGGAAGGCGTAGACAAAGACATATTGAAAGCAACCGGTGCCGCCGGTGTCATCACGAGCGGTAACGGCGTACAAGTTGTATATGGCCCCCGTGTTTCCGTCATCAAATCAAATTTGGAAGCACGACTTGAAGGCGGCGACTTGACGGAGATGGAAACCGTTGAAACACCCGCTGAAAAGACCAAGGCCGCAACGGGCAATGTCGTTCTACATGCCCCCATGACGGGTCGTCTTATGCCGTTGAGTGCAGTTGGTGACGGTGTATTCTCCGAGGGCATGATGGGTGAAGGCTTCGCTATTGAACCTGCGGACGGCGTTTTACATGCACCCTTCGACGGTGAGGTCAGCCTGGTCTTCGATACGAAACACGCCCTCTCCGTAAAAGCGGCAGATGGTACGGAAGTCCTGATGCACATGGGTCTGGATACCGTCAAGTTAAACGGTGAAGGCTTTAGCGTCAATGTGAAAGTCGGTGATAAAGTTAAGGCCGGTGACGTTATGGCCCGTATGGATCTGGCAGCGATTCGCAAGCATGATCTGCCCGTTGTAACCCCCGTAGTCTTCACGGAAGGGTCTATAGCGGTCGACACTGCTGAACGTGATGTAACGGCCGGGAAACCGCTGTAATCAACCGCCCGGTTCCATAGTCGGTATCTCAAATATAGCATCTCAACGATGCCATGGTGAATGATACCTAAAAGAGCCCGTACTGAAGTACGGGCTCTTCTCATATATCTAAAAACGGCAGTACCCCTCGGTACTGCCGTTTCTCTATGCCGTTTCCTTCTCTTCTTCCACTTGGGGCGGATTCCAGAAATCCGTATCCTCCAGTTTGAAGGTAATGGTATTTTGCGGACAGGCTTTTGCACACTTCCTGCACCGCTTACACTTGTCGTAATCCACCTTTGCCAGCATATCATTAACGTGTATCGCATCAAACGGACACACCTTTACGCATCGCTTACAAGCGATACAGCCGACCTCGCAGGCAACCTTGACATCCTTTGCCTTGTCCTTGGACATGCACCGTACGACTTGTTTCGCCGTATACGGTATAATCTCAATCAACTCTTTCGGACAAGCTACCACGCATGCCTTACAGGCAACACATTTTTCGGGATCCACCTTCGCAATGCCGTCTACGATGTGGATGGCGTCATACTCACAGGCCGCCACACAGGAGCCTAAGCCCATGCAGCCGTAGCCGCATTGTTTCGGCGAACCGCCCGGTACAACCACGGCGGCGTTACAATCGTGAATGCCTGAGTAGATGAACTTATCACCCGCCCGATTACAAGTGCCGCCGCATTTGACGAACGCCACCGTTTTCTCAAATGAACCGCTTTGTCCCATGATTTTACCGATGGCCATGGCACAGTCCGCACCGCCTACGGGACAACCGCTGACCGGCGCTTCATCAATCACGATGGCATGCGCCAAACCGTCACAACCGGGATAACCGCAAGCGCCGCAATTTGCGCCCGGTAATGCTTCCCGGATTTTAATCTCCCGTTCATCGACGGGCACTTCGAATTTTATGGCGGAAAAGCCCAAAAACAGGCCGACCAACAAACCGACACCGGTAATCAGTCCCGCGGCTATTAAAACTAATGTGAAATCCATTCCGCAACCTCCTTACCGAATCAATCCGGAAAAGCCCAGGAAGGCAATGGCCATGAAGCCGGCCGTTACCAATACGATGGGCGTTCCCTGAAATGCCTTAGGAATCGGGTTGTGTTCGATCTTCTCACGTAAACCCGCCATGATAATCAATGCAATCGCAAAACCGATAGACGTTGAGAGACCGTTGAATGTACTCAGGAGGATATTATATTCCTTCTGTACGTTAATCAATGCAACACCCAATACTGCACAGTTCGTCGTTATCAACGGCAGGAAAACGCCCAGCGCCTGATACAACGGCGGCATCGCCTTTTTCAAAAACATCTCCACGAACTGAACCAGTGCGGCAATGATGATGATGAATACGATGGTCTGCAGGTAATCCAGACCCAAAGGCAGCAGCAAAAACTTATACAGAATACTTGTGAACAGGGAGGATAGCGTCAAAACGAACACGACCGCTCCGCCCATGCCTTTTGCCGTTTCAATTTTTTTCGACACGCCCAGGAAAGGACAAATGCCCAAAAACTGCGAAAGTATGACGTTGTTAATCAGCGAGGAGCCGACCAGAATTACCAGAAAGTCTCTTAACATGCCGTTGCTCCTTTCTCATCTGCCTTCGCTCTTTTTTTCTTCGGTTTACAACCGCTGCATCCTGCACATCCTTCCGACTCATCTTCTTTCTTGTTCGTGGCGGATTTCAGACCGAGTTTATTTTGAATGGCCGTCAACATCGCCAAAACGAAAAATGCGCCCGGTGCCAAAACGAAGATGGAAATCGGTTCATAACTTGCCGGCATGACATGGATACCGAATACGGTACCGTTCCCGAGCAATTCACGGAATGCCGCGATAATGGTCAAACCGATGGTAAAACCGAGGCCCATGAAGATACCGTCAAGGATGGCATAAACCGGTGTATTCTTCGCGGCAAATGCTTCTGCACGTGCCAGAATAACGCAGTTTACCACAATCAGCGGAATATAGATGCCCAGTGCCTCATCAAGCGCCGGTACATAGGCCTTCAATAACATACCGATGATGGTTACGAACGAGGCGATGATAACAATGTACGCCGGGATTCTCACCTTATCCGGAATGATGTTACGCAACAGAGAAATGAAAAGGTTGGACATGACCAGTACAGCCGTCGTCGACAAACCCATACCGATACCGTTTGATGCGGCCGTCGTTACGGCCAATGTCGGACACATACCCAACATCATGACCAGTACCGGATTTTCCGTTATCAGGCCGTTACGCATAATGTCTTTAATCTTCATTATTTGCCACCCCCCTCAAAAACGAGCAAGGCGCCATTTACGGCATGGGTAACGGCCGTCGACGAGATGGTCGCACCGGAAATTGCCGCAATATCCTCCTCCGCGGAAGCACCGCCTTTTTGTACAACAAATTGTTCGACCGCCTTATCGGTGAACTGTTCATAGAAGTTCGGCTCACTGATTTTTGCCCCGAGACCCGGCGTCTCCGCCGCCTCCAAGATGGCAATCTTCGTGACCGCTTTGGCCTCCGTATCGTATCCCAGAGAGATTCGGACTTTTCCCCCGTACCCCTCGTCAGAATAAGCGATGGCAACGAAGCCGACGGTATTGCCGCCCTCATCAACGGCACTCAACACTTCTTCCACACCGACCTTGCCCAAACCGCTCGTTGACAGTAAATCGGCTGCCGCAGCCGTCAGTGTCTGTGCCGCCTCATCCTCTTCAAAGCTCTTCGCCTCCGGAAAGACCGTATTATAGGCCGCCATCTTCTTTTCATAGGCTTGTGCTGCAATGGGCCCCTTTGTCACCTCATTCAGCAAGGCAAGTGAAAAGCCCGCCGTCAAAGTGATGACGGTCAAAATAATGGCATCCTTGAACAATTGTTTTACCTTATTGTTATTTTTCTCAGCCATTCTTACGCTTCGCCTCCTTTCCGAAGAAACGCGGGACGGTCGCACGCTCGATTAACGGCACCAAGAGGTTGCCGATAATAATGGCATAGGATACACCCTCGGAATTGGGACCCCGGAAGAGACCCGTCAAGAGACCGAGCAGAATCCCGAAAACAATCTCGCCCTTCGGCGTCACCGGAGAGGTCGTATAATCGGTCGCCATAAAGAAGGCACCGAGAACGATACCGCCCGTACAAAGTTGTAAAAGCGTATAGTACCAGTCAAACTGAAACTGACCGAAAAAGAAAGTGTATACGGTAAATGTCAGAATATAGGCCAGGGGAATACGTAAGGTGATAACCCGTCTTATCAGGAGATAGGCCGCCCCCAGTAACAGTGCGAGGATGGACACCTCGCCGATAACGCCGCCCTTATAGCCCAGGAACATATCAAGCAGATTCACCGCACCGTAACCATCCGTCTTCATGACGGCCAGCGGCGTCGGTCCGGTCACCGCATCATAGGTGAAAGAGGTCATCCTTGCCGTAAAACTGATCAACAGAAAGCAACGTGCCGCCAGCGCGGGATTAATAAAGTTGTAGCCTAGACCGCCAAAAAGCATCTTTGCAAAAATAATTGCAACAAAAGCACCGATAATACAAAGCCACCACGGTACCGTGGATGAAAGGTTCATCCCCAACAAGAGACCGGTCACGACGGCACTGAAGTCGCCGATACTCGTAGGTAATTTCATCAGCTTCGTATATACATACTCGAAACCGACACAGGCTGCAACACTGATAAGCAAAGTCAACACCGCTTCAAGCCCGAATACGTACATCCCCCACAATGCCGAGGGTGCCAGGGCTATCAACACGTCGGTCATCAACCGCTTCGTGTCGTCCCGGGTGACCGACTGCGGGCCGATCGAGACATCTAAGATAATATCACTCATGCTCCATCTCCTTCTATCAGGCCTGCATCGGCTCAGGTACCGCTTCACGCCGTTCCTTCACCGACTGTGCCACCAATTCCGGGGCCGGACTCGCTGCCGATTCCGGGGTTGCCGCACCTTTGGCGGAAACCGACTCCTCATCCGCTGTCTTCTCCGGCATGTCATCAAGCTGCTTTGCCTTATCGGCCGGTTGCTCCGCAACCGATGCCGTTTTCTCCGAATCGTCCTCGGTATCCACGGATGTCGCTTTACCCGCTTTTTCTTTGGTATCCACAGCCGCTTTATCCGGCTTTTCCTTGGCATTCGCAGATGCCGCTACGGTCGCCTCTTCCTGCTTATCCTCGGCTGCTGCAGCTTCCGCAGCCTTCTTTTCCGCCTCTTCTTTTTTCTTCTTCTCCGCTTCCGCGCGACGCTTCATACCAACGCGTAACTTGCCCAGCTTGAAATTCTGCGTCAGTTTTCTCCGTGCCGGACAAATATAGGCGCAACTGCCGCACTCAATACATTCCATACCGTTATGCTTTTCAAATCCGTCGAAATCCCCCGTCTGCACATCATTCATCATGATGACGGGTGCTAAAAATTCGGGACAAACATTAACGCACTTTCCGCAGCGGATACAATTCGTCTCATCGTAGTGTGCCGCCAATTTCTTGGTAAACACCAATAATGCCGACAAGTTCTTCGTTGCGGGAATCTCCATGGAATGCTGTGCCATCCCCATCATCGGTCCGCCGGCAATAATACGGAACGGTGTCTTTGAATACCCGCCCGCCGCATCAATAATGGATTGTGCCTTTGTTCCGTTATAAACTCTGAAATTACAAGGATGGGCCACCGCGTCACCGGATACGGTAACAATCCGTTTAATACTCGGAATGGACTCCGCTACCGCACGATAAATGCCCATACAAGTATCCACGTTATGAACGATACAGCCTGCATCCTTCGGTAATTTACGGGAATGGACCTTCCGCTTTGTAATTGCATAGATGAGCATGCGCTCACCGCCCTGCGGGTACTTCGTCTTCAACGGAGAAATGATGATTCGGTCGTTGTCCCGTGTCATCTCCTCCAAGAGTTCGATGGCCTGTGGTTTGTTTTTCTCGATACCAATGTATGCCTTCGCGTTCGGAAACATGTGCAACAAAATTTCCAGACCGCCAATCAAACGCTCCGGTTCTTCCAACATCAATCGATAATCGGAAGTAAGATAGGGCTCACACTCCGCACCGTTAATGATAATATATTCTATGGCCTCATCATCACCGGGCATGAGCTTGACATTGGCGGGGAATCCCGCACCGCCCATTCCGACAATCCCGGCATCTTTGATGATACGGCGAATCTCATCATTGGACAATTTCTTCCAGTCGCGCGGCTGACCGTAGCCTTCCACGGCCTCATATTCGCGATCGTTTTCAACGACTACGCTCATCACTTTGGCACCGGTTGTAATGACACGCGGCTCAACCGCCTTAACTTTGCCGGATACCGAAGATACGACATTGGCCGAAATAAAGCCGCTCGCTTCGCCGATAATCTGACCGACCAGAACCCGTTCACCGCGCTTTACCATCGGATTTGCGGGCGCCCCGAGGTGCTGCACCATCGGAAATACCATGATGTCATCTGCATCAAGATCCTGAATGGCGCAGTTCATTGTTAAGTCTTTCCCATCGTACGGATGGACACCGCCTCGAAAAGTTAACACTGCAAACCACCTTTCTTTACTACATTTCAAGTATCTTCCTATTAATATGCCTTTATTCTCCGAATTTTCGTTATTATAACATAGCTAAATGATAATAACAATTCGATTCAAGACCAATCCTTAAAAATTAGCCTACGGTAACAACTTTAATGGCCAATATTTCGTGATAATGCCACTATTCTATCGCCTTCAAGGATTCGACCATGTTCACATGTTTTAACTTCCGATGCAGGAAAATGCTGATCAGGAGCGTGATACCGAAGGTGATGCCGATGGCAATGCCGTAGTCCCGCAGATAGGTTCTGGGATCTAACATAATCATATCCGGCGGCAATTCCAGCACGACATAGGCATGCATGATATTACCCAACAGCAATCCCAGCGCCTGGCCGAAGACGGTCAAAAGCAGCGTCTCACGATAGATGTAACGGGTAATCTCCCGCGGATAAAAACCGAGCACCTTGATGGTGGACAGCTCGCGCACCCGCTCCGAAATATTAATGTTCGTCAAATTGTACAAGACGACCAATGCCAGCAAGATGGAACAGACGACCATCACGTACACGAAGGCATTCATACTGCTTGCCAGTAAATCCAAAATGGTTCGTCCCGTCATCAGGTTGTCAACGGCGAAGACGGCAGGATCATTTTTCAGGTCGGCAATGAATTTCTGTAAGGACGCCCCGTCCGTTTTCCGCAATTTCAACATTTTCATATTATGCAGAGGCACCTTTTTCGTCACCGATTTATAGTATGACGCATCCAGGTAAAGGGCGTGCCCCACATAGTTTTCAATGATGTCTGAAACCCGAAAGTCACAGTCTTCACCGGGCAACGACACCGTCGCCTGTCCGCCCGTCTCTACTTTTAGCACACGGGCGAGCTTCAACGTCATCTTGACGCCGTTCTCATCGACCTTGACTTCATCACCGGCCATATTTCGGAAGTTGATGAACCGTGAAAAATCTGCCCCCTCATCCGCCACGAACATCGTGACATTGCTTACATCCTTTTCCGAAGAACCGCTCACCGAGATGGTCGCCCCGTAAACATCCACCATGTCCGTTACAATGTCCGCCGATTGAATACGATTCTCCAAACCGCGGATGTCCTTCTCCGGTGAGTAGGGATTGTAAGCGACCGTCACCGTATACTTAAACAGTTCCTCAAACTGCTTGTCACTGATGCTGATAATGCTCGATTTTAGACTGAACCCCAAGAACAAAAGACCCGTGCACCCGGCAATACCGCTGATGGTCATCCACATGCGTGCCTTGTAGCGGAATACGTTACGGGCGGAAACCTTCTGGAAGAAATTCATCCGCCGCCATATCAGACGAAAACGTTCGAGGAAAATACGTGTCCCTTTCTTGGGCGGTTTTCCCCGCATCAATACGGCCACACGCTTCTTCAACATCGTATTCACGGCAATGGCCGCACTTAACGTGGTACAAAGATAGGCGATGCCGCAAAACAGGAACACGATAACCGGATGAAAAGTCAATACGTAATCCGGTAAATTATAGCTGGCGGAATACGCCGAAAAGACCATGGGCATTAAAACCCAATGCCCCAGAATCAAACCGCCGATGATGCCCGCCGTTGAAGCCAGGGAGCCGTATACGAAATACTTACGCGTAATGCGCACATTCGGATAGCCGAGCGCTTTTAACGTCCCGATCTGAATTCGCTGTTCCTCCACCATGCGGGTCATCGTCGTCAGTGATACCAGAATGGCAATCATGAAAAAGAAACCCGAAAAGATGTCCGCCACGGTATTAAGCTTTTCCGCACTCGCAAAAAATTCACTCACCGGCAACAAGTCATACCGACTTGACACCTTATAGCCCGGTCGGAAAAGTCGATCCAACCCTTCATCGACTTTGTCCAACCCCTCCTGCACCTCATCCAACTTGCGGCGCATATCTGAAATTTCTTCCGGCTGAAACCGCTCCTCATGCTGTAACGCCACCTTCAGCTTATACTTTGCTTCTTCAAGCTCTTTCTGCTTTACCTTAATGTCATTACGCTTCTCCGCATAGACGGCATCCGAACGCTTTCGAAGCATCTGTGCCAAATCACGCTTCTCCGCAGCCGCTTCCCGTCGATTCTCTTCCGTCCCGAAGGCGAAGGCATCACTTCCGTCCAACCGTAAATAGATACTGTCAAAGGTCTTCTCCCGAAAGTTTGCGTTGCGCACGAAACCGAAACTGCGAGGTGCCGCAATCCGTTCCGCCATCTCCACCTTGTTGTCTGCAAAAAGATCCATGTGCAGAATACTTCGGGCAAAGCCGCTGACCTTATACTCATAACGTTTGAGCGGGTCGTTTTCATGATAGTTCTTTTTTGGCGGACGTTCCAAGACAATCCTGTCCCCAATGGCATAACGTCCCCGCAACCAATCATCCAACAGGATTTCATCATCCGCCTGCGGAGCGTGTCCGACGGTCACATCCGGCACATTGATGGCATCGGAATAAGCATAGACGGTACAGTCCGTATCCTCACCGCGAAGACGCAGAGCCGTTTCATGACCCGCTTCCGCAAGGACGACCCCCGACTGCCCGCGAACCGCGGCCAAATCATCTTCCTCCAGCGGATAATCCGAGGTTATACGAATATCATAAAGTTGCGCCTTCTCAATGTAATTTCGTAGGGTCTCCTTCATGATGGGCGAGGTAATCTTGACGCCGACGGAAACCGTGACCCCTAATAAAATCATGAAGATGACGGATATGAAACGGGCTTTCGTATAACCGATTTCCCGAAACATGTCTTTGGACAAGACGGAACGCCTTCTCCTCTCCTTCTTTTTTTTCATTGCCGCCCCCTACCAGTTCAACGTATCCACCGAAACCGCTTCCGAGTTACATTGGATATTTCGGACATGGGCATCATTGATTTCTATGACGCGATCCGCCATGGGGGTCGTCGCCATGTTATGGGTTATAATCACGACCGTCGTTCCGGTCTCAGCACAAATGGTCTGTAGTAGTTTCAGTATCTGCTTACTCGTCGTATAATCCAGGGCACCCGTCGGCTCATCACAGAGTAAAATCTTCGGACGTTTCGCCAGAGCACGCGCAATCGCCACACGCTGTTGCTCGCCGCCCGATATCTGCGTCGGGAAATTATCCAGCCGTTCCGACAGGCCGACCTGCGCCAAAACCGATTCCGGATCTGCCGCCACCGACACGATCTGCGTTGCCAGTTCAACATTTTCCAATACGGTCAGATTCGGAATCAAGTTGTAAAACTGGAATACGAAGCCGATATCATAACGTCGAAATGTCGTCAAATCCCGTTCATTTAACGTGGTAATATCCTTCCCGTCCACGAATACATGCCCCTCATCGCAACGGTCCATTCCGCCGAGGATGTTCAAAACGGTCGACTTGCCGGCACCGCTCGGTCCGACGATGATGGCCAGCTCGCCTTCTTCAATGGTGAAATTGACATCCCGATTCGCGACAATCTCCGACTCGCCGACACGATAGCGTTTATATACGTTTTTAAATTCTATGAAGCTCATTCGCCATCCCCTTTCATGCATCGGAAGCCCCGATTCTTCTACTATTATTATAGGTTTTCCCCATGTTATAGTCAACCGAGGTCCGCGGACTTAACAGTAAATTTAAATAAAAATCAAGCCATTATCCGTTTTTCATTGTACAAAATGATGAACAAAATAATATATCCATCCACGCAAGCCGATATGTCGTCTGTTTATCCGTTGATACGGGGGAAGCATCTGTATTTATTTTCCCCGTTCTTCTTCCCTCACGCCTCCTCCATTCACGTACCACGCAAAAAAACGTCCGAAACAACCCCCACACGGGATCATTTCGGACGCTTCATCTCATTATCAATCGCTTTCCAGAATACCGGAAAGCGTATGCCATGCCAAGACGGCACATTTTACGCGAGCCGGCAGATTGGAAATATTCTGAAAGGCGATGGCATCTTCCAGAACTTCCAGTTCCTCTTCATCTGTAATGTCTTTTTTAATCATACCGATAAAGGTTTCCGCCAGGGCCTTCGCTTCCTCAACACGTTTCCCTCGGATGAGATCAATCATCATCGACGTGGATGCTTGGGAAATGGCACAACCGACGCCCACAAAGGCCGCATCTTCAATGATGCCGTTCGCCACCTTGATCTGGAGGGTGATTTCATCGCCGCAGCTGGGATTATGGCCCTTTTCAACAGCGGTTGCCCCTTCCAGTACATGCTTATTCGCCTTATTCCGACTCTCCTCCAATATCATCTGGGTATAGATTTCTTTAATATCCAAGACCGAATACCTCCTGTACCTTAGGCAACGCCGCTATGAATAAATCAATTTCATCCGTCGTATTGTAGAACGCGAAACTTGCACGGCAGGATGCATTGATGTCCAGGTAATGATGCAAGGGTGCCGCACAATGATGTCCCGAACGGATGGCAATATTATAAGAGTCCATAATAGATGCCGCATCGTGGGGATGAACTTCCTTGTAGTTGAACATGATGATGGGCCCCCGGTTCTTACACGGTGTCGCATACAAATCCAGATACGGTAAGGTCCGCATCCGTTCATACGCATAATCCATCAACCGGCGTTCCTGTTCGACGATTTTGTCAAATCCGATATCTTCAATATATTCAATGGCCGTTTTCAGACCCACCGCACCGGCTACATTCTGCGTTCCGGCTTCAAACTTATACGGTGAGGCCGCAAAGGTGGTATCCTGCTCGTAGACGTACTCGACCATGTCACCGCCATACAGAAACGGACACATCTCATTCAGCAGCTCAATACGACCGTAAAGTACGCCAATACCCATCGGCGAGAGCAGCTTGTGACCGGAAAAAACGAGAAAGTCACAAGCCAGCGCCCGGACATCTACCCGCTCATGTGCCGCCAATTGTGCCGCATCCACGAGGGTGACCGCGCCCTTTTCCTTCGCCGCGCGAATCATGGGTGCAATATCCGGACAGGTTGCCACCGTATTGGCCGCACCCGTCACGGCGAAAATTTTCACCTTATCCGTCAACGCCGCTTCAAAGGCCGCCATATCAATCTGCCGCTCTTCATTCAGATAAACATATTTTAAAGTTGCCCCCGTCTGTTTACAGACGTATTGCCATGTACAGAGGTTGCTATGATGTTCCATAATGGAGATAAGAACCTCGTCACCCGGCTTCAAATGCGTCAAGCCGTAACTGTAGGCGACGAGATTGATGGCTTCCGTCGCATTGCGCGTAAAGATGATCTCCTCGAAATGACCTGCTCCGATGAAGCGTTGCACCGTCTCACGCGCCATGTCGTACGCCCGTGTCGATGCAATGCTCAGATGATGGGCACTCCGGTGCGGATTCGCATTCTCATAACTGCAGTAACGGCCGACCGCCGCCATAATCTGTTTGGGCCGCTGGGTCGTGGCCGCGTTATCGAAGTAGACGACTTTTTTGCCCACCTCGTCCTCGTTTAAATAGGGAAAGTCTTTTCGAATCTCCCGTAACTCCGCTGCATTCATCATCGCTCCTCGCTAGGCATCGAGCTTATCTTCAATACGACGCCAAATCTCTTTTCTCAATACCATGTCCGGAATCAAGTCCACCGTCGGCATCAAATTCGATTCTACAATCATCTTCTCCGCTTCGCGACGTGAAATGCCCCGACTCATGATATAAAATAACGTATCCCCGCTGATACGACCGGCACTCGAAGCATGATTTCCGACCACGTCATCCTCATGACAGAGCAGGAGAGGTACGGCGACACTGTTGACATTTTCACTCATCAGTGTTACGAACTCTTCTTCGTTTCCTTCGGAACCGTTCGACCCCTTCTTAAAATCCAGGGCTGCTTTAAACATCTTATGCGCCCGGTCCTTTAATGCACCCTTTACAATGACATTGGAATTGGTCTTCTTTCCAATCTGGTCAAAATTATAGAAAAGATTTAAACCTTCTTCTTTGTATCCGAAATAGACACTGTTCGTGTCCACCTTGGCATAATCGCCCACCAAAGAGGAACGGTAGTTGAAATACGTCTGGTATGCACCCACTTCAACCTCTACCACCTCCACGCTCGCATGCTCGTACACAACACTCATGACGGATTGGATAGCCAGCGTCTGTTCATTATGTCGCTGTACCAGGTAGACTTTTACGTGGGCATTTTCGCGGGCGATAATACGCAACGCCGTATTCCGGAATCCCTTTTCATCATCCAAGTTATGATAATCATACAGCACTTCTACGCGGCTGCCCGGTTCCGCTACAATGGTCTGCTTGTCAATCAGGTTCTTATTTTGCGCATCCAGCGGCAGACTGATTTTCTGTAAAGGGCGGTCTTCACCGCGTTTTGCATGAATGTAATAATTCAAATTCGTATAGGATTCCGTTTGGCGTTTCGTCTCCGCCGTAGAGAATCCGTGCGGATAACGATTGATTTCCGCCTCCACTTCGTCACTCGGCAAAATCTCGCTATCCGCCATGCAAGTATATTCACGATATTGAATGGACGGAATCCGTACGTCCGTCTCATTCACCTTGAGCCAACGCCATGTCGGCAATGTAATTTGATTCCCGATCATTAGCCTATCGTCCCTTCCAGTTCCAAATTAATGAGGTTGTTCATCTCCACCGCATACTCCAACGGTAATTCCTTCGCAATCGGCTCGGCAAAACCGCGAACGACCATCGAACGTGCTTCCTGCTCGTCGATACCGCGACTCATCAGATAAAAGATAATGTCGTCATCAATTCTGCCGATTTTCGCCTCATGACCCAAATCCACTTTATTATTCTGAATGTCGATTACCGGCACCGTATCGGAACGGCTTTCGGAGTCGAGCATCAGTGACTCACAAGTCGTCGTTGACCTGGAATTATAGGCATTCGGATATACCTTGACCAATCCGCGGTAGATGGCAACACCGCCGTTTTTCGAAATGGATTTCGACATGACGGACGAAGACGTATTCGGTGCGGCATGAATCGCCTGTGCACCTGTGTCCAAAAATTGGTCCGGACCGGCAAAGGTGATGCCGGTAAACTCGGACTTCGCTCCGTCGCCCCGCAGATAACTGGTCGGGTACAACATGGAAACCTTGGAGCCGAATGACCCGCTGATCCACTCGATGTGTCCGCCCGCATCCACAACCGCCTTCTTGCTGTTGAGATTATACATGTTTCGTGACCAGTTCTCGATGGTCGAATAACGCAGGGTCGCATTCTTTTTCACAAATAACTCGACCGCGCCCGCATGGACGTTGACGACGTTGTACTTCGGCGCACTGCAGCCTTCAATGAAATGGCAATAAGCGCCTTCTTCCACGATAATCAGGGTGTGTTCGAACTGTCCGGCCCCCGGTGCATTCATCCGGAAATACGACTGCAACGGGATGTCCACGTTGACACCCGCCGGAACGTATACGAAAGATCCGCCGGACCATACGGCATAATGCAATGCCAAATATTTATGGTTCTCCGGTGCGAGACAGGTGGTGAAGTATTCCTTCACGATGTCCTCATATTCCCGGACCGCCGTTTCAAAATCCAGATATACCACACCTTGCTTCGCCAGATGCTCCTGAATGCTGTGATATACGACTTCCGAATCATACTGCGCACCGACACCGGAAATGCTTTGCTTCTGCTCCGCCTCCGGGATACCGAGCGCGTCAAACGTACCCTTGATGTCTTCCGGCACCTCACCCCAATCCGCCGTCATCCGCGCATCCGGGGAAATATAAGTAACCAGATTATCAATATCCACCTCAGAAAGATCCGGCCCCCAGGTCGGATTCTCCGTTTCAAAAAACAGGCGGAGCGCCTTCAGACGGATGTCGAGCATCCACGCCGGTTCATTTTTCTCCGCGCTGATCTGACGAACAATCTCCTCCGTCAATCCCTTGTCCAACTTCTTCTTGAAGCGAACCTCATTCTTTATGTCATAGACGCCGCGATCCATCTCATCCAGCTGCGTCTTTTTTTTCTCCATGACTTGCATCCTATGCCTCCTGTATCCAGGTGTATCCGTCCTCTTCAATCCTGTCAATCAACTCGGCACCGCCCGTCAGAGCAATTTTACCGTCAATCAATACGTGGACAAAATCCGGTTTCAGAGATTTTAATATCTCTTTGTGATGCGTAATTAACAAGACGGAATTTTCCTCGTTATGATACTTGCGAACCCCTTCGGATACGACACGAACCGCATCCACATCCAAGCCGGAATCTGTCTCATCCAACATGGCAAGTTTCGGATTCAGCATGGACATCTGCAGAATCTCCGCCTTCTTTTTTTCACCGCCGGAGAATCCGACGTTGATATAACGGTCTGCATAATCCGTCGGTATCTTCAATTCTTCCATCTGTTGCATCAATTGTTTTTTGAATTTCAACAACGACGGCTTTGTCTGCGTCACCGCCATATAGGCCGTACGGATAAAGTTCTCCAGGCTGACGCCCGCCACCTCGAACGGGTTTTGGAACGACATGAAGATACCCCGTCTCGCCCGCTCATCAACGGTCAGTTCATTAATATTTTCATCTTCAAAGATGATGTCACCTTGCTCACGGACAAATTTCGGGTGATTCATCACCAGATTCATCAGGGTCGATTTACCGGCACCGTTCGGGCCCATCAACACGTGGATTTCTCCTTTGTTTATCGTTAAATCGATACCTTTGAGGATTTGCTTACCCTCGATTCCGGCATAAAGATTTCTCACTGCCAACAGTTGTTCCATAAGTCTACACTCCTTATTTTTAATTCCTACTAATTTACTAGGATTTCACCTGGATTTATTATACTATCCTTTTGGTATTACTGCAAGATTTAAAATAAATACAATCCGTCATATTGTCGGATACAAACGGAATTTTTTGTGAATTTTCGTTAGATTTCTCTAACATCATCCGTGTCGAGCGATGACGGACTGTACATCGTTGCATATTCAATTATCCGCTTATGCCTCTGCCCGGCCGGTCGGTCGTTGGCGGCATCTTTTCTTCGGTATCAGTAGGCCTCGTCTTTAATGACCTTCTCGATAACCCGTCCTACAATCTTGCCCATCTCGTTCAAATCGGGTACATAGGCAAATTCTTTCCCGTAAATCAACTTTTGGGAGTAGATTTCATCCCGCTCCCCGGTATAGATACCCATGACCTGTACACCACCGGCTCGCGCCCGTCGTACCACCTTCGCCGTATCCTCAATGGCATTGATGCCGGTGTATTCCAGCGTATCATGTCCGCTGACAATATGGGTAGACACGCCGATTCGGACATCATTCGGTTTACCGTCACTCAGAACGAGCATCAGCTTCTTCTCCTGCGGCCTGGACTTCATGAGATAATCCATGGTCTTAATGGCCATACCGTCCCGGTTGGAACCCTCGGCCGTAAAATAAAAGACGTCTTTATTCTTGCTGATGGGGTCCGTGAAGTCCCGATACTCCCGTAAAACCGTATAGTCGAACAGATTGTTAAAACCCACCACCCGCGGCAAGATACCGCAGAGTGAAAAGGCCTGCGTCAGGATATAGGCCCATGACGCCACCTGCTTTTGCCTGGCCAGCTGAGAACCGGACGAGTCGATGAGGATGGTTAAGGCGATGGAACCGATGGTATCCTTCACGTGTTTCATGAAAACCTTGTTGTCCTTCAACACCACGTAACGATACATCTTCCGCCGATCCGGAATGCCACGGTCCAGATTAAAGTAGGTTTCTTCCAAATCCGTCAGAATTTTTTCCCGGATAATCCCGACCAGCTGTTTAATGTTCATTTCGTGCCGTGCCGCATGCTCTTCATAATAACGCAAATTCGCTTCATACTGCTCGGCAATATATTCCTTCTTGTAACCGCGGGATTGGGTCATAAACGATGCTGCATAGTGCACCTTGCAACCTTTATGAATATCTACCGCCAGCGCTTTTTCCAATTCAATGCGTTGCCGGTCGGTGAACTTACTCGGCCCGTAATTGGCCAGAATCTTATCAAACATGACCTTGGAATCCGCATGCGTGGAAAAGAGTTTCAGTTCATCGACAACCTCCAACTGCGCATCGACTTCCTCTTCCATAACGTTATGGTTAAACTCCGCCGCCAGGACCATGGCATCACCGGTGTATTCGTCATCGTCATAGATATTACTCTCCGCCTTTTTCAGTACCTCCGCATTGAGCTGATGACTCTCCTCGTCCCAATGACCGGTCGATTCATATTTTTTCGGCACACCGCCCAGATACATGTCGAAAATGCTATACAGAAACTTCATCCATTCCGTGGCGTTCCCCAGTTCCGCCGCACGACGAATCGTTCGGGCAACTTCCGCATCCGTTCCACTTTTTAAAGGCATCCCGATTTTATCGGCAAAATAGGCATAGGTCAGCTTGTCCCGCTCCGATGTAATCTTCCGATTGGCATAGGCATTGTATATCCGTTGCACGTGGTTCCGTTCAATTTCCGGCAAGAGACGACGTTTTACCGACAGTCGCGGCATCACGTACTCCTGTGCCAGACAGAGTAACAGCTCGACGTAATATTTCGTTGATTCACCAAGCCCGACAATCCGCAACAGATAATCATCCAGATAAGCCTGCGGGATATAACGATACAGTCCACCGATAACCATCAACCGCAACTCATCCAAATCCTCCTGCCGATCTTCTTCAAAGAGGATACTCCGCGGCTTGATATTATAACGACCGCTTAACGTCCATATGAAATGGGTTTGTCGCATTTTTTCTTTGTTCATGACCTTCCTCCATATATGATGTATTATACAACAGGAACGGCCGTTAATAAAGATGTTGTGCGGAAACCTTTAAAACAGATGTCCCCCGCTCTCCATCACAGAGCGGGGGACGTATCCATACAACTATTAAACTTTGAAATTATGCGCCTTCATGAATCGCTTCTGCCGGACAACTTTCCGCACAGTTTCCACAATCGATGCATTCATCCGCAACAATCTCGTAAATGTCCCCTTCGCGAATCGCTTCCACGGGACACTCATCGATACAGGATCCGCAAGCAATACATTCTTCAGAAATTCTATATGCCATGTCTTCTCCTTTCAAATGACTACTACGGGTTCAGTATAGCGGGGGATGTCGTTCTTTTCAAGCCGAGCAACGGCTAATTTTATCGAGCATCCGCTAATCTTTATAAGTGAAAGCTAATGGATACGACCCCGCCATCCGCGCACATTGCGGATAGCGGGGTCGTATTTTCATTCCGTTAAAACGGATTTATTTCGAACGTCTGCGTCGAATTATAATAAACATAAAGGCCGCCGATATCGGCATCAGCCACAGATAACTACCGACTTGTGGTGCAGGTACGCCGTTTCGCGACATTGCCCGCATGCCGGGATCATAACCGCCCGCTCCTTCCGGTTGCGTTCTTTCAGGATGGGGCGTCTCCGGTTTTTCCGGCTCTTCCGGTTTCTCCGGTTCACGTCTGTTCATTACCGGGACAGGACGTTCCGTAATGTCACCCGCATCACCGGATATCGTCACCGTGCCGTCCGCACCCACCGTAATGTGAAGCGCCGTTTCATTTAATAAATAGCCTCTCGGTGCCTTCGTCTCCTTTAAGAGATACCTGCTTGAAGGCTTCAAATCCGTCAAGAGTACCTTGCCCGTCTCATCACTTATCGCGTTCATGACAACGGTCGTGCCGTCCGCCGTATACAGGGTGAATGTCGCACCGGCAAGCGGTGTACCTTGCTCATCCCGTTTCAGCAATGTCAGTTCCGATGTACCGACATAGGTATTCAAATATTCAAACGCCATCGCACAGCATCCGTCACTCGTCAGGACCTGTCTCGTCGCTTCAAAATCCGGGATTGCTTCTTCCGTCACGTCATAGATGATGGGCTCACCCGCGGCCGTCGTCACCGGTAATGCCTTCAGTACGACTTGGTTGTCACCCGTTATCGTCACGGGCATGGGAATCAGCGTCCCGTCAATGTCCGTGACGGTCAACTCCGTGTTGTCCGGCGTATGCGCCGTCACGTTGAATGTGGCCGTCATCTCATCCGGATTGCCGACCCCGTGCCATTGTTTCCGAATCCGTAAGTTCGTTGTATCCGGCAGATAAGTATTTGTTGTCACGAACGGATCCTCCGTCGTACCGCTACCCGTTACCTCGCCGGAAACATAGTTGTCGGGAATCAGACTCTCCGCCACTGAATAAATATAGCGGCGTCCCCGTCCATCCGTTTCCGGTAAGTCCGTCCAGCGAATTTCATTCATGCCGGATGCATCCCGTGTAAACATCACGGGTTCGCCAACAGCCTGCTTGCCTTCTTCCGCAACACGACGGAACAGTTGATAGGCTGCCTGCGGCAGGGGTTCTATCAATTCCCCGCCCGACCATGTCTTATGCAGAACGACTTCCGTCTTGCTCGCCGTATAAGTATTGGTGACCGTCAATCCGTCCACCGTTACCGCATAATTGTCGGCACTCATGATGCCATCCGTTTCCGTGACCGGCATATCGCCGATTTTCAATTCCCGTACAGTGTAGGTGTAGGCTTTACCGTTCATGTCTTCCGCCGGCAAATCCGTCCATACGACTTCCGTTATGCCGTCCGTCAGCGTTTGCTCCGGTGCTTCTGCCGCCGGAACAGCCTCTGCCGGATAACCGTCCACCTTGCGCATCAAGCCCAAAACGATGTCCGGACGTACGCCACCGTTGGCTTCTTCTCCACCGACCCACTGTTTCACGGCCTTGATTTCAAGCTTTTGTAAAACATAGGTATTTTTTACGATAAAGCCTTCTCCGGCATCTCCCTCCGTGAGGGCTTCATAACCGGGTACGGCATCTTCCGTCACTTGATATTCATACCGCTTGCCCGTCTCATCATATATCGGCTGTGCACGGAAAGTACCCTGCCACGGCGTCTCCGATGTCGCCGTCAATTGCAACACGTCTACCTCCGTGCCGTTTTGTAACAAACGTACCGTGACCGCTTCCGGTAATCGCTCCGCCGTCATCGTACTGCCGTCACTATTATACCATTCTTTGTAAACGGGTATCGTCAACTGCTTTACGTAGCGATTGGTCAGATTCATACCATCAACCGTCGCCTCATAGTTTTCGGGAACATCGTTTTCCCGTACCGTATAGGTATAAGCCGTTCCGCTTGCATCCATTTCCGGTAAATCACTGAATGTATAGCGCCATCCATCCGCGGCCGTGACACTTTGCGTCATGGCCGGCGTCAACGGCTCGCCGTTTTGCAACAACTCGACCGTAATCGCCGCGGGACGTACGTCCGTTGTATCACCCGTCCAGTTCTTCTGACCGCTGAGGGAAATTTTCGGACTTTCATAGGTGTTCGTCAGCGTCGTAACGTTGTCCGTCGTCTCCGCCGTCAACAGGTACTTGCCCGCACGACCATCCGTTACGGTCTCGCCGTCCACGGCAATCTCTTCGACATAGTATTCATAAGCCCGACCGTCGTGCGCTTGCAGCGGCAGTCCCGTCCATTCATAGGTCAGCTTGCCGTCGCCCAAATCTACAGTGTCACCATACGCTTCCGCCGTTTCTGCCAACTTCCGCATCAACTGCAGACGGATGGTCGGATGATTTTCCGGACCGTCCACCCATTTCTTTTCGACCTTGTGCACGCCGCGCGGACTTTCGTAGGTATTCGTTGTGACAAAGGGATCCTCAGCTGTACCCGTTCCGGTTATCTCGCCGGAAACATAGTTTTCGGGAACCGTGCTCTCTTGTGCCGAATAGATATAAATCCGTCCCGATTCATCCGTCACCGGTAAATCGGTCCAGCGAATCTCATTCGTGCCGGATGCATCCCGTGTCAATTCGAGCGGTTCACCGACCGCTTGTTTCCCTTCACCTTCTACCTGACGATAGAGTTGATACGCCGCCTTCGGCAAGGGCGTGATTGTCTCACCGCCGTCCCAGTTCTTCTTAAGGACGACTTCGGTCTTATCCGCCACATAGGTATTGGTCACCGTCAATCCGTCCACCGTTACCGTATAGTTTCCGGCTTGTAATATGCCTTCCGTCTCAACGACCGTATCATCGCCGATTTTCACTTCACGCACGCTGTAGGTATAAGCATTTCCGTCCAAGTCTTCCGCCGGCAGATTCGCCCACGTTACTTCCGTCATGCCGTTTGCCAGTATTTTCTCCGGTGCTTCTTCCGCCGGTACGGCTACCGGATCGCCACCATTTACCTGCCGCATCAGGGACAGAACAATCGATGGGCGAACACCGCCATTTGCCGCTTCGCCGCCGATCCAATTCTTCTTCGCCGTGATATCCGTCTTCGGTAACACGTAGGTGTTCTTTACGATAAAGCCTTTCTCCGGCGTGCCGTCCGTCAGCGCTTCATAACCCGCTACGGCATCTTCCGTCACCCGATAGTCATAAGCGTTGCCCGTTTCGTCATAAATCGGTTGCGGGGAGAATGTGGCCGCCCATGGCGTTTTCAATGTCGCTTTGAGTTCAACTGCCTCCACTTCCGTATTATTCCGCAACAGACGAACCGTGACCGCTTCCGGCAGGCGTTCGGCCGCCATGGGCGTACCGTCACTGTTGAACCATCGTTTTTCTACCGGAATCATCAATTCCTTTGTATAGCGGTTCGCTACATTCATGCCGTCGACCGTCGCCTCGTAATCTTCCGGGATATTTTGTTCCCGAACCGTATAGGTATAGGCCGTACCTTGCGTATCCGTCTCCGGCAAATCGTCGAAGGAATAAGCCCAGCCGTCAGCCGCAGTCACCGTTTTCGTCACAGGCGGCACCAGGGGCGCCCCATTTCGTAACAGCTCGACCGTAATCTCCGCAGGGCGTACCGCTTCGGCATCCCCTGTCCACGTTTTCTGACCGCCGAGAGAAATCTTCGGACTTTCATAGGTGTTCGTTATACTTGTCACGTTCCCCGTCGTCACGGTCTCGGATACGTAGTTTCCTGCACGTCCTTCCGTCACGCTCAGACCACCGATGGCCACTTCTTCCACGTAGTACGTGTAATCTTCACCATCCTGTGTGGTGAGCGGTAAATCAATCCACTCATGCGTCAGTTTGCCGTTGCCCAAGTCCACGCTCTCGCCCACCGGCTCCGCCGTTTCCCCGAGCTTACGCATCAGCTGCAAGCGAATAGTCGGATGCACGACCGGTCCGTCAATCCATGACTTCACGGCTTGATGGGTTCCCTTCGGACTGCCGTAGGTATTCGTAATGACGAACGGATCTTCCGCCGTTCCCGCACCCGTCACCCCGGAAGTGCCGTAGTTTTCATGCGTGTCCGTCTCCGCTACCGTATAGACATAAGGTTGACCAAAGTCGTCTGCTTCCGGTACGGTCCATGTAAAGAGGTAGGTATTGTCATCCTGTTTCGTGACTATCGGTGTGACCTCATACACGGCACCGTTTTGGTACACAGTCAGGTTCGGCTGTACGTGTTCCGTCGTCTTGCCGCCGGACCATATTTTTGTTGCATGTAATTCTCGGTCGGATGTATGCCATGTATTGGTCACGGTCAGACCGTCAACGGTCGTCGTATAGTTTGCATCACTCCAGTCTACATAATTCTCGCCCGACGGCATTACCTCCCGTACCGTGTAGGTAATCGGTGTGCCGTCCTTCTTCTTCAGGGGCAAGTTCCGCCATGTCACCTGCGTCTCCGTCAGCTGCTTCGGGTTCTCGTTCTCACCCGTCATCTCAGCCTTAACGCCGTCCGCCAGCAATTCAAAATAGACATTGTCCGGTCGAGTCAGCGTATCGCCCTTCGCCCAAATCTTGGTTGCGGTAATATCCCCTTCAGGTACTGTCCATCGGTTGGTGATGAGGAAGTCGTTTTCCATTCCTTCACCGCCGCCCGTTTTCTTTTCCACGGTTTTTTCATAACCGGCCGGCGGGTTTAACTCGTCCACCCGGTAAACATATAATTCGCCGTATTTGTTATATTTCGGCAAATCCTTCCATGAAGCAAACCAGCCACCTTCCTCTTGTGTTGTCACCTTGGGCTCACCGACCGTCTCTTCCGCCTGCTCACCCACCTTACGGAAGAGTTGAACCGTTGCCGCCACATGCTCGGCTTCCGGGCCGTCCACCCAAACTTTCTCAACGTAAACGTCCGTTTTTTCCGGCATGTTATCGATCAGCACTTCGACCGGGGCCGTCTGTCCCGTCGCAATGTCAAACGTAACGTCATCTACCGGATGATAACCTGTAGGTGGTGTCGTTTCCCGCCAAATATAATGGCCGGGAATTAAACCGGATACGGTGATACGCCCCTGTTCCGCCGTCACGGGATTCGTGTCGGTCGTTGTATATTCACCAATCGGCGTCTCTATCGCACCGTCCATTCGAATCAATGTAAACGTCGCCTTCGTGCCGACCGGCATCAATTCACCGTCCATGGTCTTAATCAGCGTCACCTTGACATCAGGGTTATTGGTCACGGTCAACTCGACCGGGGCTCCCGTATCATCTACGATGAACTTTACCGGTTCCGGATTTTGAATATACCCTTCACTCGATGCCGTTTCCCGTACGTAATAGGTGCCTGCCGACAGTAAATCGTTTAAAGTCACGACTTCCGCTGCCTGCGGCAGCTTCATCAGACGAATTGTCCAAAGGCCGAAAGCATCCGTGATGCCCGTCACCGGCTGTCCTTCGCTGTCCGTCACCGGCTGCATCTTGTCATCCAAGAGTTCAAACTTCGTGCCGGGAATCGGTGTTGCCGCTTCATCCGTTGAAACTTTTTTGAGTTTCAATATGCCGATTTTCCGGTCTGTCACCGGTTGATTCTCCGGCGGTGTCACGACTTTATTGTATTCCGTAATGCTAAAGTCATGTTCCGTTTCATCCAGTGCATATCCTTCCGGCGCACGAATCTCTTTCATGACATAATCGCCTAAATCCAAGTTATCAAACTTGCCGACACCGTCTTTATCTGTCACTGTTGTTATCGGTTTATCTTCGTTATCCAAGACGGGTTCCAGTGCATTCCCTTCACCTCGAATATACAGTCCATACTCCGCACCGCTCAGCAAGACGGTCGTATCCGCCCCGTCCGCCTTGGTAAATTGATAACTGCCGTAACGTTCATTGATGATTTCAATCTTGATAACGGCACCCGCCTTATCAATGGTTACCTCTCTTGTCTGCGGATGATAACCTTCCGGATAAACGGTCTCAACCAGCTTGTATGTACCGGGAGAGAGCCCATTAATACGAAGAATACCGTCCAGATTAGTGTGCGTCTCAGACTTCGTCTTTCCTTCTTGCCAGTTCTGCTTGACCATCGTTTCGGAGATGACTTCTCCACCCTCATTTTTCAGAACTTCTTTTCGGTACAGGTCAAAGCTGATGGCCGGCATCGGTTCACCATGTTCATCTTTTTTGAGAATTTCCAGGGATGCCGGCGGCTCATTCACAGCGGTAATCTCATAAACGGGACGGTCATGGTGTAATCCTGTTAACTTATCCTTGAATAAGGCATCTTCCGTATTGAGATACGTGTCCGGACGTGCCCAAACCGGTTTCGATTCGGTGATTTTCCGCTCCAACTTCGCTTCGACGCCGGTATTCTTTTCTTTCAAAGTGACGATATAACGCTCATTATCCACAAAAGCCAGCACCTTATCCGACGCTGTAAATGTTCTCCTGCCACCTACCTTTGAATAATCAATTCCGGACTGATGTTTCAATTCAAATCCGTCTTTCTTGTACAATATCAACTCATCAACTTTAGCCAAGCTGTCTTTCTGTTTATCATATACAAGAACATCAAAGGCTACCGACTCCGGCAATTCTTCTTCAGATACTATTGTACCATTAGCATTTAAAAATGTTTTATTCAGTGCCAGCTTATAACCACCAATATATACATGATTGTTGGAAGCTAAGCCACCACCATGACTACCTTCATTTCCACTGATAATCAAATCAAAGGCACTTTCGTCCGTAACAATGGAGTGTGCAATGGCATTGCTCCACTTCTTTTCAGACCATGCATACCCAGCTTCTTCATCACGCAAAAAATCAAAGGTCGTATTCGCCGTGTTCGTTAGGATTCGTTTAAAATCCTCTACCGTATCAGTTATACTCGGTGTGAACAGCCAAAAAATATCGTCCTTCGGCAGACTTGTCGAGGTTGTTTCATTTCCCGTAAAACCGATATTTGCATTTTCACCCAATACTAAATCACCCGTCGGGCACATCCAGATGGCTGAACCTGTTCCCTGCGTTGCAGAATAATGAGAATTCGGACCATGTGGATCTTGATATACAATCACGCCATCAGGTGCTCGAACAGAACGGTTTTCTTTAAAAAGGACATTATTAAGATGAACGGAGGCAAAGAATTCTTCGGCAAACATACCGCCACCGAAGCTATCTGCTTTATTATTCGTTATGCGCCCCTTGTTTAAATATATGTCATCTGAATCCATGAAAATGCCGCCAGCTTGTCCGGTACGGTTATAAAAACCCCACTTCGGATGATTGGCATCTCCCAACTCTTGCGCTTTTGCATGATTGGCATCAATAACCCCGCCATTCATAACAAAGATGGACGGGAAACGTTCTCTGTATTCTTCATACGGTAAATCATATCTTTGGGCAAAGTTATTCACATCATTTTTAAAACTTACCGTCGTATACCCGCCCGTGCGGTAGTAACCGGGTGAAATAACCCGTGGGCTTGCAGCAATGTTATCGTAAAAATCGAAACTCAGATTGCTGACACTAACCCCGCCGCCGGAACCGGCAACATTATGGTCAATCGAACCACCGTTCATCTCCGCATAAGCGCGAAGACGTACGGTTAATCCGCCGCCGCGGTACTCCTGTAAGGAAAACACAACCTCATTATTATGGATACGTCCGCCATTCATATAAAACTGTGCTAACGGTTTTTCAGAAAGAGGCAACCCCGGTTCACTTCCGCCACCATAACGTCCGTCACCAATCTTCCAATCCCCAACATAAACGGCCGAACCCATACCGCGGTTGTTGCCGATATCCGCTGTACCATCCATGGTGAATTTTGCACCTGCATGAACTCGCACTCCGGATACTGCCAACAAACGCCACTTTGCAGACTCGTCCGGTGCCGCATAGTTGTTGCGGATACTGCCGCCGGTCATGGTCGCAACAGCACCATCCTTTAATCGAACGGTTGCACCATCAATCTTGTACACGTTGAATCCCTGTATAATGCCGCCCGTCATGTCGAACGTTCCGCTGACATCGGCAAAAGAGGCATCCGAAGTTACCGCCGTACCATCGATGGGTGTCGGCATACCCTCGGTATCCAAGGTCGTACCGGCACCGTCAAAAATCAAATTCTCCGCTGCCGTCGGCGCCAAGGTCAAGCCGCCGTCCGCCGCTACTGTAAATAACGGACCGTTCAGAGCGACATCCCGTGTCAATGTGACCGGCGTGCCGTTATCCGTTATCGTAATGTTCTTGCCGCTGACGGTCAACGTTTCCGTCCACGAAAAATCCGCAGTGACGGTCAACCCAATCTCCGTCTCCGGACCCGACAGTGCCGACTTCAGCTCATCAAAGCTGCCGACGGGTATTGATGTCGGACCGGCCGCGACGCGACCTGAAAAAAGTAATATCACTGACAGAATGACCGTTAAAAAAGCAAGTCCCGTCCGTGATATTCGTTGTCTGTCTCTTTCCATCTCTTCCTCCATTCTTTATGGATTCTCCTATAACCCACGGTTTCTTAATTAACATACTAGTAAAAAATATTATTTTGTCAAGGTCTCACAGTTTTTTATTCTATTATAAGTTTATTTTAATACAATATTGAGCAGTTCTTATGATTACATACATATTTTCACGTTATTTATACAACAAATAAACAGCATACAAAAAGACCTCGATTGTCCGTTCTCGGATAATCGAGGTCTTTTTATGAATAAATATATAGGCCGAAAAAATCTTAACGTTTTAAGCGCCGTTCCTCTTCTTCTCTCTCAAAGCTCTTCTTCGGCACAATCAGATTCAAAATGAACACGATTAACGTCGCAATGATAACCGGTGAAGAACCGAAGAAGGTGCGGAAGAATACCGGTGCCTTATCCAAGGCTGCCGGTACCTGTGCGATACCGATGCCCACGGCCAATGCGATACCCAGGATATTACAATTTCGCATGGTGAACGGCTCTTTCGCTATCAGTCGGATACCGTTGATGGAAATGATGGCAAATACCGACAAGGTTGCACCACCCAAAACCGCATTCGGGATGGTCGACATCACCGCACCGAACTTTGGTAAAAAGCCCGTCGCCAGGATGATGATGCCGGTGATGGAAATAATCCGCTTGCTGACCACCTTCGTTGTTGCCACGATGCCGACATTTTGCGAGAAAGTCGCCATCGGCAAACCGCCGAAAAATGAAACGATGACCGATGAAATACCGTTGCCGATGATACCGCCGGATATCTCCCGATCCGTCGCTTCACGTTCCATACCACCGATCGTCAAGGATGATATATCGCCGATAATCTCGACGGAAGCAACCAGGTACATAATTACCATGGTGAAAATGGCACCCGGATGGAAGGTCATGCCGAAAGGTAAAACGGCCGGTAAAGCGAAAACTCCCGCCTCACTTACGCCATCAAAGGATACCAGACCCAGGGGCAAAGCCAATACATAACCGACTACAATACCGATTAAAATGGCGATGACTTTAATATAGCCGCGACCGAACTCCGAAAGGATGAACACGACTGCCAAGGTCACCAAGGCTACCAACCAGTTTTTCCAATCCCCGTAAGACGCTTCACCGACACCACCGGCCATGTAGTTGATGGCGACCGGATAGAGAGAGATACCCATGGCGAGCACGGTCGTACCCGTTACGAGCGGCGGGAAGAAACGACGAATCTTCATTATTGATGCACCGAATAAAATCACGGCCAATCCGCCGAATATCATCGACGCGAACACGGCGGAAAAACCGTAATTCGAACCGATGGTGATAATGACGGGGACAAACGCAAAATTTAATCCCATAATCAGGGGCAGACGGGAGCCGACGGGACCAAATCCGAATACCTGTACCAACGTACCGATACCTGCCGCCATCATGGCATACTGAATAATGACCGCCTTATCGGTCGAGCTTAGACCTAATGCGCCGGCAACGATGATGGCCGGTGCAATATTTCCGATAATCATTGCCAGTACATGTTGAAATGCTACCGGTAAAGACTTCAGAACGGACGGTTTACCGTCCATGGTAAAAAAAGCGTCGCGTTGTGCCTTCTCATCTTGCATTTTCATGAGTTGCCTCCTTACTCAAGTTATGGTCTATCGCCTTCGCCACTGCATTTAATATATGCTCATATCCGGTACATCGACAAAGATGACCGGCAATACCGACTCGAATCTCATCCCGTGTCATCGGTCGATTCTTCCCCACCAGAGACACGGCGGAAAGAATCAGACCCGGCGTGCAGAATCCACATTGTACCGCCGCCTCTTCGACAAAGGCCTGTTGCACGGGATGCAGACAACCATCCTTGGCCAAACCCTCGACGGTCAGGACTTCCTTACCGCGAGCCCAGATGGTCAGATAAATACAGGAGTCAAACGGTTCTCCGTCTATGAGTACCGTACAAGCACCGCATTCGCCCACCTCACAGCCGCGTTTCACGCCCGTCAGACCCAGACGGTCCCGCAGGGTATCAAGCAACAACTCTCTCGAGTCGACCGGTACGGACACGGCCTCCCCGTTTACAATCATATCAACTACCGTATACATGATTTCCTCCTTGTGCGACGATGACGTCATTCACCGCCCGCTTTACCACTTCACGTACGATTTTCTCCTTGAAATTTTTAGATACGCGTCGACCTTCCCTCGGATTGACATCCGACAGACACGTCTGATGAATCACATCGACGATTTCCGACCCGACGGTCATGCCCCGCAATGCCGCTTCCAATTTAAATCCGCGAACGGGACGCGGTGCCAGTGATGCGTAGGCGACACGGACATCCGCAATCTGCCGCTTGTCCGGACTGAGCTTCAGCAGGATACCGAATCCCACCGTTGCAATATCCATCGCCTTTCGCATGGCATACTTGGTGTAATGCCCCGAATAGCCCGCCGCAGCTTCCGGTCCGATTTCGATTGCCGTCAAAACTTCGTCCCTTGCAACCGCTGTCTTGCCACCGCCGCGATAGAAATCTTTTACAGGTACGACCCGCACGCCCTTCGCCCCGGCAATATGCAGTTTCGCTTCGTGGACCAGAACCGCACAAGCCGAGTCCGCACTCGGCACGGCATTACAAAGGTTACCGCCTATGGTCCCGATATTTCGAATCTGTACGGCGCCGACCTGTGATACGGCTTTTGCCAACAACGGACAAATCCGTTGCACCGCTTCACTCTCCATAATCTCCGTGAAGGACGAGGCCGCACCAATCATCAGACGACCGTCCGGCGTCTCACGGATACCGCGTAATTCCGGCAAATGACGGACGCTGACATACGCCTTGTCTCGATAGCGTCCTTCCCGATTCTGAATCAACATATCGCTGCCGCCGCAAATAACCATGGCATCCGTCTGTTCCCCCAAAAGACGAACGGCCTCAGCCAAATCCGCCGGCTCATAAATAGCATTTACATCAATCATCATTCTCTCCTATTCCCGCCGCTTCAAAGGCCCGCAAAAGATTCTGAGGACTCAAGGGCAATGCATTTATGGAAAGCCCCGTAGCATGTAACAGAGCATTGCGGATGGCCGGTGCAACGGTCAATGTCGGCGGCTCACCCAAGGCCTTGTTACCGTATGGCGCGGACGGATCTTCACATTCGACAAACGCATGGTGCAGGTCGGGATGATCTGCCGCGGTCAGAATCTTGTAATGCAGCAGGTTGGCATTCTGCTGTACGCCGTCATCATCATAGATATAGTCCTCTCCCAGGACATAGCCCAGACCCATGCTCATGCCCCCATGAACCTGACCTGCCGCGACATCCGGATTCAATATCGTCCCGCTGTCGTGTACGTTGATGATATCCACGACCTTTATTTTACCGTAACGCATATCCACTTCAATCTCGGCAAAGGTTGCACCAAAGGCGTAGGTGTTGTCCCTACAATGTACCGTCTCATTCGCCGTGATATGTTCCGTCCGTTCCAGACTGTACATGGCATTCATAGCCAGTTCTTCCATATCCATCACCGGTGTACCGTCCGTACGACGTACGATAACGTCTGCGTGAATGTCCAGGTCATCCGCCGGTTCACCCGTCCGTTCGCTGCAATATGTCAGAATCTTCTCCTTCATGACTTCAGCCGTTTTCTTTACGGCCATACCGCTCACGTAAGATTGTCGAGATGCATAGGCGCCGGTATCAAAGGGCGTCGTATCCGTATCCTGCGCCTGCACGATGTGAATCTTCTCAAACGAAATGCCCAGCGTCTGAGCCGCCATCTGAGAAAAGACGGTGCTTGCCCCCTGTCCGATTTCCGTAGCCCCCATCTGCATTTGGATACTGCCGTCCTGATTGAGAATCATCCGAACCGTAGACGTTTCCAGGGAAATCGGGTAGACACCTGTCTTGTAGCAAAACATCGCCATGCCCACACCCCTGCGGATATTGCCCGTATCCCGACCGTATTCGGTGCGCTTCCGTGCCCAGTCGATATGTTCCATCCCCCGCGTCAGACACTCATCCAGTTTCGTACTGTGACAGGTGATGGTCGTGACGGGATCTACGTAACCTGCCTTCATCATATTCTTCCGCCGAAAGGCGACCGGATCCATGCCGATACTTTTTGCCACATCATCCATATGTGCTTCCATGATAAAACATGCCTGCGGTATGCCGTAACCGCGCATGGCGCCCGCTGCGGGCCGGTTCGTATAGACCGTATAGGACGTGGAGTCAAGCACTGCTTCATCCTGATACAGCATCCGGTACTCGTTCGCACAGTTTGCACAGACGGCATGTCCGTGAGATGCATAGCCGCCGTTGTTCGCATAGCCCACGTAATGGCGACCGATAAGACGACCGTCCGACCGCACAAAGGTCTTCAATTTCGTCCGGATGGCATGTCGCGTTCTGGTCGAAGTGAAGGTTTCCTCCCGTGAAATGAATACCTCCACCGGTCGACCGAGCTGTTGCACCAACCAAGCGTTCAACGGCTCATACAAAACGTCCTGCTTGTTCCCGAAACCACCACCGATATACGGCTTGATGACGCGGATTTTACCGATTGCCAACCCCAGTGCCTGGGAGATGACGCGTCTGACGATATGAGGAATCTGCGTTGAGGTAATGATAACGATTTTACCGTCTTCCATATATCCCCGGGATACCGGCAGCTCGATATGACAGTGTTGAACCACCTGCGTATCATAGGTGCCTTCCACAAATGTCAGATCCGTCTCATTTGCCAAGTCGTCAAAATTACGCTCACCGATTTTGAACTGACTCTTTACGATGATATTATCCGGGCGCACGTCCGGGTGCAACGGCATCGCCTCCGGCTTGAGGGCCTCTTCCACATCGAAAACGGCCGGATAGATCTCGTATTCCACCTCGACGAGCCGGACAGCCCGATCCGCCGCAACCGCATTGTCCGCTACGACGACGGCAACCTCATCGCCAACGTAACGCACTCTTTCATTCAGTAAATGTCGATCGGAAATATCCTGATGCCCGGGATCTAATGACCAGGGATGTCCCGCTGTCGGATAATTCCGATCCGGCACGTCGAAGCAGGTATAAATCGCCCGTACACCCGGCACGGCCGCTGCCGCCGCCGTATCAATACGCTTGACCCGTCCGTTTGCCACCGTCGACCGGACCAATCGTGCGGTCAACAACCCCGGCACCGGATAGTCTTGCGTATATCGTGCCCGACCGGTGACCTTATCCACCGCATCGACTCGACAATAGCTCTTGCCAATCTCCATATGTACCTCCTTTTAATTCAGTCGCTCCCGTCATCTAACCGGTGTAGAAATGCCCTGAACGGAAACGTCCCGATAAACTCATAATAAGGACTGAGCCTTGAAAATACAAGCATCTTCCATCTTTCGAGATGTATTTTAAAACGTACAAAGGGCCCCGGTTGTACCCGGAACCCCTCACGTTATTTGTCAAAAAAATGACTACCGTCCATGTCTTTCGGAAACCGCAACTTCATCACATCGTTGGCGATTTTCCGTTCGAATTCATCGAACGTTTTATTAATCATGCCCATGGTAAAAGCCCTCGCAGGTCGAAGTCCTCGGCGAATAGAACGAATACCCGCCAGGAGACCGCGCAGGTCAACCACCTTGTTACTAATTTCACTATTCAGTGCCTTTGCCTGAATGTCCAGGAAGAAACCGATAATCTCTTCCCGTACATCCGGATTCAGATCGGCAAATTCCACCGCCAGAATATCCTCCAGCGTATCCTTGCCCAACGGCTGTAATTCCAAAATCATAAACCGGGACGCCAAGGCCTCGTTCAACTCCCGCGTACCGGCATATCCGTAGTTCATCGTCCCGATGAAACGGGTCGCTTCATGGATTGGCTGGCGCTGATAGCCGGAAATATCGATAATCCGGCGATAATCCAGTGCCGAGTGTAGCACGGAGATGGCCTCGTTTTTTGCCATGTTGATTTCGTCCAATACCGCAAAACCGCCGCGACGGGCACATTCCATAATCAAGCCCGGTTGAAAGACGACCTCGTTATTTTTGAACGTATCGCTGCCCAAGAGGGAGTGACTGTCCGTATTGATATTAAACGATGCATTGAAGAGCGGCCGGTTGAAAATACGGCTGAGGTTTTCCGCCAGCACGTTCTTTCCGGTCGCTTTCTCGCCCGTTATCAACAGATTATCCCCGTCCAACAATACCGTGATGGCCGTCTCCAGGGCCTCCTTGCCGAAAAACGGGTAAGCGGGATTTGCCACACGATCCTCATCCTCTTCGGCCACCTTATAAAACGCTCTGAAGTGTTCAATATCCGCAATCAGTCTGTCACTGATACCTTGTTCCCGCAACCAATTCATTCCGCACCTTCGCTTTCTTCCGACGTACTTGCCGTCGCACCCGTTTCAAACAACGCCTCAATGAAGCGATCCGCATCAAACTTCTGTAAATCGCCGATGGCTTCACCTACGCCGATGTATTTCACCGGAATCCCCATCTGCGCTTCAATGGCGATGGCGATGCCGCCCTTGGCCGTCCCGTCCAGCTTCGTCAAAATGACACCGTCCACGTGCATTAACTCGTGAAACTGACGGACTTGATTCAACGCATTCTGACCCGTCGTCGCATCCACGACAATCAAGTTCTCCCGATAGGCTTCACCGTATTCGCGTTGAATGACCCGGTCAATCTTACCCAATTCGTTCATCAAATTCTTTTTATTATGGAGGCGTCCCGCCGTATCACAAATCAATACATCTGCATTGCGTGCCTTTGACGCCGCTACCGCATCGTAGATGACGGCCGCCGGGTCGGACCCCTCATTCTGGGCAATCACGTCCACGCCGCTGCGGTCACCCCAAAGTTTCAATTGGTCGATGGCCGCCGCACGGAAGGTGTCCGCCGCCGCCAAGACGACTTTTCTCCCGTCTTCTTTCAACTGCGCCGCCAACTTTCCGATGGACGTTGTCTTGCCGACCCCGTTGACGCCGATAACCACGACCACGCTCCGTTCCGTTTCAAAACGGTAGGCATTTTCATCCGGTAACATCTGCGCCTTGATGCTGTCCTTGAGTAAGTCCTTGCATGCCGACGGTGACTTAACTTTTTGTTCGGCAACGTCCGTTCGCAACCGGTCCAAAATATCCGCCGTCGTCTGCACGCCCAAATCACCCATAATCAGAATTTCTTCCAACTCTTCATAAAACTCTTCATCAATGTGGGTGAATCCGTTGAATACGTAATCCATCCCGGAAACGATGTTATCCCGCGTCTTTGCCAGACCGGCCACCAGTCGCCGGAAAAACCCTTGTTTCTTCTCTTCACACATACTGCCTCCTAGACCAATGCCACTGAAACGAGCGTCGAAACGCCCTTTTCCTGCATGGTCACACCATAGAGCCGGTCCGCCGACTCCATCGTTCCCTTGCGGTGCGTTATGACGATAAACTGTGTATGCTCCGTCAAATTGCCGAGATACTCTGCAAAACGGTATACATTATGTTCATCCAAGGCCGCCTCAATTTCATCCAAAAAACAAAACGGCGACGGATTGAGCTGCTGAATGGCGAACATCAGCGATATGGCCGTCAGGGCCTTCTCGCCACCGGAAAGCTGTAGCATATTCTGCAACTTCTTGCCCGGCGGTTGCGCATTGATGTTGATACCGGAGGCCAAGATGTCCGTCGGATCCAAAATCTCCATGGATGCCTGTCCGCCACCGAACAGCACCGTAAAAATCCGCTCAAAAGCGGCCTCCAGGATTCCGAATTTCTCGCGAAACTGTTCCACCATGCCTTCATCCAACTCCCGGATGAGTCCGTTCAGCTTCTTTTCAGCCTCCTCAATGTCGTTCTTCTGTTTCTCCAGAAATTCGTATCGCTCTTTCAACCCGCGATACTCTTCCACGGCATTGACGTTGATACTGCCCATGGCGCGTATCTTTCGCTTCCGCCCTTCAATCTCCTTCTCAACGGCCACATCCGAATAGTCGGGCATTTCCATATCCCGCGCCTCACTGTAGGTCAGGGCATACTCGTCCCAAATATAATCGACTTTCGCATGGAACCGTTCCTCTTGTTTCTCGTAAATATTCTCCAGACGGATATGCTCTTTTTCCAAATCGAAAACGCTTTGATTCAGCCGCTCCCGTTCTTCATATACCGCCTTATTCTTCTCTTTTAACTGCCGGTGCGCCTCGCTCAACGCCCGAACGGCTTGAACGTCTCCCGCATGCTCGGCCTTCAATGCCTCATACATATCCGCCGTACCGCCGGCTTCGGCTTCCCGTGTCGCTTTCTCCGATTCGGTTTCCGACAATTCACATACCGTTTCGTCCAGACGCCGACGTAAATCTTCCGCTTCCCGAAAAAGACGCTTTGCCGTCTCATCCACAAAGTTCAGGGCTTGACGTACCGCCGCCATCTCCCGTTCCGATTCATTGACCGACGCTTCGCAATCCGACTGTTCGAGGGCACGTTCGGCATCCTTGCGATGTAAATCCGCCAAGGCCGTCGCCGTCGCTTCCTTATCCGCTGTCACTGACGCCGCTTCCGCCGTCAGTGTGCGTACCCGCTCTTTTGCCGTTTCAAATGCATCCCGAACCGCTTCACGATCCGCACTCCTTGCCGCCAACGTCTCCCGGACGGCAGTCAGACGGGCACGTTCGTTCTCCAGCGTCTCACGATCCTTCGCCAATGACAACCGTAAAATTTCACGCTCATCATAGGTGTCATTGAGGATGCCCTGCCGCTCCTTCTGCGCAGTCACCGCTGCATCCAGCGCACTGCGAAGTCGCTCCATCTCTTCCGTTTGCGCCGCAACGGTCTTCTGCAATTCATCCAGTTCCCGGGTGCGACTGAGGAGGTTGGACGTATTCTTAAAACTGCCGCCGCTGATGGAACCGGTCGGCATGAGGAGTTCACCCGTCGTCGTCACGATACGATAACCGGACGTCGACTTGTTCAATCGAACGGCATCATCAACCGTTTCCGCAACCAAGGTGTTGCCCAGCAGATAATCCCCCAAGATGTCATAACCGGCAGGCAGCGTCGCCAAATTGACTGCAACGTCGATGATGCCCGCCGCTGACAAGACCTTTTTATCCCGTATTCTTTGCCGGGGCCGGAGATTGTTCAACGGCAGAAATGTCGCACGCCCCCAGCGATTCTTCCGCAGAAGGGTAATCATGCTTTTCGCCGTGTCTTCCGTATCCGTCACAATATGTTGTAGACTGCCGCCCAGTGCCGTCTCGATGGCCGTTTCGTATCGCTTGTCCACGGAAATCAAATCTGCTACCACGCCGCGGTTGGCCGCCCCTTTCGGAAAGTGCTCCATCACACGACGTACCGCATGTCCGTAACCCTCATACCGTGTTGCCATATTTTCCAATACATGGCATCGGGACATGTCCTTCGCCAACGTCCTATCTTTTAAGGACAAGGTTTCCCGCTGTTTACGAATGTCCTCCGCCGCGGCCGTCACTGCCACCCGCAATTCATCCTTGCGTTCCGTCAAACGATGCTCTTCCGCCTCTTTTTCCGCCAAGGCGTGCGCCAGCTTTTCACACCGTTCATGTAATGCCGCCGCCTCCGCCGTCAGTTGACGGTCGGCCGCCGCGGCCGCGGCATCTTTGTCGCCCTGCTGTTCGGACACGGCCCGATGATAAGAAAGATCCCGGTTGATGGCCAGCTCGCGGTCTCGCAGCGTTTCCGCCGTACCGGTTAATGCAGCAAGCCGCTCCTTATCCGCAGCGGCCGTCTTCGCCAATTCCTGTAAACGTTCACGGAGCGGTATCAAACTTTCTTCGATTTCTGCATAACGAACCCGATACTCGTCCGCCTTCTCCTCGGCCTTGTCCGCTTCTTCGCTACGCACTGAAAGTTGTTCACGCAAAATATCCCGACGTGTCGCCAGGTCGGCGGCATGTCGGCGAAGAAAATCAATCTTCTGTTCCAACAGCTTTTCCCCGGAACCGATGTCGCTCATCCGCTTCAGAACGTCCTTGATTCGTTCATTATGCTCATGGATGGCCTGTTCCAGACGATCCGTTTCCGCATCCAAACTTTGATGCTCCGCCCGACGCCGCTCTACCGCATGGCGCTTTTCTTCCAAGGTGCGACGCACATCGGTGATATTTTCTTCCAAACGCTTTAAAGCAGCACTCATCTCCTCATAGGAGCGAATGAATTCAAACAGCTCGTACCGGCGCAGTTCATCCTTGTATCGCAAATATTGCCGGGCCTTGTCCGCCTGCTTCTCCAAAGGGCCGATTTGATGCTCCATTTCCGAGAGAATATCCAGAATCCGCAGACGATTCATTTCCTCATCCGCCAGCTTCTTGCGCGTCTCAGCCTTTCGTTTTTTGAATTTCACGATGCCGACCGCTTCGTCGATGAGTTCTCTTCGCATATCCGGCTTGCCGGAAAGAATTTTGTCAATCTGCCCCTGACCGATGATGGAATAGCCTTCCTTGCCAATCCCCGTATCATAGAAGACTTCATGAATGTCTTTCAAACGACAGGTCTTATCGTTGATACGATATTCGCTTTCACCGCTCCGATAGAGTTTCCGTGAAACCTTGATTTCTTCGTATTCCACCGGCAGACTTTTATCCCGATTATCCAGCGTCATGCTCACATAGGCAAAACCTTGCGAACGGCGATGCTGTGTACCGGAAAAAATGACATCGTCCATGCGCTCACCGCGCAATTCCTTTACTTTTTGCTCTCCGAGTACCCAGCGAATCGCATCCACAACGTTACTTTTGCCGCTGCCGTTCGGTCCGACGATGGCCGTAATGCCCTGGTCAAATTTCAACTGTATCTTATCGGCAAAGGATTTGAATCCGTTAATCTCAACTTCTTTTAAATACATGTCACACCGCTTACAAAGAACGGAAAAATTGCTTCAAGTTTTTCTTCTTCATCAATTTCCGCATGGCCTGTGCGGCGGCCTTTTGCTGTGCCGCCTTCTTCGAGCTGCCGCTCCCGACGCCCATTCGTTTGCCGTTAATCATCACGGCAACCTCATAAACTTTCCCGTGGTCGGGACCGGATTCGCGCAATAAACGGTATTCCATCCGGGCATTCTCCTGCTCCTGTATCACTTCCTGCAACTTGGTCTTATTGTCCACGAAGTAATCTTCATTGGCCAGGATTTCCTTCAACACGATTTTTATGACGCGTCTTGCCTGTGCAAAGCCCCCGTCAATGTAAATGGCACCGAAAATCGCCTCCAGGGCATCACTTAAAACCGACGGTCGATACCGACCCCCGGATACGTCTTCGCCATGGCCCAATATGAGGTGTTTGCCCAAGTCCTTTTCCATACACCAGGATGCCAATGCCTGCTCACACACAATGGATGCCCGCATACGACTCAGGTCGCCTTCCTGTTTTTCGCAAGTTCTATACAAATAATCACTGACCACGATTTCCAGTACGGCATCGCCCAAAAATTCGAGCCGTTCATTGTTCGCTAACTGTTCTTCTCGATGCTCATTTGTATAAGACCTGTGAATCAAAGCGTTTCGCAACAGTTTCTTATTTTTGAAACGATAGTGAAACATCTTCTCCATATGCTTTATATCTACTTTTTCATGATTCATTCGCCGTTCCTTCTCCTTCCGAACCGGCCGGACACCCCGCAAAGCGGGGCGCGCGTTCCGAACGCCCCTTATTGCTTTACCTGTGCACGAATCTCCGCTACCGCATCCCCGACGGTTTTTACATTCTCCGCCTTCTCCAAATCGAACTCGATGCCGTACTCGTCCTCGATGCGCGTGATAATCTGGAACAAATCCAGGGAATCAGCACCCAAATCCTCTACGAAATTCGTCGTCTCCGAAATATCCTCCGGCTTACAATCTTCAATAATATCTACAATAATATTTTTCAGACTCTCAACTTCACTCATTACTTTCCTCCATCCGTTGCTTCATTACGGTGTTCATGTCCTGTTCCAAAAAAGTCAGTGACTGGGTACAGGCCGTCGCCACCTCTTGGCGGCGGGCATTCCCGTGACACTTCACGACGAGGCCTTCCAAGCCCAACAAGGGTGCACCGCCGTATTCCGAAATATCAAAGGTGTCGAGCACCTTTTTTAAATCCTTCTTTAACAGCATACCGCCCAACTTGGCCCTGGTCGAAGAATAGACCGCCTGGCGGAAAAGATTCTTCATCATGCTCAGCATACCTTCCACCAGTTTCAACGCCACATTGCCCACGAAGGCATCACAGACGATAACCTGCGCCTCTCCGGCAAGCAAATCTCGAGCCTCCACGCTGCCGATGAAGTTCAGATGCTTGTCCGCCTTCAGCAACGGAAAGGTCTCCTTGACCAACTTATTGCCCTTTTCTTCTTCCGCACCGATATTTACAAGCGCTACCCGCGGCGCTTTGATGCCGCAAATATGCTCCAAATAGGCACTGCCCAATTTTGCAAACGCATGCAGATGTTCCGCACGGGCATCTACGTTCGCCCCGCAGTCCACCAAAATGGCAGGCCCCTTCAATGTCGGTATCAAGGGCCCGAGCGGTGTCCGGCGAACGCCGGGAATCCGCTTGATATATGCTTGTGCCGCTACCAGAACGGCACCGGAATTACCGGCACTCAAACAACTGTCCGCTGTACCGTCCGCTACGGCACGAATTGCCGAAACCAGCGATGACGACCGCTTTTTCCGAACGGCGACAACCGGCGACTCCGCCGTACCGATGACCTCGTCCGTATGTCGAATTTCCAGACGTTCCGCCGGATAACGGACCCCGGATAAAATGGACTCGATACTCTCCTTATCGCCGAAGGCGATGATTTTTAAATCGGCATGTTTGCGAAGTGCTTCCGCGATGCCGAGAACGGGTTCTTCCGGCGCATAATCGCCACCCATTACATCCACTGCTATTGTAAACATTACGGCCTCCTCATAGTACACATCTTACCGTAAATTCCCTTCAATTACAAGAGAAGTTCATCGATTTAAACGAAAAACGGCAACTGACCTTTCGGTGTTGCCGTCGTCATGACCGCGGTTGCGGTCCCGTATGTTGTTTTGTACCGTTACAACTCCGCGGTGTGATGTCACGCATCAGTCCGCGGCGATGATTTCTTTTTTGTTATACGATCCGCAAGACTTGCATACGCGATGCGGCATCATCAGTTCGCCGCATTTGGAACACGGCACTAAATTCGGTACGGCCATTTTCCAATTGGCTCTGCGCTTGTCCCGTCTGGCTTTAGACGATTTATTTTTCGGACAAATGGACATCTCTACACCTCCTCGTTAATCAACCTCTTTATTATACGCTTACGATACAAGTTTGTCAACGACGGATTCAAACTTTTCCGGGCAGTGGATGTTCAAAGGCCGTAAGATTCAGAATCTTGTCTGCCGTAAGTCGTAACAGGTCGCGATCATGTGACACGATAAACAAGATACATCCGTATTGTCGCAAGTCTCGAATACGATTTGCCGTTTTCAACATGTTGGCATAATCCATGCCGGAACTCGGCTCATCGAAAAACAGCACCGGCCGTCGCGTCAGTGCGGCACAGCCGACAACCAGCCGTTGCTTTTGGCCGCCCGACAGACTCATCGGGTGGCGTGTCTGCATTGCCGCTAAATCCAATCGCGTCAACATTTTTGACCGTTCCGTCTCCGTCCGGTTTGTCCCCAATGCCGTCTCCGTCCAAACGCTTTCGGTAAACAACTCGGCATTGACATCCTGCATTACACAAAAAGACCGTCGTGTCCGCTCCTTCTTACCGAGATATCCGTCCCGGCATCGGACGCGTCCCGTGGTTCGCTTTGTTTGTCCGATTAATGCACGCATTAAAGTCGTCTTCCCGATGCCGTTCCTACCCGTCACGCCGATAATTTCGCCGCAGTTAAATCCGAGATTGTCAAGACGAATCCGGTGACCACCATGTGGAAAATCCATCATCATTTCCTCAATCACGTAATCCCGTCCGCCAAAATCATCCGAGACCCTCAGTTCTGGTCTGCACATGCCGCGCAATCCGAAACCGTGCATCTTTTCATCATCAAACGTCGAAAATTCTTCTCCGGTATACTTACCGGAAAATTGACCGTCTTCAATCAGGTAGACGGTATCAATTAAATCCTTGAGATAATGGAAACGGTGTTCCGCAATCAACACCGTACGGCCCTGCTCTTTTAATATCCGAAGCATCTCACGAACCTTATCCGTGTATACGTCGTCCAAGTTGGCGGACGGCTCATCCATGACAATAATCGGATTCCCCGTCATATATGCACCGGCAATGGCCAAAATCTGCTTTTCGCCGCCGGACAATTCAAAGATGGAACGATGCATCAAATGTCCAATGTTAAACAGCGACAGCGTTTCCGCCAGCAGTATGCCCATCCGCTCTTTGGAAAAGCCGCGATTCTCCGGATAAAACAGCAGTTCCGCACGGGTATCCGTATTAAAAAAGGCCGTCTTCGGATTCTGAAACACGGAAGCCACGTGTCGGGAAATCATATAGAGCTTCTCTTCCGCAGGGTTCATCCCGTGAATCTGCACCGTACCCGTAACGACCGCCTTGTCAAAATGTGGAATCAACCCGTTGACCAGCTTCAACAGACTCGATTTCCCACAGCCGCTTCGTCCCGTCAATAATACGAATTCCCCCGGACGAACATCGAATGATACGCCTTTTAATATCTCTTCTTCGTCATATTTCAAATAAATATCCCGCATCGTTATCATATCGACCCCACAATCAAAACGGCCATCACGCTCGAAAAGAATACCAAATCACAAAGACGTATCCGTACATCAACATAACGAACCTTCTGACAGGGATCCGCCAGGGCCTTGGTTTCGGCATAGCGGGCAATATCATCCGCAATCATGGAAGAAATACTCAGCAGCGGCACCATGACATATTCGACATACGCAAGCGGCCGCCGTTTTGTAATACCGCGCATCTTCATAGCAAAACGAATGTTCTGATGCTCCTCCCGGAACGCGGGATAAAACCGCAAGATGACGGCAATGGGGATACTCACGGCCCGTGGTGTGCGGAGCTTGTCCATTGCCGAAACCATGGCCCCCACATCCGTCGTGAAAAACATAAAGCGTCCCGCCATCAAGGGCAGGTAAAACATCTTGATGACGAACAGCATGGATATCAATAAATCCAATGCCATGTTTTCATGACCCATTTGAATCAAGTTACTCAAGGTTACGACAGAACCGGCGAAGATCATACTTTTTACGGCTCGAGCAACATGCCCGTTCAAGATGTAAAAACATGCAAAAATCGCTACCGTCAACAGAAGGTAACGATCTTTGCGAAAAGAACCGAGACATATCGACAGAATCACGACGGTCAGAAGTTTCGTCACCGGATTCGGATTCCAAGCGCCCGTCATTATGCGATACCTGCCTTTTTAAAATGTTTGTACAGGAGCTTCTTGCCGATTAATGCACCGAAAAATCCGCCAACCAATGCACCGGCAAAAACGAGCAGCATGTTCGGCCACGTCACCAGCCGTTCCAAGGCACCGGCGTAGTTTTCCGGCATCATGGACAGGGTCAACGCCATATACTTTTCCTTCGCCAGCAACATCTGTAAAATAGAGCACGGTGCCCACAAATTCATGACCGCACAGGCGGCCACTTCCGTCTTCATGCTTGCATACCGTCCGCTGTAGCGAATTAATTCCGCGAGCAATCCGACGATAATACCGCCCACAAGAACAATATAGGTGTGCCCCATAGCGAACATAATCAACGGTGTCAAAATGGTAAAAATGAACAACGCCCCCGGTTTCGGCACCTTCGCCATCATTAACATCACGATAATGCCCGCAACCAACCCGAGCACACTCGGGTATACCAGAAACAGAATGGGAATCATACCCATCATGCCCACGACCATCATCACCGCCATATAAATGACGGCAAATACCCCGATTAGGACAAAGTCCTTCACCTGTAATTTTTTCTCCTTCATGGTACCCTCCTCATATCAATCTATTGACTCGTATCATCATCTAATGATCCGTCTCCACTGCAAATCCTAAGTTCTCTACGACTTGACTCCGGACAACTTCCGTGCGGGCGGCGTCGCCGTGCCGGTGCCCCACGCATGGAGCAGTCGTCCGTGCTTCATATACATCATCATACCGTAACCCACTGCAACCACATCACAAACGGCAAATATCCACCATATAGCGGCCGCACCGAATGTGGCCGGCAAGAAAAAGACCACCGGCACAAAGAGAATCAAATTGCGACCCACAATGACGATGCCTGCCGTCTTTGCATCGCCGATGGCTTGAAAATAGATGCCCATCAGTGCCATGAAGCCGTACATCCAGAAGGTCGAAAACATCGCCCTTGCCGGATAAATGCCGGCTGCCACGATCTGTGTCTCCGGAATAAACCAACTGAGCAAACGGTCGGGTACAATCTCCATCGGTAAAAAGAATACCAGCGAAAGAATAAATGCAAAGAGCATAAAGGTCTTCCGTCCCCGTAGAAGCCGCAGATACTTCTCCGCCCCATAATTCGTTCCGACAAAGGGCTGGAAGCCCTGAGAAGCGCCCCAAAGGGGAATGAACGCAAACATCTGAATCCGTAATATGGCACTCAGAATGATGACGTATGACTCGCCGCCGTAATTGCCCGCCACGCGATAGAACAACGTCTGTTGTATCATGGTCGCAAACTGCATCATCATACCGGAAATGCCGACCGGTATGATGGCGGCGGGTAAACCCTTATATATTTGGGGCCGTTGCCACTTGATATGCGGACTGATACGAACGAAGTAAAAGATTGTAATGATGGCCTGAAAGATCTGCGAAACCAGGGTGGCATAAGCCACCGAACGCGTCCCGATATTTGGAAACATAAGAATGAAAATCGGGTCGAGGATGATGTTCAGTATTGCACCGCTGCCCATGATGGCCATGGCTTGTATCATCCGCCCTTCCGCACGCATCAGCATATTCAACGCCTGCGTCAGGTTCACGAAAATGGACCCGATAAACACGATTTGCAGATAGTTTTTCGCCTCCTCGAAAATGAGACCCTCTGTCCCCGTCAATCTCAGATAGCCGTGTGCTCCAAAGATACCCAGTACCGTTGAAACCAAAGAAGTGACGATGACCAGGAATGTCACCGTCGGCAATACGCCGTTTTTTACATACTCATCTTTTCCACCTATGGCTCGGCTCAAGACCGAAGCACCGCCCATGCCGAACAATACCGCAATGGAATTGTTTATCAACGTCAGGGGGTAAGATACACCGATGGCCGCCATGGCGTGCTCCCCGATCATTTGTCCGGCATAAATGCTGTCCATGAAGGAGTACAGGGCGATAACGACCATGCCGATGATAGCCGGTATGCAGAGTTTTACAACCAGAGAACCGTATGATGCCGTCAGGAGTTCTTGTCTCTTCTCATTCTTTTCCATTTTCTTTCCTTTCCCGAAATTGTTTCACCAACTCATCCCGTAATCCGTTTTTGATATAGAAAGACCGGATTGTATCCTTCAAAAAATCAGGGTCTGCCGTCATGCTTTCCCGCATACCCATCAGTTCCACCCCGACAATGACCATGTTGATGAAGTCGATATAGGTCGTCCATTCTGCCGCCGGTACCGGAAGGCCCGGGATTTTTTTTGCTACATCATAAAATTCTTCATACAACGCTCGCTTTAAACGGCGCAATGTCTCATTACGTTCCGCCTCCATCAAAAACATAGCATAGAGTTTTTTATACTTATTCTCATCCACCATCTTTCGGTAGTTCTGCTCCACGATCATCTCGAAGATTTCGTCCGCATCCGCCGCCTCAAACGGCTTCATCTGTTCATGGATGATATCCAAGCGTAGCTGCGTGCCGGCACGCATCAAATCGTGTAACATATCCACCGTGGAGTCATAATAACGATACACGCCGCCCTTACTCAAACTGGTCCGGGCAATAACATCCTCCATTGTTGTTGCAACAAAACCGTTCTCCAGGAAACAGGTTCTTGCAGCTTCCAAAATCTCCTCCCGTCGCTCTTGCGGGGTCTTTCTTACTCGTACCACAACATCTCCTTTTTTCTTAGTGACGCTTACGTCACTAATATAATAGCCTAAGCTAATTCGCTTGTCAAGATAAAAAAAGACGTATCCCATAAAGATGAGATACGCCTCGTCGACCACGCTATTTTACACTGAGAGCGAATTTTTACCGTGCCATCTTTCCCGCCTTGAAAATTTCCAGCAGACCCATGTCATTTAAAGGGCTGGCATGTTGCATACGCTTGTATTGGTATCGCTTAGGCATCAATTTAAGCGGTGAATGGATATACTCGTCGCAAGGATGAAATTGCCCGTCAATCAGCTCGACACGAGCTAATCTGATCGTATGGTCCGGCTGCCACTCCGATTCAATCAACTCCTGTCTTGCGTCCGCAATGTTCCAATTATGCATTGGATCTTCCGAGTGCAGAACCGGATAAAGAATGCCCGTATCCTTAGCCGAATCATACGCCATTAAATGAAGATTCGTTGTGGGTTTATTATCCACCATATAATATTCGCTTATGCCCAACAACGGTGCGACCCCCGGCTTTACATCGTAGAATGAATAACTCATATACCGATAGTCCGCCGGATCGTCTTTTCCCGCTTCAAAGACCTTGACCGGAAAATAGGCTTCCGGGTCCTGCAAGACTTTCTCATAAAACGCGGCCGCCTTTTCTCGTTCCTCGTCCGATACCGGTACGATTTCATCTGCCGGTTCTTTCTCGTCCTTCGGTTTTTCATTCCGTATTTCATCAGGTGGCTTGACCTCTTCGGTCCGCTCCGTACCGCATCCGCCAAGGATGCCCCCAAACAGTATCAATGAAAATATCGCCGTTACATAACGCTTTTTTATCATTCCCCTTCCCTTCTACCTGTTCCTTAAACTACTTGCCCTTCTTTCGTTTACGTCGCTCAACGATGCCGGTCACCATTAGAGAGACGGCACCGTCGCCGGTGATGTTACATGCCGTACCGAAACTGTCCTGTAATGCAAAGATGGATAACATCAGAGCGGTTCCCGCCGAATCGAATTGTAAAACACTGATAATCAGGCCCAACGATGCCACAACCGTTCCACCGGGCACACCGGGTGCCGCAATGGCGAAGATGCCCAACAGGAAAATAAATACAAGCATGCTCGAAAGCGGCGGGAATTGTCCATAAAGCAGACGCGAGACGACCATGACGAAAAAGGTTTCTGTTAGGACGGAACCGCAAAGATGCGTATTCGCGCAAAGCGGCACCGTGAAGTCTTTAATCTTCTGGTCCAGAACTTCAGACCGGCCTGCACACCGTAAAGCAACCGGCAAGGTCGCCGCACTGCTCATGGTCCCTAGCGCGGTCATATAGGCAGGTCCGTAGTGCCGGAACACCTCTTTCGGATTCTTTTTGGACACCGCACCGGCAATACCGTACAATAGCGCCAGCCAGATGAAATGACCGACGATGACCACCAAAATGACCTTCAAAAAAACGGGTAATTCATGAATGATACCGCCCTCGTAGGCCAATACCGCAAAATTGAATGCAATGTAAAACGGCAGCAGCCGCAAAACGAGTTTATCTACAATCCAAAGTACGATGCGGTGAAACTCCTGCAAGAGAGATTCAAAGGTCTTACTCTTCGTAAACAGAACCCCCAGGCCGATAACGACCGCCGTAATCAATGCCGTCATTACGGGCATAACGGGTTCTATCTTCAATTCAAATAGCGCTTCGGGAATCGCCCGAAGATCAACCGCCTTCGCCGGAACATTAAGCCATGGAATCAACCCCAGACCGACCAGATAACTGAACAGGGCCGCACCGACGGATGAAACATAACATATGGTCAGCGTGATACCCAGGATACGGCCGGCATTCTCCTTCAGACCGATGATGGCCGGTGTAATGAAACCTAAAATAATCAGCGGGACCACGTAAAAAATGATGTCCCCGGAAATTGTCTTTAATACGTTGATAACGGAAATGACGGACTCATTGGCATGGGCACCGACGATGATGCCGATGATAAGACCGACCAGTAATTTGAAAATAAGTGATTGTCGTATTTTTTTCATTGTTCCTTCCATTGCAAAAGAGCGCGGTCCGTTTCGGAACCGCGCCCGTATCATATTGTTGTTATTACATGCTTTATTGGACTAACGCCAAGGTGTCCAATGCGATGACAAGTTCTTCGTTCGTCGGCATGACGCATACTTGTACGGTGGAGTCATCCGTCGAAATCTTCGCTGCCTTGCCGCGTACATTATTCGCCGCCGCATCAAATTTAACGCCCATAAACGTCAGGTACTCACAAACCCGTTCACGTACGCCCGTGTCATTTTCACCGACACCGGCCGTAAACGCAATGACATCTACGCCGCCCATTGCCGCCGCATAGCCGGCAATGTACTTCGCTACGCCATAACAGAATACGTCCAAGGCGCGAATGGCCTCTTCACGTCCTTCCGCCACCCCGTCTTCAATATCTCTGAAGTCGGAAGAATAACCGGACAGACCGAGCACGCCGCTTTCCTTATTCAACAGGCTGTGAATTTCCTCGATGGTCATACCTTTATGGTAGAGAAAATCGACAATAGCGGGATCGATATCACCGCTTCGCGTACCCATGAGCACGCCAGCCAGGGGCGTAAAGCCCATGCTAGTATCCACGGACTTGCCGTTCTTGACCGCACAAATGGAAGAACCGTTACCCAAATGGCATACCACCACCTTGGATGCTTCCGGTTTGAATCCGAAAAATTCAGCCGCTTTCCGGCTCACATAGCTGTGCGATGTACCGTGGAAACCGTAACGTCGAATACCGTATTTTTCATACAATGCATACGGAATACCATAGAGATAAGCCTTCTGCGGCATGGTTTGATGGAAAGCCGTATCGAAAACGGCGACCATCGGAACGCCCGGCATCAGTGCCCGACATGCGTTGATACCGATGAGATTTGCCGGGTTATGAAGCGGTGCCAAATCATTACAAGCCTCAATGCCCTTTAATACCTCGTCGTCAATCACGATACTGGAAGAGAACTTCTCGCCGCCATGTACCACGCGGTGGCCGACGGCCTCTACCTCATGGATGTCCTTAATGACACCGTTTTCCTCATCTTGCAATGCTTCCAGCACCATCTTAACGGCCACCGTATGGTCGGCCATCTGCTTTTCCGTCGTAATCTTATCATATCCTTCACGCTGATATACCAGGCGACCGCCATCGATACCGATTCGCTCACAAAGGCCCTTGGCCAGAACTTCTTCTTTTACGGAGTCGATGAACTGAAATTTCAAAGACGAGCTGCCGCAATTAATAACCAATACTTCCATTATATTTCCTCTCTTCGTGCTATTCCGATTGTGCCTGCACGGCTGTGATGGCAATGACACCTACAATGTCGTCTGCTACGCAACCGCGGGAAAGATCGTTGACGGGCCGTGCCAGCCCCTGAGTAATCGGACCATAGGCTTCCGCCTTTGCCAGACGTTGTACCAACTTATAGCCGATATTGCCGGCATCCAAATCAGGGAACAGGAGAACGTTCGCCTCACCGGCTGCCGGCTCACCCGGCGCCTTACTTGCGGCAACACCCGGAACGATGGCCGCATCCAGTTGCAGCTCCCCGCCGATTTTCTTATCCGGTCTTTTCTCGCGTGCCAGTGCCGTCGCTTGGATAACCTTGTCCGCATCGGGATGTTTTGCCGACCCCTTCGTTGAATGGGAAAGCATCCCCACCTTCGCTTCCGCACCGACCAGCAGTTCAAACGAATCGATGGAGCTGGATGCAATTTCAGCCAACTCTTCCGCCGTCGGATTCTGTACGAGGCCGGAGTCCGCAAAGATGAATGTTCCGTTTTCTCCGTAAGTACAGTCGGGCACTATCATCAGAAAGAAGGCCGACACCATTTTCGTACCCGGTGCCGTCTTAATCACTTGCAGAGCCGAACGCAATACGTTTGCCGTCGAGTTGACCGCACCGGCAACCATACCGTCCGCATCACCCGCCTTTACCATCAGACACCCGTAATACAAAGGAGCATCTTTCAGCAGTGCCACCGCTTCTTCCTTCGTCATCCCTTTTTTCTTGCGCAACTCAACCAACAGGTTCGCATATTCGTCGAACTTTGCATCCGTTGCCGGATTGACAATGCTCGCACCGGAAATGTCGAAGCTGTTCGCCTTCGCCAATTCTTTGATGTCCGCTTCATCACCGATTAACACGATGTCGGCCAACCCTTCGGCCAATGCCTTGTGTGCCGCCTCAATGGTCCGTACATCTTCCGTTTCCGGTAAAACAATCGTCTTTCGACATGCTTTTGCCCGTTGTTTTAAGGAGTCAATAAAATTCATACCGTTGTCCTTCCTTTATATAAATTATCTCCGTCCATTATATAACACTTTATACGTGCATACAACCTGGAAATCTCCGCCTTTTTGTAGGAAATCCGCTATGACAACAAATAGTTGATTTTAAAATGAAACGCTCCCGCATCATCCACATCAATGGTGATATAAGACGGGTGCGGCGGATCCTGGCGAGGCCGCTCCACGCTACCGGGATTAATAAGGGTTACGGAGCCGATTACGTCAATCGAGGGTTGATGTGTATGACCGTACATGACAATATCAATATCACGATACATCGCGCGCGTCGCTAACCGTTCCAAACCATAGTACACCCCGTGATAATGACCGTGCACCATCAAGATGCGCTTCCCCATAAATCGAATCGTATGTTCATTTTCCAGTTCCGCACTATAGTCGTTATTTCCCGCAACGAAATAGGTCGGACAATCCACCAACGCCTCAATGTCGCGTTTAGTCATACATAGATCGCCCAAATGAAACAGAGCATCGACCTTTCCCGTTTTCCGAATAATCTTCCGGAGATTCGCCAATCGTCCATGGTTATCACTTACAACCAGTAATTTCATATGCCCCCTTACAACAATGCTTTTAATAAACCTAACTTCTTGTCCGTATACGGATGATGTCGCATCATATTATCCATCTTCCACGGTTTATGCAATACGGTTTTTCCATGTGAAAAAGTCTTATAAGTTGCATATCCATGGTATGCACCCATACCGCTGTTGCCGACTCCGCCGAAGGGTGCAAAATGCGTTGCCACCTGCATGACACAGTCATTAATACAGCCACCCCCGAAAGGCATCTCCCGGATGAAACGCTCCGCCAGTTCATCGTCCGAAGTAAAGAGGTAGGCCGCCAGCGGCTTTGCCTTTTCCGCCAAGGCCATAAATACCGTCTCGACATCCTCGAATTCGATAAGCGGTAACAAGGGTCCGAAGATTTCCGTTTGCATCAAAGTACTATCCGCCGGTGCGTTTTCCAAAATGGTCGGATAGATGCGCCGCTTTGCGGCATCAATCTTTCCACCATAAACAATATCCGCCTCTTCCAACATCGCCGCCAGCCGCTCAAAATGTTTCTCGTTGATAATCCGCGGGTAGCAAGTATCCGCATAGTCTCCACCGGCGGATATGATATCAAACTGCGCCGTCAACTCCGATATGAAACGCGGTTTCACCCGCTTGTGAACGTAAACGTAATCCGGTGCCACACAGGTCTGTCCCGCATTCAGCAACTTACCGAAGGCCACGCGGCGGGCCGTCTTTGAAATATCCGCCGTCTCATCAATAATAACCGGAGATTTTCCGCCCAGCTCCAAGGTGACCGGCGTCAAATGTTCCGCCGCCTTTTTCGCAACGATCTTACCGACGGCAGGGGACCCGGTGAAAAAGATATAGTCAAATGGCAAGTCCAATAAATCGACATTTTCTTCCCGTCCGCCCGTTACGCAACTCACGAATCCGCGGGGAAAGGCTTCCGCACAGATTTTTTCCAATACGGCCGTAGTATGCCGGCTGTATGCTGACGGTTTCAAGATAACACAATTCCCTGCCGCAATCGCTCCGATTAACGGCAACAGAGTTAACTGAAACGGATAATTCCACGGGCTGATGATTAAAACGACCCCGTACGGCTCGTCATAGACCCGGACCTTGCCCGGCATCTGCACCATAGAGGGCCGACATGGACGCGGTTTGGTCCATACACGAATGTTTTTCAATACATAATCAATCTCCGTGAAAACGACGGAAACCTCCGTCATCAACGCTTCCTGCTCACATTTATTCAAATCCGTCTGAAGCGCCCGGTAAATGGCCGACTCATACCGCTTCAACGTTGTCCGCAGTCGCTTCAACATCTTGATCCGAAATTCCGGGTCCAAGGTCTTTTTTGATTTGAGGTATTTCCGCGCATCCTCGAACAAATTGTATATTTCAGTTTTACGTGACATACTTCCTCCTTGCTTCTATCCCCGGATAGACGATTTCATAACCGTCTGCAAACTTCTGCTATCTTTAATTATAACGGATTGGTCAAGCTATTGCAAGATGGGCCGAGTCGGCACAATCGCCTTGTCACGCCGTAAATTTCCCCGGTAATATGCTTCTTGCTTAAAGCGGAGGCGGGATATCGACTCCGACATCCCGCCCTACTTTTTCCTTTTATCCGCGAGCCTGCTGAGATTGCCCTGCTCGTCTTCCAACGTTATCGTTTCCAGCTGACTCCTGAGATTCGCCTTGAACTCGTCGATGTATGCTCTGCGCAGTAACTCCCGTTCTGCCGCCTCTTCCGCACTCAAGGTCCGAATCTTGGCAATTCGTGCCAATTCATTGATACGGTCAATCCGCTCCCGATTCATCCGTCCTCCTATCGTAATATCCGCCTCAACCGCGGATCCGTCTGCTCATATATGATGCGCTGTAAAGCCGCCATACCGGGCTGATCGGTGATAATATTATCCACCCCCAAATCCAACATCCTGTCCATGGATTCACGCTCATTGACAGTCCAAACATGAACCCCTTTTCCCGCCGCGTGCATGCGATTCGCAAATGCCTTGTCCACGTTCTTTTCTTCCACGCTGACAAAATCCGCTGCATCCAGGTTGTCCAAATCGCCTCGGGCAAAAACCAGGATATAACCCGTCTTCACGGCCGGCCGTTTCTCACGAAGGCGTGCTAAAACAGCATAGTCCGAAGCTGTCACGACACAATCTGAAGCGGCACCGGTCTCATCCAAAATTTCGATAAGACGGTCCGTACAGCGATTTCGTTCCGCCTCAGTTGTTTTGACCTCAATATTCAACCGTAAACCGACCTTTCGTGCCGTTTCAATCGCCTCACGTAAGGTTGGTACACGGACAATCTCCGGCCCTTCATGACGGATGTGCAGCCGGCGAATATCCGCCAGTGTCATCTCTTCCGGTCGACCGCTGTCATCGGCCACGCGGCGAAATGTTTTGTCATGCAACAATATTAATTCTCCGTCCGCCGTCAGCCGGACATCGATTTCCGCATAATCCGCATTCCGGGCCGCACCGATGACCAACCCCTCCAAAGTATTTTCCGGGCCGCTTTCACCACAGGCCCGGTGTGCGGTAATCTTTGTCCGGTTGAGCACCGAATACGGGGCGTTGAGTTTTAATTCGGCCTTTACGTACAAAACATTAAAGACCAGAATCGCCGCCAGCGCCGCAATCACGATACGGCGGGAACGTTTCGCACTACCACCGACCGGGCGCTCCGGACAATCATGCCAGGGCTTTTCGGGAACACCGCCCGCCCGGGCAAAGGATACGCTCACGACATACCTGAGTACCGTAACTGACAGTACCAGCCGACCGAAAGACAGCAGAGACAGCCCCGTTCGCAAGAGACCGAAAAGCAGGACTTCAATCTTGAATCCGGCAGGCGGATGTATGAGCGCCATGCGGCTCAGTTCGATGAACACGTCCGAAAGAATCCAATTCAGCGCGCCCAGCAGCCCGAAGGCCAGCAACACCGCCACGCAGAGCCGAATGAAACGTCCGCGTACCAGACGAATACTTTCCCGGACGGCCGTCCGACAATCGGTCTTGTGCATGAAAAAGACGTGGGCGGAAAAAATCAACGCAAGCGTGAATAAGAATAGGATAAATTTTAATATATAATATCCTGCCGTCAGCCACGGATTCTGGAAGATGGTGTCCCGGATAAATCCGGGCATCGTCAACTTGTTCATGAAAGCCGACGGGAAGAACGTAAACATGCCCAGATATACCGCCAACAGCAACATCATCCGGTTGCCCCGGGTAAAACAACGACGTACGGCGCGTACCGCATGAATCGTCAAATGACGGATACGGTATCCGATGGTGTCATCAGGTCGGTAAAAGATCATCAATGCAATGACTATTTCCAACAGAATGAACAAACCCGTCAACGGAATCAGAATAACCATACCGACCCAAAACAGGGGCAATCGAATCATGCTCCCCAAATCGGCAGGTGAAAGATAGAGACGGCCGCTAATCATACCAATGAGATTGGTACAAAAACTCAGCAACGGTAGTCCGATTGCAACAGCAAGTAAACGGAAGACGATTTCAAACCGTAGTAAATCAACAAACCGTTGACGTCCTGCGTATTTCACTTTCGTTATCATTCAACCATCAACGTATAAATGCCATAACCTGCATCCGCCATTTCTTCGTAGGGAATAAAGCGCAGAGAGGCGCCGTTGATGCAATAGCGCAGACCCCCGTCTTTCTGAGGACCATCCTCGAACACGTGTCCCAGATGACTGTCCCCATCCTTACTTTTCACTTCCAAACGCTTCATCCCCAATGAATTGTCTTCTAATACTTGTAAAACATCTGAAGTAATCGGTCGTGTAAAGGACGGCCAGCCGCAACCGGCATCATACTGGTCACTTGATGAAAACAAGGGTTGACCCGTTACGACATCCACATACAACCCCCTCTTTTCGTTCCCGTTGAACTCGGAAGTTCCCGGTTCTTCGGTCGCAGCCTTCTGCGTCACATCATATTGTGTCGGCGTCAGTTGCTCCTTAATCTTCTTGTCGTCCGGCTTATCATAGTGTCGACCGTCTATCGGCTCATAGGCACTCCGCACATCGATATGACAATAGCCGCCGGGATTCTTCTGTAAGTAATCCTGATGATAGTCCTCCGCCGGCACGAAGTTTTTCAGCTGTTCCACCTCGACAGCCAACGGTTTACCGATTTCGTCCTGAAAGTATGAATATACCCGGTCAATCACAGGTCGCAGATTCTCATCCTCATAATAAATGCCGGTACGATACTGTGTTCCCACGTCATTCCCCTGCTTATTTTTCGACAACGGGTCAATGAGTTTGAAGTAGCGTACCAAAATCTCCTCCGGACGGATTTTATAGGGCTCATAGGTCACCCGAACCGTCTCCGCATGTCCCGTATCCGCAATTTCTTTATAACTTGTATTTTCCGAATTACCGTTTGCATATCCGGAGACACTCTCGGTTACGCCGTACAGTCTGCTGAAGTATTCTTCAATCCCCCAGAAACATCCGCCGGCCAGGTATAAAGTTTCGGTCTTACCCGTTCCCCGGACCTCATTCTTCGCCGTTTCTTTCACTTCCTTATCCTTTCCGTTTTTCGCCGTCTTTACAACATCTTTTCCCTGTTCCGTTTGCCCGCAAGCGCTGAGTATAAACATGACAAAGCACAAGAGCGGATATATAATGCGTTTCTTTGCGTAGTGATTCATACGCACCTCCTTTCGATACCCCTTTGTAAACGATATTATATCAGATAATCTTGTGCTTTCTATGAATATTTTAAAAAAATAGTCGGGTCTGACGACCCGACTAATCATTCTCCACGATGTCTATCGTATAGCGTTTCTCTTTTCCGGCCGATGCGGAACGCACGATGGCACGGATGGCATTGGCAATCTTACCCTGATGACCGATAACACGTCCGATTTCCGCCGGATTCACTTGCAAACGGATGACGGTCGTCTTACCTTGTTCTTCCTCGGTCACTTGAACATCCTCCGGATGATCGACCAGTGCTTTTGCCATATATTCCACCAGTTGTACCATGGATGCCTACCTTTCGATGCCGGCTTGCTTGAGCAAACGTGCTACGGTATCCGTCGGTTGTGCACCCGTCGCCAGCCATTTGCGGACTTTTTCTTCATCCAGCTTCACCAAGCTCGGGCTGAAAGACGGATCGTAGGTGCCGATCTCTTCAATGAAGCGACCGTCACGCGGTGCACGGGAATCCGCTACAACCACACGGTAGAACGGGCATTTTTTCTTACCCAATCGTTTTAATCTGATTTTTACAGCCATATTTCCTCCTATTTTAATCTATGTGATACGAACATTCGTTCTTGTATCCTAAAACGGTAAATTGAAGCCGCCGGCGCCGAAACCGCCGAAGCGTTTCTTTTTCTTTCCGCCAAAGCGCTTCATCATCTTCTTCATCTGGTCAAATTGTTTCACCAAACGATTCACCTCCGCCATATCCTTTCCGCTGCCCTTGGCAATGCGGTTCTTCCGCGAAGGATTCAGTAAATCCGGGTTCGCCCGCTCCTGTGGTGTCATGGAGAGAATGATGGCTTCTATACCGTCAAGTGCACCCTCATCCAAGGCACTGAGATCGACCCCCTTTAAGTTGGCACTCATACCCGGTATCATGTTCAGTAAATCGCCGACAGGCCCCATCTGCTTGATTTGTTTCATCTGTTCCAGAAAATCGTCAAAATTGAAGTCAGCCTTACGCAGCTTCTCCTCCAACGCACGGCCCGTTTCCGCATCCATGGTCTGTTCCGCTTTTTCGATGAGGGTCATGAGGTCGCCCATCCCCAAAATCCGGGATGCGATACGATCCGGATAAAACGGTTCCAAATCGCCGGGCTTTTCACCTGTTGCCACATACAGCACGGGACAACCCGTCTGGGCCTTGATGGATAATGCAGCACCGCCGCGGGCATCACCGTCCATCTTGGACATGATAACACCGTCGATGCCGACTTCTTTGTGAAAGGTCTCCGCCACGTTTAAGGCATCCTGACCGGTCATGGCATCAACCACAAGCACGGTAGTGTCCATGGAGACGGCTTCCCGGATCGCAACGAGTTCCGCCATCAGTGCCTCATCGATATGCAAGCGGCCGGCCGTGTCAAAAATGACGATATTATTGCCGTTCTCTTCCGCATGCTTCATGGCCGACTTTGCAATATCCGGCGGTGCAATTTCCGTTCCCATGGAAAAAACGGGAACCTTCACACGATCGCCATTGACCTGCAACTGCTTAATGGCGGCAGGTCGATAGATATCACAGGCCACGAGCAGGGGACGCTTTCCCGCCTCCTTCATCTTTAATGCAAGTTTCGTAGCGGTGGTCGTTTTACCGGCCCCCTGCAAACCCGTCATCATAATAGTATTGATACGGCCGGAAACGATTTCGATTTCTTTCCGCTCCGCACCCATCATCTCAATCAATTCATCTTTAACGATTTTAATGACCGTTTGTGCAGGTGTCAGCGACGTGAAAACTTCCTGACCGATGGCCTTTTCCTTCAAGCGCTTGGTAAAGTCTTTTACGACCTTAAAGCTGACATCGGCCTCAAGCAGTGCCAGCTTAACCTCCCGTACGGCGAGGTTGACATCCTCTTCACTGAGTTTGCCTTTTCCTTTCAGTTTTTTGAATATCGCCTGAAATTTATCCGACAGACTTTCAAAAGCCATAACCCCTCCTACATTCCATCCATGATTTCATCAATGCGACACCACAACATCTCACGAGTGGCCGCTTCAACGGATAAGCCGCTTATCGTCTCACGCAGTGCTTCCAGCTTCACCTTGGCATCTGTAAATTTCGCAATCAGACCGAGTGTCTCTTCATAACCGGTCAAAACCGCTTCCGTCCGCTTCAAAGCCTCATGAATGCTCTGACGAGATACGCCCCGGCGTTGCGCAATTTCCGTAATCGTAAAATCTTCATTAACATATTCCGAGAATACCGCCCGTTGCGTTTCCGTCAACAAATCACCGTAGAAGTCAAAGAGCAATCCTTGCCAAATTAATTCATCCATTTCTTACCTCAGTCTTGACCATTCTACCATAAATCCGCCCCTTGTCAAGGGATTTATCTTGACAAGAGACGATTTCATTGAATCAACGCATCTGTAATCTGTCACATTATACGACGTTGCATTTAAATTCATTAAAAAGAACGAATTGAGCGACAGTATTCTTTTAATTTATATTTTTCCTGAATTTAATAATTGGATAAACCAATCTTATTAAAAAATAATTCGGTTACCCCCCCCTTACCGTATTGTTTTATATACGAATTAGTGCTATAATCTGTTCATGTGTCTGGGGCCCTAAGGAATACTTTATTGGATAAAATTCTCGATTATCTGATTGTTTCAACCGGAAGATCTCCTGCATCACAGAACATCCCGCCCCTGATAGGCATTGTAAAACGCTAGACAAGACAATAAAGAACAACTGTTCCGGCCGGAATCACTTTTTCCTCCGGCAACAAATCATCAAACATGGAGGTGTTATGAATACAACGTATAAAGATATTGCTCAATTGTTGGAACGCATTGAAAATATCAGCTTTATTAAGCCGGATGAATTTCCGGACATTCCGCTCTACATGGACCAGGTGACATCCTTTATCGAAGAGCAGCTCTCACCCAATAAGCGAAATGAATCGGATAAGGTCCTGACAAAAATGATGATTAACAACTACGCCAAAAACCAACTCTTTCCTTCACCGGATAAGAAACGATATACAAAAGATCATCTCATCATCTTTACCATCATCTATTATTTCAAGAACTTCTTAACCATTAACGATATCCGAACCTTGGTTCGCGATATGCAGGCCAACGCGGATTTAACGTCACTGTATACCCATATGGTGGAAACGATTCAATCTTGCATTCCGGAATGCCGGGCCAAAGTAAAACGTCGCTTGGAAAAGATTTTTTCCGACAATTACACTGCTGAAGAGGCACTGCATGTATTCGTAGCTGAACTCAGTTACGAAATTTATCTCCGCAAACGGCTGGTGGAAACCATTATCGACTACATTGACCTGAAAAACGAGTCCACGAGCGAGCAGTTGGAATAAGTGATGGTATGGATATGAAAAAAATGAGTTGCAAATGAAAGCCCTCGGGAATCTTCAGATTCTCAAGGGCTTTTCTTATCGTATATGTACCGGAAAGCCGACCTTTTTCTCCACTTTCCACAAGGTTCTAACGGCAAAATAGTTCGCCTTTTCCGCATGCGACTTGATGATATTATCCAGGTACGTCTTGTCTTGAATGATGGCTTCATAACGTTCGTGTAGGGGTGCCAGCATCTTTACGACCGCTTCCCCTACGGCAAGCTTGAATTCTCCGTAACCCAGGCCGTCAAATGCCGCCTCGATTTCGGATAATTCTTGGCCGGTTGCCACGCTGTAAATTTCCATCAAGTTGCTGATGCCGGGCTTATTCTCACGGTCAAACCGGACTGTCCGGTCGGAATCCGTTACCGCCCGTTTGAATTTCCGTAGAATCGTATCTTTATCGTCCAGAATAAAGACGGTCGCATTCGGGTTCTCATCCGATTTACTCATCTTTCTTCCCGGCTCCTGTAAACTCATAATCCGTTGACCCACCTTCGTGATATAGGGTTCCGGTACAGTAAAAATATCCCCATACAGGTTATTCATCCGTTGTGCCAACGTCCGCGTCAACTCCAGGTGTTGCTTCTGATCCACCCCTACCGGGACGACGTCGGCTTGATACAGTAATATATCTGCCGCCATCAACACCGGATAGGTCAGGAGCCCCGCATTGATATTGCTTTCGTTCTTGGCAGCCTTATCTTTAAACTGTGTCATGCGATTCAGTTCACCGATATAGGTATGACAGCTCAGAATCCATGCAAGCTGTGCATGAGCCGGCACATGGGACTGATAATAGATACAATGTTTTTCCGGGTCCAACCCGGCCGCCAGATAAATGGCCAACGACTTCCGACAATTTTGCCGTAAGTCACTTACCTTCCGCCGGACGGTGATGGAGTGCTGGTCGACTACGGAAAAAAAAGACATGTAGTCATCCGCCGTCTTGACCCAGTTGGCCAAGGCGCCAATATAGTTTCCCAGGGTCAAATCTCCTGTCGCCTGCATGGCACTGAACATTACTTTTTGATCATTAATCATTTCCCGCACCCCGCATTCGAATGACCGGTGCACCGTGCCCGGCCACATAATCCGCCGTAATTACCACCTCGCCGATATTCCCGTCCTTCGGCACTTCAAACATGATGTCCAAAAGAATCTCCTCGATGACCGAACGCAATGCCCGGGCACCCGTCTCCTTACTCATGGCGCGCTTGCAAATCACCGCCAATGCCTCATCCTCAAAAGAGAGTTTTACGTCGTCCAATGCAAACAGCTTCTGATACTGTTTGATAATGGCATTTCTCGGCTCACGGATGATGCTGACAAGCATATCTTCCGTCAACTCGTGCAGGTGAACGACGACGGGCAGACGTCCCAGAAATTCCGGAATCATACCGTATTTTCGCAGGTCCTCAGCCGTTGCATGCATGAGATAAGACGTCTCTTCTCCGCTCTTTGACTCTGCATTGAATCCGATGGTCGTCTTGCGTTGCATCCGTTCCTTGACAATCTCTTCCAAGCCCGGAAATGCACCACCCACGATGAAAAGAATATTTGTCGTATCCATACTCCGTAGCGGAGCCAGCGCATTCTTGCTGGTTGCACCAACCGGCACTTCGACACGATTCCCTTCCAGCAACTTTAACAAACCCTGCTGTACGGACTCCCCGCTTACATCCCGGGCATGCGCATCCCGTTTTTTCGCAATCTTATCAATCTCGTCGATGAATACGATACCGCGCTCGGCCTTTTCCAAGTCATTGTCCGCCTCCGCCAGTAATTTGGAAAGGACACTCTCAATATCATCACCGATATAACCCGCTTCCGTCAATGAAGTCGCATCCGTCATGGCAAGCGGCACATCCAACAGTTTCGCCAAGGTTTTCACCAGGTAGGTCTTTCCCGATCCGGTCGGGCCGATCATTAGGATATTCGACTTGTCCACTTCCACATCATCAACGACCTTCATCGTGTCCGATGCAACACGCTTGTAGTGGTTGTATGTCGCGACGGCAACAACCTTCTTCGCCTGCTCTTGTCCGATAACATACTCATCCAGTGCATGCTTAATTTCATGCGGCTTCATCACTTCGGACAGTTTGGGTGCCGGTGGACGTTCTTCCGCCGCCGACTCCTCCTCCTGCTCCATTGCCCCCGGTGGCGCATCGAATATCTCCGTTACATTCGTAAATGGATTGAACGGTTGCCCCGTTGCGGCATGACCGTCCCCGATGATATGCATCCCCTTTTCCAGGCAATCCGCACAGATGTACATACTGTCCATAATACGTATCTGCCGTCCGGTCACCTTTTCCTCTCTGTGACACATGCTGCAATAATGTTGCTTATGCCCCTGTTTTTTATCTTTATCTGAAGCCTCCTGTTTGTCGGAACCGGTCGGCTTCTCTATTTCGTTATCATTTTCTTTACTCATTTTTTTCCTCAATGGCTTCGCTGCCCAACAACTCGGACATGACATCCAGGGCCGCCACCTCGTCAACACCGTCACAACTGATTTCGATGATATCTCCATATTGAATTTTTCCGCCCAATACATTCAAAATACTTTTAGCATTGATGACGACGCCCGTCTTTTTCAAGCGGATATTTGCCTTGTAATCCATAGCGGTCGAACACAAAATACCCGCAAAATTCAAATAGATGCCGGCGGGATTTTTTATTTCCACCTTTTTGCTGACCATCTGATCTCCTTACTCTATCTTCTTTACCGTAATGCCGATTTCATTCTCCGTCCCGTAATCAATTCCCGGGATATACTTGAAATGCAGCATGACCTTATCGGTCGTTTCGTCCACTTCCGAAACATCAATGTACGGTGCAATGTCCGCAACCGAAAGGATGTGATTTAACCGGTTTGCCGCGCCGGATACCGTCACCGTATGACGACTCTCCTTAAATGCGTAACCATACTTCGTACTCTTATTTTTCATGTCGATCTTTGACGTGTCGAACGTCAGAGACTTCGACTCCTTTCGCGCCACGACAATCTGCACGGTCAATTTTTCCAACTCACCTGCCGGGTACACATTCTCCGGCAGGTACTCCCCGATATTCAATGAGGCCTGCACGGTCTCCGTCCCCAGTTTTCCGAAAATCGACTCATCATACGCAATCTTGACAAGTGGGTGTTTATCAAGGATTTCCTTCGGTCCGACCACATCCACCGTCGACGGATTTATCTGAACGTCGCCGATAGCATACCCTTCCTCGGGTTTCGGCAAATCGATCACGGAAATCCCCAAACGCCGTATCTTGAAGATATGTGCCTTTGCATTGACCAAGGTGCGATCCATCTCTAAATTATCACTGACAATCGCTTCACCCTTGCCATCATACGCCGTCAAGGATACGTCCGCTGTAATATCCGTCATTGCGTCCTCCACATTCAAGCTCGCAACCACTTCCTTAATATTATGGATAAGTGATTCCGGACCACGAATATTGACTTCGGACGGTGTCGACTCCGTCCCGCCGACAGCCATGCCCTCTTTCGGTTTTCCTTTGGTTTTAACAATAATCGGAAACGGCGTCGAGATAATGTTCTCCACCTTCACATTCAGCATCTTTTTGTCATTGATAATTAAAATATCCAGCTTGGCATTTTTGGGCTTGATATGAACTTCCACGGCCGATGTCAGCGACAGCTTCGACAAATCCGCCTCCGCCGTGAAGTCTTCATTTGTCAAACCTCGCAAGATGGTCCGGCGTCCCTGCACTTGAACGCTGACCACGCCGTTGTCCTCCAGTGCATAAGACTTTTCCTTACTGTTCAGAAACTTATCGTTAATCGTTGTCACCTTAATATTCTTGATGACAACCGTATCCGTCGGGTCGCTGATATTGATAATAATAACCCAGGCAATCGCAGCCAATAAAAAGGCGAACAGCTTCATAAACCAATTATTCTTGATCATCTTCTTCATGCTCGAATAATCCTTTCAAGAAATTGAATTTTTTCGCCTTTTCTTTCGCCTTCTCTTCTATGGTCGTTTTCAGAATTTCTTCCAGCCTGACAGGCGTGATGTTCTCCTCTAAAATACCGCGGTTGGCAACGGAAATATGCCCCGTTTCCTCAGAAACGACCAGACAGGTACAGTCGGTTATCTCCGAAATGCCCAGTGCCGCCCGATGCCGCGTACCGAGTGATTTGCTGATATTAATATTCTTGGACAACGGAAAATAACAGGTTGCCGCAACAATTCGATTGCCCCGGATAATCACGGCACCGTCATGAAGCGGCGTGTTATATTCAAATGTATTCATAATCAACTGCTTGCTGATTTTCGCATCCAATGCAATGCCCGTCTTCTCAAGGTCATTAAGCGGCACCTCATGTTCAATAGCCATCAGCAGACCCGTTTTTGTCTTGGCAAGCGCCGCACAGGCCGCCGTAATCTCCCGTACCGATTGCTCATTGAAAACATTATCCTCCTTCTGTTGCATGGAAAATAAAGCCTTTGCCACACCGCGTCGCCCCAGACGATCCAGACCGGCACGCAACTCTGGCTGAAATACGACCACCAACATGATAAGGAAGAGATTCAGCGCACGGGAAATCAACCAATACAGAACATCAAAATGTAACAACTTGATGACGACCGTAAAGAGAAAAATGAAAATAAGTCCTTTCAACAAGGTCCACGCCTGCGTTTTCCGCAGAAAAACCATGGCTTCATAGATGATGAAGGCCATGATGAGAATCTGCACGATGTCCCGGATATGAATTGTCGGAATCGAATACCGTATCATAAATTCATGGATTTTTGTAAATATCTCGGACATGTGAGCTCCTTACATATAAACATCCGTTCGACGTATTATTTCGATTGTCCCGGCATATCCGCAACGACGGTTGCCGTATCCGGCGTTCGCTGTGCCGATACACCATTGGCCCCGAAATGATTCCGTCCCGGCTTGTCATTCGAATCTGCCCGGTGCTTCCCCTCTTCTTCACGCAATGCTTCTCGCTTCGCTTTCAGCATGGGCACCGCACGGACAAAATAATAATATTCATCGTCGTAAAATTCCACATACTCCGTCTTCGCATAATCCAACGGGATGAATAACCATAAAAAGATGATGGCGATGAGTAATGCTACCGGAATCAGCACGGCCGCCAAACCGATGCTCACCGATGAATGAAATGCATTGTTACCGATAATGATCAACAGAAACTCGAACACCGCACCGGTTACCAAGGCGATTTCTTTACAAAATTTCATCTTAAAGGTCTTAACAATCGTGATGACCACAAGTGTCAACGCGATGACCAGAATCCAGGTCATCATCTCGGGATTTTTCATAAACCGGACGATTGTCCCACCGATGTTGTTAATCATCTCATTCGGATCGTTCAGATTCAATTCACTGACGGTGGTTGCACTGGACTGCAGGAAAAAGGTCATGACCGTTGCCATCGCTGCCGGCACGATCACGGAAGGTCCGAAGACCATACCCAGCATCAACGGCACGAGATACGGCATCTTCAGCCAAAACAGCAGGATGCTCGCAAACACGATTATCCATTTATCGTAACAGAGCCGGAAAACCAGCAAATACATCAACAGTAAAAGCACGATAAACATGGCAAAGAAGACCATATTCAAAGTCAGCAACTGAACGGCAATCAAGCCGAAAGACAGGACCAAGGTAACCGACAGCGGCAGGAACGCAGCCGCCGCACTCAATAAAATGGTTACCGGCCACCTGCTGAACGTAGGATGTACACCGAGCACGGTATTAATGTGTATGTAGATTAACAGTGCTACCACAACGCGGGCAAGTCGCATCCACAGATTGCTGTTCTTAAAATAAATCAGTTCCAATTGGCGGCGTAATGCCATCATTTTTTGTTTCATACATTATTTCCAAGTCGGACGACTTGCCTCCTATTCATAGTATTTTCGCTTCAGTGCGCGTATCCGCCGGTTATTCATGTAAATGAAGCGACGGTGTCGATAGTATTTTCTGTAGTAATAAATGATGACAATCAGCATATATATGAATAACGTCATCAAATACGTGCCGAATACGGTCCAGCCGATATTTTTTAAGCTGATTTTCATAAATGATTCCATAATGAAATCAAATCGTGCCACGACATAGGCGGCACCGCCTATGAAAAAGGCAAGTGTAAAAGCCAAAAATGAAAAGAAACAGTTTATAAACAAATATTCCAATAAACCGATTCCTATCACCTTTCGACTCCGCGACAAATTCCGTTTGTCCTCGACGGCAATCTTCGCCATCAAAATAACTTTTCCGTAATTCATGCCTTCACCTCCGGTTTTTTGCCGGTCCTCTGTCTCATAATTTCGTAGCTGAGCACGGCACAAGACACCGACGCATTTAGGGAGTTGATTTCACCCCGCATGGGGATACGCACCGTAAAGTCTGCGTTTTCCCGTACGAGACGACTCACCCCCGCTCCTTCATTCCCGATAATCAATCCGGTCGGACCGGTCAGGTCGGTTTCATACATGGATGTCCCGTCCATATCCCCGCAAACTATCCACAATCCCGCCGCCTTCAACTTGGCAATGGCCTGATTGAGATTGCTCACGCGCGCCACCGGTGTGTAGTTCAGTGCTCCGGCACTGACTTTCATCACCGTCGCCGTCAAACCGGCTGCCCGTCTCTTGGGAATTATGACACCATGTGCACCGACTACGTTCGCCGTTCGGATAACGGCCCCTAAATTATAAGGGTCCTCCGTTCCGTCCAGCAAAATGACGAAAGGATCTTCACCCTTCATACGAGCCCGTTCGAGAATCTCTTCTATGCTGACGTAATCCCGCACAGCCGCACGAATGACCACGCCTTGATGTCGTTTACCGTCACAAAGCCGGTCCAGACTCTCCTTATCCGTCTCGGTAAACGGAATTTGACCTTCCTTCAACAAGCTGATAATCTTGCGAATGGAACCTTCCCGCTCGCCGCGTTGGACAAACGCCTTATCCGCCGTCCGGCCGCTTCGGAGAAACTCCGTCACGGCATTCCGACCGTATATGATATCCGTATTATTCATAGTCCATCCTTAATGCTTCCCGAATGATTTCCATCATCCGCTCATAGCGTCCGGCCAGAAACAACCAACCGACCAACGCTTCAAATCCGGTCGCCTTCCGATAGGAAATGATATCCGCATTCTTAGCCGCCGTATGCGTCTTCGTATTCCGTCCCCGCTTATATACGGCCATCTCCCGGACCGACAAACCGTCCGCAATCCGGTCGGCCGCCACCGCCTGTGCTTCCGCCCGTACCAACTTCGATTTCATCCGGTGCAACTGATTCACAGACCTGTCGCCGCCGCTCATCACATAGTAGCGGGCAGCCAAGTCATACACCGCATCCCCGATAAGTGCCAACGAAAGAGAGGAATATCCTTCCGGTGCCATGGGTTCAATAGCCAGTGACTTTGTAAAATGTGCCGTCAGTACGGCAAAGGACTCATCTATACTCTTTTCCATCGTACGCCCTCTCGCGTATCCTCCAACACGATACCCATGGCCGCCAGTTCGTCCCGGATAGCATCCGCCGCCGCAAAATCGCGTGCTTTTTTCGCCGCCGTCCGCTTTTCAATCAAGGCCAGAATCTCAGCATCCGGTCTTTCTTCCCGCCGCTCGATAATCAGGCCGAGTACATCCGCCATCGTATCGTATGCATCCCGCGCATAATCAATGGCTTCCGTACCGCTTTCCGATGTAATGTCCGTGTTACAGATCCGCGTCAACTCGAACAACTGCGTTAAGGCGTCCGCCGTATTGAAGTCGTTGTTCATGGCCGCTTCAAACGCCGCAATCCGTTCATCCACCGCTTGTTTGAAAGTTGCCTCCATCGGTTTATCGCTCGCCGTTTTCCGCTTTTCTCCAAGCAAGGCATAGCCGCTCATAATCCGTTCCCGTGCGGTCTTCGTCGCCTCCATGCCGTCCCAGGAAAAGTTGATAGGGCCGTGATAATTTGCCGACAACATGAACATCCGCAAAACCTGTCCGTCATAACGTGCCAGGACCTCGTCGATGGTATAGAAGTTGCCCAACGACTTCGACATCTTCTTGTTGTCCACTTTCAGGAAACCGTTATGCATCCAGTAGCGGGCAAAGGTCTTATGTGAGCATGCCTCACTCTGTGCAATCTCATTTTCGTGATGCGGAAAAATCAAGTCTTCCCCGCCGGCATGAATATCAATTTCTTCCCCCAAGTATCGCTTGGACATGACGGAACATTCGATATGCCAGCCCGGCCGGCCCGCTCCCCACGGGGAATCCCATGCAGGCTCTCCGGGTTTCTTCGGCTTCCAAAGGACGAAATCCAGCGGATCTTCCTTGTCTTCGTCAACGCCGATGCGCGCACCGCTGATTAAATCGTCAATATTTTTCCCGCTCAACTTTCCGTAACCGTCAAAGCTGCGGGTCCGGAAAAATACGGAACCGTTTTGCTCATATGCATGCCCACCCGCAATCAATTCCTCAATCATCTGAATCATGCCGTCGATTTCTTCGGTCGCACGTGGATGATGTGTCGCTTCACGGATGTTCAACGCTTCCATATCCGCCTTGCAGGCTGCAATGTAGGTTTCCGCAACAGTGGTTGCATCTGTATTCTCTTCATTGGCACGTTGTATGATTTTATCGTCCACGTCCGTAAAGTTGGAGACGAAATTCACCTCATATCCGCAATATTCAAAATAACGGCGAACCGTGTCGAAAACAATCAGCGGTCGGGCATTCCCGATGTGGATGTAATTGTACACGGTCGGACCGCAAACGTACATCTTGACTTTACCGGGCGTCAGGGGAATAAACTCTTCTTTCTGCCCGCTCAACGTGTTATGAATTTTTATCATCAATCTTCTCCTCAAGTACTTTCAGCCGTTCACACAAAGCACAATAGTTTTTATAATTGATATCCGGCAGGTTGCCGTGGTCGAGTTTTCGGAAATGATCGATTCGCCGATCGTCAATCTTCACAACTTTACCCGGCACACCGACGACGGTCGCCCGCGGCGGCACATCCTTCAGGACGACGGAACCCGCGCCAATTTTAGCATTGCTGCCGATTCGGATATTGCCCAATATCTTGGCACCGGCGGAAATCATAACGTTATTCTCGATGGTCGGATGCCGCTTACCGCGGTCTTTACCTGTACCGCCCAGTGTTACGCCCTGATAAATGGTGACATTGTGACCGACAATCGCCGTTTCACCGATGACGACCCCCATGCCGTGGTCAATGAAAACGCCCTCGCCGATGACGGCTCCCGGATGAATTTCTATGCCGGTACGTCGTGTCGCGTGTACGGCCAGTATGCGTGCCGCAAAAAAATGGCCACTGCGATAGAGACGATGGGTAATCTTGTGATAACATAGTGCGCGAAAACTCGGATACAGAAACACTTCCGCCGTCCGTTTAATGGACGGATCCCGCTGTTTAATGACTCGAATTTGTTCTCGAATAAATTGTCTGATGCGCATGAACTTCACCTGTCCCCTCGTATCGGGCGCGACTTTGCAATGACCGACCGCCCTTTCCGTACATTATCCGTAATATTATAGCATAAAAACGGTCGGTATGCCAGTATTGAGCCGTTTCCGCATGGCCCGGATTTTCCTCTTCCGTCACTTGCCGCCACTGTATGCACGAAACCGCGGAGTCATCCCCGCGGTTTCGTTCGTACTACCGGATTTTCATCCGATACTATCCCGTATAATCTTTTAACGCCTCTACCATGTCACCGCGATAAATCTTGCGGATATTGAAAAAGCGGACAATGAAATAGATGCATAAGCCGGCCGGAATCGGTAGAAGATGCAGATAGTCCGGCACGTCAATGGGCACATAGCTGTTCAATTTCATAACAGAAAATTCCATCATAGGACGCACCGATAAAAACCAGAGCGGCACACATATTAACAACATGAGGCAAATCATATGTGTCGTCGTTCGGACATAAATGCCGGCAATCTCCCGTCGCCTATATCCGAAGACCTTCAAATAGCCGATGGATTGCGCCGCGCGTTCAATGATTACCTTGGATAAGATATAAATCACCACCGTAAAAACGATACTGCTCAACCCAATCATGGCCGGCGTGATATCTCCGAAGGTATCAATGAACTGCTCAATCAGCTCGGAAAGATGTCGGGAATCAATTTCCGTCAGAATAAGATTCTCGTCTATGGTCAATTCCTTATCCGAGAAATACCCGTTAAAATAATCTTTTTCAAAACCAAAATCTTCATTCACCCGTTCCCGACGAACGAAAACACCCATTGAGGCCAGATAGTCGTTCGTACCGCGAATAACATAGGTATAATTTTTCTCCTTAAAGCGATCCCGTACGGTCAGTTCATCTCCGATTTTCAGTCCATACTTTTTCAAAATACCTTCAGAAACATAGGCCTCGTTGTCTTTGAGGTTATAGTTCGGATAATAACGGCTGTCCGGTTCGATACCGAAAATCTGTAAGTTGAAATCGGCATCCATCAATGCATGATGCTTCTGTACGGATACGGTCGTGAACCGTTCGCCGCCCGCCGCTTCCACCGGCATACGTAACAGATACTGATGCTCATAGGGTACGTTCGTTTTGACCTTATCCGCATAGCTTCTCATTAGGGGCTTGAACGAGGTGCCGAAAATGAGCAGCATACCCGCCAGAAAGATACCCATGAACATAACCAGGTAGCTCGCACGGTTGGCGACGAACACGCGAAGACGGTATCGCCGCATGAAGGACAGACGCTTCCACTCATGTGCCTGTCGTTTCCGATGCCGCTTCAAGTCTTTTCGCAGGAAACGAATCGGTGTAAACCGAAGTTTGGATGCCAACATGAGGAGGTTGATAAGGATAATCAGCACCAGCGGTAAAACGGTCGTCATGAGAAACGCCTCCACGTCGACCTCCGTTTTTAAGGGAAAAAGACTGAACGAACTGTAGTACAGGTTTTTATAAAAATCCTTGATGAAAGTGTACGCGGGAATGTTGCCGATGATGCCCGCCGCCAAGGTTACCGCCACGGGCAAACGCAGATAATGCATAATGAGCTCACGCCGTTTGACCCCCATCGCCAGCATGGTCCCGATAACAGGCGCCTCATCCTCAATCATGGACTTGGAAATGACGCCGTACACGAAAGCGATGACCAGGATATTGATGATGAAAAATACCACCATCATCGGGACATCCCCCTTCATGTCGTCCATAACATAGGACATACACTGGTTGGCGGACTGTACGGTACCGTCCACTACAGGAATTTGAAATGCGGCAAATTCCGTCCGTAAATCATCCATGACCTCGTTCAGCTCTTTATCCGAGCGTGGCACATCGGTTTCAAAAGCATAGGTGTAGGAAATCGTCCCCTTCGACAAGGTATCAAATGCACTTTGCGTAACAAGTGCAAGACAGAAGGTATCCGTATCCATCAGGGCGTCATTACGATTACGCAATATGGCCGAATAATCCGGCAACGCCATGATGCCGCTGACACGATAATCCTTGTCTGCCAAACGGAAGGTATCGCCGACCGCATACCCGTGAGCCTTTGCATAAATCCGTTCCAGCGCAATCTCGTCGTCTCGCTGCGGTGCACCGCCCTCGTAATAACCGGCCCGGTTAATCGTTTTGCGATCCGCATAAATCCGGAACATGGTCTTGTCCACTTCCCAGTTACGGTAAAAAAGTCGCGCAACGGTCAAATCATAATCTGCAAATTTTTTCTCCGCCTCATCAGGTAATTGAACGGCCGTCGTCAACTGTCCGTCTTCCGCCCGATTATCCGCCATCGCTTCATCGAAGGTATGTAACACCGATTTCTGTATGATGAAAAATCCGGAGATGATGGCAATCATGGCCGCCGTGATTAAAAAAATGGCGATGTAGCGCCCTTTATTATGCCATAAGTCACGTTTCAAACGTTTGTGAATAGGATTTCTCATAGGTCACCATACCAATTCTTTTGCATCCGTCGGATGTTCATTCTTCTTATTCTCCACCAGTAATCCGTCATGCAGAATAAAGGACTCATGCGCCATCTCGGCAATGGCCGTGTTGTGCGTGGCAACGAGCATGGTCGTTTTGTACTTCCGATTTACTTCCTGCATCAACTTCAACACATCCAGAGATGTACTGTAATCCAGTGCTCCCGTCGGTTCGTCACATATAAGTAAGGCCGGATTTTTAATTAAAGCGCGACCGATACCCGTGCGCTGCTGCTGACCCCCGCTAAGTTGATTCGGATACTTATTTCGATGTTCGTACATACCGAGGGTCTCCAGCAATTCATCCAGCGGCAGGGGGTTCTTACTCAGATATGCCCCGACTTCGATATTTTCTTTGACGGTCAGATTCTGGATCAAGTTGTAAAATTGGAAAATAAAGCCGAGATCACTGCGACGATAATCATCCAGTGCCCGCTTCTTCAAGCTGCCAAGTTGACGGTCATTGACCTTTACACTGCCTTCTTCAAATACTTCGATGCCTCCCAAGATGTTTAACAGCGTCGACTTTCCGGATCCGGACGGTCCCAGAAAAACACATATTTTCCCCTCCTCAATTTCGCAGTCGATGCCTTTTAAAACCGCTACTTCTTTGTCCCCGTTCTTATAGAACTTCTTCAATCCTTTAATTTCTATAAACATAAGTGCTCCTCCCGATGTATACATCCGATTTGTCATGTCTAACCTATATCAATTCTATCACAAGTTTTTCACAGGTTCAACTGTTGAACATTTTGTGTTGGTCTGCTAATAGCATGAAATTTACTTTTTTCTTCTTTCATGTTATAATCCCTACATCAATTCGCAAAACGAATGAAAAAAGAAAGGAGACACCGTATGAACGACAGACCATTCACTTCTCAAAAAAATGAAAATCATAACACAGCGACATCCGGTTCCGCCGGTGCGCCGCAAAGCGGTTATCAACAAACATACAATCAGAACGGCTATAACCAACAG
>JAUNUY010000042.1 GCA_030537935.1 Eubacteriales bacterium | reverse complement strand
AAGCGGGAAGGCGCAAACGGAAAAATATATCAAAACATACGAAACAGCGAAGGGTGAAACAGGCTTTTGCACCGCAAGACGACGACAATCGGATGCAAACTGCCATTTCGAGACCATGCGGAAGCATTGCAAAGCAGAAAAATGCCCGATTGCAAATGCATGGCTGCCTGAAACCTTTTTATTCATGACGAATACTGCTGTTAAAGGAAAGAGCAACACCTATTCAAACCTTGATGCGGATTTTTCGCATTCGGAAGAAGCAAACACATATGACGCAACGGAAAAAGCGGTTTCTTCCCAAGCCCCAAGTGGCGAACAGCGTTTTATAGCGCATCCTTAAAAGCCCCGAACAAACCGTTGCCGTTTGTACTTAAAACACCCATTTATGACAGAAAGATAATCCGATGCCAAAACGTACAGATCTCAAATCCATCCTGATCATCGGCGCAGGCCCCATCATCCTCGGGCAAGCGTGTGAATTCGACTATTCCGGAGCGCAAGCGTGCAAAGCCCTGCGCGAAGAAGGCTACAGAGTTATTTTGGTCAACTCCAATCCCGCAACCATCATGACCGATCCGGAAATGGCGGACGTAACCTACATCGAACCGATTCTTTGGCGCACGGTGGAAAAAATCATCGCCAAAGAGCGTCCCGACGCCGTCTTGCCCACCATGGGCGGACAAACCGCCTTAAATTGCGCACTGGATTTGGCGCGCAACGGCGTGCTGGAAAAATATTCCGTGGAATTGATCGGCGCGACCGAAGACGCCATCGACAAAGCCGAAGATCGCGGCCGCTTCAAAGAAGCCATGGAAAAAATCGGCCTGTCCTGTCCGAAATCCTTCGTCTGCCATAGCATGGAAGAAGCCTTGACGGCACAGGCGGAAGTGGGCTTCCCGACGCTTATTCGCCCGTCCTTCACCATGGGCGGCTCAGGCGGCGGCATCGCCTACAACAAAGACGAATTCGACGGGCTGGTCCAAAATGGCCTCGACCAATCG
>JAUNUY010000041.1 GCA_030537935.1 Eubacteriales bacterium | reverse complement strand
TCGCCCAGTAAAAACCGGAAAAGGCAGTGGCATAAACCAACGGCCAGGCGGCAAAAATGGCTCCGCCGCCCGTGATGAACCACACCTGATTGCCGTCCCAATGCGGCCCGACGGTGTTGATGACGGCACGACGTTCATCGTCATTTTTCCCGACAAAGGGCAGCAGCGTGCCCACACCCATGTCGTGCCCGTCCATGACGGCAAAGCCTACCAACAAGACCCCCACTAGCAGCCACCAAATGATTTTGAGCGTGGCATAATCCAAAATTTCCATCGTGCTTCTCCTCTCTCAATGTCGTGGTTCGTTGGCGTAACGACCCGTTCCCAAAGAACCCGGTCCCTGTCGCGAAAAGCGAATCATCAAATACATCTCAACAACCAACAAAAGGGTATAAAAGCCGACAAATCCCGCCAAGGAACCGTATAAGTCCCCAATCGACAAAGTCGATACCGACAAATGCGTCGGCAAAACACCGAAAATGGTCCACGGCTGACGTCCGTATTCGGCCACAAACCAGCCGAGCTCACAGGCAATCCACGGCAGGGGCAAAGACCAAAGCGCCAGACGCAACAACCACCGTTTTTCGGAAAAATTGCCTTTCACCGACGCATACATGGCAAGAGAAAACACGAGCAACATGGTAAAACCCGCCGCCACCATGATGCGAAATGCCCAAAACATCGGAGCCACTTTCGGAACAGTGTCGCGCGCTGCCGCAAGAATCGTTTCCTCATCTGCGTCCGCCACGTTTTCCGTATGCTTTTTGAGCAACAGTCCGAAGCCCAAATCTTCTTGATGCTCTTCGAACAAAGCCCTTGCCGCGGCATCGTCGCGATCTTGTCGCAACCTTTCCAAAGCAATGACGGCTTGCTTCCCGGAAGTGATGCGTCCTGCGTTTTCGGCAACAATTTCCTTGATGCCGGGAATTTCTTCGTGGATCGATCGTGTTGCCAAAAGCCCCATCACCCACGGAATTTTGATCGCCCAATCGTTTTTCATCTCT
>JAUNUY010000040.1 GCA_030537935.1 Eubacteriales bacterium | reverse complement strand
CGCACCGGTAACGTCCGTGGTACGGAAGTAAAATTGCGGACGGTAGTTCGCAAAAAACGGTGTATGGCGTCCGCCTTCTTCTTTCGACAATACGTATACTTCCGCTTTGAATTTGGTGTGCGGGGTAATGGTGCCGGGTTTTGCCAACACTTGTCCGCGCTCAACTTCTTCGCGTTTCGTGCCGCGCAACAATACGCCGACGTTATCACCTGCTTGACCCTGATCCAGCAATTTGCGGAACATTTCAACGCCTGTGCAGGTTGTCTTCTGGGTTTCTTTCAAGCCGACAATTTCAATTTCATCGCCAACGTTGATCACGCCGCGCTCAACACGTCCGGTCACCACGGTGCCGCGTCCGGAAATCGAGAAAACGTCTTCGATCGGAAGCAGAAAGGGTTTGTCCACCGCGCGCTCGGGCGTCGGAATGTAGCTGTCCAAAATCTCTGCCAATTTGATGATGGCAGGTTCGCCGATCTCTGATGTGTCGCCTTCCAAGGCTTTCAAGGCCGAACCTTTCACGATCGGGATGTCGTCGCCCGGGAATTCATAGTTGGTCAGAAGATCTCTGACTTCCATTTCAACAAGTTCCAGCAATTCTTCATCGTCGACCATGTCGCATTTGTTCAGATACACAATGATGTAGGGAACACCAACTTGACGTCCCAAAAGAATGTGTTCGCGTGTCTGGGGCATGGGACCGTCTGCTGCAGAAACCACCAAAATCGCACCGTCCATTTGTGCCGCTCCCGTGATCATGTTTTTCACGTAGTCTGCGTGCCCCGGACAGTCAACGTGCGCATAGTGACGCTTCTCTGTCTCGTATTCAACGTGTGAAGTGTTGATGGTGATTCCGCGTGCCTTTTCTTCCGGCGCATTGTCGATTTGATCGTAGGCGCGTGCAGCACCTCCGTATTTTTTCGACAATACGGTACATAATGCAGCTGTCAATGTGGTCTTACCATGGTCAACGTGACCAATGGTGCCAACGTTTACGTGCGGTTTATTACGCTCGAATTTTTCTTTTGCCATG
>JAUNUY010000039.1 GCA_030537935.1 Eubacteriales bacterium | reverse complement strand
TCATCTTCTTGAAAGAGCTTGAGTACGTCGATTTGATTCATGCCGGGAATCGGGTCTCCACCGATGCCGATGCAGGTCGATTGTCCGAGCTCGGCACGGGTGGTCTGCGCCACGGCCTCATACGTGAGCGTGCCTGAGCGCGAAATAATGCCGATGCGCCCCGATCGATGAATATGTCCGGGCATGATGCCGATTTTGCATTCGTCGGGAGTGATGATGCCTGGGCAGTTCGGTCCGATCAGGCGTGCACCGTTGCCGTTGGTTTCAAGATAGCGTTTGGCTTTGAGCATGTCCAACACGGGCACGCCTTCGGTAATCACGACGATCAATTTAATACCCGCATCCACGGCTTCGACAACGGAATCGAGCACAAACGGTGCGGGTACGTAAATGACGGATGCGTCCGCCCGGGTTTCTTTAACCGCTTCGTTGACGGTATTGAAAACAGGCAGTCCCAGATGAAGCGTGCCGCCTTTGCCGGGGGTGACGCCACCGACGACTTGCGTGCCGTAGGCAATCGCCTGCTCGGAATGGAACGTACCGTTTTTTCCGGTAAATCCCTGCACCAATACCTTGGTATCTTTATTCACTAATATACTCATTGTTTATCCTTATGACTTATAAAAGTCGATTAAATTCTTTGATTTGATGGTTGTTGAATCTTCGTTACGTGTATTCGGACTTGCTTCATCACTCATCGCCTCGAGAAAACAGCTTGGGCAATGGTCAAAAAACATGCTTACTCCGTTGCTTATGGTTTGAAGCGATAATCCCGTACGACAATTTCGCCCAGATTGAAGGTTTTGACGGGGTGTCCCGCTTCCATTCTGGCAACAATGCCGCCTTTGAGATTGACGGCGTTGCGAAAACCCATTCTGCGCAATTGTGCCGTGGCATACGCTCCGCGATCGCCCGTACGACAATACACGACGATTTTGTCTTTTTTATCCAGCTTTTTATCCGCCTGCCATTCCAGCAGACCGCGCGGAATGTGTTTTTCATTTTCGGCAGGAATGGTCAGGCCTCGTTCGTTTTC
>JAUNUY010000038.1 GCA_030537935.1 Eubacteriales bacterium | reverse complement strand
GCTATTTCGGGATGCAAATCGGAATTGATGTAGCGCATGGAGCGTTCAAATTCGTAATCCGATGCCGTTCGAATGCCGCGCACGATAAAATCCGCATCTTTGGATTCGGCATAATCGACGAGAAATTGATTTTCAAAAAAGGTGACCGTCACGTTTTCAAATTCTTCGGTAATTTCTTTGAGCATCTCGATTCGCTCTTCGATGGTATAGCTTCCGCGTTTGTCGGGATTCACGCCCACGGCAACGATCAGTTCATCAAACATAAACTGAGCCTGACGAATCATCCACAAGTGTCCGTTGGTCGGAGGATCGAAGCTTCCTGCATAGACGGCACGTTTAAAAGTATGTTCGGGCATCAGCGTTTTTCCAATATGACAGAGCCAATCGAATATCCTGCTCCGAAACTCGACAAGACGCCCAAATCACCCGCTTTCAAGTCGTCTTGATGCAAAGTCAGGGCAATGACGGAACCTGCGGAGCTTGTGTTCGCGTAACGATCAAGAATCACGGGAGCTTCTTCTTCCGTGGCATCACGTCCGAGGATGCGTCGTGCAATCAAATCGTTCATGGATTTATTGGCTTGGTGCAACCAGAAACGCTTGATGGCGGAAGGCTGAATATTTAAGGCTTCCAAATGTTTGGAAATATGTGTGCCCACTGCGGGGCATACTTCCTTGAATACTTTTCTGCCATGTTGGATAAAAAGTTTATCGTCTCCAAAACGATGCTCGGGATCGCACACATTCGTGAAGCCAAAATTGTTGCGGATATTGTTGGAATAAATGCTTCGAAGAGACGTTCCCAAAATATTGAATCCGCAGGACGGATTTTTGACGAGATCTTCGCGTTCCAGCAAAGTCGCACAGGCGGCATCACCAAAAATAAAATGCGAGTCACGGTCTTTGAAGTTCAAATGAGCGGTACAAATTTCTGCATTGACGACCAAGACGCGTTGTGCGGCTCCCGCAGCAATGGCATTGATGCCCGCCTGCATGCCGAATGTGGCACTGGAGCATGCCACGTTCATGTCGTAGGCATATCCTTGCATGCCC
>JAUNUY010000037.1 GCA_030537935.1 Eubacteriales bacterium | reverse complement strand
TACCGGAGTAGAACTTCTTCGCCTGTTGGCACGACATCCCAACGTCTGCGTCAGCATTGCCACCAGTCGACAAGAAGCAGGAAAACGTGTTGACGTATTATTTCCAAGCCTTAGAGGCGAATACAGTCTCTCATTTACCGATCCCGAAGAAGCCGACTTTTCCGTATGTGATGCAGTATTTTTTGCGACCCCGAACGGAATTGCCATGCAACAAGCTCCCGAACTTTTGGAGAAAGGCATTCGAGTGATCGACTTGTCGGCCGATTTTCGGATTCACGATATTGCCGTATGGGAAAAGTGGTATGGAATGAAGCATGCCTGTCCCGAAATCGTTTCACAAGCGGTTTACGGTTTGCCGGAATGGAATGCCGACGTCATCAAGACCGCCCGACTCGTCGCAAATCCCGGATGTTATCCGACCGCAGTTTCTTTGCCGCTTTTGCCCCTGCTTAAAGAAGGCTGCCTGAAATCCGAAATTCCTTTGATTGCCGATTGCAAATCAGGCACATCCGGAGGAGGGCGCACCGCCGCAGTACGCAATCTTTTGTGTGAAGCAGGCGATAATTTTCAAGCCTACGGAGTAGGTGGGCACCGCCATTTACCCGAAATTCAACAGACTTTAAGTGCATTCAATCAAGACATTGCCAAATCCCTTGTATTTGTTCCGCATCTGCTCCCCATGATCCGCGGAATGCAGGCAACTTTGTATTTCGAGTGTGTCGACAAAGACCTCTCCATACAATCTCTCCTTGAAGATTTTTATGCAGATTCCGCATTTGTGGATGTACTTTCCGATTGTAAGCAACCACCGCAAACTCGGAGCGTTCGGGGAACGAATATATGCCGCATTGCCGTACAAAAAGCACCCGGATGCAACTCTTGGATTGTTCTTTCGGTAATCGACAACTTGGTTAAAGGAGCAGCAGGACAGGCCGTACAAAATATGAATTTGATGTTTGGATTTCCCGAAACCTTGGGTCTGGATATCGTCCCTTTGTTGCCGTAGAATAATCATCAAAACAACACCAACTCCGAATCCGCATGTGCGATGATTCGGATAAAGAAC
>JAUNUY010000036.1 GCA_030537935.1 Eubacteriales bacterium | reverse complement strand
TTTACGGGAAAAATCGAGGGGACGGGACCTCGTTACTGTCCTTCGATCGAAGATAAAATCAACCGTTGTTCCGACAAAAACAGTCATCACGTTTTTCTTGAACCGGAAGGTCTTACCACGCATGAATATTATCCCAACGGTATTTCCACAAGTTTACCGTTCGATATTCAGATTGCGCTGGTACACAGCATTCCGGGACTCGAAAACGCCCATATATTAAGACCGGGCTACGCCATTGAGTACGACTACTTTGATCCGCGTCATCTCAAATCAACTCTGGAAACCAAAAGTATTGACGGACTTTTTTTTGCGGGACAAATCAACGGTACCACGGGTTATGAAGAAGCAGCTGCTCAGGGTCTGATTGCAGGGGCAAATGCGGTGTTAAACATTCGTGGCGAAACGCCACTTACTTTTGCCCGGAATGAAGCGTATATGGGCGTTCTTGTGGACGATTTGATCACGCAAGGCGTCACGGAACCTTACCGCATGTTCACGTCTCGTGCGGAATACCGTTTGCAATTGCGCGAAGACAATGCCGATATGCGCTTAACCGAAATCGGACACCGTATCGGTCTTGTCGGAGAAGAGCAATGGCGCTGTTTCAACGAAAAGCAAGAAGCTGTGGCTCGAGAAATCGAACGTCTGAAGAATACTTGGGTTACGCCCCAAAAAGTACCTGTTGACGAACAAATCCGCATTTTCGGTCAAACCATCAGTCATGAGTACAATTTGGCAGATCTTTTGCGCCGTCCGCGCGTGCGTCACTCCGATCTGGCTGCTTTACAGCCCGAAAACACGATTGAAAAACTGCCCGAACATATTGCGGAACAAGTAGAAATTTTGATCAAATACCAAGGATATATTAAACGACAAAATGAAGAAATCGAACGAAGAGGCGCATGGGAAGAAATCAGGCTGCCTGAAAACATAGACTATGCACAGATTCGAGGCCTTTCTGCCGAAGTACAGCAAAAGCTTAACCGATACAAGCCCGAAACCATAGGGCAGGCCTCTCGCATCGACGGCATCACGCCCGCCGCCGTTGCGTTGCTGATTGTGCATTCAA
>JAUNUY010000035.1 GCA_030537935.1 Eubacteriales bacterium | reverse complement strand
CGACGTTCATATTCTCAAAGGCGAATATCCGGTGGTCAAAGGATTGACCGTGGGACACGAACCTGTGGGAATCATCGAAAAATTGGGCAGCAACGTCAAAGGCTATCGCGAAGGACAGCGCGTAATTGCAGGTGCGATTTGCCCGAGCTTCACATCCTATCCTTGCCAGGATGGCTATCCTTCGCAAGACGGCGCCTATCTGGAAGAAGATGGCAGCACATGCTCCTGCCACGGCTACAAAGCTACGGCAGGCTGGCGTTTCGGCAACATCATCGACGGCACGCAGGCAGAATACGTTCTTGTGCCGGATGCACAGGCGAATCTCGCACCAATTCCCGACGGGCTGACGGATGAAGAAGTTCTGATGTGTCCGGACATCATGTCCACGGGCTTTGTCGGCGCAGAAAATGCCAACATCAGAATCGGTGACATCGTCGTGGTGTTCGCTCAGGGTCCGATCGGATTGTGCGCCACGGCGGGCGCAAAACTCAAAGGTGCTTCCGTCATCATCGCCGTGGACGGCAATGACGAACGCTTGAAGATTTCGAAAAAACTCGGAGCGGACATCACTCTGAACTTCAGAAACGTCGACGTGGTGGATGAAGTGATGAAAATCACCAAAGGACGCGGAGCCGACGCATCCATCGAAGCTTTGGGTACGCAAATCACCTTCCAGCAAGCCTTGCGAGTGTTGAAGCCGGGCGGCACTTTGTCAAGCCTGGGGGTTTATTCCCAAGATTTGACGATTCCCTTGTCGGCATTTGCTTCCGGCTTGGGCGATCACAAAATCAACACGGCTCTTTGCCCGGGCGGCAAAGAAAGAATGCGCCGTTTGCTCAATGTGGTGCAATCGGGCAGAGTCGATCTCAAACCCTTGGTCACTCATGAATACAAACTCGAAAACATCGTGGACGCCTACGATCTTTTCGTCAACCAGCGCGACGGCGTGTTGAAAATCGCCATCAAACCGTAAAAACGACTGTTTTGATGCAACAAGGCTGCCTGAAAGTGTTCAGGCAGCCTTTTTCATGATTATTTTCACACAATGATGATCTTTTTAATGGGTTATGGCGAAATTATTTGAACATGCTTAAAGAG
>JAUNUY010000034.1 GCA_030537935.1 Eubacteriales bacterium | reverse complement strand
CCTCAATGTGACACGCAATACTTGCTCCTAGTCTTTGCATGGGATCCGTCTGTCCGGTAATCCCGCCCAACATGCTTTTGCGTGAAGCTCCGATGAGCACGGGAAGATCATGAGCAATTTTCTGCCATTCTTGGATGTGGGTGAGCAAGGTCATATTGTGTTCCAAGGTTTTCCCGAAGCCTATGCCCGGATCAATCAGAAGACGATCCTTGGCAATACCTGCCTGAATACAACTTTCCGCACGTTCATGCAAAAAAGTGCCAACTTCCCCCACGACATCATCATAATCGGGTTTTTTTTGCATGGTGCGGGGAAGCCCTTTCATATGCATCAGGCAAACGCCGATACTCGGTTCGGACGCAATCACGTCGATCGCTCCTTCATCGCGCAATGCGGAAATATCGTTGACCGCATCTATGAATCCGTGCTCCAAAGCCCGTCTCATCACTTCGGTTCGCCGTGTGTCGAGTGTGACGGGAACATTCCATGAAACAATCTCGCGAAGGACGGGAAACACCCTCTTGCATTCCTCTTCAACAGATACTTCGTGGGCTCCGGGACGCGTAGACTCTCCGCCTACGTCAAGAATATCGGCACCGTCTTTAAGCATAGTCTCAGCATGCCGCAAGGCTGCCTGAAGACTTCCCGAATAGTGCCCTCCGTCCGAAAAAGAATCGGGTGTCTTGTTGACGATTCCCATAATTTTGGGTGTCGTCAATTCAATACAAAAACGTCCGCATTGCCAATGCATTTTTACTCCTTGCGATAAAAAACAGCGGGATTTCCCCGCTGCGTTGTTTGAACACCTTCCGATCAATCCTTGGTTTCAGTCTTATCTTCGATCGAAGAAGTGGCTGTGGTTTCTTGTGGCGAAACCTGACCTTCCGAAGGTTCGGTCTTGTCGGTCGAGTCGTGATCTTCAGGTCGAACATTGCGGCTGTAATCTTTGGGCGGGCTCGGCTGTTTGCCTGCCATGATTTCTTTCACCTGATCGGCATCAAGGGTTTCCCACTCCATCAGGGCATTGCACATGACTTCCATTTTGTCCGCATTTTCCTGCAAGATTCGGTAGGCAATCGAATACTGATCATCCAAAATACGACGGATCTCTTTGTCGATTTTGCGCATGGT
>JAUNUY010000033.1:756-1142 GCA_030537935.1 Eubacteriales bacterium | reverse complement strand
CGATACGGATACCGTCTTTTTGAACTGGCTCGAGGCATTGACCGCCGTCCCGTATGCGCCGAACGCAAGCGAAAACAATTGTCTTTGGAAACCACGCTGACGACAGACGAGCCTTTGCACGTCATCACCAAAAGGCTTGCGGAACTTGCGGAAGATTTGTGGAAACAGGCACTAAGACACGGCATTTCGGGGCGGTGCGTGACCTTGAAACTAAAAACATCCGATTTCCAAATCATCACACGTTCTCAAACCTATTCTTCCATGCCGGAATCGAAGGAAGATTTGTTTCAGGCAGCCTCCCGATTGACAGAGCGTGTCGATTTTCCTCAAAAGACACTCTATCGCCTCATCGGTATCGGATTGAGCGATTTGCACACATATGAAGA
>JAUNUY010000033.1:0-746 GCA_030537935.1 Eubacteriales bacterium | reverse complement strand
CGCATCATTGTTTTGATCCCGTTTTACCTCATTTTGCGGTAAAATGCCCAACATTTGAACAAGATGGTATGCGCATCTTCCACAAAACTTGCGTGACATCCTCTTACACTTCAATAAAGGACACTGAAGCATGAAAAAAATCATGGCAATATCGATGCTGGCATTCTGTTTGGCATCATGTTCTTGGAACTTCTACGACGAAGATGGCAAAACCCGCATGACACAAAAATACCCCACGGGTTCATCCGTCTATTACAAAGACGGCACCTTCTCACGCGATCATCACCACAACCAATATCGCCCTGAACAACACGTGATTCAACCTTAACGGATTCCCATGCACAACAACCATCCCTCCAACGCCTTGGATATTCTTATTCTGGCGGCAGGCAAGGGCACTCGCATGCATTCATCCATGCCCAAGGTCTTGCACTGTCTCGGCGGAAAACCCCTGCTCAAACATGTGATCGACACCGCCGCAACACTCAGCACGCAACCCATAAACGTCGTGATCGGACATGGCGCACATCACGTGCGTGAAACGCTGAAAAACGAAAACGTTCAATGGATCGAACAGACCGAACAGCTCGGCACAGGACATGCCGTACGCACAGCCTTGCCTTACCTTTCAAAAATCGGACACACCCTCATTCTTTACGGAGACGTCCCCTTAATCGATGAGGAAACCTTGCGAAACCTCGTTCAGGCAGCCTCTTCAGACGGAGCGGCTTTACTCACCGATGTTT
>JAUNUY010000032.1 GCA_030537935.1 Eubacteriales bacterium | reverse complement strand
TTCACAAAGATTTGCGGCACATCAACACGCGTTCGGACTCCGAAGTTCTGCTCAATGTCTTGGCGCATGAATTGGAGCAAAAAGTTTCCGGCAATGTCTTGGAAGTGGACAATATTTTCGAAGCCGTAGCATCATTGCATCGACGTGTGCGCGGTGCTTACGCAACGGTTGCCATGATTGCAGGATACGGCATGCTCGCATTTCGCGATCCTTTGGGTATTCGTCCTCTGATCTTGGGAAAACGGAATGACAACAACACGGAAGAGCCTGATTATATGGTGGCGTCCGAATCGGTCGCATTCAACGCAACAGGTTTTGACATTGAAGGCAATATTCGACCGGGAGAAGCCGTTTTCATCGATTTTTCCGGCAGGCTTTTCCGTCGTCAGTGCGCCGAGCAAAGCCGTTTATACCCGTGTTTGTTCGAGTTCGTCTATTTCGCCCGTCCCGATTCTGTGATTGACGGAATTTCCGTGTATCAGGCACGTTTGAATATGGGCATTACATTGGCAGAGAAAATTGCACATCAACTGCCCGATGATATCGATGTGATCATGCCCATCCCCGACACAAGCCGTCCGATTGCGCTTGAACTTGCCCGACACATTGGTTTGCCGTATCGGGAAGGACTGATCAAAAATCGCTACATCGGACGCACGTTTATTATGCCGGGCCAGACGGTGCGCAAAAAATCGGTCAAACAAAAATTAAGTCCCGTGGCGTGTGAATTTACAGATAAAAATGTTTTGCTCGTGGACGATTCCATCGTACGTGGTACGACCAGTCGGGAAATTGTGGAAATGGCCCGCAAAGCGGGGGCAAAGAAAGTGTACATGGCATCGGCTGCACCTGAAGTGCGTTTTCCGAACGTGTACGGTATCGACATGCCGACGCGCGAAGAGTTGATTGCGCACAATCGAAGCACGGAAGAGATTGCTCGTGAAATCGGTGTGGATGGTTTGGTCTTTCAGGATTTGGATGCTCTTGTCGATTTGATTGGCAAGCTTAATCCCGACATTGACGGCTTTGAAACATCCTGTTTTGACGGATGTTATTTGACGCATGATGTGGATGAAGCGTATTTGCAAGGACTCGCTTCGTCAAAATCGCTCTTGCATAAAGAAAGTCCGATGCAAGAATCGGGAGAAGACGAACACTGTTGAAGCCTTT
>JAUNUY010000031.1 GCA_030537935.1 Eubacteriales bacterium | reverse complement strand
GAATAGAGCGGAATCAATTGAGAATTCGTACAAGACAACACCGCCTGGATTCTCAAGATGTTTCGCTATAATAAGACAAAACACCTTTAGAACTCATACAGTTGTACCGTCTTTGACGGAATGCATTGTGTGAATTCTTAAGGTGTTTCGCCATGGTATTGTCTGTGATGATGCGCCTTGCATGCTTGATTTTTCTGCAACACATGAATGGATATGGCAAAAAAATATTTAATCATCACTTCATGCATGAAGAAGGCGAACAAAAAAGCTTACGGGATCAAGAGCCATGCCTTGCGCCAAGAAAGTCAGCCATTGGCAACCGCCGCCATCTGTGCAAAAAGCTTGTAGGATTGATTAAACCGTGCCTTGCGCCTTCACCTTTGGTTTTCCGCGCACCAGTTTGTTCAACGCAGAAAGATATGCTTTCGCGCTGGCGACGATCACGTCCGTGTCTGCGCCCTGACCGTTGACGATATGACCGTTTTTTTCCATGCGCACGGTGACTTCTCCCTGACTTTCCGTGCCTGCGGTCACGGCATTGACCGAATAGAGTTGTAAATGTGCGCCGCTTGCCGCTATGGATTCAACCGCTTTAAAGACGGCGTCGACGGGACCGGAACCCGCACTTTGCGCCCGCTTTTCGACACCTTCTTCAGTGAAGACGATTTCCGCACTGGGTGCTTCCCCCGTTTCGGTACGAATTTTAAGCGATACGTATTTGTAAGTCTCTTGTGCGCGTCCGGTCATTTCATCCGAGACTAAGGCATGCAGATCTTCGTCGAAAATTTCACGTTTTTTGTCTGCCAATTCTTTGAAGCGTGCAAAGGCAGCGTTCAAAGCTTCTTCGCTGTCGAGCTCAATGCCGATTTCGGCAAGCTTGGTACGAAAAGCGTTGCGGCCCGAAAGTTTTCCCAGACTCAAGCGATTGGTCGTCCACCCCACGGATTCCGCCGACATAATTTCGTAGGTTTCCCGACATTTCAACACCCCGTCCTGATGAATGCCCGATTCGTGCGCAAAGGCATTGGTGCCGACGATGGCTTTGTTCGGCTGAACGGGATAACCCGTGACGGTGGAGACGAGTTTGGACGTCGGCACGATTTGTGTGGTGTCTATGCCGGTGTCCAGTCCAAAAATGTCGTGACGGGTTTTCAATGCCATCACGATTTCTTCCAAAGCG
>JAUNUY010000030.1 GCA_030537935.1 Eubacteriales bacterium | reverse complement strand
CGAAACACCTTGAGAAACTCATACGGTCTTCTACTGTCGAAGATTTTCCGGTCCTAAAGGAAGACAGAAGAGCAGCGTATGAATGAATGCCTCATTGAAATCACATGGTCTTAAGACCATACAAGGATAAAACTTATGTGCGGAATTGTCGGAGCGATTCGAGAAAAAGAAAATGTTGTCGATTTCCTTATCAGCGGCTTGCAACGTTTGGAATATCGAGGCTACGACTCTTCAGGTATTGCCGTATTGAACAAAGCAGGCAAGATCGAAAGAGTACGGCGTGTCGGTCGCGTCGCCCTCATGGAAGAAGCCGCGCGGACGGCGGGCGTGCAAGGATCCGTCGGCATCGGCCATACGCGTTGGGCGACACATGGCGGAGTGACCGAACCGAATGCCCATCCGCATGTTTCCAACGATTTGATTGCCGTCGTGCACAACGGCATTGTTGAAAATTACGAAGAAGAATGTGCTCGTTTGCAAAAAGCGGGTTACGTCTTTGAGTCACAAACAGATACCGAAGTCATTGCCCATGCCGTTCATGAAGAATACCTCCATAGCCGCAATGTGTTTCAAGCCGTTCAAACCGCATGCAAACGTTTCCGAGGTGCTTATGCCATCGTTGTTATGGCTGCCGACAATCCGCAAGAAATCGTGGTTGCACGCATGGGGTGCCCCTTATTGGTAGCTTTGGGCGAGAATGAAACATTGGTTGCATCCGATGTCTCTGCCGTCATCTCCCGCACCCGCAGCGTGGTTTATCTGGAAGACGGAGACATTGCCCTTTTGAAGGCTTCTGGCATTATTGCCATGGTCGACCATAAAGGAGAAGACATTCAACGTGACGTTAAACACTCTTCACTCTCGCTTGCATCACTGGAGCTCGGCCCTTACAGCCATTTCATGCAAAAAGAAATTCACGAGCAGCCCAAAGCAGTCTCCGATACAGCCGAAGCACTTCTGGACGATACATTTGCCCCCGACATTTTCGGCAAAAACGCAGCGAAAGTATTTTCCGAGATCACCTCGATCAAAATACTTGCTTGCGGAACATCCTATTATGCAGGTCTGACCGCCAAATACTGGCTGGAATCCATTGCGCGAATGCCGACCGATGTTGAAATTGCGAGCGAATACCGCTACCGCGACGTCATTGCCGACGAACGGCAGCTGATCGTCACCATCTCCCAATCGGGCGAAAC
>JAUNUY010000029.1 GCA_030537935.1 Eubacteriales bacterium | reverse complement strand
ACACGCCGCGCACAGCTCATTGTCCGGTATTTTGGCAAGTGGAAATCCGTTCAAAGTGCACCCGGCACATTTACTTGGCGTATAAGGATTATGCGCCGGGAACAGGCTTTTACTTTTTCCCGGATTAAAGCGGAACATCTTTTGGAACTTGCCGCTGCTTGCCGCGTCGCCTTTCTTCATGGCATCGTCAAGGTCGGATTGCGGGTATTTTCCCTTTCGCACCTGCACCACCGTGCAACGGCATCCCCAGCCGTTTGGCGGATAATACTTATCCCAAAACGGCGAATCAAAGGGCAAGGTAACGTTGTGCAACTCGGCGTGTGTATCGCGTACACGGTCATCGTTGGCGGTGCGATATTGCAGGTCGTAGCGTCCTTTGTCTTTCTCGAAACGTTTCCATTTGTCCGCCATTTGCGCCGAAGCCACGGCGAATTTATATTCCGAGTAGAGGTACGTTTCGTTGTAAGTTTTATCGATTGTTTGAACATCATTTAAAAACTGTTCAAACGGTTTCCTTTTGCCGGATTCGTCAATAAGCATTTGCTCCGCCTCTTTGACTTGCGCGAGCGTTTTAAATCCCGAAAACACATAGCCGCTTTGTTTGAGCGCGCGCACAAATATATCATCGGGTTGCACCTCTTTTAATTGCGTATCCACCGCCTCGTTGAAGATTGCCGCCGTTTCGGAAATAAGTTGCCGAACAATCGGCGTTTTTATATCGCGTACACGAAATTCGCCCATGGCGTGCAGCCACTCAATGATACGCCTGAACGCCGCGTGCAGTTTTGCGGTGTCCGGCTTTTTTATCTGTTTATCGCGCGCGAGGCAGACGCTGCATGTGCAAGGCTGCAACAATGTGTGCATGCGTTTGTGCAGCCCCTCAAAGTCCGAGGGGCTTAGTCGAAAAAACCGCCTCTCCCGAGTTGAAGTGGTGTTTCTTTTTTCCCGATAATGGGAATGTTGTATTTGTCGATGAAGTATTTCGGGTCAACCTCGTAGCGGTCGGCAATCATTGTTTCATACCCGACCATTTGTTCCGGCGTATAATCCACGCTTTCGTCCCATTCGAAGCGCAAGCCTTTTACCGGAAAGCCGTGCATCAACATACGCGGGATAAGCCGGTCGTTGACCAAGTCCCGAATAAAATCGGCGTCGGCGTCCACCACGTTTTCAAACACTTCAAGGTGCACTTCGGATTGCGAAAGGGAGCTAC
>JAUNUY010000028.1 GCA_030537935.1 Eubacteriales bacterium | reverse complement strand
TTGCCATGCTTGAAGAGCATGAAGAGTCGTGGTTGCAGGCCTTGCAAGAGGATTTGGGCAAGTGTGCGTGTGAAGGAAGGTTGACGGAAACGGGTTTTGTGAAGGGCGAAATCCGTCACATGCTCAGGCATATGGAGAGGTGGCTCAAACCTCGAAAAGCATCGATGCCGTTGAGTCTTTTTCCGGGTCGTGCCAAGCTTGTTCATGAGCCCAAGGGCGTGGTGTTGATTATGGCACCGTGGAATTATCCTTTGATGTTGATTTTGTCGCCGCTTGTCGGTGCGCTTGCCGCGGGCAATGCGGTGCTGCTCAAACCGAGCGAGCTTGCATCTCAGACGTCTGCTTTGCTCGCAAGGCTTGTTCCTCGTTATTTGGATCACGACGCGGTCCGGGTGCTTGAAGCGGATGCAGAAGGAACCGGATTGATTTTGAAAGAACGCTTTGATCATATCTTTTATACGGGGAATCCGCATGTTGCGAAAATCGTCATGGCGGCGGCCGCTGAATATTTGACGCCGGTGACTTTGGAGCTTGGGGGAAAGTCGCCTGCATGGGTTGATGAGTATGTCGACATGGATGCGGTGGCAAGACGTTTGGCGTGGGCGAAATTTTTGAATGCGGGGCAGACCTGTGTGGCACCCGATTATGTGTTGACAACGAGGAGTGCGGCACAAAAGTTGGCAGAAGCTTTGCAAAGGGCGGTGGAAAATATGTACGGCAAAGATGTGCAAAACAGCAAACATTACGGGCGCATCATCAATGACCGACATGTGCAAAGGTTGAAAATGCTTTTGAAGGATGTCGATGAGGATCAGATTGCTTTCGGTTCGCATATCGATGAAGATCAAAGATATGCGGCACCTACGGTCTTGAACGGAGTACGTGCGGATCAGGCGGTGATGAAGGAAGAGATTTTCGGGCCGATTTTGCCCATTGTGCACGTGGAAGATGCTTCTGCCGCAATCGATTTTATCAATTGCAGACCCAAGCCTTTGGCGTTGTATGTGTTTTCGAGCAAGAAGGATATTCGAAAACGTTTTGAAGAAGAAACATCTTCCGGTGCGCTGTGTCATCATTTTGCCGTTGCACACTTGGGTGCGAAATCTTTGCCGTTCGGCGGCGTGGGCGAAAGCGGCATGGGGCGTTATATGGGTCGGTATTCTCTGGAAACCTTCAGCCACCAAAAACCTGTGTTCGGCAAGCCGCTCGGATGGGATACTTTGCGCTTCGTGTCCGCGCCTTACGGAAGGCTGACGGATTGGGTCATACGTTTTTTTATT
>JAUNUY010000027.1 GCA_030537935.1 Eubacteriales bacterium | reverse complement strand
GTTGCGCGCCCACGAACGACGTGCTACACCGCCCATCACATCCCACAACATAGAAGAACGCAGGATTTCATCCACGCGCGTGCTACCATCGCACACCATACCAAAACCACCGTTGATGGCTTTTCCGATGCCGACACCACCGCCATTGTGTAATGCCACAAGACTCATGCCGCGCGCGGCATTTCCGGCGAAACATTGCACTGCCATGTCCGCCATCACGTTGCTGCCATCTTTTATATTCGCCGTTTCACGGAAAGGCGAATCGGTGCCACTCACATCGTGATGGTCGCGTCCGAGCATCACAGGACCAATCTCTCCGTTGCGCACCATTTCGTTAAATTTGAGCGCAATATTCATGCGTCCGACGGCGTCTTGATAGAGAATGCGCGCTTGCGTGCCGACCACAAGTTGATTTTTCTCGGCATCGCGAATCCACACCCAATTGTCTCGGTCTTGCCCGCGTCGGTTGGGGTCGATACACGCCATCGCCGCTTTGTCGGTTTTTATTAAATCGTCGTGTTTGCCGCTCAAACATACCCAGCGGAATGGTCCGTATCCGTAATCGAACAGCTCCGGTCCCATAATATCTTCTACATACGATGGCCAGATGAAGCCATCTTTTTCGTCGATACCGTTTTTCGAAATTTCCTTCACTCCGGCGTCGTATATCGCTTTCATAAACGAATTACCATAGTCGAAAAAGAAAGTACCTTTGCCCACCAAGCGTTTTATCACTTCAAAATGGCGTTTGAGCGATTCGTTTACCAATTGTTTGAACTTACCACGGTCTTCACGAAGCAGACGCGTGCGCTCATCAAACGTAATGCCAACAGGACAATAGCCGCCCGTATAAGGTTCGTGGCACGAAGTTTGGTCGCTCAACAGTTCAATGTGAATGTTGTTTGTGTCGGCATATTCCAGTAAATCCACAATATTGCCATGATAGGCAATGGAAAGCGCTTGCTTTTCGTTTACAGCTTTTTTAGCCCAATCAAACGCTTCTTGTTTATCGTTCGTAATTTTATGCACCCAGCCTTGCGTGTGGCGTGTTTCGATGCGCGAATAATCGACTTCGGCAACGATGGAAACCGCGCCGGCTATCACGGCGGCTTTGGGTTGCGCACCGCTCATTCCGCCCAATCCGGACGACACAAACAGATGTCCGGCAAGGTTACCGTCGTGTGCCACGCCTACGCGTTGGCGTCCGGCATTGTGCAGCGGGTTGAACGGGCCCTGCCCGATGCCTTGCGGCCCGAGTGACCTCCAACCGCCGGCAGTCATTT
>JAUNUY010000007.1 GCA_030537935.1 Eubacteriales bacterium | reverse complement strand
CCAGAGTACTGCATTGGCAACGATGTGGGAGGCCGGGTGGATGCCGGTACCTATTAAAGCAGAGCTTAGGCTCTGCTTTTTTTGTCTGTCGCATTTTCTTGACAATTAATGTGTATTTCCTATAATGAAAACATAAAGGGATATGTATTGTAAAGGGGGAGACAATGAAAAAGAAACTTTTTGTATTGACCTTGACATTGGCGGCGGCAACCTTTGCCGGCTGTGGCGGGGAGAAGGTGCCGGAAACGTCGTCGAATGACGCCACGGTGAAAGAAGAAGTTCAAGAAACGCGCAAGAAAGTGGTCAACGAGATGATAGAGGTGACCTTACCGACCGGGGATTATACGGTCCAGGAAAACGATATTTCATTGCGTGTATTTGCCGTTCCGGAAGGATCGCTGCCTTCCTTTGACGTACCGTATATCAGTGTACAACAGACCCGATCTGTTGCCGGCATGGAAATTACGAACGAAGAAGAGATGGCTCAAGAGAAAGAGAAGCATCCGGATTTATTTACCGAGGAAATTAACGGAGTGACCTGGTACGGATGGGATGAAGACAATCCGTTTAAGGAAGGTGAAAAATTGTGTTATTGGCATACCATCGTGGATAAGAATACTCGTATGTCAGTTCAAGTGCCCGACTTCGCTGTGTCCGAGCCGTGGATTCAAGAGATGATAAAAAGTTTGCAAGTTGTGAAATAAGAGAAATAACCGCACCCCCGTAGTTCGGGGGTGTTTTTTTGTTATTAGAGTGTCGCCATGATAACTCATTTTCGGTCATTTGCGGCGATGGCATCCGGCCTATGGGCGGTGGTTATTCCGGGACGATATTTCGGTGAAATATTCTCAAATTAAGAATGGATGCCAAGTGCGGTATAGGTAGAGAAAATGTCGCAAAATATGGGTTTTTCCAGAAAAAGTTATTTACAACTAATCATGAAGCGGCTATAATAGGAGTCGTACATCAGGAATATTTTCAAATTGAGAAGGAATTGAGAATTTATGGCTAAGAAACGAAACATTATCATCGGATCGGCGGTCGCCATTCTTCTGGGTGGCGGTGTAACGGCCGGTTACTGTGCGTTAAGACAGCCGGAGGCGGTTGTCGAGCGTGCTGACAAAGTAGAGGCGGCAACACCGAAGAAGGCGGAAGCCTCTGACAAAAAAGTCGAGAAGAAAAAGAAGAAAGAAGTCATCGTGACGTATATTACGTCGGATGGATATTCTTGGCTTCATGGCGATCACAGTCACTTTAAGAAAGGACGTGTTCCCTATGATGCGAAGTTCGTGGATGAAATTGTCTATAACAATCCGAATTATGTATTGCGTGATGAAGATATTCAGTATGAGGTCGCGGAAGGCTATATCATAAAAGTGGACGGCGAATACTACTATTATCCGAAGAAAAACGTGAAGCAGACGAAGATCGTATCACGAAAAGAGGGGGAAACGATTAGCCGTCATCAGACGAACGGACATGCCCATCACGAAGACGGATATCAATTCAATCCGGCGGACATTGTAGAGGAAAATGCGGGTGGCGTGGTTGTGCGTCACGGAGACCATTTCCATTTTATTAAGTACAGCGAATTGACGTCGCATGAGCGTCAGATGTTGGATGATTATAAAAAACGGAAACCACAGGTAGCTCCGGCGGCTCCGGTGACGCCATCCGTCAGCATACCGACAAAGCCGGATGCCGGTACGGATATTCCGGGTGTGACGAAGCCGACGGATGACGGTTTTCTCTTTGACGGTACAGGTATCGTCGCCAAGACGGCAAATGGTTTGATTGTTCAGCACGGCAATCATACGCATTATATTTATTATACGCAGTTGGCGGGCACGAAGTGGGCATATTTAATACCGCAATCGCCGGCACCACAGCCGGAGAAGCCGAAACCGCCGGCACCACAGCCGGAAAAGCCGAAACCGCCGGCACCGGAACCGGAAAAGCCGAAACCGCCGGCACCGCAGCCGGAGAACCCCCAACCGGAGCCGACACCGGAGGAGAAACTGCAGGAAAAAATCAACTATTTGGCAGAGAATTTCCATTGTAAACCGGAGGATATCAAAATAGACGGTGAATATTTCATCGTACCACATGGGGATCACTATCATTCGTATCGGATAGAAGATATTGACCCGTCCAAGCCGTTTGAAGATCCGCACGGTCATCACCATGAACATCAAAAGACCGGCATGGAGACGTTGAAAGCCATGGGCTTCGATGATGAAATTATCCACAGTCTTCTGCATGCCAATGCGGACACCGATTTTCCGGCCAAGGAAACGAATGTCGATAAGATGAAACAATGGCTGGCCGGTGTGCGTGCCATCAACATCGGTGAAATAAAGGATCCGTTAAAACGAAACGGCTTGTCCTATCTGACGGGTCTTCGGTTACTGGCGGTAGGCTATACGCCGATTGACGATATCAGTCCCGTCCTGCAATTTAAGGAATTGAAGCATCTTTGGATTCCGAATACGGGCATCAGTGACTTTACATTTTTGGAGAAAATGCCGAATCTTATCGGTGTGGATATATCGCAGTTAAATCTGTCATCCATCGATTTTCTGAAGAAGCATAAGAACCTAACGTCCATCAGTGCAGCAGGTAATCATCTGACAAATATTGATGTACTGGCGGAGATGCCGAATTTGGAAACGTTGAATTTTGATTATAATGAACTGACGGATTTGTCACCCTTGTTGAACGCGGATAAGTTGCATGTCATCAGTTTTGAACATAATCGAATTGCGGACTTGTCGCCCTTGAATAATAAACCGGTACTGGAGAAGCTATTTATCGGTGATAATCCGGATGTTCATTTGGGTAGCATGACCTCGGAATCTCTGGCGGGATTGGTTGCAGATAATATCAAGCTCTATGATCTGGATTTTCTGAAGAATATGCCGAACTTGAAGCAATTGTCCGTGAAGGGAAATTACCTGCGAAGTCTTGACGGCGTGGAAGTGGCGAAGCAACTGACACATCTGTACGCCGACAAGAATCACATTGAGCGTTTGGGCGGTGCTTCCGATAGCTTGGAATATTTGTCGGTCAATGATAATGAGATGACGGACATGGAAGCCGTTACGGGTTATAAGGCCATGACAAATATGGAAGCGGCGAATAATAAGTTGATTCGTTTGTCCGGATTGAGTGAAACGTTAAAGACGCTGAATGTGAAAAACAATGCAATCACAACCTTGCAGGGTGTGAATGCCTTTAAGGTATTGGAATCGTTGGACGTCAGCGAAAACTTTATCAAGACCATGGCCATTGATGCACCGAATAAGACCATTGAATTTATGGATATCTCATATAACCCGCTGGGTGAATTGACGGCTTCGCAAACACCGGACGGATTGGACAGTTTTGAGAATTTGAAATATGGCGGTTATCTGCCGGCCTATACGCTGAACAAGGAGCATATCCTCTCCGCATGCGGAAAGTTAAGGGATAAACTAACGGAGTATAAGAATCGTATTCCGAAAGAGCGGAATGACGAATTCTTAAAACAGATTCGGTCCATTGAATTGGATGTGGCGTACGCGGTCAAGCAAGATGATGCTTTGTATCAGAAGAATATGAAGGAACTCGGTCGGTTGGAGGCGGCAATTAAAGAAGTTGTTTACAGCACACCGGAGCCGGATGCCGAAGAAACACCCGAAGAAACGCCGGATGAGCACGCAGGCGAGACGCATGAAGGAGATTCGACAACGGCGGAAGACGGATTCCACTTCAAGGCGGAAGATGTTACGGAAGAGACTGAAGATGGATTTGTCGTAAGACACGGCGATCACTTCCACTATGTGTTCAAGAAAGATTTGACGGAAGAACAAATTGCCGCTGCACGAAAAGTATTGGCAGGGTTGACCGGTAATGAGGAAATTCCGGCCGAAGAAATTGCTAAGAAAAAGGAATATGTCGCTTTGTATGAAAACATCAATGCAGCGGATATTCAATTAGACGGGCATGTTTTCCGTTATACTATTGACGGTACGGAAAAGGCCTGGGCCTTAAAAGATATTACAATCCCGGAGATGAGCGATAATCTCGAAGCGGATTTTGAAGCGGAATTGACCAAGTTGGCGACCGCCATGCACATGGCGCCGGAAAATATCGGTATTCAAGACGGATATATGATTGTCGACCATGGTGACCATCAGCATCGTTATCGTATTCTCAGTCCGGGATGGCGGGCATATTTGAAGAATCGGATTCCGGCTATCGACATTCCTTCGATTTCCGGAGAGTTGGATCGGGGTATGGTCTCACGCGAGATTGCCCGTATCCGCAATAGGGCGGATGCAGAGTTAACACCACTGCGAGCAAAGCGCATCAAGAAGTGGTTGCAAAACTTTGAAGACGTTGATTTGGCATGGGCACACAGCGCAACGGAAGGTTATTTGACCGCTTTGCGGACATTGGAAGAGAGCCAATTTGGTAATTCACCGATTAATCCGAAAGCATCAGATAATACGTCCAATGCGGAAGCAGCGGTAAAACCGGAAGGGGAGACGGCTTCTACTGTACCGGCTTCTGAGGAGCGAATGATGCGTCCGCAACCGAACACGAATTCCGTTGAGGAAGCGAAAAATGATAATCCCGATTCCGATTCGAATACGGTACCGAATATGGCCGTTGCCGGAGAAAAGATTTTAGAGAAAGAGTCTTCACGAGTATCTGAAACCGAGGCGAAGACGGAGGCATCGAGTATTGCCGAAGGAAAGAGTCAAACGGCACCACTGTCAGAGACCGAGCGTCTCGTGACGGAATAATATTATATTCTAAGATAAGAAAGAACCGGTGGGTTTCCACCGGTTCTTTTTATGATGTCATTTAGAAGTACTCAGCTGAGCATTTTATATACTCTATTATAACGTTTCGGTAAGTGGATAGAGCGTTAAATTGTACGGGAAGTGGGGTTTTAGTAAGCCGGATAGGAGGTGATACGAACTACATTGACAAAAATTAGACGATATGTAAAAATGGTATAAAAAGGTACAGTTTTATTTCATGGGTTCGACTATCTGTAATATTTCATTTATGAATAGACAAATTCATGGAAATGGATTGTGATGAAAGGAGAAGTGTACCGGAAAAGGGGAAATAACTTATGAACGGTTTGATGTAAGGCATTGAAAGAAAATCTTTTGAGATATTCTTTACAGATGCCGTGATGTTGAGAGATGTATCGTCGAGAATGTCCGATTTCAAAGCTGATATGAGCAGTATTACGCTTGCGGAATGAAAATCTACTCGCGATTGTCGTACGAAAGGAATGTTTTTGGGTAAAAAAATGAAAGATGGAAGATTGATGCGCGGAAGACTGCGTAAGGTCGCATCGTCAATATTAATATTGGCGATGATTGTAACATCATTAACCGGTAAAGGTCTTTTTAAGGGTCTACCGGGCATGGTGGAAAAAGTCTCGGCCGAAGTGCATGAGAATTATACGAATCCGGTGGCAAAGATTGAAAAATTGGCCGATGCGGTACCGGAAGAACGGAAGGTATTCTTTGAGCCGTATACGGCTCAGGCTTCTTACAAAAAAATCAAGTTGGAAAACAGTAAGAAGAACGTAGAGCTGATTCAATTGCCGGCAATCCCCGGGGATGAGGAAGAAGGCAGAAAACGTTGGCGAGTTGTATACTTCAGAGACGGGCTGATATACAATTACAATGAGGGAAAAGCAGTAGATAAGGCAGCAATCGGCTTTGCAATCACAAAGGATTTAAAGCTCGAGTATCCGATGTCGTTGACTTCCTTGTGGGCACCGTTCGGTCAAGAGAAAACAAAGTTGACCAGAGTTATTTCCGGTCCGGCCCATTGGGAAATCAATCCGCAGCCACAAATCGGTACGAACAATGATTTACAGCATTCGGATGCGTTATTGAATTCGGCTGATGTAAACAAGTGGATATTCCAAGATTTCTCCGGGGATGATGCTTCGACCCGTACCGGATGGGTAACTGCATATAGAGATGATCAGGGTGAACCGATATGGAAAACAATCTGGGATCATCCGGATGATAAAAATACGTGGCCATTATTCAGTAGCAGGATTGACGGTTGGACTTCCGGCACGGTCAACAGTGATACTGCAGGCCGTTTCCGACGGGACTCGTATCATGAAGGATTCCGTTTTCATGCCGGTGGTCCCTTGGAGGCAACCTATACATTAGAGTTTTCTACTGTACCGAATCCGGCCGGAAATAAAGATACATTGGATTTTTCCGGTGTATTAGCTGCAAGCGGATCTTGGCAAGATGGCGGATATCCCTTTGATGCATCTATGATTGGAGAGATACCGACAAAGAAAACACAAAAAGTACAGTTGGTTTTGGACCAGAAGTTTGTAACGAATAATGAAGAAAGTGAAACTATTCCCGAGTTAAAAGGCGCGACGTTTGTTAAGGGTGTCGTATCCGGCAATAAGTATTCGGCATCTGTCAACTTTACGGAGAATTATCCGGGATATGAAGTGGAGAACAATGGTGTCATAAGCAACGAATACTTAATTACGGATTTCATACCCTATGAATCGGAAGATTTGAGCGGTGACAAATATTTACCGGCGATAAACGTTGTCAAAACCTCTTTTGACAGACCGGGCTTTGAGAAGTCCATTTCTAAAGAAGTGCTCCCGGATAAGGACGGTATGAAGAGGGTCAAGATGACCATCACATACACAAAGAAAAAGACGGAAGCGGAGATTTTTAAAGAGGAGAACCCGAAAGCTGTAGGCACGAAAGAGGTTATTAAGGGCACGGAGGCCACAACAGACGGTATCACGTTCATGCCGGCATTACCGGAAGGAGCAACCGTTGTCGGTTTTGCAGATGGTGCAACGGTAGATACAAGTACAGCAGGTGACAAACCGGCAGTTAATGTAAAAGTTAAGTTTACGGATGAGTCGATTGCTGAAATTCCGGTAGTGTACACGGTGGTTGAAGGGGAAGCAGGTACAAAAGAACCTGCAACAAAAGATTTGACCGTCAACAAGAACGAAACACCGAATGCAGAAGATGCCATCACGAATAAGGATGAGCTGGATGCAAAGAGCTATGAATTTAAAGAACCGGTAGATACAACGACCCCGGGTGATAAAGAAGTCACGGTTGTCGTAACCTACAACGATGGTTCAAAAGACGAAGTAGCTGTCAAGGTACACGTACGCAATGATGCGGAAGCATACAAAGAGACGAATACGGATGCTAAGGGTACCAAAGAAGTCGTAAAGGGAATACCTGCTACGACAGACGGTATCACGTTTACGCCGGTATTACCGGAGGGAGCAACCGTTGTCGGCTTTGCAGGTGGAGCAACGGTAGATACGAGCGTTGCCGGTGAAAAAGAACCGGTTAACGTTACTGTAAAATTTGCAGATGAGTCTACAGCCAACATTCCGGTAGTCTATACGGTGGTTGAAGGTGAAGCAGGTACGAAAGAACCTGCAACCCAAGATTTGACCGTCAACAAGAATGAGACACCGAATGCAGAAGATGCCATCACGAATAAGGATGAGCTGGATGCAAAGAGCTATGAATTTAAAGAGCCGGTAGATACAACAACCCCGGGTGATAAAGAAGTCACGGTTGTGGTAACCTACAACGACGGTTCAAAAGATGAGGTAGCTGTCAAGGTACACGTACGCAATGATGCGGAAGCGTACAAAGAGACGAATACGGATGCTAAGGGTGCAAAAGAAGTCGTCAAAGGTACGGAGGCCACAACGGACGGTATCACGTTCACGCCGGCATTACCGGAAGGAGCAACCGTTGTCGGCTTTGCAGGTGGAGCAACGGTAGATACGAGCGTTGCCGGTGAAAAAGAACCGGTTAACGTTACTGTAAAATTTGCAGATGAGTCTACAGCCAACATTCCGGTAGTCTATACGGTGGTTGAAGGTGAAGCAGGTACGAAAGAGCCGGCAACCCAAGATTTGACCGTCAACAAGAACGAGACACCGAATGCAGAAGATGCCATCACGAATAAGGATGAGCTGGATGCAAAGAGCTATGAATTTAAAGAGCCGGTAGATACAACAACCCCGGGTGATAAAGAAGTCACGGTTGTGGTAACCTACAACGACGGTTCAAAAGATGAGGTAGCTGTCAAGGTACACGTACGCAATGATGCGGAAGCGTACAAAGAGACGAATACGGATGCTAAGGGTGCAAAAGAAGTCGTCAAAGGTACGGAGGCCACAACGGACGGTATCACGTTTACGCCGGTATTACCGGAAGGAGCAACCGTTGTCGGCTTTGCAGGTGGAGCAACGGTAGATACGAGCGTTGCCGGTGAAAAAGAACCGGTTAACGTTACTGTAAAATTTGCAGATGAGTCTACAGCCAACATTCCGGTAGTCTATACGGTGGTTGAAGGTGAAGCAGGTACGAAAGAACCTGCAACAAAAGATTTGACCGTCAACAAGAACGAAACACCGAATGCAGAAGATGCCATCACGAACAAGGATGAGCTGGATGCAAAGAGCTATGAATTTAAAGAGCCGGTAGATACAACAACCCCGGGTGATAAAGAAGTCACGGTTGTGGTAACCTACAACGACGGTTCAAAAGATGAGGTAGCTGTCAAGGTACACGTACGCAATGATGCGGAAGCGT
>JAUNUY010000026.1:532-1360 GCA_030537935.1 Eubacteriales bacterium | reverse complement strand
TGATACGAGACGTATCGTCACAGACCTTGCCGCAAAGTCCTGTCAATGCAACGCAGCATCATGAATAATCAAGATGTTTCGCTATGCACGTTACGCTTCGTGTGTCCGGCAAGCCAACGAGACCGAAAGCCGTTTCCTTTCCACCGTGTTGAAGCTTTTGTCTTGCTTCGGAATGTTTGTCCAACATCGGCAGAATCAATGCATTTCCTGAATCGGAAGTTGAAGCTTTTATCTTGCTTTAGAATATTTGTCCTCATTCACGAAGAAATGCCTTGAGAATCCATGCGGTGTTGTACCGTCTTGCGAAACAATTGTCATGTCTTCGGCGATACGACGCTTTCATGCTTAAATGATTCCGCACCATCACAGATGGCTGCCTGAAAACACGCAAGGATTCCTCAATATCTCTTCGACACCGTCGTGTTCAACGCCCACGAAATTCTGTGCCTGAAAACACGCGAGGATTCCTCAATATCTCTTGATTGACTTGAAGAATATCGGTATGTCCGCAAAACGCCATGCTGACATCAAGCTCCTTGGCGATGATGTCCAATGCACGATATACGCCTTCTTCCCCGTATGCCCCAAGTCCGTACAAGAAAGGTCGACCGATAAAAACGCCATGAGCTCCGAGTGCCACGGCTTTCAGAACATCTTGACCGCCACGAATGCCGCCGTCCATCCAAACTTCAATCTTATCCCCCACGGCTTCAACGATTTCGGGAAGAACGGAAATGGAAGAAGGTGCTCCGTCCAATTGTCTTCCCCCGTGGTTGGAAACAATGAGGGCATCCGCTCCGACGTCTACGCAACGGCGGGCATCGTCTG
>JAUNUY010000026.1:0-522 GCA_030537935.1 Eubacteriales bacterium | reverse complement strand
TTTCCTCCCCATTGTTCTTTTACCCATGCGACATCTTGCCAATGAAGACAGGGATCGAATTGCTCGGAAGTCCATGCCGCCAGCGAGCCCATGTCGCTGACGTTTTTGACGTGTCCGACAATATTCCCGAACGAACGATGTTGCGTTTTCATCATCTTCAAGCACCATTGCGGCTTGGTCATCATGTTGAGTATATTTTTTATTGTCGGTTTGGGCGGTGAGGAAAGTCCGTTTTTGATGTCTTTGTGTCTTTGTCCCATGATTTGCAAATCTGCCGTCAGAATCAATGCACTGCAAGATGCCGCTCGGGCACGGCGCATCAAGTCTTGCATGAAATCTCTGTCGCGCATCATGTAAAGCTGAAACCAAAACGGTTTTTGTACGGAAGCTGCAACGTCTTCAATCGAACAGATGCTCATGGTGGAAAGTGTGTACGGGATGCCGAAACGCTCGGCGGCACGCGCTGCCAATATTTCTCCGTCGGCATGCTGCATGCCCGTAAGCCCCGTGGGGGCAAGCGCG
>JAUNUY010000025.1 GCA_030537935.1 Eubacteriales bacterium | reverse complement strand
AGGTTCTTCAGGAGGAGGAGGACGTTTTGATCCGACTTGGTTTGATGATCAAAAAACCGAAACCTATATTCGTCATGCGGTGGAACAAGCATTGACCAATCTCGATGCAAAACCTGCGCCGGCAGGAGAAATGACTGTCGTACTCGGTCCGGGTTGGCCGGGTATTCTTCTGCACGAGGCAGTAGGTCACGGCTTGGAAGGCGATTTCAACCGAAAAAAAACCAGCACATTTTCCAATCGCATTGGCGAACAAGTCGCAGCAAAGGGCGTAACCGTCGTCGACCAAGGCAACATCCCCAATCGTCGAGGCTCTTTAAACATAGACGATGAAGGCAACCCTACTCGTGAAACCGTATTGATTGAAAACGGCATTCTATGCGGATATCTGCAAGATGAAACCAACGCACGATTGATGAAGATGCCCGTCACCGGAAACGGGCGTCGTGAAAGCTACGCTGCCATGCCTATGCCCCGCATGACCAACACTTTTATGCGCGCAGGCAACCATGCACCGGAAGAAATCATCGCATCTGTGAAAAAAGGACTTTATGCCGTGAACTTCGGCGGAGGTCAGGTGGACATTACAAGCGGACGCTTTGTGTTCAGCACGTCTGAAGCATGGTGGATCGAAAACGGTAAATTACAATATCCCGTCAAAGGAGCAACTCTCATCGGCAGCGGTCCTGAAGTAATGCGCCATATCAGCATGATAGGAAAAGACCTCGAACTGGATTCAGGCATAGGCGTATGCGGCAAAGCAGGACAAAGCGTTCCCGTGGGCGTCGGTCAACCAACCATACGCATTGATGCAGGACTGGTAGTCGGCGGATCACAACTGTAAAATTCTTCAAAAAGAATCGAAAAAATCGTTTAATAACATTTTTGACACACAAATCCGACGAATCAATCATGAAATTGTGCCATTTTGAAATAGGCTTGAATCGTCCGTTTTTCCTGATCGCAGGTCCCTGCGTCATCGAAAACGAACAACTTGCACTCGATACAGCAGGCTGCCTGAAAGAAATCACCGACAGCCTCGGCATACCCTTTTTGTACAAATCCAGTTTCGACAAAGCAAACCGTTCGAGCGGAACATCTTTTCGCGGTCCCGGCATGGACGAAGGTTTAAGAATTTTAAGCGAAGTAAAACGCCAAATCGGTGTTCCCGTACTCACGGATGTGCATACCGAAGCTGAAGTGCCTCACGTGGCAGCCGTGGTCGATATGCTCCAAACCCCTGCTTTTCTCGCCCGCCAAACCGACTTTATTCGAGCAGTCGCACAATCAGGTAAACCCGTCAACATTAAAAAAGGACAGTTCATGGCACCCGAAGACATGGGCAATGTCGTCGAAAAAGCACGCACCGCCGCCCGTGAAAA
>JAUNUY010000024.1 GCA_030537935.1 Eubacteriales bacterium | reverse complement strand
TTTGGTCACCGACATGACCGATCCGGACTGGGAGCCTGTCATGAAGCGGGCATCTGCAATTGTTACCAATCGTGGAGGGCGTACATGTCATGCGGCCATCATTGCGCGTGAATTGGGTATTCCTGCCGTGGTCGGTTGCGGAGAAGCGACTCGCATTCTTGCCGAAGGCCAGGAAGTGACTGTTTCATGTGCGGAAGGCGATACGGGTTTGATTTACGAGGGATTGCTTAATGTGGACGTTGTCGATTTGGAGTTGGGCAATATGCCGCAAAGTCCCGTCAAAATCATGATGAATGTCGGAAATCCCGAACTTGCTTTTTCTTTCTCCGGATTGCCCGCCGAAGGCATTGGTCTTGCTCGCATGGAATTCATCATCAACCGTCAGATCGGTATTCATCCCAAAGCTCTTTTGGAGTTTGACGAAGTGGATGAGGATTTGCGCGAAACCATTCTTGATCGGATTTCGGGATATGCGTCTCCTGTGGATTTTTATGTGGACAAAATCGCAGAAGGCGTTGCAACGTTGGCGGCTTCCGTATATCCGAAAAAAGTTATTGTGCGGATGTCTGACTTCAAGTCGAACGAATATGCAAATTTGATTGGCGGGCGTATTTATGAGCCTCATGAAGAAAATCCGATGTTGGGTTTTCGAGGTGCGGCGCGTTATGTTTCCGAGGAATTCCGTCCGTGTTTTGATTTGGAATGCCGCGCATTGAAAAAAGTACGCGACGAGATGGACTTAACCAATGTCGAAATCATGATCCCGTTTGTCCGCACGCTCAAAGAAGCGGAAGCTGTTTTGAACGTTTTGAAAGAAAACGGGTTGGAGCGGGGCAAAAATGGGCTTCGCGTAATCATGATGTGTGAAGTTCCCACGAATGCCTTGCTTGCCGAGCAATATTTACAGTATTTTGACGGCTTTTCCATCGGCTCAAACGACATGACTCAGCTGACCTTGGGTGTGGATCGCGACAGCGGAGGGCCCATCAGTGCGACCTTCGACGAGCGTGACGCTGCGGTGAAAGTCATGCTGTCGATGGCAATCAAGACATGTCGCCGCATGAACAAATACATCGGTATTTGCGGACAAGGACCTTCTGATCATCCCGACTTTGCTTTATGGTTGGTGGAAGAAGGCATAGAGACAATATCCTTGAATCCCGATACGGTCGTGGAAACATGGCTTTATTTGGCCGAACAGATGAAAGAGAAAAAGCAGTAAACAACCCGGGGGAAAGCTTAAGGAAATGCGATAGATACACTGCTTCCTGCACTGTCCACGCTGCATCGTGCGGCTCTTCACTCGTTCACTTATCGTCTGAAGGCTCTTCATCTTGAAGCTGTGCCTTGCACTTGGATTTTTTCGGTGTCATTGCAGTGTATCCTTA
>JAUNUY010000023.1 GCA_030537935.1 Eubacteriales bacterium | reverse complement strand
GACATCTTCGTCGGGAAGTGCTATTTTCGCACCCATGGCATAAGGCAATCCGACCCCCATCGTGCCCAAACCACCCGAATTGAGCCATTGGCGCGCACGGGTGAAGGGATAATACTGAGCAGCAAACATTTGATGCTGTCCCACGTCGGAGGTGACCACTGCGGCGTTGTTCGTAAGCTTCGCCAAGGTCTGCACCACATATTGCGGTTTGATGATCTCGTCGGAGTTGTCAAACCACAGGCAATCGCGTGCACGCCACGCCTCGATTTGCTGCCACCACTTTTCCAAAGCGGCGGCGTTCAAAGAAAGCTCTTTGCTTTTCCACAAAGCAATAATGTTTTCCAACACCGATCGAATGTCGCCGACAATCGGTACATCCGCCTTGACGCGTTTGGCAATGGAAGAAGGATCGACGTCGATGTGAATGACTTTTTTCGACGAGGCAAGGAATTTTTCCGGAACAGACACTACACGATCGTCAAAACGGGCTCCCGCCACAAGCACCACATCAGCATTTTGCATGGCAAGATTCGCTTCATAAAGGCCGTGCATGCCGGGCATGCCGATGAATTGGCGGTCATCGCACGGATAAGCACCCAATCCCATCAGCGTTCCCGTGCAGGGTGCGCCCGTCATTTTCACAAGCTCGGTCAGTTCAGAAGAGGCATTGCCCAAGACGGCTCCGCCACCAAAATAAATCAGTGGCCGTTTTGCCGCAGCAAGCATTTGTACCGCTTTTTTGATCTGTCCCGCATGACCGTGCACGACGGGCTGATAAGAACGAATAAATGGCGTTTCCTGCGGATAACAGAATTTACTCATTGCCTGAGTGATGTCTTTGGGAACATCAATCACCACGGGGCCGGGGCGACCGCTTCGAGCGATGTGAAAAGCTTTCTTGATGGTCACGGCGAGATTGTTGACGTCTGTCACCAAGAAATTGTGTTTGACGCAAGGACGGGTCACACCCACCATATCCACTTCCTGAAATGCGTCCGTGCCGACCGCCGAAGTGGCAACCTGACCGGAAATGACCACAAGGGGAACGGAATCCGAATACGCCGTGGCAATGCCCGTAATCGCATTCGTCGCACCGGGGCCCGATGTCACCAAGGCCACGCCGACCTTGCCTGACGCACGCGCATAAGCATCTGCTGCATGAACAGCCGCCTGCTCGTGACGAACCAGAATATGGCGAAAAGCTTTAAGTTGAAAAATGGCGTCGTAAATTTCGAGTACTGCGCCGCCCGGATAACCGAAAACATATTCCGTGCCTTCGGATTTGAGACTTTGCACAATGATCTGTGCACCGGATATTTGCATGATAACCTCTGCTTTGATCAAGCCGGCAAACTGACCACAAACGGAAACCGCGAGTGCATTTGTGTGCCGTCCGACGGGCAACGATTTAGGGTACGCGCGTCGCCGAACGTGAGCGGATCCACCGTTTGT
>JAUNUY010000022.1 GCA_030537935.1 Eubacteriales bacterium | reverse complement strand
CAGTCAAGGAATCTTTTGCAAAAAAAACATCGGAATCACCCTACGGAAATCATTATGACAGAAAATAAGAAACGACATTTGTGTGCTCTTGATATCGGCACTTCAAAAGTCATTGCCCTGATCGGTGAAATTCAGGATGATAGTCAAATCCATGTCGTCGGCATCGGACAAGCGCCATCGAAGGGGCTTCGTTCAGGCATGGTCACCAACATTGATCAAACAGCCCAAGCGATCAAAGCAGCGGTTGAAGAAGCCGAATTAATGGCTGATTGCGAGGTGCAAGGCGTCATTGTCGGAATCGCCGGAAACCATATTCGCAGCCTCAATTCACAAGGCGTTGTGAAAATCAAAGATGGCGAAGTCAATCAAACCGATATCGATCGCGCCATTGAAACCGCTCGCGCCGTCAGCATACCCCCTGACCATCAAGTCCTGCATACTGTCATGCAGGAATTCATTATCGACAACCAACCGGGGGTCAAAGATCCCATCGGCATGAGCGGCATGCGTCTGGATACAAGAGTACACATCATCACAGGAGCCATGACTGCCGTTCAAAACGTGGAAAAATGTGTTGAGCGCGTCGGTCTTTCGGTTGATGCCGTCGTTCTCCAGCCTCTGGCCAGCGCACTTGCCGTGTTAACCGAAGATGAACGCGAACTCGGTGTATGCTGTATCGACATTGGCGGGGGCACCACCGATATTGCCGTCTTCACAGGAGGTGCCATCCGCCATACCGCCGTCATTCCCGTGGCAGGCGATTTAATCACCAAAGATCTTGCTCAAGCATTGCGCACGCCACATGCCGCAGCCGAATACATCAAAATACACCACGGAGTTGCCATAGATACTTTTGACGATTTGGACGAAATGATCGAGGTTCCCAGCGTCGGAGACCGTTCCCCCCGCCAGATATCGCGTCGTACCTTGGCAAGCGTCATCATTCCCCGTACGGAAGAAATTCTCGAAGTGGTCGTCAATGAACTCAGGCACGCAGGCTTTCCTGAAGAGGTACTTACCTCGGGTGTGGTGTTCACGGGTGGCGCATCTTTGCTCGAAGGCATGATCGATTTGGCAGAAGACGTATTCAATCTCCCTGCCCGAGTAGGTGTGCCCAAAGAAGCGGGCGGATTGTCCGAACGCATACGAAATCCCCGATACGCCACGGCCATAGGCCTTTTATATCAATACTTTGAAACAGAAATGAAAGGGTTTCCGCCATCACAAGATGATGATCGGTCGGCTTGGATAAAGTTGCGTGATTGGTTCGCAAGTAAATTTTAATCTTCATTCCCGTAAATTCTTCATAGGCAATCGTTAAGCCTCATGTATAATAAGACCTATTTTAAAAGTCATACTCGGGCAAAAAGCAGAAAGTAGGAGTCTCTCAACTATGGAAAATATGGTTTTCAATGTAGCCGAACCCGCAGACGAAGCTGCTGTCATCAAAGTCTTCGGCATTGGCG
>JAUNUY010000021.1 GCA_030537935.1 Eubacteriales bacterium | reverse complement strand
CTGTGTGGCACAAATGTTGTTGTGGGATCGCTTGGGCGGCATACATTTCAACAAGGGCTGCTATCCGGGACAGGAAGTTATTGCCAGAGCGCATTATCGAGGAGGGGTTAAACGAGGTCCCGCCCTGATTCATGCGGACAGCATGCTCGCATCAGGGGAAGCTGTCATGAACGAGAAGGGCGAGAATGTCGGCATCATCATGCATTCTGCCGATGATGTTTCAGGCAGCCTCAATCTTGCGGTGATCAAATACGGTACGGACAAGAATCTGAAAAGTGCTTCGGGTGTATGGATGCACGTGATGCGCATTTTTTATGAGGAGGATGCATCATCATGAAAGACTGGCTTTTTAAAAAACCGGGACGGGTTCGGATGCTGCTCAACTTATGGCCGCCTTTCTTTTTTACCGGCATCAAAATCGTCCGCATTTCGGATGACTATCGGTATTGCAAAGTCAAACTGAAAAATTGGCCGGGTACCCGAAATGCCAACGGTACGCAATTTGGCGGAAGTCTTTTTGCCATGACGGATCCGATCTATTCGCTCATGTTTATGGGCATACTCGGCAGCCGTTATTATGTTTGGGACAAGGCGGCGCACATAGACTTCATCAATCCGGGCGTCGGAGAAGTGTATGTCGAATGCACCATCGATGACGATATGCTTCAAAAAATCAAAGAAGGCACGGCAGGCGGAGACAAATACTTTCCCGAAGTCAACAACATCATTTACGACAAAAAAGGAAATACGGTTGCGAGCCTGACGCGCACATTGTATATCCGTCTGAAAAAACCGTTTCGCCCCGACGCATTGAAGCCTCGTGACGAAAAAGTGTCTCAGGAAAGCACTGATTAACCAGCTTCGCCGTTCAACACACATTGCGTTGTGTGTCGCCGTCCAAACATTTTTCACCCATTCTACTTGATATGGCAAAATCATTTGAGAGCCCATACAAGGTGGCGTGCTCCATTTTTTGCTTTTGAATGTGGAGTGTTTGCCCGGCTCCACAGCGTCTTCGCCTTTTAGCATCAGAAGCCCCGTTGACGTGGATTCAGCATGCTTCTTCGGTGAATACACGTTCCCGGGTCTTGCTTTAAGGCATCAGAAGCCCTCCGTTGACGTGGATGGTTTGACCCGTGATGTAAGAGGCCGAATCCGACGCAAGGAAAAGAGCGGCATCGGCAATGTCCGAGACCGTCCCCAATCGTCCCAAAGAGATATTTTTGAGAAGGCTTTCGGTCATTTCTGCAGATAAGTTTCGAGTCATGTCCGTTTCGATAAATCCCGGAGCGATGCAATTGACCGTGATGTTTCGACTTCCCGCTTCACGGGCAAGAGACTTGCTCAGTCCGACAAGCCCCGATTTGGCTGCGGCATAATTGATCTGACCTGCGTTGCCCATGGTGCCGATGACAGAAGAAAGATTGATGATGCGTCCGAAGCGTGCTTTCATCATGCCGCGCAAAACGGCTTTAGAGCTTCTCCAAGCAGCTTTCAAGTCAATGTCCATGACTTCATCCCACT
>JAUNUY010000020.1:816-1548 GCA_030537935.1 Eubacteriales bacterium | reverse complement strand
GCATGGACAAACTCAACCGTCGTCTGATCCAACTGAAAATCGAGCGGGAAGCACTGAAAAAAGAAAAAGACGACGCCAGCAAAAAACGCCTGCAACTTCTGGAGGAAGAATACGCTCAGCTGGAAAAAGAATTTGCCGATCTGGACGAAATCTGGAAGGCCGAAAAAGCTGCAGCCCAAGGCAGTGCAGGCATCAAAGAGCAAATCGACAAACTCAAAACAAAAATGGCGGCCCTGCAACGCGAAGGACGCTGGGAAGACTTGGCAAAATTGCAATACGAAGAGCTTCCCCGCCTTGAAGCACAACTGAAGGCTGCCGAATCCTCCCATGCCGAAGGCGCACAAAACAAATTGTTGCGCACCAAAGTCGGTGCGGAAGAAATTGCCGAAATCGTCAGCCGCATGACCGGCATTCCCGTGGCCAAAATGATGGAAGGCGAGCGCGACAAACTTCTGCGCATGGAAGACGTGCTGCATGAACGCGTGATCGGTCAGGACGAAGCCGTACGTGCCATTGCCGACGCCATCCGTCGTTCGCGTTCGGGACTTTCCGATCCGAACCGTCCCTACGGCAGCTTCTTGTTTCTCGGCCCGACGGGTGTGGGCAAAACCGAATTGTGCAAAGCCTTGGCAAACTTTCTTTTTGACAGCGAAGATCATCTGATCCGTATCGACATGTCCGAATACATGGAAAAACATGCCGTGGCACGTCTGATCGGAGCACCTCCGGGCT
>JAUNUY010000020.1:0-806 GCA_030537935.1 Eubacteriales bacterium | reverse complement strand
GTTACGAAGAAGGCGGGTATCTGACCGAACAAGTGCGGCGCAAACCCTACAGCGTGATTTTGCTCGACGAAGTGGAAAAAGCCCATCCGGACGTCTTCAACATCCTCTTGCAAGTTTTGGACGACGGTCGACTCACCGACGGACAAGGTCGAACCGTGGACTTCAAAAACACCGTCATCGTTATGACGTCCAATATTGGCAGTCATCACATCCAAGAAATGGGCACGAGCCAATATGACGCCGTCAAAGAAGTGGTGATGGAAGAAGTCAAGCAAAACTTCCGCCCCGAGATGATCAACCGCATCGATGAAATCGTCGTCTTTCACGGACTGGATAAGGCCAATATTCGCGCCATTGCCAAAATCCAATTGAAGTCTTTGGAAAAACGTCTGCACGACCTTGATCTTCATCTGCAAGTGGACGAAGAAGCCCTCGACGTGCTTGCCGAAGAAGGATTCGACCCCGTCTACGGTGCACGTCCGCTCAAACGCGCCATTCAAGCGGAAATCGAAAACCCTCTTGCCAAGAAAATTCTTGCCGGAGAATACCTGCCCGAAAGCACCATCATGGTGGGCACAAAAGACGGCAAACTGATTTTTCAATAAGGCACGCTGGTCATATATAGCGGAATCATTGGAGCATTCATACACGGTCTACCGCCGAAGACATTGCTCTCATCAGTCAAGGCGGTACGCCTTTTATGAATGCTCCAATGAATGAGTCCGCTATAATGGAATGGGCAAAGTACTCAAAATAATGTATTCATCAAACATTGTTTTTCCCGTCAATCCAAGGATTTGTACATA
>JAUNUY010000019.1 GCA_030537935.1 Eubacteriales bacterium | reverse complement strand
ACACAGTATGGGCGGAAGATGTGGTCAATCAATGGTTCCTATACTTTTTCGAAAAACAAAGGCTTTGAAGGCTTCAGGCAGCCTTGATGTCAGGGGTGTTCGATTGCAGTCGGAAGCAAGACCCAAAGATTTGGAAGGCAAAATTTCATGTGGTTCTTTTTTGGGAGCGCATGATGATGGTTTCTCGCATATATCGGAGCACACTTTTTCGTTCAGGTGTAAATCCTCGCCACAGGCGGTAGGATTCTGCCGCTTGTTCGACCAACATGCCCAAGCCGTCGGAAGTATTCGGTACGCCTTGCGCTTTTGCCTCTTTGATGAAAGGGGTGTCTTCTGCGGCATAAACCATGTCGTAGGCAAGCTGAGCAGATTGAAAAATCTTTTTGGGAAGTTTCATGCTTTCTTGGTGCAGCGATGCCGATGTTGCGTTGATCACGATGTCGGCGGAAAAGTCCATGGTGTCAAGATGAAAAGATTCGAGTCCAAAAAGCTTTGCCAAGTCGTATGCTTTTTTGTGGGTGCGGTTGACGATGACGATGCGGCTTGGATGGCAATCAATCAGGGAAGGCAAAACACCGCGTGCCGCGCCGCCTGCGCCGATGATGAGAATAGAGCGGTTTTGAATCGCACAGTCCAAACGCGCGATGTCGGCAACGAGACCGATTCCGTCGGTGTTGTCGCCACTCCACCGAATGCGTCCGTCTTCTGCGTCGGGCAAGCGAATCAGAGTGTTGACGGCACCTGCGCGCGCGGCAACATTTGATTGTTCGTCGACGAGCGTGGATGCTTCGATTTTGAAAGGTACGGTCACGTTGGCACCAACTCCGCCTCTGTCGGCGAAGGCTCTTAAGGATTGCGCAAAGCCGTTTTGGGGTACGAGGATTTTGTCGTATTCGATGGGTCGGCCTTCTTGTTCGGCAAACAAGGTGTGTATGCAGGGCGAGAGACTGTGTTCAATGGGATGACCGAAGACGGCATAACGCTGTTCGTTCATGCGTATACTCCGTAAAGGGCTTCGATCTCGTGTACAGTTTTGGGAGCTTCACGGGTGTATTCTTCTGCGCCGTCTGAAGTGATGATGACGTTGTCTTCAATTCGAACTCCGATGCCGCGTAAAGCTTGCGGAATGTCGTCATCGTCCGGAATGTAAATGCCGGGTTCCACGGTCATGCACATATTTTCTTTCAGGGTGATGGATGTGCCGTCGGCGTTCAATCGACCACCCACGTCGTGCACGTCGAGTCCGAGCCAATGCCCGATGCCGTGCATGTAAAAACGTCGGTAGGAGAGCTTGGCGATGTTTTCTTCAAGGCTGCCTGAAAGCAATTTTAATTCCATCAGTTTTTCCGTGATCAGCTTGACGGCCAAATCACTGACAAAGGAATAGGAAATACCTGCCCGAAGTGTTGCGATAATGGTTTGGTTGACGTCGAGCACGGCTTCATAGACGTCTTTTTGTGCATTTGAAAAGCGTCCGTTGGCAGGAAAGGTTCGGCTGATGTCGCCCGCATACCCCCCGAATTCTGCACCGGCATCGATCAAAACCAAGTCGCCATCAACAATATCCGCATTGTTTGTGACATAGTGCAGGGTGCAGGCGTTTTTTCCCGATGCGACGATGTTTC
>JAUNUY010000018.1 GCA_030537935.1 Eubacteriales bacterium | reverse complement strand
CCGTCCAATCGAAATCCGCCTCGATTTCAATGACCGTATCTTCCGTCGCGTTCTCCACGGCCTCTTTCAGGCCCGTAAAGTCCGTTACTTTTACGGGCACAGGCGTCTGTGCAAATACGACACTCATCACTACCGCCATCATCAGTAACACGGTGAGCGGTAATATGAACAATATGCCTCGTCGTACTCTGCCGGAGTCATATTCCATCATCACTTTCCCTCCTTCATTAAAATATCCATAATTTTGACATAGTAATCATTACTATGTAATATAGTTATAATTGTATCCTCATATTCTCGTAAAGTCAATGTTTTACTGGTTTTTAACTGCTCTGCTTTTAACCGATTTTTTTGAAAAAAAGAAAACCCGTATCACATTCGATACAGGTTTTCATCTATGGTGATATATGCCCATAATAAAGAGCATCTATCGCTTTATTTCGTCTCTTTTTTTCTTCGCATGCCGGCCAAAATTATTCCGCCGGTCGCTAACAATACAAACAGACATCTTATTGTTCCGGCGCCCGTATATGGCATGCGCTTTTGTTGTTTTCGAGGCGGATCGGACAGTGGCACTACCGTATTCGTGATGGTGTAACCGTCCGTTGCGTTCCCGCTGATGTTCGTCTTGTATTCCGGCACTGAAACCTCTTCCACCGTATAGACTATCGCTTCTCCGCCCGATACGGCGTCCAGGTTCTCAAATACTCCGTGCCAGTCATTTCCTTCCGTTAAGGTCAGCGTCTTCCCGGTTGAAACACCGTTTGCCAGCAGCTTCACCGTAATCTCGACCGGGCGGTAGCCGTAGTGGTCGTCCTTATCCTGCCAGACTTTCTCTACCGGTACGGACACCGGTTTCGGCTCGTTCAACGTATTTGTGATGGTATAACCGTCCGTTGCGTTCCCGCTGATGCTCGTCATGTACTCCGGCACTGAAACCTCTTCCACCGTATAGACTATCGGTTTCCCACCCGATACGGCGTCCAGGTTCTCAAATACTCCACGCCAGTTGTTTCCTTCCGTTAAGGTCAGCGTCTTCCCGGTCGACACACCGTTTGCCAGCAGTTTCACCGTAATCTCGGTCGGGCGGTAGCCGTAGTGGTCGTCCTTATCCTGCCAGACTTTCTCTACCGGTACGGACACAGGTTTCGGCTCCTTCAACGTATTTGTGATGGTATAGCCGTCCGTTGCATTCCCGCTGATGCTCGTCATGTACTCCGGCACTGAAACCTCTTCTACCGTATAGACTATCGCTTCTCCGCCCGATACGGCGTCCAGGTTCTCAAATACTCCGTGCCAGTCATTTCCTTCCGTTAAGGTCAGCGTCTTCCCGGTTGAAACACCGTTTGCCAGCAGCTTCACCGTAATCTCGACCGGGCGGTAGCCGTAGTGGTCGTCCTTGTCCTGCCAGACTTTCTCTACCGGTACGGACACAGGTTTCGGCTCCTTCAACGTATTTGTGATGGTATAACCGTCCGTTGCGTTCCCGCTGATGCTCGTCTTGTATTTCGGCACTGAAACCTCTTCTACCGTATAGACTATCGGTTTTCCGCCCGATACGGCGTCCAGGTTCTCAAATACTCCGTGCCAGTCATTTCCTTCCGTTAAGGTCAGCGTCTTCCCGGTTGAAACACCGTTTGCCAGCAGCTTCACCGTAATCTCGA
>JAUNUY010000017.1 GCA_030537935.1 Eubacteriales bacterium | reverse complement strand
TCGGGCAGAAGCAGGCGGTTGAGCCAGGAGTGAATGACGCCGTCACCCGGCGCAAGCGAAACGCCTCCACGCGAAGAAATAAATTCGGGCAGTTCTTTGTGGGTTTTGACATCCACGGGCTTCGGATAAGCTGCAGTGTGACAGAAAGACTGCATGACAAGATCGGCGGAAAAGCCCAGGCACGCCAAGTCTTTCAACTCGTCTCGTGTCATCGGCCCTGTGGTGTCTTGTGAGCCGACGGTGGTCATTTTGGGTTCGCAATAGGTTCCCGGACGAATACCCTGACCTTCGGGCAGGCCGCAGGCACGACCGACCATTTTTTGTGCCAGAGTGAAGCCTGCATCGCTTTGTGCGGGCGGAGCAGGCAGCCTGAAGACATCGCTTGCACCCAAATTCAGTGTTTCGCGAGCTTTGGAAGTCAGTCCGCGGCCGATGATCAAATTGATGCGTCCGCCGGCCTGAACTTCATCCAGCAAGACTTGTGATTTGAGTTCGAATTCGGCAAGTGTTTCGCCGTCTTTGACGATTTTTCCTTCGTAAGGGAGAATGTCGACGACGTCTCCCATGTTCAGTTTGGAGACGTCCACTTCAATCGGCAGAGCACCCGAATCTTCCTGTGTGTTGAAGAAAATCGGAGCAATTTTTCCGCCCAGACAGACTCCGCCGAAACGTTTGTTCGGGACAAAGGGGATGTCTTCGCCCGTGTGCCAGATCACCGAATTGGTGGCGGATTTGCGCGAAGAACCGGTACCGACAACGTCGCCGACGTAGGCAATGACGTTACCTTTGGCTTTGAGCTCTTCAATCAGCTTGATCGGACCGACTTCGCCGGGTTTGTCCGGTTGAATGCCGTCGCGTGGATTTTTCAGCATGGCAAGAGCATGCAAAGGAATGTCCGGGCGGCTCCATGCATCGGGAGCGGGTGACAAATCGTCGGTATTGGTCTCACCGGAGACTTTGAAGACGGTCACGGTGATTTTTTCGGGAACTTTCGGCCGAGCGGTAAACCATTCGGCATTGGCCCAGGATTCGATGACAGCTTTGGCATAGGCATTGCCTTGATCCATTTTTTCTTTGACGTTGTGAAAAGCATCGAACATCAACAAAGTATGTTTCAATGCTTCGGCGGCAATCGGAGCGAGCTTGTCGTTGTCAAGCAGTTCGATCAAGGGATGGATGTTGTAGCCACCCAGCATCGTGCCCAAGAGTTCTGTGGCTTTTTCCGGAGAGATCAGCGGACTGCTTGCCGTACCGTCGGCAAGAGCAGCGAGGAAAGATGCTTTGACTTTTGCGGCATCGTCTACGCCGGGCGGAACGCGGTGCGCGAGCAATTCGACCAGGAATTCGCCTTCGCCTTCGGGCGGATTTTTCAAAAGATCGGTCAAATCGGCGGTTTGTTGTGCCGACAGCGGCAGAGCGGGAATGCCCAGGGCTTCGCGTTCGGCAGCGGCTTTGCGATATTCTGCTAACATATTCGGTTCCTTTTTTTTGTTTTAAGGTGGTTTGTTTGTTGTTTCGACAAGATTTTAAAGGAAAAGATCATACCATACCTTCATGCGTTCCGAATAGTTTACTCATTCTTGCATATTTTTGAAAATGACCCATATAGAGGGAATAAAAAGACCCCTTAATCTTCTTTATAGGGCGAAATACCTTGAAATCGCGCAGGGCATTGTCT
>JAUNUY010000016.1 GCA_030537935.1 Eubacteriales bacterium | reverse complement strand
AAACCATGCCGAAGACGGCAGCGGGCGTTTCGTTGGCGGCAATCATCGGTCTGGCCGGTTCCGCTGCATACATGGTGCGGAAACGTCGCTAGTTGGCAAGGGAAGTCAGAAAGAGGAGATATGAAAAATCAAGGTTTTTTGAAGAAGGGGGTTGCATTCTTTGCGACCCTGACCATGGCACTGGCCATGCTGCTTATGGCGCCGGTCCATGCGACTGCTGCGGAAGAGGTAAAACCTGATGTAAGGGTCGTCGATGGTTCGGTAAAAAAGGTTTGGCGTGACGGGAACAATGTGGAAAATATGCGTCCGTCCGTTATCTCCTGCACATTTACCGGTGTAGATCCTGATACGGGTGATGTTCAGGGCCCGTTGGTTGTTGACTTAAATGCCGGAATGAATTGGATGGAGGGTGGACCGCTTGAAAAGAACAGAAAGTGGAGCGTAGCGGAAACGCCGGTACCGGGCTATCAAACAGAGGTGATATCAGAGGATGGGTTTAACTTTACCGTCATCAACACCTTAATGATGGAACTGCGTGTCAATAAAACGTGGCTTGGAGATGAGAAGGATACGGAAGTACGTCCGGAAACCGTGGAAGTGACCATCTATCAGAATGGGCAAGCCTACAAAACGGAATTGTTGCGGGCGCCGGACTGGACCTTATCCATGAACGTGCCGAAGTATGATGCGGAGGACAAAGCGTACGTTTATACGGTAGCAGAGACCCCGGTGGCAAACTATAAGGCCGAGGTGCAAGAGGAAGTGATTGCTTCATCGGTACCGGGTGAAATCAGTGTTGCAGGTCAGGGATTCACTATTGTGAATACCTACACACCGGATGCGCCGAAGGAAGAGCCGAAAGAAGAACCGAAACCGACGGGCAAAACCATGCCGAAGACGGCAGCGGGCGTTTCGTTGGCGGCAATCATCGGTCTGGCCGGTTCCGCTGCATACATGGCACGGAAACGTCGCTAGTTGATGCAGGACAACAAAGGGGGACATATGAAAAAACAAGGATTTTTGAAGAAGGGGATTGCATTTTTTGCGGCCCTGACCATGGCACTGTCCATGATGTTTACGGCGCCGGTCCATGCGACTGCGGATAATGGACTGACCATACAAAAGGTTTGGCATGACGGCGATGGCGCGGCGCGGCCGGCAAGCGTTGAGGTCGTCGTTGAAACGGAAGAGATTGCTACGGGTATAAAGTCAACACATGATTTAACTTTATCGGCAGCGGAAAACTGGGTCACGACAATACCCGTGCTTCCGGAATACAAATATACCGTAGCTGAAAAACCGATACCGAACTATAAGACGGAAGTCATTAAAAATGGCGAAAACAACTACACTATCGTCAATACCGTATTGATGGGTTTTGGAATCCAAAAATCATGGAGTGGGGATGAAGAGCATCCGGAGGCAAGACCGAATCAGATAGAAGTAATCATCCGTCGGAATGGTGAAGAGTTCCATAGAGCGATATTAAAGGCGCCGGATTGGGAATTTGGGACACATCTACCCGGATTTGATGAAAATGGTAACAGTTATACTTATACGGTGGAAGAAGTGGCTGTACCGAATTATACATCCGCATTATATGGCGAAGGATTGCCGTTGGGAGATGGTACGATTGGTGTAAGTTACAATATTCTAAACACCTACACGCCGGAAAATCCGAACAAGCCGGAAGAACCGAAGAAAGAAGAACCGAAGACAGATAAGAAGCCGACAACTAAAACCATGCCGAAGACGGCAGCGGGCGTTTCGTTGGCGGCAATCATCGGTCTGG
>JAUNUY010000015.1 GCA_030537935.1 Eubacteriales bacterium | reverse complement strand
TGAACACGACATTCGTTTTGTAGAAGATGACTGGGAAAATCCCACGCTCGGCGCATGGGGTTTGGGTTGGGAAGTCTGGCTCGATGGCATGGAAGTCACACAGTTTACCTATTTTCAGCAAGTCGGCGGAATCGATTGTGCTCCCGTTCTCGGCGAAATTACTTACGGTATCGAACGCTTGGCAATGTATTTACAAGGCGTTGAAAATGTTTATGATTTAGTCTGGGCAAAAACGGCCGATGGCCAAACCGTCACTTATGGGGATGTTTTTCGGCAAAATGAAGTGGAACAATCGGGCTACAACTTCGAATACGCCGATTCTGACTGGCTTTTGCGACAGTTTGACGATTATGAGTCGCAAGCCAAACGTTTGTTGGCAACGGATGCGCCGCTGACTCTGCCTGCTTATGAACTCGTACTCAAAGCCGGTCATACCTTCAATCTGTTGGATGCACGCGGTGCCATTTCCGTGACCGAACGGGCAACTTACATCGGCAGAGTGCGTGCATTGAGCAGGCAGGTGGCGCAACACTTTGTCGAAAGCCGCGAAAAACTGGGTTTTCCGCTGATGAAAGGCCGTTCAATCGAGGCTGCCTGAACGATGGAGGACAAAGAATCATGCATTGTTTCTTTTTCCTGCAACCAATACCCGTCTTTCGCAACATCCCTTTGATGATTAGTCTTTATATGTTAAGACCCATTGTCCGTTGTTTTGGTCGTGTATCAGAAATGCAGCAGCATCAAGCTTGCAACGGCATCACGACCGCTTATGACCAAAGCAAAAGGGTAATCAAAACAAACCATCGAATCGATTTTTCCATTCGTTGAAGAAAGAAAAACACCATGAATTCCACGCTTCTTATCGAACTTCTTACCGAAGAGCTGCCGCCCAAAGCCCTGAAACGCTTGGGCGACACTTTTGCCGCACAAGTGGCGGCAGGGCTTCATGAAGCACATCTGACCAACAATGCCGACGATTTTGTCGCCTACGCTTCCGCACGCAGATTGGCGGTGACGGTGCCGAACGTGCTCGCAATACAACCCGATCGGCAAGTCATCAAAAAAGGTCCCTCCGCCGCCGCAGGCATGAAAGACGGCAAACCGACCAAAGCACTGGAAGGATTTGCGCGCTCATGCGGCGTGGAACCGTCCGCATTAAAGCTTATACACGACGGCAAACAAGATGTTTACGTGTACGAAAAGATGCAGCGCGGACAGGCACTGGAAAATCTGATCGACGAGATTTTGGCACAAGCCGTCAAAAAACTGCCGATTCCGAAAGTGATGCGCTGGGGCTCGTCCGAGCACCGCTTCGTGCGTCCCGTACACGCTTTGACGGTCTTGCACGGCGATCGCATCGTGCCCGCCTCGGTATTGGGATTAACGTCCGACAGGCATACCTTCGGTCATCGTTTTCTTGCCGGTGAAATAACCGTCTCAACTGCCGATGATTATGAAACGCAAATGCGTGAAGAAGGTCGCGTGATAGCCTCCTTTACGGCACGACGCGCATTGATCGAAAACGAACTGAACAAACACGCAGCCCGACTGCATGCACACATCGCGACAGACGACGACCTGCTCGACGAAGTGTGCGCCCTCGTGGAATGGCCCGTGGTGCTGCAAGGGTCGTTTGACGAAGCCTTTTTGCGCGTGCCGCAGGAGTGCCTGATTTTAACCATGCAGCAGAATCAAAAATATTTTCCGCTCTTGGACGAAAACAGCAAACTGATCAATCGCTTTTTGTTGGTTTCCAACATGGAAGCACAAGATAACGGCGCAAAAATCGTACGCGGCAACGAGAAAGTCTTGCGGGCACGTCTTGCAGATGCCGAATTTTTCTACACGCAAGAT
>JAUNUY010000006.1 GCA_030537935.1 Eubacteriales bacterium | reverse complement strand
GTCTACGTCTCACGGGTTTTCAAGGTTTATCTTATTATTCGGTTGTCAATGTGTGTTGCTTACTGCAACTTTTTTATCATAGCATAGGTTTTTTCCTATGTCAACATCTTTTTCTCAAAAAAGATGAACGGAGAATGGGGGATTTGAACCCCCGCGCCGGTCACCCGACCTACTCCCTTAGCAGGGGAGCCCCTTCAGCCTCTTGGGTAATTCTCCCGACCAAATGTCGCGTTTTATAGTGTATCAAACTTTCCGTTACATGTCAATAAAAATTACGGTAAATCAACGGAAAAACGCATCCTTGCCACTGCCCAATAAGAAACACAATCCTATATCATCGGCTCGAACAAGATGAGGACCAAGTACGACACAACCATCAACACGCGACATCCCTCTTATCTGCGGAAAATCTTCCGGCGGATTGCTTTCACATGATCCAAAAATTCCAAATAGACCTTATCCCGCATCCTGTGCATGATTAAAATATAATAGCTGCTACACAACAGAATGGTCATCCCGACCTGAAGGAGGAAACGTCTATCGATAATCATTTCCGCCGGCAGGAAGTAGCGAATCACCAGAAAAATTGGAATAAATCCCGCAGAAACCGCAGCGTAACGAAAAACATTCCGGAAGATCTTGCCCAAGGACATAATTTCCAGCTGACGGATAAACCGGACGTCCATGACGATAATCATCAGCTCCGCAAAAAGGGTCGTCAAAATATAGTATTCCGGACGGGCAACACCCATGAAATATAGGACAGAGTTCAACGACAAGTTCACCAAACCACCCGCCAGATTGTGGAGGGTCAGACGTGTCTCGAACCCATTGACAAAGATAATCTGCGTCGAAATAATTAACTCGACAGACCATGGTATGGCGCGAATGGCAAAAAGTGAAGCACAGATACCCGCACCGATGTATTTTTCACCACCGTAGAGCAGCATGGCTGCCGGGCCTAGGACCATCAATCCGAACGCCACCGGTGCAATGAAAAAACTGAACACTCGACTGCCCTTATTGACTAAGTTTTCGTAATCCTCTTTTTGACCGCAACCAAGATAGTAACCGAGTCGCGGCAAGCTGACGGCCGCTGCCCCGCCGATAACACTGGAAATCAGAAAAACGATATTCCAAGACAGGGTATAGTAGGTCACATATACCGGCTCATGCATCTTAGCGATAAACAATCGATCCAATACGGTATACAGATTATTCGCGTTCGCTAATAAAAGGAGGGCAAACAGCGGCTTCAATAACTTTCGCATCTCTCGCGGCCGTACCTTGACGAATGAAACGTCCCGCTTAATCCATACGAAGCTAACCAGGAAGTTTGCAAAAGTCGTCAGAGACATGACCATGGCGTAGGGAATGATATCATCCGCCGTGCGGACGAAAACGAAGATGGAAACAAGCATCAATACCCGCAGAATCAATGTTTTGTACAGAATGAACGTATAGTTTTCAAAGGCCTCATTCATCCACTCGATATAAAAGAACTGGACGAAAATCTGAAAGCCCATGACATAGTACAGCGGCCGCAGGCCTTCCGTCGCAGGACTGAAGATGACATAGATATAGTAGACTGTCGTGGTCAGGAGCGTTGAAATCAAAGACATGTAAAAGAGGGCCGAAAAGGTCCTGTTGATACGCTCCCGATTATCTTTGATGCCGCTGATGACACGCATACCGTAGTTGTATACGCCGAAAGTGGCGAAAGGGATAAAGAAATTTATGAACGTATTCACTACGTTGAAATTACCGAAATCCGTTTTGTTCAAAATACGGGCCAGGTAAGGGCCGGTAATCAACGGAAAAACGATATTCATAATGCGAACCGTCATATTCGCCAGTGCATTCATCTTAATGCTTTTCATATCAATCCTTTCTTCGAGTCATTGCAAAAAGAATGTCTCGAAAACGGACGGCATCTCTGCCGCTGAATTTGCCCCATTATATCATGATTTTTTATAAATTGCACGTGAAGAGCGTCCCGGATACAAGTGTCATACGCAGCTGCCCGGACGAACACAAAACAATCCCCCGAAACGGCAACCGTTTTTCGGGCCGCTGTCGGGGGCATGTTTTGTGACATCCATCGCCACATCTATTTCTCATCTTTCATGCACAGAACCATGATGGCCTTCTGTACGTGCATTCTGTTCTCCGCCTCTTCAAAAATCTCATCGGCATGTGCTTCCAACACTTCTTCCGTTATCTCTTCTTCCCTGTGTGCGGGCAGGCAGTGCTGAACCATGCATCCCGCTTTGGTGACGGCCATGAGTTCGGCATTGACCTGGTAGCCGGCAAAGGCTTTCTGCCGTTTTTCCGCCTCCTCTTCCATACCCATGGAACTCCAAACATCCGTGTAAACTACATCGGCGTCTTTTGCCGCATCGATGGGTACACGATGGATTTCAAATTTGCCCGGATAGTCGGCAGCAAACTTTTGTACATCGGGATGCGGATCGTATCCTTCCGGACAAGCCACGGTCACCGTCATGCCGGTGAGAAGACCGCCGACAATCAACGCATTCATCATATTATTGCCATCCCCGATGTAACAGAGCTTCAACCCTTCCAGCTTCCCTTTAAATTCCCGAATGGTCATGAGATCTGCCAGCACTTGACAAGGATGCGTATAGTCGGTCAGACCGTTTATTACGGGGATGTCCGCATAGTCGGCCAGCTCCTGCACCGCTTCCTGTGAAAATGTTCGGATCATGATGCCGTCCAGATAACGGGAGAGGACCCGTGCCGTATCCCGTATGGGTTCGCCGCGTCCCATTTGAGAACCGGAACCCGGCATATAGAGCGGGTGGCCGCCCAACTGCGCAAATCCGGCTTCGAACGAAACCCGGGTGCGGGTTGAAGGCTTTTCAAAAATCAATCCTAAAGTCTTTCCCTTTAATAAAGGATGTTCGATACCGTGTCGTTGTTCATATTTTAATTGGTCGGCAAGATTCAAGATTTCCAGTATATTCTCCGTTGTAAGATCTGCCAATTTTAATAAGTCCTGCATGTTTTTCTCCTATTCCATACATGCGGCAAGGCATTGAATTGCCCTGTCAATTTCTTCATCCGTAATCGTCAACGGCGGCAAGAGCCTCACGAGCTGACTTGCCGTAATGGCGAGTACCCCTTCTTCGCGTGCCCGTTGTACTACCTCAGCCGATGCCATCCCGTCTACGCGAAAACCAATCATCAAACCCATTTGGCGAAGATCGCATACCTTCGGCAACGCTGCCAATCCCGCCTTGAAACGGGCACCCTTTGCACGGACGGCGGCGAGAAAATCGTCGCTTCCGACCGTATCAAGCACGTATTGTGCCGCTGCACAAGAAACGGGATTGCCACCGAAGGTCGTGCCATGATCACCGGGTTGCAATACGTCTGCCAACTTTTTATTACAGAGACAGGCACCGATGGGTAAGCCACCGCCCAAACCCTTTGCCAGCGTAACAATATCCGGACGAATATCGTAATGCTCGAATGCGAGGAGCTTGCCCGTACGACCGATACCGGTCTGTACTTCGTCGACAATCAGCAGGAGACCTCGTTCTTCGCAGAGTTTTGCCACCGACCGAACATAGTCCTTCTCCATCGGGATGACACCGCCTTCGCCCTGAATACATTCAATCATGATGGCACAGGTGGCATCACTGACGATTTCGGTCAAGGCCGCCGTATCATTGGCGGGAGCATATTTGAACCCTTCCGTAAACGGGAAGAAAGAATGATGAAACTGCGTTTGACCCGTTGCACTCAAGGTTGTAATCGATCGTCCGTGAAAAGAATTTTTCAGCGTGATAATCTCATGCCGCCCCGGACCGTAGGTGTCATGAGCATATTTTCTCGCAATCTTGATGGCGCATTCATTCGCTTCGCATCCGCTGTTTGCAAAAAATACCCGCTCAAACGACGTTTGTTCACAGAGCTTCCGTGCCAAACCGCTGACCGCCTCACTATAATAGTAGTTGGAGCAATGCGTGAATTTCTTTACCTGTTCCATAACCGCTTCCAACCAGCCCGTATCCCCATGTCCCAGTGACGTCACGCCGATGCCGGATGCCAAATCCAAGTAGGCGCGACCGTCCATATCGTAGACTGTACGCCCTTCCGCCTTGTCAAAAACGATATTTTGACGCCCGTAGGTTTGCATCGTATAGCGCTTGTCATCCGCAATTACTTGCGCGCGCGTTCGTTTCATGACCGCTCCCTTCTAATGAGACAAGAGCATCGTGCCGATACCCGTATCACTTAACAACTCCAATAAGATGGCATGCGGCACCCGTCCGTCGATGATGTGTGCACGACGCACGCCTTCCCGAATCGCTTCCACACAACAATCGACCTTCGGTATCATACCGCCCCGGATAACGCCTTCCGTTTTTAATAGTGCAACATCGCTGACGAAAAGTTCCGAAATCAAACTCTCCGGATCCGCCGGATCCATCATCAATCCCGGCACATCCGTCAATAAAATCAATTTCGCCGCCTTGAGCTTGGCCGCAATGGCCGCCGCCACGGTATCCGCATTGATATTGAAAACGGCACCGTCTTTCCCCGTACCGACCGTTGCTACGAAGGTAATGTATCCGCTATCCATACAGTCGCGCAAAACGGTGTCATCAATCCCGGCGATTTTTCCCACATAGCCCAGCTCCGGTTGTAAGGGTTCGGCTTGAATCATGCCATTGTCCAAACCGGAAATACCAATCCCCTTACCGCCCTTTTCATGAAAAAGCTGCACCAGTCCCTTATTGACCTTACCGGCCAAAACCATCTGTGCAACCGCCGCCGTTTCCCGGTCCGTTACCCGCAAGCCGTTTTTAAACATACTTTCCATTTGTAAACGGTTGAGCATATCCGAAATATCCGGACCGCCACCATGTACGAGAACGATACGAATGCCGAGTAATTGCAGTAAGGCCAGGTCTTCCATCACGATATTCTTCAATTCTTCGTTGATCATGGCATTGCCGCCATATTTGATTACGATCGTGCGTCCTGCGAACTTCGTAATATACGGAATAGCCTGTATCAGGACCTCCGCACTTTTTTTAATATCCATGCTCACCCCCTAGGATCGGTAATCGCCGTTAATTTTTACATAATCATAACTGAGATCGCAACCGTAGGCCGTTGCCTTTCCCGGTCCTTCTCCCAGACAAACACGGATGGTAACCGCCTTCGTGTCCAGTATCGCCGTGGCCCGATCTTCATCTACCGGAACGGCACGTCCCGCCTGACATACCGTAATATCACCCGCCTCGGAGGAAAATGATACTTCAACCGTTTCCGGGTCCATCGCCGCGCCGCTGTATCCGATGGCACAGAGAATCCGTCCCCAGTTGGCATCGGAACCGAAAAGTGCGGTCTTCACCAAGTCGGAGCGGATAATGCTCTTAGCCGCAATACGGGCATCCTTTTCGGAAACGGCTCCCGAAACTGTTGCCATGACCAGCTTGGTTGCCCCTTCGCCATCTGCTGCCAGAGCCTTTGCCATCTCGGTATAAAGAACGGTCAACGCATCGACGAAGGTTTGCCAGTCGGCATTCTTTTCGCGAATTTCCGTATTGCCGGCCAATCCGTTCGCCATAATGGTAAGGGTGTCATTCGTGGACATATCCCCGTCCACACATACCATGTTAAACGTGGTTTCCGCCGCCGTACGCAGAGCCGCATCCAACATCGATGCACTAATGGCGGCATCCGTCGTCGTAAAGGCGAGCATGGTCCCCATCTGAATGTCTATCATGCCGCTGCCCTTCGCCACCACACCGATGGTACACGTCTTACCACCCAAGGTGCATTGTATCGCTGCCTGTTTGTCCACCGTATCCGTCGTCATGATGGCTTTCGCCACGGCATCCCCGCCGTCCACATGCAATTGCGGTGCCAAGGTCGCTATTCCGTCCTTTACGGCATCAACGGGTAAAGAACGACCGATTACACCCGTCGATGCTACGATGATGTCCGCCGTTTCCAGACCCAGAGCATCGGCTGCTGCTTCCGCCATGGCCAGTGCCGTTTCATCCCCATCGGGTGTACAGGTATTCGCCACATAGCTGTTCGCCGCTACGGCCTGTGCACGGCCGTTTGCCAAATGTTTCCGTGTCAATTTCACGGGGGCGGCCTGGACCTTATTGGTCGTGAAGATCCCCGCCGCCGTACAGGGCACTTCACTATATATGATGCCTAAATCCGTGCGACGCGTATTCGTCGGCTTAATGGAGCAGCAGATGGCGCCACCCGTGAATCCGCGCGGTGTCGTCACATTTCCTTTTAATATTTTCATCCGTTCCTCTCTTCAGTTTCATTAAAATGCGGGGGGTATCATATCCAAACCGGTCCGCTCCGGCAGACCAAGTAGAATATTCATATTTTGTATCGCTTGTCCCGCTGCACCTTTGAGCATGTTATCCAATGCGGAAACGGTAATGAGGGTCCCCGTCCGTTCATCCATATAAATGCTGATATCACAAAAATTCGAATAGCGCACATTGCCGATATTCGGCGTGTGTTGTTCACCAAGGACACGAACAAAGTATTCATCCCCATAGCGTTCCGCATACATTGCCCGAATCGCCGCTGCTGTCATTTTTTTCTTCAAGGGTGCATAACAAGTCGCCAAAATACCTCGATTGACGGGCAACAGATGCGGCACGAAGGTGACATGTACATCTTCCTTTGTAAACGCACGCAATGTCTGCTCGATTTCCGGTGTATGCCGATGATTCGCCACCTTATAGGCATGCATCCCTTCATTCAGTTCCATAAACTGCGTAATCTTACTCAAGGTCCGACCTGCTCCCGTGGCACCGCTTTTGCAGTCGGCAATGATATGGCTCGTGTCGATGAGTCCCGCCGCCACGGCCGGTGCAAGTGCCAACTGAACACAGGTTGTGTAACAACCGGGATTGGCAACGAGTGTTGTTTCCCGAATTTGTTCCCGAAACAGTTCCGGCAAACCATATACGGCATGAAAATGTAAATCCTTATGGGTAAAGGGCAAACCATACCATGCCTGATACTCCGTTTCATCCTCCAATCGAAAATCCGCACCGAGATCGATGAATATCTTTCCTTGTCGTATCACATCATACGCCAACTCCTGAGAAAGACCATGCGGCAGTGCGGCAAAAATAACATCCGAGGCTTCAATAACCGCCGCCTCCGTTTCAAAAGTCCGTTCGAATACTTGTTGAAAGACCGGATAGAGGTCTTCGATGGATTCGCCGACGAAACTTTTTGAGCTGACCGCCGCTATTTCCACATCGGGATGCCGAAGTAAGAGCCGACATAGTTCCGCCCCCGCATAGCCACTCGCACCGATAATACCTATTTTCTTCATACCCGCTCCTTTCAAGATTTACTTATAATTATACTAAATTATCGTAAAAAGTCCAGCATTATTTGTATATTATTCATTTATATAGTTTTTTTTGTATATTTTATGCTGGTTGAGGGCCGGATATACACCTTTGATGACCCTTGAAGCGGTCTTCGTCTGTTCGCAGCCGCAATGATTGCAAATAAAAACATCCGTACCGAAAACCGGTACGGATGTTTCAAGTTTTATTTATTTTCAATCAAATAACGTTCAATATTCGTTATGGCAACGGCGCCGTCCGCGCAAGCCGTAATGACCTGCCGTAACTGCTTCGTTCGCACATCACCTGCTACGAAAACACCGGGTACGTTCGTCGTACAATCCTCACCGGCAATGATGTAACCGCGCTCATCCAGAGCAATACCGCTGTCCTTATAGATGGCCGTCTGCGGCGCCATACCGATACCGATGAACACACCATCGATGGTCAATTCACGGAGGCTGTCATCCTTCTTATTTTTGATGATGACTTTTTCCACCTTGCCCTCGCCGGTAATCTCCTGTAATTCGTGATCCCATATAACTTCTACATTATCCAGATGCAGAACCTCTTCCTGCAATACCTTCGCTGCACGCAGTTGATCCCGTCGATGCACCAGATAAACCTTCGTACAAATTCGGGACAGGAAGATGGCATCTTCCACGGCCACGTCACCCCCGCCGAATACCGCCGTTACCTTGTTGCGGTAAAATGCCCCGTCACAGGTCGCACAATAAGATACGCCACGTCCGCCAAATTCTTCTTCGCCCTTGACGCCCATTTTTGCATGTTCCGCGCCGTTGGCCAAGATGACCGTCTTCGTCTCATAAACCGTACCGTCTTCCGTATGGACTTTTTTAATTTTATCCTGAACATCCACGCGAACGACATTGCCTTCCGCAAAAGTCGCACCCAACTTATCCGCATGCTCTCTGAATTTCATGCCCATGTCGAAACCGGCCATCCCCGGCATACCCGCATAGTTGTCAATTTCTTCCGTGTTCAGAATCTGACCGCCACTCATGGGTAGTTTTTCGATAACCAGTGCCTTTAACATCGCCCGTTGTGCATAGATGACGGATGACAGGCCGGCCGGACCCGAACCGATGATAATAACATCGTAAACCATTGTTGCCTCCAATTCTAATAATTATTCCTAAGATTGATTATATACCGTAAAGGCGCTTGCGTCAATCGATTCAATGAAAATTCATAAGGCATCGCTAATTCCATACTTCAGCCTCCATCCGCCCTTTACTGCCTGTTCCGTTCGCATCTTCCTGATTTTCCATGCTTGTCGGAACGGACCGTTCATGATATTATAATTCTATCCGTCTACGTAGCTCAGCAGGATAGAGCACGCGCCTCCTAAGCGCGGGGTCGGAGGTTCGAATCCTCTCGTGGACGCGAAAAGTCCCACACGGTTTTCGTGCGGGACTTTTTTTCATCTGATGGTTGAACGCGCTCATAGGCGTCATCTTCGTCGTATTTGTACTAAAGTACGCATGTTTTCACCGTCCCCGGTCAGTGAAAAACGATCGATTCGTTCCGTTTTTGCATTGTAATGTTTCAAGCGGCTTTCTCCGGAGGTCGCCTCCGCCGCTTCATAGTGTCCCTTAAAAGCGATGAAGAGACCGCCGTTCTTGATGAGCGGCAAGACAAAGTCCGCCAATTTCTCCATCCGTGCAACCGCCCGGGAAACACCGATATCAAAGGCTTGCGGATATTTTTTCGCAAAATCTTCGCCGCGTGCATGATAACAGCGAACATTTTTCAAACCCAGACGTATCTGTAATTCTTCGAGAAATCGAATACGCTTTTGCAGAGAATCTACGAGTGTAAAATCGGTATCCGGATACAGTACGGCCAGCACCATCCCCGGAAAGCCGGCCCCCGTACCGACATCCACAACATGTCGACCTTCTAAAGCCAAATCCAAACGGTCAATGGTTGCCGAGTCGATAAAATGTTTATACACCGCTTCCTCATAATCCGTGATACCGGTTAAATTCATCACACGATTTTTCTCAATCAGAAATTCATAATAGGTCATCAGCTGCGTCGATTGATGCGCCGTGATGTGGCGCCCGCTCTCTTCAAAATACCGTTTAATGCTTTTCACGACTTCTCCTCCGCTTTTCCAGATAAACCATCAAGACGGAAATATCCGCCGGCGAAACACCGGCAATCCGACTTGCCTGTCCGATGGAAACCGGCTTGAATTCGTTCAACTTCTGGATGGCCTCAATCCGCAGACTGCCGATCTCGGCATAATCCATCTCCGGATCCAAGCGCTTATTCTCCAATTTTTTGAACCGTGCCACGGCACTTTCCTGTCGATTGATATATCCTTCATACTTGATGAGGATGGCGACCTGTTCACATACCGCCGGCGGTAAGTCCGGCCGCTCATCATCCAGTTCACCCAACATCTCATAGGTCATCTCAGGTCGTTTCAACAGTTCCGCCAAAGAAGAACCTGTCTTGAGCGGCGTTGAACCCTTTGCCGACAAGAAAGCCTGCGTCCTTTTATCCGCACCGACGGGCGTGTTCTTCAACCGCAATTCTTCCCGTTTGACGGCTTCCATCTTCTCGCAAAAGGCCGCATATCGTTCATCATCAATCAACCCTATCTCATGGCCAATCGGTGTCAATCGCATATCCGCATTATCCTGTCTTAAAAGCAATCGATACTCCGCTCGCGAAGTCATCATACGATATGGTTCATGACTTTCTTTCGTACAGAGATCATCTATCAAAACACCGATATATGCATCCGACCGTTTCAGAACGATTTCTTCCTGTCCCCGTAGTTTCCTCACAGCATTAATTCCCGCCATCAGTCCCTGGGCCGCCGCTTCTTCATAGCCGGAACTGCCGTTCATTTGACCGGCGGAATATAAATTCTCCACCTTCTTCAATGCCAACGTCGGTAATAATTCCTTGCCTTCAAAACAGTCGTACTCTATGGCATAACCGTTCTTGACAATCTGTGCATTCTCCAAACCACGCACGCTGCGGTACATCGCCACCTGAACGTCATAGGGCAAGGATGTGCTCATCCCTGCAACATACACCTCATTCGTATACATCCCTTCCGGCTCGATAAATACCTGATGACGATCCTTATCCGCAAACTTTACAACCTTGTCTTCCAGCGAAGGACAGTACCGCGGTCCCGTACCTTCGATAAAACCGCTGTACAATGGTGAACGGTCTATATTTTCCATGATGATTTCATGGGTTCTTTCATTTGTATATGTTAAGTAACAGTCAACCTGCTCCCTTGCCACCGCCTCCGGCGTATTCGTGAATGAAAAAGGAACAATTCGTTCATCTCCGTGCTGCGGAATCATCACGTCGTAATTTACCGTACGTCCGTCAATCCGTGCAGGAGTACCGGTTTTATAGCGTTGCATGGCAATGCCTTCGCGACGCAGTGCTTCCGTTAAATAATCCGCAGAAGGCAGGGAATCCGGTCCGCTGTGTACACTCACCTCCCCGTAAACACATCGTGCCCGCAAGTAGGTGCCCGTGGCGATGATAACGGCTTTTGCATGAAAAATGCCGTCTCCGTGAACCTTGACACCACGTATCCGGCCCTCTTCTATTATTAAATCCGTAACTTCAAACTGTATCAGCGTCAACCTGTCTTGCGCTTCCAAAACCCGTCGCATACTATTCGAATACGCCGCCTTGTCCGCCTGTGCCCGCAAAGAATGTACGGCCGGTCCTTTAGAACGATTCAGCATTTTAGACTGGATGAACGTTTTATCGATATTTTTGCCCATTTCACCGCCAAGTGCATCCAATTCCCGTACAAGATGGCCCTTGGATGTGCCGCCGATGTTCGGATTACAGGGCATGATGGCAATATTTTCCACACTCAAAGTAATCAGTGCCGTATCCATGCCAAGACGTGCCGCCGCCAATGCCGCCTCACAGCCGGCATGACCGCCGCCGATAACGATAATATCAAATGATCCGTAAACTCGCTCCATATTATTTCCCCATACAAAAATCTTTAAATATCTTGTTGATAATATCTTCTTCGATTTCTTCGCCCAAGATTTTTCCGAGGCTCGCATAGGCCTCGGTCAAATCAATACTGAGGAAATCTTCCGCAAATCCTTCGTCAATTGTGTCGAGTACCCGTTGAACGGCATCCCGTGCCGCAATCAGCAAGCGACGCTGCCGTTCATTCGCCACATAAAGGTCTTCATCCGGTTCCACGCTTCCTTCATATACGATTTCCCTGATACAATCTTTCAAGGCTTCCAATCCCGTTTCTTCCGTCAAACTCGTATGAATAACATGCTCGAATGCGGAGGGCAATTCATTCACCACTTCAGAATTTTGACAATCCGTCTTGTTTAAGAGAATAATTGTTTTTTTATCGCCGATAGCATCGAAAATGATATCATTATCCGGCGTCAAGGGTACCGAAGTATCAATGACATAAAGAATGAGCTGTGCCCTCTCTATAGATTCCAGAGAACGTCGTACGCCGATACGTTCGACTGCATCCGTCGTGTCCCGGATGCCCGCCGTATCCACCATATTCAAAACGATGTCATCCATAAGGATGCGTTCCTCTATTGTATCCCGTGTTGTCCCCGCAATATCCGTGACGATGGCCCGCTCCCGATTCGCCAGATAATTAAGCAAAGAAGATTTTCCGGCATTCGGTAAACCGACAATGGCCGTCGTAATGCCGTCCCGCATCATTTCACCGTTTTCCGCCTGACGGATCATTGCCGCCAAACGTGCCTCGATGGCCGCAATATCCTCACGAATCCTTTCGCCATATGAACTCATTTCATAGTATTCTGGGTCATCCAGAGCAGCCTCGATATAGGCAATCTCCGACAATATTTTTTCCCGCAGCACGCGTATTTTTTCCGTCGTCCTGCCGCTCAACTGATTCAAGGAATTGGTGATGGCCATTTGGTTTTTTGCCTGAATCAAATCCATGACGGATTCCGCTTGTGCCAAATCGATACGACCGTTAAGAAATGCTCGCTTTGTAAATTCGCCCGGTTCGGCCTCCCGTACACCTGCATCAAACAATGCTTGCAACACCCGTTTTGTCACCAATATCCCGCCATGTCCGTTGATTTCCACGACATCTTCCCGGGTATAGGTTCGCGGTGCCCGCATGACCGTCACCATCACCTCATCAATAATCGTATCCCCCTCCCGGATATGACCGTAATGGATGGTGTGCGTCGGTACTGTCGTTAAGTCGACACCGTCAAATATGCCGTTGACAATTGACACGGCATCCGTCCCGCTCACACGAATGATTGAAATACTCCCGTTGCCCAATGCCGTTGCAACGGCCGCTATGGTCGCTTCCATACTTCCTCCCGTTAAAAAACCTCCGACCGCTGTACGCGCTGAGCGGTACCTCGCAGTCGAAGGTTGTACTATCGCTTATAATAAACGACTAATTTTCTATTCGGTTCCCGTCCTTCACTGAACGTTTCAATTTCTTCATCATGCTGCAACAAACTGTGGATAATTCGCCGCTCTGCGGAACTTAAACGATCCAAATATACTTTCCGTTTATTCCTTTTTACCGTTTTCGCCGTTCGAAATGCAAGATTTTCAATGGTTTTCGCTCGTTTTTCACGATAACCGTCACAATCCGTCTTCAACCAATATCCGTTCTTCTCTTTATTAAACGTCGCATTGATGATGGTTTGAACGGCATCCAGAACAATACCCCTTTTACCGATGATGAGCGTCGGTTCATCACAAATGATGTTTACCAGCACCTGTCTCTCCGACTCATCCACCGTCAATTCAGTCTTCGTCTCGATGCCCATTTTTATCGTCAACTCACGGATATAAGCATCGACCTTTTCACCGATGGTGAAGGGACGTTGTTGTTTCTCGCTCTTTTCTTCCGTCTCCGTCCTTCTCGCACTTGTCTCCGCAACCTTCATTTCAGGTTCTTTTTTCCGGCGCGGTTTTTTCTCTTTCGGCTTTTCTTCCGTTTTTTTCACGACATCCTTTGCCGCTTTTTTTACGGTCGTCTTCTTTTCGTTTTCGTGCCGCCGTTCATCATTCCGGGTTCTTTTCACTTCCGGTTTTACTTCCGGCTCTTCTCCGATAACCGACACCTCAATGATTGCCGGTTTTGCGCCGATACCCAGAAATCCCTTGGTGCCCTCAAATATCACCTCAATATTCAGTTCTTTCAAAGTTTTTTCCAGCTTCAGACAGGCATTCCCTTTTGCCTCTTCCACCGTTTTTCCGGTAAAACGCATCGGTTCCCCCTATTCGTTCTTATACTTATCCGTCAAACGCGCAATAGCACCGATACTATCCGTACCGGCCGCCGGTACCTGCTCCGTTTCCGGCGTTCCGGTCGAGCCATTCTCCTTGATACTTTTCGTATTCAAGGCCGCCGCACGCTTTACCGTACCGCTGTCCACGCCCTTCTTCTCTTTCGCACGTTCATGCTTCGATTCATTTTTCTTGACGTTCTTTTCGATGATATTTTCAATACCGATTTTATCGATATGACGATTCATAAAGATTTGTTGGATGGTCATCAGCACGGAGTTTGTAATCCAGTAAATACCCAAGCCGACCGGCAAGGCGATGGAAAATACGACCGACATGATCGGCATAATCCGGTTCATCATCTTCATCTGATTCATGCCCGGTCCATCCATTTGATTTTTCGCCTGTGCCGTTTTCATCGCCAACATCTGCGTCACATAGACCAAAATCGGAAGAATCCAAATCCAGTGGATGTAGCCGTTTGCTTTAATTAATGACCACGGCGTATCCGATACCAATACATCACCGAATACACGGGAAATATTTACAATTTTGTCGACAATGGCCTGTGGCACCTCCGCCACATTTTTTACCAATACCTGCCAATCCGCAATATTGAAATTATACAGCCAGTCAATAACGCTTTCCGTGTTACCTGCTTGCAGGTTGACGCCCGCCACTTCTTTAATGCCGTGTAAAGTTTTCACACCCGCCTCGGAAGATACGAACGGTGCAACCTGTTCATACACGCCGCGAATCCCTTGTACATATGAGGGAACGTTACGAATGACGGCATAGAGAGCGAAAAGAATGGGCATCTGTACCAACATGGGCAGGCAACCGCCCGTCGGTGATGCACCGTATTTACGGTATACTTCATTCGTCTCTTGTTGCATCAGCGACATGGTCTGCTGATCCCGCTTGCCTTCATACTTTTTTCTGATGGCCGCAATTTCCGGCTGTATCATGGCCGTCAGTCGCGTAAATTTTTGACTCTTATATTTTAACGGTATCATCAATACCTGCACGAACACCGTGAAGAGGATGATACTGAGTGCTACATTTTCTATTCCTATATATGTCAATCCTTCATAGATGACATTAATTATAATACCGAGCAGTTTGGCAATCGGCCCGATGATAAATGTTGTATTCTGTGCCAGCAACATTACTGTTTCCTCCTAAAAAAATTGAAATGCTCCGGTACCGGGTCGAATCCACCGTGTCGATTAAACGGATTGCAACGCAGGATACGCCATATCGTCAATATCATACCCTTGACAGTTCCATGTCTTTCCAGCGCTTCCATTGCATACTGTGAACAAGTCGGTTCAAAAATACAGCTCCCCCTCCTTTTTAAAGGTGAAAGGTATTTTCGGTACCCTTTAATCATCTTTATCAGCAACTTTTTCATGACGACCGTACTTTTCAAACGCATGTATTAATCGGAAAAAATCATCTTCTATTTCAGCATAACTTTTTCCGACGATACTTCTCTTCGCAATCACGATAATGTCATATCCCGCGGGTAAATGTTCCTTATTTAAACGAAACACTTCCCGTATCAATCTCGTGTAGCGGTGACGTACAACGGAATTACCGACCTTCTTGCTGATAACGATGCCTAAGTCATTGTCTCCGCCCGTATATTTGAAGTAGGCCACGGTTAATTTCGAATAGACGGAATTGCCCGCTTCATAAACCGATTTAAACTTGCCTTTCTTCATACCTTCTCCCGCTCACACGCCGCAACTTGCCGTAATGAAAAGACAGACCGCATAAATTGCGGCCTATGCTGATAACACTTTTCTTCCTTTTGCTCTTCTTCTGGCCAACACTTTCCGTCCGTTGGATGTCAGCATTCTTTTTCTAAAACCGTGTACGCGTGCACGTGATTTCTTTTTCGGTTGATAGGTCATCTTCATATCTCTACACCTCCTTCATGAACCAGTTTACATGAGAATTATTATACATAGGAATCGTCCATCCGTCAAGCACAACGTACTTTCCGACACTTGCCGGCATATTCTTTTCTCCCTTTCACCTTCACCGATCCACATTTTTCAAAATCCCCAAATCGTCATTTGCGGCCGTTTTTCTTCTTCATGATGTAAAACGGCTCCCATTACCCTTCCCGACGATTTTCAAGCCCATTTTCCGGCAGCACGACCGACTCATACGCCCTTGCTATATATCTCGAAATGTTATAAAATAGAGAATAGCGAATTATAAGCTTCCATCACGGTGGACGGGCTTTAAAATTACTGAAGAATGCGAGGAGAGAATGTCAGAATCTTTTGATATTTTAAAAAATGAATGGCATCAATTAATGGCCGCCATAAAAGAAGAGTTTGAAATATCCGATGCCGCCTTTCGTGCATGGATCGTGCCGTTAAAACCGTTAAAAATTAAAGACGGTACACTTTATATTTATTTCCGAGATACGGACTCTCTCAGTGAAGAATATCTCAATAAGAAATTCCGCGTTCCGTTCAAGGTCTTCATCGAAGAACGTTACGGTATCTATTGCGATATTTATTTTACAAATAATGACTTTACGGCCACGAAAACATTGGATGAGGCTTTTTTCAGAAGAAATAACCTGAATCCGAAATACACCTTTGATACCTTCATTAAAGGTGCCAATAACGACATGGCCCTCGCCGCTTCCATGCGTGTGGCCTCTTCGCCGAAAACAATCTACAACCCGCTCTTCATTTACGGCGGCCCCGGCCTCGGCAAGACGCATCTGATGAATGCCATCGCTTATGATATTCTCACCAATCGACCGAAGCTGAATGTTATCTACGTTACCAGCGAAGAATTTACGAATGAGTTGATTGAATCCATTAGAACGTCCAACCGTTCAAGCGTCGCATTTCGGAAGAAATATCGCAGTGCGGATGTCCTCCTCATCGATGATATTCAATTTATAATCGGTAAGGAATCCACGCAGGAGGAATTTTTCCACACGTTTAATGCGCTTTATGGTGCCAATAAACAGATTATCATCAGCTCGGATAAACCGCCCAAGGATTTCGAAACCTTGCCGGAACGGTTACGCTCCCGTTTTCAGACGGGTATCATGGCGGATATCCAAAAACCGAATTATGAAATGCGAATGGCCATTCTCCAGCAATATGTGATGACCAAAGAAACCCGATTCTCGCAGGATATCCTGGAATACATTGCACTGAATGTCAAGTCCAACATCCGTGAATTGGAAGGTGCATTCAATACGTTGGAGGCGCTCGCCAATATAAAGGAAGATAATAATGCTGAATTGACACTGGACAAAGCCAAAGACTATCTGAAAAATATCATAAATCCCGACATCAACGTGGAGATTACGCCGGAATTTATCCTCGAAGTAGTCGCCGATCATTACAATGTCGATGTAAAAGCCATTTGCGGTCAAGGCAGAAATTCTCAAATTGTTTCCGCGCGTCACGTGGCAATGTATCTGTGTTCGACACTGACGAATGCCACGCTGGCGGAAATTGCCCGTATTCTCGGCAATAGGCATCATACAACGGTCATCAACGGACGGGATAAGATTATGACCAAGATTTCGGCTTCCTCCAACTTCGCACATGAAATCGAAGCATTGGAAAAAAAGATTCAGCCGACCAAACCACAAAATATCCACAATGTTGATTAATTCGGTGGATTTAAAGTGTATAAACGGAACAGTTCGGTGAGTTCCTGTGTATAACCGGTTCATCATTTCCATCTTGTTCAAAAAATGAACCGGTTATCCGCAAAATGACCACAGTTAAATTACAGGTAAAACACCGGGTTATTCAGCATGAAAATGCCGACCCGCATTAGCGCCGACGGAGATATCCACTTTCTCACAGGCCCTACTGTTATTACTACTGAAATTAGATAGATGACGGATAGCGCGCGGCGATGTCAATTGTCGTTGATCTGATCCGAAAGGAGAATACATGAAAATACTGTTTGAAAAAGATCAATTAATCAAGAGTATTAATATTTCTTTAAAGGCTATAGCAACCCGTACAACGGATGAATTGAGCAATTGTATACATATCCGGGCGGCGGAAAACGTTTATTTCACCACAAACGACTCGGAAATGTGGATAAAGACCATGGTGCCCGCAGTTATTGAAGAAACGGGTGCCGTTGCCGTCAATGCTCGCCTTTTTTCCGATATCATAAAAAAGTTACCGGCACAATCCGTACATTTGACCATTGAAGGAACGGAAGCACGGATTACTTCGGGACAGGCAAAGTTCAAGATTCCCTGCCTCAGCCTGGATGGTGTGGATGATGTACCGGAAATTAATCGGGACTATACGATGCAGATCAACGGTTTCAGTTTACGGGAGATGGTCAGAAAAACCATTTTCTGTGCAGCCCAGGGAGAATCCGGCAACTATACCATGTTGGGTGAAAAAATTGAAATTGATAAAGATGTGTTGCGTATCACCGCTTTGGACGGTTGTCGAATCGGTGTTTACAATGTGACCTTGGATAAAGAATATCCGGCCAATTCCTGTATCGTTCCGGCAAAGACTTTGCAGGAAATTAGTCGCATTATTCGGGGTGAAACGGACGAGTTGGTGGAAATTGTCATCACGGATAAACATATATTGTTTATCCTGGAAGAGACGGTATTACTTTCTCGCTTAATCAGCGGTTCGTTCTTCCAATTCGAACGGTTGGTGAGTGACGACTATGAATTAAAAGTACGCGTCAACAAAAATGAGATTACGGAATCGGTGGATCGTTCTCTTTTATTGAGTCGGGAATCCGATACACAACCGTTGGTACTTCGCATAGGGGAAGAGATGCGTCTGAGTATCCGTTCAAAACTGGGCCGTATGAATGAAAGTTTGACCATTGAAAAAGAACAGGATGTGGATACGGTCTTCGGCGTAAATCCGCGATATGTTATTGAAGCCTTGAAAGCCATTGATGATGAGGAAATCAATATGTATTTCATCAGTAATAATGCGCCTATGTTAATCCGCGATGATGCGAAAACTTATGTATATATTCTGTTGCCGGTGAGCTTCGTGGATGAAGGTGAATAATGGAGATTACGATAAGGGACGAATATATCAAATTGGGGCAGGCATTGAAACTGGCCGGTTATGTCGGCTCGGGTGTGGAGGCAAAGATGGTCATAACGGACGGTGCCGTCACAGTCAACGGGATAACGGAAGTACGTCGGGGACGGAAGCTGCGTCCCGGTGACGTCGTCGGTTTCAATGGAGAAACATTCGGCATAAAACATGCAAATTAAAACATTGAAGTTGGTTGACTTCAGAAATTACGAGACGGCGGAAATCGTCTTTGAACGCGGAACAAACATTCTTTTCGGCAATAATGCTCAGGGAAAGACGAATTTGTTGGAAGCATTATACCTTCTTTCGACAACAAAATCGCATCGTCGGAGCTATGACCGGGAAATGATTCGTTTCGGCCAAAAAGAGGCTTATATTCACGGTGTTTTCGAGGATAAGTACGGAGACATACGGGTAGATTTATGTCTGCAACGCGGCAAGTCGAAGCGGATTACGGTAAACGGTTTACCGCTCAAAAAAACGGGCGATTTAATCGGCATGATTCACATGGTTGTCTTTTCACCGGAGGATTTGAATATTATCAAGTCCTCACCTGCCATGAGACGAAATTTCATGGATCGGGAGCTGTGTCAGATTAACAAGATGTACATGCAGGACCTCAGTGTTTATAAACGTGTGTTGGAACAACGGAATAAATTACTGAAGGATGCCGCACGACGAAAGGATGTACGGGATACCTTAGCCATATGGGATTTACAATTGGTGAAGTACGGTCAACGGATAATAGGGGAACGCAAAGCATTTATTCACCGAATCCGGGAAGTGGCCGCACCGATGCATCAACGATTGACGGGCAATAAGGAATCACTGGATATCGGCTATATGGCGGATGTGGAAGCGGCATCATTTGAAGAAGAATTACAAAAACATCGCGAGAGGGATCTTCGTTATCAAACGACGACGGTGGGCCCGCATCGGGATGATTTGAGTTTTTTTATAGATGGTAAAGATGTACAAACCTACGGTTCGCAGGGACAGCAGCGGACTGTGGCGTTGATTTTAAAGCTGTCGGAAATAGAAATTTTACGGACGATTTTCAAGAAGGAACCCATCTTGCTTTTGGATGATGTTTTGAGTGAGTTGGATAGACATCGGCAAAAGTTGTTGTTGAATATGGTAAAGACGAATCAGACCTTTATAACCTGTACCGGTTTGGAGGAGCTGATTGAGAATCAGTTTGAAATGAACAGCGTCTTCAGCGTGAATGCGGGAACGGTCGTTCGTTGTAACGAGGAGGTACTATGAGTACGGATTACGGTGCAAATGACATACAGATATTGGAAGGATTGGAAGCGGTCAGAAAAAGACCGGGGATGTATATCGGCAGTACGTCGACACGAGGATTACATCACCTGGTTTATGAAATCGTGGACAATGCCGTGGATGAAGCGTTGGCAGGGTATTGTGATGAAATTGACGTCACCTTAAATGCCGACGGATCCGTAACCGTACGTGATAACGGTCGGGGAATCCCTGTCGGGATTAATGACAAGGCCGGCATTCCGGCGGTAGAAGTCGTATTTACAATTCTTCATGCCGGCGGTAAATTCGGTGGTAGCGGTTATAAAGTCAGCGGCGGCTTGCATGGTGTCGGTGCATCGGTCGTTAACGCGTTGAGCGATTGGTTGGAAGTAACCATTTATCAAGAGGGGAAGGTCCATAAACAACGTTATGAACGCGGGCATGCCATCGGCAAGTTGCGGATGGCGGGTGAAACGGCGGCGGACAATACCGGAACGGAGGTTACCTTTTTACCGGATAAGAGCATTTTTGAAACGACCGCTTATGAATATGAGATTTTAATGAACCGCTTGCGGGAAATGGCTTTTCTGACCAAGGGATTAAGAATCAATCTCAAGGACGGACGTTCTGCAGATGGCCGGGAAGACAGCTTTCATTATGAGGGCGGTATCAAGGAGTTTGTGGAATTTCTGAATGAAGGCAAGGATTTTCTGTATCCGGATATCATCTACTGCGAAGGTATGCGGGATGATATTTACGTGGAGGTGGCTTTACAACATAATACCTCGTATAACGAAGGATTGTATTCTTTCGTCAACAATATAACAACACCGGAAGGTGGTACCCATCTTTCCGGTTTCCGGTCCGCCTTAACGAAGAGTTTTAATGAATATGCAAGAAAAAATAAGTTACTCAAGCCGAATGAAGATAATTTATCCGGAGAAGATATTCGGGAAGGCTTGACGGCAATTATAAGCATCAAGATTCAGGACCCGCAGTTTGAAGGACAGACGAAGCAGAAGCTCGGTAATGCCAATGCGCGCGGTGCGGTAGATGGTATCGTTTCCGAACAACTGGTCATTTATTTGGAACGCAATCCGAATGTGGCGAAAGTGATTTGTGAAAAGGCTATTCTGGCAAGACGCGCACGGGAAGCGGCAAGGAAGGCACGCGAGCTGACACGGCGGAAGACGGCGTTGGAAGGGATGAGTTTACCCGGAAAATTGGCGGATTGTTCGGATAAAGATCCTAAGAATTGTGAAATCTATCTTGTCGAGGGGGATTCCGCAGGGGGTAGTGCCAAATTGGCCCGTTCCCGGGAATATCAGGCAATCCTACCGCTCCGCGGCAAGATACTGAATGTGGAAAAAGCTCGGGCGGACAGAGTTTTTGCGAATGAAGAAATCAAGTCGATGATTACGGCTTTCGGAACGGGCATCGAGGAAGATTTTGACATTGAAAAATTACGGTATCACAAGATTGTGATCATGACCGATGCCGATGTGGACGGTTCTCATATTTCCACTTTGCTGTTGACCTTTTTCTACCGGTATATGCCGGAACTGATAAAAAAGGGGCACGTCTATTTGGCGCAACCGCCCTTGTACATGGTGGAGAAGAATAAGAAGTCTTATTATGCGTACGACGATGACGAATTGGAAACCATATTGACGGAAATCGGTCGTGATGCCGCAAATAAGATACAGCGGTACAAGGGTCTGGGTGAGATGGACGCGGAACAGTTATGGGAAACGACCATGGACCCTGAAAAACGCGTTTTGATTCGCGTAAATATCGATGAAGAAACAGTGGCGGAGGTGGATAAGACATTTACCGTCCTGATGGGTGACAAGGTGGAACCGCGACGGGCATTTATTGAACGGCGGGCAAAATATGTCAGAAACCTGGATATTTAACGATGGGAAGTAGAGAAACGGAAAATAATGGATAAAATCAGTATTGTTGAATTGAAAAAGACCATGGAGGATTCGTACATAGACTATGCGATGAGTGTTATTGCACAGCGAGCATTGCCGGATGTACGGGACGGACTGAAACCGGTTCAACGAAGGATTCTCTATGCAATGATTGAGTTGAATAACGGTCCGGATAAACCGCACAGAAAATGTGCGCGTATCGTCGGTGATACGATGGGTAAATATCATCCGCACGGTGACAGCTCAATTTATGACGCCCTGGTTAAGCTGGCACAGGATTTTTCCACGCGTTATCCGCTGGTGGACGGTCACGGTAACTTCGGTTCCGTGGATGGTGATGCGGCAGCGGCCATGCGTTATACGGAAGCCCGTTTGGACAAGATTTCCATGGAACTTCTGTCCGACATTAACAAAGAGACGGTTGATTTCGTGCCGAACTTTGACGAGACGGAACGGGAACCGACGGTATTGCCGGCCCGTTTTCCGAATTTGCTGGTAAACGGTACGACGGGTATCGCCGTGGGTATGGCAACAAACATACCGCCGCATAACCTGGGAGAAGTCATCGATGCCGTCGTGAAAATCATTGACAACAAGGTGGAAGAAGATCGCGATACGACGATGGAGGAACTCCTGGGTATCGTTCGCGGACCGGACTTTCCGACAGGTGCCATGACGGTCGGCTATGAGGGGATTAAACAAGCCTATACGACCGGTCGGGGCAAGGTGAAGGTCAGAGCCGTGGCGGATATAGAGGTTTTGGCCAATGGAAAACCCCGCATTATCGTAACGGAATTGCCTTATATGGTGAATAAGGCGCGATTGCTGGAAAAAATAGCCGACCTGGTAAAGGACAAGCGGATTGACGGTATTACGGATTTGCGGGATGAATCGAACCGGGAAGGGACGCGTATCATCATTGAACTGAGACGGGATGTCAATGCAAAGGTGATGCTCAATCAATTGTATAAACATACGCAGATGCAGGAAACCTTCGGTGTGATTATGTTGGCCTTGGTTAATAATGAGCCGAAGGTACTGACACTGTCGGATATGTTATTGCTCTATCTGAATCATCAGGTGGATGTCGTGACGCGTCGTTGCGAGTTTGAATTGCGGAAAGCACGGGAACGGGCACATATCCTGGAAGGATTGGAAATTGCGCTGGATAACATCGACGAGGTGATAAAAATTATCCGTGGCAGTAAAACCGTGGCGGAGGCCAAGGAACGATTGCAGGAGCGATTCAGTCTTTCCGAACGGCAGTCGCACGCCATCGTGGAGATGAAAATCAGAACCTTGACCGCTATGGAAAAGGATAAAATCCTGAATGAGTTGGCGGCACTGCGGCAACGAATTGCCGAGTTGGTGGAAATTCTTGGTGACAAGAAGCTGGTTCTGGGCATCATTAAAGATGAAATCATGGTGATTCGCAACAAATATGCCGATGAACGTCGGACCCGCATTGAATACAGTGATGACGAAATCAATATGGAAGACTTGATTCCGAACGAGTACGTGGTTATCGCCCGCTCGAATCTGGGTTATATCAAGCGCATGACGGTGGGGAATTTTAAGAACCAGCACCGTGGCGGAAAAGGTATCCGAGGGATGTCGACCATTGATGATGATTATATCGTGGATTTGATGCTGACGAAGACACATTCGTATATGTTATTCTTTACGAATAAAGGACGTGTTTATCGTTTGAAAGCGTACGATATTCCGGAAGCGTCCAGAACGGCACGCGGTGTGGCCATCGTGAATCTGCTCGAACTGGAGGCGGAAGAAAAAATCGAAACGATTATTCCCATGAAAGAAATTGATGAGGAACAGTATCTTGTGATGGTGACACGTCAGGGATTGGTGAAAAAAACGTCGATGAAAGAATATGTGAATATTCATCGCAAAGGTAAAATAGCCATTCGCTTTCGGGATAATGATGAGCTGATTGACGTGAAATTGACGGATGATGAAAATGACATCTTTTTGGTAACGAAAAACGGTCAGTGTATTCGCTTCCATGAACAGGATGTGCGAGAAACGGGTAGAAATTCCATGGGCGTGAAAGGTATCTCTTTACGAAACGGTGATACCGTCGTTTCCGTGGTGTCGAACCGGGAAGAAGGCGATATTTTATTCGTCTCCGAACGCGGTCTGGGCAAGCGGACGGCGAAACAGGAATTTAAGGTACAGAACCGCGGCGGTTACGGTACCATCTGCTATAAATGCAATGAACGTTCCGGTCCGGTAGTGGGTGCCATGAACGTAAAAACAACGGATGAAATCATGATGATTACCAACGAAGGGATTGCCATTCGGATGGATGTATCGTCCGTTTCCGTTCTGGGTCGTTATGCAACAGGTGTCAAGATGATGAATGTTGTGGATGATGTGAAAATTGCCGGATTATCACCGATTAAAGAAAACCAGATGATACAAGACACGGACATCGAAGCGGAACAAGCGGATGAAACGACGGCTGAGGCCGATGCGTAGTCCGCAGGAGGTAATATGGAATTAGGATATAAGAGAAAAAATGTCTGGTTTGAAACGGACATGGCGGAAAAAAAGGCCGTTTTTGAATATGGGGAACGGTATAGAAAATTTATCAGTAAGGCAAAGACGGAGCGTCTGGCGGTGACGGAGATTTTGAGCCGGGCAAAAGAGGCCGGATTCAAGCCGTTGGAGGAAGCATTACGGGGAGAGATTAAACCCGGAGATAAACTGTATTTGAATCATAAGAACAAGAGTGCAGTACTCTTTGTTATGGGACGGAACTTGGAAGACGGGATGAACATCGTCGGGGCACATTTGGACGCACCGAGATTGGATGTAAAACCGTTACCGCTCTATGAAGACGGTAATATGGCCCTGATGAAGACGCATTATTACGGTGGCGTAAAAACCTATCAATGGGTGTGTACACCGTTGGCTTTGCACGGTGTGTATACGAATGCCGATGGGGAGACGGTTCATATTAATGTGGGAGAAAATCCGGACGATCCGGTTCTGTATATTACGGATCTTTTGATTCATTTATCCAAGGATCAAATGCAGAAGAAGCTGGCGGAAGGCATTACGGGTGAACAGCTCAATGCCGTCATCGGTCAGTGCTCTTTTGGGGCGGATAAGGAGTCCAAGCATCCCGTGAAGGATAATTTACTGGGGATTTTGAACAGAAAATACGGTATGACGGAGCGGGATTTCCTGACGGCGGAGTTTGAACTCGTACCGGCGGGTCCGGCACGTGATGTGGGTCTGGATCGGGCGATGATTGCCGGTCATGGCCATGATGATCGCGTTTGCAGTTATGCCGGTCTGGAGGCGATACTGAATTTGTCGAATCCGGAGCGGACGGCGGTCGGTCTCTTTGTTGACAAAGAAGAGGTCGGCAGCATGGGTAATACCGGCATGGAAGGTGCTTTTTTCGACCACGCCTTGGCGGAGATTTTAGCGAAGACACCGGGAGACGTTTTCTTGCGTTTGGGTCGTTGTTATCAGGGGACGAGGGTACTGAGTGCCGACGTAACCAACGGACATGACCCGTCTTTCCCGGAAGTGGACGATCCGTTGAACGGGTCGAAAATAGGCCATGGCGTCAGCCTCAGTAAGTATACGGGTTCTCGCGGAAAAAGCGGCTGTAATGATGCCAATGCGGAATTCATAGGCGGTTTGGGTCGTCTTTTCGATGCACATGGTGTCGTATGGCAGACGTCGGAATTGGGGAAGGTTGACCAAGGTGGCGGCGGAACGATTGCTTATATTTTGGCCAATAAGGGGGCCGAGGTCGTGGATTGCGGTACACCGATGCTCAGCATGCATGCACCGACCGAATTGGTTGCCAAAGCAGACGCTTATATGACATATAAGGCGTACCGCTGCTTTTTGGAAAATTGAAGGGAGATAGGCCATGTTAGATGTAAAGGTATTGCGAAATGAGTTTGACCGCGTACGCGAGGCACTCAAGACGAGGAACGAAGACTTCAATTTAGAGAAGTTTACGGAATTGGATCACCGTCGACGGAAATTGTTGACGGAAGTTGAGTCCATGAAGCAGGAACAGAACGCTGTATCAAAGAAAATTCCTGAATTAAAGAAAGCCGGGGAGGATGTTGCTCCGATTTTTGACAAAATGAAGCTTTTATCGGCGGAAATCAAGGTATTGGATCGCCAGGTAAACGAGGTGGAGGCGGAACTCAATGATTTTCTGTTGACGATTCCGAATATTCCGAATCCGAGTGTACCGACAGGTGATACCGATGAGGATAACGTCGAGACGGATCGCTTCATGGAGCCGACGGCCTTTGACTTCGAGCCGAAAGCGCACTGGGATTTGGGTAATGAACTCAATATCATCAACCCGGAAGCGGCGGGTCGTACGACGGGATCTCGTTTTACGTTTTATAAAGGGGCCGGTGCACGATTGGAACGTGCCATCATCAACTTTTATTTGGATACGCATACGACGGAACATGGCTATGAGGAGATTTTTCCACCATTTATGGTCAGCCGTCAAAGTATGATCGGGACGGGTCAGTTGCCGAAGTTCGAGGAAGACGCCTACAAGGTGCTCGGCGACGGAAAAGAGTATTTTTTGATACCGACTGCCGAGGTACCGGTCACGAATATGCATCGGGAAGAAATATTGGACGGTAACAGTCTGCCCTTAAAGTATGTCGCCTACAGTGCCTGCTTCCGTGCGGAAGCCGGTTCGGCCGGAAGAGATACACGCGGTTTGATACGTCAGCATCAATTCAATAAGGTGGAGTTGGTTAAATTTACGCGACCGGAACAGTCTTACGATGAGTTGGAAAAGTTGACGAATGATGCCCGTCGTGTATTGGAACTCCTGCAACTACCCTACCGGGTGGTCAAGATATGTATCGGTGATTTGGGCTTTACGGCTGCCATGAAATATGATCTGGAAGTTTGGATGCCCAGCTATAATCGATATGTTGAGATTTCAAGCTGTTCCAACTTTGAAGAATTTCAGGCACGTCGTGCAAACATTAAGTTTAAAGACGGTCCGAAAGATAAGGCAAAATTTGTCCATACATTAAACGGCAGCGGTGTTGCGGTAGGTCGTACGGTGGCCGCCATATTGGAAAACTATCAACAGGCGGACGGTTCCGTACGGATACCGGACGTACTCATACCATATATGGGCGGTTTGAAGGAAATTCGAAACGATTGACCGCCTAGACGGGGAGAAGTATTATGTATCGTTATTTGAGAGCAATCGGTTATACCGGCTTACATTCACGAGCGGAAGCCATGAACTATCTGAGTCATTTCGTTACGAGAGACAGTGGGCGGCTGATGAACCATGAATGTGGTCTGGATATGGGGGTTATGATTTATTTGAACCCTGAATTCGACCAATATACCATGGAATACTTTTTTCCGTATGCTCGTGGAGATCGAGCGATGCGAATCCATGATTTGGCCGTAGAGGAACGGAGTGAGGGACCGGGTTATTTCGGCGTGATTGAGGACGAACGAAACCTACTGCTTCTCTCCTTTCTTTGCACAAATCCGGAGATGCTGACAGCGGGTGACTATCCCGAGTGTTCCGTATATTTAAGCGGATTCTCTCTGTCCGGGAAGATACTTCTGCCGGCCAAGGAACCCGTTCACGAAAAAATATCGAAGACGGACAATGCGACCCGAAATCGACATTTTCAGCATTCGGATATCGATGATGTCCATTCCAAGGACAGCCTAATTGAATACATCAACAGGGAAGAAGAACTCTATCATCTCCTCCGGGAACGGATGAAGACGGAGTCACTGTATCGTATAATAGAAACGACGCTGATGCCCTACGGTGTTGAATGTGATACCTATCATGTGCTGGGCAATATCTTGGCGGTTGATGAAATCATCAATCGCGATACGGGAGAAATCGTGTTAAAGCTGGATTTGGAAACATATGGATACAAGTTTCCGGTCTATATCAACAGTCGGGATATCTTGGGAGAACCGTTGCCGGGGCGTCGATTCAAAGGGAATGTGCGTTTACAAGGGGTTGTAGAAACGAATTGAGCAGTTTCACGTGGGACAAATGTTTCACGTGAAACTTTTTTTTATGGATTGTTTCGTGAAAACACCTCGGTTCGGTATTCTTCGGTACAGATTTAGTTTTCGATACACAAAATGTTTCACGTGAAACAATGAATACGGTGTACAGCCAGATGCCCAACTCCTGCTGCTCTTATAAGAAGCATTGTTCGCATGATACATAATTATGGCAGTACATGTACGATTGTCTATGCGAGGCTTTATAGTTTGGGCCAAGAGTCATACCCGCTTTAAAAAAAACAACAAATAAGGATTGCAAGAAATTGTAATGACCGTACGAGAGACATGGAAGTATCGTTGTTTGCAGTCTGCTCCGTGGGTTATTAAAGTCATTCTCTACCGGCCGGCGTTTTCAAGTCGTGCTTTACCAATTTTGAGCGAGGCAAACAACATATTATTCCGTAAAAACGAACCCCTTAATGTTTCACGTGAAACATATTAACAGATAGATATCCGACGGATAAAACGGATACTGTACGTGGATTTTTGAAGGCTTTAATGCTATAATAGCGGGTAAGGAGGCGACATGGCGAAGATAATTTCGATTTCCAATCAGAAAGGTGGTGTCGGAAAGACGACAACCGCCGTAAATTTAGCTGCGGCCCTTGCAGACCGGAAAAAAAGGACGCTTTTGGTGGATATGGATCCCCAGGCTAATGCGACCGGCGGTTGCGGTGCTGAACGAGATACCGAGGGTGTTTATAACTTACTGCTGGGTCATTGCAGTGCGCACGAGGCGGTACGTGATACACCGTTCAAAAACTTGTCATTGATGCCGGGATGTGTTGAATTGGCAGGTATCGAGGTCGAGCTTATCGGCACGGAGGATAAAGAATATAAGTTGGCGCGAGCATTGGCGCCTATAAAGGACGAATATGATTTTATCATCATTGACTGTCCACCCTCGCTTTCAACCCTGACCATTAACGCCTTGAGTGCTTCGGACAGTATCCTGGTACCTATCCAATGTGAGTATTATGCATTGGAAGGATTGAGTCAGCTGATGTATACGGTTTCTCTGATTCGAGAACGTTTGAATCCCCATCTTACGGTGGAGGGCATCGTCTTTACGATGTGCGATATGAGAACAAATTTGACGGTTGAAGTTATCGCCAATGTGGAGGAGCATCTGGAGGAATATATTTTTGAAATTAAGATTCCCAGAAATGTTCGTTTGGCGGAGGCACCAAGTTTCGGTTTGCCGATTAACTACTTTGACCATCGTTCATCCGGTGCAATTGCTTATAAAAAGTTGGCAAAGGAATTAATTAAGAAGAATAAAGGATGGCGGAAAGAGGTATAATATGAGAAAAAGCGGTCTGGGCAAAGGCTTGGACAGCCTGATAGCCAAGAAGATTCCGGCGGAAGATGTTTCACGTGAAACATTTTTGCGAACGGCCGAGATTGAACCGAATCGAAAGCAGCCCCGCAAGGCATTTGATGCGGAGAAAATCGATGAATTGGCGGAGTCCATACGTCGCCACGGCATAATTCAACCGCTGGTCGTTGTCAAGCGTGACGGATATTATGAAATTGTGGCGGGCGAACGACGTTGGCGCGCCGCTAAGCAAGCCGGTTTGAAGAAGGTTCCGGTTGTCGTCCAAGAGTATGATGAGCGGCAAGTTAAAGAAATCGCCTTGATAGAGAATATTCAGCGGGAAGATTTAAATCCCATGGAGGAAGCGGCCGGGATTGAGTCGTTGATTAAGAATTACGGCTTGAAGCAGGAAGAAGTTGCGGAAATTATTGCAAAAAGTAGAACTTATGTTGCCAATGCGGTTCGGCTCTTACGTTTAAGTGCTACGGTTCGCACCCATGTTGCCGAAGGACGACTGAGTGCTGCCCACGGCAGAACCTTACTGGCACTCGAAACGGCGAAACAGCAGGAACGGGCGGCGGCATTGATACTGGAAAAGAACTTGACGGTGCGCGAGACGGAACGTTTGGTCAAACGGATGCAACAACCGACCGTACGTCGATCGATCACGAAGGATGCCGCCATTGAAGAGGCGGAACGGATATTGGAGTCAGGTTTGGGGACGAAGGTCAGAATTTGCAACAACCGGAAAAATAAAGGAAAAATAGAAATCGCATATCATTCTCTGGATGAGTTGGAACGGCTCATAGAGATCTTAAAGTAGGAGAAAAAGATGGAATATATCATATATGGCATCATCGCCCTGGTTTTCATCCTGGTATTCATGCTTATTGCACGTTTGGTGCGACAGGTTCGGAAATTACAGAAGATGGTCAAAAATGTGGAAGAAAAGAACACAAACGTACATTTGGCAACGCAGGTAGAAAAGAACGAGGAAGATATACGGACCCTGATTGAGCAGAATTATAAGTTGAACAAGATTACTTCCGGGACCTTTGCCAAACACGGTATCATCCGGTATGATGCTTTCGGCAACGTGGGCGGTCGTCTCAGCTTCTCTCTCGCCATATTGGATCGTTACGATACGGGTTTTGTTTTGAGTTCATTACATCAGGATGAAGGCAGTTACGTCTTTATAAAGGAAGTGATTCGCGGTGAGACCTACCAGGATCTCTCGGATGAAGAAACGAATGCTTTGAATAAGGCGAAGAAAATAATCGTGGTGGATGATTTAACATTGGAATAGCCATGAAAGCATATTTTAAAAAGTACCGCCGATATATTATCGGCGGTCAATTTTTCAAGTTGGCGGAAGCGATTCTGGAGCTGCTGGTACCGCTGATTGTTGCCGGATTGATAAATCGTCTGGGTGCCGGTACGGATAAGGCGGACATTTTACGCAGCGGCGCATTGATGTTGGGAATCGGAATTATCGGTTTTGCCTGTGCACTCATTTGTCAATACAGTGCGGCCAAGACTTCAGAGTCCATGGGACGGGATTTAAGAAACGATTTATTTCGCATCATCCTCGACCTGCCGCCGGAGGCGTATGGTGCGCAGTCTGTGGAGGCCTTGGTTGTGCGGCTCACCGCTGACGTCGAGAAGGTACAGATCTTTACGGCCATGTTGATTCGACTTTTCGTCCGTGCACCGTTCCTCTTTGCAGGTGCCTTTATCATGTGTTTTATTTTAAATCCCGCCCTGTCCCTTATTATTCTGGCAGCAATTCTTATGATTCTGTTTGCAGCCGTTCTCTTATTGCGGCGTGTGCCGGCCGGTTTTCGACGGATACAGGAAAATGAAGAAGAGGCGGCATTACATATTCGGGAACATGTGAGCGGGATTACGACCATCCGCTCCTTGCAGATGGAAGAGGCGGAAATAGATCGCTTTACAAAAGGTCAGGCTAAGCGTACCGAATTGTCGACGTCCATCGGGACGAGAACGGGCCTGGTGGAGCCGGCCGTACAGTGGATATTATACATGGGCAATGCGGCAACCTTGGTTTTCGGTGCCGCTTTGATTCAACGTGGTATCATACTGAAAGGTACCGTTGTCGCATACTTCAATTATTTAACGGCCATTACGGTTGTTTCCGTTGTTATCATTCAGCTGCTACCCGTCTTGATGCAAGGCATGGCGGCCATGCGTCGGATTAATGAAGTCCTTGCATTACGAACCGAAGTGGTTCAAGGTGCCGGATTACCGGATATGGACGGGAAAACGGTATGGCTTGTACAAGGTCTGTCATATCGTTATTCAGACAAAGCGGCATCTGCCGTTTCAGATTTAAATTTGCATATAAAGCAGGGGGAACACATCGGCATCATAGGCGGGACGGGTTCAGGGAAAAGTACCCTTTTACACTTATTGTGCGGACGTTATACACCGACTAATGGAACGATATCGTTTTATGAAGCGGATCCGAGCGGATTCTCATCGTCGGTCAGGGCACGGTGCATTGCTTTTTGTCTGCAACGCGGAAAACCGAATACGGGCACATTGGACGAAAATATTGCTATGGGAAATCCGACTGCAAATCCCGGGGAACGCCTTGCCGCGGCCCGGTTGGCGGGATTGGATGAGTTGTTGGCGACAGACGGCATGGACCATCCGATTTGTGCCGAGGGGAATAACCTCTCCGGCGGGCAAAAACAACGAGTTATGTTGGCAAGAACCTTGGTACGGACTGCACCCGTCTATTGCTTTGACGACGCCTTCAGTGCATTGGACGGGCGTACGGCTGAGCGCGTAGTGCGGGGCGTACATGCTTATTTAAAAGGAAAAACGCTTCTTTTGACGGCACAGCGGATTCGGACGGTACGGCATTGTGACCGAATCCTGGTTTTATCGGAGGGGCGTGCCGTCGCCTGTGATACCCATGAACGGTTGATGAAGAATTGTGCCTTGTATCAACGGTTGGCGGCAGCGGAACAGGCGGTACGGGATGCGTAAGATGATGTATTTAAAAGGATTTTTCAGACCGGCGTGGCCGTTACTCCTCTGTTCTTTGCTTTGTGTGGCCGCAGTTGCCGGTGCCGATATCTCTCTCCCGTTCATCATCGGTCGTACGATTGATGCAATAGGCAGTGCCAATCAGGAGGGGGTCCTTTTTCGGGGTGTTCTGCTTCTTTTGATAACGGCCGGTCTCCGAACGGTAGCCGCAGCCGCGGCGGTTCGATTACAACAACGGTCGCTCAATGCCTTTATCAGTCGGGTACGTATGGCGGCACATGAGCATTTGCTGCACATGGATTTGTCTACCGTTTTACAGATGGGAAAAGGACATTTTCTGACCCGGTTGATTCAGGATCCGGAAACGATGGGGACAGTGTTATTGCAAGGGGTCTCCGTGTTCTTCCGAGGATTGTTGACGGTGGCGGGCACATTGGTCGTTTTGTTTGTCGTGCGACCGACGGCGGCCGTCATGCTTTCCTGTTTCATTCCCTTTATTCTCATTATTACATTGTTTATTGCAAAGAATGCCTACCGTTATTTTCAAAAAACCGCCGAGTTGCGGGCGGAAATGAGCGATTTTATCGAAGAAATCTTCAGCACGAGAACGGAACAAGCCGTTTGTGACAGGGACGGCGTGAATCGACAACATCTGCATGGTATAACGGATCGAATGGTCGATGCGGGTGTGCGGGGTCAATTCTTTGCCGCGCTGCCCAATCCCGCAACACGTTTTTTGAATGCCGTTATTTATACCGTCGTTGCAGTCTACTGTGCTTTTGGCGTGGCGGACGGGAGTTTAAGTGTCGGCTGGATGTTGGCGCTGTTGAAGTATACGGGACAATTTATTGCGCCGTTTTATGATTTAACGGCGATGATTACGCAATGGCAGAGTGCTGTGGTTTGTGCAAGGCGTATAGAGGATTTTTTTGCGCTACCGGCAGATGCGTTGTACGACTCGGTGCCGGTGCAGCCGGTTGAAAAACAATCGGCTGCACCGCTCTTGCAACTGGATAAGGTGTCATTTTCATATTCGGGCGCACCGTTTCAGATGTATGTGGATCGACAAGTGCGTACGGGTGAAAAAATCGTCTTGGCCGGGCCGACGGGCGGCGGGAAAACGACGTTATTACATTTGATTACCGGTTTGTACCGGCCGACGGGCGGTCGTATTCTTTTGAACGGCAGAGACGTACGGAACTTGTCGTCTGACGAGCGGCGGAAACCGTTTTGTGCGGTGTTGCAGGACAGTTTTTTACGACGGGGAACCGTTGCGGAGAATATTGCGTACGGGACGGGCGTGACCGACCGTGATCGGATTATCGAGGCTGCCCGCAATGCTTGTGCCCATCCGTTTATTATGCGTTTACCGCAAGGATATGATACGCCGGTGACGGAAGGGGGAGCCAATCTTTCCCGTGGAGAACGTCAGTTCATCGGTATCGCAAGGGCGATGTTACTCTCCGCCGACATCTTGTTACTGGATGAGGCAACATCGGATATGGATGCGGATCATGCTTTACGAATTTCGGAAGCATTTGACCGTCTTGCCGAGGGAAAGACGGTCTTTGTGGCGGCACATCGTTTGGCAACCGTCCGAAGTGCGGATGAAATCTGGGTTATTCAGGATGGAAAGGTTGTGGAAGCCGGTACACATGAGGTGTTATCGGCGGCGCAAGGATTATATCACGGCTTATTGACCGGAGACGGCGGAAGGAGCGATTATGGATCTGTTTGAATATATGGAAACGAAGGAAAAGGCGGAGCGAGCGCCCTTGGCATATCGGATGCGTCCGGAGAAGCTGGATGATTTCATCGGTCAGGAGCATATCATCGGTCCGGGCAAACTGCTGCGTCGTTGTATTGAGGCGGATCGACTACGTTCCGTCATCCTATATGGACCGCCGGGGACGGGAAAGACTTCTCTTGCGACCGTGATAGCGAATACGACGAAAGCTTCGTTTGTGACGGTCAATGCAACGGTTGCGGGGAAAAAAGACCTTCAGGAGGTGGTCAAGCGGGCGAAAGAAGTCTTGGCCATGTACGGGAAACGGACCATTCTGTTCATTGATGAGATTCATCGCTTTAACAAGGGGCAACAAGATTTTCTTTTACCATATGTAGAAGAAGGTGTTGTAACGCTTATCGGTGCGACGACGGAGAATCCGTATTTCGAGGTGAATTCGGCACTGGTTTCGCGTTCCGGCATTTTTCAATTGAAAAAATTGAGTGAGGCGGATATACTGAAAATGACGGATATCGCGGTACGCCGCGGATATCCCGATAAACAGATTGATTTTCGGGCAGATGCCCGTGGTACGATAGCACGATTAGCAAACGGTGATGCCCGTCGTGCCTATAATGCCGTTGAGTTGGCCGTATTGACGACGCCGCCGGATGAGAACGGTGTCATTGTCATCGATGCGGCGGTTGTTCATGAATGCATGCAGGCACCGCGGGTGAATTATGATAAAGGCGGCGATAATCATTATGATACGATTTCCGCTTTTATCAAAAGTATGCGCGGGAGCGATCCGGATGCCGTCTTGTACTATTTGGCGAAAATGCTTTATGCCGGAGAGGATGTCAAGTTCATCGCCCGCCGAATTATGATATGTGCGGCGGAGGATGTTTCGCTGGCCGACCCCATGGCATTGGTCGTGGCCGTGAACGCCGCTGCGGCGGTGGAACGGATCGGTATGCCGGAGGGCAGGATTATTCTTGCGGAGGCGGCGGTATATGTTGCCATGGCACCGAAGAGTAATGCGACCTACATGGGCATTGATGCCGCCATGGCGGCCGTCAAGGAGGGTGACTTCGATGTGCCGGCTCATCTACGGGACGGTTCCTACACCGGAGCGGCGTCCCTGGGACACGGGCAGGGGTACAAATATGCCCATAGTTACACGAATCATTATGTGAAGCAACAATATCTCCCGGATGAGCTTGTCGATCGGGTCTTTTATCAACCGACCGATTCCGGTGCGGAACGGGCGATGCGGGACTTTCGGCGACGATTGGAAGAGGAGGCGGATGAATAAAATCCCGAAATATGTCATCATACTTTCTTTGGATGCCGTCGGTACGATTGACCTGCCGTATTTGAAGTCGCTTCCGAATATGAAGCGGTATTTCGAAGGGGCGGGTTATTGTGATGCGGTGCAGAGTGTCTATCCGAGTCTGACCTATCCGTGCCATGCAAGTATTGTAACGGGGAAGTGGCCGAAAAATCATGGCGTCGTGAACAATACGTTTTTACAGCCTGAGCGGCGGCAGCCGGATTGGCGGTGGTATCGGCATTGTATTTCCGGTACGACATTGTATGACGAGGCGAAACGGAGCGGTCGAAGCGTGGCGGCCTTTCTCTGGCCCGTAACGGCAAAATCCGACACGATTGACTATCATGTACCGGAGATATTTTCCAATCGACGGTGGGATAATCAGATTTTCACGTCATTGAGAAACGGTAGCAAGGGTTTTCAGCTGCGTTTGATGCTCAAATACGGTTGGCGCTTGCGCGGGACGGCCCAGCCGGCGTTGGATGAATTCACCTTTTCCTGTACCTTGGACACGATTCGCCGGAAAAAACCGCATCTGGTAATGACGCATCTTACAGATGTGGATACGGTGAAGCATTATGCCGTGGACCGAGAGGAAGTGCGGCGTGCGCTGGCCCGCCATGACGAGCGACTGGGGCGGTTGGTTCGGACTTTGAAAAAATTAGGTATTTATGATGAGACCACCATCGTCTTATTGGGAGACCACTCACAAATGCCGTGTCATCATATTATTTATTTGAATACGTTCTTTCGGGCTCGCGGTTGGTTGAAGTACAGTCGACGAAAACGAAGCATTACGGATTGGTCCGTCATCGCCTGGGATTGCGATGGTTCTGCCTATGTCTATATACGTCCTGAACTTCGTGAACGAATGGGCTCGACCGTGATGGCTTTTCTGGCACGCATTCAAGCGACGAATCGATACGGAATTGCCCGAATTTATACGGCGGAAGAGGCGTCGGCCTTGGGTGCCGACCCCGATTGCTTCTGCATGGTGGAAGCAAAACGCGGTTATTATTTCCAGAACGGTGCCCATCGTCGCAAGGAGCGTTTGGATTGGCGGCATAACGCCAAGCATCGTATGCTTGCCACGCACGGGTATTTACCGACATTGAAGGGATACGGGACCTTTTTTGCCATGCGCGGTCCCGGTGTTCGACCGGGGGCGTATACCGGAGAAATGAATTTAACGGATGAAGGACCGACGTTGGCGGCATTGACGGGCTTGTCTCTGCCGGCGGCGGACGGACGGATTATAAAGGAGTTGTTGGCAAGGTATGAGAAAAATTGAGAAGATGACGCGAATCCGGAGAAGCCTCTCAACGATGCAGACCATTGCGCTGGGCTTTTTGGTCGTCATTCTAACGGGTAGTTTTTTATTGAGTTTGCCCATTGCGGCGGCGGACGGCATTGCGACACCTTATGTGGATGCACTGTTTACATCCACGACATCCGTTTGCGTTACGGGTCTGGTAACGGTTAATTCCGCACTGCACTGGTCCACGTTCGGCAAGGTGGTCATCCTCTGTTTAATTCAGATTGGCGGTCTGGGTTTTATGACAGCCGTTACGATGGTTTTTTCCGTATTGAAGATGAAGATGTCGTTGAAAAGTCGACTGAGTACACAGGATTCGCTGAGTGAGACCGGCATCAGCAGTCTCGGTTTTACGGTGAAACGTGTCGTTTTCGGTACGTTGATCATAGAGAGCATCGGTGCCGTATTTATCTGTATTGCATTGACACGGTATTATGACATATGGCGTTCGGTGAAGTACGGTATTTTTACGGCCATTTCGGCGTTCTGTAATGCCGGCATTGATATTATGTCACTGGACAGTCTGATTTCATTTCATCATAACGGGTTGTTGTTGAGCACGGTGATGGGGCTGATCATCCTGGGCGGTATCGGTTTTCCGGTCTGGTGGGAACTTTTGGAGGCAATCCGTGAAAAAATAGTTCGGAAGAGACGTTGGTCACGCATCGGCAATCATTTGTCACTGCATCTCAAGTTGGTGATTTTGACGACGTTGGCGTTGATTATGATTGGCGGCGTGCTGACGCTTATCTATGAATGGAATAACAGTGCAACCATGGGCCAGATGAACAGTTGGGAAAAAATTCATAATGCATTTTTCCAATCGGTTACAACACGTACGGCGGGTTTCGATGCACTTGGTCAGGATATGATGCACGACTCGACCAAACTGTCGAGTATGCTGTTGATGTTTATCGGTGGAAGTCCGGGTTCAACGGCCGGCGGTATCAAGACGGTTACATTTGCCGTCATTATTTTACGGTTGGTCATATGGATACGCGGTGGTGATGAAATCAAAGTATTTAAGCGGGAAATTCCCGAGAAATTGATTCGGAAGGCCTTTCTCATTGCAACACTCAGTGCGATGCTGCTGTTTTTTGCTATCTTGATTTTGAGTACGACGGAAAAGGCCGGCCTGTTCGACATTGCTTATGAATGCGTGTCGGCGCTTGCAACGGTGGGTCTAAGCCTCGGTCTGACACCGGAACTCACCGTAATCGGGAAGGTGGTTATCATGTTGTTGATGTTTATGGGTAGAATAGGACCGATTACACTCTTTTTGGCCATGAACAGGGACGGCAAGCCGAAAGCGACCGTCAATTATCCGGAAGAAAAGGTTCTCATCGGATAAATCGGCAAATGGTGTCCGTACAGATGTTTTATGGATGGTATGATATGAAGAAGCGTTCATCGTATTCTTTATGGGCACGAAAACGAATAAAAAAAAGCCCTGAAACCTCGGTATAATGAGGTTTCAGGGCTTTTATCAAGATCTGAAATATGCGATACTTCATAAGTATCAGATGATGTTCCTTCTATATTAAAGCACCCATAAAACCGAATACGATCAGAACCAGAACGCCGAGACCGATTCGATAGAAGCCGAATTTCGTGAAGTCATGACGTTTGACGTAGTTCATCAGGAATCGGATGGCATACAGGGAAACGAAGAATGAAACGACCATGCCCAAGAGCAGGAGGAAAAATTCACCGAATCCGATACCGTTGGAAGCCAAAAATTTGACGAGTTTCAGCGCACTGGCACCGAACATGACCGGAATGGCCAGAAAAAATGAAAACTGTGCCGCAACGGGACGAGCACAACCCAAAATCAAGGCACCCAAGATGGTGGCACCGCTTCGCGAGGTACCCGGAATCAAGGCGAGCACTTGGAAGCAACCGATTAAGAAGGCAAATTGCCATGTTAAGGCGGCACCGGAATTGATTCGGACCGTTTTCGGATGCCGTTCGATGTAAATGAAGGCAATACCGTAGAGAATCAAGGTGATGGCGATGACAAGCGGATTGTAGAAATGAGCATCCAGAAAGTCGTCCAAAGCCAGACCGAACAACATGGCGGGAATGGTGGCAACGACAATCTTTATCCAAAGCTGCCACGTTTCCGTTTTTTGTTTTTGGTTCTTTTTTCGGGTAAATGGATTCAAGGTCTGAAAATACAGGACGACGACAGCCAAGATGGCACCCAACTGAATGACGACGCGAAACATCGTCATGTAGTTATCGCTGACGGTTTTCGGTGTAAAAAATTCTTCAAAGAGAATCAAATGCCCCGTACTTGAAATGGGCAACCATTCGGTGATTCCCTCGACCAGGCCGAGGATAATGACCTTTATCATATCTAAAATGAACATGATGTAACCTCCGTATAAATTTCTCTCAGTATACCGCATATTCTCCCGAAATACAATATCCACAAGGTGTTATGAAACTTGCTTCCCGTAAAATGTTTTGTTCGGCTGATTTAACCGGATTTTGTACAAATTGCCAAGAGAGGCGTCCGCCCTCCCGAATGTACGGTGAACCGGAAAATGGATGGTATTGTGGAGAAAGACAGTTTTTTAAAAATCACCGATGGATTTCGCACAATTCATATACATAACATACAAATTGCAGTGTTCTGAAAGCGGAACAAAAAGTAATGATGACGAAATCGACGGAAGGATTTTAATTGAACATAAAATCGTTTGACAATTTATATAAATAACCCTATACTTATGATAATGAAGTTTTATCACTTACATTTTAGTATCAGGAGGAAGCATTATGAGTAAACAGACAGGTACCAAAAAGTACGGGAGCTTGTTCGAGTACGAAGGCGTCCCCAAGATGGGTGAAGCGATTCCAATAGCGCTTCAGCACGTTTTGGCGATGATGGTCGGCTGTATCACGCCGGCATTTATCGTTTCGAACAGTGCACAGCTGAGTCCGCAGGACAAGGTCCTCTTAATTCAGATGTCATTGGTTATTGCGGGTATCGCAACGTTTATCCAATTGTTCCCGATTTGGCGTATCGGTGCAAAGTTGCCGATGATTATCGGAGCAAGTTTTGCATACGTACCGACCATGGCAGCGGTTGCCGCTACCAGCTATAAGGAGTTTAACGATCCGAAATTGGCAGTTGCCACCATCCTGGGTGCGCAGATCGTCGGCGGTTTAGTGTCCTTTATATTCGGTATGTTTGTAAAATTCTTACTGCCGTTATTCCCGCCTTTGGTAACGGGTACGGTCGTATTTGTTATCGGTCTTTCGCTGTACCCGGTAGGTATGCGTTATATGGGCGGTAACGGTAACGTACAATGGGGACATCAGATTCCCAACGGCGACATGCCGGCATGGGGTGATTGGAGATACTGGGTTATCGCATTGATCACGTTGGCAGTGGTTATCTTCTTCGCAAACTTTACGAAGGGTATCACGAAGCTGGCATCAATTCTTTTCGGTATCGTGATTGGTTACATCATTTCCATCCCGTTCGGTATTGTAGATTTCGGCAAAATCACTGCAGCCTCTTGGGCCCCGACCGTTGCAACGCCGTTGCATTTCGGTCTGAAGTTTGACCCGGCCGTTATTGTCGGATTTGTTATTCTGTATATTGTCAACTCTGTACAGGCCATCGGTGACTTTACCGCGACAACCGTCGGCGGTATGGATCGCGTACCGACGCCACGTGAGCTGCAAGGCGGTATCATGGCGTATGGTGCGACGAATATTTTGGCCGGTTTGGCGGGCTCACCCCCGTTGGCAACTTACAGCCAGAACGTAGGTATTGTCGGCACAACGAAGGTTGTAAACCGTGTCGTAATGGCAATCGCAGCCGGTATCATTTTGATTTCCGGTATTTTCCCGAAATTCTCGGCACTCTTGACGACGATTCCGTTTTCCGTAATTGGCGGTGCAACTATTACAGTGTTTGCATCCATTACAATGACGGGTATCCGGTTGATTTCGAAGCAGAAAATGACGCCGCGGAATATGACCGTAGTCGGTTTGTCCGTAGCGATGGGTATGGGCTTTGTATCTGTATGTGAACAGGCAAAGCACTTCCAAGTAGACTTTATCCCGAATGGCGTGTATACGGCACTCGGAACCTCACCGGTCGTAATCGCGGCCTTGACGGCAATTATCTTGAACCTTGTACTTCGTGCAAAACCTGAAGATACGCAAGAAAGACCGGAATAGACAAAAAAACTCCGACACATGTCGGAGTTTTTTTGTATCAAGAATCGAATGTAATCAGTAAAACAATACAACACGCCTGCTTCATGCAAGCATGAAGCAGGCGTGTTGTATTAGCAATGGCGAAGCAATTGAAAGGAAGGGAGGAGACCTTTGATGTTGCGTGAGAATGGAACCCGAAACATGTCGGTGAAGTTCGATCGCGGCAGTAGCAGGAGAAGTGATGATAGAAAAATGATCGGGATTGAAATGAGGGGTGAGATTGCCGACACCTCGTGAGGCACAAAAATCTGCTGTTAGAAGCGTTGGATTGTTCTTACAACCGGTGCCCATACGCATGCCGTTTGACCGGTCACATGATTAAGGGATGAGATCCTTGTATTTCCATACACGCCGTAAGTTGGACCTGACATTTCTCCGGGCAGAGTGCCCCCTTCTATCCATTGACCGATAACAGATATTCCTTAAACTATTCGTTTATTTCACAATTTTGTCAATCCTATGAGAAACCCGCACAAATCAATTGCAAAAATTGCAAAGAAACCGTTGATATGGTATAATTTTTTATACCAAAGAGTCGACTATATATTAAATTCTAGAGGAAAGGAGGCATTCGTGAGAAAAGAGATTATCGCAATGCTTTTGGCCGGAGGTCAGGGCAGTCGTTTGGGTGTGCTAACTAGAAATAGTGCCAAACCGGCCGTGTCGTTTGGCGGGAAATATAAGATTATTGATTTCCCTCTGAGCAATTGTATTAACTCGGGGATTGATACGGTGGGGGTATTGACGCAGTACCAACCCCTCAGTCTGAACTCTCATATAGGTATCGGTATTGCCTGGGATTTAGACAAGAATTACGGCGGTGTTCGTATTTTACCGCCCTATGAAAAAGAAGAAGGCAGCGAGTGGTATACCGGCACGGCCAATGCCATCTATCAAAACATTGCCTACATTGACACTTATGATCCGGAGTATGTTCTGATTCTTTCGGGAGACCATATCTACAAGATGGATTATGGCCACATGCTCCAGTTTCATAAAGAAAAGAATGCGGATTTGACCATTGCGTCAATGTCCGTAGATTGGGAGGAAGCACATCGGTTTGGAATTTTAATTACACAGGAAGATGATCGCATAGTCGAGTTTGAAGAGAAGCCGGAGAAACCGAGGAGTAATGTCGCATCCATGGGCATCTACATCTTCAAGTGGTCCTTACTGAAGGAAGCGCTGCTGAAACTCAAGGATATTATAAATCTCGATTTCGGTAAGCATGTCATACCTTATTTACATGATCATCATGCACGGATTTATGCTTACCAATTTCATGGATATTGGAAAGATGTCGGCACCTTGGATTCGTACTGGCATGCCAATATGGAGCTGATTGAGTTATTACCGGAATTTAATCTTTATCAGGAATTTTGGAAGATTTATACCAACAGCGACATACTGGAACCGCAATATATCGCCGCGGGTGCGGAGATTGAGCGCAGTATCATCAGCGAAGGATGTGATATCTACGGCAGTGTGAAAAGTTCTGTGCTCGGAACACATGTAAAAGTGGGGGCCAACACCGTGATACGCGATTCCATCATTATGAAGGATTGTGAAATCGGCGAAAACTGCGTGATAGAAAAGGCCGTCATTGCCGACGGCACGAAAATCGGTAATAATGTCCAAATCGGCAATATGCCGGAAGCGGAGAATACCCTCCTGCCGAAGATTTATACGGGCGGCATAGCGACAATCGGAGAGCACACCGTCATTCCCGAGGGTGTACGAATTGGGAAAAACACGGCGGTTATGGGCACGACGACGTATGATGACTATGTCAATGAAGAGTTGCCCAGCGGCGGCGCCCTGATTAAGGAGGAAGTGCTATGAAGATGATCGGATTAATACTTGCCGGCGGCAACAATGTCCGCATGGGGAAGTTATCGGAGCGTCGTGCCATTGCGGCGATGCCGATTGCCGGCTCTTATCGGGCGATAGATTTTACGCTTAACAGCATGTCGGCGAATCATTTAAGTAAGGTCGCCATCCTCACGCAGTACAATTCCAGGAGCTTGCATGAGCATCTGAATTCCTCGAAATGGTGGGATTTTGGCCGGAAGCAAGGCGGTATGTATATCTTCGCACCGACAACGACGATGGGCAACACCTCTTGGTATAGAGGCACGGCAGACGCCATTTACCAGAACGTGGATTTTTTGAAACGTTGTCATGAACCGTATGTCGTTATAGCACAAGGGGAATGCGTCTATAAAATTGATTTTAATGAGGTGCTCAACTATCATGTCAACAAGCATGCCGATATTACCGTCGTATGTAAAGATATGCCGGCCGGTGAGGATTTGACCCGCTTCGGCATAGTTTCCGTAGACATCGATAATAAGATTATAAATTTTGATGAGAAACCGATTGTCGTGAAGTCGAACAAGATATCCTGCGGTATTTACATCATTCGCAGACGACTGTTGATTGACCTCATCGAGGAGTGCAATGCGGAAGGGCGTTACGATTTCGTTCGGGATATTTTGGTGCGGTATAAGGATGTAAAACGGATTTATGCCTATAATATGGACGGTTACTGGAGTAACATTAATTCGCTGGCAGCCTACTATCGGACAAATATGGACTTTTTACGACCGGAAATTCGTGATTACTTCTTTGCGCAAGAACCGAGCCTGAAGTCGAAAATCGACGATCTCCCCGCGGCAAAATATAATGTGGGGGTCAAGGTGTCGAACAGCATGATTTCCGGCGGTTGCATCATCAACGGTACCGTGGAAAACTCCATCCTGTTTAAAGGGGTGTACATCGGCAATAACGTGACCGTAAAGAATGCCATTATTCTCAACGGATCGTATATCGGGGATAACAGTTACATTGAAAATTGTATCGTGGAGAGTCGAGATACGGTAAAGGCGGACAGTCGCTACGTGGGTAGTGCGGATGACATAAAAATCGTGATGGAAAAGAATCAGCGCTTTTTAATCTGAAGGAGGTATAACACGAAGGAGGACAATTATGAAGGTTACGGATATACGGATACGAAGAATTAATCGGGACGGAAAGGTACGTGCGATTGCATCCATTACCATTGATGAGTGTTTTGTCGTACATGACATCAAGGTGATAGACGGGACGCAAGGTCTTTTTGTCGCCATGCCGTCGCGACAGTCGGCGGATGGAGAGTTCCGTGATATCGCGCATCCGATTAATACGGAAACGCGGACGATGATACGGGACATGATTGTGGAACGTTACATGCAGATGGTGGAAGAAGAGGAGGGCACTGCCCCGATCGAATACGAAACCGAAGAGCAGGAATGAGTGGGCGCATGAGAATGCCCCGAAGCGGGATGGCCGGAAGAACGGCGTGTACCCGCTTCGGGGCATTTTCGGTTTATAGACAGAGTGTTTGCGTTATTCATCTTCCCGTATGAAATCATCCATTTCGGGGGAATAAATATCGATACGTCCGGAGGCGATATCATAGTACCAACCTTCAACGACTAACTCACCGCTGTCCATCCGTTCACGGATTTGAGGATGCGTCATGAGATTGAGTATCTGCTGCTTTACATTTTCTTTTTCCATGAAGACTTCTTTTTCATGTTCGTTGCAGCCGGATGCTTCGGCATATGCCAAGGTTCGTTCTTTAACATCATCGATGAGATGAATCCAATGCTTGATATTGGCATAATCATCGAGGTGTCCGTCATCATGGAGACAAGCGGCGCAGCCGCCGCAGTTGGAATGTCCGCAGATCACGATTTCCTTAACTTTCAATACCAGCGCTGCGTATTCGATAGCGGAAAGGGTACCGCAGTGGTCCGCATCCGCATCATAAACAGGGACGATGTTCGCCACGTTACGCAGGATGAACACGTCACCCGGCTTTGCAGATAGGAGCGACATGGGTGCGATTCTGGAATCGGAGCAGGTGATAAACAGGGTATGGGGGGCCTGTGCACGTGCCAACTCGCGATAAAGCTGTTCATGTTCTTTAAAATACGTGTGCTTGAACTGTTTCGTTTGTTGATAAGATACCGGCATATTGAACCTCCTTGAATACTGTGCTATATCAATTATAACATAAGAGGAGATATAATCAAGAAGAAAAAGGGCAATATAACGGAATAATAGACAATATAATTGACATATAATTCACAATTCAGTCGTAACGTCTAATTAAGGGTTATCTTCAAGGTATGAGTGCACGCCGCTATGAAGTGCTCGGAGACCACGGGTACGATGTCGGCTGATGGATGTTTTGCTGATATCCATTTCAACGGCGACCCAATCCCAACTACGATTTTCCAGATAGAGATAATCAAGGACTCGACGAGCCTGCTTGTCCAGAGAACGATACAGGCGAAGCACACATTCGGCAAGGCCCCGCTCCCTACCGAGCTGTTCAATCTTCATCACCAAATCACTTTCGCGCCGATTGACCAGTTTATAAATGCTCTCGCCTTCCCGTATGACGCCGTTTTTCCCGAATGCGGTTTCAAGCTTCCTGAGTCGATAGAGCTGCTCATACAGATAATCCTCCTCCCGATTGATTCGATTCAGTATGTTCTCCTGGTTCTTAATGATGTTTACAATTTGTGTAGTTTTCATAAACTCTCCTTTCTCAAGTACCAAAATCGTAGCAGTAATGATTTAGATACTCAATAAGGAATAAATGGAACGAAATGGTTACATATTCTATTATTTCACAAATAGAACACAAATAATAAGAATATCGATGAATATGACTGAAATACATGAAAAAATTGTGATACTCGCGGGGACGGTTTGACAAATCGTACCTTTGGCGGAAAAATGTTTATAAGCTTGTTCATGGCTATTTCGTACACAAAGGAGACGGAAATTTTCGTATATATTCAAAGATTATTGACAAATGTTTGACGACGTCTTATGGTGTAGAAGTATTCGGTACGTTTCGGGACGCTTTTTCGGAAACGGCCGATAAATTTATGTTTATGGAGGCTTTATGAAAACGAAATTGGCCGTGGTGACGCTTTGGGCGGTGACCATGATATGGGGGTGCGGATTTGTTCTGTCGGACATAGCATTGCGCAGCTTAAATCCGGCACAGTTCATGTTTTTACGGTTTTTGATTGCAACGGCGGTTATGGGGTTGTTTAATTTGAAAAAGTTACGCCATATTACGCCGAAGGAATGGCGCTACGGGCTGACATTGGGCGTCATTCTATTTTTGTCCTTTTATTTACAGACGGCGGGATTGAAGTATACGACGCCGTCCAAGAACGCATTTTTGACGGCATTGTACGTGGTGTTCGTACCGTTTTTCGCCTTTTTAATTGAACGGCGACGAATCGGCAAGCTGAAAATCGTATGTGCACTTATGGCGGTAACGGGATCGGGCGTGATGTCCCTAACGAGCGACTTTCACTTGGGTGTTGGCGACTCGTTGACCGTGGCGTGCGCCGTGGCATTTGCCTTACAGATTTATTTGACGGATTTATATGTTCGTAGCGTACGGGTGGAGGTACTTGTCTTTTTACAGATGGCGGTGACCATGTGTTGCTCCTTTCTATTTGCCCTGCCGACGGGGATTGCCCTGCCGGCCGACGGGATCGGCGTTGTTGCGGTCTTGGCATCCGGCATTTTTGCCACGTCGCTTTGCTATTTTATGCAGACTTGGTCTCAGCAATACGTGGGGGAAACGACTTCAGCCATCATACTGAGTTTGGAGTCCATTTTCGGGATGCTTTTTTCCGTCTGGTTGGTCCATGAGCCCGTGACACCGCGGATGGTGGCGGGCGGCGCGATTATCATGGCGGCCGTCTTTCTGTCCGTATTACGACCGACAAAGGTGAGTACCTGTGTACAAACGCCGGAAAATGCACCTTGCCATCGGGAGTGAATCCTTGCCTTTCCTTGCTTTTTCGGTATTTTAATGATAAAATAAGTCTCGGTTACACGCACGGAAATAAGAGTTGAGTTCAAGAGAACGGGGATACATAACAGGCGTGACGTATTCTTCGAAAACAGGAGGAAAAAGTGGGTCTATTATCGAAAATATTCGGTACACACAGTGAACGTGAAATAAAGAAAGTCCGACCCTTGGCAGAGCAGGTTCTCGCATTGGAAGACGAGATGGCGGCCATTGCACCGGAAAACTTAAAAGATAAGACGGAAGAGTTCAAAAAGCGTCTCGAAAACGGCGAAACATTGGATGACATCATGGTGGAGGCCTTTGCGGTTGCCCGAGCGGCGGCGGTTCACGCACTCGGTCTGAAACCCTATCCGGTTCAGATTATCGGTGCGATTATTCTGCATCAAGGTCGTTTGGCGGAAATGAAAACGGGTGAAGGAAAAACCCTGGTGGCGACCATGCCGGCCTATTTGAATGCATTGGAAGGCAAAGGGGTCCACATCGTTACGGTCAATGACTACCTTGCAAAGCGTGACTGCGAAGAGATGGGACAAGTCTTTGCCCTGCTCGGATTGACGACCGGCGTCGTGTTGAACGACTTGTCTTCCAAGGAGCGTCAGGAGGCCTATAACTGCGATATTACATATGTGACGAATAACGAAATCGGTTTTGATTACTTGCGTGACAACATGGTTATCCGCAAGGAGGAGATGGTGCTGCGGGACTTAAACTACTGCATCATCGACGAGGTCGACTCCGTATTGATTGACGAGGCACGGACCCCGCTCATCATTTCCGGACAGAGCAGCAAGTCTACGAAACTGTATGAAATGGCGGACATGCTGGCACGTCAGTTGGAACGGGGCGAGGCGAGCGGCGAGATGACAAAGATGGCGGCCATCATGGGCGAGGAGATTACCGAAACGGGTGATTTCATTGTCAATGAGAAGGATAAGGTCGTGAACTTGACCGAACGCGGTGTCGAGCGGGTGGAGAAATTCTTCCGAATTGACAATCTGGCGGATCCGGAAAATCTGGAAATCCAGCATAATGTCATCTTGGCATTGCGTGCCCACAACTTGATGTTCCGCGACAAGGACTATATCGTCAAAGAGGGTGAAGTACTGATTGTCGACGAATTTACGGGTCGTATCATGCCGGGACGTCGTTATTCGGACGGGTTACATCAGGCCATCGAGGCGAAAGAAAAGGTGGAAGTACAGCGGGAGAGCCGGACTTTGGCGACCGTCACCTTCCAGAATTTTTTCAACAAATACAACAAGAAGGCCGGTATGACCGGTACCGCTTTGACGGAGGAGCAGGAGTTTCGAAACATCTATTCCATGGACGTTATCGAGATTCCAACGAATGAACCCGTGCGCCGGGAAGACCACAATGATGCGGTCTTTATCAACCGGATGGGCAAGTTAAAGGCGATTATCGACCAAATAGAAACCTGTTATCGTAAAGGACAGCCGGTACTGGTGGGCACCATTTCCATTGAGAGTTCGGAGGAGATTGCCGCATTATTGAAACGGCGCGGCGTTCCGCATGAGGTGTTGAACGCAAAGCAACATGAGCGGGAGGCGGAGATTGTCAAGCTGGCCGGTAAGCACGGCGCGGTAACGATTGCCACCAACATGGCCGGTCGTGGTACCGATATTAAGCTCGATGATGAGGCCCGTGCGGCGGGCGGCTTGTTTATCGTCGGCACGGAACGCCATGAGTCGCGGCGTATTGACAATCAGCTTCGCGGTCGAAGCGGTCGGCAGGGAGACCCCGGGGAATCGAAGTTCTTTATTTCCCTGGAGGATGACTTGATGCGTTTGTTCAGTAACGAGCGCATGATATCCATATTCCGGAATCTGGGTGTACGGGAAGATGAAGAAATACAGCATAAGTCGTTGACATCGGCGGTGGAAAAAGCACAGAAGAAGATCGAGGGAAATAACTTCGGTATTCGGAAAAACTTGCTGGAGTACGACCGGGTCAACAACGAACAAAGAGAGAATATATATGCCGAGCGCCGGAAGGTGCTGGATGGTGAAAATATGCGCGACCTCGTCATGAAGATGGTCGATGATGTCGTAGCGGACAAGGTCAATCAAGTCATGGCGGAGGACGGCAGCTTTGATTTGGTGGAACTGGCATCCGTCATCGAGCCGATTATTCCGTATTCAAAGGCCTTCTATGATGAGATTGCCGATGTACGGGATAAAGAAGCGTTGACGGAACGTATGCGTGAACGGGCTCGTAAACTGTACAAGGAAAAAGAAGAGGAATATCCGGAAGCGGATTTCCGGGAGTTGGAACGCGTCGTTATCTTGCGGGTTATCGATGAAAAGTGGATGAACCACATCGACGATATGGCACAGCTTCGCGAAGGAATCGGTTTGCAGGCTTACGGACAGCGCGATCCCCTGGTGGAATACAAGGTCCTGGGCTATGAAATGTTCAGTGACATGATACAGACGGTGTTCGAAACGGTGCTGACCGTGCTCTATCGTGTACGGATAGAAGCGGAAGTGGAACGGAAGCAAACGGTGAAGGTGACCGGAACAAACCGGGATGAGACGGCAGGACCGCGTCAGCCGAAGCGCCGGGCGCAGAAAAAAGTGTATCCGAATGACCCCTGCCCCTGCGGCAGCGGCAAAAAGTATAAGCAATGTTGCGGGATGTAGCATGGGATGACAAATCCGTTGCGAGGGGGTGTTTGCAAAGACACTCCCTTGTCTCATTATAAAAATATGGAAAGGGAGAACGGTATGGTTGAATTAGATGAAATCAAACGTATTCTGAATGAAAACACGGCGGCACTGATTGAGTTAAGGGACTCTCTTTGACATCGCAAATAAGCGGGAAGAAGAGGTCCGTCTCCGCAAGAAAATGGAAGCACCGGGATTTTGGGATGATCAGAGCCGGGCACGGGAGATATCGACGCAGTTAAAGTATATACAGGACGATATTGAAAATTATGAGCAGTTGGAAGCGGAACTGGCGGATGCCGGAGAATTGTTGGAGATTGCCGTGATGGAAGATGCGGCGGCACAGCTGCAGATAGCGGATGAGTTGATGGCCATGTCGGCGGGAATCGGTCGGCGGGTGGCCCGACTCAGTGTCCAAACCCTGTTGTGTGAGCCGTATGACAAGAATAATGCGGTGCTCAAGTTGAACGCGGGAGCCGGCGGTACGGAGGCATGCGACTGGTGTGAGATGCTGTTTCGGATGTATAAGCGTTGGTCGGAGCAGAACGGTTGTACCTTGGAAGTGTTGGATTATTTGGACGGTGAAGATGCCGGTATCAAATCCATCACCTTCGAGGTGAGCGGTCCGTATGCCTATGGTAAACTCAAATCGGAACACGGCGTGCACCGTCTGGTAAGAATTTCACCGTTCAATGCCGCGGGAAAACGGCAGACGTCCTTCGTGTCCTGCGACGTCATGCCGGAACTGGCGGACAATATCAAGGTTGAGATTGCGGACGATGACCTGCGCGTTGATACGTATCGTGCTTCAGGCGCGGGGGGACAACACGTCAACAAGACATCCTCCGCCATTCGGATTACACATTTGCCGACCGGCGTGGTGGTACAATGTCAGAACGAGCGTTCCCAGTTGCGCAATCGGGAGCGGGCCATGCAGATGTTGCGTGCCAAGCTCTACATGATTGAACAGCAGGAACGGGAAAAGAAGGAAGCGGCCATCCGCGGTGAGGTGGCGGAAATCGGTTGGGGTAGTCAGATTCGGTCTTATGTCCTGCAACCGTATTCCATGGTGAAGGATCACCGGACAAAGGCGGAGACGGGAAATCCGCAGGCCGTGTTGGATGGTGACTTGGCGGTATTCATTCAGGAATATCTCAAGTTTCGGAAGAGCGGTATGCAGTCCCGCAGAGAGATAACGGAGTAGTCATGATCAGTGCAAACAATATAACGCTTCGATTGGGCAAGCGTGCCCTCTTCGAAGATGTCAACATCAAATTTACGGAAGGAAATTGCTACGGCCTCATCGGTGCCAACGGCGCCGGCAAGTCGACCTTTCTGAAGATTCTTTCGGGCGAGATGGATTCTACGGAAGGTGAGGTGGCCATTACAGCGGGTGAGCGTCTGTCCTTCTTAAAGCAGGATCATTTTCAGTATGACGATTGTACGGTGCTGGATACGGTCATCCGTGGAAACGAACGCCTTTATGAAATTATGAAGGAGAAGGAGGCTATTTACGCCAAACCTGATTTCTCGGAAGAAGACGGCATCCGCGTGAGCGAGTTGGAGGCGGATTTTGCCGCCATGGACGGATGGGAAGCGGAGTCGGATGCGGAAAGCCTGCTTAACGGATTGGGTGTTTCGGAGCATTATGCGCTGATGAAGGACCTGGACGGTACGCAGAAAGTTAAGGTTTTGTTGGCACAGGCACTCTTCGGCAATCCGGATATTCTGCTCCTGGATGAGCCGACGAACCATTTGGATTTGGATGCGGTGGCGTGGCTTGAGGAGTTTCTGAATAATTTCGAAAATACGGTTATCGTCGTTTCGCATGACCGGCATTTTCTGAATCAAGTCTGTACGCATATTGCGGATATCGACTTCGGTAAGATTACCTTGTTTACCGGAAACTATGATTTCTGGTACGAATCTTCGCAACTGATTTTAAGACAGAAGCAGGAATCGAATAAGAAAAAAGAAGAAAAAATCAAAGAACTCAAGGAGTTTATCGCCCGCTTCAGTGCCAATGCATCCAAGTCAAAGCAGGCCACCTCGCGAAAGAAGGCGCTCGAAAAAATCGAACTGGAAGAATTGCAGGCTTCTAGCCGGAAGTATCCGTATATCGATTTCAAACCGGAGCGCAGCATCGGAAACGATGTGTTGGAAGTGACCGACCTGACCTACGTGGAAGACGGGGAGACCGTATTGGACGGGATTTCGTTTCTGCTGGGCCGGGAAGACAAGGTGGCTTTCGTGGGGCCGAATGAGCATGCGACGACGACGTTGTTCCGGATTTTAATGGAAGAACTCCGGGAGACGGGCGGCCGTTTCAAGTTCGGTCTGACGACTTCCCGGAGCTATTTTCCGAAGGAGCCGGGGAATATCTTTGACGAAAAAATAAGCATTACCGACTGGCTGATGCAGTATACGGAAGAGCGGGACGTGACCTATGTGCGTGGCTTTTTGGGTCGGATGCTTTTCAGTGGGGATGACAGCTTGAAGAAGATTAATGTTCTTTCCGGTGGTGAGAAGGTGCGTTGTCTGCTTTCAAAGATGATGATGAGCGGTGCCAATATTCTGATTCTGGATGAGCCGACCAACCACCTGGATATGGAATCCATTCAGGCGTTGAATAATGCACTGATTAAATTTCCGGGGGTCGTGCTGTTTACCTCGCATGACCATCAGTTCGTACAGTCGACGGCGAACCGGATTATGGAGATTACGCCGGCGGGTACATTAATTGATAAGATGTGCACATACGATGAGTATATGGCGGCGGACGAGGCGTTCCGGAAACGGACCGTCTGGACCGCGGGAGAGAAATAGGGGTACAATGAAAAAATTTATATCATGGAATGTCAACGGAATACGGGCCTGTTTGAAAAAGGGCTTTATGGACTTTTTCAACGAAATCGACGCGGATATCTTTGCCATCCAGGAGAGTAAATGTCAAGCGGGTCAGGTCGAGCTGGACTTACCCGGTTACCATCAGTATTGGAATTATGCCGAGAAAAAAGGTTATTCCGGTACGGCCATCTTCACGAAGACGAAACCGATTGCCGTAACCTACGGGCTGGGTATCGAGGAACATGATCGGGAGGGGCGCGTTATTACCTGCGAGTACGAGGATTTCTACTTCGTCGTCTGCTATACGCCCAATTCACAAACGGAACTGGCCCGTTTGGATTATCGCATGACCTGGGAAGATGATTTTCTGGCCTATTTGCAGGAGTTGGAGAAGAAAAAACCGGTCGTACTATGCGGCGATTTGAACGTGGCACATAAAGAGATAGATTTGAAAAATCCGAAGAGCAATAAGCGTAATGCCGGTTTTACGGATGAGGAACGCGGGAAGATGACAAAGATGCTGGAGAGCGGCTTTATCGATACGTTTCGCTATTTTTATCCGGACAAGGCGGAAGCCTATTCATGGTGGTCCTACCGTTTTGCGGCACGAAGCCGGAATGCGGGGTGGCGCATCGATTACTTCATTACGTCGGGGGCGATGGCAGATCGTCTGACGGATGCGACCATTCATTCGGATGTGCTCGGCTCGGATCATTGTCCGATTGAGTTGACCATACGGGATGAGGCGTAGCGAGCGATGAAGATAATTGCACAGAAGACTGCGGCCGTACTTTTGTATGACAAAGAGGGGCAGCGGCCGACGGAACGGATAGACTTTGACCCGGCGAATCGCATCGGCAATGTCTGGCATTTGGATGATGCGGCCGTACCGGAAAACGTGCCCTATCTGTTGGAGATTGACGGCGTCACGACGGTTGATCCCCGGGCGACGGTGACGACATCGTCATCTGTGTACGGGCATTATAATAAGCGACCCGTATACGGAATGCGACGTACTCTGCAGCCGTTTGCGGACGGTTATACGGCACATCGGATGGATGAGTTGGTCATCTATGCGGCCCATGTGCGCGGATTTACCGCCTCTGCAACATATGGCGGTGAAGCGGGCGGTACCTTCCGTGCCCTAGGAGAACATGCGGCCTATATCCGTAAGATGGGTTTCAATGCCGTGGAGCTGATGCCGGTCTATGACTTTAATGAGTGTATGCATAACAAGACGCATCGAAATTACTGGGGTTACGGGAAGGGGCATTATTATGCACCGAAGCCGGCTTATGCGGGTGAGGACGACCCGGTCGATGCGTTTCGAACGATGGTGAAGCAGCTGCATGAGAACGGTTTGGATGTCATCTTACAGATGTATTTTATCGAAACGACGTCAGAGGAAATCATCCGTACATTGGTGCACTGGATTCGCTTCTACGGTGTGGACGGATTTCACATCATCCGTCCGGACGGCGACCTCAGTTCGGTACCGGACTCGCCTTATCTGACCGGAACGAAACTCTTTACCGGCACGGGCGGCGACCGGGAGCAGGTACGGTGTTTTGACGAGGGTTTTCTGGTGGATGTGCGACGTTTTCTACGTGGTGAAGACAATGCCGCGAGAAATCTGAGTCGCTACTTCTTACAAGCATGCCACCGTGTAAACTTTGCGGCGTATCATAACGGGTACACGTTGTACGACGTGTTTTCCTATGAAGAAAAACATAATGAAGCGAACGGGGAACACAACCGGGACGGGACGGACTATAATTACAGTATGAACTTCGGTACGGAGGGACCGGCGGCGGATGAGACGGTTCGGGAACAACGTTTGCGAGCGGTGCACAATGCACTGCTCCTGACCCTGACGGCAAGGGATATTCCGCGTATCATGATGGGGGATGAGGTGTTGCGGACGCAAAACGGCAACAACAATGCCTATTGCATTGATGCGGAAATCAATTACCTGAACCATCAGCCGGAAGGAGCGGCGGCGGATTTGCCGGGTTGGATGCGACGTGCCGTCGCGTTCCGTCGTCAGATGCTTTCGGCGGATAATCCTTTCGGACACGGCGGCAGGCGAGCAGGAAAGATGCCGTCCGTTTCCGTACATCAGGCGGATGCGTGGCAGGAAAACATTCTTCCGCAGAGTAAGTATTTTGCGGTTTATTATGAGCGGAAGGAACCCCTACTTTTGGTGGTGAACCTGTCGGCTCGAAAGCAACGCATCGGCCTGCCGGATGAGATTACGGGGACCTTTGAGCAGATTATCGGGACGGCTTCGACTGCGGCGCCCGAAAGGGACGGACGCTATATTTGTCCGGAGCCGTTCAGCGTGGCTTGGTACCGTTTAGAGAAGGAGTAGAGGCATGTGCGGAAAATATGTGGCTTATGTAGGGTCGTATACGAGAAAAAAAGCACGCGGCATCACCATATATGACGTGGATGCGGAGAAAGGACGGATGAAATTCCGCCGGGAAGTGGCCATTACGAATCCGTCCTATTTGAAAATCGATCCCCATCGGCGGGTCCTGTATTCGATTGAAGATGCCGGTATTACGGCATTTAAAATTTTGGACAACGGGGATATTGAACGGATTAATACGGTCGGTATTAACGGCATGCGAGGTTGTTTTATCGATGTGGATTCCTCCGGGGAGTATGTCTATGTGGCCGGTTATCATGACGGCAAGATTACCATGCTCAGTCTGACGGAATACGGCGGGATTTCCCGCATTACCGATGAGGTCTATTTGAAGGGTCTCGGGAAGCCGTATGAGGAAAACTATCGACCGCACGTATCTTGCTGCAAATTGACCCCCTTTGAAAAGTATCTATGTGTTGCGGATTTGAGCGTGGATAATTACAAGGTGTATGCCATCAACAGAGAATACGGGAAGTTGACGCAGGTATCGCTCATTCCGTGTGAATTGAAATCGGATCCGCGGGAAATCGTGTTTTCACAGACGGGTCGTTTCGCCTATACGGTATGCACGAGGAACAAGCAGATTGAAGCGTTTGAGTATCAGTCGGAGGATAAGGCGCCGGTCTTTCGCAGTATTCAAAAACTGCAGTTGCTCGGCAAGGGGATGTCCGTACATTCGGCACCTTATGCGCTGACACGTTCCCATGACGGCACCTTTCTGGTGGCATCCATCGTGGAGGACAATTCAGTCAGCTTTATAAATCGGGATAAAGAGACGGGACGGATGAGTTTTGATTTCAACCTGCCTATCAGCGGTGATTTTCCGAAGGATATTCAACTGTTTCCGAATGACCGCTTTTTGGCATCGGTCAATCACGATTCCCACCAGGTGACTTTGTTCAAGGTGGACCGTGAGAAAAAGACGTTGACCATGACACAGCGACCTGTCGATGTCGAATATCCGAATTGTATCCGTTTTTGCAGCGTGAAGGAATAGGATGTACAAAATATTGAAGACGGACGGGCGCGCCAAGCGTGCCCGATTCCATACGGTACACGGGACGGTGGAAACGCCCGTATTTATGAATGTCGGAACGGTCGGTGCCATCAAAGGCGGTGTAGGCGTTGCGGATTTGAAGGCGGTCGGTTGTCAAATAGAATTGTCCAACACCTACCACATGCATGTCCGGACGGGAGATGAGGTCGTCAAGTCCATGGGCGGTTTGCGCCGCTTCATGGCTTGGGACGGGCCGATGTTGACGGACTCCGGCGGCTTTCAGGTTTTTTCCCTATCCTCCATACGGCGTATCCGGGAAGAGGGTGTATATTTTTCATCCCATATCGATGGACGGAAAATTTTCATGGGGCCGGAAGAGAGCATTCGGATTCAGTCCAATCTGGCATCGACGGTGGCCATGGCATTTGATGAATGCCCGCCGGCAAAAGCCGAGCGGAACTATATCGAGGCATCGGTGGCACGGACGACGCGATGGCTGAAGCGTTGTCGGACGGAGATGGAACGGCTGAACGGCTTACCGGATACGATTAACCGTGAGCAGTTGTTATTCGGTATTAATCAGGGCGGTATTTTACCGGACGTGCGGGTAGAGCATGCGAAAATCCTGTCGGATATGGATCTGGCGGGTTATGCCGTGGGCGGTTTGGCGGTCGGAGAGAGTCATCAAGAGATGTATCATATTCTCGATACGGTGATTCCCCATCTGCCGAAGGAGCGGCCGACCTACTTGATGGGTGTCGGCACACCGGCCAATATCTTGGAAGCGGTAGACCGCGGGGTAGATTTTTTCGATTGCGTTTATCCGAGTCGAAACGGCCGGCACGGTCACGTGTATACGAATTTCGGTCGGCTTAATTTATTGAATGCACGATTTGAGCGGGATGAGCGGCCCATTGAACCGGGTTGCGGTTGTCCGACGTGCAGTCGTTATCACCGGGCCTACTTACGGCATCTCTTGAAGGCAAAGGAAATGTTGGGCGCCCGCCTTTGCGTGTTGCATAATTTGTATTTTTATAATAAAATGATGGAAGAGATTCGTTCGGCGATTGAACGAGGCGAGTTTCAAGCATACAAGAAGGCCAAGCTGGAAGGCTTGGAGAATCAGGAGGAAACATGGAACCACAAATTTTGACAATGATTATCTGGTTGGTCGTAATCGGTGCAATGATGTACTTTTTGACCATCCGTCCGAACAAGAAGCAACGCCAGCAGAAAGAATTGATGTTGTCACGCGTTGCCGTAGGTGACAGCGTATTGACGACGGGCGGTTTTTACGGCGTGGTCATCGGGATCGAGGGTGAGATTGTTATCGTCGAGTTCGGCAGCAATAAGAATTGTCGTATTCCCATGAGAAAAGAAGCAATTTTGGACGTGGAAAAACCGGGTGAAGCCGCAGCGGAAGCCAAGGCGGAAAAGACCGAAAAGAAGACGGACAAGAAAGTCGATAAAAAGAGCGAAAAATAGTCGGACTGCCGGTTCAAATGAGCGGTTCCGTGAATCGAGACGTGCCGCAGAAATGCGGCACGTTTATCGTTAGGAGGACAGGATGAAGTGGAAGCGGATGACGTGGCTATGTCTTGCGATACTTTTATGGATGACGGGGTGTGCCGTGCCTGAAGAAGAGCGGTTGACCGGAGCGGAGATGTCGGAAGAGCATGAGGTCGGTCGTGCACCGGAGCGTATTGTCAGCCTGACGCCGATTGTCATCGATTTTATGGATTACTACAATATTTCGGGAGAGGTTCTGGCGGATACGGCTTTTCTATCTGCCGATTGTGTGAAACGGACGGTAGATGAGCCCTTGAATTATTCGTTGGACGGGGTGCCGGATATTGAACAGATTCGGAATTTCCGACCGGATGTTATTTTTACGACATCGACGGACGGAAAGTTGATGGAAAAACTCTCCGGTGCGGGCCGTATCGTGGAGTTGAGTACGGATGAGGACTATACGACGGCATTGCGGGAGAATACCCTGCGCCTTGGCGGAATTTTTAACGTAGAGCGGGAAGTGAACTATACCGTCTTACGAATGGAAGAGATGCGTCGGATGCTGGGCGAAAAGGCCGACCGTCATCATAGAACATTTACACCGGATTTGATATTCGAACAAATATTTGCCGCACAGCGTAAATTGGCGTCGGCATCGAATCGTCCGTTTCATGATGAGGTCTTGCCGGAGAAAGGAAAAGAGGCCGGTGGTGGAAAAGGACAAGCCGGTACAAATGCTGCGTCGGAGGGGCATTTATCGGGGGTGGAGTTGTTCGGGGAGTCGGCTCGCGGCGTGACCGCATCCGCAGGGAAATATCGGCCTTCTCCGGAGACGTCGGCTTCATTCCGACAGCTTGTCGGCATACATGGCGACGTATTGACGTCAGAGGAGTTTCTGTTGCTGGACGGCGCCTTGGTCAATGAGCAGATTCCTTACGGTATCGGTGCCTACATGCGGAAGTTGGCGGGGATTAAGCGGGAGATGGAGAACCATTTGAACGGGAATATATCACCGGAATAGGATACTTTTCGGGAACGGATGGCCGTCTGCGTCATCCGTTTTTATGTGGTATGAAATGGTTAGAATGGGGACGCATCGCTCGTCCGGAAACTATTCAACGCCTTGAAAGTATGGTATAATACAGACGAAGAAATCAATTCTGATGGAGGGAGGTTAGGCAATATATGACGATTGTTCGTAAGGCAGAGGACGATTACATGGAAGAGGCGAAAGAGATTTTTTTGCAGGGCGGTCTGGTGGCATTTCCGACGGAGACGGTATATGGTCTCGGAGCGGATGCAATGAATGCCGCCGCTTGTGGGAAGATTTATGAAGCGAAGGGACGACCTTCGGATAATCCTCTGATAGTGCATATCGCTGAACGAGACCAACTGGATTTGTTGACAGCATCGGTATCGCCTCTGGCGGAGCGGCTGATGGAGGTTTTCTGGCCCGGACCGTTGACGATTATTTTCCGAAAGAGACCTGAAGTACCTGATGCGGTAACGGGCGGACGGGATACGGTCGCTGTTCGGATGCCGTCTCATCCGGAGGCGCGAAAGTTGCTGGCCGGTTGCGGGGTTCCGGTCGCGGCGCCGAGCGCGAATCTTTCGGGGCGACCCAGTCCGACCTGTGCGGTCCATGTTCTGGATGACTTGCAGGGGCGCGTGGATATGATTATTGACGGGGGGCCGGTCGACATCGGTATCGAGTCGACGATCGTGGATGTGACATCCGGCGAATTGAAGATACTGCGCCCCGGACATATTACGAAAGATATGTTGGAGGCGGTTGTCGGAACCGCGGAGCATAAGAACACTTGGAAAGAAGAAGAGGGTCCGCCGGCACCCGGGATGAAGTATCGCCATTATGCGCCGAAGGGAACGTTGATTTTACTCAGCGGTCCGCTGGAGCGCCGTATTGCGTATATTCAAAAGCAGATGCAGAGTGGATTACACGTGCCGGTGGCGATTTTGACCACGGATGAGTATGTAGAATATTTGCAAGATATTTTTCCGGGTGTGTCGGTATTAAGTTATGGAAGCGGTGCGGTGGATGAAGCGGCAAAACGTTTGTATCGACTCTTGCGGGAATGTGACGACTTGGATATTAAAGTGATATATTCCAAGGTGTTTGAACGAAGCGGCAAAGGATATGCCGTAATGAACCGGCTGGAAAAAGCGGCGGCTTGTCGAATCGTGGAGGTATAAATTGAAACGTGAAGATTATATCAGTTGGGATGAATACTTCATGGGGATTGCTATTTTGTCGGCACAACGCTCCAAAGATCCGAATACACAAGTTGGTGCCTGTATCATCAGTCCGGAGAATAAGATTCTGTCCATGGGCTATAACGGTTTGCCCATCGGTTGTTCCGATGATGAATTTCCCTGGACACGGGGAGAGGGGCATGAAGACAGCAAGTATTACTACGTAGCCCATGCGGAACTGAATGCAATATTGAATTATCGCGGCCCCGGTCTGGACGGCACGATATTGTACGTGACCCAATTTCCGTGTAATGAATGTTCCAAGGCGATCATCCAAAGTGGGATACGTCGGGTGATCTATTATGATAACAAATATTATGACAGTGACGAGGTTTTGGCATCTCAACGGATGTTCAAAGCGGCTGGTGTATTATTTGAAAAGTACAATATGCGTCGCCGAACCATACGCCTAGATGTATAAAAATTTATTATAAATGAATATAATGAACCGGATTACAATCTATATAAATGAAAGAATAAATCATTTATATCTTGTCAAGCGTTTGTGATTGAGAAAAAAAGCCGAAAATCGGGGAAAATATATCGTATTCGTCAAATCTGAACTATGATAAAATTATCGTTTTTGTCAGAAAACAGTGCTTATCCACCGAGTTATCAACGGGATGTGGATAACTAAGGTGTAATAATCATATATCAGATGAAGTTGCCCACAATGTCCACAGGAATCCACAAAAAAAACGTGATCGGTACGAAATGTCGTCAATTGGGCATATTGATGAAAAATAATGAGTAAGCGATAGAAACGGAAATTAATAAATAAAATTCCCGGAAAAACTTTGTACTATTTAGAAATACAGAGTTATACGTCAGTTATACTCCGCGAATCGGGCGGATGAAAGTCGGAAAAGCTCTTGATGACTGAGAAGTCGTTTGATATAATGAGGGTACTACAATAATAGAAGGAGTTGATTGATATGCGTTTTATAATTAGCGGAAAAAACATTCAGGTGACGGAGTCCATGAAGGAAGTTGTTCGGGAAAAAATCGGTCGATTGGATAAGTACTTTAAGGAAGATGTTGAAGTACAGGCGACCCTGAGTGTTGAAAAGGATCGGCAGAAAATTGAAGTGACAATTCCTATGAAAGGTCATATCATTCGGGCAGAGGAAGAAAGCGATGATATGTACGTTTCGATTGATATCGTTGTAGACATTATTGAACGTCAAATCAGAAAGTATAAGACAAAGCTGCTGAAGCGTAAAAAGGGTGAAGCGGCGGAAGGTTATACGCAGAGCTTTTTGCAGGACGAGGAGCCGGGTGAGGAAGAGATTAAAATTGTCCGGACGAAGCGTTTCGGCTTCAAGCCCATGAAACCGGAAGAGGCTTGTGTGCAGATGGAACTGCTGCGCCACGGATTTTTCGTATTCGTGAACGGTGACACGGAAGAAGTGAATGTCGTATATAAGAGAAAAGACGGTTCTTACGGCATTATCGAGCCGGAATTTTAAAAAGAATAAGATAAACGGAAGGTCTTTTTCATAACGGCGGCGGGGAACGTGATGTCTCCGACCGGTATGGTTGAGAAAGCGTTGAAAAGAAGCGATACTATCGCTTCTTTTTTTTAAGGATTTGTCGTGCATCATATATCGTATCCGATGTTTTAAAGCCGTCCAACTTATGATATAATACAAACGAAGAAACTTGCGGAGGGAACATGGAACTGATAAAACAACTGGCCGGAGAATTGGCACTGCCGGCAAAAAAAATCGAGGCGGCCGTAAAACTGATGGATGAGGGGAATACGGTACCGTTCATCGCACGATACAGAAAAGAGCAAACGGGTGGACTGAATGATGAAGCCCTTCGGAAGTTGGCGGAGCGTTTGCGCTATCTTCGGACACTGGAAGAGAAGAAGGAAACGGTGCGAAATACCATCGAGGCGGCCGGTCAACTGACACCGGATCTGGCGGCGCGGATTGATGCCGTGCTGACGCAGGTGGAATTGGATGATTTATACCGCCCGTTTCGGCCCAAGCGGCGCACTCGTGCAACGATGGCGAAGGAGCGGGGATTGGAACCGTTGGCAGAGCAAATTTGGACGAGTACCCTAGACGGTGAGGCTATGGTTGTCGCCGCGGCCTATATTTCCGAGACGGTGCCGACGGCGGAAGATGCTTTGGCCGGTGCGTCGGATATATTGGCGGAGCGGGTGGCTGACGGCGCGGCGGTCCGGGCTTATGTTCGGCGACGAACCATGCTGAACGGCCGATTAACGGCTTCGGCCAAGGATATGTCCGCATCATCCGTGTATGAGGGTTACTATAATTTTGAGCGTGCAGTGGGCGAGATGGCGGGTCATCAGGTTTTGGCCGTCAATCGCGGAGAAAAGGAAGGCTTTCTGACGGTGAAAATCGTCGTGGACGAAGCCCCGCTCATTCATTATATTACGCGGAAGTTGGCGGCACCGAATCCGGATGAACGGTCGGCGCCGCTGATTGCAGCGGCCGTGGAAGATGCCTATAAACGGTTGATTTTTCCGGCCGTAGAGCGGGAGATTCGTAACGCACTGACGGAGCGGGCCGAAGACGGTGCCATTGCGGTATTTCGTGAGAATCTGAAGCAGTTGCTCATGCAACCGCCGATGGCGGGCAAGACGGTTCTGGGATGGGACCCCGCTTTTCGGACCGGTTGCAAGCTGGCCGTTTGTGATGCGACGGGTCGGGTCATGGACACGACCGTTATCTTTCCGACTGCCCCGCAACGGAAGGTGGCTCAGGCGGAGAGATTATTGAGTGATTGGCATCAACGCTATGGATTCGATGTCATTTCACTGGGTAACGGTACGGCTTCCCGTGAGTCTGAGCAGGTGATTGCGGACTGGTTACGCAACAGCGGCATCCGGTCACACTATGCCGTCGTGAGTGAGGCGGGCGCTTCCGTCTATTCGGCGGGTGAGGTTGCGGCGGCGGAGTTTCCGAACTTCGACGTGGGACAACGCAGTGCGGCGTCAATTGCCCGACGGTTGCAGGATCCCTTGGCGGAGCTGGTGAAAATCGATCCGCGCGCCATCGGCGTGGGCCAGTACCAGCATGATATGAATCAGAAAAAACTTGGCGAGGCCTTGGACGGCGTGGTGGAAGATTGCGTGAACAAGGTCGGTGTCGATTTGAATACGGCATCCCCGTCGCTTCTTGCCCGGATAGCGGGTGTGAGTCGCACGGTTGCGGAAAATATCGTGGCGTACCGGGACGAGAACGGTCGTTTTGAGCATCGACGGAAGTTATTAAAAGTGGCCAAGCTGGGCCCGAAGATGTTTCAACAATGTGCCGGATTCTTACGCATTCCCGGCGGGTCGGAACCGTTAGACAATACGGCCGTTCATCCGGAGCATTATGAGGCGACGTACAGATTGCTGACGGCGGCCGGTTATACGAAGGCGGATTTGGCGGCGGGCCGGGTTCGCGGATTAAAGCAGCATAAGGAACAGTTGGCAAGAGAAGCCGAAGCAACGGGGATAGACCGCATGACGCTGGCGGATATCATGGAAGAGTTGGAAAAACCGGGTCGTGACCCGCGTACGAATATGCCGGAACCGATTTTACGGGGGGACATTTTGACGATGGAAGACTTGAAAGAGGGAATGGTGCTGCAAGGGACCGTTCGTAACATCGTGGACTTCGGCGCATTCGTGGATATCGGCGTACATGAAGACGGCTTGGTACATATCAGTGCTTTGGCCGATCGTTTCGTGAAGCATCCGCTGGATGTGGTCAAGGTCGGTGACGTTGTGAAGGTTGCGGTGCTTTCCGTGGATGCGAAGAGAAAACGGATTGCGTTAAGCATGAAAGGAAAGGACATCGGATGAATGCGAAGCAAAGGGCGGCATTAGGTGCCGTACCCTATGTGAAAGACGGAATGAAGCTGGGTCTGGGCACAGGTTCAACCGTTTATTACTTTATAGAAGAAGTCGGCAAGTTGGTTGCGGACGGTATGCAGTTGACCTGCGTGTCGACTTCGGAGCGAACTACGGCACAGGCGGTAGCCCTGGGCATTCCGGTGGTGGATTTGAATACGGTGGACCGGCTGGATTTGGTCGTGGATGGTGCGGATGAGATTGATCCGAATCGAAACGGTATCAAAGGCGGCGGTGGGGCACTCTTTCGGGAGAAGATGGTCGCCTTGGCGGCGGAGACCTGTATCTGGATTGTGGATGAGAGCAAGATGGTCGATGCGCTTGGGGATTTTCCGTTGCCCGTGGAAATTGTACCGTTCGGATATCTGCACACGGTCCGGGCCGTGGAAAAGCTCGGCTATACGGGGACGATACGAATGGCCGGTGCCGACTGTTACGTGACGGATAACGGAAACTATATTTTGGATTTGAATCTGCCGAAAGGTTACGATCCGTATGCGGTGGAAGATGCACTGCGGCGGGTAAACGGCGTGGTGGAGACCGGTTTGTTTTTGGATATTTGTGATATTGTATGCGTGGGAGCTGCCGATGAACAGTCAATCGAATTCAGTCGATAACGCGGAGCGGTGGGAGAGTGCAATGTTTCTCTACCATGCCGCATTGAAAAACGTGAAAACGAAAATCGACATTCTGAACGGTGAATTCAAGTACATTCATAATTATAATCCGATTGAGCATGTGAAGAGTCGGATTAAATCACCGGACAGTATCATGCGCAAGTTACAGAAAAATAATCATGAAGTGAACATCAAAAATATGGTACAATATGTACATGACATTGCGGGTGTGCGAATTATCTGCAGCTTTGTCAGCGATATTTATAAAATATCGCGCATGCTCATGCTACAGTCGGATATGGATATCGTTCAAGTGAAGGATTACATCGCACAACCGAAGCCGAACGGTTACAAGAGTCTGCACCTGATTGTGCGGGTGCCGATTTATATGGCCAGCGGTATGGTGGACACGAAGGTGGAAATCCAGATTCGGACCATCGCCATGGATTTTTGGGCGAGTTTGGAACACAAGATACATTATAAGTTTGACGGTCAGGCACCGGAACACATTGCGGCGGATTTGAAAGAGTGTGCGGATATCGTGGCACGATTGGATGCTCGGATGTTGAGCCTGAACGATACCGTACAGAATGCAAATCGGGAGCGTCAAATCAGCTTCAGCGGATTTTTCGTCAATACCGAGGGGGGATCTTCAGATGAAGAAGAATGATAAAATATTTGTCATCGGTCATAAGAATCCGGACACGGATTCCATTTGTGCGGCCATCGGTTACGCATATTTAAAAAATCAATTGGCGGGGTACGATTACGTTGCTTCCCGGGCGGGTCAGGTCAATGAGGAGACGAAATTCGTTCTGGAGCGTTTCGATCTACCGACACCGCAGTTGATCAAAGACGTACGACCGCAGGTGGCCGACATTGAGATAGAGCAGGTCAGTACCGTTCACCGCAGTGTTTCGCTGAAGACGGCATGGACACTCATGCGGGAGCAGCACGTGGTAACCTTGCCGGTGGTTCGCCAGGACGGTACTTTGGACGGCGTCATTACAATCGGTGATATCACGAAGTCCTATATGGAAGATTCGGATCGGATGATTTTAAGCAAGGCGAAAACGCCGTTTCATAATCTGGTGCATACGCTGGATGCAGAGGTGGCCGTACCCTATCCGACGGGAATGATACGTTGCGGTAAGGTGTTGGTTGCGGCGGCCAATCCGGACATTATGGAGTCTTATATAGAAAAGGGCGATTGGGTTATTGTGGGTAATCGTTACGAGACACAGCTTTGCGCCATTGAGATGGGCTGCGGCGGTATCATCGTCAGCTACGGTGCACCCGTATCTAAGACGATTATCAAGCTGGCGGAGGAGAAAGGCTGTGCCGTTCTGATTTCCGGTTATGATACATTCACGGTGGCCCGTATTATCAACCAGAGTATTCCGATTTCATTTTTCATGACGGGGAAAGATATTATCAGTTTTACGCATGAGAGTTTCCTCGAGGATATTCAGACGGTGATGGCCAAGACAAGGTTCAGAGATTTTCCCATCGTGGAAAATGGACAGTATGCCGGTTTAATTTCCCGTAGGAATCTGTTGGATGTGAATCGGAAGCGGGTTATTCTGGTTGACCATAATGAGGTCGGCCAAGCGGTGGACGGGATCGAAGATGCGGAGATTTTGGAGATCATCGACCATCATAAGATTGCGGCGCCGGAGACGCAGCTCCCCATCTATTTCAGGAACCAACCGTTGGGCTGTACGTCGACCATCGTGTATCAGATGTACAAGGAAAACGGTATCGACGTACCGAAGAGCATAGCGGGCGGCCTCTGCAGTGCGATTATTTCGGATACTTTGATGTTCCGTTCGCCGACGTGTACCGAGGTGGACAAGCAGGCCTGCCGTGAACTGGCGGCGATAGCCGAGATTGATCCGGAGACGTATTCGCAGAAAATGTTTGCAGCCGGATCGAATATGCGTGGGAAGAGTGCGGAAGAGATATTCTTCCAGGATTTCAAGAAATTCGTGGTTGGCACCCGACGGATTGGCGTGGGTCAGATTAACGTCATGGATGAAGAAACGAAAAAAATTGTACATGAGAAGCTGATGCCGTATCTGGAGGAGTCGTTGTTACGCGAACAATTGGACATTATATATTTTATGCTGACGGACATTTTCCGGGAGGCGACGTCGTTGCTTTATGTCGGGGCAGAGGCAGGTGAAATCATTGCCAACGGTTTCGATATTGACGAAGTTGGCGTACCGGTCGAATTGCCGAAGATCGTTTCCCGGAAAAAGCAATTTATTCCGGGCGTAATACACGGGACTGATGAATTGGAGGCATAATGGCGAAGGAGAATATTATTTTAATCGGGATGCCCGCATCCGGAAAGAGTACGACGGGGCGGGCTCTGGCCAAGGCACTCGGTTGGCGGTTCGTAGATAGCGACAAGCTGATTGAGGAGGCGGAAGGCAAGCGGTTAAAAGATATTATAGCGGCGGTCGGTAACGAGGGATTTTTGGCCATCGAAAATCGCGTCAATGCCGGTATCCGCGGGAACCGACAGGTGATAGCTCCGGGTGGCAGCGTTGTTTTCTGTGAGGATGCAATGCGTCATTTTCAGGAAATCGGTACGATCGTTTATCTGAAAATCAGTTATTACCTGTTAAAGCAACGGATTGGCGATCCGGTAGCGCGTGGCGTGGTACTCAAACCCGGAGAAACGATTAAGGACGTATTTCATCAGCGTAAGCCGTATTTTGAGCGGTATGCGGATGTGGTACATCGGGTAGAGAATGTACGGGTGGAACATTCCGTTGCAAAACTGATTCGAAAATTGAATCAGGGCACGGATTTGACGTTGAAAACGGTACAGAGAGGGAGAAAAGGATGAAGCTTTACAAGACGGAAGAATTACGGAACATCGTCGTTTTGGGTCATTACGGACATGGTAAGACGACCTTGGTCGAAGCGATTGCAAACTTTGCAGGGTTGACGGACCGACCGGGACGCGTGGAAGACGGCAACACCATCAGTGATTTCAGCAAGGAAGAAACGACACGGGGATTCTCCATTTCCACGGCCATCGTTCCGGTGGAGTGGGGTGGTTTGAAATATAATTTCATCGACACGCCGGGTTTATTTGACTTCGGCGGCGAGGTGGTGGAAGGCCTTTCTGCGAGTGATATGGCGGTGATTGTCGTTGACGGTCGTGCCGGCGTGGAAGCGGGTACGATTAAGTCCTGGAAGTTGTGCGAGCGCTATAACGTGCCCCGGCTGTTCTTTGTGACGGGCGTTGATGATAATCGTGCGAAGTACATGGATACATTGGCACAGTTAAAAGAACTCTTCGGTAAGAAGATTGCCCCGTTTCATTATCCCATCAAAGATGGTGACAAGTTTATCGGATTTATCAACGTGGTGATTCACGAGGCGAGGGCCTATAAGGATGAGGCGCCGGGATATGAGCTGATTGACATTCCGGAGGAATATGCAGCCCTGATTGCACCGCTGGATGAGATGATTCAGGAATCCGTGGCTGAAACGAGCGATGAGCTGATGGAGAAATATTTCAATGCGGAGACGTTTACCGCGGAGGAAGTGGCACAGGCCCTGAAGGAGAATGTGCTGAGCGGTGAAATCGTACCGGTTCTACTGGGCTCCGGCGTGCGCAAGCGGGGGATTGAAACCCTGTTGAACGCCATTAAAATTTATTTCCAGTCACCGATGGGCGATTACAACGAGATGATTGGCGAAAATACGGAGACGGGTGAGCTCTTCCGCGGGGAGTATGACAGCCGGAAAGATTTTTCCGCCTATGTATTTAAAACGATGAATGATCCGTTCATCGGCCGATACTCCCTGGTGAAGGTGTGTACCGGAAAGCTGAAATCGGATATGGTCCTGTATAATGCGAATAAGGAGCAGGAGGAGAAGGCGTCGAAGTTATATATTCTTCGCGGTAATAAGCCGATCGAGGTGGATGAAATCAAGTCGGGAGACATCGGTGCCATTGCCAAGTTGAATTATACGGAGACGGGTGACACCCTTTCTACGAAGGAAGTACCGGTGAAATATCCGTTCATTGAGCTGCCCAAGCCCTATACGTGCAAGGCTTATACGGCGAGTAATCGGGGCGATGAGGATAAGATTTCTCAGGCATTGGCCAAGATGATGCAGGAAGATTTAACCTTGCGGACGGAGAATGATACGGAGAATCGTCAGCTGTTGATTTACGGTATCGGCGAACAACATTTGGATATTACGGTGGCACGGTTGATGAGCGAATATAAGGCGGGCATCACCCTGCATGAGCCGAAGGTGAAATTCCGGGAGACCATCCGTAAGCGGGTGGAAGTCCAAGGGAAATATAAGAAACAAACAGGCGGTCACGGACAGTACGGTGACGTGAAAATCGTTTTTGAACCGTCCGGAGATTTGGAGACACCATATGTGTTTGAGGAGAAAATCTTCGGCGGTGCAATTCCCCGGAATTACTTCCCCGCCGTGGAAAAAGGATTGCAGGAGTCGGTGTTGCAGGGGCCGATGGCGGGTTATCCGGTAGTCGGTCTCAAGGCGACCCTCGTGGACGGCTCTTATCATACGGTCGATTCCTCCGAACTGGCATTTAAGAATGCAACGATTATCGCTTTCAAGGAAGGCTTCATGAAGGCTTCACCGGTCCTCCTCGAACCGATTATGAATTTGAAGGTGGAGGTGACGGACGATTATGCGGGCGATGTCATCGGTGATTTGAATAAGCGTCGGGGCCGGATTTTGGGCATGGAGCCGATAGAGCACGGTGAAGAAGTCATCGAGGCGGAGGTACCCATGTTGGAGCTTTTCGGCTATGCGACGGCCTTGCGTTCCATGACGGCGGGCAATGGTGATTTTTCCTACGAGTTCGTTCGCTATGAGCAAGCGCCGGAGGATGTGCGCCAACAGATTATAGCCCGGCGCGAAGAGGATTAGTTGACGGATACGGGTGAATAGGGATTTGTGTACCCGCATGAGGATTTGATGTTGCCGGGGACGCCGGCGGACGGATATCATAATACGGTGCAATCGGCGTATCGCGGATTGCAATTCAGGTTAGCCTATGATAAGATTGCCTTAACTACGGGAGGGGTTTATATGCAAGATTTTGTATTATCGACGGACAGCACGGCGGATTTGCCGTTGTCCGTTATGGAAGAGATGGGTGTTCGTTTTGTCAGCTTGGATTTTACGGTAGACGGAGAGCAACACGGTTATCGTGATGATGTGGATTTGAAGTATTATTACGATCGTATGCGGGAAGGTATGCGGACGAGTACCAGCCAAGCCGGAATGCAGGAAGTGACCGAGTTGTTTACGGAATCGGCGGCGGCGGGCCGAGATGTGTTGCACATTTCTTTTTCGTCCGAGTTGAGCGGTTCGTATAACACGGAGTGCATGGTGGCCAAGCAGATAGAGGAGGAGTATCCGGGGATTCGTATCGTCGTCGTAAATTCCCGCTGCGCATCCGGCGGTCAGGGGCTTCTGGTGCGTAAGCTGGTTGAAAAAAAGGCGGCGGGTTGCAGCTTGGATGAGTTGGCCGCTTACGCGGAGGATTTGAAGCGTCGTGTGATTCATTTGTTTACGGTAGATGATTTGGTCTATCTTTATCGCGGCGGTCGCGTCTCCAAGGCGAAGACGGTGCTTACGAAGGCGATCAACATCAAGCCGTTGATGCATTGTAATATTGAAGGGAAACTTTTGCCTTACGATAAGGCGCGTGGACGCAAGAAGGCGTTGCAGCGGATGGCCGACGATGTGGCGTCGTATCTGACGGAGGACTACAAGGCGGAGAATCCGTACATCATCATCGGTCATGCGGACAGCTTGGACGATGCAAAGTTTCTGGGCGAAAGGCTGACGGAAAAATACGGTTTTGAGCAGATTATCTACGAGTGGATTACGCCGACCATCGGTGCACATAGCGGACCGGGGACAATTGCGTTATTTTTCGTGGGCAATGAGCGTCGGCAGTAGGGTATTTGCAAGGGAGAGAGGATGAAGGATTGTATCTTTTGTAATATTGTTTCCGGTGTATTCGACGCGGTTGACGTCTGCGAGAATGATTGCTGCAAGGTGATTCTGGATCGATTTCCGAGTCGTCCGGGGCATCTTCTGGTCGTTTCCAAGGCCCATTATGAGAATGTCTACGATGTGGATGAGGCCGTATATGCGGAGATGATGAAGACGGCATTGCGGATGGCGAAGCGGATAAAGCGCGTTATGCAGTGTAACGGCGTGAATATTCTGCAAAACAATGAGCCGGTGGCGGGTCAGACGGTATTTCATATCCACATTCACGTGATTCCCCGTTTTGAGGGCGATGAGGTGACGGTGGCGTGGCGGTCTTCGGAGCCGTCGATTGAAGATTTGGAGGCCGTTGCCACTAAATTACGAACAGAATAATAATGAGATAAAGCATCTTTGTGAGGGGACGCTTGAAGTCGGTATTAAAGCTGATATTCCGGGCGTTTTCTCCAAAGGTGTTTTTTATATCCGAAAGATGCTTGATTGAGAGAATAAGGATGGTTTTGTTGTTGGAGAAATGTTTTATGAGAAAGTGGAAGCAGTGCCGATGAGGTAGGGGTGGGAAGATGGTCGTCCTTCGTTTGGCATCCTGCATGGTTCATTGAGAGGCATACTCTTGAGAGGATGTCAAAAGAAGAGCGGATAGCGTAAAGGAAAAGTTTAGCATGGTAGCATAGAAAGAGGGCATTTCCGTTTATCATGGCGAAGTGTGAGAGATACTCGCATGAAGTCAAGTCGGACGATTGCAGAAAGAATCGAGATAAGTCCCTATAAAAGCGGTGACAGACTACATTTTTACATTAGAATATGCTACACTGAATAGAACATACGGGTCAATTATACAAGGGCAAAAGTGTAAAAAAATAGCCCCAAAGGGGCTATTTCCGCCGTAAGGCGGGGTCCACAAGGGACGATTTGGTCTTACTTTATTTGAACTCGTTAAGTA
>JAUNUY010000005.1 GCA_030537935.1 Eubacteriales bacterium | reverse complement strand
GTGTGCATACTCCGGATGTTGGCTGAAGAACCGCTGATAATCTTCATAAAGCATATGCTTTTCATCCGACGCCAGACTTTCTATACTCAATGACATTATCGCGGCCATACTTCGCATGATAAGCGGCAATCTCTTTCTCTAACCGCTTACATTCCCCGTTATACATGCGGCCCATCTTCTGGGCCAACTTGATATCATTTTTTTTGATATTGTCCATGAACTGCTTTTGTCGCTTTCCCCAGTATTTCACCTTCATATCCTCCCTTATTATTGCTATACAATATTTTTTTATTGTCAAACATTTATTTGTAAGTGCTTTTTATTGCAGAATAATATTTAAATGCTATAATCATAAAACAAAGAAAGGAGCACCAATGAACGAACGAATTAAACAACTTAGAAAAACATTGAAATTGAGTGGTGCCAAATTTGGCGAAAAAATCGGTCTGAAACAATCCGCCGTCTCTTTAATTGAAAACGGGCGGAACAACGCAACCGACCAGACCATCACCTCCATCTGCCGGGAGTTCAACGTTAATGAGCGGTGGTTGCGTACGGGTGAGGGCGAAATGTTCAACGCCCTAGATGATATCCCCATTGATAACCTCCTAAATGACCTTGACCCGCTCGAATTGAGCATATTAAAAGCCTACGTCTCCTTAGATAAAGATGTTCGTAAAAAAGCCATCGAGCATTTCAAAAAACATCTTTTATGACCTTTCGGGCATAGATTTTACCCTGTAATTTACCAATCAAATAACGCTTGCCTTTCAAGTCTAATAATGGGATAAGTTCCGCTATTAGGCTTTTTACTTATTCATTTTTCGTTGGCTTATTTTTCGTTATTCTGCCTTTCTTTCTTTTTTCTCACTGAAAATCGTTGCCCCCGGTATCATGTAATAAAGTCGCTAGCGATCTTCTTCTTTCAATTTTGCCAGTTGTTCAACAAATACCCATGCGTCCTGTTTCTTTTTCATGGTGTCTCCTTTCGTTTCATAGAACCTGCTAACTCTCTCAAACTTCATATCCTCTTGTCGGGCAGATAAAAAAGTGATACATTGCCCCTCAGCCCTAGAATAGCGTCGAGATTAAAAATTTAATCACTGTTAATAGTGTCGCTATTTCTAAGGCGAGTATCATAAGCTTTGTGAACTCGTCTATTTTTTTATGCCTCTTTTTGCGCTTCTTTCTTTCATCTTAACTTAATTATGATTATGCTTAGCTAATCAACTTTATCAACTCTTTTTATTAACTTAGTTAATTATTTATGTTGATTTTTTTTAACGATAGACTATAATTAAAAGTACAGGAGGTTTACAAATGAACGAACGAATTAAACAACTCAGAAAAACATTAAAATTAAGCGGTGCCAAATTTGGTGAAAAAATTGGTATCAGCAACGCCGCCGTCTCTTTTCTTGAAAGCGGACGGAACAACGCAACTGAACAGACCATCACCTCCATCTGCCGCGAATACCACGTTAACGGACAGTGGCTACGCACTGGCGAGGGCGAGATGTTCGCCGAGAACGATGAAAGTATCATCGCTGCACTTACCCGTGAATTTAATCTTGACGACTTCGTCAAACAAATTGTAGCCGCGTACCTAAAGTTACCGATTGAACAACGCGAAGGTATCCAAGAGTATCTCCGTAAACTCAACGCAGATAATTAGACTGCCCCCGCCACTACCTGCCTATAATCTTGAAAATAATTGAGACCACAGACAGTGCCATGTGCAAAATCAGCAGTATTTTAATTGCTTTATCTTGAAACTCCATATATAATCAAAGATGAGGATGTCGAGGGGCTAACGCCCCGCAACATCTAAAAGTCTAATGATTAAGTCGATGACTTTCTCCAACAAGCTAATTATCGTGGTAATAAGTGCTAGTTTTAGGAGTTTTTCATTAGACTTTTTTTGTCTCTTATGCACCTTTATGCCCTACTTTCTATATCGTATATTTACTCTATAAGACATAGATAGTAATTTGCAAATATATTTTTGTAAGCTTTCAAAACATTTTGTTGACTAAATCGTATCTTCCTGTATAATTACGTACAGGAGGTTTACAAGTGAACGAACGAATTAGACAACTCAGAAAAACATTGAAATTGAGCGGGGAGAAATTCGGCAAGCCTATCGGTCTGACAAGAATGGCTATAAGCAATCTTGAGAACGGACGATATAATGCCACCGAACAGACTATCTTCTCCATCTGCCGCGAATACCACGTTAACGAACAGTGGTTACGTACAGGTGAGGGTGAGATGTTCGCCGAAGATGATGGCAGCATCCTTGCTGCTCTCTCTCGCGAGTTCAACCTCGATGACTTTGACAAGCGTATCGTCACCGCCTATCTACAGTTACCGCCTGAACAAAGGCAAGGCGTAAAAGAATACCTCCGCAAGCTCAACGCTGGCGACTAATCCGTCCCCATCGCTCCATCCCTTCTAATAGGGCATGGAGCTTTTTTAATGCCCTATCATCCATCCGGTCAATCATTTCGTCAATCACTTTTCGCAACTCATCTCTATTCATCTGTCACTTCCTTTCTCCTTTCTTTTCCATACCGCCCTCACAGACGACTGACAGGTATAACACTATTTATATAGGAAGTAGATATGAAGATAACTGTCAGCCGCTTGTAAAGGCGGTCTCACGCTATCTTTGCTTTACCTCAGTTAACTTAGTTAATTTTATAAAAAATATCACCAATCTTCCACGCAGGCTCTCCTAATAGTTTCATCCTCATCAACATTTCGCTTTGCTTGAATGTCAGCTGATTATTTAAGCGACCAGATAATGATACCGTGGATAAGCCCAACTCTTTGGCAAACTTTCCTTGCGTACCGTAATGCTCCCGGATTAGTCCTCTTAGCTTGCTATAATCATAACCCATCACTCCCTCCTTCCTCTAACTTGACCTAGCTTTCCATAAGTTATCTTATTATTTAAGGGATTTTTTTCACGTTTTCTTAATTTTTTATAAATAACTCTTGCTTTTAAATTAAGGTGGCTTTATAATTGGATTACAGAAAAGGAGGGGATATGGCTACTTTTGGAGAAAGGTTAAAAGAGGCACTAAGACTGCGCGATATGACACAGGCGCAAATATCCCGACATTTACAAGTCAGCACCGCCACTGTTACCGGATGGGTGCGTGGTAAATACTGTGCAAAATATGAGAATATCATTGCTATAGCGGACTTATTAAACGTAAATCCCGAATGGTTAGGCGGCGAGGATGTACCTATGTATAAAACAGAGGTGCCCACCATTGATGTTTCCGAAATCGAAAAAAGGATACTCAGCTTGACGCACGTTATGAACAACGACGGCAAGGAACAGGTCTACCGCTATGCGGAAGATTTATCCGGAAACCCCCGTTATAGGGCAGATGTCATCGAAGAAGATCCCTTCACCTTGGCGGCCCATCGTAAAGACGGCGGCAACGTCACATCAGATGATGCACTCATCGCCATCCATGACATCATCGAGGCGGCACGGAAGAAGAAAGACAACAAGGCGGACTAGATGGACGTACGCGGACAACTAGAAACCTTGGCAGACATCGAGAACGTCGATGTGCGATGCTATCGCATTCGCCATATCGGAAGGCGCAAGGGATGTGTCTGGCCTCTCTGAGGCGCTGATCGTAACACCTGAGTTCCTGGCGGAAGCCGTAAGATATTACAGAGCCGCATACGGTGTGTATGTGGTGTGTCAGGATGTGATTCTAATGTTGGAACCGCTCACCGTCCGAGCACTGTATGCAAAGTAAATTGACTATGGATAACAATCAGAAAAAACGATTTCTAACCTATGATGAACAGATTGAGCTTTTAAATAAAAAAGGAATATCTTGTAATACAGAACGGGAGTATGATTATCTTGCCAGAATAGGTTATTTTAATTTAATTAATGGATACAAAGAACCATTTGTAACCGGGAGAAACAAAAATGGTGAACATATTTATCTTAAAGACGTTTCGGTTGACAATATATACGACCTATATTCTTTTGATCAGCAATTAAGCGGATATCTATTCCCACTGCTAAAGTCAATAGAACACGAAGTACGCGCTCTTACAATCTATCAATTCGATAAATCTAATAATAATGGATTAACGCATTGGTCTGATGTAAATTCATATGATGACACCAAAGACAAGAAGATTATACAGAAGACCATTAATCAAGTTTGTATTAATGTAGGTCGTTCTAAAAATGATTATATTACACACTACAGAAATAAAGATGAACAACTGCCCACATGGATTGCTTTCAAAGTCGTCAACTTTTCAACCTTAATCTCAATCATCGCCAACAGTAAAAGCTCTGTATATAAGACATTATGTTCTCGTTATAGAATACAAAGTAGAAAAATATTGCTCTCTTTTTTACATTGTATACGAATTTTTCGTAATGCTTCCGCACATAACGAACGATTCTTTTCTACAAGATTAAATCATCGAATATATAAGAATGAACAGATTATACAATTATTTATTTCTAATTTTGGCAAAAGCCCAAACCAAAAATATCGTGATTTCTTCGACTTACTGATTGCCCTGAAATACTTTCTAAGCAAAGATGAGTTTGATAGACTTGCAAGTTTCTTACATAGGAAACTAAACGTACTAAATCACTTGCTTCCAAAACCAGCATATCACTATGTATTAAATAAAATGGGAATTAGAGAGAATCGAATTATAGACGGTATGTTCCTTGACAATGATCTGGATATTCTTCACTATTTAAATATAAAATAAATTAAGAAAATGAATTGACTTTCATCAAATATATTGCTATGATAGTGGCATAGAGAAGGCCGGTATGGACGATAATTCCTCGGTCGAAGAGCCGCTATCATTCGATAGCGGTTTTTCAATTTAAACCAACGTAGGGGAACACATGAACAACTCAACTAACTTATATATAGGGGGTCCGGCATAGATGATGCTGCCCCCATACGGAGTATCCCTCCATAGCCCAATCGGACAAGCAATCACACTGTTACGATTAATTTTTAGGAGGAATACAAATGAAGAAAGCATTGAAATTTATCATCGGCGCTATTGTAGCAATTATCGTCATTGTGGCTATCGTGGAGACGACCAAAGACAAAGGCGATAAGAAAGAAGCAACCACCATGGAACAAACCGCTGATAAGAAAGAACAAAAAGAAGAGAAAAAGGAAGAGAAAAAGGATTATGAGCTGAAGGACGTTGCCGTTGAAAGCGACGAAGTGGCACATTATGTTACCGGTGTCCTCGTGAACAATACCGATAGCAAAAAATCCTATGTACAAGTCGAGTTCCCCGTATACGACAAGGACGGAAACAAACTCGGAACGGCACTGGATAACGTAAATAATCTTGAACCGGGTAAATCCTGGAAATTCAAAGCCATATATCTTGGCACGGAAAAAGAAATCGACATCCATACGGATGAACCGGATATTACCGGATTTTAATTTAAATAAAAAAAGGCCCGCCGGCAAGGGCGGGCCTTGTCATATCATAACTCTCAAACTAAGCCAAGTAAAGAGGTGTCAAACGTGGAAAGAAGAACTTAAAAATGGCAAGGTCCATTATATCGAAAGTTATTCTGACCCTTGCGCGGAAAGGACAAAAAACAGGCAACTTATAAAATATAGAAGGCGGACAAGTCCACAATCTGATGCTCCATGACACCGTTAAAATGTACCCTGATAACTTGAAAATACAAGTCGAAAATCGACCCATTACAGTAATCATTATATTGGTATCTATTACGCCTGCCAAATGTTAAGGTTGAAAAAATTAATCCTTTTTACGTTAACAACTATGTCAATCCATTAAAAGGGGTTAACCGCATGTTGTGAAATAAGATTTTCAACTAAACGAAAGGATTATAATGCTATGCACCCACCCCGCCACATGATGTCTCAATCATCCCGTCGCCTTCTCCGTCCGACATGAAGGACACATCACCCGCAATAAAAAAGAGCTGCGGATCTTACCTCCGTCAGCCCTGAATATTCTCTATAAATCAAATGCGCGAATCGCCGCTTCGTATTCCTCTTCGGTCGGCATGCGGGAGTTTTTCCCGGCTTCCACCATCTTTATACGAACCCGTTCCGGAATCACCTTCGCCTTCCAGCCCTTGCCGTCCATCTCCGCAACCAGCTTCGGATCGACGATGCCCGGCAGGATGGCATAGCCTAAACTGTCACGACCTTGCATCAACTCAAGAAGATTTTTCTTACAGTCATCGCCATGTTCGCTCACCGGCTCCGCCCCCATGGTAACGAAAAAGCCGACCTTATCAACCGTCGTCTTTTTGAATGCTTTTAAAATCTTTTTATCCGGCATGGCCCGATCAATCCATCCGCCGAACAAAATAAAATCATACGCGTCATCCTTCTTACTCTTGAACTCTTTTACTGAACAGAGTGTCAACTCATGACGGTCTTTGTATGCTTCGTAAAGTCTCCGTGCCAGCTTCTCCGTATTGCCCGTTTTAGATGAATATACTATCATTCCTCTCATCAATCTACCTTCCTTTCCACTGCTTTATCATAACACTAAAGATTCCCATTCTCAATAGCGTTCATGAAAAAAGCAAGTGTCGCATGAAAAACGACCGTGAACCTGCTTGACATTTGGCGTGGATATTATATTATTATTCCTGTGAAAGGAGCACTATGAAAAACAGATTAGTCAATAATATTATCCTGATACTCTTCCCTGCCGCAAGCATTTCCCTGCTCGCATATCTGCTGCAAACCACCGGCAATCCTTTGCTGATGGGTGAGGGCAAGACGGAGACATTCGTTCTTTTTATCCTCTGTTATGCACTGGTTCTCGGAGCCTTTCTGATTAACTTTATTCTTCGCTCCGCCCGCTTCCATCTGATTGCGGCCATCATCGGCCTCATCACGGGTATCCTCTTTCTTTTACCGCGTTTTCTATTGAAATTGATTCCGCCCATCCAATCCATGGTCATGCAAAATTACGCCATGACAGGCTTTTACGCCTTAAATTTAAGTCTCCTTTATCTCATCATCTGCCTGAAGCGTAAATAGAATAAACGGATACCGGTCCTCCTCGGATGACTCGGTATCCGTTTATTCTATTTACGCTCTTCTTTCCGTGCCTTCCGACGTGCACGCCGCGCGGTGACCGCCGCCAAATGTTCTTCCATCCGGCGCCGTACCTCTTTCAGAACTTCAATCCGCTCATATTTCTTGTCGTTGCCGGCAATGAGGACCCAAGGCGACGCCTTGTCCGTCCGTGCCAACATTTCATTCATACTGACAACGTACGCATCCCATTTCTCGCGGTTTCGCCAGTCCTCGTCCGTCAACTTCCACGCCTTCTGCGGATTCTCCTCCCGTGCTTTAAAACGATTGTACTGTTCTTCACTGTCGATGTACAAAAAGAACTTAATCAACAAGGTATCATGTCGCGTCATATACAGCTCAAAGTCATTGATTTCCTCGTAGGCGCGATCCCACTCCTTTTCCGTCGCAAAGCCTTCGATCCGCTCCACCATCACCCGACCGTACCAGGAACGGTCAAAAATCGTAATCTCCCCGTTCTTCGGCAAACGACGATAAAATCGCCAGAGGTAGTGATAACGGTATTCCTCGGAAGACGGCTTGGCCGTCGTTGATACATGGTAGAGCCGCGGATCAATCTTAGCCGTCAGACGGCGGATACATCCGCCTTTCCCGGCCGCATCCATGCCCTCGAAGACGACGACCATCGGTATTTCCTCCGCCTTGAACCGCATCGCCAACTCGGCAATCTCCGTCTGCAAACGTTTCTTCTCCGTCCGATAATCCGCCGGCTCGATACTCGCCGCCAAATCCACCGTATTCAAGAGATGACGGTCTTCCACGTAATTACGATACGGTGAGTACTGCATGGTCCGATTCTTTAAAATCCGGTCGATACCGCAACCGATATAATTCACCGCATAGCGAAGAACCTCCTTGGCGCATGCCTTTAAATCCTCCGATGAAAACACCTTCCACGGACATGCTTCCGTATGCGACCACGCCAATATCTTGGAAAAATGTTTCAGGTACTTATCATATAACTTGTTCTGACGATAATCTCGACTGGAGATGAAGAAACTCTGATACTTGCCCTCCTCATACTCCCGTATTCGCTTCGCCTGAGTTTCCCGCGTTTCATGCAGGAAGATTTTCAGTACGATGGTGTCATCCGCATGCAACTGCTTTTCCATGACGGAAATCTCTTCCACCGCCGTTTTCAGTTCATAATCGTCCATCCGCAAATTATGCATCAATTTAAAATAGATGCTTCGGTCAAAAATGGCCGTTGTTCCCTTCTTCGGGATGCTCTTCCAAAACCGCCACATAAACGGATGCTTCCGCTCCTCATCCGTAGGCTCTTCAAAGACACTCACCTCAAAGTAGCGGGGATCCAGTCCCTTAATCAAACGGGAAATGACGAAACCCTTTCCCGACGATTCCCAACCGTCTACGACAATGAGGACCGGAATTTTCTCCTGCAAGGTTTTTCGCGATAGTCGCCCCATCATCTCTTCCATCTCGGACCGTGTCCACTCGGGGTTTTCATTCTCAAATATAAAATTGTTCAGCATACGCCCTCCTTCCCGAATTCATGCCTTTATTTTATCCCATTCCGCGATGGATTTCAATTCCTCCGTCCTGTGCTTCCCCGGTGCGACGAGATGTTCCTCCCGACAATAAGACCACGAAGAGAACATTATCCGGCACGTCCTTTCGTTTTCATTTCTTCATTTATTCATTACTTGCGATGATTTTCGTCACTTCGCACGAATATTGATAATTATTTATCAATCTATAGTCGTTCACCGAACTGAGAGGCTGAAAATCGATATTATTTTCTAATGTATTGGCCACTTCGTCGCTTTTTCATTCGGCATCCGACGTATTTTCGGCAAGCAAATTTCACCGCCGCCTTCGTACCGTATCCCCTGCATTGACAGTATTTTTTGATGTGTATACAATGACCTTGAACAAACGATATGCGCCTTGCGCATGAACGGAAAGAGAGGTATTCCATGAAAGCGGTAGTTGTGAATCAACAGGGAAACGGCGTTGAAGTGGTCGAAAAAACCTTACGCCCCATCAAGAACGGTGAGGCATTGGTCGAAGTGGAATATTGCGGCGTCTGTCACACGGACCTGCATGTTGCGCACAGTGACTTCGGTAATGTCGCCGGTACCGTCCTCGGTCACGAAGGCATCGGTATCGTCAAAGAGGTTGCACCGGACGTAACCTCTCTGAAAATCGGCGATCGGGTCAGCATCGCCTGGTTCTTCGAAGGTTGCGGACATTGCGAGTATTGTAACACCGGTCGGGAAACACTCTGTCGGGAAGTAAAGAATGCCGGCTACAGCGTGGACGGCGGCATGGCACAGGAGTGTATCGTTACGGCGGATTATGCCGTCAAAGTCCCCGAAGGATTGGACCCCGCACAGGCCAGCAGTATTACCTGCGCCGGTGTTACGACCTATAAAGCCGTCAAAGTCGGCGATGCCGCACCGGGTAAATGGTGTGTGTGCTACGGTGCCGGCGGCCTCGGTAACCTGGCTGTTCAATACGCCCGAAAAGTCTTTAACATGCATGTTATTGCCGTTGATATTAACGATGATAAACTCGCCCTTGCAAAAGAAGTCGGAGCGGAATATACCATAAACGCCCTGCATGAAGACCCCGTGAAAAAGATTGAAGAAATTTGTCACGGTGCACACAGTGCCATTGTCACGGCCGTTTCAAAAAAGGCCTTCGACCAAGCCGTGTATTCGGTACGGGCGGGCGGTAAGGTCGTCTGCGTCGGTCTCCCCTCGGAGATGATGGAGGTGCCTATCGTGAAAACCATTCTGGACGGTATCGAAATTATCGGTTCTCTCGTCGGTACGCGAAAGGACTTGGCGGAAGCCTTCCAATTCGGTGCCGAGGGACTGGTTGTTCCCATCGTACAAAAACGGCCTATCAAGGATGCGCCCGCCATCTTCGACGAGATGGAACGGGGTAGCATCCAAGGACGAATGGTCATCGACATGCACGATGACGAAGGCTGTATCTGCGGCTGCAATCACAATTAAAAACTTACGAGTTACGTTGTAACCGACGCAAACGGGTCGTCCTTCGGGGCGGCCCGTTATTGCATTTCAAGGGATACCTGCTATAATAAAAATACGGAATTTCTTGAAAGGAGCGCTATGAAAAAAGCAGTCATCATCATCGTCGTTTTACTCCTCATTGCCGCCGGTATTTACTTCATCGTGAAGCCTTTCGGCGTGGCACCGGAAAAATCGATTGATACGGTTATGCACAAGATGTTCGAAATTACGACGGAGGAAGCCAAACAGGTCGATCTGACGGATATCAAACCGACTTATGACCGGAAAAATCTGGCGAAATCCTTTACCGATGCCGGTTACAAGCAAGCCTTGGAGGACCAGCTGATGTTGGAGGCCGTTTCCCTGGTAGAACGTGAAAACAAGTCGTCCGTCATCTCCTCTCTGGATATCCGACCGGAAAAGCAGGACGAACGCTACGATGTCACGATGCAGTTGACCTTGGGTGAGAAGGTCGTGGACCGTCAATTCAAAATCGTCTTTAAAAAAGACGGACTGAAGCGAAAAATCGACCAAATCAACCCCGTACGTTAGGAGGATTATGAAAGAAAACATGACTTTAGCCAACGGCACCACCATCCCCACGCCGGGTTTCGGAACGTATAAAATCTGCGGTGAGGGCGCCCGGGATATCTTCCGTACCGCCTTGGCGGTCGGATACCGGCATTTGGATACCGCCTCTTTTTATGAAAATGAAGCGGACATTGCCGCCGCCATCAAAGACAGCGGCATCTATCGCAGTGACCTGTTCCTGACCTCCAAGGTTTGGAAGGATGAGATGGGTTATTACAGTACGAAAGATGCCATCGACCGATCCCTGAACCGATTGGCGACCGATTATCTGGACTTGTACCTGGTGCACTGGCCACGTCGGGATCTTGAACTGGCAACTTGGCAGGAGCATCTGGTTTATACTTGGTATGCCATGGAAGAAAAAATGCGTGACGGCGCCATTCGCGCCATCGGCGTAAGCAACTTCCTACCGCATCACATCGACGTGCTGTATGAGCATGGCAACTTCGAACCGACGGTGAATCAGATTGAATACCATCCGGGTTACATCCAAGAAGAAACGGTGCAATATTGCAAGGCGAAAAACATCCTCGTCGAGGCTTGGGCTCCCTTGGGCCGGGCCAAGGTTTTTGACCAACCGGCTATTGCGGCCGCAGCTGCGAAGCACGGTGTCTCTCCGGCACAAATTTGTCTGAGATTTGCTTATCAAAACGGCATTCTGCCGCTCCCCAAGGCCTCCTCCAAAGAGCGGATGGCGGAGAACACGGATTTCTTCTCTTTCACGCTGGATGCAGACGAAATGGCGGCCATTGCGGGCATGCCGCGAGCCGGCTGGACGGGTCTGCACCCCGACCGACCACGCGAAACGGTAACCGATTAAAACGGATTTTTCATCGCATGATAATACAAAACATGGACCATGAATGGCCCCGAAAGATACACTTTCGACGGTCAGCTCATGGTCCGTGTTTTAACGCTCTAAATATTCATCTTTTACAAACCGTTCTCCGGTCTTCGTATAAATGGTCGCGCCGATGGAAATGAGCACGATGATGATGCCCGCCGCCAGTCCCAGCCACTCTTGCTGCAACCGATAGGCCACAAATGCCAAAATCATGCAGACATCAAAGCCGGCAATGCAGACCCCCATGAAACGAACCATCTTCCGGCCGTCAAACCGTTCCATCTCCTCCCGGCTCTTAAACGTCCGACCGACCAGAAAAAAAGAACCCCTGCCCGTCAAGAGCAAAATTGCCATCACTGCAAAAATGCCGATAGCGACCAATATCACGATACTTCCTAAATCCACTTTAATCTCCTCCGGGTAATGTACTAATGGGGGTCAACCCCAGTGCAGCCAGTTCCTCACGAGCCGCCATTTCCAGTTCACGTTTCGTCAGCATCTCGGGATAATGGGCGTCGTAACCGATGACCACCGGTGGTGCAACCCGTGCAATCTCTTCCCAGATGGCACGATGCGGATAGGCCCGTGTGCGACCTTCCTTGAATTTGCGCGGTCGCATTTGCGCCCCCTTCAAGTTCCACTCTACCGGCACGTCATAGGCTTTACAACATGCCGCCACATCCCGCATAACGGCCAGCACGTCTTCGCCGCATTCATCCCGACCTTGCATGAAATAGTCCGGATGGGCAATACAAAACGGCCGCAGGGTCTCTATCGCACGAATCAACTGTCCGTGCATGACTCGAAGATCTTCGCTCGTACAGTGATGGTCGTAATAATAGTCCTGCCGATTTTTGGCATGCTGCCCGATGATGAAATAATCGACCCGCTCGGCCACCTCGCGATAATATGAAACCATGTCATCAAAAAATTCCAATTCAAAGCCGAGTGAAATCTCAATCCGGTCGCGGTATTCCGCTTGATAGCCGCGCACGGCGTCCAGATATTCATCCATCGCCGCATAGGGCATACGCTCCACGGGGTCATCCCAACCGGGAAAACACATGTGGTCACTGATGCCCAGATACGTAAAGCCGCCGGCAATGGCGGCTTCAATATATTCACGATCTTCCCCGCGGGCATGACCGCAACGTTTCGTATGCGTATGAAAATTGAAATTTTGCATATCCACCTACAATCGCGTAACCGGTTTCCGTTCCACTTTCAAATTCCCCGTCTTACGTGCACGTCGGGCCAGCTCCTCATCCACGTCGGCAGGTGAAATGCCCGCCTCGGCCATCAGCACCACCAAATGATACAGCAGGTCGCCCATCTCGTTGATGAGCTCTTCCCGATCCGACTTCATGGCGGCAAGAATCACTTCCGTGGCTTCCTCACCGACCTTCTTCAATATCTTTTCCAATCCCTTGTCAAAGAGATAATTCGTATACGAGCCTTCCCGCGGATGTACTTTCCGCTCTGCCGTCATGGCATATAATGCGTCGATTTCCTTCATCTTGCCTCCGTTCGCAGACCATTTCCACTATATCATCTCTCGTCGTTTCTGTAAAGCGGATGATGAAAGCAGGAATGTGCCCCCGTATGGCAGGCCACCCCTTCCTGCACCACCTCCAGAAGCAAGGTATCCGCATCGCAATCCGCCGTTATGCTGCAAACATGCTGATAATGACCGCTCGTCTCCCCCTTCACCCAGAGGGCCTTGCGGGAACGACTGTAATAGGTCGCCAGACCCGTCGCCAATGTCCGGTCCAAACTTGCCCGGTTCATATAGGCCAGCATCAGAACCGTTCCGGTCCCCGCTTCCACCGTAATGACCGGCATCAGACCGTCGCCCTTCTCAAAATCCAAACCCGCCAATACCTGCTCATCCAACATGATCTACCCTGCCGTTTCAATCCCGTGCGCCGTAAGATACTCTTTCACTTCTCGGACGGTCAACTCGCCGTAATGAAAGACGGAAGCCGCCAAAGCCGCATCCGCCGCATCTGCCGCAAATACCGCTTCAATATCCTCCACCTTTCCACACCCGCCGGATGCTACGATTTCAAAATCGCCCAGTGCGCGTACTGCCATGTACATGGGGATGTCATAACCCGTCTTCATACCGTCCGTATCAATCCCCGTCGGCAACACTTTTTTCAAACCGTCCGCCTTCGCCTGCCGTAAGAACGCCGCCATGTCCACACCGCTGTCCACCTGACCGCCGTTCGTATAAAGATTCCAACCGCCGTCCGGTCTTGCCTTGACGTCAATGGCCAGAACGATTTTCTCCGCACCGAATCGCTCGATTGCCTTCCGGAGAAAATCCAGCTGCCGAATAGCCGCCGTGCCGATGGACACCTTTGCCACGCCTGCATCCAACAGTCGCTCGATGTCTTCCGCCGATGCAATCCCGCCGCCGACCGTCAACGGAATAGATATGGCCGCCGCGACACGTCCCGCCAAATCAACCATCGTCTTACGACGCTCGTTCGTCGCCGAAATGTCCAAAAACACCAGCTCATCCGCCCCGTCCGCTTCGTACTTTTTCGCAAACTCGACCGGGTCGCCCAGTTCCTTAATCCCGACAAAGTTCACGCCCTTGACCACCCGTCCGTTTTGTACATCCAGACAGGGAATTATTTTTTTCTTTTGCATTATGCCTCCTTCTTCAAAGCCGCCGCCAAATCCAACGTGCCTTCGTAAATCGCTTTACCCGTAATCGCACCATAAATGTCGAGTGCCGCCAACGCATCGATGTCCGCCATGCTGCATATCCCGCCCGAGGCGATGAGATCGGCCGAAATATTATCCTTCAACGTTTGCATCATGGCCAAATTCACACCGCGCAAAGTTCCGTCCTGTGCAATGTCCGTGGCGATGATGGTTGCCACCCCGATTTCATCCAGATAACGGGCAAAATCCAAATAATCCTTACCCCCGTCACTCAACCAACCGGACGTTTTCACCTGCCCGTTCAGAGAATCTACGCCCACGGCAATATGCCGTCCGAAACGTTTGACCGCTTCCTTGAGAAAATCCGGTTTCTCCACCGCCACCGTCCCCAAAATAACCCGGTCTACACCGTTCTCAATGTAATCCTCGATGGCCGCCATATCCCGAATGCCGCCGCCGATTTGCACGGGCATGGAGACGGATTGCGCCGTCCGGACAACGAGGTCGCGATTGCGGCCGCCGCCCGCCTTCGCCCCGTCCAAGTCGACCATATGGAGATAGGAAACACCCATTGCATCAAAGCGTTTCGCCAGTTCCTCCACGCTGTCACCCACCTGCGTCTTCACATTATAATCGCCCCGCACCAGACGAACGGGTTTGCCGTCGATGATATCGATTGCCGGTAAAATAATCATTATTCCAACTTTCCTTTCGATGAGGGAATTGCATCCCCCTCCTTGATGACCGCCTCCTTCAGCGCACGGCCGAAGCTCTTAAATACCGCCTCCACTTTGTGATGGTCGTTCTTCCCGTAGAGACAGTTGAAATGCAGGGTAATCCCCGCCTGGAATGCCACCGCCCGGAAAAATTCTTCAACCATCTCGGTGGAAAAGTTCCCGATCAGCGTCCGTTTAAAATCCACGTTAAAGACGAGAAACGGTCGGCCGCTCAAATCCAGATCACAGGTCACGAGGGCTTCATCCATGGGCATTCGGAAACTGCCGTAACGGCGAATACCGCGCTTGTCCCCAAGTTCCTCCGCAATGAGCTTGCCCAGGCAGATGCCCACATCCTCCACCAGATGGTGGTCACAGACGTGAACATCACCGTCCGCCCGCAAACGAATGTCCATCTGCCCGTGAAATCCGAGCAGCTCCAGCATATGACTTAAAAAACCGACCGGACTTTCCACCGCGCATTGCCCCGTCCCGCGAAGCGTCAACGCCATCTCAATCTGTGTCTCATAGGTATCCCGTTTTATCGTTTTCATCTCACACCGCCTCTTCCACCATTTGTAAAATCTCGAATATTCGTTCATTGGTTTCGGCATCCGCTACCGTAATCCGGAATCCGCCATCCGGGAAAACCCGGACGGCGTAGCCGGCTGCCTGAAATGCCGCCGCAACGTCCTGACCGGCCAATGCCCGCCCGTAGATAAAGTTACCCCCCGAAGGTGTAAACGCCAGACGACGAAAATTCGCCCCCGCAAGTCTCTCCCGGAGTGCATCCCGTGCCGCTATCGTTTCCGTAATCCGTTCCTGCAAGAGTGCCTGCTCCGACAAAATCGCCACACCCGCCGCCTGACTCATCCGATTAACGGTATAAGGGACACGCAGGCGATTCAGATACGATATGTTCTCTGCCCCGGATGCCACGGCACCCACGCGAATGGCCGCCGCCCCCATCGCTTTTGAAAGGGTTCGCGTCACATAGAGGTTCGGATAGCGGTTGATACAATCGACCACGCTCTCATCCGAAAACTCCATATATGCCTCGTCCACGATGATGGGGATGTCCGGCACCGCTTGCAAAAGCGCCTGCACTTCATCCCGTGTATAGAGGTGGCCCGTAGGATTATTCGGATTGGAAAAAACCGCCGCCTGCGGTCGTGTCTTCCGAATCCGGCGAATAAAGCCCGCCATGCCCTCGGTCGTCGGGTCATATTTCTCTACCGTTCCGCCGTGAAAGCGGACATAGTAATCATACATCGAAAAATCCGGCGTCATGGTCATCAATGTTCCCCGACCGCAGAACAGGCCGATCATCAGACCCAGTAACTCGTCGCTGCCGTTGCCGACCGCCACTTCCGTCGGCTGAACGCCCAAATACACGGCATAGGCCGCACGCAAGTCCGTCGCATCATTGTCGGGATAACGGTTGAATGCCACCTCGGTCACCGCTGCCGCAATCTTTCGCACCAAGGTCTCCGGCAGGTTTCGCCAATCCTCATTTGCATTCAAGGGCATGCCCGCTGCCCGCTCCACCTCATAGCCTTTCATGCCGTCTCCATTCGAATCTTAACCGCATTTTTATGTGCTTCTAAATCCTCGTTTTCCGCCAGATTCATGATTTTCGCGCCATCTCGCATCAAGGCCTCTTTACTCCAATGAATGTAAGATGATTTTTTCACGAAGTCATCCACATTCAGTGCGGAGTAGAAGCGCGCCGTTCCGTTCGTCGGCAGGACGTGATTCGTGCCGCCGAAATAATCACCGATACTCTCACAGGTATAGTACCCTAAGAAGATACTGCCCGCATTCTTTACCAGCGGCAAATAATCCGCCGCATTCGCCAGCATCAGTTCCAGGTGCTCCGGTGCAATGCGGTTCGACACCTCGATACAGGCCGCTATATCGTCACAGACCATGGCCATCCCGTACGTCCCGAGAGACGCATTGACGATATCCGCCTTCGGCAAAAGTGCCGTCTGTCGCGCCACCTCCGACAACACCGCATCCCGCTGACGCTCGGAAACGGTCAGCAGCACACTCGACGCCATGGGGTCGTGCTCCGCCTGACTCAACAAATCCGCCGCCACGAAAGCCGGATTGGCGCCGTCATCGGCAATGACGAGAATCTCGCTCGGGCCGGCAATCATATCGATGTCCACCTTCCCGTAAACCGCTTTTTTTGCCTGGGCCACATAGATGTTGCCGGGACCGACGATTTTATCCACGCCGGGCACCGTCTCCGTCCCGTACGCCAGAGCCGCCACCGCCTGCGCACCGCCCACCTTATATATCTTGTCCACGCCGCAAACGACGGCCGCGGCCGCAATATAGGGATTGATGCCTTCTTCGGACGGCGGGGTCACCATGACAATTTCACGCACCCCCGCAATCTGTGCCGGGATGACATTCATTAAAACGGTGGACGGATAGACCGCCCGGCCACCCGGCACATAGACACCCACCTTTTCAATGGGCGTCACCTTCTGACCCATGTAGATGCCCATATCCTTTTCCAGATGAAAACCTTCGTCCACCATCTCTTTGTGGAAAAAACGGATATTCTCCGCCGCTTCCCGTAAATTTGCGATGAACTCTTCCGAAACCTCGGCCGCACAGGCCGTAATCTCCGCCGGTGTCATCTGGATCCGCGACAATGCAACCCCGTCAAATTTTTCCGTGTATTCCAGTAACGCCTCGTCTCCGCGTGCCTTCACATCCTTGAGAATGTCATCAACCTGCTGCATGATTTCCGGAGAACTCTCTACGTCCCTGGACGCCAAAAAAGACTGTAACTTATCAACTTCATCACCCCGATATAATTTCATTCCGTTCCCTCCATGCCCTGATGTCCGCCATCACGGCTAAAATCTCCCGTCGCTTAATCCGAAAACTTGCCTTATTGACAATCAGTCGTGCACTGATGTCACAAATCTCATCCAAAACAATCAGTCCGTTTTCCCGCAAGGTCGTCCCCGTCTCCATAATATCCACGACGGCATCACAAAGCCGCAAAATCGGCCCCAACTCCACCGAACCGTCAATCTTAATGATTTCTATGTCGATACCAAGACCGTTAAAGTAATTCTTTGCCACCTGCGGATACTTCGTACCGATGGTTACATGACCCCGCTTCTTAAAAATATCAATCCCCGGCAGACTCGCCAAGATGAACTTACATTTACCGATACCCAAATCCATCATTTCATAAAAGTCATTGCCGCTTTCGTATATCGTATCCTTACCCACGATACCGATGTCCGCCACCCCATGTTCCACATAAGTGATGGCATCATTCGCCTTGACCAGAAAATAATCGATGTCTTTTTCCGTATCCGACAAAACAAGTTGCCGACCTTTATTCTTCAGCGGGCCGACCCCGTAGCCGACCTCTTCCAGAATGCGGACGGTTTGCTTCTCCAAACGGCCCTTGGTCATGGCAATGTTGAGCTTTTCGGAACCCGCCGGATCCGCCGGTTGCAGCATCAGCGGTACCAGCGCATCAACTTTAACGGAAAAGCCGACGGCCCGCCGATCCGTACCGAATTTGCCGATCAACCCGTCATATCGGCCACCGCTGACGACGGGCTCGCCCACATTCTCGACAAAGCCTTCAAAAATCAGACCCGTATAGTAATCCAACGCCGGAATCTTACTCAAATCCAACGCCACCGTCTCCTCATGGCCGGCCGCAACGAGTGCGTCGTATATTGCCGCCAGATAGGTCAGACCGGCACGCATTTCATCGGTAAAGGCATATTCCCCCGCCGTTTCCAAGACCTCCCGGCCACCGCAAAGCAAAGGCAAATGGTTAAAGAAGGCACGGGTTTTCGCGGGCATGTCCAGCCGTTCCAGAAAAACCGCCAGTTCATCCAGGTTTTTGCCGTTGATCAACGTCGCCAGCCGATGCTTCGTCTCCGGACGTAAAGAGACTTCCTTGCAAGCCGCATTGAAGATGTCGATATTACCGATTTCAATTTTCAGACGACGCTCCCGTAAAAATGCCATGGCTTCCAATGCCATCGTCAAAATTTCCATATCACCCTCGTGACTTGGCACACCGATGAGTTCCGCACCGCAGTGTGTGATTTCATTCTGACCGCCGCCGAAGGCCCGCGTGATCCGGAATACATTGGCCGTATACCGGAAGCGTAACGGCGCGGTCACATGTTTGAACTTCGTCGCGGCGATTCGTGCAATCGGTACCGTCATATCCTGTCGGAGAACGAGCATCTTCCCGCCCGCATCCGTGAGACGATAGTTTTCTTCTTCGCGGCGGTTATTCAAACCGATACTGAACGTATCATAGTGTTCCAGCGTCGGTGAACTGATTTCCACGTAATCCCGTGCCGCCATCACGTCCTCCAAGCGGCGTTCAATCATTCGTTTCACCCGGCATTCTTCGGGAATCAAATCTTTCATCCCCGCCGGTACCGTAAATTCAATCATGTCACTCCTTTGCTTTATCGTGCTACCATGCTAATTTAATGACGTGGTTAGGATAGCACAGTTTATCAAAAGATGCAAGTCTTATTCCCGGATTTTCGCCCATACGTTAAAAACGGACGGCTTTGTACCGACGCCGACAGGTCAAATGCACCCGTCAGTCCGTCGGCAAAAGCCGTCCGTTTTTATAGAAGACCATTTAAAACCTCGTTACGGAACCTCCGTCCCGTCGAGTTCCCCGGTCAATTATTTCGTTTCCGCGTTTACTTTCGGTTTACGCGCATAGTTGTATACGACCAGTAATGCGATAATCACGCAGATAATCACCGTAATGACCACCGGCGTCAGTGCCTTCGACGCATAACCCAAGATGATGCCCAAGGTTGCGAAGTCGGCATCGGAGAACGTCGTATTCTCATAGCCCAGACCGCCCAGCAGCGGGAAGAGAATGGCCGGTAAAAAGGTCAGCAACAGACCGTTCGCAAAAGCACCGATCATGGCACCACGGCGACCGCCCGTCGCATTACCGAAAACACCCGAGGTGGCACCGCAGAAAAAGTGCGGTACGACACCCGGTAAAATCAACGTCCAGTGCAGACCGCCGAGAATGAACATCCCCACGATACCGCCCAGGAAACTGAAAATGAAGCCGATCAGTACCGCATTCGGTGCATACGGAAATACGATCGGACAGTCCAACGCCGGCTTGGCATTGGGCACCAGTTTTTCGGAAATACCGGTAAATGCCGGTACAATCTCATTCAAGATGAGGCGTACACCCTGTAAGATGATGAATACGCCCGCTGCGAACGAGATGGCCTGAATCACGGCATAGATGATGAAGTTATCACCGCCGGAAAGTTCTTTGCCGACAAAATCCGAACCGGCAACGATGGCCAGGATGATGTAGATAATCATCATGGTCAGCGAAATGGATACCGAGCTGTCCCGTAAAAAGCCGAGATTCTTCGGCAACTTCATTTCTTCCGTTGACTTCGAACCCTTACCGACCAACTTGCCGACACCGCCGGCGAGTACGTAACCGAGGGTCGAAAAATGACCGAATCCCACGTCGTCCGTACCCGTAATCCGCCGCATGAACGGTTGTGCCAGTGCCGGGAAGAATGCCATCACCAGGCCCAGAATCATCGCACCAACAACGACTTGCAACGTTCCTTCAAAACCCGCCACCTTCAGCATGATGGCAATCATACACGCCATGTACAGCGTGTGATGGCCCGTCAGGAAGATATATTTCAGACGGGTAAACCGGGCAATGAGGATGTTCATGACCATACCCAACGCCATGATTAAGGCCGTCGCCGTACCGATATCCTTCAATGCCATGGAGATGATGGCCTCGTTATTCGGGATGACACCCGTAATGTGAAAGCCCTGTTCAAACATCTTCCCCATCGGTTCCAGGGAAGATACGACCAAACCGGCACCGCCGCCCAGTACCAGAAAGCCGAGAATCGTTTTAATGGTACCACGTACCACGTCCACAAACGGTTTCTTCTGCAGCAGCAAACCGATCAACGCAATGAGACCGACCAGAATGGCCGGAACCTTTAATAAATCGACCAGAAATTTCAGAAATCCGTGCATTTGCTACTCCTTTCACGCTAACGTTTCGCGTAACTTTTCTTCCAGTTCCGCCTTGTCGATGATACTCTTCAGTGCAATCACTTTTTCCGCCGGTACCGGGGCACTGCCCGCGATGTCGTGTCCCATGACGAAATAATCCGCATCTTCCGCACGAACCGAACCCAAGTCCGAATGTTCCACTTCCGCCTCGACGCCGATGGCTGCCAAAGCCTTTTTAATATTCATTTCCAACATGAAGCTTGAACCCAAGCCATGTCCGCATACCGCAATAATTTTCATCTCTGACCTCCTAAATTAAAATACGCTTTACCGTTGCCAAATCGTCCGCACTGCGCAGACCGTCCATCCGTTCCGTATCCTGAAACAACTCCATCAATGCCGTCAACCGTTCGATGTGGGCATCATCATTTTCCGCCGCCAAAACGAAAATCAGATGTACGGGATTCCCGCCGAAGTCCACCGCCTCGTTGACCTTCATGAACGAGACGCCGCCCCGAATGACGCCCGCCTCCGGCCGTGCATGCGGCATGGCGAGTCCCTCATCCAAGACGATGTAGAAACCCAATTCTTTCACGGATTCAATCATCCCGTCCACATAAGACGGACGGATACTGCCATCTTCCACAAGCGGCGTCGCCGCCAGGCGTATCGCCTCTTGCCAGTCCGTCACCCTTTGAACAACCTGTACATTTCGTTCATTGAACATGGAAGCTCCTCTCTATTCCGAGACAATGGTTACCGACGCCGACGCACCGATGCGATCCGCACCGGCCCGAATCATCTCTTCCGCCGCCCTGCGATTTCGAATGCCGCCGGAAGCCTTGACCTTCGCCCGGTCACCGACCGTATCCGCCATCAAACGGACATCCGATGCCGTTGCACCACCGCCGTTAAAACCCGTCGACGTCTTCACGTAATCCGCACCGGCGTCGACTGCCAGCTTACATGCGCGGATTTTCTCTCCGTCCGTCAATAAGGCGGTTTCAATGATAACCTTCAGAACCGTCTCCGGACCGATGGCCTCCCGTACCGCACGGATGTCGTTGAGCACGTAACCGTCCTCTTTATCTTTCAGTTTGGCGATGTTCATCACCATATCCACCTCAGCTGCACCGTCACGCACGGCCAGGGCCGCTTCCGACGCCTTCGCCTCGCTGGCGCCCTGCCCTAAAGGGAAGCCGATAACTGTACAAACTGAGACATCCGTATCTTTCAGCATCGCCGCGGCGAATGCCGTATAAACACCGTTCACACAGACGGACTTGAAATGATAGTGTTTGGCCTCTTCGCACAAACGTCGTATCTCCGCTTCCCGCGCCACCGGGGAAAGCAGGGTGTGATCGATGTGTCGGTTTAATGTCATACATTGTCCTTTCCGTCCGAACGGACAGGCCAAAATACATGCTTGCCCGCTCCCATCTTCAGTAACCGTTCATAAAGACGCCGGCCCGCCTCTCCGGGTTTCGGGCCGCTCACCGAACAATCATAGTGAAATCGTCCCGCCGCGTCGGACACCTGCGCCATAATCTGCAGAGCTGCTTCACCCTGCCATGCGTAAACGGAATATAACGCATCCGCATCGCCGACGGCTCGGCAAAATGCCATCTCCGCCAGGTAGGCCCGATACGTATCTTCATCATGCAGTGTACCGAATATCCGGGGTAAGCACATCCCTTCGCGCCCGACAATCAATGTGATACCGGCACCCGCAGGTCCGGTGAACACCGGTCCGGGCAGGACTTCATGCCGCATGATGCCCTTCAGGGCCAGCCGCAAACAATCCGCTTCCGGTAAGATGAACGCGTCGAAATCGCCCTCGGCAAAACGGTCGAGACAATCTTCCGTCCGCCCGGCAATGACATCCACCATGACATCGGCACGCCAACGCTTCATCTGCGTGGCCGATGCCGCACGATAGGTCCCGACATGCGCTCGTACCGGCAAATCATCCAGTGCCGATACCGTGCGGAATACCATCATTTCGCCGGCGGGGCGCCGTTTCAAACAGGCCGACACCACCAACTCTTCCGGCAACGGTTCGCCGAGTTTGGCCGCATCCGCCACGGCAAAGTCTACCGAACCGTCCGCCACCTTCTGCAAAAGCTGATCCGCCGTCATTCTGAAAATCTCAACCGGCGTTTCAAGCATTTCCGTCACATGTTTTGCATTGAGATAGCTTGCACGGTCATCCAACGTGGCCGCAACCCTTACTCCGTCTTCTTTCACTGCTTCCTCCTTTACACAGATTCATTATACACCGAACGGGAATCACAGTTCAAGTGGAATTGCGATTGAATCCGTCCGGTAATTTTGCTAGAATATAGCCACGGCATGCCGTTTTTCAAAGACGGCGGATACAAGGGAGGCATTATGAAAAGATCAGAACGCATCATTGCGTTCCTGAAGCGGAAAAATATCGAAATTTCATTCCAACGTTACGCGCTGGATGCGGTCGGCGCCATGGCATTGGGGCTCTTCGCCTCGTTGCTGACCGGTACCATCATCAAAACGCTCGGTGAGCAGCTGACGACCGCCTTCGGACCGACCGCACCGTACCGGCTTCTAATAGAGGCCGGCACCTTTGCCATGGCGGCGGCGGGACCGGCGATGGCCATCTCCATAGGCTATGCCCTGCGGGCGCCGCGAACCGTTCTGTTTTCGCTCTGCGCCGTCGGTATCGCGGCAAACACCTTGGGTGGTGCGGGCGGTCCACTGGCCGTTCTGATTGTAACGCTCTTTGCCACGGAAGCAGGTAAAATCGTCGCCGGTGAAACGCGGATTGACATCTTGGTCACACCGACGGTCACGGTGCTGACGGGCGCACTGCTGTCCCTCTGGTGGGCCCCCGGAATCGGCGCCGCGGCCAACGGTTTCGGCCGAGCCGTCATGTGGGCCACGACGCAGCAACCGTTCCTCATGGGCATCATCGTTTCCGTCCTGATGGGCGTTGCCCTGACCCTGCCCATTTCTTCCGCCGCCATCTGTGCGGCATTGGGTCTTACCGGTCTGGCGGGCGGCGCGGCGGTGGCCGGTTGCTGTGCGCAGATGGTCGGCTTCGCGGTCCTCTCCTTTCGTGAAAACCGTTGGAGCGGTATCGTTTCCCAAGGTATCGGCACGAGCATGTTACAAATGAAGAACATCTTGCGTAACCCGCGTATATGGATACCGCCCACCCTCGTTTCGGCGATTACCGGGCCGATTGCGACTTGTGTTTTCCGACTGGAAATGAACGGTGCCCCCATCTCCTCCGGGATGGGTACCTGCGGATTTGTCGGCCCCATCGGTGTCATCACCGGCTGGTTCGCTCCCGTCGAGCAGGCGGTGGCTGCCGGCGCGACGATACTCCGGCCGACCGGTACCGACTGGTTCGGTCTGTTCTGCATCTGCATCCTGCTGCCCGCCATATTGACACCCCTCATCGGTCAAATCTTCCGCAAACGCGGTTGGATCGGACCGGATGATTTGACTTTAAATGCACTTTAAATTCGACGCAAAGCGTCAAGGAGGTTCCATGATTACAAATGTAAAGCTGAAAAAACTGAATCCGGCGGCCATCGTACCCGTCTACGGCACCCGGGAATCCGCCGGGGCGGATTTGCATCTCTGTCACGGTGCGGATGTGACCGTCGCCCCCGGCGAAACGGTGATGGTCCATACCGGTATCGCCCTACATATTCCGGAAGGTCTCGTCGGTCTCGTTTTTGCCCGCAGCGGTTTGGCCGCCAAACGGGGAATCGCCCCGGCCAACAAGGTCGGTGTCATCGACAGTGATTACCGCGGTGAAATCATGGTTCCCTTACGTAATCACGGCACCGAGCCGGTCACCCTTGCAGATGGAGAGCGGATTGCCCAATTGGTTTTTATGCCCTATATACAGGGTGTGTTTGAATGTGTGGATGACTTATCGGAAACGGACCGCGGGACGGGCGGCTTCGGTTCCACGGGACGTGTTTAGATGAAAGATACGCCCTATCTTATCGCCATCGACCAGGGAACGACTTCTACGCGAGCCCTGATTTTCGATGATGATTTTAATATTCTCGGCACGGCGCGAACACCCATCCGTCCTTCCTTCCCCGCACCGGGCCATGTGGAACAAGATGCCGGTGCCATCCACAGAAGTTTGTCCGCCGTGATGGAAGAAGCCGTCCTGCAGGCCGGGGTGGCACCCGCCGCCTGTCGCGGTATCGGCATTACGAATCAGCGAGAGACCGTCATCATCTGGGACCGGCACACGGGACTCCCCGTCTATCCGGCCATCGTCTGGCAGTCCCGACAGTCGGAGGATATCTGTCGCAACCTACGGGACGCCGGCTGCGAAGAAATGATTCGGACACGAACGGGACTGCGCATCGACCCGTATTTCAGTGCGACGAAAATCCGCTGGATTACGTCCCGGCGACCGGATGTCGCCGACGGCTTGCGCAAAGGTGATCTCCTTATCGGCACGGTGGACAGCTGGGCCGTATGGCATCTGAGCGGAGGCACCCGTCACATCACGGACATCACGAATGCCTCCCGGACCCTCCTCTTCAACATCAATACACTGACATGGGATCCCGAACTTTGTGCACTCTTTGATATTCCGATGCATGCCCTCCCGGAAATCGTGGACAACTGCGGTATTCTGGCGGAAACGACGCCGACGGCATTCTTCGGCCGTCGAGTGCCGATTACGGGATTGATTGGAGACCAACAGGCGGCCCTCCTCGGACAGCGCTGTTTCCGCCCCGGTGATATCAAGAATACGTACGGAACGGGCGGCTTCCTGCTGATGAACACGGGCACGCAACGGGCCAACGCAACGGACGGTCTCCTGCAAACGGTGGCCTATAAACTGGACGACACCCCGCACTTTGCACTGGAAGGAGCCATCTTTGTCTCCGGTTCGCTTATCCAGTGGTTGCGTGACGGTCTTGGTCTCATTGAAACGGCGGCCGACAGTGCCCGACTCGCGGGCAGCGTATCGGACAGCGGCGGCGTTGTCATCGTGCCCGCTTTTACGGGTCTGGCCTGCCCCTACTGGGACGAACAATGTCGCGGCGGTATCCTGAATTTGACGCGCGGTACGACCAAGGCACATCTGGTACGAGCGGCACTCGAGGCCATGTGTACCCAGGTCAAAGATGTCTGCGATGCCATGACCCGCGCTTCCGGCCAAACCATCCGCTCCCTTCGCGTGGACGGCGGTGCCAGCGCCAACCCCGTTCTCCTTCAACTCCAGGCCGATTTGCTGCAAGCCCCCGTCCGAAGGGCTGACTGTGTGGAGGCGACGGCACTCGGTGCCGCCATGGCGGCCGTTATGGGCTTGGGCTTAAAGAAAATACAGGACTTCTCGCCCCTGCCCGTACAAACCTTCCTGCCGCAGATGCCGCCGGAACAGGCGAATGCCATGATGGCACGTTGGCATCATGCCGTAGACGTCACCCGACAGTTTACGACAAATATGGAACAATGACGGCAACCCCCTACGGGCACGTTATGCATGATCAAAAATGGACATCCCGACAGTCTGCCTGTCAAGATGTCCATTTTAATTTTAAAATAAAAAAGTCGGAGGCATCCCCCGACTTTTGTAGAATCTGAACTATTTCAGCGTAATCTTTGCGCCTTCTTCTTCCAGCTTCTTCTTGATTTCTTCCGCTTCGTCCTTGCCGCAAGCTTCCTTGATCACTTTCGGTGCAGCCTCTACCATATCCTTGGCATCTTTCAGACCTGCGCCCGTGATTTCGCGAACCGCCTTGATAATCTTTACCTTGTTCGGTCCCGCTTCCGTCAACTCTACATCGAATTCGTCTTTTTCAGCTGCGCCGGCATCTGCTGCACCTGCCGCTGCTACAACGGCACCTGCCGCTACGACACCGAATTCTTCTTCACATTCTTTTACCAAATCTCTGAGCTCCAAGATGGAGAGCTCTTTCAACGCTTCAATAATTTCCGCATTCGTTAATTTTGCCATGATTATTTCCTCCTAAATTTATTCGGGATTAATTTCCCTCTTGCTCTTTTTTGTCGGCAATCGCTTTAACGGCCAGCGCGAAGTTCGTCACCGGCGCCTTGAGACTTCCCAAGAACTTGGCAAGTAACTCTTCACGTGAAGGAATGTTCGCGATTACTTGAATTCCTTCATGGTCATAATATTCGCCTTCCACAATGCCGGCTTTGAGTTCCAACTCCGGTGCGGTCTTGGCGAAATTGTTCAGTACACGTGCTGCGATTGTCGCATCTTCTTTTGAGATTGCGATAGCCGTTGCACCGTGCAGGTCTTTCGACAGCGCTTCAAACTCCGTCCCTTTGATTGCAAAGTTTACCATGGTGTTTTTGTACACCTTGTAAATGACGTTGTTCTCACGCAGTTGACGACGAAGATTCGTATCTTCTTCTACGGTCAAGCCCAGATAATCCGCCAGGACAACCGTTTTGGCACCGTCCAAGTGTGCCTTGATTTCGTCAATGACCGGTTTTTTCAGTTCTACCTTTGCCACCTGTATACCTCCTTATTTTTTTTACTGCTCGCGACGCATCGCTAAGAAAGTTGTGGACAATGTCGCATAAAAAAACCTCTTCGCGCACGCAAAGAGGACATAGTCATGTTGTCTTTCCTCGGTAGGCGACTGCGCTTACGCCTTTCGGCACCTACTGTCTACGGCAGCTTTCGATAGAATAACACCTTTCATGCCCCATGTCAACCGTTTTCGAAAATCCTTTCCCCTTTATTTTTTTGCCCATCTGTAGTATCATACAGGCAACATATCCGAAAGGAGCACTTATGGCTTTAATACATTGTCCGGAATGCAAACGGGAGGTCTCCGACCACGCATACGCATGCCCGCACTGCGGTTTTCCGGTAGAAGATTATCTGGAGGATCAATCCGCCTTTGAAGGCTTGCATAAGAGTCTTCGGGTCGAGGTCGACCTCACCGAAGAAGACGACGGTGACGTTTCGAGTGACGAAAACGGACTGCCGGAAGAAGTCATGGATGTCAACGGCATCATGGTCAATCCCGCGAAGATTCTTGCCGCCAACCACTATGAAATCGGCGCCGCTTCAAAGATGCTCAACCGGGTGACGAAGGTCGGCATCGTTCAGGCGAAAGAGATTATGGAAACCTTCGTGGCCGAACATCCCCAATGCAACCGCGGCGAGGCCGTTTCCGCCTTTATCCGGGAACAGGCGGAGATGACGAGGACCTTCCGATGTACGAAACGCATCGACAATCTACGGGTCGATGAAGTACACCACCTCTTTCATGTCGGTTTCTGGAGTTACATCTACCCCGCACGGGAGATTGAAGATGTCCATATCCGGGAGGAATACGGCGGTCGCGTCAGCGTCATCGTGGATTTGGCAACACAAGAAGCGTCCACCTTGCAAATCAATCTGCCGCACCGTAAAAATATCAAGGATATCATGACCTCCCCGAAACTGAAAAAAATAAAAAACCTGTTGGATGTCAAAAAATTACATCCGAAGAGCCTGCGCATCCCGCCGGAAATTTCCCGGGAAAAGGCAACGGCCATTCGCAACCTCCTGCTGCACTTACGCGCCGAAGCACTCGACGCCGAAACACCGGTGGAAACAACGACGGATACGGTATAAAGAACGGAGACATTGTCCGCAATGTCTCCGTTTTTGTCGCCCGAAATCTTGATGCGATAACACATTCAAAACCCGTCCTATTCCATCATCCGGCCGGGCGGGTGCATCCCCTCCGGCATATCCGCCGGCAAATGCGTATCCATGAGTTGGGATGCTTTCTTGACATAACCACCGCCGTAGTGTGCCCCGATTTCCCCGATGGCCGCCGCCAGCCGTTCCTCTTTACGATACCGCTCGAAATCGCTGAAAAAATTTAGTTGGACCGGCGCATCCGCCGGACGTAAATCAACGGCACGTACCGTCAGCGCTCGCACGGCCTGCCGTCCGTCATAGCGGTCGAAAAACAATGCCGCACTCGCCCGCTCCAACACGGCACCGCTGCTCGTCGGCAGAGGCAGGCCCTTCTGAAATTGGATACCGCTCAAATCCGCACGACGGATGTACAGCGAGATACCGCCCGCCTTCAGATTGGCCCTTCGCAGTGCCTCCGCCGTCTTCTCCGACAACACCGACAGACCCCGGCGAATTTCGTCCGGTGCGGACAAATCCCGCCGAAACGTGCTGCCCCGCCCGACCGATTGCATCGGCCGCTCATACAGGCGTTCCGCCACCCGCTCCGCATCCAGCCCGTTGGCATAACGACGGAGTTTGACGCCGTTTACGCCCAACAGACGTTCCAAAAAGGCTTCCTTTGCGTGCGCCAAATCACCGATGGTATGAATGCCGTATGTTCGTAATTTCCGTTCCGTCGCACGCCCCACGCCCAAAAGTTCCGACACATCCCGCGGCCAAATCTTGGTTCGCATATCCGCACGACGAATCACGGTTACCGCATCCGGCTTCTTCATGTCCGAACCCAACTTGGCAAAGATTTTATTGAAGCTGACGCCGATGGAAACGGTCAAACCGATTTCCCGTTTCATCCGCCGCCGAATGTCTTCCGCGATCATCTCTCCGCTGCCGAACAGGGAAGCGCTGCCCGTACAATCTACCCATGCCTCATCCGTCCCAAAGCCTTCCACCGCCTCACTGTACTCATAGTACAGGTCTTTTGCCATCCGGCCGTACTTTATGTAGATTTCATGATGTGGCGGTACGACAATCAAATCCCGACATTTTTGGCGCGCCCGCCACAGAGGCTCCCCCGTTTTCACGCCGCAATACTTCGCCTCCTCCGACTTCGCCAATACGATTCCGTGCCGATCCTCCGAAGATCCCCCCACCGCCATCGGTTTCCCGCGCAATGCCGGGTTCAAGAGGCACTCTATCGATGCGTAACAATTATTCATGTCACAGTGTAAGATACTTCGTTCCATCTCGTCCGTCCTTTCCCGGCTTTTATTATAGTGCATTCAAGCTGCACTTGTCAAGAACATTTTGCACCTTGTTGCGCAAAAAAAGAGAGCAGCCGCCATCGGCATGCTCCTCTCTTTCTCACCACGTATGATGTATTATGCTTCTTCCGTGTCGGAAGACTTCTTCCGTTTCACCACGAGTGCAACGACGATTATGATAACAACCGCCGCACCGCCGGCGATGCCGGCAATAGCGCCCGTCGACAGACCGCCCGCTTTACCGCCATAGGTCGGTGATGCGACAAACTCACCCGGTCCCGGTTGCGTCTCTTCGGAATCGATTACGACGAAATAGGTTACCGGTCTGGACATCGGTACGACGAACATACTCACCTTCACATAGGTATTTGCATTCGGTACCTCGAAGCGGAAGTCGTTAAAGTTGACCCCGTTCTCACCGCCGGACTCACTCTTCGTAATTTTATACTCCACCCGTTTGTATTCACCGTTCGGCTGACGTACTTCGATAAACGGGCCATTCTGCTCATCGAACTTAATGTAATTCATCAGATAAAGACGAAGCGTTGCATAGTACTTCCCGTCCTCCATCTTTTCCAACAAACACTCACTGTAATGCTCCTCACCCGGTTTCGGCTTCCCGAAAACGCTGTCAAGACCGCCGCTTGCATCGGAAGGCGTCACCACGCCGTCCACCATGCCTTCACCGATCGACGCATTCTTCGTACCGCCGTCCTCGGTCAAACCCGTTTCCGGATTCAAATAGCTGCCGCTGATTTTTGACAGATAGGCGCCCGGTTTCATGTCGGAAAAGTCCTTATCCGTATCCACCGTATGCTGTATGATATCTTCTGCCGAAACCATAGCCGGCAAGGCCGCCGTAAACAGCAACCCCAGAGAAAGGGCGATGCCCATGACTTTATTTTTCAGCATTCGTCTCCTCCTTCTTTTCCTTCGATGCTTCATCATCTTCCGATACTTTTTTCTCCACATCTTCCTTCGTATCGTCCGATTGCTTTCCTGCTACCGTCTTGTCCGTTGCCTTTGCCGGTTTTTTCTTCCCGACAACCTTGACAATGATAACGCAGATGATGATTGTCAACAGCGCGATGATACCGATAATCCAACCGATGGGGAAAGCACCGCCGCCCTCTTCATTCAATGCATACAGGCTGAAGTGGTTCACGGGCACCTTCATGCTGTCGCCGTCCACTTCACCGCTCAACCGCGCTCTCGTACCGTCCTTGTCATCATGATGAGACATCACGACTTTTTCCTTATTCCAACCATCCGGAATCGGCAGATAGACGTCCACCGGGCCCAAGGGTTGAATGGCATCGCCGCTCTTGTTCAGGATTTTAATGTCATAGAGTTTGATTTTGTCATTCTCGTAAGTCGCCTTCACCTTATCAAACATCTCACCGGAAGTAACCTCTTCCACCTTGATGCTCGCACCCTCCGGCACCGTACGTTCCGGTGCATGGACGCGAACGCCTGTCGCTTCGTCCTTCATATCGGCTTCCGGTGTCGGTGCCGTATTGTAGGCGATTTCAATATTGTCATCCAGCTTCTCATCCGGACCGATTTCACGCAAGGTATCCCAGTACAGACGGATCCGTGCCGGTACGGGTTTGTTTCCCATCACCATGACTTTCGGGTTCACCATGACGTCGGTATACTCGCCGGTAGTCAGTAACGGCATCTTAAAGGCCGACGGCTTGTCGCCTGCTATTCGCCGTTCGATGACTTCGGCATATTGCATCTTGCCGTTTTCATCCTTATACTCGATGGTTTCCACGGATGCCACAATGTCAGATACCCCCATCGGATGGACGGACATGAACAGGGTATTCTTGCCGTCTTTGCGTTCGATAATCGCCTCATGGTTCATGGACTTATTGCCCATGGATTCCCGATCCTCCTGTGCATGCCACAGGTCGATTTTAATCTTGTAGCGACCGTCCTTGAGATCCGCCGGCATTTCCTTCGCATCCTTGTTTTCGGGTGCTTTTTCTTCCGACTTCTTCTCGTCCGCCTTCGGTTTCTCCTTCTTTTCCACGGGTGCGGCATCGGCATTCTCGCTGATGACTTTCGCATTTGCATAGTCCAAGCGGATTCGCGCGTTCTGTGCACCGCTGCCCGGCGTACCGTCCTTTAAACCGTCCATTGCATTGACCCAAACGCGAATGAAAAACTCATTTTCACCGGTCGTCTCCCGTATAAAGGTGACGTCACGCGGAAACTCTCGTGTTTCCATGTCGATGTCCAAATCGGATTCAAAGGTGTTGTACTCTGCTTCAAAAAATTGTGCGGAGCCGCTCTGTACATCTGCCGCCGTTGTACCCGGGGGATAGGAAAAAACGTTTGTCAGGTTACCGTGTTGACCCATCAAGTCCAGGGATTGAAAGGTCACCGTTACATAGGCCCAACCGTCCTGCTCCAATACACGTGCCGTATGAACGACGGCATCATTGGCCATGGAATACTGCTCCTCGTAGGCCTTCCACATCTCAACGGGAACTTCCAACTCCCTCGTTGCCGCCTTTACCTCGTCTACCGCCACCTTGCTCAAACCCGTATGACCGAATACCATGGTCAACACAAGGGTCATGAGTAATAGAAAACTGCATATTCGTTTCTTCACACTGTACCTCCATAAAATAAATAATAGTTCGAGAGCCGAATATAATGCTCATGGTTACTATATGTTAACATCATGTGTTTTGTCAAGCAAAAAAGCATAATATTATACAATTGACTTTTTCGGGCTATACACCTATAATGTTAGTGTTAAGTAACACTTTATGAAACTTTATTTTTCAAGGAGAGGAGAGGGAATGAAGAATTTCTCATTCAAAAGAATTACGGCGGGGTTACTGGCCTTATTATTAACGGCCGTCCCCGTTCTTACCGGTCCCATCGTGTCCGCGGCAAATTATACCCCGCGAACGCTGACACTCCAGGAGGGCAGCTACCTGCCGACACTGGACAATTTGGATAACACGATTACAGCGACCGGCGATGCAAATGTTCCGGAGCATCACACCATATACAAGACGACCGTTCCGGTTCGTCTGTGGAAGGCTTATGAACCGAACGCTTCCATGGGCAACGGTGCGCTTCTTCCGGAAGCCGAGGTCAGCTTGGATTTGAACGGCAACGGTGTATTCGAAATCAAACTGGTCGGCCTGAAGTTTTTGGGGATGTATGGTCACGTATGGGGGATGTACTATAATCCGTCGGCACCGGACGATGTTGCCGCTCTGGATAACAAGACGGATCGGACGCCCGTACCGGTCCTGAATAATCGCTTGGATAAAAGTTTGGACAAACGGGCTTTATCCGCGGAAGACATCGAAAAATTACCTGCGGATTATCCAAATCGTTCGGAGGCGGAAGGCGTCTACGTGATGAACTTCCCGCACACATTCCGTTTCCCGATGGCAAATGTCGACATGGACAAATATGGTAAGGAAGCCTTTGATTATTCCATCCCCATCGTCGTAAACGTTGATGCGATGGACTCCATCAACGCGCCGCAGGCCGGCAGCGACTATAACGAACTTATCAAACACAAGGGTGCCGGTGAACAAAAGGCACGCCTGCAATTTGACTTGGTGGCATTGAAGCGAGAGGTTGATGCAAAGTTGGCGAACGACTTGCAACTCGCCATCGACCGTTTACAGTCGGAAATCGCCTCCTGCGAAGCACTCACGGCTGACGATTATACGGCAGAGAGCTTTGCCAAGCTGACCGATGCCCTGCAAGCGGCAAAACCGCTGGTTGATACCACTGCGGCAACCGAGATTGCAACCATCAATACGGCTATCGAAAACTTACAGGCGGCACGCAACGAATTGGTTGCCAAAGCACCGGTTATTGACAAGACCGCTTTACAACAGGCCGTCAAAGATGCAAAGGCTGTATCCGGTTTACACCTGTATACCGATGAAACCGTAAAAGCATTCAACGAAGCATTGAACTCGGCGGAAACCCTGCTTGCTGACGATAATGCGACGCAAGCTGCCGTAAACGCTGCGGCAAACACATTAAATGGTGCAAAAAATGCTTTAGCGAAAAAGCCGGTTGAGGTCAATACGCAAGCCTTCCGTTATAAGGTGCCCGTTCGTCTATGGAACTATCACGAGGATAAAGCGTCCATGGGCAATCCGGCCGTCGTGAAAACCGCTATTCTGGAAATTGACGGTGACGGTAATGCAAACTTCATCATCACTATCGAAGGTATGGCTTTCATGGGCATGTACGGTCACGTTTGGGACATGTACTATGTGGATACGAATAACCGTGTGGAAGTCTTGGAAATGCGTGAGGACAACTCCCTCGTAAAAGACCATCGGATGGAATTCCCGTACCGGTTCAAGCTGGTTGCGCCGAACTTCGATCGCAGCAAATTGGGCAAGGACAGTGAATTTACCATCGGTATCGAGGTATGCGTTGACGCTATGGATGCCATCAAATCCGGCGGTGCAACCTCTTATGACCAAATCACCCAGGGTTCCGGCAAACAGAAAGCACGCGTCATTTTCGACTTATCAAAGGCGGAAGCCCTCTTGTCCCCGATTGACTGGTTGGTAAAGCAGGGTCTGGACCGCAGCAATATCATCAGCTCGGACGACTTTAAAGCTGCCATCGGTGCAGCAGATGCCGCAACGCTGAATAACGCGCAAAAGGTTGTCTATGCCCCCGTTGAGGATAAAGATGTGGCGGACGTGGACGCTTTAAAGGCGGCCATCGGAAATGAAAAAGTTGAAATGAAACAGTACGACATCAATATGGTGGATATGGACGGCAAGGCGGTTCAGCCGAACGGCACGGTCCGCGTCGCCATCCAACCGGATGACGTCAATTTTGCGGATAAAGTTTATGCCGTGTACCGTCATGAAGCAGACGGCAGTGTTACGAAGCTGGACGTCAAGGCCGAAAACGGCATCGTTTCCTTTGAAACGGACCACTTCAGTCTGTATACGCTCGTGGCGAAGGTTGCCACTTCCGGCGGCATCGAACCCGGACGCGGCGGTCAGCCGCCCAGACGCGGCGCCGGCAAGGGTCGCATGGCCCGCACCGGTGCACAAGAATCGGCTGCGACGGCATTCGCCCTCATGGCTCTGGTCGGACTGACTTTGGCGGCAACGCGAAAGAATCGGAAAGAAATCTAGGATAACCGAAAAGGAGACGCCGACGGTGTCTCCTTTTCATTCCCTGTAAGGAGGAAGCATGAAGAAAAAAACTTTTTTTCTGGCACTTGCGCTGACCGTGACGACCCTTGTCGGCTGCGGCAGTCGGGGTGCCGGCGGCAGCAATGAGGGGCCGGCTGAAGTCAAACCGACGCAGGCCAGCATGGATGATTTTGCGGATATCATGAATCCGGAAATCGATAATACGAACCGAAAAGAACCGGAAAAATTGAATACGGGTAACAACCGGCTCATCGCCACTTCCGTGGCGGGCTGTGAAATCACGGATAAACTGGACTTGGACTTGGTCGGCGCTCCCATTACCAACTTGGGTCGTTTGCCTGATCGCTATAAAGAGATTCCGCAAATCGGCATGCCCATGAATCCGAACGTGGAAATCATGATGTCCTTGAAACCGACCAAGGTCTATACGCCGTCCAGTCTGAGTGAATGGCTGGAACCGAATTTCAAAAAGGTGAAACTCCCCTATGAATTCATCAATCTGAGCAGCATCGACGGGTTCTATGAAACCATCGAGCACATCGGCAAGGAAAATGACCGGGCGGACATCGCCAAGTCTATGCTCGATAAAAAAGATGATTATATCAATGCCTTACGGGAACGTCATAAAAACGATTACCACCCCAAGGTATTACTCATCATGGGACTGCCCGGCTCCTATGTCGTCGCCACGCCGAATTCCTATATCGGCAACCTGCTCGAACTGGCGGGCGGTGAGAACGTCTTTGCCGGAAGCAGCAAAAACGGCGAGGAATTTCTGAACCTGAGTCCGGAGGCCATGCTGGAAAAAGACCCCGACATTATCATGCGAGCCGCACATGCCATGCCGGAAACCATTGACAAAATGTTTGAAAAAGAGTTTAAGGAAAACGGTATCTGGAAACATTTCCGTGCCATCAAAGAAGGCAAACTCTACGACTTGCCGCACGACTATTTCGGCATGAGTGCCAACGTGGACTATGTCAAGGGGCTGGATCATCTTGAAAAGATTCTATACGGAGGCGAATAATGGCCCGAATAAAAGCACAACGAAAGCGCAGTGCAACCGCTAAAACCATTGTCATTTTAATTACTGCGGCACTGCTGATTGCGCTGTTCTACTACTCGAGCGTCAGCGGCATGTTACAGGTCAGCTTCGGTGAGTTGATGCGGGGATTGTTTATTGAAGGGAATGACCTCGTAGACATCATCTGGGATACCCGCCTACCGCGTATCATGATATCCATGTTGGTCGGTTGTGCGCTGGCCATCTCCGGTGTCCTGCTACAGTCCGTTTTACGGAATCCGCTGGCCGACCCGGGTATCATCGGCATTTCGGGCGGTGCCAAATTCATAGAGGTGGCCGTCATGGGCTTCTTTCCGGGCCTGTTCATGATTGCACCGCTCTTCTCATTTCTGGGCGGTATGCTCGCCTTCGGTCTGGTCTATACCCTCTCCTGGCGACAGGGTATCTCCCCGACGCGCATCATCCTGGTCGGTGTCGCCATCAGCGCCATGTTTATGGGCCTGACGGAAGGACTCGGCTATTTCACGGGACGGGCACTCGGTCCGCAGATGCCGCAAGGCAGCTTGAACTTCAAGACTTGGGCGGATGTACAGATTCTCCTGTACTACATCCCGGTTTGTGTGATTGCCGCCATCTTGATGACGCGCATTTGCAACCTGTTGGTTTTGGAAGAAAAAACGGCCAAGGGACTGGGTATCAATACGGACCGGATGCGATTCATCATATCCGTCATCGCCGTCATGCTGGCTTCCATCTCCACCGCCGTGGTGGGCGTAGTCAGCTTCTTAGCCTTGATTGTACCGCACATCGCCCGGACGCTTGTCGGCCACGACCATCGTTGGCTGGTACCGTACAGCGGCCTGTTGGGTGCCTTTATCTTCCTGTTGTTTGATACCATTGGCCGGACGGTCGTACAGCCGGCGGAAATCCCGCCCATCATTCTGATGTCCGTCATTGGCGGTCCGATGTTCATCATTCTGTTAAAGAGGGGGGACCGGAAACGTGCATGATAAATATGTTTTTCAAGTGGAAGGTCTGAACTTCGGCTATCCCGAACTGAGCATCTTCAAAGACTTCAATACGAAAATCGAAGCCGGGAAACGGACGGTCATCCTCGGTCAGAACGGCTGCGGTAAAACGACCCTCCTCTACCTGCTCTCCAAGAATTTAAAACGCGGTGCGGGACAGATTCATCTGGATGACACGGACATCGACAACATCTCCCAGCGGGAGTTTGCGAAGAAGGTCGCCATGGTGCATCAAAAGAATTTGATTCCACATGACATTACCGTGGAGAAACTGGTCTCCTACGGCCGGACACCGCATAAGAGCCTCGTTTTGACGAAACTGAACGACGAGGATCAGGCCATTATGGATGACGCCATGAAGGTGACGGGGATCTATGAACTGCGGGAGCGGCCCGTGACGAATCTTTCCAGCGGTCAATTACAACGTGTTTGGATTGCCATGGCGTTGGCACAGCATACGGATATTCTGTTTCTGGATGAACCGACGACTTATCTGGACGTCAAGTATCAGCTGGAGATATTGAACCTGGTGGAGCGACTGAACAAGGAGCGACATATCACCATCGTCATGATCTTACACGATATCAACCAGGCCATCGCCTACGGTGACAACATCATCGCATTGAAAAAGGGCAGCCTGATTTACGAGGGTGATAAAGACGGCCTTTTGGACGAAAAAATGCTCTATGAAATTTATGACACGGAACTGAAAATATCGCATTATGAAAATCGTCCCTTCGTGGTGACATTTTAAAATAACGGTGTTTCGGAAGCGGTCAGTGACCGACACCCGTGAGGATGTAATAAGCCCCTGCCGGTAAGGCCGGGGCTTATTGTATGCTTGACATCAACGGATGAAATGCCCACCCGGGGATACCGCGCACGCCACCGACAATCTTCTAAGATGCAAATGCAATGAACCGTCGGACCGACGGGCACTGCGAGACATCCTCCGATGAAGCGGTTGACAAGGGCCATATCATTTGCTATAGTGAGTCCAAGTACATACATTGATGTGAATAGAGGCTGCGGTTGAGATTAGTAGGACCACGAAAGGTTCAACCGCCGAAGCGGAAACGCTGGGGCCATCTCCGAATAGGAATGGCACTGTCACCTCGGGATGCCCAATCCCCCGGTGGAGAACTTTCACATTGAGGGCAAAAGGATGATCGTAAGACCATGGGCAAACCTTTTGCTCATGGTCTTTTTGTATAAAGGAGGTTCTATGAAACTGTTCGGCACCATGGAAAATGTGAACGGGATGCTGCATATCGGCGGTGTGCCCGCAGATTTCGCCGTCCGAAAATACGGTACGCCGCTCATCATCTATGATGAAACACTCCTGCGCGATACCTGTCGCACCTTCCGCGACGGCTTCCGCAGTGATGCCTTCGAGACAGTCGTTACCTATGCATCCAAAGCCTTTTCCTGTAAAGCCGTCGTTCGCGTGGCGGAGGAGGAGGGCCTTAGTCTGGATGTTGTCTCCTACGGAGAAATGTACACCGCGAAGGCCGCCGGTTTTCCGATGCACAAGGTCTACCTGCATGGCAATAATAAAAGTGATGACGAACTGCGTGCCGCCCTGGCATGGGGCGTCGGAACGATTATCGTGGACGGCATGGCGGAAGCGAAACGGCTGGCCCGCCTGACGGTGGATGACATCCGCGGCATCGACGTCATACTTCGTGTTAATCCCGGTATTGATGCACATACGCACGAATACATCCGGACCGCTACCAGCGACTCGAAATTCGGCATGGCGGTCGGTGCGCCGGAGACCGCAGCAACGCTCCGCTTTCTCCACGAAGCGCCCGGCATCCGTTTACGCGGGATTCACTGTCACATCGGCTCGCAAATTTTTGAGGAAGACTCCTTCCTGAAGGCGGTCGAGGTCATGACCGACTATCTGGTCGACATTCGGACGCAGACGGGCATCGCCCTCGATGTCTTGAATCTGGGCGGTGGCTTCGGCGTCTACTACACGGACACGGATCGCCCCTTCGCCTTAAAGCCGTTCCTGACACGATTGGCGAAACATATCCGGGATTGTGCGGCGGCACGGGATATTACCCTGAGCCGGGCCATCATTGAACCGGGACGGGCTGTCGTCTGCAACGCGGGCACGACACTCTATCGCGTGGGCGATACAAAGTATCTCTCCGCGGCGGCATTGCACTATCTGTTTATTGACGGCGGGATGGCGGATAATCCCCGACCCGCTCTCTATCAGGCGCAGTATGAAGCCTGCCTGGCCAATCGTATGAACGAGGTGGCGGAGAAGACGTGGCGCGTGGGCGGCAAATGCTGTGAGTCCGGTGACATTCTCATCCCCGCCGTAAAAATGCCCGATGTCCGGACGGGCGATATACTGGCCGTCGGTTCGACCGGGGCCTATACGTACAGCATGAGCGGCCATTATAACCGCTTACCCAAACCCGCCGTCATCTTCGTACGGGACGGGCGCGATCGACCGGTCATCCGCCGGGAAACGCCGGATGACCTGATTCAGTATGATATGGATTAAAAGGAGGATATCATGACAATGTTTACAGGTTCGGGTGTGGCCATCGTCACCCCGTTCACCGCTGAGGGCGAGATTGATTTCACGGCCTTGGGGGAACTGATTGAATTTCAAATCAATAACGGTACCGATGCGATTATCATCGCGGGAACGACGGGTGAAGCGTCGACCATGACGGACGAGGAGCAGGCCGACGTGGTCCGCTATACGGTGGAGGCGGTCGGGAAACGAATCCCGGTCATCGCCGGGGCGGGCAGTAACGACACACGTCACGGTATCAATCTTAGTCTCATGTGCCAGGAAGCGGGTGCGGACGCCCTGCTTTCCGTGACACCCTATTATAATAAGACGACACAAAAAGGTATGAAAGAGCACTTTCTCGCCATCGCCGATGCGGTCGATATCCCCGTCATTCTCTACAATGTCCCGGCCCGGACCAACTTGGATTTGGTGCCGCAGACGGTATTTGAATTGTCGGCACATGAAAACATCGTCGGTATTAAGGACGCCACCGGGAACGTGGCCGCCACGGTGGAAATACGCCGGCTCTGCGGACCGGATTTCGCCATCTATTCCGGCAACGATGATATCATTGTCCCCATGATGGCGGCAGGCGCACAGGGTGTTATCTCCGTCCTGGCGAATACCAATCCCCGCGAAACACACGAGATGGTCGCCGCCTGTCTGGCCGGTTGCTACGATGAAGGACTGTCGTTGCAACTCCGCTATAAACGTTATATTGATGCCCTCTTTGCCGAGGCCAATCCCATCCCCGTCAAAGCGGCGCTCAACCTCATGGGGCTGCCGGCCGGTGCTTACCGCCTGCCGCTGACCACCCCGGGGGATGCGACAGTCGTCCTGCTCAAAGAAACCATGACCGAAGTCGGTCTTTTATAAGGAGATGTCCATGAAAATCTTACTATGCGGATGTACCGGCGCCATGGGACGCGCCGTCACGGAACTATGCCATAAAACGGGGGATGTCCGGATTTGCGCCGGTCTCGCCGAACGACCTTCTTCCGCTGGAGGTTATCCGGTCTATAACGACTTGCATATGGTGGAAGAAACCCCGGACTTAATCCTCGATTTTTCCGCCCATACCGTCATTGGCGATGTCCTGGCATTCGCTCTGGCACGCGGCATTCCGGTCGTCATCGCCACGACGGGGCATACACCTGATGAGGAGGCAATGATTGCGGAAGCGGCGGAAAAAATTCCCGTACTGAAATCGGGGAATACCTCCCTCGGCGTGCATGCCATCTTGCAGGCAACCAAGGTTCTTACAAAAATACTCGGCGAGTTCGATGTGGAAATTATCGAAAAACACCACCACTTTAAGAAAGACGCACCGAGTGGGACGGCCAAGATGTTGGCGGAGGCCGTCAAAGAGAAACGAACCGAATTGAATGAAATTTACGGCCGGCAGGGCCAGGTGGGACAACGTCGTAATAATGAAATCGGCATCCATGCCGTACGCGGCGGCACCATCGTGGGTGAACATACCGTTCTCTTTGCCGGTTATGATGAAGTTGTCGAAATTAAGCATACCGCCCTTTCCAAGGGTATCTTCGCAAAGGGCGCATTGGCGGCTTGCCGCTTTCTGCGCGATTGCGAGCCCGGACTGTACGGTATGGATGATGTGAAATAACGAAAGGAATCGGATGAAAGCAGCAATCATAGGATACGGAAACTTGGGCAGGGGTGTGGAAAAGGCGCTCGCCCGACAAAATGACATGACGGGTATCGGCATCTTTACACGACGAGACCCCGAAACGGTGCAATCGGCGGGCTTGCCGGTTTACGCCACGGACCGCCTGGATGAATTTGACATCGATGTCTGCATCCTCTGCGGCGGCTCCGCCACCGACTTGATGACGCAGACGCCGGACATCGTTCGCCGTTTTAACGTGGTCGACAGTTTTGATACACACGCCCGAATCGGCGAACATTTTGCAGCCGTGGATGCGGCGGCAAAAGCGGGGGATAAACTCGGCATGATTTCCACGGGATGGGATCCGGGCCTGTTCTCCCTGCAACGGCTCATCGCGCAGTCCGTTCTTCCAAACGGTGAAACGCACACCTTCTGGGGCAAGGGGGTCAGCCAGGGACACAGCGACGCACTGCGCCGGATTGACGGAGTGGCGGATGCCATCCAGTACACCGTGCCGAAAGAAGCCGCCATGGCAGCGGTCCGCAGCGGACAGGGCGCCCGGCTCACCACGCGCGACAAGCATCTCCGTGTCTGCTATGTCGTGGCCGAAGACGGGGCGGATACGGATGCCATCCGGACGACCATCGTCACGATGCCGAATTACTTTGCCGACTATGATACGGAAGTCCATTTTATCGATGCGAAGACCATGGCAGCCGAACATCAGGGCATGCCGCATGGCGGCACGGTCATGCGACGCGGCGAAACCGCCCCCGGCATGCAACAACTGTATGAATTCGGGTTGCAATTAAGCAGCAACCCGGAATTTACAGCCGCGGTCAACGTAGCCTGTGCCCGGGCGGTTCACCGTGCTTATACCGAAGGCCGACGTGGTTGTGTCACGGTCTTCGACCTGCCGCTCGCCTACTGGAGTCCGGTCCCGGCGGCGGATTTATATAAAAGCATATTGTAGGGCGGTATGATGCACCACGATAACGTTCGTGGTCCTCATCCTCCCTTCCTCTGAACGCAAAACGTACAGATACGACATTTTTGTCGTATCTGCACGTTTTTATCCGTAATATTCTTCCTGCATCATCCGCCGATCCGTTGTCCGGACCTGCCGGAGAAAATCACCTGAGGGGACGGCGGAAAGATTCAGGTGATGTCCCGCCTTCTTCATCTCGTTCAACTTGATTAAAAGCAGACGCTCGTCAAAACCCAGAATGCCGGCCGCTTCCGTTACGGTATATCCTTCCCGTAACACTTCCATAACCGCCTCATCCGTCAGTAACAGTTGTGCCGCAAAAGCATTTGCCTCGTACTCTTGCCGGCCCGCGATATCATAGTATTGAAAATCCCAAATGGCACCGTCCTCTGCCAGTGTCCGATGCAAACGGTCATGTCCCAGCTCGTGCGCCGCAATCATCTGCGCCGTTGAACCCGTCAAATTCCCGTTGACGAAAATACATCCCGTATCATTGACCACGGCATACATCCCCAATAACTCCCGGAAATCCGCACGCTCATAGTAGAGAAGATTCAGACCCTGCGCAATCTCGACCGGATCCCGCGTACCGAAGCGTTCCGCCAATTCATCCGTTATCCGGCGGATATATTCCGCAGAAGCCATGACCCCTCCTTCCTACTCCGTTCGCTGCCGCTTTGCATCCCAATAGGCATCCTGCAAGGCCTGCATCACCGCATCCTTATCCTCATCCGAAAGATGACCGCCCGCGAACAGACCGCGTACATGATGAATCAAATGTTGCATCTGCGCTTCTTTGGACGGCTCTTTGCGAACCGGACGCGGCCGAATTTCATCATCATTCTCCGTCAGAAAATAATCCGGATTCACCTCGAAGACTTCGCCCAGCCGATCATAGATTTCACGTCGCTGCGGATACCGATTCCCCGTTTCATAATTCGTCACCGTCCGTAACGATACGCCGAGCCGTTCCGCCAACTCACTTTGCGTAAATTTAAATTGCTTGCGGAGCGTACGCACTTTTTCACTGAATTTCATAAACCCCTCCTATACGCAAGTTTCTTACGCATTTATAATATAATGAGAAACCATCTTTGTCAATACCGGTTCCATCTATCTCAACAGGTGGGAAATCGTCCGCCCTACACCCGACTTTTCAGTATCACGGCCGGTGTAATACGGCAAATGCGACGCATCAACAATATCCGTACGCCCAGATAGATGAGCAGGATACCGGCACCGGGCAGGACATACCACCATGCGGGATGCTCATACGTCGTACCCCACGCCACGTTGGAAACGAGATAGGGATAAGCCCTGTCGATGAGATGCTTTGCCAAAGGTACGGTCAACAGCGCACCGAAAATAACCAAGGCAAGGTTGCCATCCATATACAGACGCCGAGGACGACCCGGCTGCCCGCATAGACGCCGAATTTTTCCGCAAAGGCCGCCGAAACGGCAATCTCGTTTTATTTTTTCACATCCACGGGCGGAAAATAAGGATTCTCCGGCCGGATACCGTCATCCGTTCAAACATCTCCCGGAAAAAACGGATCTGCCACCGCATCCGCCTGAATCTTATCTTGCTTCAGTTGCTCCCGGAATGCATGCGCCCGCCGCAGTACCGAAACGGTACCGACCGAAATCTTGCCACCCGTCGCCCCTTACTCCGCCATGTAATCACCTAGGATTTCTTTAATATCCCGACCGTCTATCGTCACCGTCCGAACTCCTCTTTTTGCCGGATCCGTCTCTGCAACCAGTGTCAGCGCCGGATCATCCGCCAGTTTCTCCAGTACCGTCACCATCTCCGGCGCACATGCATACACAACCTTGTCGACACCATGTACCCCGGCCGGATGCTCCGGTGCGCTCGCCCGGGGTGAGATATTATACGGACTCATGAAGAACGGTAACTGTGCATCCATCGGGACGCACAGTGTCCACTTCAACTGCCGACCGCGTATATCTTTCCTCCGACTTTTCATGACATCCGCCGGAATCCGTGCCTGCCGCAAATAATTTCTCAATCCGTCCAGCGTCGGATTCGTATCTTCCAAACACATGTCGATGTAACCGGGGGGCGCATTTCTGTATTCGCGAAATCGCCGTCCCATGGCACGTTTCCTCGTTATCCACATGAAAAATCTTGCCACCTTAATCATCGGCTTATTCATACATGCCTGGTCCAGCAATTCAATAAATGTCCCTTCCGAAAAAAGCATCAGCGCATTCCAAGGATACTTCTTGGTTCCATATTCGGTAATAAGCCCGTTTTTCCGTAAATGTCGTCGGCATCCTTCCAAATCTCTTACCTTTATCAATACATGTCCTGCAAACATAATTCTCTCTCTTTCTCATATCATTCGCACGATGGCAACCGGCAATCGGTCCGCATTTCACTTCCGGCCTTCGCCATTTCGTTTGACAAATCGTACCTTATTATATTATTATATTACTGTTAATACGTGTAATTCCGACGTCGGAGGCCCCATGAAAATCTTACGAAATATTCTGATCATCATATCCTGCCTGCCCGTCCTTCTCTTGGCTGCGACCTGGCAATACTGTCCGGACGAAATTCCGGCACATTTTGACCTGTACGGGCAGCTCACCCGCATGGGCAGTAAACGGGAGCTGTTGATTCTGCCGTTCTTGCTCTTAATTTTCCTTCTCATTCTCTTGCTGATTGCACGGCGCATCAAGAGAAATGCATCACGGCGGACCATGACCAACCTTTGGATATACGGCTTGATTTTTCAAGGTATTTTCGTCCTGTTGTTCATATCACAACTTTATTTTGCCTTAAACGGCAATCACCGCTTACTGCAAAATTCAACGCAAGTCGGGCGTATCAGTACCTTTATCTGCGGTCTGTTCCTGTTTGTCACGGGTATGCTTTTTCTGCACGACTACTACGGTCGCAAAATAAACGATAAGACAAAACGTAAATCCCGCTTTTTCCCGGTCGGACGATTCACGACATTCTCCACGATTACCGCCGGGCTTTTACTCCTGCTCGCCTCCTTGTTATCGCACACGTTATCATCTTTCCATTTGGTCCTCTTCATGGTCATCCTGCTGATGATGCAATCCATCCACCATATTATACGGTATAAGCTGTATCACGATGATTAACGGCAACTTCGGTTACGGGGTTGTCGTTTTATAATGTATATTTTAGAAGCCCGTCCCCGGCCGGATTGTATCTTCTCTCTAAAATACCATTTTGATTATTTGCAAACTCAAAGGCCCGTCACTGAAACGTGACATCCAACGAAGAGGGCGACTGATGGACGGGTCCGTCAGGTCATTATACCCCGTCATATATCCCTTGGTCGATAATCGAACATCAGGGAGAAACGGTGCCAGGTCACGATCCATACGATTCACATAAAACAACTTTTTCACCGTCGAACCGATTTCTCGAAGCCATGTTTTTACCGCCATCTTCGTGGCCATTTTACCCGCCGTATCAAATACGAGAACACCGCCGGGAAACTGTTTCACCATGGCGCGAAACAGTTCGTGCGCCTCTTCGCGAATGAAATAGTAGAATACGCCGGCGGCAAAAAATATGACACCTTCCGAAGCATCAACAGCATCGAACCAGGCCGTGTCCTTTAAATCCGCGGCGATATTTTCCGTCCGTTCACCGGGTGGTAAAAGTCGATTTCTCAATGCAATGACATCCGGTCGATCCATGTTGTAAATCCGGCATTGCCCGTTGTCACAAACCTCTCCCGTATAATCCAGACCGCACCCCATGTTGACTACAGCCGCAGCCGGATGTTTTTTCAGATACTGCCGTACCTCCGTCATCATCGCCGTCTGACGCATCCCCACTTCCAACGCTCCGAAACGTTGAAAAAATTTGCTTTGCTTCGCTTCCAGTTTTGAAAAATCATAATCCAGCCGTTCCATCAATGTCGCCGCCCGATCGTCCCGAAAGAGATTCGGGTGCCGCTCCGTACAGAGTTTCCGACCGTACAACGGAATGACTAAGGTCTCCTGTACCGTATTTTCCCGTATTTTTATTTTTTCCATATCCGTTCTATCCGTCGGTCCTGCCGACGCCCCCTTCCTACTTCCTGCCGTAAATAATACCGATGTCCCGTAACATACCTTTCTTCCGCAGCAATCTCGGTATACCGATTTCCTCCACCGTCTTATGGTAATGCACCGCTTCTAAATCGAGCGATGCCAAATAATTCCGAATGCTATCTTCCGTGCCATAAAAGCGTGCATCGTAGAAAAGGTCGTGAAATACAAATACACCGCCCGGTTTTAAAACGTTTAAAGCCTTCCCGATGAGCAAGAGCCGATTCTTTTCGGAGCGCACTTCGTGGAACACGAAATTACTGATGACGGCATCAAATCGTTCCGCCTCGTACTTCATATTCGCCGCATCGCCCTGCTCAAAAAGAATCCGTTCCGCCACGCCCTCCATCCGAGCATTGCGTTCACACTGCGCCTTACCGAAATCGAAGCTGATGCCCCAATAATCCATTCCGACAATCTTCGCCTCCGGATATTTTTTGGCCAATGTAACGGACAATGCACCGCTGCCGCAACCGATATCAAGTATTTCTCCTTGTCCATCCCAATCCAGATGCCCGATGACGTACTGCAAAATCCGCGCACTCAGTCGAACCGGCCCGTTATATGAAAACAATCGATAGACACGGGTGAAGTAAATCGCCATGCCGAGAAGACCTATGGCGATGAGCGTACAGAGTATCCGTATGCTCCAAAACAACGGCGGTGACCCGAATCGGATACAAAATAATATGACCGCTCCGCCCGAAAATATGAGGGCCAGAAACCACATGACCCCTAACCATTTCAGCGAAACCCAATTGCCGTAATCCGGCCTTCGTTCATTACCCTTCATAGTGCGCCCCCTCTCAATCGTACACTGTCACGAAGTATCCCGCTTTTATTATACCCCTTGAGTAAGCGGCTTGCAACAGATTACGAACGGTTGTACGGACATATTCGATTTGCCATCCGAAGTAATTTACGCTACAATGATAACAAAAGAAAGGATCCATATATGAAGCATCGTTTTATTGTCGCGACGCGTATTGCCTTTCTGACGCCGGGTCTTATCGGTTGTGGTCCGCAAACCGGACCGGAACAAACGACCCGGGTTGATGCTTGTCACCCCGAGGAAGAAACATGGCGATCCAATTGTCCCGCCGAACAACCAATCTGTCCGCGGGAAGGCAACCGAACGAATTAACCGTTCATATGAATACGAATACAAAATAAATGAAAGGAGTTTATGCATGAAGAAATACGCCATCACGGCAGCGCTCATGATCTGCTTCACAGTAGGACTGTTCGGCTGCGGAAAAGATGCAATGCACAAAAATCGACTCGCACAGGATGAGTGCCCTCAACACCGGCAGGATGAATATAGTCTTGCAAAACCGGTCATCTATCTGTATCCGACACAAAAAACCGACGTATTCGTACGATTGGATTATACCGGAATCCTGTCCTGTACTTACCCCGCTTATGAGAACGGCTGGCGGGTTACGGCGGAACCGGACGGCACTTTGACCGATTCGAAAACCGGTAGGGAGTACTACGGTCTTTTCTGGGAAGGACGGGGACGGGCGGACTTCGATTTCCGACAAGGATTTGTTATCCCGGGCCGGGACACGGCAGTCTTTTTAGAAGACGCACTGGCCAAACTCGGTCTGAACGAAACCGAGGCACAGGAATTTATTGTCTACTGGTTGCCGCAAATGCAGGACAATCCGTATAATCTCATCAGTTTTCAGCAGGAACGATATACAGATATCGCCAGGTTAAATATTGAACCGAAACCGGACACCGTCATTCGCGTCTTCATGGCATGGCAACCAGTAAATGCCCCGATGGATGATCTCCCGGTGCAAACGCTGAGTACACCTGAACGACAGGGTTTTACCGTCGTGGAATGGGGCGGCAGCAAATGTAATGATTCGTAAAGAATAAATGAAGGGAGTACAATTTATGAAGAGATACTTTATCACGGCAGCACTCATCGCCTGCCTGACCGTGGGCCTCGTCGGTTGCGGAGAGGATACACGTTTTAAAAACCGCCGCCACCATGATGACTGTACGGACTCACATCGTGATGACCACAGACAGGATCAAAAGGCTTACAAACCGATCATCTACCTTTATCCGGAAACCGAAACCGACGTTTCGGTACACTTGGACTATGCGGGCACACTGACCTGCACCTATCCGGACTATCACGACGGTTGGCAGGTCCATGCAAAACCGGACGGCACTTTAACCGATCCGGAAACCGGCAGAACATATTACGGTCTTTTCTGGGAGGGTATTGAACCGGGTTCCTATGATATGTCCTCGGGATTTGTCGTACCCGGCAACGAAACGGTAGCTTTCTTGGAAGATGCTTTGGCAAAACTCGGTCTGACGGAAACGGAGGCCCAGGAATTTATCATCTTCTGGTTGCCGCAAATGCAAGATAATCCGTACAATCTCATCCGTTTTCAGGATACGGCCTATACGAAACGGGCCAAGTTGGATATCGAGCCGAAACCGGATACCGTCATCCGTGTCTTTATGACATGGCGGGCACTGGATGCACCGATCGACATCCCGGCACAAACGTTGAGCGCACCACAAAGACGGGGATTCACCGTCGTGGAATGGGGCGGCAGCGAATGTCCGGTGAAATAGTATGTTAGGGGGGGAGACTTATGAATCGATATTGTATCAAGGCATTGCTCATTGCCTGCTTGGCCGTATGCCTCGTCGGTTGCGGTAGCAGCCCCGGTGAAAACAAAAAACCGGTCATCTATCTCTATCCGGAAACCGAAACCGACGTTTCAGTACACTTAGACTATGCGGGGACGCTAACCTGTACCTATCCGGACTATCATGACGGTTGGCGGGTCCACGCGAAACCGGACGGCACCTTGACCGATTTGAATACCGGCAGAACCTGCTACAGCCTCTTCTGGGAAGGCCATGACGACGTGACCTATCATTTCAATGAAGGCTTTGTCGTTCCCGGACGGGAAACGGCGACCTTTCTGGAGGACGCCCTCGCCAAGCTCGGCTTGAATGAAAGGGAGGCACAGGAGTTCATCATCTTCTGGCTGCCGCAGATGCAGGATAATCCATACAATGTTATCAATTTTCAGGATACGGCCTATACGGAACGGGCCAAGTTGAACATCGAGCCGAAACCGGACACCGTCATCCGTGTCTTTATGACATGGCGGGCACTGGATGCACCGATTGACATCCCGTCACCAACGCTGCGTGCACCGCAAAGAAAGGGATTCACCGTCGTGGAATGGGGCGGTCGTGAATGTCCGGTGAAATAGTATGTTAGGGGGACTTATGAATCGATATTGTATCAAGGCATTGCTCATTGCCTGCTTGGCCGTATGCCTCGTTGGTTGCGGTGGCGACAAGACTTACAAAAACAGACGATCACCGGATCATTGTAATGGGCCCACATTCCACCGGGACGACCCCGGAGAAGATAAAAAACCGGTCATCTATCTCTATCCGGAAACCGAAACCGACGTTTCGGTACACTTGGACTATGCGGGGACGCTGACCTGCACCTACCCGGACTATCATGACGGTTGGCGGGTCCATGCGAAACCGGACGGCACCTTGACCGATTTGAATACCGGCAGAACCTGCTACAGCCTCTTCTGGGAAGGCCATGACGACGTGACCTATCATTTCAATGAAGGCTTTGTCGTTCCCGGACGGGAAACGGCGACCTTTCTGGAGGACGCCCTCGCCAAGCTCGGCTTGAATGAAACGGAAGCCCAGGAATTTATCATCTTCTGGCTGCCGCAGATGCAGGACAATCCGTACAACGTTATCAATTTTCAGGATACGGCCTATACGGAACGGGCCAAATTGGACATCGAGCCGAAACCGGACACCATCATCCGCGTCTTTATGACATGGCGGGCAACGGATGCACCGGTCGACATCCCGGCACAGACGTTACGTGCGCCTGCGCGACAGGGTTTTACCGTCGTGGAATGGGGCGGTCGAGAATGTCCGGCGGAATAAAATAAGCTCATCGGCCCGTATCCGGGGTATCATCTACCCCCGAACGACGCCGGTACGACGAAACGGACGGTGTATGACTACCCGTCCGTTTTGTCATAATTAAGAAAGGCCTTTATAAGAACAGCGGTGTGATATGTATTTTGATGATGATTATATTGCCATGATTCCCAGCTATACCGGTACGGACTTTCACAAACATGGCATGCTGCATATTTTTTTATCTGATGACAAGATATGCGTCAGATTGCACAATCAAGAATATCGCGGACACTTTATCGTCTTAGACAGTTGGGTTGACCATCAAGTAAACATGCCTCTTCATTCTCTATTTTATCTCATTGATCCCGGTTCCATGCCGGCCGTTAATTTAAGGAAACATTTTTTACACGATGAAAAGTATTACATATCGAATACGAAAATTGCCCATCTTTCAAGTTTGAATACCCATCAACTGAAACAATATAGTCGACAAATCTTGGAACATCTCGGTCTCTATCAGCATAAAAAAGATCCGAGGGATGAAAGAATTATCCGATTGATGAAAGATAGTCAATCCGGCATATTGTCAACGATGGAAATAAAAGATATCGCCGAGCGACTCCACCTATCCGAAAGTAGACTCTCTCATCTTTTTAAAGCCGAAACCGGCATGAATTTGAAGAACTATATGGTTATGATGCGGATGAAAAAAGCATTCATGTTGATTAACAGTGGACAGAGCTTTACGGAAGCTGCTGTGAATGCCGCGTTTTATGACAGTGCCCACCTATGTAAAGTGGTCAAAAAATATACCGGTATCACCGTGAGCGATGTGTTTAAAAAATCTTAAAGACAGCAGATTCGTACAATCTTTTTATACGAAAACCTCATATACTGTAATTGAGGTGATAACATGCGTCTTATAGATTTTTTCGGTAAAACGGTAAAACCATATAAACTGCGTGGCTGCGGTATCTTTCATACCCGGTCCACGGGGAAAGTAGATGATAACATCTATAGTCTGGCCCAATGGGATGTCAATTATTATGCCTTTCAAAAAGGTACGGATGTCATTTTAATTGACTCGGGATATGATAATTATCCACATCCCGAAAGAAACGAGGCAAAAATTGGTCTGGAACCCGATTGGGTAAAAGCCGTTTTTCTAACCCATGCCGATATGGACCATGCCGGCGGGGTTATCGATACCAACAACCGATTCAAAAATGCAACCGTCTATATTCATGAAAAAGAACGGGATATGCTTTCGGGTGTCGAAAAGCGATTTAAAAAAGGGCCTTTCGGTTTTAAGAACCCGATTCGAAGAACGTCCGGATACAAGCTGTTAAAGGACCATGATGTCGTCCTTGTCGGTGAGATTAAAGTTCAATTGATTCACACCCCCGGTCATACCTACGGGCATAGTGCCTATATCGTTGAGGATAGAGTATTATTTACCGGAGATGCCATCGCAGTCAATGAGAAGGGCGGCTATGAGTTTCTTATTTTCTTCAAGACTTAATTCTTTAGATAGGGCAACAATAAATTGTCTTGCTAACTGTGCATTGGAATTTTTCTCGGATAATTCTACCTTGTCCCAAAGGGTAGTTCGGTCTTGAAATCCTTTAGGGATATGGTCGGGTAGGAAAATATCCTTGTAGAGAATATGCCCTTTCTTGGTGTAGTCGTGGGGCACTCCGTCCCATTCGTTTTTAATCTTTTCTTCACTGATATAGGCGGCACTTGCAACCGCACTTTTGCCTTTTCCTCGTGAGATGATATCAATAGAGAAGTAAAACTTTCTGCCATAGTATGCTCCTTTCTTCGGGTCTTAATTTTGTTGTTTCAGGTGTCGGTCTTAGATTTTCTCCAGTGATAAATGAGCGGTTTGAAACGATACAATAGAAAAAGCCGACTACACTGAATGTGTTTGTTGTTTCAGTATGTCGGCTTGCGTGATAGATATCGTTTCAAATGCTTCTAAGTCAAGGGCGAGCGAAGCGAGTTTATATACCCTTGACTTGAAGCAAGCGAATGTTCTTTTGCTCCCTGCAAGGGTTAGGCTCCGCCAGACGCAATGCACCTGAACTTGTGAGGGTGTATAATTGCGCCCTTAGTAAACTAAGGGAACTTATATTATGGCGTCCTGATGTAGGACTTCATCTCTTTCATCTTCCTGTTTTTCTTCTAATTCTTTGAGTTTTCGTCTAAATGGTTCGTAGTTATTAAGGCTTACAAGTAGCTGATAAAAGTCGTCTTTGCTGATAGAAATGCTTTCGGGAAATAGGCTCTCAAAGACGGCTCCTTTTTCGATTAAGCGTTTGGTTCTTTCTTTTCGCTCTTGCTGACGAAGCTTGTTTTGGTACCTCTTAATCTCGTTCGCGACCTGCTTTCGCTTTTCCTTTTTTAAGAGGATTTGCTCCTCAATGCTTCTCTTGAGGTTTCTCTTTTGGGTTCGGTCATCTGCTTTCTTCCTTTCTGTTTTTGCCAATAAAAAAGCAGCTAGAGGGTTTCTCTAACTGCCTTTTTAATAGGTATTTTTTTAACTTAGACTGTTTACTTGAACAACCTTCTAGTCTTCTAGTTCCTTGAGTAACCAAATATTAGCTCCCTGAACTACAATGATTTTTTCACCATTCCTATATATCTGGCTACCTTTTGGATAAACATTACTGGTACCATTTTCATCTTCCATTGTCACTTTTTTTGTTCCACTATTGTAAGAATTCTTAATTTCTCCAATCTTCTCTAATTTTTCCATATCTATATTTTGAAGAGTATCTTCTTCATAATATATTCTTTCATTTACCTTCAACATAGGTTTATAAGCTTTTGCATGATACAGATCATTATCAGTTGTTTTGATTTTTATAGACACCAATATTCCTAAGCCAACCAATGCAATACAGGCACAAACTACTCCAATAATTTTTACCAACCGTAAATTGTCGTGTCCCATGTAAATGTTCCCCCACTAACAGCAATACTTTTACTGGAGGTAGACATAGAAACGTATTTTGCATTCCAAGGATTCCATACAGAATAAGTACTAGAATTTGTATTATAACCTCTTAATACTAATGCATGTCGAGCTTTTTTATACGTTCCATTCCCCCTACATCCTAGATAAATTGGCTTATACGAATTTATTTGACTTTTTACCGTACTAATTGAAAGAGTATTATCAATTTGACTAGGATACGATTTCTTTTTGTTTGCATATTTGATTAGTTCACTATTTGTAATTGATTTGTCCTTCAAATCAGTATTACTAACATTTGGATAATAGTATCTCATTATATACTGAGCGTATATGTTCCCTTTACCTCTATATCTTAAAATTTGAGCACCCGCAAAAGCTGAACACCAAGACTGATCACCTTGTGTTTCTTTCAAATCTAATGTCAAATATTTTGAGGACGAAGCTCTGGTGGAATACTGTATTCTAGAATACTTAACTTCTGTTTTATTAGAAACATTGTATACGTTTACTATCTCTTTGTTTTCAACGAAAGGATTCATCCTATGATTATCTTGCTGAATGCTTTTTATTTCAGGATTAAATGTCAATTGATGAATATCACCAGATATGTTTGCGTATACATTTCCTTTATCAGTATAAAGTACTGCCGGTTTATTTCTACTTGTTTTTTTAGCTATACTATTTAATCCATCTGAAAAATCTGAGGAAAGTGTCCAACTATACTCACCATTAGTTTCTATGACGGCTAACAGTGCAATTACTTTATTATTTGCTAAGATTGGTATATAATTAATGTCATTTAAGACAAAAGCATTACCGAAGTAAATATTTTCGTCAGAATCTAAATAACTTAATTCGTCAGAAACAACATCCGGCAATGACATAAAAATATTCATCTTCTCTTCTTTAGCATAATTAATATAACCCTCAGATACTGGATCTGATGCTATATATAACGAGCTAACATTGTTTTCAAATCTTTCTTCCAAGTTCGAGCCTGCGTTTACATTAGTTGATAGTAATAACACCAAAGAAAGTACCATCAACATTAAATGTTTAAATCTCTTTTTTATATTATTCACCTTCTTTCTAATTAATTCTATTAAGTTAAACACTTGCCATAATTTTATATTTTTAACCTCCTCTCCATTCTTTCTTAAATTTGAATTTATTTACGTTTATAAAGTTTCTATTATCTAGCCAATAACCATCTCTTATATAACTTATAAATCTCTACTCTTCATTAAACCTTCTTTTTTGCTTCGAAAAAATCAATTAATTTGAAAAATTACAATTTCGAGTGCAAGAATAAGATTCTTGCCCATCTAAATCAAATATTTTATATATGCATACTCCCAAAGCATTTGCAATATCATTTGCTGTTCTTAGATTAGGTATTGTTTTCCCAGTCTCTATCTTGTTTATGCTAATTCGTGAAACTCCAACTTTTTTCCCTAACCTATGTTGGGATAACCCTAAGGGTTTTCTGAATTCCTCAATTCTATTTCTCATCAATTCACCTTCTCTCTATGGACAACTTAAGTTTACCCTTCCTATTTGAGAAGGTCAACAGATTAATTAATTTTTAATTGTTTTTATTTCTGTTCTAATATTATTTCTCTTTGGATTTTCCCTAATAGTTTCATTTTCTCCTCGTTTAAGGTATCTCGCTTTGCTTTGTATCGCTCTTCGTACTCTTTTGCTTTTCCATTTGCTTTACGCTTCAAGTAGCTCCGATGAAGCCTTTCTCTGCGTTCTTTAATCTTACGTTCTTCTTCCTCAATCTTTTGGCTTTCTTCCTCGCTTAGTTCTTTCTGTGGCACTTGATAGTTGCCGATGAAATTGAAATAGATTTCTATCTTTTGCTTAGAAGTTACAGAACCCTTTGTTTCTCTCTCGTGAATAATGATTTTCTCAATAAACTCGTTAATCATGCTTGTTGTAAGTACATCGAAGTTTTCATATCGATTGATAAGGTTTATGAAGCGATTGGTGTTGTCTTTTTCTTCTTCATAACGCTTGATTTCATTTTCTAGCTTTTTAACCTCTTGGCTTAGGCTTTTCTGCTCTGTTTCGTATTGGTTATTAAGTATTTCGTAGCGATTTTGAGGAATTTTATTGAGTATCATGTCCTCATAAATACGACACATCAGTCTTTCTAGTTCTTGAAGCCTGTTTTTAGAATCGGTCAATAGATTTTTCTTTTTCTCAATCTCTTGCTTTTCCTGTTCTTCCATATCGTTTTTTATCGACTGAATAAATGCTTCGTTATCTTCGTTCAAAAAGCTTTTGATGTCCTTTAAGGTTTCTTGAATAAACGTGAGTACAGCTTCTGCTTTTATCCTATGTCCTGATTTACAAACCGTTCCACACGGTACTTTGGTATAGTTGCCACATACATAGTTGGGAACTTTCTTGTAGTTGTTTGTCCTGTGTACATATAGCTTTCCACCACAATCAGCACAATACATAAGTCCTGTTAGAGGGTGATATTCGCCCCAGCCGTCAGGATATCTTTTTACATTGGCTCGTATTCTCTGTACGTTATCAAAGGTTTCTTGGTCGATGATTGGCTCATGCGTGTTCTTAAATATCAGCCAGTTATCTTCTGAAACGTACTTGCTCTTTTTGTCCTTGTAGTGTTTGGTCGTTTTGAAATTGACTGTATGACCGAGATATTCTTGTTTTTTCAGAATGTGTACTATTGTAGAACTACACCAACGATAAGGGTATTTGAAGACTTTGTGTTGATGTAGACCATATCCTAGCTTCCGCTGATGATAAGCTGGTATGTCTATCTTCTCTTGTTCTAGTATTCTATCGATACGATAAGGTCCTGCTCCTCCATGGTTAAATGAAAAATGCATCTCACCACTTCTGCTGCTTCTTCATCAATGATCCATTGGTTTTTATCGTTGTCATCTTTGATGTACCCATAGGGTGGAGAACTCGCAGTATGCTTTCCACTTTCGCCCTTCGACTTAAAGGTCGATTTTATCTTTCGTAAGGTATCTCTTGCATACCACTCATTCATGATGTTTCTGAAAGGGGTAAAGTCATCTTCTCGACAAAAGCTATCCACGTTATCATTGATAGCAATTAGGCGGACACTCTTTTGACGGAGTATTTCCATAAACTGACCGACTTTAAGATAGTCATGTCCTAGACGGCTCATATCTTTGACGATAATACAACCGACATTTCCTTGTTGCACTTGTTCCATCATGGCTAAAAAGCCGGGACGGTCAAATTGTGTTCCGCTGATTCCGTCATCAGTGAAATGAATGGTATTTGACAGGTTGTTTTTATTGGCATATTCTTCTAGTAGCTTCTTTTGGTTGACGATGGAGTTGCTTTCGTCTTGTAATTCATCATCACGGCTTAATCGTTCATAGAGAGCTGTAATCTTTTCAATGTTCCTCAATTTTTTCTTTCTGAAACTCAAGATAAACATTGTTGTTTTTGATTAAGTGTTCTCCTTGATGTTATTACTCCACCTATCTGAAAGCAGACTCTCTCATCTTTTTAAAGCCGAAACCGGCATGAATTTGAAGAACTATATGGTTATGATGCGGATGAAAAAAGCATTCATGTTGATTAACAGTGGACAGAGCTTTACGGAAGCTGCTGTGAATGCCGCGTTTTATGACAGTGCCCACCTATGTAAAGTGGTCAAAAAATATACCGGTATCACCGTGAGCGATGTGTTTAAAAAATCTTAAAGACAGCAGATTCGTACAATCTTTTTATACGAAAACCTCATATACTGTAATTGAGGTGATAACATGCGTCTTATAGATTTTTTCGGTAAAACGGTAAAACCATATAAACTGCGTGGCTGCGGTATCTTTCATACCCGGTCCACGGGGAAAGTAGATGATAACATCTATAGTCTGGCCCAATGGGATGTCAATTATTATGCCTTTCAAAAAGGTACGGATGTCATTTTAATTGACTCGGGATATGATAATTATCCACATCCCGAAAGAAACGAGGCAAAAATTGGTCTGGAACCCGATTGGGTAAAAGCCGTTTTTCTAACCCATGCCGATATGGACCATGCCGGCGGGGTTATCGATACCAACAACCGATTCAAAAATGCAACCGTCTATATTCATGAAAAAGAACGGGATATGCTTTCGGGTGTCGAAAAGCGATTTAAAAAAGGGCCTTTCGGTTTTAAGAACCCGATTCGAAGAACGTCCGGATACAAGCTGTTAAAGGACCATGATGTGGTCCATGTCGGTGAGATTAAAGTTCAATTGATTCACACTCCCGGTCATACCTACGGGCATAGTGCCTATATCGTTGAGGACAGAGTATTATTTACCGGAGATGCCATCGCAGTCAATGAGAAGGGCGGCTATTGCTTTTTCAACTTTTATAATATGGACACACGCCTGAACATTCAGTCGCTGAAAAAGTTAAAAAATATCTGTAGACAATATGACATTGACACCATCTGCACCGCACACAGCGGTGTATGGCATGATATTGAACATGTCTTCCGCAATATCGAAACTGTTGCCGTCGGTACAAAAAAGAAACCTTTTGACCGTTCCGCACCACGAGATATTTTCAGTTCGACGGTAAATGGTACGGCACCAGAGCGATAATGCATTGACGCCGGCATGTCTGTTACAGCATGGAGACACGGGGCGGTATGCATTGAACAAATAAAACGGACGGATGGTTAACCATCCGTCCGTTTTATTTGTTCAAAATATTGTTTTGCCACTTCGCACGCCGCCGACCGTTTGCCCGTCATGACGATTTCCGCATGCAGACGTGCCGCTTCATCAGCCGTCAAGCGGGCCGCCGACCAACCCGCCGCATGGTGTATGCGAAGACTTTCATAACTGCCGTCCGCCCGACAACCGCATGCCGTTAACAGGCGGCGCGCATAGGCGTCGTAGATAAATACGGACCGGTCGTAGTGATAAAGCAGAATATCATCCGCCGTCTCCGGACCAATCCCCCGGACCGACAACAGGCTGCGCCGCAAGGTCGCGGTATCCATTTGTACCGCTACGGCATCGTACGCAAGATACCAGTCACACATCGCTTTCAGATAGGACGCCTTCATCCGAAAAAAGCCGGCGGGCCGTATCAACTCCCCCAATGCTTCCATCGACATGTCCCGCAGCCGTACCGGTGTCAAACAGGCAGCCGTCCGCAAACGGCTCAAAGCCAACTCCACATTCTCCCATCGGGTATTTTGCGTTAGAATAGCACCGACCGGAATTTCAAAACGAGTCCGTGCGGGCCACCAATCTACCGGTGCCCGTTCCGCCGCCAATGCCCGATAGAGCGTTCGAAAATTCATCGGATTCATGGGCATCTGCTCCCCGCAGCACGAATCTTCGCCACCCGGTGATTCATACATCGTGTCCCGATACGGGCATAGATGGCGGCCTTGACAGGGGAAAGATTCTGCCGATATGCTCTCAGGAACGTATCCGGATTATCAAATATCCCGAGGTCTCGTACCATCGCTTCTTTTTGAATGAAGGTGTCCGTCCCCGTCCAATCCACCGCAATATGACCCGTATCCGACACGGCCATGGCATAGCCGCAGTACGGTCCGGCCGACGGCGCCGCCGATGTAAGAACCCCTGCCAGATAATCCCGGTCCAAAATCACGCCTTCCAGTGCAACAAAGCGACCGCCATGCCATACCTCGACCCATGAATGCAGAATCTCGTCCGGTGCCGAACGAGCAATGAACCCCCGCATGATGCCGAACTGCATCCGCTTATCCACCGTGGCACCGTGCAGACGGCAAGGTATCCCGCAACCGCGTAACATCGCCATCAGCAAGACGGCCTTGGTATTGCATTGTCCGTATCCGGCCGCAAGGACCGTACTCGCTCGGAGCGCATCCGTCGCGTTGTAGCCGAAGTGAATTTCATGACGCACAAAATTATAAACCACCCCGATACGTTCTTCAGCGGACAATTTTGCCCAACCGCGCGTTCTGATAAGCGTCACAATGGACGGGTGGGTGAAATTCAGCAGTGGTGTCGTTTGCAGATACCGTTCGTTGTTCATCTACGTCGCTCCTTTCGTGCATACAGGACGCGGTATTGGCGAAAGAAAAGCCAGCCGGCCGTACTTGCGGAGAGGGCGTCCGCAAGCGCCTCGGAAATGTACACCCCGAAGACGGAAAAGTGGGCGCTCAGGATAAAACAGAGCGGAATCAGGAGGATGATTTTCCGCAAAGAGGCCAGGAAAATCGAATGCAGGGCCTGATTCGTTCCGACAAAATACATCTGTGCCGTCTCTTGGAACCCGAAGATGGTCATCCCGGCAATAAACACCGGTAAATACCGTCGAACGAGGACCGCCAAGGCGGGATCATCGGTAAAGATCCTCGCATAGATACCCGGAAAAAGAACGGCGGAGAGGGCCGTCAGAAAACTGAACCCGCAGAGAATGCACAAGGACCGATTCAATATCATCCGCACACGCGCCCGATTGCCGGCACCATAGTTATAACTCAACAGGGGTTGCACGCCGCCCACGTAACCGCTCATGGGGATGAACAGCATCTGAAGTACACTTTGGAGGATGACCATCGTCGCCACATGCATCTCCCCGCCGTGCAGAGAAAGCAGACGGTTGAATACCGTCATGACGGCGGATTCCGTCGCCGTCATGGTGAAACCGGAGACCCCCAGTTTCATGCTCTCGCCGACCAGTCTCTTTTCAAGGCTTACCCCGCGCAGCCGTAGCCGGCTTTTCTTACTCAACAGAAACAGCAAGACGGCTATGAAACTCAAACCTTGACTGATGACCGTCGCTACGGCGGCACCGCGAATCCCCATGTTCAAGGTGAAGATGAAAATCGGATCCAGGGCGATATTCGCCACGGCACCGATAACCACCGTTCGCATGGCGATGCGGGACGAGCCCTGTGCATTGATGAAACTGTTCAATGCCAATGTCCCCAGGACGAATACCGTTCCCAAAAGATAGATGCCGAGGTACTCCGCCGCATAAGGAAGGTTGGTCTCCCGTGCACCGAAGAAACGCAACAAAGGATTCAAAAATACGTTTGCGAGGACGGTAATCAGCATGCCGAAAAGCAACGCCATCCCCGCATTTGCCTTGAGCAGCCGTTCCGCCCGGTCTACATCACCGGCACCCAGGCTGATGGAGGCCAACGGTGCACCCCCGAAGGCGGAGAAAGCCGAAAAGGCCGAGACAATCAGAATGACGGGTAAGGCCACGCCAATACCGCTAAGTGCCAGTGAACCCACATCCGGAATACGGCTGATAAAGATTCTGTCCACGATATTATAAAGCAGGTTGATGACCTGGGCGACGATGGCGGGTAATGCCAACTCGCGAATCAACCGACCCACCGGTTCCTGCCCCAGACGTTCCGTCCCGGCGTAGCGTTCTTTATGCTTCATCTCACTCCTCCGTCTCTCATCCCCGGTCGGGATATGTATGTATTATATCACAATTTCTCACCGTAGACCCACTATCTTCCCGCTGTTATCATGTCACATTTTCATGTATGTTCCATGGTCCGTCCTTTGTAGCGTATGATGACGAAGGGCATCTAACGCAAGGTCCATAGCCATGCCGGAGAATCGGAAATAATGATTGCACCGATGAGATACAACAGATGTTCCTTCTTGTTGTAACCGAAAAAGGCAAGCTTTAATCCACTGACACCTCCGGATAGTAACGCGCCAAAAAATCCGAGTCCTCGGTTACAAAGTAAAAACGGTCAAAAACAGGATGTCAAATGCTTTCACGAGCAGCCGCATCAGGAGAAAGCGTACAAAATTTTGTCCATGTAAAGTGGCGGTGCACGCTTCGGTCAAATTCTCTTTACGGCAGATACCCTCGCCGACTTGACGGTCCACGATGCCCGGAATTTCGGGCAATCTTCCAGGCATATCGCCACGGCGCTCTATCTGAAAGTGGCAAAATCGACGCCCGTATTGGAGACGAAATGGCCATACAAACAGCATACGCCCCGTACCGATATACGGTCCGATAACATCCGGTCGGTATATCCGTGCGAGGCATATTTCGTGCTCAGGTGATTATATCGATCGGTCCGCTTCCTTTCTGCGTGACCGACCGGCTGCCGCCAGAAAGGCGTCTGCCCGTTCATACTCGGGCGGGGTCAAAAGGCTCACAACCACGTAAACGACCAGAGAAAGACCAATTCCGACCAGCGTCTGTGCCGTAGAACGTAACGGCCATGGTAACGGCATCGGCAGGCCGAAGCTCACTGCCAGATGGACGAGGGTATAGGCCAGTCCGGCAACCATCGAACTCAAGGCTCCCCGGCTGTTGCCGCGCCGCCAGAGAAAACCGGCTATCAGCGGGACAAAGACACCGGTTGTAATGACGTCGGACGCTATCCATGCCACCGCCAAAATAGAGCGAATCCGAAGGGCGATAATTAGGGCGATGACGCTGACGATACCCGTAGCGATGCGGGAACGTTTGATGGCCACCGCGCCCTTCCCTTGCCATACGTCCATTGTTAATGTCATCGCTCCTGTATTGATGAGCGAATCCATGGTGGACATAATGGCGGCTGAAATGCCGATAAAGACCAATGCGCCCGGGACGGGCGGTAAATAGTCCCGCACGATGGCCGAAACGACCCCACCTTCCGGCATGGACGGATAAATGGCCAATGCCGCCATCCCAGCCAATACGGCGATGAAATATAAGGGAATGAAAATCAGAAAACTCGTCCCCGTCATGCGGCGTGCATCCCGAACCGTCCGCGTTGCGGAAATCCGCTGCCAAACATTGGCCTGAATGGTCCACGCCAGGGCAAACGTCAAGACGTACGAAATATAACGACGCCAACCGCCGGAAAAATCCATGTAACCGGTCTTTCCCGCCGCGGTGGCCGCCTGTGCAATTGCATCCCAACCGCCGCTCGTCCGCCAAGCAACAATCAGAACAATGACCGCAGAGCAGAGTAAAAGCACGAACTGTATAACATCCGTGAACACGACCCCGCGAAAACCGCCCATGAGGGAATAGACGATGACGATGCCCGTTCCCAACAGGATGGCGACTTCATACGAAAGACCGAGATACTGTCCGAAAAACTTGCCCACACCGACCATCTGAGCCGCTGCGGAAAAAGTCATGAACAGAAAAATGAAGATGGAAACGAGTTTCCCGACCGCCTTTGAATAGCGTCCTTCCATCATCTTGCCCTGGGTCAAAAACGGCAGTTTTCGGATGGCTTTTGCCAGCAGAAACATCAGGAATGTGGCCAGTAATACCGGCATGCCGTAGTACCAAAAGGCGTCCAACCCGTCGGTATAGGCCAGGTCCGCCGTAGACAAGGCGGCACCGGCACCCCACCACGATGCAATGAAGGTGATGGACAACGCCCAGAACGGCAAGGTGCGACCGGCGAAGAAAAAATCTTCCACCGTATTATTTTTCTTTTCACGTAAAACGGCGATGATGAGTACCGTAAAGTACAGAATCAAAGCACCGAAAGATATGACTCGTAACATGCTAAACTTCTCTCCCATCCATTTCGTTCGGTTTCTGAAATAATACATGTCTACTATAACATGAAATTCAGACCGGATAAAGGAAATCTTCCCCCTTTTAAACCGAACCACCCCCTACACCATTGCCGGTGGAAAATGCGGTTTTTTCAAGTATTTTATGCTATAATAAACGAAAGCCGTCCGTCGGCAAGATACTTTTGTACGGTTCGTCGATATAATCGACAAGACAAATGAAACGAGGCTTGTTCATGGTCAGAAGTGAAGACCGCAGAAAACTGATTTTTATCATCATTTCCATTTCGTCGTTGATTACGGTCGGTACCATCGGGTATATGTTTTTGCTGGACGTCAATTTCATTGATGCCCTATATATGACGGTAATTACAATATCGACCGTAGGGTATAAAGAGGTCAGCGTGATGACGGATTCCGCCCAGTTGTTTTCCATCCTCATCATTTTGTGGGGATTGGCGACGGTCGGTTACGCTTTTTCCACCCTGGTGGTTATGATTGTGGACGGAAAAATCAGAGATATGTGGAGGAGCAGAATATTGGAAAAGAAAATCGAAAAAATCGACAAACATTACATCATCTGTGGCACAAAGGGGGCCGCCCTCTCCGCCATCCGCCAGATGAAAAAGGAGGGCCGCCTCTTTGTCGTCATTACGGAGGAGCAGGAAGAATATATGAAGATGCTGGATAAGGACGTCCTCTGCATCTTGGGCGAGTCGACGGAAGCCGAGGTCCTGCAAAGTGCGGGGATTGACCGTGCCATCGGGCTCATCAGTGCCAGACGAACGGACACGGAAAATATCGTAACCGTCTTGACGGCCCGTCACCTCCGCAGCGACATGCTCATTATTTCGGAAGTTATTGAAGAAAGTGCGGCGGATAAACTGGTTCGTGCCGGTGCAAACAACACGGTCTCGGTAGCAGAAATCGGCGGTCGCCGAATGGCGGGGATTATGACCCGCCCTTCCGTCATTTCCTTCCTGGATGTCACCACGAAGATGGGGAATATCGAACTGGATTTGGAAGATATTGTCGTCAATCCGGGTTGCCTCATCCACGGCAAAAACCTGAAAGAACTGCGAATTCCGGACGTGACCGGCCTCAACGTCCTCGCCATTGAAAAGTGTAATGAGTGCGCAATACAGTTCAATCCGGACCCGAATTACACCTTTGAACCCGGGGATATTCTCCTCGTTCTGGGCACGGCGGAACAGGTGAACAAGCTGCGCCTCATGGCGGATGACGACGGCAACCGCCTGCCGGAAATCAAATAAAATGATATCTACAAAAAAGCGGGATAAGCAATGCTTGTCCCGCTTTTTTGTCCGGTTTCCACCCGCTACGGCCTCCGTCGAATACATTCTGTTGCCAAAAAATGGCGTACCGCCATATCTCCGGTTGAATAATATTCACTCAAGGTGTCATTGTAGCGTGCCATCTTCTCCGGTTCAACAGACAATATGCCGTATCCGTTTCGTATCAACTCTTTATTCGCCACAATCATGGCCGTCCGGCGATTCCCGTCCCAAAAGAGCTGTGCTTTCATCATCCACAACATACGATTCAGAATATTATCCGGCGTTCCGGGATGTGCGGCGAATGCCTGTAGATGTTCGATAACCAGCTGTTCCTCCGGTATCGGCGGGACGTAATCCGTACCCCCGATGCCTACCCGTCCGTTTCGTAACACGCCCCATGCGAGGGATTCATTTTTCGAAACCGCCCGGTTCATGGCACAGATATATTTTAAATCGACCGGGGCATCGACGGTTTGAAAGACCGTCTGCCACGCATGTTGCAAATTCGTGATTGTCAAAAGGGTCTCTTCATCCATATTTTCATGCCGTCCCTCACAGATGGCGGCCGTTTCGGCACGAGTCACGACGACTCCTTCCAGAAGGGCCGCCTGCCATATCACATCCATGTACGTCGCTTCCGCCAGCTTCATATTCTCTGCCCGATTCAATCGTTTCTCCATGCATCCTCCGTCCGTATCATGCACCTTGGCCCAATGTCAATATCGTATATCCGTTTTCTTTCATCGTCAAGTAATTTGTCCCCCGAATTACGGCATCCCGGAATCACTTCGACCAACCTTTCAAACATCCGGGGACGGACCTTCATCCCTTCCATCTTCCCCCGACGAAAACGACCCCGCCCAAAGGCGAGGTCGTCTTCCGGGATGTCCCGTCAAATGTTCTTTATAACGTTATTCTCTGCGTCGTTTCATCATGAGTGCCAAAACACTGAGCAACATGGCCAGAACGAATGTTGAGTAAACGATATGTTTCATGGACGCCGTTTCCGGCATACCTTTCTCATTGGGCACGCCGGGTTTCAGTTCGTTCTTCACCGTCAACGGTGAAGCATCCACTTCGCCCTGCTTGCTGCCCGTCACGCTGACCGTACCGTCTGCCGCGACATGAACCGTAAACACTTCCATGTTCAATAAATAGTGCTCCGGCGCCTGCGTCTCTTTCAGAATGTAACGGGAAGCCGGCTTCAATTGACCGAAGGTCAACATACCGTTTTCATCCGTGGTCGCTTCCGCCACGATAGCGATGCCGTCTTCCTCATACAGTGTAAACCTCGCGCCCGATAACGGCCTGTCATTTACACCCGTCTTCAGTACCCGTAACGATGCATCCCCCGTATAGGTATTCGTAAAGCGATATCGGGTCGCCGCGTCCGGCGTCTCCGTGACCTCGGACGTTATCTCATAGTCAACCATCTTCGCTTCCGTCACCGCATAGGTGATGGGCGTTCCGTCCGGCATCTCCGTCGGTAGGGCGGATATTGTCCGCTCCGTATCCCCGTAGAGGGTGAACGGATTTTCGATGGCCTTGCCATGTTTGTCTTTCGTCACGACCGTCGCTTCACCGTCATCGCCCGCCTTGGCCGTCAAGGTGAAGGTTGCGCCGATTTTATCCGCGTCCCCGACACCGGCCCATCGTTTTTCAATGATTACGGACGTCGTATTCGGGTCGAAGGTGTTCGTCAATACGATCGGCTTTTCTTCCGTTCCCTGACCGCCTTCTTCCGTCGCGGGAATATACTGATCCGGCACGGTTAACTCCGTCACCGTATAGGTGTAGATCCGACCGCGCTTGTCATAGACCGGCAGGTCCGTCCAGCTCATGCGGGTTGGCGTCGCATCGTCCACCGTTCGCACCAGTTTACGCACCTCACCGACTGTCTCTTTCGGCATGCCCTTAATCTGACGGTAGAGTTGGAAATCGGCTTCCGGTGCCGGTGTCTGTTTTTCACCGCCAATCCATGCCTTCTCCGCATGGAAGGACCGTTTCTCCGAAACGAAGGTATTCGTAACATGATGTCCTTCTTCCTTTACGGCGAAGTGTTCACTCTTCTTGATACCGTTCTCTTCCGTCAAGGTCTCGCCCGCTATCGCAATCTCTTTCACGTAATAGGTATACGGATTGTACGCCGGATCCAATTCGGGCAGGTCCGTCCATTGCACTTCCGTCACGCCATCCGCCAAGGTCTTATGCGGTGCGATGTCCGTCGGTACCGCTTCCATCGGATATCCCTCCGCCTGTCGATACAGCGCGAAGGTTACCGTCGGGCGTACACCGTCGTTAAAGTCTTCTCCGTCAATCCATTCCTTCGTCGCACGCACTTCCGTCATAGGATTATGGAAGGTGTTCGTTACGATAAAGCCGGTCTCCGAATCCCCCGTATAGGTGACTTCAAAGTGTTCCGGTACCGCTTCTTCCACCCGATAACTATAAGCGTTTCCGTGTCCGTCCGTCTCCGGTACATCATGGAATACCGCCGACCAAGGTGCCGTCTCTACCGAATCCATCTCGCCATCCAGTTCAACGCTCGCATAGTCCCTTTCTTCCCCGGCCGCCGTCGTTTGCTTCAAGGTGATGCGTACGGCCGGTGCCGTATTCTGTTCACCGAGCGCCCAAGTCTTTTTCACCGGAATATCCCGACGTTTCAAGGGATTATCCACCGTGATATCCGCCACGGTCACATCCCCGCGGTTGATGGTGAAATGGATATCTTTCACTGCTTCGTAGCCGACGGGCGGTGTCGTCTCCCGGAAGAAATAAGCCCCCGGATAGAGACCCGTCACGTTGATGTACCCGGATGTGTCCGTCGTATATTCACCGATGAGGGTTTCCGCTTCCGTCGTCACTTGATATAATTCGAAGGTCGCCGACAGCTCCTTCGGCATCGGCCGGCCGTTTGCCGTTTTAATCAGCTTCACGCTGACATCGTAGTCGTTGACGATGGTCTTCTCAATCACTTCAAAGTTTTCGCCGATTGTCAATTCTATGTAATCATCATTTATAAGATAGCCTGCCGGCACTGCAGTCTCATGCAGGTAGTAGATGCCTGCAGGAAGCAGATCCGCTTCTGTCTGCTGCACGGTACCATCATTGGTCCGCCAGAACTTGAAGGTCAAGTAGCCATCGGCATCCGTCGTACCGACAACGGGCTGACCTTGTCCATCCGTCACGGGCACCCTTTGGGCATCCAGTAATTCAAACTCGACCCCGGCAATGCCTTCTGCAGTCGTGGCTGTATTGACCTTATGAATTGTCAATTCCGTCGGGCGCTTGTTCTTTAAAGTCAACGGCGTGATGTCGGTTATGGCACCGTGTTTATCACTTGTCACGGTAACCGTCCCGTCCGCTGCCACATCCACCCGGAAGATTTCCGGATTCAGCGCATAGTCTGCCGGTGCCTGCGTTTCTCTCAACACATAGTGCTTGGAAGGACGTAGCTTGTCAAACGTCGCAATGCCCTTGTCATTGCTTATCGCTTCCGTTACAACGGCCGTCCCGTCTTCTTCATATAATGTGAATGTCGCACCCGCCAGGGGTTCGTCACCGACTCCCGTCTTGAGAATCTGTAGTACGGCATCGCCGTCATAGGTGTTCTTGAATTCAAATCGTGTCGCCGCGTCGGGCGCTACCACCTTATGCAGAGATGTCATAAAGTCTTCTATCGGTTCTTCCGTCACTTCATAGGTGATGGGCGTGCCGTCCGCCGTCTCCGTCGGCAGGCCGGAAATGGTCTGCTCCGTATCCCCCTTGAGGATGAACGGATTTTCGATGACGTTACCATGTTTATCTTGGGTCACGAGTGTCTCTTCACCGTCCGTCCCCGCTTTAGCCCACAGCTTGAACGTGGCCCCCATGACCTTCGACTCGCCAACGCCAATCCACCGCTTCTGTACCACGACGGAGGTCGTACCGGGATCGAAGGTGTTTGTCATGACGACCGGTTGTTCCGCCGTCCCCGTACCGCCTTCTTCGACCGTCGCAATATAGCGATCCGGTACGGTCACCTCGCTGACCGTGTATTCATAGGCCCGACCGCGTTCGTCGTACACGGGCAAATCGGTCCATGTGATTTTCATCGGCGCGGTATCATCCGCTATCCGCGTCAACTTACGTTCCGCTTCAACCGTCTCCTTGGGTTCGCCGGCTATCTGACGATAGAGTTGGAATCCCGCTTCCGGCAGCGGCATCCATTTTTCACCGCCAACCCAATGTTTCTCCGCATGGAAGGTTGTCTTTTCAGAGACGAAGGTATTCGTCACCTTCAACCCTTCTTCTTTTACGGCATAGTGCTCACTGCTCTTCAAGCCCTTATCTTCCGTCAGGTTTTCCCCTTCGATAGCAATCTCTTTCACGGAATAAATGTAGGGTTTATAGTCCGCATCCAAAACGGGAATATCCATCCACACCGCCTCGGTTTCACCGTTCGCCACGGTCTTGTGCGGTGCAATATCCGTCGGTACCGCTTCCGGCAGGTGTCCTTCCCGCTGACGATACAGGGCGAAGGTTACCGTCGGTCGTACACCGCCGTTAAAGTCTTCCCCGCCGACCCATGCTTTTGTCGCACGGACTTCCGTCAACGGATTGTGGAAGGTATTCACAACGGTAAGACCCGTTTCCACATCGCCTCCGTAGGTCGCTTCGAAGTATTCCGGGACGACTTCTTCCGCACGATAGGTGTATGCGTTCCCTTTGCCGTCCGTCTCCGGCACATCCCGGAAAATAGCCGACCATGGCTCGGTTTCCACCGTGTCAATGACACCGTCCAGCTCGACACTTGCATAGTCCGTTTCCGTTCCGTCCGTCGCCTGCTGCTTAAGCGTAATTTGTACAGGCGGCGCACTGTTTTGTCCGTTCAGAACCCATGTCTTCTTTACCGGGATGTTCCGACGTTTCAGTTTGTTATCTGCCGTCAAATCCGCCACGGAAACATCGCCCGGATTGACCGTAAATTCGATATCCTCTGCCGCATGATAGCCGATGGGCGGCGTCTTCTCTTTGAAGTAGTACTCACCGGGATAGAGACCGGATACACTGATTTCTCCTGCCGCATCCGTCGTATATTCTCCTATGAGTGCCGCACCCTCCATCTCTTTTCTATACAATTCAAAAATGGCGGAAAGCCCTTCGGGCATGGGATGCCCTTCGACCGTTTTTACCAGTTTTACGCTGACATCATAGTCGTTCTCCACCGTTTTCTCTATGACTTCGTAGCCCGTACCCAAGGTCAGCTCGATGTATTCGTCATTTAAGAGATATCCGGCCGGTGCCGACGTTTCATGCAGATAATACGTGCCGGCCGGAAGTAAGTCTTCCTCCGTCTGCGGCGTGCTGCCGTCATTTGTCCGCAGGAACCGGAACGTCAAATTGCCGTCCGTATCCGTCGTCCCGACGATAGGATTCCCTTGTCCGTCGAGGACGGGGTTCTTCTCTGCATCCAGGAGTTCAAAGCCGACGTCCGCCACCGCTTCCGGTGTTGCGGCCTTGTTGACCTTGTGAATCTTGAGTTCAGCGGGACGCTTGTTATATACCTTCTCCGCCTTTTCAATGACTTCACCATATTCCTTCACGGTAACCGTCAATTCTTCCGGACTCAATACATAGCCCGACGGCGGCGTGATTTCTTTCACGACGTAATCGCCGGGTACCAGGGTGTCAAACAGAACCTTGCCCGCTTCATCCGATGTCGCTTGAATCGGTTGCCGTTTTTCATCCGTGACCGGAGTCAGGTCACCCTCTCCAGTTTGAGTATACAGCCCGTATACGGCCCCCGACAGCACCTTCGTTTCATCCGTCGCATCCGTCTTCGTAAATTCAAAGCTTGCATACTTCTGATTCTGCACCGTCTGTTGAATCACCGAACCGTCCGCCGTCACCTCGAATTCAACGGTAATCGGGGCATAGCCGGCGGGCCGCGTCGTCTCCACGAGGCGATACTTGCCGGTCACCAGATTTGTAATATCCAGCCTTCCCTCTGTGTTCGTCACGCGGTTCTCCTCCGGCGTGTCGGGTGCAATGGTCCATAGATAGTCCATCCAGCTTCGGCTGATTTCTTTCCGTCCCCCTTCCGCTTCCTCGTATAAAATCTCTTCCCGCTCCAGACGGAAGCCGACGCCCGGCATGGGATTGCCTTCCTCGTCCAGTTTGGTAATTTCCAGTTTGGACATGGGGCGATCTTCCGCTGTAAACGAAATGACGGGTTTTTCATGCCCCAGACTCAAGACGTGATTCTTGAACGCCTCATCCTCGGTATCCAAAAATGAATCGTTCCTGAGCCACATCGGCCTTGCCGGCTTCAAAACCTTAGTCAAGGTCGCCCGTTCACCGGTCGTTCGTTCCACCAGTGTTACGATATAGCGATCGTTGTCGATAAAGGGCAGTACCTTCGTACTCGGATAATATTGATTGCTCGCTTCATATTTGTATTTATAGTCGTACGCCTTCTCCAAAATAATGTAATCCCGAAATTTGATATCTCCGGTTTCCTTGTCCGTGATGAACAACAAGAAGCCGACATATTTTGGATGTGTCCCGTCCGCCGTCGTATCTTCGCCACTCTCATTAATGAACTTCTTCTCCAGCTCCATCTGATAGCCGCCGAAGGTCAGGTTGTTATTGGATGCAATACCGCCACCGTGGCTGGCTTGATTGCCGGCGATGATGATGTTGAAGTGACTTTCATCGGTATCCACGGAGGTTGCCGTCACCGTATCGAAGTTTCTCGTATAAGCATATCCTTGTGCCGTCTCCCAATCATAAAAGAAGGTAAAGGTGTTGTTGATGCCGTTTACCACGGATCGGTTATAGTCGTACCACACGCCGCCCCGGCTATCCGTTTTCAGCCAGGCAATGTCGTGGTCTTTGGGCATGTAGTCATGGAAGTTCGTCGTCCTGTTATTCAAAAAGCCGACATTGGCATCCTCGGCCAGCACGAGGTCGCCGGAACGACAGAGCCAGATGGCACCGCCCGTACCCTGCGTATTGTAGAAATGGGATTTCGTCCCCATGCCGTCTTGGAAGACAATATCTTTGTCAGCCGGCATCTGTGCCAGGTTGTCCTTGAACAGCACGCTGTCCAGATGCATTTCCGCAAAATATTCTTCCGCATAGAGACCGCCGCCGAAGCTGTCCGCTATGTTATTGGTGATACGGCCCTTGTTCAGGTAGATGTCATCGGAGTCCATGTAGATGCCGCCGGCCTGACCGCTTCGATTCCGGATACCCCATTTCGGATGTTCCGCATCCGGACTTTCCTGACTCTTCGCATGGTTCGAATCGACCTGACCGCCGTTCATGATGAAGATGGACGGGAAACGTTGCCGGTATTCGTCGTACGCCATCGTGTAGGCGCCGGCACCGCCGGCCGTCCGGTCCGCACCGAACCAAATACGTTTGGTCGGTTTATGATAAGCCGGTGCAATGCCCCAGTCATCGTTAAATGAAGTGACATAATCCGGCGTCAAGTTGCTGACGGATATACCGCCGCCCGCAAATGCCGTATTATGGTCGATGGATCCGCCGTTCATTTCCATGTATGCCCGGAGTCGTACCTGTACGCCACCGCCTCGATATTCCTGGTAGGAAAAAACGAGTTCGTTATCATGGATTCGACCGCCGTTCATGAAAAATTTAGCCAAAGGCTTTTCCGATAACGGATAGCCGCCGCCGGGCAACGGGCCTCGACCGGGATTCCAATGACCGACATACACCGGCGAGCCGATACCCTTGTTCTCTGCAATCTCCGCATTATCCGCCAGGCTAAAGGTAGCACCCGGCATAATACGTACGGCGGAGTTTGCCACCCGGCGCCACACGTATTCTTCGTCCGGTAAGGCGTAATTATGGCGAATACTGCCGCCGTTCATAAGTGCCGTCGCACCTTCCCGTAACATCAGTGTCGCCGCATCATTTTTATACGTATAAAATTTTTCTATAACACCGCCGGACATGGTAAAGTTTCCGTCAATGATTGCAAAACTGCCCTCTTCTTCAATCTGCGCACCGTCCACCGGCTCCGGTTTTCCCGAAGCATCCAAAGTGACGCCCTCACCCGAGAACACCAGCTGCTCATTCGCCGTCGGCGCCAATATCAGACCGCCATCCGGTGCCACATTGAAAAATGTGCCTTTAAAGTCTGCGGCACGCTTCAGCATCACCGCACCGGCATCGCCGTCTTTGAATGTAATCGTCTTGCCTGTAATTGTAACGGTTTCCGTCCAATCGAAATCCGCCTCGATTTCAATGACCGTATCTTCCGTCGCGTTCTC
>JAUNUY010000014.1:1878-2126 GCA_030537935.1 Eubacteriales bacterium | reverse complement strand
CATACGAATGTGGTTTTGGCTTGTCATCCTGATCACTCTGGGGTTTGCGCTTTTGACGCAATGTTCTTTGAGTAAACCCAAGAGGATTGAGCATATTGTTGCCGACTGTACGAAAAACATTCCCTTTTTTCCGAGCTGGGCCGATGATTTAAAACGCCACGGCATTCGGGATGTCCCCGAGTCCGGGCTTCCCGAATATTATTGTCGATGCACCATTGGCGAATCCTTGCAGACATTAAGCGAGAAAG
>JAUNUY010000014.1:1495-1868 GCA_030537935.1 Eubacteriales bacterium | reverse complement strand
CCGTGGAAGATCGTTTGGAAAAGCTCGGAGGTAAGGCTGCGTTGGATCAGAAGCATGAAGGCTGCCTGAAAGCTTGGGCAAAGAAACATCAATGAAGCATCAGTCATAATTTGATGTCGTTTTTATAAAGCAAACCATATGAACATAAGTCGATTTTCTTTTTGTACGATTTTACTTTTTGGAGCAATCTTGTTTGGTGTTTCCGCTTGTGGCGGAGGAGGAGAGGGAGGAGTCGCACCGCTCATAACACCCGGAACCACACCCAAAACGCTCAGAAAAGCCGAAGGGCTTGATTATCAAATCAATGCTTTGGAATTATCTTCTTCGGCATGGAACGGTGATTACCATCGAACGGCGCCCGACGGCACCACAT
>JAUNUY010000014.1:0-1485 GCA_030537935.1 Eubacteriales bacterium | reverse complement strand
CACCAAGGTTGTTGCAGGCTTGGGGAATATTCATGCTGTGCAATACGTACAAAAAAACGAGAGTATACAAAGTGAGCCCATAGGTGAGAACACTTATTCGAAGACTGCCGATCTTCCTTTGCACGCAGGACATATGGCAGAAATTATCCGAAAAGCGGCACCGGCTGCACGGATTGTGTCAGGGGCGTTGCAATACCAAAGTTCTGTCGAGGAGGAATTTAATTTTATTCACGGCATTCTTGACCGCCATCCCGAAGTGCGTATTGTGAATATGTCCTACAATGCGGAATATTCGGATGATTACGCATTCTCCCTTGAAAGTGCCACAGCCCAAATGCGATCGGTAATCAACAGAAATGTTCTTCTTGTCAAATCGCGCGGCAACGACGACGATGTTCTTCAATACTATCCCACAGCGGTGGCTCGCGTTGATCCGAAGATGGGCGGTATTCTTTTTGCCGCAGCCGCCGAAAGGCACTTAAGCCCGTGCGGCGGTGTTCGTTCCGTATGCATTACGACCCCTTCTTATTTTCGAAGCGAGCTTTTTCATGACGAAACGATAGGCTCATCCAACAGTGCCGCACTTGTCAGTGCGACGGCCGCTTTGGTGTGGAGTCGTTATCCATGGATGAATGCTCAAAATGTGCAGCAAGTAATACTTGGTACCGCCGACGACGCGGGGAAAGCGGGCGTGGATGAGCTCTACGGGTGGGGCATTCTGAACCCGACCCGAGCCGTCAACGGCTATGGCGCGCTTGTTTGGGGACAAAGTCGATTGAATGTCGAAGGAGTGGCTTATTTCAACAACAATCTTTTCGGAGAGGGCGGGCTCGACAAATACGGCAGCGGATTGCTCGTGCTCAACGGAGACAACCGCCAGCGAGGATCCACAAACATTTACGACGGCAGTGTGGTGCTCAACGGAAGAAATCGATCCGATGTTGCCGTGATGCCTCAAGGTACTTTGATCAGCGGAGATCGCGGATATGTGTCCACAGGCTCCCTGAAGAATAAAGGACGTGTTTATGTCCAAGACGGCGATTTGCACGTACACGGAGACTTCATCAACAAAGGAGAGGTGCACCAGAGTGTCGGACGAACCCTCTATGTGGACGACACGGCAGATCTTGACGGGCATCTTTTTATTGACGACAGAAACGATTACGTCAGTCGACACGGAAATACGTTCACGGCGCTGAAGGCAAAAAACATTCTCGGCCGCTATGTTCCGCAAGGTGATCTTGAGTATACGGCCGATTACGCACCTGATCACGTCGACGTGTCTTACAAACGTCGTCATACTTCTTCGGTGGCACAAACGATTCCCGATTATCCCGATAAGCAAAACGATGTTGCCGTCATCGAAAATCTTTTGGAGCGGTACGATGGCATTCACGATGCAGGGAAGATGAACAAAGCCCAAAAAAACTTGGGACGCATGCTTTCGCGATCTTCGACGCTTCCTTATTATCTTTATGGAGACAG
>JAUNUY010000013.1 GCA_030537935.1 Eubacteriales bacterium | reverse complement strand
AAGACTGCAAAAAAAGCAGTCAGGAGCAAAAATAATTTTTTCATTCGAGAGCCTCGCTTAAGAAAATAACGTTTTGTCGACACGGAAGAAGAAAAAAACGACCGGAAAGAATCCGCCGAATCTTTCCGGTTGTTTCGAATCCGATGACACCGTCGGTGCGCGTTCGAATTTTATCACAGACTGTCGAGATAGCGTTCCGCATCCAAAGCGGCCTGACAGCCCGATGCGGCACTGGTAATCGCCTGACGATAAATATGATCTTGAACGTCACCTGCGGCAAAAATACCTTTGATATTGGTCTGTCCGATGTTTCCTTGATGTCCGCCTTGCGTTTTCAGGTAGCCTGATTCGTCCATATCGAGTTGACCGCGGAAAAGATCCGTGTTCGGTTTGTGCCCGATGGCAATGAAAATGCCGGTGATGTCGAAGACTTCGTTCTTGCCGTCGGTATAACGGACGCGTACGGCATTCACTCCTTGTTCGTCACCGAGGATTTCGTCGACATTGGCTTTGAGCACCAAGGTGATTTTGCCTTCATCAACTTTTGCCATCAGCTTATCGACCATGATTTTTTCGGCACGGAATTCATCGCGTCGATGAATCAGATAAACATGCTGTGCGATATTCGACAAATAAAGTGCTTCTTCCAATGCCGTGTTTCCGCCGCCCACCACGGCAACTTTTTGCTGTTTGAAGAAAAAGCCGTCACAGGTTGCACAAGCGGAAACACCTTTGCCCTTAAATGCTTCCTCGCTGGGCAGACCGAGATACTGAGCCGAAGCTCCGGTGGCGACGATTAAAGCGTCACAGGTATAGGTTCCCGCATCTCCCGTCAGGGTAAAAGGGCGATGTTGCAAATCGACGGTGTGGATGTGGTCGAACACGATTTGCGTACCGAAGCGTTCGGCATGGGCGAGAAAACGCTGCATCAGCTCAGGACCTTGAACTCCGTCGGGATCGGCGGGCCAGTTGTCGACTTCTGTCGTTGTCATTATTTGCACGGGCGGCATAAACGGCTGCAGTGTATCCTGCAGGACCTGAGCCGAGAATTATCAATTGATTGTGTTTATTTTCCATTATCATTCCTTTTCAGGGAGCCTTAAATTGAATTTGAACATGCATTATCGTCAATTCAAGGATATTTGTCATATCAAATAAATCAAGGCTATCCGGGTATTGGAATGATTTTTGGACGGATCGAACGAAAAAGAAGATCGGGAAATGGAGTTTCCGTATGTTCATTCTTTTTTTGCGATGACTTTTTCAACGGCATTCGCAACTTGTTCCGGCCATAGCTTTTCGAGACAGTCGGTATGTTTGAGCGGACACGTGCGTTCAAAACAAGGGGCGCATTCCAAATCCAAGGTCAGAATTTCTGCGTGGGCGGATAAAGGCGGCGTATGGTCGGGGCTTGATGAACCGTAGATGGCGACCAAAGGGCGGTCAAGAGCCGCAGCAACGTGCATCAATCCCGAGTCGTTGCATACCACAACACGGCTCAAAGCAAGCAGATCGATCGCTTCCGCCAGATTGGTTTTTCCGCAAAGATTGATGCAGTCTGTGTTTGACTGTGCGCTGATTTCTTCGGCAATCGGGGCATCTTTGCCCGATCCAAAAATCCAGACCGACCAATTTTTTGCCGCATAACGAGCCGCCAATGTCGCAAAATGCCGAGAAGGCCATCGTTTGGCAGGGCCATATTCCGCACCGGGGCATAAGGCTAAAATCGGCTTGTCCGTATTCAAGCCGAATCGTTCTGCCGCACATGCTTGCTGTTTGCGAGAAACGCTCAGGCGGGGCAGTACTTGCGGCAGGGGTTCTGTGCTGTTCTCGGGAAATGCCAGAGCGACAAAGCGATCAACCATTCTCGGAAGGTGTTTTTCGTCCAGATGGCGGATATCGTTGATCAATGAATAGCGAGATTCACCCACATAGCCCGTACGGACGGGAATGCGTGCAAAAAAAGGAACGAGAGCAGACTTCAGGGAGCCCGGCAAGATAATTGCCGAGGAATAGTGTTCGGCGCGCAAATCCCGACCGACGCGAAAACGTTGCCACAATTTCACGTCGCCATGGCCGAAAGGATTATTGATGATTTTATCCACTTCGGGCATGCGCATCAGCAACGCTTGTGTCCATCCTCCTGCAAAGACGTGCAAATCGGCTTGCGGATGTCTTTCTTTGAGGATGCACAAAAGAGGTTGCGCCATCACGCAATCCCCAATCCAAGAAGGCGCAATCAGCAGAA